>NZ_LN879468.1:0-1455000 GCF_001403635.1 Clostridium massiliamazoniense
AGGAGATAAATATAATTATAAAGAAACAGGATTAATTGGTGATTCTATTGAAAATGAAAGTATACCAACTTTAGAAAATTATCATATTGATTATGTAACAGTTAATGGAGTAAAGACTGATATTAATCAGTTACCTAAATATTATTTAGGTAACAATATGAATATTGTTTATTATATGGCTAGTGATAGTGAATATAAATTAAATATTGATGTTAAAACTGAAGATGGAAAAGTTTTAAATACTATGCCAGTTACTTCTTATGCTGAAGGTGATAAAATTTCAATAAGTGATAATAATTGGGATAAGAAAGAGTATAAGTTAGATTACATTCTTGTAGATGGAGTTAAAACTCCAGCTGATAAATTACCAACAGTTATGCCAAGTAATAACCTTAACATAACTTATGTAGTATCACCTATAGCTAAGTCAACAATAACAGTTGAAACTATGGTTAATGGAAAAGTTCTAGGTAAACCAATTATAACAACAAGTTATCAAGGGGAAACTTATAAAGAGGTTGCTCCAGTTTGGGATAATAATGATTATAAACTTAAGGATATAACAGTTAATGGAGTTAAAACTTTAGCAGAAAACCTTCCAAAAGTATTTGGCGATAAAAATACTACAATAATTTATAATTTAGTTCCTAAAATAATGAATGTTGGTGAAAGAGTAATAAATGAAAAAGGTCAAGTTTTATATGAAAATGAATATAGATTACCTTTTAATGTTTCTGTTACTAACATAGAGGATAAAATACCTTCAAATTATAAATTAAAAGATATAACAGTATCTTTAAATAATGAAGAAGGAAATGAATTAAGCTTGAGTGCAAATACTAAAACTTATACAAATATTAATGATGTTAAAGTAGTATCTAATGGAGAAATAGTTAGCTATAACGTAGTTCCTATAGAAGGAGAAATTTCTTATGAAACTCAAGTTGGAAATGAAAAACCTGTAAGTGTAGGAGTAAAGAGTGGACAAGTAGATACTGAAGTAGGCACATACAATATTAAAGTTCCTAAAGGATATGAAGTTAAATCAATAACTATAAATGGACAAGATGTACACTCATTAGATAAGTTAACTTATAAAAAGGAAAAACAAGTTGTTGTTTATCATTTAGCTAAAATACCTACAAATTCTATAACTGAAAGTATAATTACTAATACAGGTAAGGTGTTAATGCCTACTAAAGTAGTTAAAACAGGAGAAGATGGAGAAGTTATTGATATTAAGGGACTTTCAATACCAAAGGGTTATAAGTTAGAAAAGGTAACTATAGGAGGTAAGGAAGTTAAAGTAGCTGATGATTATGAGGTTAAAATAGGTGATAAGAATACAGCTATAGTATACACAGTAACACCTATAGAAAAGAATACTATATCAGAAGAAATGATAAGTACTACTGGAAAAGTAATAGTTCCAAGTAAGATAGTAGCTAAAGGAATAGATGGAGATAAAGTAGAACTAAAGAGACTAAGTATACCAGCTAATTATCATTTAGTTAAAGTATTATTAAATAATGAACCTATATCAAGTGAATTAAATAATAAGGTTATTTATGTTTTACCATCTGAGATTTCAAATAAAAATGAAAAGATAACTTATGTTGTAGCTGAAAATGAAAGTAAATATAAAGTTGAAGTGGTTTGTGGTAGCAAGATTATTGAAAGTAAAACTACTGAAGGTTATGTAGGTGAAAAACCAAGCAATTTAGTTCCGAATATTCCTAAAGGATATGTAATAAGTAGCGTAACAGTTAATGGACATAATGTTACAGAAAGTAATATACCAAAAGAATATGAAGGCAAAAATATTGAGGTTGTATATAACATAACAAAAATTCCTACAGGTGAAATATTAGAAAAGGTAGTAACTAATACAGGAAAAGTTATAGTAAAAGAGCATGAAGTAGCTAGTGGTGAAGTTGGAACAGCTGTAAATCTTCAAGTGTATAAACCTGAAGAGGGCTATACTATAAAAGCAGTAATTATTAATGGTAAAACATATAGTGCTGAAAATATAGAAAAAGAATTACCTAAGGATATAGAAAATGGTGATGTATCAATAACTTATGTTGTTGAAGCAAATTCAAAATCAACACAAAGTAAAAATTCACAAGATAAACATAAACAAAAAGCTAGTGAAAATCATAATGGAGAAACTAAGACTACAGCTAATAGTGGTTCAAAAGTAACTAATGGAACAGAAAATAGTGGAAATAAGCAAGAAGATCATAATGGAAAAACTAATAATACTGGAGATAGTGGTTCAAAAGTAACCCATGGAACAGGAAATAGTGGAAGTAAGCAAGAAAACCATAATGGAAAAGCCAATAACACTGGAGATAGTGGTTCAAAAGTAACTAATGGAACAGGAAATGGTGGAAGCAAACAAGAAAGCCACAATGGAACAACTAAGAACACTAATGAGCCAGATCAAGGAAATACATCACATGTTACTAATAAGCCAGTAGAAAAAGGTGAAGTGATTATTAAAGTAGTTAACCAAAATGGAAAAGTAATAGAGGAAGCTACTCATGTAGGTGATGTTGGATTTGAGTTTAATCCTATAAACATACCAAATAAAGATAAAGTAATTAGTGTTACTTTAAATGGTAAAGAAGTTTCTACAAATACAGTAATAAATAAAATAGAAGCTAATAAAGAAACTAACAATAAAACTACTGTAATATATAATGTTGATGTACCTCAAAATGTTGTTAAAAATCAAAATTCTAAACCAGTTGCTACTGGAAAAGTAATAGTAAAGGTAGTTAATCAGGATGGAAAAGTTATAGAGAGTGCTATACATGAAGGTGATGTAGGAAGCAAATTTAATGAAATTTCAATACCTAAAAATGATAAAATAGTATCTGTTACAGTTAATGGAGTTGAAAGTAATAAAGTTCCAAATACTATAGAAGAAAATTCTAATAACAATACAACAACTATAATTTACAATGTTAATGTTCCAACACAACAAGTAACAAATAAAAATTCTGGTGACACTAATAAACCTAGTGATAATAAAGAAAATCATAATAATGGTACAAAAGTAAGTAATGACACAGGAAATAGTGGAAATGAGCAAGAAAGTCCTAGTGGAAAAAATACCAATACAAATGGACAAGATACTAATAAAAATAAGGATAAAAATGGTAATTTAAAGATAGAAGTAGTAACTGAAAATGGTAAGGTTATTTACTATAGTGATGTTAATGAAAAAGTTGGAAATGAAATAGAAAAAGTTAACATACCTACTGGATATCACTTAGACAATATATCAGTCACTATAAATGGTGAAAGTTCTAATGAGATACCAAGTAAAGTTGTACAAGGAAATACAACAATAATTTATCATGTAAGTAAAGATAATAATGAACAAAAAACATCAAAAGTTATAAATGGAACTTTAAAAGTTGAAGTGGTTTCAAATAATGGAAAAGTAATATATGAAAGTACTTCTAATGAACCTATTGGAAGTAAAATAAATGAATTAAAAATGCCAAAAGGTTATAAGTTACAAAGTATAACATCAGATGTAAATGGAAATGAATTAAATGGTATGCCTACAAGTATTGTTAAAGGTGAAACTCTAATAGTTTATCATGTAGAGGCAATTAATAATGAAGTTCCAAAACACAATGTTATAAATAATAATCATAATAGTGGTTCAGAAGTAAATCACAATACAGGAAATAGTGGAAATGAGCAAGAAAACCATAATGGAAAAGCTGATAATACTAAGAATAGTGGATCAGAAGTAAACCACAATGCAGGAAATAGTGGAAATGAGCAAGAAAACCATAATGGAAAAGCTGATAATACTAAAGCTAATGGATCAGAAGTAAATCACAACACAGGAAATAGTGGAAGTGGACAAGAAAGCCATAATGGAAAAGCTGATAACACTAAAACTAGTGGTTCAAAAGTAAACAATAGTAATGGACAAGGTAATAGCATTGGTAATATTGGATCAATAGGAAATAGTTCTAATACAAGTGCTGGATTAGGAAATAATAATCAAGGAATATCAAGTGGAAATAACATTGATAATATAGGAAATATTGGTCAAGTGAAAAATAATGAACCAATACCTACTAATAGTGAAAATAACAAGGCATTTAATAGTGGTTCTGTTAGTGATGGATTAAATAACAATAATTCATATACTGATAATAATTTACTTAATGGTCAAGGTAATCAAGGTAGTGAAAATAGTAGTATATCAGGAACATTACCTAATACAGGATTAAATGTGAAGAATAAAGAAAATGAAGCTAAGGACCTTGGAGCTTTAGCAGCTTTAATAGGAGCTATGAGTGCATTATTCATATTTAGAAGAAAAAAATAATATAAACTAAGATTTCAAGAATAATAAAATAAAAGACATCTAGAATCTCATGTAAGGTTATGCGAGTTATAACTACATGAGATTCTTTTTTATAAAGATAACTTAGATAGAGCTTACAGTAAGATAGGAGTATTATAATCTCTAGCTATCAGATAAATTAAAATGTTGTCTTCTTTACTTATGAAAAGTATAAAATTAGTAGCTAGGTAAAGATTTTATACATTTAATTTGAAATATTCAGGATAAGCTGGTTGTTGAAGATTTAGATAGTAAAAGTTTTTAGAGGTACAAGCTTCTTTAAATTGTGAATTAGTTAATAAGGTTCCATTTGTTGAGATAAATCCTTTATATTCTGACCAATTATTTATATTTTTACACATATCCTGTAGCGTTGAAATTAAGAAGCTATAATAAAATTGCCCTCCAGTAAAGTTCTCTGGTCTAATAGTAACATTAGGACTACTAGTTGGAAAATTTGTATTATATGTTACATTGATTAATAAAGAATTTGCTCCTAATTTTTTCATTAATTCTTCTTTTTGTGCACTTGTTCCATGAGACACTATTTCTTCTTCATTTTTTGTTAGATTTATATAACCTGTATTAGTAATTTTATTTTTTACTGCATTATAAATCATTTCTCTAACTTCACTTACTGGTTTGGCTAATTGGGAAGCCTTGTTACCTAGTGCAAAGTAATAATCTCCAGCAGCAATATTTATTGTGGAAAGATCACTTGGAAGGGTTGTTGCATTTACTAAATTATTATTATTGTTACTATTACTAATGTTAGTATTATTTAAGGGACTAGTATCAGTGGTGTTATTTGCAGTATTGTTTTTAGTATTATTAGTTTTTTGTGATAGGTTAGTAAAGCTATGAACCTTACCTATTTGGTTAGTTGATGAATTAGGGGAAGTAGTAGTATTTGTTTCAAGGTTATTTGCACTTGTATTTGTATCATCAGATAAAATAGAAGTCTTAGTATTACCAGTTGATAAATTAGTATTTTCTGTTGGATTATTAGATATTAATTTTCCTTGAGAGCTTTGTTGTGAGTTATTTTTTTGAGTAGTTATATAATAGCCACCTCCAACACAACAACCTAAAGCACATAAAATTAAAATTGTGATTCCAAGTTTTTTCATTAGTGAATTCCTCCATAAATTTTTTATGTTTAGTTAATTAACATTAGTAATTATACAATTTTTCATTTATTTACCAATTACAAAGAAATTTAGTTAATCTTAATTAAGTATTACAATATAGAGATTAATTAGATTGATATATAAGAAGAGTTTATTTTTTATAATTACATGAAGTATTATAAGCTAAATAATTTTTTGATTAAGGAAAGGAAATAAATTAAAATATATAATAGGATATTGATAGAAATGAGGAGTTTTATGGAGTTTAGAAAGTCAGCTATAAAAGATATTGATGAAATTATGAAAATTATTAATGAAGCGAAGTTGTATTTTAAAGAAAATAATATAAATCAATGGCAGGATGGCTATCCTGATAAAGAAGTTATATTAAGTGACATAAAAAATGAAGAGAGTTTTGTTGTTATTAATGATAATAAAGTTATAGGAACTGTAGTAATTTCCTTTAGAGGAGAAAAAACTTATAATGAAATTTATGAAGGAACATGGCTAAGTAATAATGACTATGCCGTTATTCATAGAATTGCTATAAGCAATGATTTTAAGGGCTTTGGAATAGGAACAAGAATTATAGAAGAAGCTCAAAAATTAGCTTTTGAAAGAAATCTTAATAGTATAAAAATAGATACTCAGAAGGATAATATATCTATGCAAAAGCTTCTTATAAAAAATAATTTTAAATATTGTGGCTTAATTTATTTAGAAGATAAAAGTGAGAGAGTAGCTTTTGATTAAGTAAGATAAATATATTAAAATATATTAGGGTATTAATGAAAGAAAGTATTTTCATGGAGTTTAGAAAAGTTGCAAAAATAGGGGTAACTAGTTAAAGAAGTAGAAATACTATAAATTTACGGTATGATTATTAATTAGATTATAAATATATAATTTAATATTAAAGTTGCTTTTAAAAAATAAAACTGATAAAATGTTAATAGAGTCATAATATTTTGTTAATAATTTATTAATAAATTTATTAAAATATCATGTGAATTTTTTATATTAGAATTTTTCTTCAGCTTACTTAGGGAAAGTAGGATATATAGTTTAGAACATTAATTATAATATTCTAAATTATGTAACTTATGTAAGTGAAGAAAGGAGAGTGTAAGATATTATGGCACAAAAGAAAAAAGAATTTAACAGAGAAATTTTTGATAAAGTGGTTAAAAATTTGCATGATAATAGTGTAAGTAGTAATGCAGAACTTTATAAAAAGTTTGGAAGTTCAAAGGATGGATTATCTGAAGCTCAAGCGCAGAAGAATATTGAAAAATACGGTAGAAATGAAAGTTCAGAAAAGAAAGACCCACCAATTATTGTTCAATATCTTAAAGCTTTTGCCAATGCATTTGTATTTGTTCTTATTTTAATAGGTATTGTAACTTATTTAACAAGTGCTTGTTGGCTATTTGTACCACCTAGTCAACAAAGTTGGTCTGGTGTTTGGATAATTATTGTACTTATTTTTGCAAGTGGTACTATTACTTTTGTTCAAGAATATAAATCTGGAAAAGCTGCTGCTGCACTACATAATATGATTAAAACAACATGTAAAGTAAAAAGAGCAGGTAAAGATTTTACTCAAATAGATATGAAAGAACTTGCTGTAGGGGATATAGTAAAGTTAACTACTGGAGATGTAATTCCAGCAGATATAAAACTTATAGAAGTAAAAGATTTATTTGTTAGTCAATCTGCTTTAACTGGTGAATCAGAACCAGTAGAAAAATGTGAAGTTAATAAAAGTGAAAGCACAGAAGTAGGAGAATATACAGATCTTTGTTTACTAGGAACTAACGTAGTTAGTGGAGTTGCTACAGGAATTGTAGTTGGAACTGGGAAAAATACATATTTTGGTGCTATGCAAAGCTCTCTTGAAGAAGCAGAAGAAAAAACTAGTTTCGAAAAAAGTGTTGATAATGTAGCAAAAATGTTATTAGTATTTATGTGTGTAATGGTACCTATAGTATTTGTTCTTGATTTCTATCAAACAAGAAGTTTACTTGATTCTTTAATGTTCGCAACATCAACAGCTATTGGATTAACTCCAGTTATGCTTCCAACTATTGTTTCAGAGAACCTTGCAAAAGGTGCTGTTATGATGGCTAAAAAGAAAACTGTTGTTAAAAAGATTAGTGCAATTCAAAACATAGGATCTATGGAAATTCTTTGTACTGATAAAACAGGAACATTAACAGATGATAAAATCATTGTTGAACACTATATGAATATAGATGGAAAAGATGATGATAGAGTATTAAAATATGGTTATTTAAATAGTTCAATGCAAAGTGGACTTCAAAATGTAATTGACCATGCTATTATAGAAAAAGGAAAAGAAAAAGAGTTTAATAAATTAGAAAATCAATATACACGTTATGATGATATTGCATTTGACTTTAATAGAAGAAGAATGTCAGTTATCGTTGATGATGAAGAAACAGGTTTAGCTCAAATCATAACTAAAGGGGCTTTAGAGGAAATGTTAGCTGTCTCTAAATTTGCTGAAGTTAATGGAAGGGTAGTAGAAATAACAAAAGAATTAGAAGATAAAATCAGATATGAAGTTAAAAAATTAAATGCTCAAGGTATGAGAGTAATTGGTGTTTCTAGAAAAGGAAGTCAACCAAAGGATAAAAAATTTGGCGTAAGTGATGAAAATGAAATGACTTTAATTGGATTTATCGGATTCTTAGACCCACCAAAGGAAAGTGCTAAGGCTGCTATTGAAGCTTTAAATTACTATGGTGTAGATGTTAAGGTTTTAACTGGAGATAATGAAATAGTTACTAAAAAGGTTTGTGAACAAGTAGGACTTGAAATAACTAATATAGTTTTAGGACCAGAAATAGAAAAATTATCTGATGATGAGTTATTTAAACTAGCTATGAGAACTAATGTTTTTGCTAAACTTAATCCACTACAAAAGGCAAGAATAGTTAGAGTTCTTAAAAATGGTGATAAAATAGTAGGATTTATGGGAGATGGTATTAATGATGCCATAGCCTTAAAAGAATCAGATGTTGGTATTTCAGTAGATACAGCAGTTGATATAGCAAAGGATTCAGCAGATGTTATACTTTTAGAAAAGGACTTAATGGTTCTTAAAGATGGTATAATTGAAGGAAGAAAAATTTTCGCAAATACTACTAAATACTTAAAAATAACTGCAAGTTCAAACTACGGAAATGCTATAAGTGTACTTTTAGCTGGAATATTTATTCCTTTTGTACCTATGTTACCTATAGAATTATTAATACAAAACTTAGTTTACGATATAACTCAAGTTGTTATACCTTGGGATAATGTAGATGAAGAATTAATTCTAAGACCTAGAAAATGGAATGCTAGAGATATAGGTAAATTTATGATAGTATTTGGACCTACAAATTCAATTTTTGATATGTGTACATTCTTAATAATGTGGTTTGGATATCATGCTACTGGTACTACTGCTTATAGTCAACAATTATTCCAAACAGGATGGTTTATGGAAGGTTTCATAACACAAGTTTTAGTTCTTTATATGTTAAGAACAGAAAAAGTTCCGTTCATACAAAGCAATCCATCATGGCAACTTAATATTTCTATCATATTATCATTAATTGTTGGATTAGCACTTCCTTATACTTTCTTTGGAAGAGCAGTTGGAATGGTATATATAAATCCACTTTACTTTATATTCTTATTCTTAGTAATTGTATTCTACTTTATTGTGAGTCAATTGGCTAAAATTATATATATGAAGAGATTTGATAAATTACTATAGTATAATTAAGGGTTAATAGTTTGGAGGGTATTCAATGAACTTTTTTAGCGACATGCAAATTTTAGGTTATTTTGTAGGAATATGCGCTTATATATTATTACCAGCATATATTCTTATAAAAAAGGATTCATAATAATTTCAGTGGAAAATAAAAAAAACTAATCTAAAAATATAATATTGATTTAAAAATAAAATCATTAATATGTGTAGTTGTAAATACAGAAAGTTATAAAATAAATTAACTTTCTGTATTTTTTTATTTGCAGAATATATAATATTAATTTAATGTTAATTTATTAAATAAAATATTTTTTTATGATTTAGATACTAAAAGTATATATGTGAATATATAATTAACAAAATAATAATAAAATTTAAATAAAATATTAACAAAAAGTAAATAAATATATAATATAGATTTTCGATTATGACAATAAAAAAAAATATAGCGTTGAAAAAAATATTTGCATCATGGTAAAATACAAATGCAGTTCTTCAAGTAAGAAATGCTTATCTAATGAGAAAGATGTTTCATTTAGAAATTTATTTTCATAAAAATTAAAATTTTAAACCAAATATCTTTTTTATTGGATAATAAAAAGAAAGGAGAGTTTAAAACTTTATGACACAAAAGAAGAAAAAAGAATTAAGTAACAAAACTAGTCTTCCATATGGTTGATTTTAATGATGTAATTTAAATTTTACTGAATTTTAGAATTATATCATACAAGGAGAATAATAAATGAGGAATAAAAAAGATAATAAATTTGATCAGGAGCATTTTAAGAGTGTTACTTCAAAAATCCACGAAAATAGTGAAATTTCTAATGAGCAATTATTGAAAAAATTTAATAGTTCACTTGATGGATTAAATGAATCTCAGGTTAAGAAAAATTTGTCATCTTACGGAAATAACGATACAAAATCTGGGAAAGAGCCGCATATAATTATACAGTTTTGTAAAGCTTTCATAAATCCTTTTGTATTCGTATTAGTAATAATCGCTATTATAAGTTATTTAACAGGTGCTTGTTGGCTATTTGTACCGCCTAGTCAACAAAGTTGGTCACAAATTAACATTATACTTTTCTTAATAGTAGTGGGAGGAGTAATTCAGTTCACTCAAGAGTATAGATCAGGAAAAGCTGCAAGAGCTTTAGAGAATTTTGTAAAAAATACATGTTTGGTAAAAAGAAATACTAAAGATTTTGAACAAATAGAAACAAAAGATTTAGTAGTAGGAGATATAGTTAAAATAAGAACAGGTGATATAGTTCCAGCTGATTTGAAAATTTTAGAATGTAAAGATCTTCTTGTTAGTCAATCAGCTTTAACTGGAGAATCTGAGCCGGTGGAAAAGTTAACAATTAATAATTCTAATAGTTCTGAAGTTGGAGATTATACAAATGTTTGTCTTTTAGGAACTAGTGTTGTAAGTGGTACTGCTACTGCAGTTGTTATTGGAACAGGAAAAAATACATACTTTGGTGCAATGCAAGCATCATTACAAGATGCAGATCCAGAAACAGATTTTGATAAGAGTGTAAGACAAGTATCTAAAATGCTTTTAAAATTCATGTTTGTAATGGTTCCATTAGTACTTGTTATAGACTGGTATCAAACAGGAAGCTTTTTACAATCTTTAATATTTGCTGCATCACTAGCAGTTGGATTAACACCTGAAATGTTACCTGCAATTATATCTGAGAACCTTGCTAAAGGTGCTGTTAAAATGGCTAAGAAAAAAACAGTTGTTAAAAAGATCAACTCAATACAAAACTTTGGTTCTATTGAGATACTTTGTACAGATAAAACAGGAACATTAACAGATGACCATATTAGAGTTGAAGAGTGCATTGATACAGCTGGTAATACTTCTGATGAAGTTCTTAGATATGCTTATATTAACAGTTCAAGCCAAAATGGATTACAAAACGTAATTGATTTTGCAATAATGGATTGTGCTAAAGAAAAAAGTATTGATAAAGCAGCAGATAATAGCTTTATAAAACTTGATGAGTTAGCATTTGATTTTAATAGACGTAGAATGTCAGTATTAGTTGAAGAAAATAATACACCTACATTAATAACTAAGGGTGCATTTGAAGAAATGTTAAGTATTTCTAAATATGTAGAAATGAACGGTAAATTATTAGAAATAGATAATAAAATTATTTCTACATTAAGAAAAAAAATAAATCAATTAAACTTAGAAGGTATGAGAGTTATTGCTGTTGCTAAAAGACAGATTGATAAAACTTCAGCTAAGTTAGATGATGAGACTGAAATGACATTAATAGGATTCTTAGGATTCTTAGATCCACCAAAAGAAACAACTAAAGAAGCATTAGAAGCTCTTGAGTACTATGGTGTTAATGTTAAGATTTTAACTGGTGATAATGAACTTGTTACTAAGAAAGTTTGTAGTCAAGTAGGATTTGAAATAACAGGAATTTTACTTGGTTCTGAAATTGCAAAAATGACAGATGAACAATTAGCAAGAGAAGCTCTAAAAGCTAATGTATTTGCTAAATTAAATCCACTACAAAAAGCAAGAATTGTAAGAGTATTAAAAAATGCAGATAAAGTTGTTGCTTTTATGGGAGATGGAATAAATGATGCTATAGCATTAAAAGAATCAGATGTTGGAATCTCAGTTGATACTGCTGTTGAAATTGCTAAAGAAAGTGCAGATGTTATATTATTAGAAAAAGACCTTATGGTACTTAAAGAAGGTATAGTTGAAGGTAGAAAAGTTTTTGCTAATACTACAAAATATCTAAAAATTACTGCAAGTTCAAACTACGGTAACTCTATAAGTGTTCTTATGGCAAGTATTTTCTTACCATTTGTACCTATGTTACCTCTTGAATTACTAGTACAAAACTTAGTTTATGATATTACTCAATTATTTATCCCTTGGGATAATGTTGATCCTGAACTTATTGCTAAGCCTAGAAAATGGGATGCTAAAGAGATAAGTAAGATGTTAATAGTATTTGGACCTACTAACTCAATATTTGATATAGCTTGTTTTGTTACTATGTGGTTCTTCTTCCATGCTACTGGAACTACTGCACATAGTACAGCTTTATTCCAAACAGGTTGGTTTATTGAGGGAGTTTCAAACTCTATTTTCGTTCTATACACATTAAGAACAGAAAAAATACCATTCTTACAAAGTAATCCATCATGGATATTTAATTTAGCGATAATTGGATCACAATTAATTGGATGGATACTTCCTTATACTTCTGCAGGTCGTGCTATGGGTATGGTTTATATAACACCTTGGTACATCCTATATATCTTTATATTAATGATAATATTATGTTTATTAGTACAAGGAGTAAAAAAACTTTATATAAGAAGCTTTGGAGCTCTTCTATAATAAATGGAGGTAATCGAGATGGATATTACATTAAAGATACTTGGCTTTATTGCTGGATTTATTGCTTACTTAGGTCTTCCAGCTTTAATATTAATTAAAAAAGATCTTTAGATTTAATAATTTTATGAAAAAGGGGTAGTACCAATATTGGTACTGCCCCTTTTCTATTATTTCTCTTGAATATCACAGTATATATTAATAGCATCACTAAAAAATTTAGTTAGACCTTCTCCATATTTATCTATGTTTTTAGTAAATCTAGAGTCTGAAACATAGGTTATAGCAAGCCCTCTGAATATTTCTAAAGTACAATTGTAGAAGTTAGTACTTATATGGTTTCTCCATCTTTCTACTAATTCTTGTACTTCTTGAGAAGCTGGAGACTTATCCATGTTAGAACTTAATTCTTCATAAATTAAGTTTCCCTCTGACATTATATCTTCCCATTGTTTTTTTGAGTATTTTGAGGTTTTTTCTTCACATTCTTTGTAGGCATTAGAAGAACCATATCTTTTTTTACTTTCTTCTTTATATTTTTCCTCATGTTTTTTTATTTCTTCATAACTTAGTGCCTTAAAATTTTTCTTACTCATTTTTTTATTCTCCTTTAAATCTTTTAGGGTTTCATCAATAGAACATAATATATTTTCTAATCTTTTTTTCTTTTCCTTTATAAGTTCCTTTTGTTTCAATAAATTCTTTTCTATATTAGAGGAATTAGAATCTAAAATATTTTTTATTTCTTTTAAGGAAAAATCTAATTCTTTTAATATGAGTATTTCATAAAGTCTTTTTAAATCTTCGTTATTATAAAGTCTATATTTTGCTTCTGTTTTTTGGGAAGGAATTAAAAGTCCTATTTTATCGTAATGATGGAGCATCCGTATTGAAACACCTGTTAATTTAGAGACTTCACTGATTTTATACAAAGTTAACACACTCCTTTTTTCTCTAATTTTATAATAATCTATAACATTATGTGAGAGTACAGAGTTTTTAAAAATATAATTAAATTTTACAAAGATTATTTTATAAAAAGTCAAAAGTAAGGAAAGTTCATGGAAAGATAGGCGTAATAATGAAGAGATAAGAGGTTATTAAAATTTTATGATAAGAGAAAGTAAAAGGGAACTTTTTTATTAAAGCCTAAATTGTTGATTTAGTCAGTTTAAAAAAGTTCCCTTTAAAAATAAGTTTAATTATAATTATTTAACAACTATATTAACAAGTCTTCCTTTAATAACAATAACTTTAACTATAGTTTTGCCTTTAGTAAGTTCTTTTACTTTTTCATCTTCTAAAGCAGTAGCTTTAATTTCTTCATCTGAAAGACCAGAAGAAATAACAATTTTATGTTTAACTTTTCCGTTTATTTGAATAGCTATTTCAACTTCATCTTTAACTAAAGCTTTTTCATCATATTTTGGCCACTCTTCATTAAATACTGAATAAGTATTCCCTAGTAGTAAGCTCCATTGTTCTTCTGAGAAGTGAGGAGCAAATGGTGCAAGTAATCTTACATAATCATCTAGTACATCTTTTAAGAACTCTAAATTCATTTGAGCTTCTTTAGTATACTTAGTTAATGCATTTACAAATTCCATCATTCTAGCTATAGCAGTGTTGAATTGAAGGATTTCAGCATCTTTAGTAACTGATTTTATAGTATTATGTCTCCAGAAGTTTAATTCTTTTTCAGCTTTATCTATAGTAGTTTTATTGTTTTCACCTTTAGCAATTGCTTCTCTAGCAGTGTCTAAAGCTCTTTCAATTCTTTCTACGAATTTATGAACTGACTTGATTCCATCATCACTCCAAGCTCCACCTTCAACATATCCAAAACCAAACATTAGATACATTCTAAATACGTCAGCACCATATTCTTTGATATAATCATCAGGAGAAATAGTGTTTCCTTTAGATTTACTCATTTTTAAACCATCTGGTCCAAGTATTAAACCTTGGTGAGTTAATGATTTAAATGGTTCATCAAAGTTTAAGTAGCCCATATCTCTTAATGCTTTAGTTATAAATCTAGCATAAAGAAGGTGCATACAAGCATGTTCAGGTCCACCAACATATTTATCAACTGGTAATAATCTATCTACTTTTTCTTTATCAAAAGCTTTTTCTGAATTTTTATTATCTGGATATCTTAAGTAGTACCAAGATGAACATACAAAAGTATCTAGAGTATCAGTTTCTCTCTTAGCTGGCTTTCCACAACATGGACAAGTTGTATTAACAAATTCTTCGCATTTAGCAAGTGGTGATTTACCATCTGGTGTAAATTCAACATTGTATGGTAATTGAACTGGTAAATCTTTTTCAGGTACTGGAACTGTACCACAATCATCACAGTATATTACAGGAATAGGTGCTCCCCAGTATCTTTGTCTAGAAACTAACCAATCTCTTAATCTGTAGTTAACTTTTTGTGCTCCAAGATTTTTCTCGGCTAATTTTTCAATTATTTTAACTTTAGCTTCAGCAGTAGTTAAACCATTAAATTCTTCAGAATTAATTAATTTACCATGCTCACCAAATGGAAGAGTAACTTCTTCACCATTCATAGGCTCAATAACTCTATTTATTGGTAGGTTAAATTTCTCAGCAAAAGCAAAGTCTCTTTCGTCATGAGCAGGAACAGCCATAACTGCACCAGTGCCGTAAGTAGCTAGAACATAGTCACCAATCCAAATTGGAACTTCTTTTCCGTTTATAGGATTTATAGCATAAGCTCCAGAGAATACACCAGTTTTTTCTCTTGAAATAGATTGTCTTTCTATATCAGATTGTTTTTTTGCTTCTTCTTTGTAGTTTTCTACAGCTTCTTTTTGCTCAGCAGTAGTTAATTTATCAACTAATGGATTTTCAGGAGCTAAAACAACATAGCTTACTCCGTATAAAGTATCAGCTCTTGTTGTGAAAACATTAAAGCTTAAATCAGAATCTTTAACTTTAAAAGTAACTTCAGCACCAGTTGATTTTCCTATCCAGTTTTTTTGCATAGCAACTGTTTTTTCAGGCCAATCTAACCCATCTAATTTTTCTAATAATTCATCAGCATAGTTAGTGATTTTGAAGAACCATTGAGTTAAGTCCTTTTTAGTAACTTCAGTTCCACATCTTTCACATGCACCATCAACAACTTGCTCATTAGCAAGAACTGTTTGACATGATGGACACCAGTTAACAGGAGCTTTTTTTCTATATGCTAGGTTATTTTTATATAATTCTAAGAATAACCATTGAGTCCACTTGTAATAATCTTCTGAACAAGTTATTACTTCATTTTCCCAGTTAAACATAGCTCCCATAGCTTTAAGTTGTTTTTCCATATTTGCTATATTTTTAAAAGTTGAATCCTTTGGATGAATTCCTGTTTTTATAGCAAAGTTTTCAGCTGGTAAACCAAATGCATCAAAGCCCATTGGTTGGAATACATTATAACCTTGCATTCTTTTTAATCTAGCCCATGAATCAACAGGTCCGTAGTTGAACCAATGTCCAGCATGAAGTTGGCTTCCTGATGGATAAGAGAACATTTCTAAAACATAAAGTTTTTCCTTATCACTATTTGGGTCAAATTTATAAAGTTCAGTTTCAGCCCATTTATCTTGCCATTTTTTATCAATGGTAGTATTGTAATTACCCATTTTTTAATCCTCCTATATATAAAAAATTATTTTTACAAAATTTAAAATATTTTTAATTTAGAGTCTAGTTTTCTCTAAAAACCTTGTATAAGGATTATTTAATAATAGCTTTAAAATCAATAAATTTTTAGAATAACAAATTTGATTAAGTACTAAGATAGAATCAAAATATCATCTAATTTGATTCTAAGATTTATTTAAGTGTTTAAAACTCAAATTAAAAAAAGCCCCTTCAGCTCTATTTTAAGAGACGAAGGGGTTCGCGGTACCACTCTTATTAGAAGAAAAAAATTCTTCTCACTTTAATGCCATAAGGTGGCAAGACCTATGTGTTTCTAGCACATAAACTCCTAGGCAAGTTCCTATTAATGCAACACTATGTTTCACCAACCCATAGCTCTCTAAAGACTACAAACAAATAGTACTACTCCTAATCAACGTTATATATTAAATTTACTTAATTTCAAAGCTTAAATATAAGTCTAAAACTTATATAAAGAATTATATATTAATTACTAGAGAAAAGTCAATGATTTAGGAAAGTGTTAATAAATATTGTTATTTAAAGTAATTACAGAAAATATAATTATAAATATCAAGAAAATTGTAATCTAATAAAGTTAAGGAGGAAATAATAATTAGAAGATTTAAGGGGGAATATTTATGGGCTTATTTTTAGTTTTGTTTGTGGCTATGTCTGTTCGAATTGGATTTATGAATAGTTATATTCATAATAAGAGAAAGTTTATTGGAGAAGAGAGTATAAATATTTTTGTTTATACAATAGGAACTTCTTTTTGTATTTCTTCAATTTTAAAAAAATTTAATGGTATAAATGATAATTCTAAAGTGATGCTTATTTTATTGATTTTTTTCTTATACTTATTTTTCTTATATATGTCTTCTATATCCTTAAAGATGAAAAAAACAAGAGAAAGAAAAGTTGCTTTTTATAAAGTTATTGAATATGTATTAATAGCTATATTAATAGTATTTTTTCCTTTAATGATTATATATCCTTTAATTGATATAGCAATAGCTCTATTATATGATTTTGAGTATAAAAAAACTATTTAATTTATTTATAAAAAAACAGTATTAACTATTAAGATTTAATACTGTTTTTATTTTTAGATTTTATTAGAATTTTTGTAATGAGTGACTTTATCATGAAGTTCACTAAGTAACTTATGGCTATCATCAAAGAAATAAGATAGAAAAAATCTTTCAAGATTTCTTTGAGGATTATTGCTATCTCGAAATTCAATAAATGAAGTATATTCTGTTTGAGAAATAGATTCTATATCTCTATAATATATTTTTCTTTCTATAAAATATTCATTGTTATAAACTTCATTTCTACATATCTGAGTGAATAAAAGACCTCTAACAAATAGGTAGTTTTCATTTAATTGTGCTCCTAATGGAATTCCATTAGCTTTAAGAGACTCTAACTCATGATGGTATTTTTCTATTTTGTATGAAGGATGTTTAGCAGTTAAATAGAGATTAAAATAAAAAAGAAGGTTATAAGCAACTGTAAATAACACCATAACAATGAATAGTTTTATATTTTTATTAAATAAATAATATATAGAAGTTATTATAAATATAGCGTTTACTATGTAAGTAATAAAAGAAGTTTTTTGGGGATTCATTTTTTTTATTAAATTTTCATTATAAGGATAAAACATAAAATTTCCTCCAGTTAATTATGTTAATCTTATTTAAGATAAACTTAGATAAGTTAGTTAATTGAATAAAATATTTAACAATATTTTATGTGATAATCAATCTTCTAATACTTTAAATTTCTAAAACTTATAGAAAAAATTTTTATAGATTTTTTAAAATTAAAGAAATTATTTTTTTATTAATAAATAATAAAAAATATTTTAAAATCGTGCAAAGATAAATTTTGATTAATAATAGGAGTTTAATGTATAATATCATTAAACTTAGTAGGAAGTGATATTATAAACAAAGGAGGAAATAAATATGAGAAATGAAGATTATTTAAACAGATATTCAAATGAAAAAGAATTAAAAGTAATAGAAGCAGCAAGAAAAGCAAAGGGATTAACTTATGAGGAGTTAGCTAATAAAATAAATGTTAATAAGGTATGGCTTGCTAGTGCATTTAAAGGACAACAATGGGTTCCAGAAGAATACATTGAATTATTAGCAAAGGAGTTAGAATTAGATTCAAAAGCTTTTGACGTTCTTAGAGAACATCCTTATAAAGCAGATACAGATCCAATATTATATAGATTACATGAGGCTTTAGACACTTATGGTCCTGCAATAAAAGAAATAATACATGAAAAATCAGGAAATGCTATTATGAGTGCTATTGATTTTGGAATAGATGTTGAAATAGAAAAGGATCCTAAAGGAGATAGAGTGGTAATAACAATGAATGGTAAATTATTACCATATAGTAAACAAGGAAAATATCCTTGGTAATATTAGAATAAATGTAGATTAAATTGAGGTGGAGTTTTTACTCCATCTCAATTAATTTATATAGAAGGTAGAAGTATTATGGCCTTTAGTATAAGATAAAATCAATTTATAAAAAGATTAAAGAATTAAAAAAAGAAGACGATAATATAAAAGGCATAATTATATTTTTATTTTCTCATTTAAGAGAGTGTGTGCCATAAAAATGAAATAAAACTAAAATATAATAAAAAAGTAGAAAGATTTTATAAAAAAGTATTGCTAATTAATAATATTTATTATATAATAATAAATATAGAGAAGAGATTAAAATCTTGAAACACTAATTGACTATTTTAAGATTTTGATATATTGAATTTTTTAGGAGGTTTTTTGTTATGAAAAAATTTGTTTGTACAGTATGTGGATATGTTTACGAAGGAGAAGCTGCACCAGCTAAATGTCCAGTTTGTGGAGTAGGTGCTGATAAATTTATAGAACAAAGCGGAGATATGGTATACGCTGATGAGCACAGAGTTGGAGTTGCTAAAGATGTAGATCCAAGAATAATTGAAGGATTACAAGCTAACTTCATGGGAGAATGTACAGAAGTAGGTATGTACTTAGCAATGTCAAGACAAGCTGATAGAGAAGGATACCCAGAAGTAGCAGAAGCTTATAAAAGAATAGCTTTTGAAGAAGCAGAACATGCAGCTAAATTTGCTGAAATGTTAGGAGAAGTTGTAGAAGCTGATACAAAAGCTAACTTACAAGCTAGAGTAAACGCTGAGCACGGAGCTTGCCAAGGTAAAAAAGACTTAGCTACATTAGCTAAACAATTAAACTTAGATGCAGTACATGACACAGTTCACGAAATGTGTAAAGATGAAGCTAGACACGGAAAAGCTTTCGCAGGATTATTAAACAGATACTTCCAATAATATAAAAGCCCTTCGGGGCTTTTTTTAATTAAATTGTTCATATTTAATAATAAAATACATATAATAAAACAAAATTTATTTTAACAATAAAATTATTTTAGTTATTGACTTCAATTTTCAAAGAGTTATAATTAAATAAAATTTTAAAATATTATTAACAAGGGAGAATAATTTATGTTAAGCTTATTAAGGAATAAATATATAGCAAAATTTTATAGCTTTTATTTTAGCTGGGGCTTTTATTTTAGCACTGGTTTATTTAAATGCACAAAAATATATATTAATTCTTAAGAGCCGTTAAGCATAGATAAAATTCTTTCATTAGAAAAATTATGTTATATTTATAAGGTAAGGCTCTAAGGTCTTATCTTTTTTATTTTTGGGGTATTAAATTTATAATTAAGGAGGGCTATTAATATGGTTGTTATTTTAAAACCAAAAACAGAAGAAAAAGAAATTAAAAAACTTATAAATAATATAAAGAGTTTAGGAGTAGAAGTACAAGTGGTAAATGGGACAGAATGTAATATATTAGGACTTGTTGGTGATACTAGCAAAGTTGATCCTTCAAAAATAGAAGCAAATAAAAATGTAGAAAAGGTAATGAATGTTCAAGAGCCTTTTAAAAAGGCTAATAGATTATTCCATCCAGATGACTCTATTTTTAATATAAATGGTAGAGAAGTTGGAGGAAAGAAGATAACTTTAATTGCTGGACCTTGTTCAGTAGAAACAGAAGCTCAAATAACTTCAATAGCTAGAGAAGTTAAAGAAGTTGGTGCTGGATTCTTAAGAGGTGGTGCTTTTAAACCAAGAACTTCACCTTATAGTTTCCAAGGATTAGAAGCAGAAGGTTTAGAACTTTTAAAAATAGCAAGAAAAGAAACTGGACTTCCTATAGTAACAGAAATAATGAGCACAAGCATGATAGACAAGTTTGTGGATGATGTTGATGTTATTCAAGTTGGAGCTAGAAATATGCAAAACTTTGATTTATTAAAAGAGCTTGGAAAAATTGATAAACCAATTCTTCTTAAAAGAGGTTTATCAGCAACAATAGAAGAACTTTTAATGTCAGCAGAGTATATTATGGCTGGAGGAAATGAAAGAGTTATTCTTTGTGAAAGAGGAATAAGAACTTTTGAAAATTACACAAGAAACACATTGGATTTAAGTGCAATACCAGCAATAAAAAAATTAAGTCATCTTCCTGTAATTGTAGACCCAAGTCATGCAGCAGGAAAGTCATGGATGGTTGATCCACTATCAAAGGCAGCTATAGCTGTAGGGGCAGATGGATTAATAATAGAAGTTCATAATGATCCAGCTAATGCTTTATGTGATGGAAATCAATCAATAACGCCAGAAAGTTATGCTAAGTTAGTAGAAGAACTTAAGGTAATAGCAGCAGCTGTAGGAAAAGAAATATAATAAACAAGAGCTATGCTTTCATTTTGACTAAAAAAGCATAGCTTTTTTTAGCTAAAGGATTTAAGAATAAAAAGCATTAAATTTTAATTATGAAGTGGAGGTTTTTTAGTGAGAAGATTAACTGTTGATTTAAAAGACTTATTTTATGATATTTTAATAGATTCCGGTTTAAGACATAGATTTGATTTAGAAATTAAGAAAGTTTTTAAGGGAGATAAAATAGCTGTTATAACAGATGAAAATTTAAATGCTATATATGGAAAAGAGCTTTTAAAAAATCTTGAAAAAAGTTTTTCAGTTAAATTTATTGTAATTAAGCCAGGCGAAAAAAGTAAGAGCTTTAATAGCTTAATTCCTATATATAATGAATTATTAGATTTTAAATTAACTAGAAGTGATTTAATCATTGCTTTTGGTGGTGGAGTTGTAGGTGATTTAGCAGGCTTTGTAGCATCTACATTTTTAAGAGGTGTTAACTTTATACAAATACCAACTTCTCTATTAGCACAAGTGGATTCTAGTGTTGGTGGAAAAGTGGCTGTAGATTTAGAGAAAGGTAAAAATCTTGTGGGAAGTTTTTATCATCCAAAGCTAGTTTTAATAGATGTTGAAATTTTAGAAACTTTATCAGAGAAATTCTTTAATGATGGTTTAGGTGAAGTAATAAAGTACGGAGCTATAAGAGATAAAGAATTATTTAAGGAATTAGAAAGCTTTAAGGATAAAAATCAGCTAAAAGAGAATATGGAACATATAATCTATACCTGTTGTAATATAAAAAGAGCCGTTGTTGAAAATGATGAGAAAGACAAGGGCGAAAGAATGATACTTAACCTTGGGCACACCCTTGGTCATGGTATAGAAAAAATATATAATTATGAAACTTATAGTCATGGAGAAGCTGTAGCTATAGGTATGTATAAAATAACTTTATTAAGTGAAAAAATGAAAATAACTAAGACAGGTACTGCAAATAGAATAAAGTCATTACTAGAAAAGTATGATTTACCAATAGATGCTGAAATAAAGGATGAAAATGCTTTAATAGAAGCTATAAAGTTAGATAAGAAAAATATAAATAGCACTTTAAATCTTATCTTAATAAAGGATATAGGTGAAGCAATGATATATAAAGCTCATAGTAACTTTTTTACTAACAAAGAAAAGGTTACTATTAATCCAAAAAAAATTTCAGGTGAGGTAGTTATTCCACCATCAAAGAGTATGGCTCATAGAGCTGTTATAGCGGCAGCTTTAAGTAAGGGGATTAGTACTATAGATAATATAGACTTTTCAGATGATATTATAGCAACCATAGAAGCCATGAGAACTTTAGGGGCTAAAATTGAGATTAAAGAAAAGTCTTTAATTATAGATGGAAGTGATACTTTTACTAAAAAAGGTGGAGTTATTGATTGTAATGAATCAGGTTCTACTTTAAGATTCTTAGTACCAATTTCTATTGCAAAGGAAAATGAAATAACTTTTGTGGGAAGAGGAAATCTAGGGAAAAGACCTTTAGATATATATTATTCAATATTTAATAAACAAAATATTGATTATTCTTATGAGGAAAATATATTAAATTTAAAAATAAATGGTGAGCTTGCAGGTGATGACTTTGAGGTAGCAGGAAATGTTAGTTCTCAATTTATAACAGGATTACTTTTTGCATTACCTTTATTAAAAGATGATTCCAGAATTATTATAACTACTGAATTGCAATCAAAGGGATATTTAGATTTAACCTTAGATATGCTTAATAAATTTGGCATAGAAATAATCAATAAGGACTATAAAGAGTTTATTATAAAGGGAAATCAAAGCTATAAAGCTTTTGATTATAGTGTTGAAGGAGATTACTCTCAAGGAGCATTTTTCTTATGTGCTAATGCCTTAGGAAATAAGGTACTTTCAAAGGGGTTAGACTTAGAGTCTTTACAAGGTGATAAAGAAGTTATAGAAATTTTAGAAAGAATGGGTGGAAAGTTAAATATTGAAGGTAATGCTATTAATATGACTTTTAATGAGTTAAAGTCAACTGTAATTGATGCTTCACAATGCCCAGATGTAATTCCAGTTTTAACTGTTGTGGCAGCCTTAAGTGAAGGAGAAACTAGGGTAATAAATGGAGAAAGACTTAGAATAAAGGAATGTGATAGATTAAATGCTATTGCAACTGAGTTGAATAAAATTGGTGCTAATATAGTAGAATTAGAGAATGAATTAATAATAAATGGAGTTAAGGAATTTACAGGTGGGGAAGTTAGTAGCCATGATGACCATAGAATAGCTATGAGTATGGCCATAGCATCAACTTTTTGTAAGGAAGAGTTAGTTATAACAAATCCAAAATGTGTTTCAAAATCTTACCCAGGTTTTTGGAATGATTTTAAAGCTTTAGGAGGTGATTTTGATGAGTGGAACATGGGGAAATAAAATAGAACTTTCTATTTTTGGTGAATCTCATGGAAAAGCCATTGGAATAGTTATAAACGGTATAAAGCCAGGCTTTGAAATTGATATGGATAAAATAGAAAAGGAAATGGAGAGAAGAGCACCAGGAAGAAATAAAATGTCTACTCAAAGAAAAGAGGGCGATAAGCCTAAAATATTAAGTGGGATATTTGAAGGAAAAACAACAGGTGCACCTATTTCTATGATTATAGAAAATTCAGATACAAGATCAAAGGATTATTCAAAGTTAAAAGATTTAATGAGACCGGGTCATGCAGATTATGCAGGAAATAGAAGATATGGTGGATTTAATGATTATAGAGGTGGAGGACATTTTTCAGGAAGAATAACAGCACCTCTTGTATTTGCTGGAGCTTTAGCTAAACAGCTTTTAGAGGAAAAGGGAATAAAAATAGGAGCTCATATTAGTTCTGTTGGTAAGGTAAAAGATGATAGTTTCAATAGAATAAATATATCTGAAAGTTTATTAGAGCACCTATTAAAAAAAGAGTTACCTCTTATAAAAGATGAAAAAATAGAAGAGGTAAAAAAGGAAATAGAAAAGGTAAGATTAAAAGGAAATTCAATTGGTGGAACTATTGAATGTGCAATAATAGGGGTTAAAGCAGGGATTGGATCACCATTCTTTGATTCACTAGAAAGTAAAATAGCAAGTTTAGCATTTTCAGTTCCAGCAGTAAAGGGAATAGAATTTGGTTTAGGCTTTGAAATTTCAGAAATGACAGGAGCAGAAGCCAATGATGAATATTATGTTGAGAATGGTGAAATAAAAGCTTATTCAAACAATAATGGTGGTATAACAGGTGGTATAAGTAATGGAATGCCAATAACATATAAGGTAGCTATAAAGCCAACACCATCAATAAGCATAGAACAAAGAACAGTTAATATAAGTACTATGGAGAATGAGAAACTTGTAATAGAAGGAAGACATGATCCTTGTATAGTACAAAGAGCAGTAGTAGTAATTGAAGCAATTGCAGCAATTGCAATACTTGAAGCAATTGAAAGTTGAATGGAGTGATTTTATGAATAAAGATTTATCTTGGTGTAGAGCTAGGATTGATGAAATAGATGAAAAGTTAATGGCTCTTTTTGAAGAACGTATGACTATAGTTTTAGATGTAGCTAGATATAAGAAAGAAAATAATCTTCCTATTTTTAATAAGGTTAGAGAAGATGAAGTTATTGAAAAGAATTTAAATAGAATTAACAATGAAGCTTTAAAGGTTCATGCTGAAAATATGCTTCACAGTCTTATGGATATAAGTAAAGATTATCAATGTGAAAATATTGGTGTTAGGGAAGTTCCTTTAAGTAAAGGAAGAGAAATTAAAATAGGTTACCAAGGAGTTCCGGGTTCTTTTAGTGATGAAGCCTTAATAAAGTATTTCGGTAAAGATTACAGTGGAAAAGCTTTTGAAGAGTTTGAAGATGTTTTTACAGCACTAAAATTTGATTCCATTGATTATGGAGTATTACCTATAGAAAATTCAACTACGGGTTCTATAACTAAAAACTATGACTTATTAAAAAAATATGGATTCCATATAGTAGGAGAAGTTCTAGTTAAAATTGAACATAATCTATTAGGAGTAAAAGGTAGTGAAATTAAAGATATTGAAGAGATATATTCTCATTCACAAGCTTTTGAGCAAAGTAGTGAGTATTTAAATTCCCTAGGAAATAAAGTTCAATTAATACCTCATCATAATACTGCAACAAGTGCTAAATATATAAGTGAACTTTCTGATAAAAGAAAGGCTGCTATAGGAAGCTTAAGAGCTGCTGAAATTTATGGATTAGATGTATTAAAGGAGCAGATTAACAATGCTTTAGAAAACTATACTAGATTTATTATAGTGGGTAGAGATTTTGAAACTAATGAATTATGCAATAAAATAACTATATCATTTACCTTAGATAATAAGGCAGGAAATCTTTATAATAAGCTTAAAGTATTTTCTGATAATAATATTAACTTACGTAAGATAGAGTCAAGACCAATGGGAAATGGACATTTTGATTATTACTTCTATATAGATTTAGATGGAAATATATCAGATAGTGCTGTGAAAAATTCTTTAGATTTATTTGAAAAAGATAGTAAGGATTATAAACTTTTAGGGGCATATAGAAGAGAGGAATAGTTATGGAGTTATATGGATTATTGGGAGAAAAATTAGGTCATAGTCTTTCTCCAGAAATACATGAACCAATATTTGAGAAGTTAAATATTAAAGGAAAGTATAATTTATTTTCTATTAAAAGAGAAGATTTTTCTAAGGTAATATGTAGTCTTAAAGTTTTAGGCATAAAAGGAGTTAATGTAACTATTCCTTATAAAGAAGAAATAATGAAGCAATTGGATGTTATTTCAGAAGAGGCTAAAAAAATAGGTGCGGTAAACACTGTTCATATAGAAAATGGGAAAGCTATAGGTTACAATACAGATTACTATGGATTTTATAAAATGCTAATTAGAGATAATATTGAAATAAAGGATAATGAATTTTATGTTTTAGGAGCAGGTGGTGCATCTAAAGCAATTATACATTGTTTACTTGATAATGGGGCTACAAAGGTTGTTTTAGTTTCTAGGGATAAGGAGAAAACTAAGGAAAAGTTTAAGGGTGTAAATATAGAAATTATAAATTATGAGGAATTAAAAAGTGTAAGTAATAAGTACGCTATAGTTAATACTACACCTTGTGGAATGTATCCAAATATAGATAGTTGTGCTGCTGATGAAAAAATAATTGAGAACTTTAAAGTAGCCTGCGATATAGTTTATAATCCAGAGGAAACTAAATTTTTAAAGATTGCAAAAGAAAAAGGATTAAAAACTGTAGGTGGTTTATTTATGTTAGTAGGTCAAGGGGTTAAGGCTGAAGAAATTTGGAATAATAAAAAAATAGACACTTCTTTAGAGGAAGAAATTTTTAATAAATTAAGAGTAAAGTTTAATTAAATTAGGAAGATAATATAAATAGTACACAAAATATAAATAGGTGGTATTGATAATGAAAAAAGGAATTGTTTTAATTGGAATGCCTGGATGTGGAAAATCAACAATAGGTAGAGAAATTGCAAAGAAAATGGATTTTAAATTTGTTGATATGGATAGTTTTATAGAAGCTTGCTCTCAAAAAACTATAGAACAATTATTTCAAAAGGGTGAAGATATTTTTAGACAATGGGAAAGTAAAAGTTGTGAGGTTTTAAGAAAACTTGATAAAGCTGTAATTGCAACTGGAGGGGGAGCTGTAAAAACAAAAGGAAATATTGAGTATTTTAAAGATTTTACAGTTATCTTTATAAATAGACCATTAGAGTTAATATTTGAGGATATAGATACAGAAGCAAGACCTCTTTTAAAAGATGGAAAAGAAAAACTTATAACCTTGTATAGAGAAAGAATTGATTTGTATAAAAAATATGGACAGATAGAAATTATAAATGATGGAACTATAGATGAAGTTGTAGAGGAAATAATAAAGGCTGTAGATTTATCTTATATTTAGAAGCTGTATAAGTAGCATTAAGCTTTTAGATAAGAATTCAGGTGAAATTAAAATTTTATCTGAATTAAGTTTATATTTATAGTTTTTAAAATAGCTGTATTATACTAAATTTAGAGAGAAGGTTTTATTATGAAAATAAAATTAATAAATGGACCTAATTTGAATTTTTTGGGTATAAGAGAAAAAGGAATATATGGGACTAAAAGCTTTGAAGAGGTAGAAAAGTACGTTATAGAAGAAGGAAAAAAGTTAGGTCATGAAATAATATCTTTTCAAAGTAATATAGAAGGTGAATTAATCAATGCAATACAGGATGCTTATTTAAACAACTATGATGGGATAATCATAAATCCAGGGGCATATACTCACTATAGTATTGCATTATATGATGCATTAAAAAGTGTAAATATGAAATGTGTAGAAGTTCATTTAAGTAATGTTCATAAAAGAGAAGAATTTAGACATAAGTCAGTGACAGCAGCAGCATGTATTGGACAAATAACAGGGTTTGGGGAGTATGGATATATAATGGCTATAAATGCACTTGAAAATAGCCAGTAATAAAAAAGTGTTTTATTAATTAAGGTTAATTAAAAAAGGGGGGATTTCATATGGTCATAACTATTATTGGTTTAGGAGTTATAGGTGGTTCTTATGGACTTGCCTTAAAGGGAAAAATATATGGTGCAGAGATAAATGGTATTGATATTTCTGAGGAAACTTTAAAAAAGGCAAATGAAATGGGAATTGTAAGAAGGTCTGCTATTTATGGAAGTGAGGAATCTTATAATATTATTTCTGAAAGTGATTTGCTTATTGTTTGCTTGTATCCAAAGAAGATTAAAGAGTTTATTCAATGTTATAAAAAATCTTTTAAAGACGGACTTTTAATAACTGATACAACTGGAATAAAGGGCAATTTCATTAATAATATTTTAAGTGAACTTCCAAAGGGCGTAGATTTTGTATTTACACATCCTATGGCTGGAAGAGAAAAGAAAGGCATAGAATATGCTTCTAGAAAAGTATTTATAGGGGCTAACTTTATAATTACACCTATTATTATAAATAAAGAAGAAAACATAGAAAAGATTAAAGAAATTGCTAAAACTATGGGGTTTGGTAAAATTTCAATGGTAAATCCCTATGAGCATGATAAAATAATAAGTTTTACTAGTCAATTACCACATGCCATAGCTGTTTCCTTAATAAATAGCGATAATTATAATATGGAAACAGGAGTTTTTATAGGGGATAGTTATAGAGATTTAACTAGAATAGCTAATATAAATGAAGAGTTATGGAGTGAGTTGTTTATAGATAATAAAGAAAACTTAATTATGGCTATTGAAAATTTTCAAGATGAATTAAATAAAGTTAAAGCAGCTATTAAGAATGAAAATGTAGATGAACTTAAAGAATTTTTTGTGAAATCTACTGAAAGAAGAGAAAAACTTTAAAGTAGAAAATTTAAAATAATCAGAAACTAATGAAGGGAATGTATCAAAAGTTATGGATATGTTCCTTTTTTAAATATATTATAAAAAATAAAATTCTTTATTGAGTCATATATTAATAGAAATGAATTAATTATAGGGGGATAAAATTATGGGGATAAAGGTGGTAACAGATAGTACAAGTTATATACCAAAGAAATATATAGAAAAATATGATATAAGGGTAGTTTCTTTAAATGTAATAATGAATGGGATTAGTGAAAGAGAAGTTGAGATAAATGATGAGGTATTTTATGAAAAGATGGAATTATCATCAGAAATACCTACTTCATCTCAGCCATCAACAGAGGAATTTTATAATGCTTTTGAGGAAATTGTTAAGGGGGGGGCATAGTGTATTAGGAATATTTTTGTCATCAAAAATGAGTGGAACTTATTCTACTGCTTTTTTGATTAAGGATATGATTTTAGAAAATTATCCTAATGCAGAAATTGAAATAATAGATTCTATGAATACAACTATGGCAATGGGATTTTCAGTAGTAGATGCTGCAAGAAAAGCTATGGAAACTAGTAAGACTTTAGGAGAAATAAAAGCTGAAGCAAAAGAAATTATAGAAAAGTCAGATATATTATTTTCACCAGGTGGTTTAAAACATTTAAAAAAAGGTGGAAGAATAGGAGCTGCATCAGCATTAATTGGAGGAATACTTCAAATAATCCCTATATTACATGTTAAATATGGTGAAGTGGAAGTATTAGATAAAGTAAGAACTAAAAAGAAAGCTATTAATCAAATGATAAAAATAATAGGTGATAGAATGAGGAATAAAGGTATTACTGAAGCTGTTGTTTATCATATTTTAAATAAGAGTGAAGCTATAGACTTAAAGAAACGATTAAAATTAGAATTAAAAATAGATGCAAAAATAATGGATATTGGACCAATAGTAGGTTTACATGTTGGACCAGGAAGTATAGGAATAGCCTACTATACAAAATAATGAAATCTTTTTATAAAAAAAGAGGATGTATCACAGCATTTTGTACCTATATAGCTATCTTGGCAAATGAAAAAATACATTTATCTGATAGCTAGAGGCTGTAATACTCCTATCTTCTATAAGTAGGAGATAAACAGCCTCACGCTTCTAGATAACGACCACTATGCATTCAGATGGAGTCAAAACTCCATCTGAATTAAGTCTACGTTTATAAAAGTAATATAAATTAGGGTGCTGATTTGATACAGCACCTTTGTTTTTTAACTAGGTATATAGGCTCATTATTTGTGACCACGTACCTAGGTAAAGGAGCTTTAATATTTTTTCTATAACAGTTTGCTAAAGTTTTTAAACTCATTTTATTTTCTGAGTAAGTTCTGCTACAGTTTTTGTTAAATTATAAGCTGGCTTATAAGTAAAAAAGTAATGCCAGACTTTTTTATAAAAATATTTTATAAAGTAAACCCAAGGTTAAGAGAGTTCCCAATAATATAATTGCTGAAGGCTTTAGCTTTTCAATAATACTATGGTTTTCTTTTTTATAATTTATTTTAAAGTCATAGTTTAGATTTTTTAAACTAGAATTCAAAATATCTTTACTAACTTTTATTAGGAACTTTTTATTTTCCTTTGAAACAATCTCCAATTTCCTTGATTTTTCATAATAATTGAAATGTTTAATTGAAGAATAAGGTATGCTTAATTCATCAGTACTATTATTTCCGTTGTTAAGGCTACCTAAAATTAAATGATTTTTAGTAAAAGCCATTAAACAATCAAAGCTTTGATTAGTTTGAAATAAATTATTTAAATCATTGGAATAGGTTGCTACTGGAGAACCTATTAAATAACTTATGATACCAGTTCCTCTATTAAGAATCGACGGAACTTCATTTGGAGTTTCGTATATGGGCTCAGACATTAAATTTACACTTCCTTTTCTTTTATATTATTAATGATTATTATAAACATTATATGTGAGGAAAGCAATAAAGTTTAAAACTTAAAGTCCTTTTTTCTTTCCTTCTATACCTCTTTCCTTTAATATTTCATATATAGTTTTTGATGTAGTATCTTCCATTGTATAACCTAGAATATTTAAAATTTCTTGAAGTTCTTTTTCTGATGTTGTTTCTATTTCTATATAAGGGAAAGGACAAAAACTAGGATCATTTATATCTATTTCTATTAAGGAATTTTTATACTTATAACTTTCTCTATATTTTTTTATACTTTCTTGAAGCTCTAACCCTAAAGAAGTAAAGATTTTACTTCCCATTTCACCATTTTCTATTAGGGTTTCGTTTTCTTCCATAACCTTAAATTTTTCTTGAGATAGCATTTTCTTTGTTGTCATGAAATGAACAATTTTATTGTTTATTAAATCTTCTACAGTTCTTATTCTTGCATAACCTTTTTCACTTAGTAATCTTCTGTCTGGAAAGTCATATATATTATTTATTTGATTTTCTTTTTTTACATTTTCAGCTTTTATTTCAGTCATTTTATTTCTTATTTCATCTATGTTTATATCCATTATTCTAGTTTCAAATTCTTTCATTGTAAGACCTCCAAAAGATAATTTATTAATTTAGATTCTTTAATTATAACAACATTATATATTTAGGTAAAAGAAAAAGTGTTTTAAAAACTTAAATTTTGGGAATTATAAATTGAGATAGAATTAAGATTTTATGGGAAGAGGGTATTTTATATGAAAAAATTTATGTTTTTGATTATAGGTTCTTTAATAGCAATTATTTTTTTTGGACTTTTAATAAATAATACTAAAATAATGCAATCATGGGGAGAAAAGAGTAGTTTTGAATCAATGAATATGCAAGGAGATAATATAAAACTAAATATAAATGGTAAAGAACTTAAATTAAATAGCAAAATATTTTTAAATGAAAATAGATATTACATACCATTAGATGAAATAGTTAAGGTTAATAGTGGAACTGTTAAAAGAGGTAAAAATTCTATTGTTATAAATTTATTTAATAAGGAAATTGTTATAGATAAAAATAATTGGACCATAAATAATGAAAACATTAAGTTAAAGAAAAAAATAATTAATTATAAAAATGATATATATATATCTTTATTTGATTTTGCTAATATATTTGATTTAGAAAGTAGATGGAGTTTTGATAATAAAACAATAAAACTTTATAAAGTTGAAAAGGATAATAGTATTGAGAAATACTCTGGAAATGGAAAGCAAGAAGGAGCTATAAGATTTGAGGATGTATCTATTGAAGGTAATGGAACTTTAAAAGAATCACAGTATTTAGAAACTTTAAGGTTTATAGGAAAGAACTTGTACGAAAGAGATATGTCTTACTTTATAGCTTGGATACCTAGATATATTAATAAGGAGAAAAATGTAGATGCAGATCCATCAAAGGAAAATTCATTTCCTTTAGCAGAATTAGTTTATACATTAGATTATCTAAGTAGTAAGAATGCTTATATAGGTCTTCATGGATATACCCATCAAAGAGGTGATGAGGTTTCAGGAGAGGGCGAAGAATTTGGAAAGAATTATCCATCGCTTGAAGAATTAAATTCAAGAGTAAAAAAAGCTTTAGCAATAGCAGATTATTTAGATATAGATATTTCATTTTTTGAAGCACCTCATTATTTAATAACTGTTAAGCAAAATGAAGAACTTGAAAAGAATTTTAAGTATATATTTAATAATTACAACTGTGAAGTTCATCTTGATAATCAAAGAAATATAATTAAGTCTCCTACAGGAAATAATAGCTATTACATTCCAACCCCCCTTTATTATGTGGAAGATAGTACAGGAGATAATATGATAAAGAAAATTAAGAGATTTCCAAGCAGTGATTTTGCTGGATTATTTTATCATCCTTTTATAGAAGTTGATTATATTGATTTTACGGAGGATGAAAATGGAGTTCCCAAAGTAAGTTATAAGGAAAAATCAATTTTGATGAAAATAATAGATGCTTTAGAAGAGAAAAATATTAAATTAATGAGATTAAGTTGAACTTTTTAGGTATAAGTAGATTAAGAATTTTAAAAAGTAGAGAAAGCTTATAAATTTGTTTATGAGAGGTTTACATATGTAAAAATATAAAATACAATAGAGTATATTGAAAGAGTTAATAAAAAATTCATAAATTTCACTAACTATTAATTAAAAACTATCAATAGTTAGTGAACTTGTTTTTTGCTTTAAGATAATCAATGGAATTTACTAGAGAAGAGGTTAAGGATTTGTTTTGGTTTAATAAAAAATTGATTTTAGAAGACATAGGTACTATAAACCCTAAGGAAGATAATATACTTATTAATTTTGAAGGAAATACTTTGAAATTAAAAAATAAGATATATATCTGTAGAAATAGATATTATATACCTTTTAGTGAGATAATATCAGTAAATGGAGGAGTTATAAAAGAAAAGGGAAGCAATATTAAACTTAACTTTCAAGATGAAGAGTTTAATTTAAATACTAGCGATAATACTTGGATAAATAAAAAGTTTAAGAGAGAGGTAAATAAATTAAAAAAACCCTTATTAAAAGATGGGGAAACTATATATATTTCATTAGTTGATTTTGGAAATATTTTAAATTTAAAAAGTAGATGGAATAGTGAAAATAAGTGTATAAAATTATACAAAGATATAGACCATAAGGAAGTAGTTCCTTATGTAAGAAATAGTAAACAAAAAGGACTTTTAAGATTAGAGGATGTTGCTATTGGAGGTAGTGGAACAAAATATGATTCTAACTATTTAGAATGCACTAGATATATGGGAGCCTTTTTAGGTAAAAGAGGTGTTCCTTATCATGTAGCTTGGATACCTAGATATATAGATAGTAAAAAAAATATAGATGGTGATCCATCAAAGAAAAATTCATTCCCTTTAGCGGAGTTAATTTATACTTTAGATTACTTATCCTTTAGAAGAGGGATAATAGGATTACATGGTTATACTCATCAAAGAGGTGATGAAGAATCAGGTATAGGTAATGAATTTGGGGCAGACTATCCAAGTATTGATGAGTTAAAAGAGAGAATAGAAAAAGCACTAGACATAGCTAAATATTTAGATGTAAAGATAGAATTTTTTGAAGCGCCTCATTATGTAATTACTTTTGAACAAAATAAGGTTTTACAAAATTATTTTAAATATATAATAAATAATTATAAAAGTGAAGAGCATTTAAGTAATCAAATTGATATAGTTAAAGCTAATGATTATAAGGAAGCTTATTATATTCCAACACCTTTATATTATGTTGATGATAGAACAGGAGATAATATGGTAAGGGTTATAGAAAATATGGACAACTTTATATTTGCAGGATTATTTTATCATCCAATAGTAGAGCATACATTAGTTGAATTTAAGGAAAGAGAAGACGGATATCCAGTAATGGAATACAAGTTTGAATCAACTTTGAAAAAGGTAATTAAAGCCTTAGAGGGAAGAGGCGTAAATATGATAGAAGTTAGTGAAATCTAATAATAATGAGTTTTGAGAAATGAATTTTAAAGCAATAGTTTTAATAATTGGTTAAATATAGTTTTTTCTTTTCTTAATAAAGTGGTATAATTATAGTAATTCCCACTGAAAAAGTAGGGATTAATATAAAAGCAACTTTGGAGGTATATTCATGGATAAAAAGGAAATTTTAAAAGCATTAAATTTCAGACATGCAACAAAAGAATTTGATGAAAGTAAAAAAATATCAGATGAAGATTTTGATATAATATTAGAAACTGCTAGATTATCACCTAGTTCAATGGGAATTGAACCATGGAAGTTCATGGTTATACAAAATAAAGAAATAAGAGAAGAGTTAGCTAAAGTTTCTTGGGGTGGAAAAAAACAAATACCAAGTGCAAGTCACTTTATCTTAGCATTTAGTAGAACAGCTCAAGACTTAAAATATGATTCAGAATATATAGATAATCTTTTAAGAGAAACTAAGAAGTTTCCAGAAGAAGTAACTCAAATGATGAAAGACATAATGAAATCAATAGAAGAAACTCGTCTTCCAAATGATGATTTAATGTTACATTATTCAAGAGAGCAAACTTTTATAGCATTAGGAAATATGATGACGGTAGCTTCATTATTAGAAATAGACACATGTGCTATAGGTGGATTTGATTATGATGCTGTCACTAAAATCTTAAAAGAAAGAAATTTAATAGATACTGATAGATATAACTTAACATGTATGTTAGCATTGGGTTATAGAAAAGTAGAACCAGCTCCAAAAACAAGAAGAGAAATGAACGAAGTAGTAGAGTGGGTTAAGTAATAATAAATGTGGATACATCAATGACTTTGATGTATCCACTATGCCTTTTAGCTAGCTATATAAGTTCACCATTTGTGACCGCTCACCTACGTAAAGAAGCTCTAACATTTCTTCTACAATAGTTGCTAAAATTTTCAAACTCCTTTCAGTCAAATAGTGAAAATTTTTTACACAACTATTGCTCAGAAATGAAGAGCTTCTAATTACTAGTTCAATGGTCACAGCATTCTGTACCTATATAGCTATCTCGGCAGATGTTAATACCTAATATTGTGATAAACCAAGACTTAATTTAAGTAGAGTCTTGACTTTATTTGAATTTTAGTTAAAGTTTATAAAACATTATATATAAATTTAGGGATTGCATTAACGCAATCCCTAAATCTTTATAACCAATTTTTATATCTCTTGATGTACCACATTTTTACGAATTGTGTTAGTGTGCAGTATGCAACTATTACAAAGGCAATGTATGCAAAGTATATTAGTGGTACAGGAACCATTCCAACAATTGAACCTATTGCTGTGTAAGGAAGTATCCAGCCTATTGCTAAAGATAGTATTATACCAACGTTCATTTGCCATGAAGCATTGCTTTGGAAGAATGGTACTTTTTCTGTTCTTAACATATAAACTACTAAAACTTGAGTAGCTAGTCCTTCTATAAACCAAGCAGTTTGGAACATTGGAACTTTTGCAGCTGTTGTGCATCCAAATACGAACCACATTAATAGGAAAGTTGTTTGGTCAAAGATAGAACTTGTTGGTCCAACTATAACTGTAAACTTAACTATATCAGCGCCATCCCATTTTCTTGGAACTTTTAAGTATTCTTCGTCAACTTTATCCCATGGTATAACTATTTGAGTTATATCGTAAATTAAAGTTTGAAGTAGTATTTCAAGTGGTAGCATAGGTAAGAAAGGTAAGAATATACTAGCTACCATTACACTTATAGTATTTCCGAAGTTTGAGCTTACTGTCATTTTTAAGTATTTAGTTATATTAGCGAAAATTTTTCTTCCTTCTATAACTCCTTCTTCAAGAACCATTAAATCTTTTTCAAGTAGAATTATATCAGCAGCTTCTTTAGCTATATCAACAGCAGTATCAACTGATATACCAACATCTGATTCTTTTAGTGCAATAGCATCGTTGATACCATCTCCCATGAAACCAACAGTTTTTCCGTTTTCTTTTAAAACTCTAACAATTCTAGCTTTTTGCATTGGATTTAATTTTGCAAAAACATTAGTGTTTTTTGATAAATTAAATAGTTCTTTATCTGATAGATTATCTATATCACTTCCAAGTACTATATTATTAACGTTTAATCCAACTTCAGCACATACTTTTTTAGTTACTATTTCATTATCTCCAGTTAGAATCTTAACATCAACACCGTAGTTATTTAAAGCTTTTATAGCTGCTTTAGCACTTTCTTTTGGTGGATCTAGGAATGCTATGAATCCTATTAAAGTCATTTCACTTTCATCTTTAACACCAAAGTCTGTTGATAAAGACATATTATCCTTTTTAGCAACACCGATAACTCTCATGCCTTCAGCATTTAATTTTTTACTTGTGCTTAAAACTTTTTCACGACGTTCTTTTGTTAATTCATAAGTGTGACCATTTAATTCAACGTACTTAGAAATTGAAAGCATTTCTTCTAAAGCACCTTTAGTTATTATTCTTCCTTGATCTTCTTCTTTTCCCTTTAATACAACAGACATTCTTCTTCTATTAAAATCAAAAGGAATTTCATCTACTTTATCAAAAACTGCATCTAAGTTTTTAAAGCCTTGTGCTTCACCAAATTCTATAATTGCTAAATCCATTAAGTTTTTTAATCCAGTTTGGAATGAACTATTTAAATATCCATACATTAAAACTCTATGGTCTTCTTCACCATTTAAGTTTAAGTGTTTTTCTACAATTATTTTATCTTCTGTTAAAGTTCCAGTTTTATCAGTACATAAAACATCCATAGCACCAAAGTTTTGAATAGATTTAAGTTTCTTTACAACTGTCTTTTTCTTTGACATTTTTACAGCACCTTTAGCTAGGTTAGCTGAAACAATAGTTGGTAGCATAACAGGAGTTAGACCAACAGCAACTGATACGGCAAATAAAAGAGCTTGTAGGAAACTTCCTTTATCAATCCAGTTTATTATGAATACTATAGGAACCATAACTAGCATGAATTTTAATAATAGTTTAGATACTTTCTCAACACTTTTATCAAAGCTAGTTTTTCCATCTACTGTATTTAAATTCTTTTGCATTGCTCCAAAATAAGTAGTTTCACCAGTACCAATAACTACACCTAAGGCACTACCACTAATTACATTAGTTCCAAGCAGACAAATATTACTTAAATCACCAATGTTGTTTTTAGAATCAGTATTATAGCTGAACTTTTCAATTGCTTCAGATTCTCCAGTTAGTGCAGATTGACTAATGAATAAATCTTTACATTCTAATATTCTTAAATCAGCAGGAATCATATCACCAGCTGCTAGTTTAACTATATCTCCAACAACTAGATTTTTCATATTTATTTCTTCAAAATCTTTTCCATCTCTTTTTACAGAGCAGGTAGTAGTGACCAAATTTTTAAGTTCTTCAGCAGCAAGTCCAGATTTAAATTCTTGAGCGAAAGAGATTATACCACTTACTAGAATTAGAATTACAATTATGATAATTTGTGACCAACTAGCTTGGCCAGGTGGAACTAAAACTACGTCTGTAAAGTAACTTATAATAGCTATTAGTACCAATACTAAATTAAAGTAGTTCATAAAGGATTTTATAAATTGCATTAATACAGAATCTTTTTTACTTTCATTAACTGCATTAAGTCCATATTTCTCAATTCTCTTTTCAACCTCAGTGGAACTTAAACCATTTGTAGTACTACTGAATTTACGTAGTAAATCTTCCTTTGGAAGATTGCTATTTTTTATTAATTCATTACTAATTTTTTTATAATTTTCTTCATTGAATTTTCTTTGATTTTTATTTTTCATTACATCATACCTCCAAAACTTTTTTAGGGTATGAATAGTAGTAATTATACTTACAAAAATTTTGCTTTAAATTTAGATTAAAGTTACATCTTTAGTGATAATCAATACAAGCTGAGAAGCTTGTACTAACAGTAGTATTAAATTTAAAAGAACATTTGGGCAAGTAGTCATCACTACTATTCATCGGTTTCCCATCACTTTCCAAACTTCTCACCTCCGTTAAAATAAATATAAAAAAGCCCTTTCATTGTGTAAGTAGCAAACTTAAACAATGAAAGGGCGTATAATCAGAATTATACAATCCATCGTTCAAGCTTTGACTCTACAAGGCGGTGAAATTGCATTAAATTAAGCCTTCTTTGTTCGGCAAAATCTGTTGACCTGTTAAAAGTGTTTCCACCTTTTCACGGCAGCAATCCATATCCTTGAGGTAGCCTCACCTACCGAGGGGATTCTTAAATTTTTCTTGGTTTTTATTCCTTAATAACTATAAAACAAAAAAATGAACAAGTCAATAACAAGTTATTAATAAATTGTTAAATAAGTTGAAGTATCGTAAATAGATAATAAAGTGAAATTTGTAGAGCAAGTTTACTTTATTGTTTTTGATTTTAAGTTTTGTTACAATAAAAGCTGAGTTTATTAAAAATTTGGAGGGTATTTTAGATGATGGAGTATGTTAATGATATTAATATTATAGAAGCTGTTATACATATATTAGATAATAATTCAGACGAGCCTATTTTAAATGAATATAAATTAGATTTAAGTGATGATATTTATAAGTTTTTGTTTAAGCATATAGAGAGAGCTTTTAAAGATGAAGAACTTAAATATGCTGTTTTTAATCCAGATAGACATGTTGTTAAGGAAGTTTCCCAAGAATTCTTAACAGGGATAAATACTGATATTGTTGAGGTTTCTAAGGAGTTTGCTAGACAAATGTTTTACATTATGAGAGCGAATAGAAATATTCCAAGTTGTGACTTAATAACAGTTTACATTTCAACTGATCATGGTCCTATGATTGGAATTTTAAAGATGGATTATGTTAAAAACTTTACTCATAAAGTTGATTTTGTTGATGATAAAATAGGTATAGGAATTGTTGAACAAGCATCAGGACTTCCAGCATCAAGTCAAAAAGTACAAAAGTGTGCTTTCATTAAACCTATTAGAGAAAATCAAGCTGTTGACTTAATGGTTATTGATAAACAGAAGAAGGGGAAAGATGGTGAAGATTATGGAGCTAACTACTTTATAAATCACTATTTAGGATGTACTGTTATTCAAAATGAAAGAGATATGACAAAAAGTTTTATGAAGGCGGCTGAAACTTTTACAAGAAATAATATTATAGAAGATGCTGCTAAGGCTGTAGAAGTTAGGGATGCCATAAAAACTAGAATGAAAGTTGAAGATACTGTCAATGTTAATGAAATAGCTAGAGAAATTTTTAAAGATGAGCCTGATATGCAAGCAAATTTCAATTCTTTCATGGAATCTCAAGGTGTTGAACGAGATGTAGAAATAGATAAAGAGTGGATTGAAAAGAAATTTAAAAAAGTTAGATTAAATATAGATAAAGAAATAGACCTATATTTAAGTAGCGAAGCTTACCATGATAGTGATAAATTTGAAATAGTTAGAAATGGTGATGGTTCAGTAAATATATTAATAAAGAAAGTTAAAAACTTCATAGAAAAGTAAAAAAGTTTATGCTAGTCACATAGCTGTCATAGTAATTATATAGAATTAACTGGAAGAATGGTGGCTATGAAATTAGTCATTGATTGCAGAAATACTGATAAAACCTACTTTAATTATATAATTAAATTCTATTAATACAACAGCTTAATTTGTTAATGGTTATTTTTTATTAGAAAAGGGGTTAACATATATTTTAGATGAGCTTATTTAATAGTATAAGATATAAATTATATTGGTAAAAGGAGTAGGTTAAATGCATACAAAAGAATATAAAATAGTAAGTATAACCAGCAAGATGACAGAGTTACTTTTGTTAAATGATGTTAATATAGAAAGATTATATAACCTTTTAGAAAGTGAAGATGAAAATACAAAAATGCTTATAGATGTTTTATTCTTTACTTTGAATACTTAAGAAACTTAGAGGATGTATCAAATTACAGATACATCCTCTATGCCTTTTATCTAGCTATATAGGTTCACCATTTGTGACCACTCACCTACGTAAAGAAGCTCTAATATTTTTTCTGCAATAGTTGCTAAAATTTCCAAACTCACTTTATTCAAACAATGGAAATTTTTTCACGCAACTATTGTTCAAAAATAAAGAGCTTCTAGTACTAGTTCAATGGTCACAGCATTTTGTACCTATATAGCTATCTCGGCAGATGAAGAAATATATTTATAAAAGTAATATAAATTAAGGAATTAAAAGTTTATTCAGAAGCTCTATTTTACTTGCATTAAAGCTTGCTTTAAGGAAGGATATGAAGTTATGGAAAAGTTAAAAACAAAGAATTTAATACCAATTTTAATAGCATTACCTAGCTTTGGATTAGGATTAACTTGGAATATGAAAAGTACAATATTACCCTTACTTGTTAAAACAGTTACAACATCGAATTTTAAATTAGGATTATTGGCAGCAGCAGGACCAGTAGCAGGAATAATTTTTCCTTATTTATCAGGAGTAATAAGTGATAGAACAAATTTAAAAATGGGCAAAAGAAAACCTTGGATGTTATTAGGTGGTATAGTAGGTTCTATATTTTTAATTACACTTGGTTTGTCAAAGAACTATATCACTATGTTTATTGCTGCTTTTGGAGTATATGCTTCTTTTAACTTTTTTCAAGGTTCTTACTATGCATGGATACCAGAAGCTGTTGAAGAAAATGAAATAGGAAAAGTTAATGGTCTTGGAAAATTATTTTATTCTTTAGGAGGAATGCTTTTCTTCTTATTAGGTGTTTCTTTATTTCATAAAAATAAAGAATTCCCATTTATATTAATATTATTATCAGTATTAATTCCTATAGTTATAAGTACAACTTTAGTTAAAGAAGATGATAGTAATTTTAGAAAGCCATCAAAACTTAGTTTTGACTTCTTGAAAAATATTTCAGCTATGAGGGTATTTTTAGGTGCATTTTTCTTTTATATAGCTTATGGATTAATAACTCCTTTCTGGATTCCTTACTATGAAAAAGCTCTTAAGTTCACAAGCAATGAAATAAGTTTAGCTTTAATAGGATTTACTTTTACAGGATTAATATTATCAATAGTTGTGGGACTTTGGTGTGATAAATGGAACAAGCAATATATTTTTCTTATTGCAACTTTAATTTATATAATAGCATTTATTATTGGATGGGACGTAAAAGGACTGGTTATGTTATGGGTTTTTGCTCTTTTATCAGGAGTAGCTTTTGTAATATTTCAAGTTGTTTTTTATTCATTAATACCAGTAGTAGCACCAAAAGAGAAGTTAGGTGAATACATGGGAATAAATAATATATTTTTATGTATACCACAAATAATAAGTAGCTTATTAGGAGGATATTTATTAACTATAAATAAGGGAATATTCATCTTTCCTATATCAATAATATCTCTTATTATAGGAGCCATAATTATAGGATATAAAAGATTAAAAACTAATTAGTAACTCTCTATTAATTTAGATTAAAGAACTCATTTATAAAACCGATAATTTTATAGGTATTGAAGAAGTAAGTCTATGTTAATCTGATAGCTAGATGCTGTAATATTCCTAGCTTTAACGAGCAAGAAATAAACAGCTTCACGCTCCTAGATAACTGCGACTAAGTATTCAGATGGAGTAAAACTTCAGCTGAAATAAGTCTACGTTAATTAAACAGAATACTTGGGTAGGGGGATTTATGAGTTTATTAAAAAAAATTGTTATTATGTTTTTTAGTATAACCATCATTTCTTCTATAGCTTTTTTATCAGTAGGAAAAGAAATAATAGATGAAGTGAGCATGGGAGAACTTGAACGGGGACCAGGGAGAACAAATTCGGTTATATCAAGAATAAATGGAGAAGTAACAAAATTATCGGGAAAGGCTGTAGAATTTTCTAATTATTATGATATTAAAAATAATTTACAATCAAATTATAAAGAAGTTTCCGTAAATAAAATAATAGATATAGGAAAAACTGCTGAATTTTCATCAGTATCAAGTATTTTTTTATTAGAAGATGGGTTTAGTGAATTGAATAAGATATTTGATAAGGATAATATTAGCAAGGAAGAGTTAGATGTTATAAAATTGACTGTAACAGATTTAATAAAGAATTCTATTGAAGAAGGAAAAGGACTGGTTTCAGGAGTAATAAGTGGAAAAAGTCATCCTTATATAATAGGAGGAAAGAAGATAGAATCTGAAAATGATAAATATATTATAATGATTGAAAGAATGGATGAAGATTTTATAGAAAAGTTAGCTAAAGAAACAGGTAGAATTGTTGATATTATTCATAGTAGTAAAATCTCTGAAGATATTTCAAAAATGGAAGTGTCTAATTTAGGACAAAGAGAATACTTTTGTAATAGGCAGGAAGAAAAAACAGATATATATACTGAATTAGATGCTATAGATAATTCAGAAAATAAGTATTACATAAATTTAACTGATGATAGAAATGTTAGGAACAATGCAGAAAAAAATATATATTTATTAGTTGCAACAATGATAGTTATAACTATTTTATCTAATTTAGTACTATATTTAATTTTAAAGAAAAGTGTAATTAATAGAATATTGAAGATAAAAAACACTATAAATAGCGTTAGAGAAAATACTAAGTTTAATATGGAATTAATAGAAGATAATAAAGATGATGAAATTGGCGAACTTAATAATGATTTAAATTCAATGTTTAAAAGATTAAAAAGTTATTCTGAAAATCTTGAATTTATAAGTAGACAAGATACTTTAACAAAATTAAAAAATAGATATAGTATTAATGAGTATATTTTAAGCTTAACAACTAAGAAAGAAGACTTTGCTATATTTTTTATTGATTTGGATAATTTTAAAGTGATAAATGATACTTTAGGTCATCATATTGGAGATAAACTATTAGTAAAAGTTTCTGAGGTACTTTATTCTATAGTTGAAGAGGAAAAGAATTTAACTGTTGGTAGAATAGGTGGAGATGAATTTATCATAGTAAGGAATGGAAAAAATGATTTAGACGAAATCAAAAGAGTTGCATCTAAAGTAATTAAAAAAATAAATAAGTGTTATGAATTTAATTCATATATGTATGAAATAAAGGCTAGTATGGGAATAAGTTTTTATTCAGAACATTCTACAAAAGGCAGTGAGATACTACAGTATTCAGATATTGCTATGTACTGTAGTAAAAGAGATGGTGGCAATAGATATACTATTTTTGAAGAGCAAATGTTAGAACCTTTAAGGATAGAGAAGCGGTTAAAAAAGGCAATTGAAAAGAAGGAATTTAAAATGTATTTACAGCCTATATATAATGTAAAAAAGGATGCTATACAAGGTTATGAAGCTCTTGTAAGATGGTATGATGGAGATCAAGTTATTGCTCCATATAAGTTTATTCCATTAGCAAAAAGAACTGGAGATATTGTAGGTATAGATAATTTTATTTTTAAAGAAGCTTTAAGAATGGTTAGAGAATTAATAGACTGTGGCAAAGAAGAATTTTATATATCCTTAAATGCATCAAAATTATTTTTGAAGCAAGAGAATCTTATTGAATTTATAAAGGATGAACTTGAAAAGCATAATGTAGAAAGTAAATATATAAAAATGGAAGTAGCTGAAGATGAAATAATTGATGATTTTGAATATACCATAGCTTTATTAGATAAACTTAGAGATATTGGTATAGAAATATATCTTGATGATTTTGGGGTGGGATATTCTTCCTTTAGTCATATAAAGAAGTTGCCTATAGATGTTATAAAGCTTGATAGAAGTTTAATAATAGATATAGAAAGTAATATTAAATCTCAAGAAATAGTAAAAACCTTGATAAATATGGCTCATAACATGAATGTGGGAATTATTTGTGAAGGAATAGAAGAAAATAAACAGGTAAATATTTTAAGGAATTTTAATTGTGATAATATTCAAGGGTATTATTTTGGAAAGCCAGTTCCAAAGGTACATTATATTGATGAGATGAAAAAAGAAAATATGAAAGTAAAATAAAGTAAGTAAGAAAAGCAGTGTAGATAAAACTATACTGCTTTTCTTTATGTGTAGGATGTGTGGGACTAAATGATATTATAATTATAGACAGATTTACTTACTTTTAAACATAGAATATTAAATAATATTTAATTTTAAAGTAATTGTTTAGCTGATGTAACAGTTATTTCTAATACTCTATTTAAAAATGAAAATTTTTCTTTCATCATATCAAATTCAGAACCAGACTCAATAAATTTTGCAGTTCCTTCAATTAAGAAACCAGTTCCTTGGTAATTATTAAAGCCTAAAACTTCTTTACTTCCTAAAGTTACTTTTACTCTATTATTTTCATTTACGTCTTTTTCTGTACTATGAAGTCCAGCAGCTGGAATTAATATTCTTTTATTATCTTTTACAACTAAGTATGAGTTCCAAGTATTAGTTACATGAGGTTCATTTATTCCCCATGATGTTATTGACACAACACCTTCATGTTCTAATACTTCATAAAATTTTTCTGTAAGCATTTAAATTCCTTCTTTCGTGTAAATAATATTATAGATAATTATAATCGTGGATAATTCTTATCTGTAATTAGAATACGACTTTTTTTGTTTTTTGTCAATAGAATATATTTCACTTCATGAACAGTGGTTGTAATATTACAATTTACTATAAGATGGAGGGAGATAGACTTTAGTTTATAGTACTTTTTTAATTCAAATGAAGCTTTAATTATATCTCAATTAAGACTAAGTTTTAGAGAAGGGATATATTTAATAATCAATGATTACCTTGAATGATAATAAATAATAGGATAGTATTAATAATAGACTATATAACAAAGGAGTATGAAAAATGAAATTTTCAGTGGGAGTAGAATATGCAATACATTGTTTATTATATATGGTAAAATTACAGGAAGATAAACCTGTGGGAATCAGAGATTTAGCAACATTTCAAGGTATTTCTGAAACTTATTTATCAAAAGTATATGCAAAATTAAGTAAGTCAGGAATTGTAAAATCTGTTCCTGGTGTAAAGGGGGGCTATGCACTAGCTCGCAGTGCAGAAGAAATAACTTTCTGGGATATTATTGAAGCTGTGGAAGGAAAAGAATCATTTTTTCAATGTGCAGAAATTAGACAAAATAATATATTAGTAGATAAAAATAATCTGCCAGATGAATATACAAAGTGTCCTTGTCTCATAAAAGTTGTAATGTTAGAAGCTGAAGATGAAATGAGAAAGTATTTAAGAACTAAAACTTTGGCATGGTTATATGACGAAGTATATAATAAGAAATTTTCGAAAGATGTGGAAGAAGCAACAATTGGATGGTTTAGTAATAAAAGAGACTCTATATAGATTCGTGTAAAAACAATTTTATATAAATAAAAAGAGTAAGTATTACATAAGTTGTAGTACTTACTCTTTTTATTTATATTAATTATTCTTAAATATAGGTTTTACTGTTCGTTTGACAACATCAAAAAAGCTTAGCGACTTAACCATACGATTTGAATCAACATATTTTCTAATGGTACGAAGTACTTTTTTGGTTTCTTTAGAAGAAAAAGAATAGGTACCATTTTTTTTGGTTTTAATTGCATATCGTGGTATCCATTTTCCTTTTAATATTACTGAGATAATAATATAATCAATTTCTTCCCAAGGAATTTGAATAAATTTTCGATAATCATTAGAATTATAAAATTCAAATCCTTTATCACCAATCATTATTTTACCATAATCTGAAAGACCTGCAAAAGATGTTGCATCAACTACTAAATCAACTTTTGTATTAAGTGATTGAATCATACATTCTACCTCTTTTCTGCTAAATATATACCTTTATTTATATATTTCTAAAAAACTCAAGAAGCATTAGTAAAAAAATGATAAATATAATTGATATACTCATTAAATTTAATCTTAAATTTTTTTATTTTCCTCTTAAAATTTCAAATTAAATATCTATTATTTTACGTAGTGATATAATAAATAGAATATTACATTAAACCTATTAAATGGAATATTATACCGATAATAAATAAAGAAAGAATGATAATAATAGGAGATATTTTTTTCTTAAGTAGCCACATACAAAGTAATGTTAATAATAATCCTGTAAGGCCTGGAATCAATGAATCCAAGTTATTTTGTAAAGTTGTAACTTTATCAGGAGTTAATGATAATCCAGCTGCTTGTTGTAATAAAGCTTCCTTAATACCATTTGCTCCAGCAGGAAGACTACTCCAATCAATATAAGCACCTTTACTTAATTGAACAGATGAGATTACTGGTGTAAAGTTAATAGATATCCATCGATTAACTAATGATCCTAAGATAAACATACCGAGTATAGATGCTCCTTTTGTAACATCTTGTAATAAACTACCTGATAAATCTTCTGTAATACGAGAACCTGCCTTATAGCCAAATTCTTGTGTATACCAAGTAAATATCATACGAATAATATTCCAACCTAAGAAAAATATGATTGGTCCTAATATATTACCACTCATAGCAAGTGAAGCACCTAATGCTCCTAATATAGGTCTAACAGTAAACCAGAAAACAGGATCTCCAATACCAGCTAAAGGTCCCATCATACCAACTTTAACTCCCTGAATAGTTACATCATCTACAGGCGTTCCATTTGCACGATCTTCTTCTAATGCTAATGTTACTCCAATAATAGGTGATGCTACATATGGATGAGTATTAAAAAATTCTAAGTGACGTGTTAATGCAGCTGCCCTTTCTTCTTTAGTCTTATATAATTTTTTTATTGCAGGTATTAAAGAGAAGGCCCAACCACCATTTTGCATTCTTTCATAATTCCAAGATCCTTGAATAAAAAATGAACGCCACCAAATAGAAAAACGATCTTTTTTTGTTAATTTTATATTATTTCCCATTTTAGTTTTATCTCCCTTCTTAATATCTATCAATAATATCGCCTATTGGATCTCCCATATTTGATCCATCATTACCTGAACCACCTTTTTTACTAAGTGTTAAGTAAATGAGAGCTAAAGCTACACCAATTGCACCTAATCCCATAAGTGTAATTTGTGAAATAGTTGCTAATACAAAGCCAATTGCAAAGAATGGCCATACTTCTTTTGTTGCCATCATATTAATTACCATTGCATAACCAACAGCAACAACCATTCCACCACCTATTGCTAAACCATCTGTTAACCAAGCTGGCATTGAAGTAAGTAATGTACGAATAGGTCCAGCACCTATTATTAATATTAATGCAGCTGGAAGTGCTATACGTATACCTTGCATACAAATAGCGATAATATGCCACATTTCAACTTTTCTTATATTTCCTTCTTTAGCGGCAGCATCCATAAAATGCACAAATGCTGTAGCAATTGTACGACAAATAATTGTTAGTAATAATCCTGCAACTGCTAGTGGAATTGCTATAGCAATGGCTGAAGAAATTCCACTTTGTCCTTCGCCACTAAGAACTAGGATAATTGCAGCTGCAATGGATGCTAATGCTACGTCAGGTGCTACAGCAGCACCTATATTTGCCCAACCTAAGGCAATCATTTGAAGACTACCTCCTAAGATTAAACATGGTACTAAATTTCCTGTAACTAATCCAATTAAAGTACAAGCAACTAAAGGTTGATGAAATTGGAATTCATCTAAAATTCCTCCCATTCCAGCTAAAAATGCAACAAAGATAACTAATATTATTTGAAATATATTTAAATCCACTATTTTTAATCCCCCTTTTTTATTAAAATAATATAAATTATTTTAATTTGTTTAATTCTTCTTGTGCCTTTTTTAGAATTTCATTCATATTTCCTTTTGAATCATTTGGAACCTTACGGACATCAAAATTTAATCCAATATCTTTAAGTTTATTAAAGGCATCAACATCCCTTTGACTGAAAGCAAGGACTTTATTTGGTTGAACCTTACCTGGAGAATGAGCCATAGAGCCAACATTAACTGTCTTTATAGGTACTCCCCCTTCTACTGCTCTAAGTAAATCTTCTGGGTTTTCAAAAAGAAGTAATGCACGTTGTCCACCAAAATGTTTATCATCTTTTGCAAGCTTAATCATTTGACTAACTGGGACAGTATGAGCTTTAACTCCTGGAGGAGCTGCTTGTTGAATTAATTTTTTACGAAGTTCATCTTTAGCTACATCATCTGATACAATAATAATTCTTGTTGGTTTCATAGCTTTTGTCCAAGCGGTTGCTACTTGTCCATGAAGTAAACGTGAATCAATACGAGTTAAAACATATTCAAAAGATCCAGGCGCACCTATATTAGATTGTTGAGTAGGATTTACAGAACAGTTATTAGAATTTATTGCTTCTAAAGATGTTGGCTTAACTTTAATTCCTTCTCTAGATGTTTTTATAATACTAGCTGCAATTTCTTGTGCTGATTCCATTGATAAACGTGAAGCATAAGCTTCAATGACCATTGGTAAATTCATACCAGTTATAACGGCCCAGTTATCTTTGTGTTCTTCGATTAAATTATCTACTTGATTAAATGGTGTTCCTCCCCAAAGATCAACTAAGAATAAAACCTCATCTTGGTTGTCAAAGGATGCAATTGCTTTTTTCATTTTTACTTTAATATCATCAGGCCCTTCACTAGGCATCAATGTAACAGCTTGTACATTTTTTTGTTCTCCAAAAATCATTGCAGCTGATTGTAAAATACCTTTAGCAAAATCTCCGTGACTTGCAAGAATAATTCCTACCATCATATACCTCCTATTTTTATTTGTAATATAAAATTTATAAATAAGTTCTAAAAAATATAATTAAGATTAATAATTATATTTTTGATATTAAAAATATTCTAAGCTTAATTAACTAAAATTTTTGAATATTATCTTATAACTTTGTAATAGAAGTTTTTAAAAAAATTAATTAATTATTTTAAATAATATATGTCAAAAGTTAGCTAAATTAAATAATAATCTATTTATATTTTGTTATGTTTATATCTTGATTATTTTTATACAGTTAACGGTTACAAAAAATCATTTTTTTATTTAGATTTATTATTTAAATAATTTGACATTACGTAAAACTATTGTTAAAAAATAATCTTATAATACAAAAACTTATTAATATATTTATTATTTTAAGATTTTACATATCTACATAAAAATTTAATGCTTAGAATTTATTTTTAATAATCTATTTTTTATAATACATAAATTACCAATAAAATACAAATTTATAATTTTATTAAAACGTCAAAAAATAATATTGATAATATTAAATTGTTAAAAAATATACCTAATTAATATTAAATTATTAAATTATTAGAGAAAATAATAAAATTATAATAAAATATTTTTATTGAAAATTATTACAAATTTTAAAAAATAGTAATGATAAGAATATCTAAATAATAAAATAGTATTATTAAGTTATATACAGCGCTCTAATTAAAGTTAAGTTTTATTGACTATATTTATATAAAATAGCATACGTAGTTAATATGTCGATAAATAATAATAAATTAAGGGAAAAAAACATTAAATTTATGAGAGTGGAAAAGTTAGAAAATTAAATTTTATATAGTGTTTTTTAAGAGCAAAAAAAGAAGCTTATCAGATTGATTATTTAATCAATCTGATATAGCTTCTCTTTTATTGATTTTTTTCTTGTTCTAATTGAGTATTTAAATTATTCACGTTAGAAGTTTTAGCAGTTATATGAGAATTTATTTTATTTAATTCAGATTGTTTAGCCTCTAGGTCTTGTAATGATTTTTCATATTCATACTTAGTGCTATTGTATTGGGATTCAGTAACACCAGGTGATAGAGATTCACCAAATAGATTTCCGAAACCAAGCATAAATAGAATAATAAAAGTATTTATTATATATTTTTTTATTTTTTTCTTAGAATTATTATTTTTTTGTAAGTTTAAACCCATTATATCCCCCTATTTATAGCAAGTTTGACAAGCTGTTAATCCAGCATTTTTAGCTTGTTCTAAAGTAACTTGGACTGATGTTTTAGAATTTCCACATTTGCTTTTATTATGATATTTTTTCCCAGTAGCTGTTTTCCAAACCATTTGTCCTATAGGACTACTTTGAGCACTAGAAGAATTTTCATTTGATTTATTACCTGTTGAATTAGTATTAGAGTTATTATTGCTGTTTGTATTAGATTCTTTATTTTTTTCTATAGTAATGTTATCTAATTCAGCCTTAGTAATTCTATCTTGTTCAGCTTTCTTTTCATTTTCTATTCGTTCATTTTCTAGCCTTTCAGCTTCTAGCTTAGCTAATTTTTCTTTTTCTTCTCTAGCATTAATAAGAGAAGTAATTTCTGTTGATATTTTATTTTCCTCAATTTCTAAATTAGCTAAAGATTGTTTTTTTGAATTTAATTCTTGTTCAATGCTTTCAATTTTAGAAGTGGTTTGTTTTTTGTGAGACAATAAGGTATTATAGTCTGCACTAGAAATTGTTCCGTTAAATCCAATAATAGCACCAGTTATTATTGATATTGCAGAACCAAGTAGTAGTTTTTTGTGTTTTTGTAATCTTTTTTTTAGATTCAAGAAAATTCCCCCTTAAATATAAAAATACTACAATATTTTATCTTATTTAATACATTTAATGGATTAATTTACATATATTTAATTAATAATTTAAAAAAAAGATATAAACAAACTATATGTTATTAGAAAAATTTAAGTTTTAATAAAAAAATAAAGCTATACATTTGAATTTTATCAATGTATAGCTTTAGTAATTATTTATGTAATTAATAAATTGTTATTGTTAGAATTTAAAGAATAAAGTTTTATATAGATACAAATTAATCTAACAACAATCATTGCTATTGTAAAATATATAAAAGAAGTAGAAATCACATTAGGATTTATGTGATGTTTAATAATAAATTGGATACTTGCTGTAGGATTCCATTTAGTTATATATTGAGCTAAAAATATTTTAAATCCAACATTTATAATCCATAAAAATAAATATGGGAGCGTACATTTAACCTAATAGCAAACTTTCTTTCTTTAAGTTGAAATATAGCTAGTAATAAAAGAGCTACGATTAAAATCCAACTCTGTAAATTCATAATAAAAGCTTCCATTCATTATTATGAATTAATTATATTTTATATTTAAAAGAAAGTAGTCTATATTAAGTAATACAAGAAGTAATGAAATCCTATTACCATATACATGATTAAAGTCATATATATAAGATAATGATATTATTTGTTTATCAGAGATAGGATTAAGAAAAGGGATATTGAAAGAGATTTTGACACTTATTCAGTTAATTTTTCTTTGGTTTCTTTATATATATTTCCCCACTCAAACATTTTTTCTATTACTGGACTTAATTTATTACCAAGTTCTGTTAATTCATATTCTACTCTTGGTGGTACTTCAGGATAAATTGTTCTTTTAACTATTAAGTCTTTTTCGAGCTCTCTTAATTGTAAAGTTAACATTCTATGAGTAATTTTAGGCATGAGTTTTTGAAGTTCACTAAACCTCATTTTCCCATTTAGAAGCTTATATATTATGACTCCTTTCCATTTTCCTCCTATTATTTTTAAAGCTAGTTCCACTGAACATTCAGTATTTTCTTTTAAAACTTTTTGATAATATGTATCATTCATTTTATGTTTAATCCTCCTTTAATAGTTTAAATTTTAATTTATTTTTATTTTCAGTTCTAAAGATAAATATTTTATATAATATGTAATTACATAAGCTATAATATTAAATTCTCTTGTTTTATACTAAGTATAAAAAATATACCTTATATAAATTTTATCATAATATATAAAAAATGTGCAGTATTTTCTTTTTCTTTCTGAGAATATATAATTAGCTTAAGTTAATAATAATTATTAGCTTAAGCTAATTATTTCTTTAGTAAAATAAAATTTTAAATAATAGGAAAAACACATTTAAAGGAGAAACTATATGGATAAAAATTCAATTAAAGAACAAGTTTTAAATGCATTTAACTTCAGACATGCTTGTAAAGAATTTGATGCAACTAAAAAAATATCAGATGACGATTTTAACTTTATTTTAGAAACTGGAAGACTTTCACCAAGTTCATTAGGTCTTGAACCTTGGAAATTTTTAATAGTTCAAAATGAGGATTTAAGAAAACAATTAAAAGAAGTGTCTTGGGGAGCTCAAGGACAACTTCCAACTGCTAGTCATTATGTAATTTTCTTAACAAGAAATAAAAATGAGCTTAGTTATAATTCTCAATATGTTAGAGATATGTTTGAAAATGTTCACCATATGCCTAAAGAAGTTGCAAATGCTATAATTGAAAAAATGGAAGATTTCCAAAAAAATGATGCTAAAGTATTGGATAGCGAAAGAGGAATAGAAGATTGGTCTTCTAAACAATGTTACATAGCAATGGGTAACATGATGACTTCTGCAGCTATGATAGGTATAGATTCATGTCCAATAGAAGGATATCACAGAGATTCAGTTGAAAAAATATTAGCTGATGCTAATCTTTTAGATAAAAGTAAATTTACAGTTGCTTGTATGACTGCTTTTGGATACAGAAAGAATGAACCAAAAAGAGCAAAAACAAGACAATCTATGGAAGAGATAGTTACTTTCGTTAAATAATAAATAATTATAATAGAGCTATATCAAGAGAGTTAAGTCGGCTTTGATATAGCTTTTTTATTTTATATAAATACATAAAAATTTATTTGAACTTTTATCTTTATATTTCTTTTTTATAATAAGTTTTTTTATAGTTATCTAACATAAGTATTACTTCTCCTACTGTATAAGAACTATTACTTAAAGATATATTTATATCAAAATCAGTTAATTTAATTAGTTAGAATATAATTTAATATTAAAAAGTATCTTAGAAATAAAAAGTATTACTAAAAATTATTTTAGTAGTATTTTTTTATCTATTAAGAGTAATTATTGTAACTTTATATAAATGTGGATGTAATAAAGAAATAGTAATATTAAATGTGAATAAAATGTAAAGGAGATTATTATGAAGAAGGTATTAATTGGAATAATAATAGTTATTATTGTATTTATAGGGCTTTTTAGTCTTAAAATTATTTTTAATAAGAACTCAGCTATAGTAAATAAAAATTCAATTGTTTTAAAAACAGTGACAACTCAAAAAAATAATATAGAGAATAATGGTAATAACAATAATAGTAATAATGGCGGAATAGTTCAAGAAAAAAACAAAGGAACTACAGTGTTAAACTCTGTAAAAGTAAATTCTAATATAGCAAATACTAATTCAGTTAAAAATAAAAATTCTAACAAGCCAAATATTATAAGTGCTAAGCAAAAACCAAATCCTTATGGATATACTTATGCAACTGCTAGTGATCTAAAGAATATAAGTGGTATTTATAATTTTGATAATTTTGCTAAAGGAAGAGAAATTAATGCACTTAAAGACTTAAGTGGAATAACTTTAAATTCAAAGGGCGTAGTTTTAAATAATGATATTACTGGAAACAATATATATTCAAGTTCAGAAAGAATAAAAATATATAAAGTTACATCAAGTGAATTTTACATAATATTTGGAGCAACACCAACATCACTTGGATTACAAGGGAATGATTTTAATGTCTATGCTATTGGAGATGTATTTATTTATCAATTGCCAAATAAAAATATAGTATTTTCTTTTGAAAGTGGGGCAGGAAATGCGATTAACACTACTAATAGCTTACCAACATCAAATGTTAGTAAATGGTATGGAATTTATACAGTAAATAATAAAATTGGACAGGTTAATGGAGTTAATAATTATGGTGAAAAAGCTATAAATTTAACAGGTGAAAAGGTAATAATTGGAAGTAATGAATTTAAATATAAAAATATAACAATTAAAAATCCACAATATTATATTGTAAAAGTAACTTCTAATGATTTATTAGGAACATCCTATTCGGGAGTAGATTTAACTGGAGAAGATGCAGATTTTCTTGCTGTTTTGGGACCAGGAGAAAAAATGTCTAATTTCTTATACAATAATCTTCCATCATATACAGGATGTTTGTCTGGAGCTTGGGCTGCTGGTATATCAATGCCAATAATCTTAGGACCTAATGGAAATGTTCAAGTTATGAATAATAATGAAGAAATATATTCAACTCTTAAAAATAGATAAGTAAAGGGAAGATCAAGGAATATATAGAAAAAGTATAACAATAAAATAAATTTAAATGTATCAAAAGTGATAAAATGGTAATATAATATAACAAATAGTAAAATCTTTGATTGAAAGAAGTAGCTATAAGTAGGTTAGTACAGCGAGCTGTTGTTTGGTGGAATGCACAGTGTAACTCTTATGGTGAAATGGGTTCATGAGATGCGAGGGTGAAACTTTAAGGGAGTAGCCTAAGCCCTGTCCTCAGGTTATAGGGGTAGAATATCGAGCTAAGGCTCCGTATTTGAGAGAATAAGAACAACTATAGATACATATCTATAGAGGTTGAATTTGGGTGGCACCACGACACTATCGTCCCAAGGTAGGGATATAGTGTTTTTTTTATGCAAATATTCTTTTTACTTTGCTACCAATGAGCTTATTCTTCCAAAGATTTTAACTAAATTTGTTTTATTAAAAATGGAGGATGATTTATATGAAAGGTTATTATGGAAGTTTTGGTGGACAATATGTACCAGAGGAAATTAAAAATGCATTAAAGGAAGTAGAAGAGGCATTTTATAAGTACAAGGATGATGAAGAGTTTAAAAATGAATATATGTATTATTTAAATAATTATGTTGGTAGACCATCACCTCTATATTATGCAAAAAGATTAACTGAGTATTTAGGAGGAGGTAAGGTTTATTTAAAGAGAGAAGATTTAAACCATACTGGTGCTCATAAAATAAATAATGTTATAGGACAAATGCTTATAGCAAAAAGATTAGGTAAAAAGAAAGTTATAGCAGAAACAGGAGCAGGACAACATGGTGTAGCAACAGCAACAGTGGCAGCACTTATGGGAATGGAATGTGAAGTTTATATGGGAGAAATTGATGTAAAGAGACAAGAGCTTAATGTTTTTAAGATGGAGCTTTTAGGGGCTAAGGTTATTCCAGTTACGGAGGGAACAAGAACTTTAAAGGAAGCTGTAGATGCAGCTTTAAAAGCATATGTAGATGAAGCTAAAGATGCTTTTTATGTATTAGGTTCAGCAGTAGGTCCACATCCTTATCCTACAATGGTAAAGGAATTTCAAAAAATAATAAGTGAAGAAGCAAAGGAACAAATATTAAAAGCTGAAGGGAAATTGCCAAAAGCAATAATAGCTTGTGTTGGTGGTGGAAGTAACGCCATAGGAGCTTTTGCAACTTTTATAGAAAATAAGGATGTTGAGCTTATAGGAGTAGAAGCAGCTGGAGAGGGATTAGAAACAGAAAGACATGCTGCAACAATAACTAAGGGAGTTGAAACTATAGTCCATGGTATGGATACACTTTGTCTTGTTGATGAAAAGGGGGAAGTGAAAGAAGCTTATTCTATATCAGCAGGTCTCGATTATCCAGGAGTTGGACCAGAACATTCATTTTTAAGTAAAATAGGAAGAGCTCATTATTATTCAATAACAGACAAAGAAGCAGTGGAAGGGTTCAAATTATTAACAAAATTAGAGGGAATAATTCCAGCTATAGAAAGTTCACATGCTGTGGCTTATGCTACTAAGTATGTGCCAAAAACTAATAAGGATGACATTATAATAATAAATATTTCTGGAAGAGGAGATAAGGATGTAGATCAAATAAGGGCATATTGCAATTAACTTTAGCTTAAGCAGATGATGTAAAAATAAAGTGATTAATTTATCTGATAGCTAGAGGCTGTAATACTCCTATCTTTTATAAGCAGGAGATAAACAGCCTCACGCTTCTAGATAACTTCGACTAAGATTCGGATAGAGTTAAAACTCCATCTGAATTAAGTCTACGTTTATATAATAATATAAATAAACAACTTCTTCTTGGGGCGAATTTATGTTTAATAAATTGCAAGAGGGAGTTGTTTTATTGTGGTTTTATAGAATTTACTTAGAGAAGGATATAATTCTATTTTGTGTGGAAATATTTATAAAAATATGAAGTAACATTTTGGTTAAATAGGTGAAAAAAATGAAATGCTAAAATTGAGGTGATTTTATGAAATCAGTATGGAGCGAAAGCTGTGAATTAAAAAAGAGAGAATCTTTAGATAAGGATATAAAAACTGATGTTTTAGTCATTGGAGCTGGAGTGGCAGGACTAGTAACAGCATATCTGTTAAAAGAACAGGGAACAGACGTAGTTTTAATTGATAAAGGTGAAGTAGCTGGTGGAAATACTAAAAATACTACAGCAAAAGTAACATCTCAACATGATTTAATTTATCATAAATTAATATCAGAGTTTGGGGAAGAAAAAGCTGGGCAGTATGCCAAAGCAAACGAACTAGCTATAAAAAAATATAAGGAGCTTATTGAAAAAAATAAAATAGATTGTGACTTTGAAGAAAAGGAAGCCTATGTTTATTCTGTAGATAAGGTTGATATACTTAAAGAGGAAGTAGAAGCAGCTAATAAACTTGGAATTAATGCAGAGTTTGTAGAAAATCTTAATCTTCCTTTTAATGTTAAGGGAGCTGTTAAATTTAATAATCAAGGGCAAGTTAATCCACTTAAACTTTTAAAGAGTATTTCAGATGATTTAACCATATATGAAAATACTAGAGCTTTAGAAGTTAAAGAAAACTTAGTAGTTACTGATAAGGGTGATATAACTGTAAATCATATAGTAGTGGCAACACATTATCCAATTATAAAAACTGAAGGTGGATATCATTTCTTGCAAATGCATCAAGAAAGGTCCTATGTTTTAGCTTTGGAAGGTGCAGGGGATATTGATGGAATGTACATAGATGCTAATAAAAAAGGATATTCCTTTAGAACTTATAAAAATTTGCTATTATTAGGTGGAATAAGGCAAAGAACTGGAGAAAATAAAGAAGGTGGAAGTTATGATGCTTTAAGAAAAGTTGCAAAGGACTTATTTCCAGAAGCAAGAGAAAAGTATCATTGGTCTGCTCAAGATTGTATGACTGTGGATGGGATACCTTACATAGGAAAGGCTTCAGATGAAATGTCTAATGTATATGCTATAACAGGATTTAATAAGTGGGGAATGACAAGTGCTATGGTGGCAGCTATGATAATATCAGATATGATATTAGGAAAGGAAAATGAGTTTTCAGAAATATTTTCTCCAAAGAGATTTGATTTTACGGCATCAGTAAAGAATATGACAAAAGATATGAGTAAATTAGCTAAAAATCTTATTATGAAAAAAATATCTATTCCAAGTGGGGACATAGAACATATTAAAAATGGAGATGCTGAAATTATTGAATATGATGGAGAAAAGGTTGGAGTTTATAAAGATGCTGATGGTAAAGCCTTTATTGTATCAGCAATTTGTACACATATGGGATGTGAACTTCAATGGAATAAGGATGAATTAACATGGGATTGTCCATGTCATGGGTCAAGATATGATTATGAAGGAAAAGTATTAGACAGCCCTACAACAAAAGATATTTCAGAAGAAAAATAATAAAGGTATGATGCATGGAAAAGGGATTGTATCAAATCAGTATTTTAATTTATATTACTTTTAAATTTTTTATCTGCCGAGATAGCTATATAAAAGGCAGAGAGGGTGTATCTATAATTTGATACATCCTCTTTTTTCATTAAATTAAAAATTTTATTCATATTAACTTTTAATTCTATAAGTTTATATTTTTTAGTTATATGTTTTTTATAATAAATTAAAATTTAATTGGTAAAGGGCTTTACTAAGACATTTTAAAGAAAGTAAGCAAACTTTCTATATTTGGATTGCCAATGATATATTGGGCTCCTGTTTTTGTTTTTAGGTTTAAAGCTTTAGAGGATAAATATTCCTTAGTATAGGATTTTACTGTGAATACATCATAAAGTTTTATAGAAGATAAATCTTTTATTAAAAATTGAAATCTTAATGATTCCCATAGAAATTCTTTTGGTATAAAGGTTATTAATCCATCTTTTATAGAAAGAGAAACTTCGCAGGAGTTATGTCCAATGTATCTTTTTACTTTTATATTATCAGTTAACAAATTTATATCCTCCCTTATTTATTACCATTATATGTAAATTATATCACTTAACATAATAATTTCAATATATAATATATTAAATTTATAAATTTTTTTGATAAGTTATAGAATGTTTAATTTCTTGCTTATAGAAAATATAAGAATTACAGTCTCTACCTATGAGATAAATTTTATTTTTTATTATTTTACTTTTCATGAATTTGTAGTATGGGTTGATAATAAATACATAGCATATATTCTACTGTTGGGAGGATACTATTAATGTATTAAATTTATAAACTAAAATCTAATTAAGATAGAATTTTGATTCTAGCTGAATTTTAGTGGTAGTTATCTAGAGATGTGTGTTTGTTTGACTTCAGATTATAGAGACTTTAGCATTGGAGACACTAGTCACTAGAGAAAATTTAATATATATTTTAAGGAAAGGTGTGAGCAGAATGAACATACAAAACAAAGAAACTAAATCAAACAGAGGTAACAAAGGTGACAACGATAACATGGTTAAAAGAGCTATGAATAAAGTTGGAGAAAAAATGGATGATGTAAAAGAGAGCATGAGAAAATAATTTTAAATGAAAAAAAAGGACTGCTTGATGCAGTCCTTTAATATTAGTTCATTCCGTTTTCTGAACCTAAGATTGTATCGATTTTGCTTTCAACTAATTTTTGGATTTCTGTTCTAGCAGCTCCTAAGTAGTTTCTTGGATCGAATACTTCTGGTTTTTCTCCGAAAGTCTTTCTTATAGCAGCAGTCATAGCTAATCTTATATCTGTATCCATGTTTATTTTACAAACAGCCATTGATGATGCTTTTCTTAACATTTCAACTGGGATACCTTTAGCGTTAGCTATATTTCCACCAAATTCGTTACAAGTAGCAACAGTTTGAGGATCAACAGCTGAAGCGCCGTGAAGAACTATTGGGAATCCTGGTAATTTTCTTTGAATTTCTTCTAATATATCGAATTTTAATTCTGGTTTAGCATCTGGTGGGAACTTAACTGCTCCGTGAGATGTTCCGATAGCGATAGCTAATGAATCAACACCAGTTCTGTTAACAAAGTCAACAGCTTGCTCTGGATCAGTATAGATGTGAGAATCAGCAACAACGTCATCTTCAACTCCAGCTAATACTCCAAGTTCAGCTTCAACAACAACTCCTCTAGCGTGAGCGTAGTCAACAACTTCTTTAGTTAATCTTACGTTTTCTTCGTATTCATAGTGTGAACCATCAAACATAACTGAAGTAAATCCAGCATCTATAACTTCTTTAACAGCTTCTATGTTTGGACCGTGGTCTAAGTGTAAAGCAATATCTAATCCTGTTTCTTCTATAGCAGCATCAACCATTGCTTTTAAGTATTTAGCTCCAGCATATTTTAAAGCTCCTGTTGAACATTGTAATATAACTGGTGAGTTTTTAGCTTTTGCGCCATTAACTATACCTTGAATTATTTCCATATCATTTATATTGAAAGCTCCTATAGCGTATCCGCCTTCATAAGCTTTCTTAAACATTTCCTTTGTAGTTACTAATGCCATCGTGAATACCACCTTTCAAAATTGAAAAACTTACTATGTGGGACCTAATAGTACCCAGTGGGACTGTTTCCCTTATAACTTTATTATAAACTAAATTCATTATAATTTCCATAGTAAAAATATAATTTTAATTAATAATATGTATTTTTTGCTTATAAATAATTTTATTATGCATAAATGAACAGGATTTAAAAAATATTTCTCAAATTAATATCTTCTTCTTTAATTATAGTATTAGTATAACTTTTAATAAAGGATATTGTAGATAAACTTTCTCTTAAATCACTATTAATGGTGTATTGTTTTAATCTTGCAAGTTCACTTATTATAATATCTAACCTTTCATGATTTAAATATAAAGACAACATATTATAGTTATTATAAATGTAGTTTTCTAAATCTACTGATTTAGAATTTAATTCTTTCCATATAGGATTATCTATGTTATTTTCTTCTTTTAAAGAAATTTTATTTAGCATTGTTTCAATTTCAGAGCATTTAGAAATTATATTATTTCCAACATTAAGAAGATAGTAGTGAGAGTAAATTGCAAAAGAAAAAATAAAAATAAAAATAAAAAGTGAAATTATTGTTTTTTTCATTTAAATTTAATCTCCATTTTTCGTTGATTTGTCTTGGATATATAATTCATTTTTAGAGGTTAAGAGAACTAAATATAAGTTATTAATGGCTGAAATATCTTTTTTCTTCAATTCTGACATTAACCAATGAACATCTTTTTTTAATGATTTTAAAGAATCCTTTTGAATTTCACTATCAAATACAAGAATATAGGGAAGATTTTTTTTCTCGCATTTAATATCTAAATCTTTTTTTTGAACTAGAGCAAATTCTTCTTTGGTAAATACAGAAATATCTCCATTATTCTCTAAGATAGCATATTCTATTTCATTTAAATCTAAGATTCCTTTTTCTCTGACTTCCTCTAAAATATCATATATATTTAATTTTTGTCTTTTCATAACTTCAGGAACTATTTTTCCGTTTCTTATTATTACATCTGGCTTTCCATCCATTAATCTTCTAACAAAAGAACTTCTAAGCTCTAGCTCGGTTAATACTATCTTTGTAATAAGAAGAGTTGCCATAGGTAAAATAGCTAATAATAGTGGAAACCTCATGTCTTGCATAGAAAGAGAAGCTAAATCTGAAATCATAAAAGTCATAACAAGTTCATGGGGTTGTAATTCTCCAATTTGTCTTTTCCCCATAAGTCTTATTATTAAAACAGAAAAAAAGTATAAAATTATAGTTCTTATTATAAGAATTAACATACTAAAACATCCTTTAAATATGAGTTAAAATAAGGTTTAATTTAAAGAAATAAATCTTATGCTTATATAATGTGAAAAAATAAGAATTTTTATTATCTTTTTTAAATAAATTCTATATACTATATAAGAAGGTTAAAGCTTAAGCATATTTATCTAAAAGAAGGTGAGATTTTGAAAAAACTACAAGGAAAGAATAATAATTCAAAAGGATCAATTAGATTTGGATATCTACTTGATGAAAATTATGTAAATGATGAAATTCCTATAGTTTTAGCAAGGCAGGGAGAGGGATATTATGAGCTTAATTCATATATAAAGGAAGAAGGAGACTTTGACTTTATAAGAATAGATAATAGGGAGGCAATGCCAACATATATAAGGACTTTGCAATTTGTTTTTATAAAGGCAGTTTTAGATATTTTTAAAGATGCAAAAGTAATTATAGAACATTCTATTGGATTTGGAATTTATGGAAGTATAATTAAAGAAAAGCTATTAACAGAAGATGATATAAAAATAATAAAAGGAAGAATGGAAGAGATAGTAAAAGCTAATTATAGAATTGAAAAACATAAGGTATCTAGATTAGAAGGTATAGAAATTTTTAGATCTTATGGCATGGAAGATAAGGTTAGGCTTCTAGAGGGATTTAGAAGTGAAAATATAAGTTTATATAAAATAGATGATAGATATGATTACTTCTATGGAACTATGGCTTATAGCACAGGGGTATTAAAATATTTTGATGTTTCCTATTATAATGATGGTTTTTTACTTTCATATCCTGATTATAAAAATCCAACTAAAATAGCTGATTTTCTTCCTAGTCCAAAACTTTTTAATATATTTAAAGAAGCTCAAAGGTGGTTAAGTATATTAGAAGTTTCTGATGTTGGAGCTTTAAATAAAAAGATATTGAATGGAGAAGCTGAAGATTTTATAAGAATTTCAGAAGCTTTGCATGAGAAAAAGATAGCACAAATTGCAGATATGATAAATGAGAGAAAAGATGTTAAAGTAATTCTTGTGGCAGGACCTTCATCTTCAGGAAAAACTACTTTTACAAAAAGATTAGCAGTGCAACTTAGGGTTAATGGTCTTATGCCTATTATGATATCCTTAGATGATTATTTTATAGATAGAGATAAAACACCACTAGGTGAGGATGGAAATCCAGATTATGAATCTTTAACAGCTTTAGATATAAATTTATTTAATGAAAATATTAAGGCAATTTTACGGGGAGAAGAAGCTCATATTCCAACCTATAATTTTAAAACAGGAATGAGGGAATGGGGGAATAATAAATTAAAACTACCTAAAAATGGAGTGCTTATAATAGAAGGAATACACGGTCTAAATGATGAATTAACAAGAGAAATTGAAGAAAAATCTAAGTTTAAAATATATATATCTGCCTTAACTCAGCTTAATTTAGATAATCATAATAGAATATTAACAACAGATGTAAGAAAAATAAGAAGGATAGTAAGGGACTATTTATCAAGAGGTTATGGCTGTGAGCAAACATTAAAAATGTGGCCAGCAATTAAAAAAGGAGAGAAGAGAAATATTTTCGTATTTCAAGAAAACGCAGACGTGATGTTTAACTCTAATTTAGTATATGAACTATGTGTATTAAAAAATTTAGCAATGAAAGAGTTAGAAAAAATAGAGGAGAGTAGTGAAGTTTATCATGAAGCAAAGAGATTAAAGGCTTTCTTAAATTTCTTTGAGGATATAGATTTTTGTAAAGTTCCAGAGAATTCTATATTAAGAGAGTTTATTGGAGGAAGTTGTTTCTATCAATATTAACATTTAGTATTTGCTGAAGAACTTTAAGAAAAAATTAAATTATAATTTAAATTAGAAAGTATTAAGAAATTAATAGGCTTTGCAATTTTTTTATAATTGCAAGGTCTATATTTTTATCCATAATTAGAAGTTCTATATTTAATTTTATAAATAATTTATGTCATGTATATTTGACATTTTGACTTGTAAATTTATAATTAAGGTAATTTATTGAATAAATAGGAAATAAGAAGTGACTTTAAAATAGAGAAATATTATTGAGAGGCAAATCAAATGAAGAATATAAAAATGAAAGTAGCTAGAGTTGAGAAAGATTTATCTCAAGAGGAGCTTGCAAACATTGTTAATGTGGCTAGGCAAACTATTAGTATGATTGAATCAGGAAAGTACAATCCAACTATTAAACTTTGTATAGCCATTTGCAAAACCTTAGATAAAACTTTAGATGAATTATTTTGGGAGGAATAAGTATGATATTTAGATTATTTAAAAATAATTATAAAAATGCAGATGAAAGAATACTTAAGGAAACTGATAAGATATTATTTTATTGTTATTTAATTATGGAAGTTCTCTCTCTTATATCAATTCCTCTAATATTTATGGGGAATTTTAAATTATGGGATTTTTGGGGTGTATTTTTAACTTTGATAATTTGTAATAGTTTTATCTTAATAAAAATAAGAAATAATAAGTTGAAACTTTCTGATGCACTTAGAGGAAAAGATGAGTTTTTATTAGAATTTAGAAATAGGATTTTTAGAGAAAGTTATTACATAGCTATGGCTATAATAATGTCTGTAGATTTTTTTATAGTTTTTTATACTAATGTTAAAGGGATTTATAATATTAATTCAGTAAGTGGATTAATAGAATTTAGTAAGCTTACTCTAATAAGTTTCATAATAGTAATGATTCCAGCATTTTGTTTTTGTGTGCTGGCAATTAAAAGAGGATTATTTTTAACTAATTTAGATAAGATAAATAAAGTAAAAAATAAAAAAGTTAATTTAAATAGTTTTAGATTAAGATGTTTATATGCTTCAATTTTCTTTGGTGGATTTATGGCCATAGGAGCTTTGCATAAGGGTATAGAAAATGCGTTAATAACAGGAATTTGTGCAGGAACATTTTGGGGTATATTCTTTTATATTACTATGAGAATGGTAATGAAAATATCAGAAAGGAATGCTGATAAAAATATAAATAAATAATTTAATAGGATACTTAATTATTATAACTATAGTAATAATTAATTCTAATACTACATAATATATAATGTTTGAATTGATGAAAGGAGAGATTATATATTGGTTATTAGAATTAAGAAATTATATATAGTTATTTTTTTGCTTATATTACTAGGGGTTGGTGGAGCAATATTTTATTTTACTAGAGGCAATAAAATTAATTTTGGAAGAAATCTTAATAATAAGTCTACTTTTTATAAAGAGGTAGTTTCTGAAAATGTAGAGCAGATTTCTGATGAAGAACTTGAAAAAAGTGCTTTTTCTATAGTTGAAAAATTAGATTTAGACTTAGGGGAACCTATAGATATAGCTAATAAAAAGAGTACTTTTGGTAATGGATATAATTATGATTTGATTTTTAGTAGAGGTAATGTTCAATTAAATGAAAATACAGGAGAGTTAGTTTCTATTGCTGTTGAAACAACTGTTAAGGATGGAGATGCAGTTTTAACAGAAGAAGAGCTTATTAATAAAGCTTGTGAGTATTATAATATATTGGATTGCCCAAGCAGTTATGAAATAAGAAAAAATGAAAGCTTAGGTGATGATTATTATAATGTAGTTTGGGAAAAGCAGTATGATGGTGATTTGTATTCTAAATATGAATCTGTAAATATGGTTTTAAATAAGAAGGATGGAACTATTAGCAAAATAACTATTAATAATTTACCTAATGTTGCTGATAAAGATAAAGAAATAATAGAAAAAAAAGAAGCAGAAAAATCTATTTCTTCATTTAAGGAATTAAAAGGATTTAATTATAGTGGAGAGATGGAAAAACAAATAGTAGTACCTAATACTAATTATATAAGTGATGATTATGAAAGTGCTAGTTATGCTACTACAGCTTGGGTGGCAAAATTAAAAAATGATGCTGGTGAGGAAGCTTTTGTTTATATAGATGGGCTTAATGGAGAAATTATTGGAGGAAATTAATAGAATTTGAGATTATATTATCCTAGATATAATTTTCTATGTTAGAATTAAAATGACAACATATGAAAAAAACTAGGAGTGAAACTATGAAGAAAAGAAGTGTAGCTTCTTTGATTGCAGTAGCGGCTGTGGCTACATCTATAGGAACAAGCGCTACTGCCTATAAAGGAGCAGTAAAAAAATCTAAAAATAATGTACTATTATCTAATTCTACAACAGAAAGTAATAAATATGCTGTTGTTATAAATGGAGATAATTCTTTAGTTTTAAAGAGTGATCCTAATAACAATAAAATTAGTAGTTATTTATCTGTTGGAGAAATGTTAACTATAGAAGCTAAAGTTGGAGATTATTACAAAGTAGTTGTACAGGAAACTGGTGCAACTGGTTATATAAATATAAAGAATGCTGAAATTATTGAAAGTGGTGTTAATAGTCCTTTAGAAAGCCTAAAAGAAAAAGGTTCTATTATAAATGTTACTACTGATGTTAGAATAAGAGAAAAAGCAACTATGAATTCTAAGGTATTATCTACTTTACATAATGGTGCTAGCCTACAAATAATTGGAAAGCAAGGAGAATGGTATGAAGTAGATAGTAATGGAATAAAGGGCTTTGTTTATTTTGAATATATAGAGACTAATATTAATTCTAATAGTAATAATAATTCTAATTCTAGTAGTAATAATCTTAATAATAAAGTAAAACATAGTATTAAAAATAATAAGAAATTACTGTCAGTTAACGAAAATTCTTTAGAGGCAGAAAATTATTTGGGGAATTATAGTGTTGCTAGTATTTTAGGCCCAAGTTATTCTGAGGGAAGAGAAAATGCTACTATAGGTCATAGTTTTACTATGAATAAAAACTTGTTTTCAATGGAAAATATTCCTGGTTCTATGAATTATAATATAGTTAATCCTAGTTATGAAATAAAAAAGCAAAGTGCTACTGATTTCGAAAAAAACTATGGTTATAATCCAGCTGAAATAGGACTTAAAGGAAATACTTTAACAGAGCTTGTAGTGGCAGGAAATAATAGTGCTAAGAATAATCCTTATGGATTAAATAGCTTTGGAAGCAATAATGAAATGATTTTTTACGTTGAAAATGGGAATTTAATATTATTTGAACCTACAAGTAATATGGCTTACATTTGTGAAAATACAAATACATATAATAAAGAAATTTTAAGCTTTAATGAAAAAGTTAATGAAGGAAATAATAAAGAGTTTCCTATAAATGTTGATAATTATAAAGAAAGTAATAATTTTAGTGAAGCTGAAACTAATTTATATAACAGAATATTTGATATAGTTAAAGCAAAAATATGGACAACTCCTACGGATAATCAAAGAACTATGACTATGGATATGGGAAATACATATAAAAAAGATGGAAATAGTTATTATAGTGTTTATTTATATAGTATAAATAGTTCAGAAAAAACAAATATAGAGCATTACTATATAGGTACTAATGGAAAAATATTATCTGGAAATAGTTTTGAAGAAAATAATAATGTTAATTTAACTTATAATGAAAGAAAAAATATTATAAGTAAAATAGCAATGGAATATATGAGTCAAAGTACAGGAAATTCTATGTATACTTTCAATTATAATTTAAATAAAAGTATAGTTAGAAATGGCGTTAGATATTATCAAGTTAATGTTTGGTCTAATAATCCAATATATCCTGGAGGACAAAGTATAGAAGAGGGTGATGTTATTTATGTAAGCCCATATGGAAATGTTATAAATACTTATAATAGGATAATTGGAAAGAGTTCCAATAATTTAGAACAAAATTCACTTCAAAATAAGGGAATTGGAAAGAGAGTAAAAAAAGGTTAAGTTATATAGGAAAAATATTATAATTCAGTAATAAAAATAGTGAATTTCATTAAATTAGGATGAAATTTATTAAATTTTTTAAGGATTGAATATTTTATCATAGGTTAATTTAGAAAGAAATGATAAGGAAAGTATTAATAAATTATTTAATTTATTAATACTTTATCATTTTAAATGGATAAAAAATATGATAATAGCAATAAAGGAACATTGAAATAAAAAAGGCAAAGAAATATAATGCAAGATAAGAAAAGCATAGAAATAACTCTATCAGATTTAGGAGGCAGGATGATGAAGAAAAAAACTTTGGCATCTATATTTGCATTTACAGCAGTAGCAACAACAGTAGGGGCAGGAATGGTGTCACAAGGAACAGTAGCTAAGGATAATTCTAACAATAATGAAGTTTTATTAACACAAAATGATGGTGGAAATAATACAAATAAGGTTAGTAATACAGAAGCTACAACTACTAACAATACTCAAAATTCTCAAACTACAGGAACAGCTGTAGTTATTAATGGAAATGGATCTTTAGCATTAATGGGATCTAATTCAGTAAAAAGTAATTTAGTAGGGTATTTATCAGCTGGAGAAATGTTAACTGTTCATGGACAAGATGGTAATTGGTATAAGGTTACAGTTCAAGAAACAGGAGAAACAGGATATATAAATGCAGCTAACCTTCAGTTTATTGAAAGTGGAGTAAATGATCCATTATCAATTTTAAAAGGAAATGGACAAGTTATAAATGTAAGCTCTAACTTAAGAATAAGAGCAGCTGCAACAATGGATTCCAACACTATAGGTCATTTATTAAATGGAAATAGCTTTAAGATAGTTGGAAAAGAAGGTCAATGGTATAAAATAAATGCCAATGGAGTAACTGGATTTGTTTATTCAGAATATGTAGCTCCATCTATAATAAATGCAGTAAGTAATAGTGGAAATGCTGGGAATTCAACAGTAAATAATAATGTTACTACAAATAAAGCAAAATCTGCATCAGAAGCTAATAGCGTAAGTAAGGCAACTTCAAGTAATAGTTCAGTAGCTAACAATAACAGTAAAGAAACAACAAGTACTAATAGTACTGTTAAAGCTAAAACTGTTGACAATAGTACTGCTAAGGCTACAGTTGCTACAAATAGTACTTCAACAGCAAGTAATTCTGCAAGTAAAGTTGAAGCAAATAGTAAGGCAGAAGCAAGTAGTACTGTTAAAAATGGAAATGCTACAGCAACTAGCAATTCAACTGCAAGTGCTACAACAAATAGTGGTTCAGAGGCAAATGCTACAGCAAGTAGTAAGGCAACAACAGTTGCAGGAAATAATGTTTTATTAAGTGGACCTGCACATCATGAAAATAGTGAAAGTGTAAAATCTAATGTTAGCAATTCACAATTATATAATGAAATTTATAATATAGTTAAAGCGAACTTCTGGACTAACCCTAATACAGAAGGTAGTACAATGTCAATGAATATGAATCAAACTTATAATAAAGGTGGAGTAAATTATTATAGTGTTTATGTTCATACAACTAACTCAGATAATGGAGAAGCTAATACAACACATTATTATATAAGTACAAATGGTACTATATTAAATGGAAATGCTTTCAGCAATAATAATGCTCAAGGAGCAAAACAAAATCCTTCACAAGTAAAAGAAGAGGTATCTACTATAGCTAGTGAGTATTTAAATGGACAAGTTAATAGTGGAAGCTTAGTTTATAACATAGATATGAATAACACTACAGAAAGCAATGGAAGTACATTCTATGCAGTTCAAGTGTATAATGGTTCAGTAAATAGCAATAACTATATATCAACTATATATGTAAGTCCAAATGGACAAGTTTTAGGTTCATTACCTAAACAAAATAGTAATGCTAAGAGTAATCATAAAATAGTTAAAAGAACAAAAAGTACAGCAGATGTTGTAAATAAATAAAAAAGAGAGGATGTATCAAATTGCAGATACATCCTCTTTCTTTTTATTTAGCTATATAGGTTCATCATTTGTGACCACTCACCTACGTAAAGAAGCTCTAATATTTTTTCTACAATAGTTTCTAAAATTTCCAAACTCACTTTGTTCAAACAATGGAAATTTTTTCACGAAACTATTGTTCAAAAATAAAGAGCTTCTAGTACTAGTTCAATGGTCACAGCATTTTGTACCTATATAGCTATCTCGGCAGATGAAAAAATACATTTATCTGATAGCTAGAGGTGTAATATTCCTATCTTTTATAAGCAGGAGATAAACAGCCTCACGCTTTTAGATAACGGTCACTAAGCATTCAGATGGAGTCAAAACTCAACCTGAATTAAGTTTTAATTTACTATCCAAGTATTGCTAAAAGTTTTTCTTCTAGGCTCTCATCATCAAATGGATGCTTTTCTTCAAATATATCAAAGTCATCAAATTCATCAAAGTCATCATTTGATGGTTCTTCTGAAGCAGCAACTTTCTTTTCAGCAGCAACTTTCTTTTCAACTTTTTTCTTTGTAGGAGCTGCAGCTTTTTTCTTTACTGGAGCTTCTTCAATAATTTCTTTTTCTATTATTTGAGGTTCAGAAACTTCAGAAGCTTCTATTATAGTTTTTTTCACAGGTATAGATTCTTTGATTGTTTCAGAATCTACAGCTACTTCTTCTACAATAGGCTTTTCAGCAAGAACTTCTTTTTTTATTATTTCTAAAACACCATTGTTATTGTTTGATGGAGCTATAGCGAAGGCTAACTCTTTTAATTCTTCTACAGCATTCTCCATAGCATATGAGTATTTTGCAGACTTAATCATTTCTAAGTCGTTATTTCCATCTCCAAAGACCATTGTTTCTTCTGGGCTTATATTGAAGTGATTTTGTAAAGCTTGGACACCAAACCCTTTACTAACTTCTTTATTTATAATGTGTAGCCACTTAATTGTAGATACAGAAACTTTAACTTTTTTACCAACTAAGCCATCATAAATTTTAAAGGAGTTTTCTTTAGCACCTTTAGGATCAAATATAGTAAATTTAACTACGGGCTTGTCTATTTCTTTTAAGTCATTTACGAATGTAATATCTTCATAATATTTTCTTAACTCAGTTATAAATTCTTCATTTACGTTTTCAATATATGTCATATCCTCAGTACATAGAAGCATGTTATGAGAATTTTTTCTACCAATATCTACGAGTTTATGTACAATAGTTTTATCAAGCTCACTTCTGTATATATTTGTTCCATTAAGGGAACCACAACTACCATTTTCAAAAAGCATTATTAAATCATCTTTTATATCATTAAATTTAAGCTCGAGATTTTTTCTTTGTCTTCCACTTGCTACAGCAAAGAGAATATCTTTATTTCTTAACTCTTTATACACACTAAGAAACTCTTTATTGAGTTCTTCCTTTTCGTTAAGTAAAGTTCCATCCATATCTGTTACAATAAGCTTTATCATCAAGTAACCTCCCTAAATTTATTTTTAAATCTTTTGTTTTAAATCTATTTAAATTTATTTTGTATTTCTAGAAAATAATTATATCATAAAAATCTTTTTATAGAAGGGTTTTTATAAATTTTAATTTTATTAATAGAATTGAAAAAAAGTAATTATACATATAAATTTGTTTAATAATAGCTAATTTAGATATATAATGGATAACCAAATAGGAAAAATTTTAATAATTTATTCCAGAATAATTTTGGGATATTATGGGTTATTTTTTAAAGGGGTTAAATAAAGAGGAGTTGAAGCCTTTAATATTTTAGGAAGTGTCAGTTTATAAATTTATTAAAGGCTTCTTTAATAACTAGAGAGAATACTTCCCTGTTACAATATTAGAATATGCATATTTAGTTATTTTATACATAGTAATATTCTGAAATAAGGAAGACTTAGTTTTTGTAATTAGATTTACAAAATAGGTTTTAATTAGTGGAAGGATTAAAAAATGTTTATTAGATAATTTTTGAAATTATTAGTTTCTTGTAGTTGTGAGAAGATTAGAGCGTTTTTATTACTTTTTTTAGTGATTTTTAATTTGACAATAATTTAATGGGATTTTATACTTGATAAGTACAGATAATTTTAAAAATAAGTAAATAATTTTGAATTTTATATAAAAAGGGGCTTTAACCGAAATGAGGATAAGGAAATTAAAAAATCAATCATTAGAGATTTTGAAGGGAAACTGGATAAATGTTATAGGAGCATCTTTAGTATTTGCGGTAATTCCTTTTTTGATATTACAAGGATTAGATATGAAAGCTATTGGAATATTTGATAACTATAATTTCTATAAGCCTTTTTCTTCAAATATACTTAGATGGTTAATAGTAATTATAGTATTTATAATACAACCATATTTTGTATTATGCTTCATAAAATATTGTTCTAATTTAATGACGAGCAAAAGAAGAATAGCTTATATTGAATGTATTGTTCACTGGAGACAATATTTAAGATTTTTAGGAGTTGTAGTAGTTGATTTTATGATGATGTCTGTTGTTGGATTTATTATATTACAAATAGCAGAAGTAACTTCTTCAAACATCGCTATATCAGCAATTTTCGTAATATTATTTTTTATAGAAGTCTTTGTGGTGTTTATATTTGCATTTCCAGCAGGATTTTTAATAGCTCAAAATCATGGGATAAGCTTTGAAGATGCTTTAAAAACTTCCTTACTTATAGTTAAAAGAAACTTTTGGAGTGTAGCCTATCTTTGGTTAAGCTTTGTAGGTTGGGCAATAGTAGGAATAATAACATTAGGAATTGGATTCATATGGATAGCACCATATGCAACAAGTACAATGGCGCTTTATGTAAATTCTAAGAACAGAGGATTCACTGGAGGAATAACATATTCACCATGGTAATTAATAAGTAAAATAAAAAAGGACTATTTCTAAAGAAAGATTTTATTTCATATTAGAAATAGTCTTTTTGTATTTAGATATTTGATGCTTATAGTTACAAAAATAAATAGTGATTTAAATGTATAAAAAATTGGTGAAGTAAGTTTATAGATATAAGAATAATTAAAGATAAATAACAAGTGATAGATTAAGTATGATTATGCTAAAAATAAGATTAAAAGTTATGAAAAGATGTAAAGAAAATATTTTAAAAAGCACTAAAGAAAACGTTGACACAAAAGTTAATATTTGTTATTATATAAATAAGTAAATTTTAAATATGAACGGATAGTGATTGTTTAAGTACAAGCTAAACCTATTTATTGTTATAGACTCAAAGGAGTTTATTTAAGGTGCAATAAATAGGTTTTTTTATGTAGTAAAATAGATAATAGAATAAATAGAGGGGACAATCAATTTTAATATTAAAAAGGGGGGAATGATAATGGTTATCGAAAAAATACTCAATAATAATGTAGTTATTACAACTGATGAAAATAATAAAGAGATAGTAGTTATGGGAAGGGGTATAGCTTTTAAAAAGCGAATAGGAGATCACATTCCGAAGGAGATTGTAGACAAGATATTCAAGCTTTCTGATCCTAATATGTCTGATAATTTCAAAGAGTTAATAGCTGATATTCCTCTAGAATATATGAAGCTATCTGATAAAATAATTTTAAAATCTAAAGAGAAATTAGGTAAGAAATTAAATGATAGTATTTATATTACTTTAACAGATCATATGTATACTGCAATAGAAAGAGCAAAAGAAGGGATAAAGGTAAAGAATGCCTTGCTTTGGGACATAAAAAGATTTTATAAAGAAGAATTTGCAATAGGGCTAGAGGCTTTAGATTATATAGAAGAAAAATTTAAAGTTAGATTACCAGATGATGAAGCTGGTTTTATAGCATTGCATATAGTAAATGCACAAATGGATCAAGATATAAAAATAATATATGAAATAACTCAAATAATGCAAGAAATTACAAATGTAATTAAGTATTATTATGGCGTAACATTTGATGAAGAGTCAGTATATTATTATAGATTTATTACTCATTTAAAATACTTTGCAGAAAGACTTCTTAAGAATACATCCTATGATAATAATGAAGATGATTTATTAAATGTAATAAAAGTTAAATATAAAAATGCATATAATTGCATAGAAAAAATAGATGAATTTATAAATAAAAAATATAATTATAAGTTAACAGATGAAGAAAAGTTATATTTAACTATTCATGTTGAGAGAGCAATAAGTAAAAGTATTAAGTAGAATATAAATCCTAAAAATTAGGTTTATATATTGGATGGTGACATTAAGTTGGCTAAACCTTCATATTTCAATTAAAAGAAAATGGAGGAATTTAAGTATGGGGAAGTATGAACACCTAGCAAAAAGTATTGTCAAAAATATTGGAGGAAAAGAAAATATCAATGGGTTAACTCATTGTATAACAAGACTTCGTTTTAAATTAAAAGATGAGTCTAAAGCAAATGATGAGATATTGAAAAATATGGATGGTGTTGTAACTGTTATGAAAAGTGGTGGACAATATCAAGTTGTTATAGGAAATCACGTTCCTGATGTTTATGCAGATGTATGTAAAGTAGCAGGTTTAACAGAAGAATCAACTACTGAAGGTGAGGCTCCAAAGGGGGTATTCAACAAATTCATAGATATTATATCAGGAGTTTTCCAGCCAATATTAGGAGTGCTATGTGCTGCTGGTATGATAAAAGGATTTAATGCTTTATTTGTAGCATTTGGATTATATACAGCAACAGATGGTGTATATGTAATGTTAAATGCAATTGGAGATTCAATTTTTAACTTTATGCCTGTAATATTGGGTTATACATCAGCTAAAAAATTTGGAGCTAAACCTTTTGTTGGTTTACTTATAGGAGCAGCTTTATGTTATCCAACAATTCAATTAAGTGCTTTAAGTGCAGCTGGGGAGCCTTTATATACTTTATTTAGTGGGACGATGTTTGAATCACCAGTATATATGACATTTTTAGGACTTCCAGTAATATCAATGAATTATGTTTCTACAGTAGTTCCAGTTATATTAATTGCTTATTTAGCAGCTAAACTTGAAAAAACATTTACTAAGATAATCCCAGATGTAGTAAAAACATTCGTTGTACCAATGTTAGTTTTATTAGTTTCATTACCTATTGAATTTATAGTAATAGGACCAATAGCTACTTTTGCTTCTAATATTGTTGGAGGGGGATTTGTAGCATTATTTAATTTCTCACCAGTAATAGGTGGAATGTTAGTAGGATTATTATGGCTAGTTCTCGTAATATTTGGATTGCATTGGGGACTTGTACCAATAGCTATGGTAAATATGATGACATTAGGAAACGATTCAATATTAGCAGGGATGTTTGGTTCATCTTTTGCTTTAACAGCAGTAGTAGCTGCAATGTATTTTAAATTAAAAGATAAAGCAACAAAAGAATTATGTATACCAGCAATTATATCAGCATTCTTTGGAGTTACAGAACCAGCGATTTATGGAATTACATTACCTAGAAAAACTCCATTTATATTTGCATGTATAGGTTCAGCTGCTGGTGGAGCTGTGATGGGAATTATGAATGCTAAATCATATGTAATGGGGGGACTTGGAATATTTGGTGTTCCTAACTTCATAAATACTGCAACAGGAGATGCAAGTGGTGTTATAGGAGCATTTATATGTATAGCAGTATCTATGGGAGTTGGCTTTGTATTAACATTCTTTTTCTGGAAAAGTGATAGTGTTGCAGAGAATGAAGAATCTAGAAAAGTATCTGCTACAAAGTTAAAAAAAGATATAGTATATAGTCCTATAAAAGGTGAGGTAAAACCTTTATCAGAAATAAAGGATGATGCTTTTGCTTCTGGAGTAATAGGAAAAGGTGTTGTTATAGTACCGAAGGAAGGAAAAGTAGTGGCTCCATTTGATGGAACTATAGTGACATTATTCCCAACTAAGCATGCCATAGGAATAGTATCAGATAGTGGGTGCGAACTATTAGTTCACATAGGATTAGACACTGTTCAATTAGAAGGAAAGTATTTTGAATCTTTTGTAAAACAAGGAGATAAGGTTAAAAAAGGTCAAACCTTAGTAACATTTGATATGGAGAAAATATCAAATGAAGGTTATTGTTTAGAAACTCCAGTGCTTGTTACTAACTACTCTGATTATATAGATGTTATTGAAAATACATCAAAGTCTATAAATAGTAATCAGGAATTAATAACAGTTTTAGCTTAAAAGTATATTAGGAAAAAGATTATAAGTGAAAACTATTAAATAAAAATTTATGGAGGTAGAGTTATGGGATTTAGAAAAGATTTTTTATGGGGTGGAGCAACTGCTGCTAACCAATTTGAAGGAGCATGGAATGTAGATGGAAAAGGACCATCTTGTTCAGATATGTGTACAGGAGGTTCTCATAAAGTAAGTAAGAGAATAACAAGAACTATAGAAGAAGGAACATTTTATCCAAGTCATGAGGCAATAGATTTTTATCATAGATATAAAGAAGATATAGCTTTATTTGCAGAAATGGGCTTTAAAGTATTTAGATTTTCTATAGCATGGACTAGAATATTCCCAACTGGAATGGAAGAAACTCCAAATGAGGCTGGGCTTAAGTTTTATGAAAATGTAATAGATGAATGTTTAAAATATAATATAGAACCATTAATAACAATATCTCATTATGAAGTACCATTTGCTATAACAGAAAAATATAATGGATGGGCTTCAAGAGAAGTAATAGATTTATATATGAATTACTGTGAAGCTATATTTAATAGATATAAAGGGAAAGTAAAGTATTGGTTAACATTTAATGAGATAAACTCAGCTACTATGCCTATGGGTGGATATTTATCTCAAGGCATATTAAATGAAGGTACTACAGATTTTATGAATCAAGTAGATATACCTCAATTAAGATTCCAAGGATTGCATCATCAATTTGTTGCAAGTGCAAAAGCTGTTAAATTAGCTCATGAAATAGATAAAAACTACAAAGTAGGATGTATGCAAATATTTGCAACAATGTATCCATATACTTGTAATCCAGATGATATAGTTGCAACTCAAAGAGATAGTAGAATAATGAATTATTTTTGTGGAGATGTTCAAGTACGTGGAGAATATCCAACATATATGAATAGATACTTCAAGGAAAATAACATTGAAATAAAATGGGAAGATGGAGATTTAGAAATTTTAAAGGATGGTTGTGTAGATTTCTATACATTTAGTTACTATATGTCTATATGTGTAAGTAGTGATCCAGAAAAGGCTAGCACAGGTGGTAATATACTAGGTGGAGCAAAAAATCCATATTTAAAAGCTAGTGACTGGGGATGGCAAATAGATCCTAAGGGACTTAGATATACTTTAAATGAAATATATGATAGATATAGAATACCTATGATGATAGTTGAAAATGGTTTAGGAGCTTACGATAAAAAGGAAGCTGATGGAAGTGTAAATGATGATTATCGTATAGAATATTTGAAAGCTCACATAGAACAAATGAAAGAAGCTTTAGAAGATGGAGTAGACTTAATAGGATATACTCCATGGGGATGTATAGATTTAGTAAGTGCATCTACAGGTGAAATGGCTAAAAGGTACGGATTTATATATGTAGATAAGTATGATGATGGCAGTGGAGACTTATCTAGAAGTAAAAAGAAGAGTTTTTATTGGTATAAGCAAGTTATAGAATCCAATGGTGAAAATTTAGTTAATAATAATTAATTAAAAAATAATTTAAATAAAAAAGAAACATCTTATAACACTAAATTAAAGTATTATAAGATAGTTTCTTTTTGTTTTTATACTATATTTTTTCTTACAGCTCCTAATACTACAAAATAAGTTTCAAATATGATAGGTGCTATTATAGTCACTATTGAAGGGAATAAATAATCCCAAGAATTATAGCTTCCTAAAATTCCGTATGTTGTGAATACTGAGAATAAAGAGAAGCAGATTGATAAACCTATTGTTATAACAAAGCTACCCTTTGTTTCAGTTTTGCCCATTGATGTTAAAAGTTTTGTTCCTGCTATATTAACTAGGCATGCCCAAAATAGGCTGAAGAAAAACATTCCTAAAAATAACTCATTTTCGGAAATATATTTTATACCATGTGATAAAAGCATAAAATTCACCATCCTTATTTGTCTTTTGTTTAATTTGTACATAATATTACAAGTATAAGTATATCAACATATAGTAAAAATGTCCAAGTGATTATAATACTGGTATCACTAATAACATTTAGAACAAGGGTCGTATTTTCCTATAACGGACTCTAATGATACAGCTCTAGCAGTATTTGGGTTCATCTTGCCACAATTGTTTTTTGAGTGATATTTACTACCTGTAGCAGAAAGATATACTGTTTTAGAATTTGTGTTATTGGCACTTTGACTTTCATTATTTTTATTAGAGGAAGATTGAACCTGTTTATTACCATTAGAGTTATTAGAAGAAAATTGAACCTCTTTGTTGTTAGAGCTATTTATAGTATTATTATTAGAATTATTTGTAGTATTATTTTGCTTTGAAGTTATTGAATTTTCTTCTTTTTTTGTGTCTTCGATGTTTTTCTTTTTACCTGATTCATAATTTCCTTCTTTACAGTTAGTTTTTAATCCATTACCAGTTGAAGTGAAGACTATAGTACCACATTGATCTGTTCTATGTAGTTTTAAGTTTTTAGATTTTAATTTATCCATAGTTTCTATATGTGGATGACCATAGGAATTCCCTTCACCAACAGTTATAACTGCAAATTCTGGGTTAACTTTATTTAATAATTCTGCACTAGTACTTGTTCTTGAACCATGGTGGCCAATTTTTATTAAATCAACATCTTCAAGGTTATTTAGTATTTCATGTTCAGTTTCTTCTCCAGCATCACCCATAAATAGAGCTTTATCATTTCCATTTACATAAAGAGTAACTAAGGATTGCTCATTAGCATCAGAGCCACCATTACTGTTAAATAGCATCATATAAGAATTATTTCCAAGTTCAAATTTTTTCCCATCAATAGGAACACTAGGTGGTAATTTTTTATTAGCAGCAGCAGTTATAAAATCTCTGTAAGTTTTAGTGTCTTTGCTTCCATTGGCAACTAAAAGATTTTTTACATCTATATTTTTTATTACAGCATCAAGAGCACCTATATGGTCAGCATCTGGATGGGTAGCAATTATATAATCTAAAGTTTTAACTCCTTGCTTATTTAAATAAGAAACTAAAGAGTCTTCATCATCATTGTCTCCTCCATCAATTAAGACATTTTTCTCACCAGTAATTAAAATAGCATCACTGTTTCCTGTGTCTATAAAATGAATAGAACTCTTTGAAGTTCTTTGAGTGGTAGCATTGTCATCTTTATTATTATCAGATATAGAATTGTGAGCAATATTATTATTTATATTTTCATTTAATTTAATTTTTGATTCATTAACAGTACCACAACCAACTAGTAAAGTAATTGTTAATGTTAAAGTTAAAAAAGTTAATGTTGGTTTTGAAAATTTTTTTAAGTTTAATATATTAAATTTTAATATTAAAAAACATAAAAAAATGCAAAAAATTAGTAACGTAATAAACAATTGAAGTTCCCCCTTAAATAATGATTTTTCTATAACATAGGTAAATATACACTATTGTTAAAGTAATAACAAATCAAATAATTGTAAAAATAATGTATTTATTATTAAGTCATTATATTTTTATAGCTAGTTGAATTAAATTAAAATTTAAAGGTGTAAAATTTAGTTAAAAAAAGTTGTCTTTGAATTAAGTTTCATTTTATGTAATATTTTTATAAAACCATTAATCAAATAAGTTTATAATTATAAATTTATAATTATTTGAATTTATTTTAGAAATAATATTTAAATATATGAATAATAATCTTGATAATAGAGTATTTATTTTTCTTTGTAAATTTTATTAAGAAAATATAAAATTATTGTAGTAAAAAAAAGGATATGAAATATTGAGAATTAGAGTGATTTTTTTTGGTTGATTTCTAATCGGATAGGGAGTTCTTTAATTTAAATAAATATAAGTGTTAGTTATTTTAATAAAAGTGCTAATTTATTTAAATTGATGGATAAATAAAGGGAGTAAACATATGATTAAAAATTTTAATTCACTAAAGTATATTTTGGCAATATCTAAATGTTCATCAACAATAATATTTATTGTCGGAATTATGAATTTAGTTGGCTTTCAGTATTTAGAAGGTATTGATAAATCAATATTATTTATATTGTTAGCAGCAGTAGCGGCTCTTGTGGCAGTACATATTAGTAAGGATATTTCATTTAGAACATTTACAGCGAGATGTAGAACTGAAAAGAATTTAGTAGGGAAGAAAGTAATAACAATAAAGTGGTACTTAAAGTTAATATTATTATTTGGTGGAGTTAAAGATTTTTTATATGATAATCGTATTTTTTCAGAGAATGTGATTATTTTAAATGTATTTAGAGAGAATAAAATTTATTTAGATAAAGTTTTTATAAAAAAGAATAAAATAACTATAGTAATAGAAAGTTTATTTTTAATATTATATACAGCGGGAGTTGTTTTATTTACAATAGTTTGTATTAATCACTTTATTATAATGGCATTACCAGTAGGTTTTCTATTTAATGGAGATAATATGACTATTGTACATAAACCTCTTAGAAAATTATTTTTATAATTAGAATTAAGGTTATATCAAAGATCAATATGGATAGAATTATTCATAGGTTTTGATATAGCCTTAATTTTTTATCTGATAGCTAGAGGTTGTAATATTCCTATCTTTTATAAGTAGGAGATAAACAATCTCACGATTCTAGATAACTGCGATTAAACATTTAGATGGAGTTAAGACTCCACACGAATTAAGTCTAGGTTTATATTTTTAGAATAAAAAATTATATTAGAATTATGTTACAATAATATATTATAAAGTATGTGGAGGTGGGAGTTTGAATAGAGAAACTATTTTACTTAATAAGTTTTATGGATATAATTCTTTTAAAGAAGGGCAATATGAGGTTATTTCTAAAATAATAAGTGGGAAAGATTGTTTTTGTGTATTACCAACAGGTGGTGGAAAATCAATTTGTTATCAAATTCCAGCTCTACTTTTTGAGGGACTAACTATAGTTATAAGTCCTCTAGTATCTTTAATGAAAAATCAAGTAGATGATTTAAAAACTATAGGTATTAGTTCAGAATATATACATGGAGGACTCTCATTAGAAGAAATAGATGGAATATTAAAAAGAGCTTATTTTGGGGAAATAAAAATATTGTACATAGCCCCAGAGAGACTGGACAGCGAAAGTTTTATAAAAAAAGTAGGAAAAATAGACATAAGCCAGATAGCTATAGATGAGGCGCATTGCGTTTCAATTTGGGGACATGACTTTAGAAAAAGCTATTTAAATATAGGAAGATTTATAGAAACTTTACCAAGAAGACCTATAATAACAGCATTTACTGCTACGGCAACAAATCAAGTTTTAGAAGATTCTATAAAACTTTTGAATTTAAAAAAACCTTTCATATATAAAGGAAATCCAAATAGAGAAAATCTTCAAATATATATTCATAAAGAAGAGGATAAATTAGAGTTTGTAACAGACTTTATAAAAGAAAATAATAGTGGCTTTGGTATAATCTATTGTTTAACAACTAAAGAAGTTGATGGATTATATGGATATCTAAAGGATAGAGGTTACAATGTAGGAAAATATCATGGGAAAATGTCCATAGAGGAAAGAAATTTTAATCAAGAGGAATTTTTAAATGATAATATAGAGGTAATAGTAGCTACTAATGCTTTTGGTATGGGAATAGATAAATCTAACATATCTTTTATTATACACTTTACTATGGCAAAAAATATAGAAAGCTATTATCAGGAAGTGGGAAGGGCAGGAAGAGATGGAGAAAAAGCATATTGCCATCTTTTATATAATAGAGAAGATATAGCTTCGGTTGAATATCTTATAAATACTTCTATTGAATTTAATAGGAGAGAAGTAGAATTAAAGAAGCTACAAAATTTTATAGAATTTTGTGATTATGAAGGTTGCTTTAAATACTTTATTATGAATTATTTTGGAGAAAAAAATACTAAGGATTATTGTAATAGTTGTAGTAATTGCTTTAAAAATGAAGAGGTAAGAGATATGACTATTGAAGCACAAAAGATTTTATCCTGTATTTATAGAACTAAGGAAGAAGTTGGAGAGAGTGTTTTAGTAGATATACTTAGAGGAATAAGAGGGCCTAAAATAGAAGAAAGAAAATATTATGAATTATCTACTTTTGCCATAATGAAGGAGTATTCTGGAACATTAATAAGAGATATAATTTCAGAACTTATAGAACAAGGGTATTTGTCTAGAAAGGAAAAAACCTATTCTATGATGAAACTAAATAAAAAGTCCTTAGAAGTTTTAAAGGGAAGAGAAAAAGTATTTATAAAGTTAGAAGAAAAAAGTACAGATCTTTGTTTAGATCAAGAGTTATTTAAGAGGTTTAGAATTTTAAGGAAGGATTTATCTAGAAGAGAGGGGGTAAAGCCTTACATAATATTTACAGACAATCTTTTAATAGAAATAGTAAATAATTATCCAAGGACAAAGGAAGAATTGTCAAAAATAAAAGGGCTTGGGGAAAATAAGCTTAATAAGTATGGGCCTTTTATTTTAACAGTAATTAGAGATTATGATAAATATAAAAAAGCAATAGAAACGGGAGCCAATTAATATATTCATTTAAATTTCACAATGGATTCATTTTAATTATATTTAAGTAGATTAATATAAGTTTTGTAAGGTTCCTCAAAGGAATGTTAATAAGCACAAAACTAAAAATTATATATAGATTGAAAATTTAAATTTAACAGTAAATCTAATTATTCTCCATTGTTTAGTTGTTAATTTTAGTTGTGAATTTGATTGTGTTGAGTTAGTAATTTTTAATTAGGCGTAGTTAAGTTAAATTTTCAATCTGAGTTTTTAGTTAAAATTTTTTTAGCAAATAAAATATTCAAATAAATAAATTTTTGTTAGAAGTTCAAAGATTTTGAACTTTAATTTACAAGACACTATGATAAGGGAGATATCCTTCATAGTGTTTTTTAATTTAGATGGGTGAGTAAATTATGGATAGGTCTTTTAACTTAGTTTATAATAAATTCTTAGAGAGACTAAAAATTTAGATAGAAACTAAAGGATAAAATTGGAGGATATACTAATGAAAAAAATATTAGTAGTAGAAGATGATATACAAATACAAGAACTTATAAGTGAATTTTTAAAGGCGCAAGATTATGAGGTACATACAGCAAATGATGGTGTTCAAGGATACAATAAAGTGAAGAAAGAAAACTACGATTTAATAATAATGGATGTAATGATGCCTAATATGGATGGTTATTCTCTTTGTAAGATGGTAAGAAAGATAAGTAGAACACCTATAATATTTTTAACAGCTTTAGGGGAAGAACAGGATGAAATAAAAGGCTTTGAATTAGAGTGTGATGATTTTATAACCAAGCCATTTTCATTTAATATTTTAATAAGAAGAGTAGAAGCTGTTCTTAGAAGAGCTGAAAGTGTTGAAGAAAAAGATGACAGTAAGAAAGAATTAGTTTTTGAAAAGCTAAAATTAAATGAGGAAACTTATAAAGCAATTTTTGATGGGGAAGAAGTGGAATTAACTTTAAAGGAATTCAATATATTAAAGAATCTTATTGAATTTTACCCAAGAGTAATAACAAGAGAAATGTTAATGGATAAAGTATGGGGTTATGATTATTTTGGAGAGATGAGAGTGGTTGATGCTCATATAAAGAATATTAGAAAAAAAATTGACCCTAATTACATAAAAACTATAAAAGGAGTGGGCTATGTACTTGAAAAACCGATGGAATAAGATGGGGATAACTAAGAAGATATTTATAGGATCATCTGCAATTATAATCATAAGTACTATATTAATATATAGTTGTTTATATGCAGCTTTTCCAAAGGTATACTCATTTTATAAATTAACTAAAAGTGAGGACGCAATTGAAAATGCAGTAAGTAATCCAGCTAATAATAATTTGGTAGCATTAAATAATGAATTAAGTATATTAGCTTTTTGTAATAATATAGGTATATTAGTTAAGAATAGTAACGGAAATATATTAATGGTTACAGATGGATTTTTTAATGAATTAGGTAATAGTAAATTACTTTTAGATGATGGGAATATAGTTCAAGAAAGATTTGGATTAAGTGGTAAAGTTGTTGAGATGAAAACTTACTCACAACCATTAAATGAGAAGTTAAATATAGAAGTAAGAATTCCTATGATGCCTGTTAAGGAAAGTGGAGAGGTTCTTATTTTATTCTTACCAATCGTTGTAATTATAACTATAATTATGGCCATGGGAAGTTTCTACATATATTCTAGATTAATAGGAAGACCTCTTTTAAAAATAAATGAAATTGCAAAGGCAATGGCAAAGCTAGATTTTTCACAAAAAATAGATATAGTTGGAGAAGATGAGCTTGGAGAACTATCTAGAAGTTTAAATGATATGAGTGACAGTTTAGAAGAAAGTATAAGAAATTTAGAAGAGAGTAATAAGAAACTTTTAAGTGATATAGAAAAGGAAAGAATAGAAGAAAAGAAACGTAGAGATTTTATAGCAACCATATCTCATGAATTAAAATCACCTATAACTATAGTAAGTGGCCAATTAGAAGGAATGATATATAATATAGGTTCTTTTAAGGATAGAGATAAGTATTTAAGAAAAAGCTATGATGTTATAGGAGAAATGAGAGGGTTAGTTGAAGAAATTTTAACTTTAAATAAATATGAAAGTGATGCTTTTAAAGTAGAAATGGAAAAGTTTGATTTATCCATATTATTAGATAAAACTATAGAAAATCAAAAATTTCATTTAGGGAATAGAGGAGTGAATTTAAAAAAGAATATAGAAAGCAACATTAATATATATGGAGATGTAAAATTAATAAAAAGAGTGTTAGATAATATAATAAATAATGCTATTAAATATTCTAAAGATGATACAGATATAATAGTTGCTTTAAATAAGAAAGATAAAGCTACTTTGGTTGTAGAAAATATAGGGGATAATATTAATGAAGAGGAAATTAAAAAAATATTTGATCCTTTTTATAGATTAGAGAAATCAAGAAATAGAAAAACTGGTGGTAGTGGTTTAGGATTATATATTGTAAAAAGTATATTGGATAAACATCCTAACATGGAATATAAAATGCTAACAGAAGAGAATAAAATAGTATTTGAAATAGAAATTGAACTATAAAGTAAAAGCAGTGAGATGATTAAAAAATTAGTACATCTCACTGTTTTTTATTTATTAACCTTTTGAAGTAATGACCTTAGAGGCTTTAATAGGAAAAGTGTTGCTAAGAAAGTGCAAGCAGCATTTCCTAGAGAAACTTGAAAACCAAGTATTAAATATGTTATTAAAGATTGACCAGCCATTCCTGTCATTAATATATAAGGTATTTCTATTATAGTTCCTGTCATAAAGGATAGTATAAATCCTGCTATTGCATAAATGTATTCAGATTTAGTTAGTTTAGATAAGAAGTAATATATAAGAGTATATTGTGGAAAAACTACTAGATACATTAAGCTCCATGGAGCAATTCCCCTTGTTAGCATAACTAAGAAGGCAAAAACTAAAGCCGCAAGGTATGATGTTCTTTTATTTAAAGAAACTCCATAAAGAAGAATTATAAACCCAACTAACTCTACATACATAAAAAATGAACCTAAAAAATAAATACAGTATAGAATAGCTGCAAGAACAGCTACTCTAGTTAGTTCTTTAGCACTCATATTAATAAGTATTTGTGAAAACAAAAGTCATATAATTTTGTTTTCCAAGATTTATTTTATCAATAGCAGGAGCTAAGCCAACTTTGTAGTCTAGTTTCTCAGATGGGGAAGAAAATGAATATATCCACCAAGGTCCTTTATCCATATTAGTGGTTTTAAGTCCCTCAAGTCCAAGTAGAAGTGTTCCATATGGAGCTTCATTAGTAGTTTCTACTTTTAACTCATCTTTATTTTCATTTAAAAATTCTTTTAATGTAGTGGCATTAGTTTGGAAAGTTTCCTTATCCATAATTGTTTTATGATTTACTTGATCTTCTATAGTAATAGTTACTGTTTTATCGCCTATAGTTTTCTTTGTCGTAGTAAATTTGTTAGCTGCGATTATTCCAATTGCAACAAGAATTATAAGAATAATTGCAATTATAATTTTGCTTATATTATTTTTTTTCAATTTTAAATCTCCTTTTCTTAATATATTCCTTAATATTTAAGCAATTTAGCTATAATTATACATTTGTAAATTATAATATATTATTAAATTGTTAACAAGTGATAAAAAGAATATAAACCAAGATTTAATTTACAGAAAGTTTTGCTCTAATTAAATTTAAAAAATAGATTGGTTATTTAAAAAATGATGGAAATAGCAATTTTTATAGAAGTAATCTTTAATATGAATATAAAAACTTTGTTGAGCTTCTAATAATGAATAAAATGAAAACAACTTATTAATAAATTGTTAATGAGTAGTTCACAAAATATTAATATTTAGTTAATTGAATATTAATATTTAGAAATAAATATCAATAACAAATAAAAAAATAGTAAAAAATAAGAATTGTTTAATTTAATTTTATAAAGTTATATAATTAAAAAAAAAAAGAAAATTTACTTATCTTTACTTAATATCTAAATTGTTATATATTTTACCTACACGATTAATAATTAGGATATAAAGGAAGTGTAACAAATGATACAAAATTCAAGTATACAACAACCAGCTCAAATTAGAATGGCTGCAAATCAAAATAATAAAGATAAGCAAGCAAAAGCAGGCGATGTAAGAGAAAATACACAACAACAAAACAATACATCTGGAGCTCAAGGAAGTAATACTCAAGCACCAAAAGCAGGACAAGGAAGTAATACTCAAGCACCAAAAGCAGGACAAAGAAGTAATACTCAAACACCAAAAGCAGGACAAGGAAGTAATGCTCAAGCACCAAAAGCAGGACAAGGAAGTAATGCTCAAGCACCAAAAGTAGGACAAGGAAGCAATACTCAAGCTCCAAAAGCAAGCAATAAAAAGGATAATAAAATAAAAACTAAGACAACAGGAAAAACAGATGTGAAAAAGACTTCTAAAAAAGTTGTAAATAATCCTGAAAATGCTCCATTACAAAAACAAATTAAAAATGATCAAAATCAAATAAAAGAGAATACATCTAATAATACTAAAAAAGTGAATGAATTACAAAATCAAATTAATCAAGATAAGGTTAATTCATTAAAATCACAAGTTACTTCAAATGAAAATCAAGCAAAAGCTTTAGAGGGACAAGCTAAAACAGAAGCAACAAATGCTAAAAAAGATAGTGATTGGGGTAAAACATTAGAAGGACAATCACAAAAGTTAAATAATAAAATTAAGAAAATAGAAAATGATGCTAAAAGAGATGCACAACATCATAACGCAAAAGGAGCTAAATCAGATACTGAATATGGTAATTCATTAAAGAAACAAGCTCAAGAATTAAATAATAAAATAGCTAACATTAAAAAAGATGCAGCTAAAGATACAGCAGCAGCTAAAAATGATGCTAAAAAAGCTTCAGAAGTAACAGCTAATAATAAAAAATCAGAAAATCTTTTAAATAACATTGAACAACAACAAGCTCAATTAAAGAAAGATCAAGCTAATGCCAAAAAAGAAGCTGCTAATGCTAAAGCAGATTCACAATGGGAAAATCACTTAGTGAGCAATATAAATAACCTAAAATATCAACAAGCACAACATAAGCTTACTTATAATTATGAAAGTCAAATAGGAAATAAGGCTAAAGCAGCTGTAGCACAACAAAAAGTAAAAGAATTACAAAAACAAATTGATGCTTTACAAACAAAAGCTGCTAAAACATTAAAATATGAACAAAACGACAATAGTTCAGTTCAAAAATATGATCAAAATATTTCAAAGTTAAATAAAGAACTTCAAAAAGAATATGATGAAATAACTCCAAATAAAAAAGCAGCTAAAGATATAGCTAATGCTGAAAATGAAATCAAAGCAGATAATGCTAATACAGCAAAAGCAAATGCAGCATTACAAAAAGAAATAGCTAATGATCAAAAAACAATGCAAGAAAATAATAATAATTTAGAAGCTCAAAATGCACTTAATGCTAAGAAAAATACATTAGAAAAACAAGCTAATGAAAATGCAAAAAAAGCTAATGAGTTAAAAGGTTTAGCAAATACAGATAAAACAAATGCAAAACATGATACAGATTGGGCTAATTCACTTCAAAAGAAAGTTAATGCTTTAAACAAAAAAGAAGCTGAAGCTAAGAAAGATGCAGCAAGAGATGCGAAACATCATGATGCAAAAGGTGCTAAAGCGGATACTGAATGGGCACATAGCTTACAATCACAAATAAATAAATTAAATAAAGAAATAAAAACAGTTAAAAATGATGCAGCTAAAGATACAGCAGCAGCTAATAAATATGAATCACAAGCTAAATCTCATGAAGCAGTAGCTAAGGCAGCTCAATCAAAATTAGATTCAGTAGCTAAAGCACAAAAAGAAATAACTGCTCAAAATAAAGTAGCTCAAACAGAGTCAACAAATGCAAAACATGATACAGACTGGGCAAATACTTTAAAAGGTAGAGTAGCTAAATTAAATTATGACAATGCAGAAGCAAAGCTTACTGAAAATTATTATGGAGCTAACAGTACTCAAGGCAAAAAAGCCGCTAAAGAAATAGCTCAAAATAATAAAGAAATAGCAAAATTAAATAAAGAAATAAAAACAGTTGAAAATGATGCTAAAAAAGATCAAGCTGCAGCTAATAAAGCAGAAACTAAAATAGATTCTTCAGTTAAGAATGTAGAAAAAACTTTAGGATTAAATAATGTTTCAACTTCTGCATTAAAAAATGTTTTAGAAGGAACAACTACAAAGAAAACAGACGTTAAGAACGATACAAAGAAAACAGACGTTAAGAATGATACAAAGAAAACAGACGTTAAGAATGATACAAAGAAAACAGACGTTAAGAATGATACAAAGAAAACAGACGTTAAGAACGATACAAAGAAAACAGATGTTAAGAATGATACAAAGAAAACAGACGTTAAGAACGATACAAAGAAAACAGACGTTAAGAACGATACAAAGAAAACAGACGTTAAGAATGATACAAAGAAAACAGATGTTAAGAACGATACAAATAAGACTGAAGGAACAACTTCATCAACTTCAAGTTCATCATCAAGTTCTTCAAGTTCATCATCACAAGTTAGTGGAGGAAAAGTAGAAACTACTTCAACTTCATCAACTAAAGTTACAGGAAATGGAACTGCAAATGCTAATGGAAGTGCATCAGCAAAAGATGGTTCAGCTACAGCACAATCAAAAACTTCAGCAGAAACTAAAGGAACTGGTAGTGCAAAAGGAACAAGCAGTTCATCAGCACAAGTTACTGGAACAAGCACAAAAGCTGATTCAAAAACTTCAGTAGAAACTAAAGGTGATTCAACTGCAACAGGAACAGCTAGTTCATCAGCTAAAACTGATAAAACAACTTCAGAAACAAATTCAAAAACTTCAGCAGAAACTAAAGGAACTGGTAGTGCAACAGGAACAAGTAGTTCATCAGCTAAGAGCACAGCAACAGGAACAATAGATTCTAGCTCAAATACATCAACAAAAGTAGATGGAACAGGATCAGCAACAGGAACAGCTAGTTCATCAGCAACAGGTAATAAAGCTGATTCAGCAACATCTAATTCAAGTTCATCAACAAAAGTAGATGGAAAAGGTTCAGCAACAGCAAACTCAAGTTCATCAGCAAAAACTGATAAAACAAGCTCAAAAACTGAATCAAGTTCATCATCAAAAGTAGATGGAACAGGATCAGCATCAGCTAATTCAAGTTCATCAGCAAAAGCTAATGGAACAGGATCAGCATCAGCTAGCTCAAGTTCATCAGCAAAAGCAGATGGAACAGGATCAGCATCAGCTAATTCAAGTTCATCAGCAAAAGCTAATGGAACAGGATCAGCATCAGCTAATTCAAGTTCATCAGCAAAAGCAGATGGAACAGGATCAGCATCAGCTAATTCAAGTTCATCAGCAAAAGCTAATGGAACAGGATCAGCAACAGCAAACTCAAGTTCATCAGCAAAAGCTAATGGAACAGGATCAGCAACAGCAAACTCAAGTTCATCAGCAACAGCTAATGGCAATGAGACAAGCAATAAAACTGTAAAAGTAAATGTTTCTAACTCAACTAAACATGATGTAACAGTAAGTTCAAATGCAAATGGTCAAACTGTAGTTAACCATAAAGTATATTCAGCTCCAGCTTCATCAGCAAAAGCTAATAACATGTTGCCAAAAGTTTCAGAAACAAATACAAGCTCAGCATCATTACCTCATACAGGATTAAATGCTCCAAATAAAGCAGAATCAGCTTTAGGATTACTTGGATTAGCAGGTGTAATGGGAAGCTTATTTACAATATTAAAAAGAAAATAATTAAAATAGTTAATATTATTTAAGAGTGTTTTATGGGTTTCAACTTTTCAAAGAAACCCATATTTAAATTTGTATTTTAATCAAAGATATTTTATATGTAAAATATTTTTGATTAGAAGATATTTAAGGAGTACTACGTTCATTGCATATTCTAGTATTAGTAAAGGAGTCTAAAGGTGAAGTCATATGTTAGGGTTTAATAATTATGATGAAAGAGAAATTAAAAAATTAGAAAAGAAAGCAGATAGCATTATTGCATTAGATAAAAAAATATCTATGTTATCTGATAAGGAATTATCAGGTATGACAAATATATTTAAAAAAAGATTATCTAATGGAGAAACATTAGATGATTTATTAGTAGAGGCTTTTGCTGTTTGTAGAGAGGCTTCTTATAGAATTTTAGGAAAAAAGCAATATAAAGTACAACTTATGGGAGGAATAGTTATTCACCAAGGTAGAGTTGCGGAAATGAAAACTGGAGAGGGAAAAACTCTTACTGAACTTTGTCCTGCATATTTAAATGCTTTAAGAGGAAAAGGGGTTCATGTAATAACTGTAAATGACTATCTTTCTGAGAGGGATAAGGAAGAAATGGAACCGTTATTTAATTTTTTAAATTTATCAGTAGGGCTAGTTATTGAAAGCACAGAAAATAGAAGGGTTGAATATAGAAAAGATATTACTTATAGTACAAATACTGAAATTGGCTTTGATTATTTAAGAGATAATATAGTTTATGAAGTTAAAGATAAGGTTATGAGAGCTTTAAATTATGTTATTATTGACGAAATTGACTCAATTTTAATAGATGAAGCAAGAACCCCACTTATTATAAGTACTGTGGGAGAAGAGTCAACAGATATTTATAAATATATAAATTCAATAATAAGTACTCTTCAGAAATCTGATTATGAAATAGATAGAGAAGATAATACTATTTTATTAAATGAAGATGGAATAGAAAAAGTAGAAAAGATGCTAAATGTAAAAAACATAGCTGATGTAAGACTTAGTGAGGTTAACCATATAATAGCACAGTCTTTAAGAGCAAATTTTCTTATGAAAAGAGATAAAGATTACATAATAAGAGATGGAGAAGTTGTTATTATTGATGAGGGAACTGGAAGAATATCAGAAGGAAGAAGATTCTCAGATGGGTTACATCAATGTTTAGAAGCGAAGGAAAATGTTGAGATAAATGAAGAAGCAAGAACTTTAGCTACTATAACTTATCAAAATTTATTTAAATTATATAATAAAGTATCAGGAATGAGTGGTACTGTAAAAACTGAAGAATGGGAATTTAAAGAGATATATGATCTTGATGTAGTTGTTATACCAACTAATAAAGAGATAAAAAGAATAGATTATAAGGACTTGGTTTACCCAACTAAAAAAGCAAAATTTAATGCTGTAATAAGAGATATAATATCAACTAATGAAGTTGGAAGACCTGTTTTAGTAGGAACATCTTCTATAGAAAATTCAGAGATATTATCTAGAATGCTTAATAAAAGAGGAATAAAACATAATCTTTTAAATGCTAAAAACAAGGCTGAGGAAGCTGAAATAGTAGCAAGAGCAGGTGAATATGGAGCTATTACCATAGCAACTAATATGGCTGGAAGAGGAACAGATATAAAAATAACAGATGCTATAAATAATTTAGGTGGGTTAAGGGTTATAGGAACAGAAAGAGCTGAAAGTAAAAGAATAGATAATCAGTTAATTGGTAGAGCTGGAAGACAGGGGAATAATGGGTCATCACAATTTTACATTTCTATAGAAGATGACCTTTTAGTAAATCATAGTAAGAAGAAATTTAGTAAAAAAGATGTTAAGACATCAATAGCTCAAATTAGGAAAGAAGTAGAGAAGGCTCAAAGGGTAGTTGGAGGTAAAAATTTCGAAACAAGAAAAGAAACTGTTAAATATAATGAAGTTATAAATAATCATAGAAAAATGATTTATAGAGAGAGAGATTTAATATTATTTGGTCAAGATATAAGAGTTAACATAACTAGAATGATTTTAGAATTAAATTCAGAAATAGTTAAGGAACTAGCGGAAGAATATAAAATAAAAAATTTAAATCAATTATCAAGTTTTAATAGAAAAATATTTATGGGTAAGTTACTAGAAAAGTTAGATTTACATTATAGGTATTCCTTTGAAGAGCAGTATAAGGAATATAAGTTTAATAAATTAAGCACTTTAGATGAATTAGTAGTATTTTGTACAGATGAACTTATAGAGTACTTTAATAAATTAATATTTTTAGATATAATAAATTTTGAAGAGCACATTAAAAGGACTATGTTAAGTATAATAGATGAAAACTGGGTAAGATATTTAAATAATATGGAGCTCCTTAAACAGAGAGTAAGAAGTGAAGTTTATATGCAAAAAGATCCTGTTCAAGTTTATAATAAAGAAAGTTTAAATATGTATAATGATTTAATTAAAGGTATAAAATATGACTTTATAGAAATGGTGTTTAAGGATATAATACCAGAAATCGTTATGGAATATAGTGAAAATTATTGCTCTTAAAATCTTCAAACAAAAGATAAAAGTGCAAAATTAGCAAAGGAGAATTAGTGTGAGGAAGAAAAGAATAATTTTATTAATGTCCTTAGGTCTTTCAGCTTTTGCCTTGAAGGGAGGAGCTACAGAAGTAGTAAATCATAAGCCTGTAAGCACTAATAGGGTATTATTGGTGGCTAATAATTCTCAAGGGCAAAGCATTGAATATAAGGATAACAATTTATCGGATATATCATCTGCAAATCCAGAACAGTTTGATAATCCACAAGTAGGTCCAAGGGGAATTCTTGAAAGAATGCAGTCTACAACTATAAATACAAAATATGGAGAAATGTCTATTGAAAGAGTTCAAGATGGGTTTCAATGTAAGAATTTAAGTAATCCGAATGCTCCAGTTTTGTTCGTATCAGCAGTTAATAATATATATGAAGTTGGTGGACAAACTGATTTAAAAGGATTTCTTAGTCCTAAAATAGTTAATGGACAAGGAACTATAATATTACCTAACGTAAATACTTCAGAAGCAAATTTTGGAGTAAAGTATGTGGAAGCTATAGGAACTAATGGAGCTATTACTATAGCACCTTTTATCTACAATACTGTTCAATTTAAAAATTCTGTTAATGTAAAAGCAGAAGGAGATATAAATTCTCTAACTTTAAATGATGTATTAGAAGGTCCAAGCAATGACTTGAAGCTTTATATAGCCAATTATGATAAAGGAAGTAAAGTTGTAACTATAGGTTTAAGTAGAGGGGTAGCATCTATTCAAAAGGCATTACCACTAACTATTGGAAGTAGTACAGATACAAGTAAAACAAACGTAGATACAGGAACTGCAAATCAAAATACATCTGCAATTCAAAAAAATAATGTGAAAGTACCATTATTAATACAGATATTATTAAGTAAGTGGACTTACATAATAGTTGGAATTATTTTAATTGCAATTGTTTCTTTTTTCTGTTTTACTGGATTATAAGTTTTCCTAAAAACTAATTTGAAAATATTTAATTTTTTATTATAAGAAAAGATTGTTGATATTTTATTTTTAGTGGAAGTGGTTACTATGCTTATGGATAAATTAGATGAAAATCATTAGAAATTTTAAAAAGTTTTTATATGAATTAAATCTTATTTTATAGAAACTGAGGTGTTACAATTGAAAAGGAAAAAACCGGCAGTAGGGGTTCTACTGATAATCATAATAATAGGAGTATTATTTTCGATTTATAAATATTTAAACTTTACTTATGGTACATATTTGAATTCTGGAATGGCATTTAGTACAGGGCAAGGAGCTATCAGTGAATTAAGCACAATGATAACAGGCGGAGACTGGACAAAAGCTATTTATAAAATGGGAAATTTAGAAGAAGAATATGATAAGGCCCATGCAATTAATAGTCAAGTAGTAGGATGGATTTTCATAGATGGTACAAATATAAACTATCCTATAATGCATGGGGAAGAGGATCAATATTACTTAACACATAACTGGAAAGGTGAACCTTATTGGAACGGAAGTATATTTTTAGATCATGCAAATAGTGGATTTAATAATGTATCATTAATAAATGGACATAACATGTTAAATGGAATAATGTTTAGTCAATTAACTAATTTTGAAAATAAGGATTTCTTTGATGGAAATCATGATATATACATATATGATGGATTAAATAAGAAATTAGAGAAATTCAAAGCTATAGGAGCAATTTATTGTGAACCAACCATAGATTTATCTTTAGGTAATTTATCACCAGAAGAAAGAACAGCAGAGGTAAATAGACTTTTATCTCAATCAATGTATCCTAAAGAAAATTATAATGGAAATAATGTATTACTTTTAAATACATGTCTTTCAAATGGTTCAGGAAAACATATATTAGTAATTGCAGAACAAGTTAATTAAATAGAAAATCTTAATAAAAGGTGATGTTTCAAAATTTACTTTGAGACATCACCTTTTTTATATATTTTAATAATTATAAAGTTCTTATTACTTCTACTTGATAGCCATCTGGATCTACTACGAAGTAGTATCTTGGTGGTTCTCCTGGAAGTCCTTTTAGTGGAGTTACTTTATAACCCATTTCTATATGTTTTTCTCTTAGTGCTTCAATATCTTCAACTCCGATTGCTGTATGGCTAAATCCATTTCCTATTTCATAAGGTTTTTCTTGATCATAGTTGTAAGTAAGTTCAATTTCGTAGCCACCTTCTTGATTTGAAAGATAAACTAATGTAAATTTATATTCTGGAAAATCTTTTCTTCTTGTTTCTATAAGACCTAAAGCTTCTTTATAGAATTTTAATGATGCTTCAAGATCTTTAACTCTAATACAAGTGTGTAACATTTGCACTTTCATTATGTTTCCTCCTAGTTTTAATTATTTTATAAGCTAATGCTCTTTTTTATAAGATACGCATAGCATTTAATAAAAACTTATAAAAGCTAAGTTTCTATTATAATTATATCATAAAGAGGGAGGAAAATAAGGAGCTGTATTAAATCAGCACCTTATTTTATATTACTTTTATAAATGTATTTTTTCATCTGCTGAGATAGCTATATAGGTACAAAATGCTGTGACCATTGAACTAGTACTAGAAGCTCTTTATTTTTGATCAATAGTTTCGTAGAAAAAATATTAGAGCTTCTTTACGTAAGTGAGTGGTCACAAATGATGAACCTATATAGCTAGGTAAAATGCAGAGAGGATGTATCTGTAATTTGATACATCCTCATATTTATAAAATAATATTAGCAATTAGATTTTGCTAAAGCTGCTAAAGAACTATTTCTTAAAGTAATATCACAAACATCTCCTTGATGAGAAATTTTAGAAACTACAACTCTGTAAGAAGCTCTACAGCAATCAAAAGAATTATTTGTATTTATATCTATTGTTGTATGAGTTACTGGAATATCTAGTTCAATAAAATCATCTTTGTCTAATCTAGCTGCTTGGGTAACAGAAAAAGTATCTATAACTTCACTATCATTATTGAAAACATTATTGCAAACTTTAACTATATCAAAAGTTATAGTAAATTTAGAAGTTTTAGACTCATAATCTGAACCTCTAAGTTTAAAGTGTAATAATGAATTGAAATCAAGCTTTACAAAAGGAAATTTTAAACAGCAAACATCAAATCTTCTTAATGTTACTAGAGTTGTAGGTCTAAAACAAGATCTATCTATCATAACAGGTCCATCATTTTTAGCAACATCAAATAATACTGGATGTGGGACAGGACTTAAAGAACGTCTACGATTTGTTCTGCAAAATTTTCTAGACTCACCACAATTAACGCAGTCTGGATCAAACCTTCTACTATCATCTGAACAAAATCTTCTACTATCATCGTCAAATCTTCTACTATCATCATCACATCTTCTTGAGTTCATAGATTCTTGACCAAAGTTATTATCTGGGTATTTACAATTCATTTGTGTACCTCCATATTATCTACAAGTATTTTTAATATATAATATGTTAAATGGTGCAAAAACGATACAAAATAAAAAAATATGAATTTTCTTATTTTAATATTTTTCCTAATAATTTTTTATTAGAATCAACAGCGATATCAACAATTCTAGGATTGTTTCTACTTCCATTTCCCTTTTCCTCAACTATATCTACATCATCATAGGTGTCAGGGATAAAAACTTGTTGATGTTGTGTAATGGTAATATGAAAGACTAAGGAGGTTAAAAGTACTTTATTATTTTCAGAATCCAAATCTATAATCTCGTCTTTTATATTTATGGAGTTTATATAACATTGAATTTTATATAAATCATTAAATTCATATAAACTATTTTCTTTAGAATTATATTGAGGATAAGTTGAATATTTTACTTTAATGATTGATTTAAAAGGTAAAATAAAGGTTGTTTTTATTTTTTCTTTATTAGTTATAACAAGTGCTGTTTTTGAAATTTCTCCTGAAATTAATAGGTCATTATTATTTGGAAGTAATTCAAAGGCCTTTAAAGATATCTTGTTATTCATATGATTAATAGATAGTATGGGAGATTTAAAAGGTAATTCACATTTTACAGTTGTGGTAAAGTCAGATAAAACAACTGGAAAAATAGCAATTAAAGGACCAGAACGACCAAAAATTAAGTTTTTTTTAGTGGTATAATTATTATAGATTATTTTGTTATCTTTATTTCTATTAATATTTTTCATAAATAAAAAGGCTTAAAGCCAATACACCTCACAATAATTATTAATATATAATATTCATAGAATTTACATGGGTTAATGATAATAGTGTTTTTTTAGGATTTTTTGTATTATAGATACATAGAATTAAGTATTGATTTAATAAGGAGTTTATATATGGATTTAGATAAAATTTTAAATTTAATAGAACCAGCTTATGAAAATTCACTTAAAGCTGCAATGAATAGAGTTAATGACTTAGCAAAGCCACCTAAAAGTTTAGGAGAATTAGAAAATATAGCTGTTAAGTTAGCTGGTATAACTGGTAAAGTAAATAATAGTATAGATAAAAAAGCTGTTATAATTTTTTCAGCTGATAATGGAGTTGTAGAAGAGGGCATTGCATCAACTCCACAATATGTAACCTTATCCCAAACTATTAATTTTGTGAAGGGAAAAACTGGTGTAGCAGCTTTAGCTAAGGAAAATAATACAGTTTTAAAGGTTATTGATGTTGGAATAAATAGTGATTATAAGATAGATGGAGTTATAGATAAAAAGATAAGAAAAGGTACAAATAATATAAGGTTTGGACAAGCTATGTGTAGGAAAGAATGTTTAAAGGCCATAGAAATTGGATTTGAATCAGTTAGAACTTGTTATAATGAAGGATTTAGTATAATTGGTGTAGGAGAAATGGGAATAGGAAATACTACTACAAGTAGTGCTGTTTTAATGGCTATTACAGGAGTTTCAGCAGAAGAGGCTGTTGGAATGGGAGCAGGCTTATCTATGGAAGGTTTTCAAAGAAAAAAGAAAGTTATAAATGAAGCTTTAAAGATTAATGCTCCTAATAAGGAAGATATTATAGATATTGTTTCAAAGGTTGGAGGTTTTGATATAGGGGCTATGATTGGTGCTTATATTGGGGCTGCATATTATAGAATTCCAATAATTATAGATGGTTTTATTTCTGTAGTAGCAGCTTTAGGAGCATCTATGTTAAATGAGAATATTAGGGATTTTCTTATAGCTTCACATTGCTCAAGAGAAAGAGGTTATAAGATAGCTATAGAAAAATTAAATTTAAAGCCTATGTTAAATTTAGACATGGCACTAGGAGAAGGAAGTGGATGTCCCATAGCTTTTTCTGTGGTAGGTTTTGCTTGTGCTATGATGAATAACATGGCTACTTTTAAGGAAGCAGAAATAGATTCATCATATTTAATGAAAAATATACTTGTATAATTAAAGAATAAAAAATATAAATAATTATATGAGGAAATAGCTTGTATTTTGTGCATAAAGGAGAAAAAAAGTATGATAAATTTTAAAGGTGAGGAAGGAATTATATTTAATTTTAGGTCTGTTGCTATAGTTATTGATGAAGGATTTATTCTATTACACAAAAGTAATAAGGATGATTTTTGGTCATTGCCAGGAGGGCGAGTTGAATTTGGAGAAAAAACAGAGGATACCGTTATTAGAGAGCTCAAGGAAGAGGTTAATGTAGAAGGAAAAGTTTTAAGACAACTTTGGTATGTAGAGGAGTTTTATAAATATAACGGTGAAAATTATCATGAAATAGGAACTTATTATTTAGTTAATGTAGATGATAAAATAAAGGAAAAGTATATAGAATATAAGGGGCAAGATGGAGAAAAAATACTTACTTATAAATGGTTTAAAATTGATGAAATAAAGAATATAGAATTATATCCTAAATTTTTGAAAGAAAAATTATCTAAATTACCAGAAAATCTAGAAAAAATAACTCATATACATGAAGGATAAAAAATGTAAAGGTTATCTTGAAAAAACATACAATTGATTATATAATTAAAAAAAGAATAAAAACTTTCAAAAAATTAAAATCAAATGATGAAGGGAGAAGCTACTTGACAAAATATCTGAAATTAATAGTTAAAGTGCTGAAGAAGCTTTAATTCTATTTGAATTAAGTTCAGTTTATAGATTAACAAAAGCTAGAAGTGATTATAGGAAAAATAAATGAGGATGTATTTGTCCATACTTTGAGTAGCAAAGATATAATAATGATAAAAATAGTTTTAACAGAAGATGAAAATTATGTTTATGTCAAGGAAAATAGTATAAGAGAGTTATTAAAAACTCATGTTCATTCTGGACAATTAGTTTTAGAAAAGTTTGAGATAGCTTTAACTAATATTTGTTCAATTGATAATTTTAATGAAGTATCAGTAAATATGAGTAGTATAAAAGGCATGTATTCTTTTGTGGATGAAGATAGTAAAATGCCACCTGTAGATAGAATTAATCCAGTCTGGATGGGATTCTTAAAATAGATAGTTTTTATCTGATATATAAATATAGTAATTAGAGCTCTTCATTTCTAATAAAAGTTATTTTAAATAACTTATTATTAGAAATGAAGAGCTTTTTTTGTGTAGATGAAAGTTTAAAATGATAAAGTTAAGTATCTAGCAAAAAGTGAAAATCATACCTGTAATTTTAATGTTTTTTATTTTGAATAAATAGTCTTTAATTAAACAAAATAAAATGAGATCTAATTATTATAAAGGAAAAGAGGGATCGTCTATGAAAAAATGGGAAAAACCTTTAATTGTTGTTAGTAAGTGCTTAGATAATTGTAATTGCAGATATAATGGCGAAGGATGTACTTGTAAAGCTTTAGAAGAACTAAAGGAATTTGCAGAGCTTATAGATATTTGTCCAGAGGAAGCTATAGGTCTTGGAACTCCTAGAAATGCTATAAGGCTTGTTGGAAATGAAAAAGAACATTTTTTAATAGATCCAAAAACTCTTAAGGACTATACAAAAACTATGAGTGAATTTGCAAGGGAGATATGTATTGATATTGAATATTTGAAGCCACAGGGGTTTATTTTAAGAACTAAGTCTCCATCTTGTGGAATAAATGATGTTAAAATCTATAGAAGCTTAGAGAAGGGTTCTGCATCAGTGAAAGGGAAAGGGATTTTTGGAGAGAAAATTTATGATGTTTTTAATTATTTGCCTATAGAAGATGATGGAAGATTAAAAAGTTTTAAAATAAGAGAAAATTTTTATATTAAAATATTTACTTTAGTTGCTTTTAAAAAAGTTTATGAAAGTAAAAACTTTGGTGAATTAGTAAATTTTCATGGAAATAATAAATTATTGTTTATGGTTTTCTCACAAAAGTTAACCAAGGAAATGGGACAACTAGTTAGTAATGGAAGATATAGAGATAAGAATAATATTTTTGATAAATATAGTTTTTTCTTAAATGAACTCTTATCTAAAGGTGTGAGTTATAGAGGATACATAAATGTATTCTATAAAATATTAGGATACTTTTCAAAAGAATTATCTAAGGAAGAAAAAAACTTTTTTCTAAGAAAAGTAGAAGAGTTTAGAAGAGGAAAAATACCACACAGAGTTATTATGACTTTAATAGAGGCTTATGCTATAAGATTTAACAATAAATATATGTTAAATCAGAGTTTATTAGAACCTTATCCTTATGAATTATTAAATTTAGATGATTCAGGAAAAGGTATAGAAAGATAAGAACTTTGTGTATTTAATAAACTTTAAATATTAATAATTTTAAATATTAAAATATGATTAAAAAATAAAAAACTGTCCAAAAGTGAATATATAAATTATGTAATGTTAAAATGGTTGAAAAAATAGGAAAAAATAACTATAATTTAATTAAAAAATAAGAACATATGTTCGATTTTTTGGAGGGTGAAATGAGGGGAGATTTAGAAAATTTAATAAGAGAAAGTAAAAATGGAAATAGATTAAGTACAGAAATATTATTAGAAAAATACAAACCTTTAATAAAAAAGGTTGCTTTTAATTATTATATAAAAGGTTATGAGAATGAGGATTTAATTCAAGTAGGATCAATGTGGTTTTTAGAATCATTGAAAAAATATGATTTAGAAAAGAAAGGGGACTTCAGTTCATATGTAATGAGAGCATTAAATAATAATATGAAGGCTTTAATAAGAAAAATGGCAAAAGAAAATTATGAGAAAAGTATTAATGATAATAATGGTGGAACTTTATCATTAGAAGATACTTTAGTGGACAATTTTGATATAGTTGCATATTATGAGAGGAAAGAAAAATTAGAAAGGTTAAAAAAAGCTATTGATTTATTAAACGAGGAAGAAAAAGAAATAATATATTTTATTTATTCTAAAAAAAGTGGAAATTTATCAAAATTATCAAGACGAGACAATATACCTTATGGAATTCTAAGAAAAAAGAGAGATAGAATTTTGGCAAAGCTCAGAAGATTCTTAGATTATTAAAACAATACAATAGAATAAAGTAGAAATTATTTTCTAGATGATGTAAAATAATAACTAAATTACTTAGAGTTTAAGGAAGTGACTTACAATGGATAAAAAGAAAATTTTAGATGAAATAAACGAAAGAATAGAGATGCTTGAAGCTATAAAAGTATCTGTTAGTGAAGCTTATGATAGAAATCTTATTTTGGGGAAATTAGAAGCTTTAAAAGCCATAAAAATGGAAGTTGATATATTAGATATGAACCCACATAGTTTAGCTGTAATATTAGAAGAAAAGTTTAGAAATAGAGAACTTGGAATAACTGGAAAATATGTGAGGGAAGGATTTGAAGCAGTAATAAATGAATATATAAATAAATTTAAAGAAGATTAGAAATATTTTTACTTTAATTTAATTTAATTGTTAATAATTGAGAGAAAATTTAAATTATAATTAAAGAAAAATTAAAATATAAAAAGATAATAATTTTCAAATGAAAATTATTAATATTTTAGTAAAACAAATCTAATTTAGTTATTATCTTGTTACTGTGTTATATAAAATGATAATAGAATGATAATTAAATTAGAGTTTTATTAACAAAAGGATAAATTATTGTTATATACGAGAGAATGGGTGAAAAATATTGTATAATTACAATGGTTAAACAGTATTTTAAACTAAGGTTTTTTAAAATTATTATTTGAATATTGCATTTAAAAAGAGGCGAGATTTTGATGGAAAGTATAGGAAAAAACAATAATGATTTAAAAGAAAAGAAAAAATATTATTTTAAGTTATCAGATGAGCAAGTAATAGCAAATTTTTTGCAATGTGAAAGTTTAAATGATAAAACTGTTAATACATTCAAGGAAGTTATGCCAAAAGCTAAAGATGAAGTTGTTAGTGAGGATACTATGGCATATAAAATAAATAAAAGTGGATTTTTCTTAGAATTATTAAAAGAAAGAGAAAAAGCTTTGCAATTTGCAAGTAATTAAAAATTATTATACAGCAATTATTTAATTTTATATTAATGATTTAAAAAGGGACTGTATGGAAAATAGATAGTTTTATTTATCTTCTTTCCATACAGTCCCTTTATTTGTTCTTCTACCATTTTATTTGTTTGTAACTGTACCTTTCTTTTTAGCCACACAAAGAGTAGTTATAGCTGTAGCAATAACAAGTGATCCAAAAATTAATTTTTTCATAGTATAAACCTCCTAGCGTATGTTTTTATTTACTTACTTATTTTATATATTAAGTATAAAATATAAAAAAATCTTTGTCTAATGCTATAAATTTTTTAATATTTAGGGATTTATAATGATTTATTATAAAGTAAAACAAAAGGATAAATATTATTAACTTTTTGTTAATAAAGTTAATAATATTTAAATGAAATTAAAAATAAATTAATATAGAAATGATTTTTATTTGTTGAAATTTTTCTTCAAAATAGGTGTATAGATAATACTTGATGATAGTTAATAACAAATATAAAATATAATTAACAGGAAAAGGTACAATATAAATGTTAAACAATAGAATAATATGAAATACCATAGATACTAGTAAGGGAATAAGAATTAGAGTAATTATAGAAAAGGGGAAGTATTATGTATCCAATTAAATTTAAAAGTTTATATTATGATAAAGTTTGGGGAGGTCGTGATTTAGAGAATTTTAGAAGTGATATTCCAGAAGGAAATATAGGGGAAAGTTGGGATATTGCTTGTCATAATAATGGGACTGGAATTGTTGAAAATGGAGAATTTAAAGGGATGTCCTTTAAAGAGCTTCTTGAGAAACATGGAGATGAAATAATGGGGAATTATAATAAGGGAGAGAAATTTCCTTTGTTAGTTAAATTAATAAATTCAAGGGAAAAGTTATCGGTTCAAGTTCACCCTGGAGATAAATATGCAGAAATTAATGAAGGGGATAGTGGAAAAACAGAAGCTTGGTATGTTATTGATGCAAAAGAAGGTGCAACTTTAATTGTTGGTACAAATGACTGTACAAAAGAAGAATTTAAAAATGCTATTAAAAATAATGAAGTTGAAAAATATTTAAATAAAATAGAAGTAAAAAGAGGTGATTGTTTCTTAATAAATAGTGGTTTAGTTCATGCAATTTGTGAAGGTGTAATTATTGCTGAAATACAACAAAATAGTGATGTAACATATAGGGTTTATGATTATGGAAGACCAAGAGAGATTCATGTTAAAAAGGCTTTAGATGTTATAGATTTAAATTTAAAGGCTGAAAATTTAAGAGGAAAAGAAAATTTAGGGGATGTTACAAAGGGTATTTTGCTTTGTGAAAATGAATATTTCGGTATAATTAAGTACAAAGTAAATGATGAGGTGAACTTAGAAGAAAATGAAAGATTTGCTATAATAACAGCAGTTGAGGGGGAAGGAGTTATAGTTGGAGAAGACTATAAAGAAATTCTGAAAAAAGGGGATAGTTATCTAATTCCTGCTAATATAGGACAATATAAGGTGCAAGGAAATGTGACAATTTTAAAGAGTTATGCAGTGTAATGGATAAAGAGTTTTTTAGAATTTAAAATAATTTTAAATTTTATTATTTTAGTGGAAGTTTCTAGGAAAATATATATAGTATTAAAGTTTTAGAAAAGTGAGAAAAATTTCAAAGTAAGGATTAAATAAGATATAAAGTGAATTAAATTGAAAAATCACTGAAAAAAGACCAAAAGACAATATCGACTTTAATCCAAGTAGGCTATATAATACCTTTGATGACTATATAAACATTTAGAACTAATGAGGAAAATAGGAGATGAACAAATGAATAAGAAGTCCTTTCTAAGGGATACTTTAATATTTATTCTGTCGGCAATAATAATTATTATATCTATTAAATGTTTAGGCAACAATAATTTGATGGTTGGAATAACAGGGCTGTTTTTATTTATAGCTATATTAAATAAAGATTTTTCAAGAACACCATTGAGGGGTATTATAAAAATATCATTTTTAATGGGATTAATAGCCTTTGTTCCATATTTAGCTAATTTAAATATTTATACTGGACTTGTGATAAATTTTTTAGCTATATTCTTTATTTTATATATTGTAGTATATACTTTAAACAAAACCATATATTTTCCCTTTGTTTTTGGATATACCCTATTTTTAACTACTGATGTATCTGGAAGAAATTTAGCTTTAAGAATTATTGGCTTAATTATCGTTGGTATAATAGCAGTTATATTTCAAATACTTTATACTAAATATACTTCTGAAAAATCTAATGAAAATAAAATTTTAACTGAAATGATAGAAGCTTTAGTAAGTAGTATAAATGATATAAAAATAGGTAAGAGTAATCTAAAATCCAGAGAGAGGATAAAAGAATTAAGTACATATTGGAGCAGAGATATCCTAGAAAAGAGAAATAATAGTTTCTATCTTAATGAAGATGAAAACATAGAATTAAACTTAATTGCTACTATTGAAAGGTTAGATAGGCTTTCTCAGAAAATAGGAGTTAAACTTAATACTGGGGAAGACAAATATGAAGAACTATTGAGTCATATGGAAGATTTGTTAAATTCATTAAAGAATTTTATTAATAAAAAAATAGACATAAAAGAACTTAATAAATCTATAGATAAAATGAATTTAGCCTATAAGCATGAAAAGTTAAATGATATTATCATTTATGAGGCTATAGAAGCATTAGCTGTAATTGATAAATTAACAGATGCACTTTTAGTAGTTAATTCGAAAAAATATGTTGGATATAAATTTGGATGGAAAGAAATTGTTGAAACTAAAAATTTACTTGTTTCTGATTTCAATAGAAACTCTGTAAGGTTTATTTTTGCATTTAGAACAGCTCTTATAGTATCTTTATCATATTTTGCTATGGAGTATTTCCACATACAATTAGCTAAATGGGTGATATTCACAATAACATCAGTATCACAACCATATAATGATACTATAAGAAGTAGAGCAAAAGGAAGAATCATAGGGACTTTAATAGGGGTAGTTATTTACTTACCATTAGCATCAGTGTTTACTACAGTAGATGAAAGGTTAGTAATAATAGGAATAGCTGCTTATCTTATGATTTTATTTAAAGAGTATTCTTACAGTACAGCAATGCTAACAGTACTATTTTTAGGTGTTATTACTATTGATGTTCAAAATATAATGGCATATGTTGAAGATAGATTATTCTTCGTTGCTTTAGGTGTAATAATAGTATTATTAGCTAATAGATTTATATTCCCTTATAGTTTAAGGAAAGAAACAAAAGCTTTAGTTGAAAAATACTACAATACAGGTAATGAAATTATAGAAAAAACAATGCTTTTATATAAGAAAAAGAATGTTAAAGATGATATAATAAATCTTATATTAGAAGCACAGGGCTTTGAAAATAAAATATTACTAAATAACGTGGCTTTAGATAATGATTTATTAAGAGAATTTAGAAATAACCAAAGAATACTTCTTAATAACGTAAATACCATTTTAAATAGAGTTGAATATTGTGAAATTAATTTAAAAGAATCAATGGAAGGTAAATTAAAGAATCTTAACTCTATGAGAGATGAAATTGAAAAAGAACTTGAGGTAAATAATTTAGATACTGAAAATATATTAAATAGATATTGTAATTTAGCACACAATACTACAGAAAAATTAATATATATAGATGTTTATGAAATGATTGTGGCAAAATATAAATGTGCTAGAATTAAAGATCATTTAATGGCAACAATATAACATAATAAAATATTTACCTAATGACTAGTAGCTGCAATGTTCCAGATTAAGATGGAGTATTGCAGCATTATGTTTTTAAAGATAAATTAATACAATACAATATAATATAAGTATATTTATTTGACCTAAGGGAGATGACAAAAATGAATAAAAAAGCCTTTATGGCTAATAACCTTATATTTATTATTTCTTTAGCATTTGTTTATATGTCAATAGAACATTTAGGAAGTAATAATTTAATGGTTGGAATTACAGGGATGTTTTTATTAATAGCTATTGTAAATAAGGACTTTTCAAGGAATCCTATAAGAGCAATAACTAAAATATCATTTTTAACAGCTTTTATAGCACTTGCACCCTACCTAGTAAATTTAAATATATATTCTGGATTGATTATAAACTTTTTAGTTGTATTTATAATGATATATTTAGTTGTGTATACTTTAAATAAAACCATATACTTTCCTTTTTTATTTGGTTATACATTACTTTTAACAACTAATGTTTCAGGAAAGAACTTAGATTTAAGAATATTAGGAATGGTTTCTATTGGAATAATAGCTGTTATATTTCAAATAATTTTTTCTAAAATAATATCTAAAAATACTAATAAAAACAAGGATTTAATAGAGATAATAGATTTACTTATTAAAACTATTGATGATTTTAAATTAGAAAATTTAAATTCAAACAATAAGGAAGCTTTAAAAGAAAGAATCACTTATTGGAGTAGAGATATACTAGAAAAAAGAAATAATAGTTTTTATTTAAGAGATGTTGAGAACATAGAGCTAAATTTAATTGCAGCCATTGAAAAATTAAGTAGAGTATCTCAAAGAATGGCTGAAGAGAATAAGGATACATATAGTGATTTCCTAACAGATTTAGAGAAAACTTTAGGATATTTAAAAGACTCTTTGGAAAAAGGTCTAAAGGAAAATAATTTTGGAATATTAATAAATGAAATTAATAGTAAATATGAATTATTAAAAATAGAAGATATAAAAGTTTATGAAGGAGTAGAAGCTTTAAATGTAATTGAAAGATTAGTGGACAAGCTTTTAGAAGTAAAAAAGAAAGATTATATAGAGATTAAATTTGGAAAGAAAGAAATTATAGAGACAAAAAATTTATTGATTTCTGATTTCAATAGAAACTCTGTAAGATTTATTTTTGCATTTAGGACAGCTCTTTTAGTGTCATTGTCATATTTTGTAATTCAGTATTTTCATATAGAGTTAGGAAAATGGATGCTATTTACTATAACATCTGTGTCACAACCTTATAATGATACTGTTGAAGGAAGAGCTAAGGGAAGATTATATGGGACTGTAGCGGGAGTTTTAATTTATCTTCCATTATCTTATATGTTTACATCAGTTCATTCTAGAATAATCATAATAGCTATAGCTGTATACTTCATGATTTCATTTAAAAAATATGCTTATAGCATATCTATGTTAACAATATTATTTTTAGGGGTTGTAACTATAAATGTACCTAATATATTAGCCTTTGCAGAAAGTAGAGTGCTTTTTGTAGCTTTAGGAATAGTAGTAGTTCTTTTAGGAAATAAATTTATATTCCCTTATAGTTTAGAAAAAGAAACAAGGATTTTAATAAATAAGTATTATAATTGTTGTAATGAAATTTTAGATAAAACTTTATTATTATATAAGGAAGATGGCATAAGGGAAGAAATAAGAAACTTAATAATTACAGCTCAAGGTATAGAAAATAAAATTTTATTAAATAATACAGCACTAGATAGTAATATGATAAGGGAATTCAGAAATGAATCTAGAAACCTTTTAAATGATATACATAATGTATTAAATAGAGTAGAATATCTAGATAGCGACTTAAGAAGAAATGGCTATGAAAGAATGAATATTATAGCTGAAATGAGAAAAGAAATTGATAATGAAAAAGATAAAAAAAAATTTAGATAATATATTAAATAAATATATTAGTTCTGTTAAAAAGACAAGTGAAAAGCTAATATATATGGATGTATATGAAATGATAGTATGTAAAAATAATTGTGAAGAGTTAGTGTATAACTTAGGAGTTTCAAAAACAGTATAAGAAATGATTGCATAAGACTTAATTCGGATAGAGTTTTACTCTAACTGAGTTAAGTCTTAATTATTTAGTAACTTATATCTGTTTATTTTAGACTTATAAAATATTACAATATTGCAAACGCTAGTTATTAGATAAAAATTAAAATTATTTTAATTTTAATTTTTGAGATGAAGGTGCTAATAGTCTAGGCTACTGCCTATAATAGGATTAAAATATGTATTTAAGTTTAGAAATGAGAAAAAAACATTAAAAAATATTAATAAAATGTTACTAAATTTAAAATAAAAAATGTATAAATAGGATAAGATAAAAAGGAAAATAAAGAGGAAATGGACGGATTAGTAGATTTATGAAAAAAGTAAGCCCAATAATGAGAAGGCATAGAATTTTTTCTATAATATTTGGAATAATGTTATTAATAACCTTAGGCTTTATATTATATGGAATAGATACAGGTTATTTAAATAAATTTTCTGAGAGGGAATTATGGCAGTTAAGAAAGAACTTTGCTGTAGCTTGAGCTATATTATTTGCAGGTTCTGGTCTTTTATTTTGTGTTAGAGTATTTTTAAAATACACTACAGTAAAGGGATTTGAAAGTTTTGCAAGAAAAATAAATTTAAAGGTATCTCAAAGTTTTAATGAGAGTTTTTTAGAGGGAGATTTAATTAAAGCTTTAAGAATATTAATGGTAATTATAGGGAAAATAGTTCAAAATCTTCATGTTATTTTTGCATTATTAGGAACTATATGTATATCAATTCATGTTTATATTGCATTTACTATGAATATTAAATTTACTGTTGGATATATAGCTGGATATATTGCTTTAGTACTTTTAATTCTTCTTGTTTTATCATCAACAAGAAGAATATTTAATAAAGCAATTAAAAGTCATAAATGGCTTGGAGTATGGTTTATTATATTTATGGGAATTCATTTATTATTTGTAAAACCTTAAATTTTTAAAGAGCTATCTAGAGTTTACGAAGTAGATTCTAGGTAGCTTTTTTTATAGATTGAGGATTAATTGAGATAGGATTAAGGTTTTATCTAAATTTTAAGGGAGTTATGGAGGGGACTGAAATTGTTTATCTTCAGTTTATAGAATAATAGATTATTACAAATACTAATTATTAGGCAAAGTTTTTATGAAATAGGAGGTTTTTTTGTATGTTATGCTTTAGTGGAATTGGTGGCGCTTTTAATGGGGAATTAGGAAATAATAGTGCCTTTATTAAAAAAGGGAAGTCTTTATTTATTATTGATTGTGGTGGAACTGTATTTAGTAGACTTGAAAAGAGTGGATTATTAAAAGATGTTGAAAATATTTATATAGCTATAACTCATACTCATTTAGATCATATTGGAAGCTTAGGTGACTTAATACTTTATTGCCATCATATCTTAAAAGGAAAGGTGAGTATATTTTTCCCAGATAAAAATGTTATAGAAAAATTTCTTGAAATAGCAGGTGTTGAAAAGAAGCTTTATAAATTTCATAATGATATTTCAGAAGTAATAGAAGATAAATATTTAGGAAGTTTAAAAATAGATTTCAAGAAAACTTTACATGTTAAAAAAATCAATAGCTTTGGAATTTTTATAGAATATGATGGAAGAAAGGTATATTATAGTGGAGATAGTAAAGAATTAAAAAAGGAAATAGTACATATGCTTCAGAATAATGAAATAGAAGCTATATATCAAGATACTTTTAGTAAGGACTTTGAGGGAAGTGCTCATTTATCCTTTAAAAAGCTTAAGGAAATAGTACCTAGAGAACTTAGAAATAAGGTTTTTTCTATGCATTTAGATAAAGATTTAGATATTAATAATGTGATTTCAGAAGGATTTAATATTGTTAATGTAGATGAGAGAATAAAATCTTGATGTTGATAAAGGTAGACTTAATTCATAGAAGTAAAATTTCCTTTGAAGTTTAAAAATTTTAGCTAGGAACTTATATTTACCTTAGGATTATAGAAAATTAGAACATTACAGATATTAATTACAAGATAAAAGTTTAATAAAATAGATGTAAAATTTAACTTATGATAAGTATATTATAATTAAAGAGATATTTTGGAGATGTTAATTTGGTTATAGTTAATAAAAAACAAGAGCTTAGAGATGCTTTAAAAAATAAAGAAAAAACTATACTTATTAGAGGAAAGCTTGCAAGAAAAGTAAGTAAGCTAGAGAAATTTAAAAAAGCAGAAAAATGTGATGAATTATGTGAAAATCTTAGTAAAGTTAGAGCTGTAGCTACAATGAGTTCCCTAGGGGTACCGGTTGTTGTAGCCATAACTTTAATAATAACTTTAGGAGTCGTTTCTATAGTAGCTATACTAAAGAATTACACTATTAAAGTAAAGAAGGGGGAAAAAAGTGGTTTTGAGGTAGAACTAAATAAAGAATAAGCTTAGCTGACAAGGAAAACCTATGATTTGATAAGTGGAAGTCACTCAGCACATTTAGTGCTGAGCTTCTTTTTAGTTATAAATTGAATCATGGCTAGAGGTTGTAATACTCCTAGTAGAGGAGAAGCAGCCTAACCCTTCTAGATAAGGTAGACTAAGCAATCAGATAGAGTAAAAACTCTATCTGAATTAAGTCTACCTTTATGATATAATAAGATTTAGTATATTTTAAAGGAGTGAGATAGTTGAATATAGAGGAGTATAAAATTATTCTAGCTAAGAATATGAGCTCTAGTAATTATAAAAAGGGAAAAAGATGTTTTAATTCGAGACTTGTTAAAAGTATTAATGTTAATGAAGATAAAGAGTTTAATGCTTTAGATATATACGGTAAGGTTAGTTCTGAAAGTAGTCTTAGTGAATATTCAACTAATATTTCCATAGATTTGAATAATAACAGTTTAGTTTATACTAGTTGTGATTGTATGGATTTTGAGAAAAATAGTGATCTTCATTCTTTATATTTTTGTAAGCATTTAGCTGCAACAGGATTAGCTTATTTAGAGAAAATGAATAAAAAGCTAAATGAAGAGAAGTTCTCTATTTGGAAGGATAAAATTTATGATGCTAATAATTACAATAATGGCTTAACTAAAAAGGTGAATATTGATGATGGGGAAGATTTTGGAGAAAGATTCTTAAAAGACCTTAAATTAAAAGAGGATAATAAGACAATATTGAATATAGAAACTTATATGACTTTAAGTACTGATGATATTTATGATGGTATTAAGTTTTATGAAGTAGGCTTTAGAGTAGGTTTAGATAAGCTTTATGTTTTAAAAGATATAGAAGCTTTTATAAATGCAATGGATAAAGGACTTAACTTGGATTATGGGAAGAACTTTTCTTTCAATGGAAAAATTCATCATTTTTCTGAAAAAGATGAAAGATTAATTAATTTTATAAGAGAACAAATTGATTTAGATAATATGTTTAGTAGTAGCTATAGAAGATATGGTAGCGATTTAATTAAGGGAAAAACTTTAAAACTATTACCTAGTTCTATGAGAAGATTTCTAAAAATAATTTCTCATAGAGGAATTAATATAAATTATGATGGTGAGGAAAAACTTTATTACATAAAAGAAGAAAATATACCTTTAGAGTTAGAGATAGTAGAAAATGAAAATAATATTGAAATAAAAAATATAATGGAGTCTACACCTAAAATATTAGATTCTTATGGAGAAGTTTATTTATATGAAGGAAATATCTATCTTATAAATAGAGAACAAAAAACAGTTTATGGTAAGCTTCATAAGGAACTTTTAAGTAAAGATAGCATAGCCTTTAAAAAGGAAGCTATAGGAGATTTATTTACATATGTTGTACCTAAAATAGAGGATGGAGCAAAAAATATAAAAATAGATTCAAATATAACAAAAAATATGGTAAGGGAAGATTTAAAATTAGAGTTTTATTTAGATAAAAGTAGAAGCAGTATTTGGTTATCTATGAAGGTTATTTATGGAGATGAAAGCTTTGATTATATAAAGGGATATAATAAAGAAAACTTAATAATAAGAGATTTATTAAGAGAAGAAGAGGGAAAAGAGCTTTTAGAAGAATATAAATTCTTCATTGAAGGTGATAAATTTGTTTTTAAGGGAAGTGATGAGGATTTATATTATTTCCTAAAGGATGGTATAGAAGAATTAGAGTCTTTAGGTGAAGTGTATTATTCAGAAAGTTTTGCTAGTCAAAAGCTTTATAAGGGTTCATCCATTAAGGCAGAAATAAAGGAAAGTAATCTAGGATATTTAGAATTTAATTTTAATATAGGTGACATGAAGGATGAAGAGATAAAAAATATATTAAAAGCTTTAAAGGTAAATAAGAAATTTTATAAGCTTAAAAGTGGAAGTTTTATAAATTTAGAGGATAGGATTGTCACTGATTTCTTGAATATTTTAGATGATTTAACTATTGATAATAATTCTTTTAAAAGGAATATGAAAATCCATAAAAATAGAGTGTTATACTTAAATAAAGAATTAACAGATAGTTCAGTAATAGAAGGAAGAAAAATATTAGGAGATTTAGCTAAAGACATAATAGAAAACAAAGAAATAGATTATAGTATACCAGATTTACTTAATGGAACTCTTAGAGATTACCAAAGAGAAGGATTTAAGTGGTTTAAAAATCTAAGTACCTATTCCTTTGGAGGAATATTAGCTGATGAAATGGGACTTGGGAAGACTATTCAAACTATAGTATTTTTATTATCAGAACCAAATAAAAAAACTATAATAGTAACCCCTACTTCACTTATTTATAATTGGAAGGATGAATTTGAAAAATTTGCACCTTCTATGAAAGTATTACTTTTACATGGAAATAAAAGTGAAAGAGAAGAAGGAATGAAGGTCTTTGAAGATTATGATGTAATTTTAACTACTTATGGTACTTTGAAAAATGATTTTGAATTTTATAAAGATAAAAGCTTTGATTTTTCAATTATAGATGAAGGGCAAAATATAAAAAATTACAGTTCTTTAAGTAGTGAAGCTGTAAAAGCAATAAATGCAAAAGTAAAGTTTGCTTTAACTGGTACACCTATAGAAAATAATTTAATGGAACTTTGGTCAATATTTGATTACGTAATGCCTACATACTTATATAATAAAAGTAAGTTTCAAGATAAATTTATGGGGAAAGATGGAGATATAAATAAGCTTAGAGCAATGATAAAACCATTTATTTTAAGAAGATTGAAAAAAGATGTAATGTTAGAATTGCCAGAAAAAGTTGAGAAAAAGTTCTTTATTGAAATGAGTGAAGGACAAAAGAAGGTTTATAAAGCCTTTGCAGAGGATGTTAAAAATAAACTTTCAAGTGGAGAAGAAGATAACAATAAAATAACTATACTTTCTTATTTAACAAAGCTTAGACAAATATGTTTAGATCCATCTTTAGTTATGGAAGATTATGATGGGGAAAATAGCAAGTTAGATGTTGCTATGGAGATAATACTAGATAGAATAGAGAATAATAAAAAGATATTATTATTTTCACAATTTACATCAGTTTTAGATGTGATTAAGAGAAAGCTTGATGAAGAAGAAATAGGTTATTATTATTTAGATGGTGGAACAAAGGCTAGTTCTAGAATAGAAATGGTTAATAAATTTAATGAAGATGAAGAAAAAAATATATTTTTAATTTCTTTAAAGGCTGGAGGAACAGGTTTGAATTTAACAGGAGCTTCAACAGTTGTGCACTTTGACCCCTGGTGGAATCCAGCTATAGAAGACCAAGCAACAGATAGAGCACATAGAATGGGGCAAAAAAATTCTGTTGAGGTTATTAAATTAATAGGTAAGGGAACTATAGAAGAAAAAATATTAAAGTTACAAGAAAGTAAAAAGGAAATAATAGATAACATAATGGGAAGTAATTATGAGAATGGAACATTGTTAAGTTCTCTGACAGAGGAAGAAATATTAGAACTATTTAATTAATAATGAAATTAATATTTCATTTTATAAAAAAAATGCATAAATTTAATTAAAATATAAAAATAATATTTATACAGTTTAATATATGGGAAAATAGATTTTTGAGCCTTGATTATTTATTTAAGTATCTAAATAATCAAGGTTTTATTATTATTTCATCAAAAGGATAAAAAGGATTTTTTGATAAAAGGGTATATAATATATATTTATTAACAATAAATTTAAAAAAAATTAATTATTCATTACGTGAATTTAAAAAATATATAGATTACTTATGAAGTGAATAAGTAGTGAGCTTTGGTAGTGTAGGAGGAAGGTATAAAAAATGAACTTAAAGGAAAAAGACATAGATAAAATATATGAAGAAGTAAGTCCTTTTGAATTTAAAGATATACTTATGGAATTAGCAAAGGAAAACTCAAAAGAATCTGATGAAATACTAGATGCTGGTAGAGGAAATCCTAACTGGGTATCAGTTACACCAAGAGAGGCATTTTTCACTTTTGGATATTTTGCAATGGAAGAATCAAGAAGAGTTTGGAGTGATTCTTATTTAGGTGGAATGGCCATTAAAAAGGGAATACATAAGAGATTTGAAAAATTCTTAGAAGATAATAAAAACTTAAAATCCATTGATTTATTAGAAGAAATGATAAATTACGGTATTAAAGTAATGGGTTATGATGGCGATGAATTTATCTATGAATTAGTTGAAGGAATAATTGGAGATAATTATCCATCACCAGATAGAATGCTTGTGTATGTTGAGGATATAGTACGTCAATATTTAATGAAAGAATTACAATATAATAAGGAGAAGGGTGGAAATTTTAATGTCTTTGCTGTTGAGGGTGCTACAGCAGCAATGTGTTATGTCTTTGATTCTTTAGTAGCTAATCATCTTTTAGAGAAAAAAGATAAAATAGCTATTATGGTTCCAGTATTTACACCTTATTTAGAAATACCTTTACTTCCAAATTATGATTTTGAAATAGTACCAATAAAGGCTAAGGAAGCTTCTATTAATGGTTATAGTTTATGGCAATATCCAGATAGTGAATTAGAAAAATTAAAAGATAATGATATAAAGGCTTTATTTATGGTTAATCCAGGAAATCCAAGTTCTATGGCCATAGATAAAGAAGGTATTAATAAAATTATAGAAGTCATTGAAAACCATAATAAAGACCTTATGGTAATATCAGATGATGTATATGGAACTTTTGTTGATGATTATAAGTCATTGATGTCTGAACTACCTTTTAATACTTTAGGAGTATATTCTTATTCAAAATACTTTGGAGTTACAGGTTGGAGATTAGGAACTATAGCATTACATGATAATAATATATTTGACAAGCTTTTAAGAGAATTACCAAAAGAGAAGAAAGAAGATATAGCAAGAAGATATGCTCAAATGACACCTAATATTGAAAAAGTATCGTTCTTAGATAGAATTGTTGCTGATAGTAGACAAGTTGCTTTAAATCATACAGCAGGACTTTCAACTCCCCAACAAGTTCAAATGGCGTTCTTTAGTTTATTATCATTATTAGATAGTAAAGGTGAGTATAGAAGGCTAACAAATAGAATATGTCATAAGAGACAAAAGTTATTCTATGAGGGATTAGGTCTTGAGATTAAGAGATGTGAAAATGATGCAGCATATTATGCAGAGCTTGATTTTATAGAGTGGTCAAAGTGTCATTATGGAGAAGAATTTGCTACATACTTAAAGAATCAGTATAAACCTGTTGATATATTAACAGAATTAGCTGATAAATATGGAATAATTCTTTTAGGTTGTGGTGGATTTGAAGGACCAGAATGGTCAGTTAGAGTATCATTAGCCAATTTAAATGATGAGGATTATGTTAAAATAGGAACAGCGCTTCATGACATAATAAAAGAATATATTGATTTGTTTGAAGAAGCAAAAGTTTTAGTGTAATTTTTTAAATATTCAAAAGATTGTATTATAAATAGAAATTTTTGATTTTTATTTAGTTAATACAGTCTTTTTTTATTGTAAATAAGTCTTAAATACTTTAATATATAAAATATTGTTATAAACGAAAATGATAAAATTAGATATAATATTTTTAGTAAAATATTAAGATGTTAAATGAGTGTAGGAGAGTTAAGTTTATGAATTTAGATAATTTTGTTAAAAATGTTGATAGTAAAATATTGGAAGTTGGTGAAGAAATCTATATAAAAAATAATATAGTAGATATATATAAAGGAATAAACCATTATGCTATGAGTGTTGAAAATAAAGGTTTAGATTACATAGTAGACGTAGAAATAAGTGATGATGGTGATATTCTTTATACTCATTGTGATTGTTCTAATAATATAGCAACTGCCTGTGAACATGCTGTGGCAGTTTATTTTAGATTGAGGTCATTAATTAATAAGAAGACAGTAACAAAAAACAATATAGATATTAAAAAAATAGATTTTAATAAAGTATTAGAGGAAAGAACAAAGGAGGAGCTTATAGAAATAATAAAAGAGTATACTATCAATAATAAGTATATAAGAAATGAAATAATATACAAATATTCACCTATAAGTGAAGAAATAGAGTTAAATAGCGTAAAAGAACAATTAGAAACTATTATAAGAAAGTATAGTGGAAGAGGAGGTTTTATTGAACATAGAAATATAATTTTTCTTTCAAAGGATATAGAAGAACTTTTAGATAGTGCTATGGATATGTTCTATGATGATGATGAGGTTGTAGCTCCTTTAGAAATTATACTTTATATAATAGAAAATTTAGTAAGACTTTCAGATTATATGGATGATCCAGGAAAAACATTATTTGATGTAATAAATAAAGCTATTTTATCCATTGATGAAATAATTGTAGAATCCTATGATTTATCAGAAGGGGTTAAAGAAAAGATATTTAAAAAATTCTTTGAAGAAGTAGATAAAGATATTTATAATTTATGGACAGAATGGAAATTAGAAATATTAAATCAATCTATGCATTTTGCTGATAATGAAAAATTAAGAACAGAACTTAAATATAAGCTTAATAGCATACTAAAAGATTTAGATGAAAGTGATTATGATTTAAAGGCAAAAGATAAAATCATAACAATGCTATTTACTTTAGTTAAATCTTATGGAAGTAAAGAAGAAGAGTTAAAGTTTATAAGAGAACATATAGATTATAGAGACTTTAGAGAGATGCTTATGAAAACAGCTAAAAAGAATAAGGATTATAAGAAAGTTATAGAACTTGCACTTGATGGTGAAAAGAAGGCTAAAAGTAAAGAAGAAATTTATAAGTGGAAAGTTGAAAGATATAAAGCTTATAAGAATGCAGAAATGAAAAAAGAACAAGTAGATTTAGCTATGGAACTTTTAATATTAAGTAATGATATTAAATTCTATATAGATATAAAGAAACTCCACTTAAAAGAAGGAAAAGATCTTTATCCTATATTTAAGGAAAAAATGAGCAAGGAATTTATTAATGCAGGTAAGGTTTATATTGATATAATATTCGAAGAAAAGGATTATGATGCTGTAATCAAATATTTAGAAATGAATCAGGCAGAAATTGAAAAGTTTGCACCAAAGGTAATAGATAAAAAGTTCAATGCAGTGAAAAAAATTTATAAAAGTTATATATCTGAACTAATAAGAGCAGCTTCTACTAGAAAAGAATATAAAAAATTATGCTTAAGTATAAAAAATTATAAGGAGTTAATGGGAGAAGAATTAGGAAATAAGTTAATTGATAAGTTAATAGAGGAAAATAAAAAAAGACCAGCTCTATTAGATGAACTTGAGAATTTAAAAAGAGAGTAATTTATGTTTTTTATATATGCTTACAAATAATATCTGCCAAGGTGGCTATATAGGTGTGTAGTGAAAAGGAAGCACCTATATAGTCGATTTAAAGGCAGAGGAATTTTATTATTTTAGAATGTTTTTGCTAATTCAATAGCTTTTTTTGAAGCTTGTTTTTTTAGATAATCTCTTTTATCTTTATAAACATCTAAACCATCTATAAATATTCCATCTATAGTTTCAGTTCCTAGAAAGTTCATTATGTATTTTAAATATTTGTGTCCAAAGTCACTACTTTCTATGTCGTTATGTTTATAAACTCCACCACTAGATTGGATATGTAATGCTTTTTTTTCTTTTAATAATCCTATAGGACCATTTGAGTTGAATTTTATTGTTTTTCCAATCATAGAAATAGCATCAAGATATGCTTTTAATTTGTTTGGTAAAAAATGATTAAACATAGGGTTAACAAAAATATATTTGTCTGCTGAAATAAATTGATCAGCAAATTTATTAAATTTTGATATTATATTTTGTTCAGATGTTGTAAGGTCAGAAGGTTGTATTCCACATTTAAGTTTGTTGAATATGTCAACAAATTCATTATCAATTGAAGGAATATTTTCCTTAGATAAATTAATAGTTATTATTTTATCTTCTGGATGAGATTTTTTATATTCACGTAAAAACCTTTCTCCAACCCATGATGAAATTGATTTTCTTTCTTTTTGATTGTGTTCAGTAATGTAAAGTACTGTAGTCATTTGTATCTCTCCTAACATAATTTTACAAACTAAGATATTAATATAGTATTTTGCAAAATATATATTAATTATACGTCCTTATAGTACATGGCACAAATAATTCAATATATATAAAATATCAATTAATTAAGGAATATAGTTAATAAATTTAAATAAACAAAGAATAATATATATAAATAAGTAAATTTATCTATAATAACTTTAAATTATATTAAATTGTTTATATACTTATAATAAAGGGGGCGATGTTAATGCTTAAAAAATTATTTAGAAGTAATGAAGAAATAGAAGTAGATGAAGAACTTCTAAGAGAGGAAGAAGAAAGAAAAAAAAAGCTTAAAAAGTTTTTAAGAAAAGCAACTTTTGAGGAGTTTAAAAACCCAGGTACATATAGAACAGTTATAAGAGTGAGAGATATACGTGAAGGCAATATTGATATAAATAGCAGTTCAGATGTTGAAAAATGGATAAATAGAATTTTATATAATAGATTTCAAGTAATGAATATACATTGTCAAAGTAATAAGGAAGGCATATCAGAGTACATAATTACTTATTGGGAAGTTATACCACCTAAAGATTGGGAAAGTAGAACTCAATAAATAAAAAATAAAAAAAGTTGTATACTAAATTAAAAGGTAGATAGGGGCTGTATCAAATTATAGATGCATTCTCTCTGCCTTTTATCTAGCTATATAGGTTCATCATTTGTGACCACTCACCTACGTAAAGAAGCTCTAATATTTTTTCCACAATAGTTTCTAAAATTTCCAAACTCACTCTGCTCAAACAGTGGAAATTTTTTCACGCAACTATTGTTCAAAAATAAAGAGCTTCTAGTACTAGTTCAATGGTCACAGCATTTTGTACCTACATAGCTATCTCGGCAGATGAAAAAAATATATTTATGAAAAGGTGCTGATTTGATACAGCCACTTTGTCTTTTCTTTGACAATGATATATTAAATTTGTAAACTAAGGATGAACATAAAATAAACTAAGACTTAATTCCAAATAACTAAAGAGGAGATAGGCAAATGATAGAAATAAAAAATGTAAGAAAAGAATACAAAATGGGAAAGGAAATTGTTGTAGCTTTAAATGGAGTATCTCTTAATATTGATGAGGGAGAATTTTTAGCTATAGTAGGACCTTCTGGTTCTGGGAAGTCTACTCTTATGCACATTGTTGGTGGATTGGATAGACCTACAGAGGGGGAGGTTCTTTTTGATGGGAAAAATATTTCAAAATATAAGGATAAAGAAATGTCTAGGTTTAGGAATAGTTCTATAGGTTTTGTTTTTCAGGCTTTTAACTTAGAGAATACCCAAACTGCTCTTGAAAATGTAATGATGCCACTTATCTTTTCAGGAATGGGAAAGGCTGAAAGAAAAAAAAGAGCTATGGAAGCTTTAGAAAAGGTTGAACTTGCACATCTTGCTAAGCATAAGCCAAATGAAATGTCTGGAGGACAACGTCAAAGGGTTTCTATTGCCAGAGCTATAGTTAATGATCCTAAAATAATTTTTGCAGATGAGCCTACAGGAAATTTAGATTCAAAAACAGGGAAGAATATAATGGATTTATTTTATAGTTTAAATGATAAGGGTTATACAATAATCATGGTTACTCATAATCCTGAAGAGGCAGAAAAGGCTAAAAGAGTTGTTCAAATAAAGGATGGAAATATAACAAGTGATAAAGTGAATAAGGTGGTGTAGACTATGAGGTTTAGTGACAATGTCTCTATGGCTTTTAGGGATTTAGGTAGAAGAAAGAAAAGAACTTTCTTTACCTCTCTAGGAATTACTATAGGTTCTATATTAATTTTACTTATGGTTTCACTAGGGCTTATGCTTAATCAGTTTTTAGTTAGTACTATAAATAGTGGTTCTAACACAAAACAAATAACAGTTAATCCTTTAAAAGCTGATGCTCAAATGCCTAGTAATAGCAAAGAAGCAATGGAAAATATGCCAAAGTGGCTTAAAGAGAACTTTAAGAAAATGGATAATAATACTGTAAATGAAATTTTAAAATTAAATGGTGTTGAAGGTGTTAAAGCATCAATAGGTGCCACAGTAGTTGAAGTGAATTATGATAATAAAATTCATTACGGTAATTTTGGAATTAAGGGATATGATTTAAATAATGATATTTACTTTAATAGTGAAGTTCAATCAGCTAAGAGTAATTCAGGTAATAAAGATTTTAACCCAATTATTGCAGGTCAGAATTTAACAAAGGAAAATAAGAATGATGTGTTAGTAGGAGAAAGCTTATTAAATTCTTTAGGTGTCACTAATCCTAAGGATATAGTAGGAAAGACTATAACTATAGAAATTAACAATATTAATGGAACTCCTGTAAAACCATTTAAGAAAAGTTTTAAGGTTGCAGGTGTTATGAGCAAGTATATGCCAGATGGTAATGATATAGTTATGGATGAAACTAATGCAGCTGATATTGCTGGGTTCTTACAATATACTCCAAATTTCATGAAAACCTATGGTTATAATTCTGTAACTGTGGAAGCAAAAAATATAAATGATGTAACTACTATCACTAATGCTATAAAAAATATAGGTTATAGTGCAACTTCTAATGAAGCTACAGCTAAGGAGATAAATAGCAGTTTTAATAATATAACTTTAGTTTTATCTATATTAGGGATTATAGTTTTAATTGTGGCAGCTATAGGAATAGTTAATACCATGGTTATGGCTGTTAACGAAAGAACAAAAAGTATTGGTGTTATGAAGTCCGTTGGTGCTAGTAATTCAGAAATAAGATCAATGTTTATTGTACAATCAGGAGCCATTGGTTTTGTTGGAGGAGTTATTGGTTCTATAATAAGTGTTATAATATTTAGAATTATTACTATGGCTATGGAAGCTAATTTTAGCTCAAAGGGACACTCCGTTACCATAATGAATAATATACCTTGGTGGCTTGTTTTAGGAACTATAGTATTCTCTGTAATAATAGCAGTCATTGCTGGCATTTATCCTGCACATAGAGCATCAAAATTAAATCCAATAGATGCTTTAAGACAGTAGAAAGGAGAATAAATTATGAAATTTTCAGATGGAATTTCTATGTCTGCAAGGGATATTAGAAGAAGAAAATTAAGAAGTATATTAACTATAATAGCTATAGCTGTAGGAACTATGCTTTTAGTTGCTATGCAAGGTATAGGAACTAGTATTACCAATACTACAAACTCATTTATAGAGAGTTTTGGAAATATGAATGAAGTTATGGTATTACCACAAAAATATAATGCTAATGCAAATTTTGCTACACAATTCCAAGGGCAGTCACAAAGTAGTAATCAAATATTACCTTATACTCCTAATGTGCCTTTAAATCCTAAGGAAGAAAATAATACAAAGCCTATAACTAATGATACTTTAGAGAGTTTATCAAAAATTGCTAATGTGCAAAAGTTAAGTGCTTATGAAGCATCTAAGGTTAGTAGTGTTAATATAGAATCAGTTAATAAGACTGGTGAAAGTGCTGTAATTTTAGGCTATGATAAAAACTTTGATTATAAACAAGAAGGTAAAATAGTAGCAGGAACAGCTTTAACTGGAGCTCCTAATGAATTTTTAGTTAAGGAAAGCTATATAAAAGATATGGGAATAACAGATTATAATTCTGTAGTAGGAAAGAAAATAACTTTAACAGTGAAAATGCCATATATACCAGGAATGCCAGAGGTAAAACCTTTAACTATAACAGGAACTATAAAAGGAGTTTACACAGAGAAAAATGCATATTCCCCTGGAAATATAATAACACTTAGCAACATAACAAATGAAATAAATGCTTATTATCAAGGGAAAAATAAGAGTGATGTAAAAGCAAATTATTCTATGGTAACTTTAGATGTTAATTCACAAAGTGAAATTCCAGCTATAGTAAAGAGTATTAATAAAAATTTAGGTTATTCTACATTTTATTTAGGTGAAATTATTGGATTTGCAAGTATATTTACAGGTTTTGTAGGCAGTATTTTAGACATCGCAGCTATAATAGTAATTGCAGTGGCTGCCATAGGTCTTGCTAATACAATGACCATGACTATTCAGGAGAAGAGAAAATGGATTGGTATAATGAGATCACTTGGAGCTACTAAAGGAAATATAAGCCTAATATTTTTAGTGCAATCATTGATTTTAGGGATAATTGGTGGAATAGTAGGTTGTATAGTAGCAGCTATAGGTATAGAAGGAATAAATATGTGGTTATCAGCAACAGGAAAAGATTTTACTATAAGTCTAACATCAAATAATTTAGGTCTTGGATTTATAGTAGCTATTATAGTATCTCTGCTTGCAGGATATATGCCTTCAAGAAGAGCAGCTAAAATGGATGTTGTAGAAACCATTAATGAAGAATAAAAGTTAATTAAAAGGCAGAGAGAATGTATCTATAATTTGGTACATTCTCTTTTTTTCTAGAAAAATAATTAAAAATTTTTACTTTACATTGCCCTAATGGGAAGGTTTATAATTTATTTAAATTCTTGAAGGGAGATAGTTTTTATGTTCACAATAGGTGAATTTGCTAAGTTATGTGATATATCTACGAAAACATTAAAGTACTATGATAAAATCAATACCTATAAAATAATAAAAAATATAAGTATCTGTATGAACTTGCTTCTTGTTAGCAATAATACAGATACTTTTTTTATTTAAGCTTTAGTAAGGTCTTTGATATTATGAATAGAACAGGTAATTCTATTAAAGGACCTATAACTAGGGCTAATGCTATAAGTGGTTTATGTGGAAAAGATGATACTGCTATAGTTAAGGCTATAGGTGAATTTCTTGCTAATGTTGTTAGATTTAATGCTACATTATCCTCAAAGGGTAATTTTATAACTCTACCTATAAGTTGTCCAAATAGAAAGTTGATTATAAAAAATAGTAGCAATGGTATTAATATTATTAGTAAAACCTTAGGATTTTTTAATATTAATGAACCTTTGGAAGCAAACATAGCTATAATGGCTATGTCTAAAAAGTAGCCTTGGTAATCATAAGCCTTAGGAATTATATGATTTTCAAGTATTTCTATTCCTTTTGTTTTTATTATAATTTGTCTAAATAATATTGCTAGTATAAGAGGAATTACTAAGCTTATTATAATTCCTTTTAAAAGTTCATATATATTTATATTTACGGATGTACCACTAAGTAACAATATGTATATAGGTAATAAAAGCACTTGAAGTATAAAGTTTAGTGGTAGTAATGAAGCACCAAGAGCAACATTTCCATTAGCTTTTTCAGTAAATATTAAATACCAATCTGTGCAAGGTGTTACTGTTAACATTATAAAACCTATTCTTAAATCTGGATAGTTTCTTAAAAATATAAAACCTAATATAAATGTTATAAAAGGAGTCCATAAAAAGTTTATCCCAAGTGCTGTAAAGGTGAATTTTACATTTTTAAATGAGTTTGTTATATCTCTTAATGGTATTTGGATGAATATTAAAAATAACATTATCATTAAGGTTGGTGTTATGAAGTAGCCAGATAAGTCACCTATTATAGGAATTTTACTTATGAAAATTCCCAGTAAAGCCAATAATAATATTATTAAGCTTTGGAATTTAGTTATTATGTCCATTGATTTTCTCCTATATATAATTTTGATTATGTGGAGTAAAGATTCAGTTAAAAATATCTAATTTTATTAGAAAAGTTTAAAAGAATAAAAACTCATTTCATAATTATATCATAGTTAAATACTCATGTTTTATTTTAAATTTGACATAATTCTGTAAAATATATAAGGTAAAATATCATAAACACAATCAAATTCAACTGTAGAATAAAAGGAGGTTGAATTTCATTATGAAAGATGAGATTAAAAAAGATGATTTAGGGAAAGAGAATATTAAGAATAACGGTAATGGTAATAACTTTTATAAGAAAATATGGTTTTGGGTTCTTGTTGTAGTTGCTATTGTAGGGGTTGCTGGTACAGCAGCTTATGCTCAGCATAAAGAAAACAACGCAAAAAATGAAATAATAAAGCAAATAGAAGTACAAGCACAAAATAATGCTAATAATAGCAATACAAATAGTGGAAATGCTGTAAGTAGTAGTTCTTTTTCAGAAAGTGTTAATGGACAAAACCAAAGTATAACTATAGAGAGCAATGGGAATATACTACAAGAAAATCCTAATACAGATAATTCTACTGCAAAGGAAGTTGACTTAAAAGTTGGAAACTATGAAGTAGGAAAAGAGATTATGCCTGGGTATTATAGTGTTGCAGTGACAGGAACAGGAAAAATAGATGTATATGATAGTGCTGGTAATGAACTTTTAAATGGTTCTGTAAAAGAAGGTTCAAAAACAGGAGTAGCAACTTTTAAAATGCAATTGAATAAGGGGGAAAAGGTTGACTTACAAGGATTCCAAGGAGTTAAATTTACTCCATATACACATAAATATTTATCAACATTAAATGAAGGTTCTTATGTGGTTGGAGAATCAGTAAAACCAGGAAATTATTCAATGGAAATTCCAGCAGGAACAGGTTCAGTATCTGTATTAGATGCTATAGGAATTCCAGTATATAATGAAATGATTACAGAGGGGCAAAATAATAATCAAAGTCAAAAGGTTAACTTAGACTTAAAATCAGGAGATGTTATAAACATAAATGGTATTAACGGAGTAAAGTTAACAGTTAATAGTTAAGAAGAATTACTTGTACATGTTTATATATAATTATGAAAATAATACTGAGATGTTAAAGCTCTCAGTATTATTTTTTTTCTTATTGGAATACTAGAAATAGTTTTATTTTATAATAGTGACATTAAAATTTTTTTGTTAAGTTATGATATAATGAAATAAGTTTTTAAGACAAGTGAAAAATTTATATATTTATGGGGAGCTGTACTTATGAAGAGAATTATAATAATTGAAGACTCGGAGGTTATTAGAGAAGAGCTTAAGAGTTTTTTAAGTAAATATGGATATGATGTTGTTCTAGCAATGGATTTTGAAAATATACTAGAGGAAGTTAAAGACCTTAATGGAGATTTGATTCTTCTTGATGTAAATTTACCTGTTTTTGATGGTTATTATATTTGTAGAGAAATTAGAAAAGAATCTGATGTACCTATAATTATTGTCACTAGTAGAGATAGTGAACTTGATGAGCTTATGAGTATGAATTTAGGTGCTGATGATTTTGTTACAAAGCCTTATAATACTCAAATATTATTAGCTAGAATTGAATCAGTTTTAAGAAGAGCATCTAGAGTTGTTGAAAGTTCAGATTTATTAGAGCATAAGGGAATAATTTTAAATCTTTCTAATGGCACTGTTAACTATGAGGGAAAAAGTTTAGAGATAACTAAAAATGAACTTAAAATATTATCTTACTTAATGAAAAATAAAGGGAATATAGTTTCTAGAGAAGATTTAATGACTTATCTTTGGAATTCAGATTTCTTTGTTGATGATAATACCTTATCTGTTAATGTAACTAGGTTAAGAAAAAAGCTTGAATCTATAGGAGTTAAGGATGCTATAGAAACTAGAAGAGGTCTTGGGTATATAATGCAATGAATTTAAGAGGATATTTTAAAGAAAGATTTTATTATCTCCTTATAAATTTAATAATGTTTATGGCAATTGTTTTTATAATGAAATTGGTTAATATCCCTAATGTAATAATATTTTTAGTATTTTTAATTTGGTTTGCACCTTTAGTTTTATATATTTTTTTCGAATATTTTAAATCTAAAAGATACTATGGAGATCTTTACAGTGTAAATGAAAATCTTGATAAGAAATATTTATTGCCAGAAATAATTGAAGAGCCTGACTTTATAGAAGGAAAGATAGTTCATGAAATTTTACGAGAAGCTAGCAAGTCTATGTATGAAAATGTTAGAATTTACAAAAACAAGGAAGAAGAGTATAGAGAGTATATAGAAACTTGGGTTCATGAAATTAAAACACCTATAGCATCTATAAGACTTATGTTAGATAACAATAAGGAGTTTATAGATAAAAGATTCAGTAGTGAAATGGATAAAGTAGAACTCTTTATTGAACAGGCATTATATTATTCAAGAAGTAATGATGTTAGCAAAGATTATATAGTAAGAAGATTTTCTATAAAGGATTCAATATACAAAATAATAAAGAGAAACTCTAGAGACTTTATAACAAAGAGGATTTCTTTAGAGGTGTTTGAAGAAGATAAGTTTATTTATAGTGATCCTAAGTGGGTAGAGTTTATTACTAATCAAATTATAGGAAATTCAGTAAAATATTCTTTAGATAAAGGTGGAAAAATATCATTAAAACTTATAGAAGAAAAAGAAAATATAAAATTAATTATAAGTGATAATGGAGTTGGAATAGAGGAGAAAGATATAAAAAGAGTTTTTGAAAAAGGCTTTACAGGGGAGAATGGAAGAAAATTTGGAAAATCAACAGGTATGGGATTGTACCTTTGTAAAAAGCTATGTGATAAATTAGGAATAGGAATATCATTAAAATCGAGGATAAATGAGGGAACTACAATTACTTTAATTTTTCCTCAAAGCAGTATGATGCGATTAGAAGAATAAATTTTGGAACATAATAGCCCAGTCTATAAAATAGACTGGGCTATATTGTTACAAAATATACAGAAACAGCATTTTGCTGCATTTAGATGATAGCATAATTTTATATGGAATGGAAACTATAACAATAAATTTATTTGAATAAATGTGGAAAAAAAACTAAAAATATGAAATTTATATTGGATAATATTAATGAAGTGTTATATAAGTAGTAATTTACATGATAAACACTAAAAAATAGAATTAATTAATTTATTAAGAATAATATAATTTTTATTCGATTGATAAAAAAATAGCTTTTATAGAATAAATTTATATGTTAAATAGTAAATTTCTTAAAAATGGCAACAATTTTTGATTGAAAATATGAATAAGTGTAACTAATTTGTTAAAAAGTATGTTGACAATGAAAAAAAAAGATGATATTATGTAAAAAGTGATAATGATTATCAATAACTTTTAGATGAGTTTTGGATTTAATTAAGGACATAACAATATTTATATAAGTATTGTTGTGGCAGCAATTATTAGATAAATTATACAAAAGATTAGGAGAATTCAAATGAATGTAGGATTAACAGATGAACAACTTCTCAAAAAGAGTAGAAAAAAGAGATTCCTGATGATGTTAGGAACTATGGGACCTGGAATCACAGTAATGCTTGCAGATACTGATGCTGGTTCTATAATAACAGCAGCTCAATCAGGAGCACAATGGGGATATAAGCTAATATTATTAAACTTAATACTTATCCCAATGTTATATTTTGTACAAGAGTTAACAACTCGTATAGGAATAACAACAGGTAAAGGACATGGAGATTTAATTAAGGATACCTTTGGTAAAGGGTGGGCTTATCTTTCAGTAATAACATTGTTTATATCAACAATAGGAGCACTTATTACAGAGTTCTCAGGAATGATGGGTGTAGGATTGTTATTTGGTATTTCAAAATGGATAATGGTTCCTCTTGTTGTAGCAGCATTAATACTTCTAAGTGCTACAGGAAAATATAAAACTGTTGAAAGAATTGCAATAGTAGTAGGATTATTTGAACTTGTATTTATACCAGCAATGATATTTGCACATCCAGATTATCATGCAGTACTTGCTAGTTTAGTAGGACCTCAACCTTTAAATAGTTCAGCATACTGGTTACTAATAGCAGCAAACGTTGGTGCAGTTATAATGCCTTGGATGGTATTCTATCAACAAGGAGCAGTTGTTGATAAAGGGCTTACAGAAAAAGATTTAAAATTCGGAAGAGTAGATACAATAGTTGGATCAATAGTTACTCAATTAATAGTTGTAGTTATAGTTATAACAGTTGCAGCAACTATAGGAAAAACTAATCCTAATGCATCTCTTAACACAATTCAACAAATAAGTGATGCCTTAACACCTTTCCTTGGAAATCTTGGAGGAAGAGTAGTATTTGCTATAGGAATATCAGGAGCAGCTTTAATAGCAGCAATAGTTGTATCATTAGCAGCTTCATGGGGCTTTGGAGAATTATTTGATAAACCATGTAGTTTAAATAACACTTGGAAAGAAGCACCTTTATTTTATTCATTCTATTGTGGTGCATTAATTTTAGGTGGAATAATAGTATTATCAGGAATTCCATTAATTCCATTAACATTAGGTGTGGAAGTTTTAAATACATTATTACTTCCAATAGTATTAGGATTCTTAATAGCTTTAGGATGGAAGGTACTTCCTGAAAAACATAAACTTAAATTATGGGAAAAAATAATATTAATATGTATATATATAATAGTTTGTGGATTAGGGGTTGTTACAGTAGTAATGACATTCTTCCCTAACTTAATATAAATTCTAAAAAAGAGAGGATGTATCAAATTACAGATACATCCTCTCTGCCTTTTATCTAGCTATATAGGTTCATCATTTGTGACCACTCACTTAAGTAAAGAAGCTCTAATATTTTTTCTACAACAGTTTCTAAAATTTCTAAACTTACTTTGTTTAAACAATGGAAATTTTTCACGAAACTATTGTTCAAAAATAAAGAGCTTCTAGTACTAGTTCAATGGTTACAGCACTTTATACCTATATAGCTATCTCGGCAGATGAAAAAATACATTTATAAAAGTAACATAAAATAAGGTGAAGATTTGATATATCTTCATCTTATTTTTTTGTATTATTATTAAGAAATAAAAGTTAACATTAAAAATTTTAATTAAGAATTAAATAATTAATAATTAGGCACTAAAGTTAAAGGAGCAATTTTTTTGAATTTTTTATTTGGTTAATTTGAACAATAAGATTTTTACTGGTATAAAGGAATAAGGTAACTATCATTAGGAAGAATTAGCTTTGGAGGGACAGCTTATGAATAAAAAATATATAAAGGTTGTAAGGGATAAGGAATACCATAAGTTTCAAAAACTTTTAGAGAAAGATGGAGACCGTATTTTTAATGCTGTGTGTGATGAACTAGGTGAATATAGCAAGGATGCCGAAAGACTTTATGATTTAACTATAATGAAAATTTGGGATGATATTTCTGAGACTAGAAATATGAAAAATGACTTTATAAATTATATAAATGAATCTATAGGGGAACTAGCTATTGAGGATAATTTAGATTATAGACTTAATATAGTAATGGATGATATTTTTAATAAAAGGATTCTAAGAATAAGGGAACGTGTTTATAGAAATCAAAGGGTTGTTGGAAAAATAATTATAAAAGAATTAAAAAAGGAATTAGGAATTGAAAATACTATATATGAAAGATTAATAAATACATTTAATAGAACCTCAAGGACTAGAGATATTTACGGGAATTTTGGGAAAAATCACTCATTTTCTTCAAGTTGCTATTTTTATGCTGTAGTTATAACAGAACAGAGTATACATTTTAAACCCTTAACAATAAAGTACGAAGATATAAACAATGAAGAAAATTATATAAGTAGTGAATTTAGGGATATAGAATGCGTTGAAATAGTAAATTGTGAAATGGAAAATTTACCTGGACCTCTAATAATTAAGTTAAAAAATGGCAAAAAAGTTGAATTAAAATATATAAGAAGTATAGATATGATAAGACTTAAAAAGTTTTTAAAGCATTTATTTATAGAAAAAGGTATATATGGAGTGGCAAGCTAGGGGCTTGCTTTTTTTATATTTAATAAAAATATTAAAAAAGATCAAGGGAAAATATAAACAGCTTGGACGTTACTAAAAGGATATTTTATGAACAGACTTTATCTGATTTTAAGTTTTGATATAATAATTATTAGAATTTGAACAAATGAGGTGAAAAGATTTGAAAAAACACTGGAAAAGAACTTTTCGGATAAGTAAGGGGGCACTTTAGAATGTATACAAAAATTGCTCTTAATAATGTGAAGAAAAGTTTTAAGGATTATACAATATATTTTCTTACTTTAAGTTTTGCGGTATGCATATTCTATGCTTTTAATTCCATTGGAAATCAAAGAGCTATGGAGGATATATCAGAAAATACAGCAGCTTATATAGAAATTATAAAAAGGGTTATATCGGGAGTTTCTGTATTTGTATCATTTATTTTAGGGATACTCATAATATATGCAAATAACTTTTTAATAAAAAGAAGAAAAAGAGAGCTTGGAATGTACATGATTCTAGGTATGGGGAAAATAAAAATATCTCAAATTCTAGTAACAGAAACTTTTTCTATAGGGCTTATTTCTTTAATTATTGGATTAGGTTTTGGGGTAATATTATCTCAAGGTTTATCAATTTTTACAGCAAGGTTATTTAACTTAAGTTTATCTAAGTATATGTTTTCTATATCTATAGATGCCATAGTAAAAACAATAATATATTTTGGTATCATTTTTATTTTGGTGATGATATTAAATGTATTTGTAATAAGTAAATATAAACTTATAGATTTATTAATGGCAAGGAGAAAAAATGAAAAAATTACAATGCGAAATCCTATAGTTTCATTTATTGTATTTGTTAGTGGAATTTTCTTTTTAGTGAAGGCTTATTATTTAATATTAAACCAAGGTACTGATATTAAAGCTTTTAGTGAAATAACTACACCACTTTTTTTAGGGGTTATTGGGACCTTTTTGTTTTTCTTTGGAACCTCTGGTTGTTTATTATATGTTATAAGGAAAAATAAAAATATTTATTTAAAAGGTCTTAATATATTTGTTGTTAAACAAATTAGCAGCAAAATTAATACTAATTTTATTTCAATATCAATAATATCACTTATGCTATTTGTAACTATAGTTTCTTTATCATCAGGTCTTGGGTTAAAAAATGTGTTAGATAAAAATTTAGAAGCTACAACTCCATTTGATGCCACTCTTCGATTAGTATCACAGGATAATGGAGAAAATATAAGTGAGGCTTTGCAAAAAAATAATATTTCTATGTCTAAGGATTTTAAAACAGTTACTTATAATACATATGATAGTAAGTTAGATATAAGTGAAATATCAGGAAATAGCTTAATGGATTCTTCAGCAACTGTAATGACCATTAGTGATTATAATAACATAATGAAGCTAGAAGGGAAGCCTACAGTGGATTTAAAAAGTAATGAAGCCTTAATAACATCAAATTTTAATTTATTAGAACCTTCTTTAAATAAGTTTATAGAATCAGGAAAAGAATTGACTATAAATAATAAGAATTACATGGTAAAGAATAAAGAAGTTTTAAATAGAGCCTATGAATCAGTAGGAATGACTGTAAATATATGTACTATAATAGTACCAGATGATGGAGTGAGTGGGTTAACTAGAGAATTTTCTTATATGGACATAGATTATGGAAAGGATAAAAAAGCAGGAGAAAAATTTATTAATAAATTAAATAAAAAATACGGAGTAGATTATGAAAATTCAGAGCATGAGAGATTTCTTCTAATAAATACAAAAACACATATTTATGAAGTAAATAACGGAGTAACATCTATAATTTTATTTATTACTATTTATTTAGGGGTAATATTCCTTTTAACAAGTGCAGTGGTTTTAGCCCTTCAACAATTATCAGAGGCTAGTGACAGTGTAGAAAGATATAAGTCTTTAAAGAGAATATCAGTAACACAGGAGGAAATTAATAAAACAATATTTTTTCAAACTTTAATTTATTTTGTAGCACCATTGTCCTTAGCTATAATAGATTCTATTGTAGGATTAATATTTACTAATAAATTTGTTGGGATATTTGGAAAGCAAAGTATAATGAGAGCAGCATTAATGACCTTTATGTTGTTAATTATAATATATTTAGGATATTTTATAGCAACATATGTAAGTTATAAAAATACAATAAATTCAAGAAAATAGGAAGATAGAGGATATATCGAATTACCGATAGATCCTCTCTGCTTTTATATAGCTATCTCGACAGATGAAAAAAATATATTTATAAGAGTAATATAAATTAGGTGTTGATTTGATACAGATCTTTATTATATTTTTTTATATATTTTTAGAAATTTTTCTTATTTATTAATATTATTTATACTGTAAATGTTTACTTTTTTTACTTTATTACCTAAAATACAAACCTAGATAATGGATTAACTAGAAAATTATTAAGGTTTATTCATTCTTAAAAATTGAAATGAAAAACTCATCTCAACACACATTTAAAACTTAGTATTACTGGATTTTATTTAGATTTAGTATGACTAAGTTTGCGTTATTTCTCTATATTACATTTAGAAATAGAGTTAATTTCAACTTCCTATTTTGTTAAATATAACCTTGTTATTTCTATTAAATTAATCACTTGCTTTATGGATGATATGCTTATATAATAATATATGAAAGCGTTTACTTTATTTAAATTTTTATTTAAAATAAAAAACAAAAGATGAAAGGAAAAGATTAATATGTCAACACAACGAAATCAAATTGGACATTCATTAAGTAGTAATATTATTTTTGTTATTGGTGCCCTTGGTGGGTTACTATTCGGTTTTGATACTGGTATTATTTCTGGTGCATCACCACTTATTGAAAAATCATTACATTTAACAGTTTCACAAATTAGTTTTGTAACTTCCGCAGTTCTTATTGGTTCTTGTATTGGAGCTTTAAGTGTTGGGGGATTATCTGATAAATATGGGCGTAAGGTACTCTTATTTGCTTCGTCAATACTATTTATTATTGGATCATTAATGTCAGCTTTTGCACCTGATTTTATAATCATGGTAACAGCTAGAATTATTTTAGGTTTAGCAGTTGGTTCTGCATCTGCTCTAACACCAACTTATCTAGCAGAGCTTTCACCAAAGGAAAGACGTGGATCATTAGAATCACTTTTCCAACTTATGATTACTGCTGGGATTTTACTTGCATATGTAGCAAATATCGGTTTACTTAATCATAATATTGCAGGTTGGGCAGATTGGAGATGGATGCTTGCAACAGCAATACTTCCTGCTTTAGCATTATTTATTGGTAGTATAGTTCTTCCTGAATCACCTCGTTTTCTTATGCGTAAAGGTAGAAAGGATGAGTCACACCAAGTACTAATACAATTAAGACCAACATATACTGCTGAACAAATAAATAGCGAACTTCACGATATAGAAAATGCTGATACTGAAGTTAATAAAGGTGGAGTACGAGAATTATTTAGTATAGCTCGACCAGCTCTTATAGCTGCTATTGGAATTATGTTCTTTCAACAATTGGTTGGAATTAACTCTGTTATTTACTATCTTCCTCAAGTTTTTATTGAAGGATTCCATTTTTCTGCAAGCTCAGCAATTTGGATTTCTGTAGGTATAGGTGTAGTTAACTTCTTATCAACAATAGTTGCTACTATGATTATGGACAAATTCCCTCGTAAGAAGTTACTAATATGGGGTGCTTTTGTAATGGGAGCTTCACTTGCTATACTAACTGTTATCAACTATACAATAAACATTGAATCAGCTGCGATATATACTGTTATTCTTATTGCGATCTATATTTTTGGATTTGCTGTTTCATGGGGACCTATCGCTTGGGTACTAATTGGTGAAATATTCCCATTAAGTGTTCGTGGAGTAGGATCTTCTTTTGGATCTGCTGCAAACTGGATAGCGAATTTTATTGTAACACAATTTTTCCTAATTATTCTTGCACTTTTCCACAATAATGTTGGTGGACCTTTTGGAATTTTTGCAATATTCTCTTTCCTTGCTATTCCATTTGTTATGCGTTATGTTCCAGAAACTCATGGCAAATCACTTGAGGAAATTGAGGATGAGTTATTAAAGCGTAAAAAATAATTATTTAAAATTGATGTAAAGGTATACAGTTTCTTGTAGTGTTGGACAAAGTTAAATTTAACCTGCAGGGAAAAGTATTTTTACTAAAAAGAAAGAAATTTATAAATTGGAACCTATATGGTAGACACTTATAAAAAGAGTCTACATATAGGTTCTTTTTTGTGGAAGAAATATAGATTTAATAAATTATAGGACCAGTTAAATGAATATAAAGTTATTTTATATTTTAATAAGCAAATCTTAATTTGTTCAGTTACTTATATTTTACAGTAGATATGTGAAAATCCTATGTAATGGGACATATACCTTACAAAATTGAAAGAAAAGTGAAAGATAATTAAATATGATAATTTCTTTGAGATGGTTATAATAAATTTAGAGATTGGGAAAACAAAAGGAGGAATAAAAAGTGGAAACTATTTTAAAAGTTAATAAAGTTGAAAAATATTATGGAAATAAGAGCAATATTACAAAGGCCTTAAATAATATAAGCTTTGAAGTTGAAAAGGGTGAATTTGTTGGCATAATGGGACCATCAGGAAGTGGTAAAACAACACTTTTAAACTGTATTTCAACTATAGATAAAATAACAGCAGGGAATATAGTTATAAATGGTACAGAAATAACTAATTTAAAGGGAAGAAAGCTTGAAAAATTTAGAAGAGATGAACTTGGATTTATATTTCAAGACTTCAACCTATTAGATACCTTAACTACCTATGAAAATATTGCTTTAGCATTAACTATTCAAGGTAGAAAGCCAAGCGAAGTAGATAGTCTTATAAAAGAAGTAACTAAAAAGCTTGATATAGATAAATTGCTTAATAAGTATCCTTATGAAATGTCTGGAGGACAAAAACAAAGGGTTGCTTCAGCTAGAGCTATTGTTACAAATCCTAGTTTAATATTAGCGGATGAACCAACAGGGGCTCTTGATTCTAAATCAGCTAGAATGCTTCTTGATTCCTTTGAAAATTTAAATAAGGAAATGCAAGCTACTATTCTTATGGTAACTCATGATGCTTTTACAGCAAGTTATGCACATAGAATTTTCTTTATTAAGGATGGAGAAATTTTTAAAGAGCTTGTTAGAGGAAATGATAGTAGAAAAGAATTTTTCAATAAGATAATGGAAGTTGTAACTTTACTTGGAGGTGAGGGTGCAGATGTACTTTAAAATTGCCTTAAATAATGTAAAGAAGAGCTTTAAGGACTATGGAATATACTTTCTTACATTAACTTTTGCAGTATGTATATTTTATGCTTTCAATTCCATAGGAAGTCAAGCAATTATGAAGAAAATGGATGCAAATACGGCAGCCTATATGGCTCTTGTTAAAAATGCTATGTCTATGGTTTCAATTTTTGTATCATTCATTTTAGGTGGATTAATAATATATGCTAACAACTTCTTAATAAGAAGAAGGAAAAAAGAGCTTGGTATATATACTATGCTTGGAATGGCAAAGAAAAAGATTTCTCAAATTTTAGTTATGGAAACACTTTTAATAGGGATAATATCTTTATTAGTAGGATTAGGACTTGGAATAATTTTATCACAAGGTTTATCAATATTAACAGCAAAGTTATTTGAATTAAGTTCAGCTACATATGGTTTTTCTATATCAATGTCAGCAATAATTAAAACAATAATTTATTTTGGGATAATATTCTTTTTGGTGATGATATTCAATATATTTGTAATTAATAAATATAAATTAATAGACTTATTAACAGCAAGTAGAAAGAATGAAAATATTAAAATTAGAAATCCATTTGTTTCTTTTATAATTTTTATAATAGGTGTAATTCTATTATGTGGTGGATACTATTTAATTCTTAAAAAAGGAATGAACATGAGTAGTATGGGAGAACTTGCAGTGCCTATTATCTTAGGAACAGTGGGAACATTCTTCTTCTTCTATGGTATAGCTGGATTTATATTATATATTGTTAAGAAAAATAATAGAGTGTACTTAAAGGGACTTAACATATTTGTTACTAAACAAATTAGCAGTAAAATAAATACTAACTTTGTGTCAATGTCTTTAATATCATTAATGTTGTTTGTAACAATAGTTGCTCTTTCATCAGGTCTTGGATTAAAAAGTTCTATGGAAAGTAGCATGAAAGCAACTACACCATTTAATGCTACGGCTCAGATTTTTTATACTGGTGATTCAAAACCAATAACAATAGAACAAGCATTAAAGAGTGAGAATATAACAATACCTAAGGATTATGAAAAAGCATTTTATGATACTTATGACAGTGGAATTAAAATGTCTACTTTAATGGGTGATAATAAATTTTCATATACTGTAGATGCTATACCAGTTAGCCAGTATAATGAAATTATGGAACTAGAAGGAAAGCCAACAGTTAATCTTGGAAATAGTGAAGTGTTAATAACTTCAGATAGTAATCAAAGTGAAAAAGGATTAAATAACTTTATAAAATCAGGAAAAGCATTAAATATAAATGGCAAAGAATATAAAGTTCAAAATAAAGAAGTATTAAATAGAACTTATCAAACAGTAGGTATGACTATAAATATGTGTACATTAGTTGTGCCAGATAGTGCTGTAAAAGGTTTAGAAATGACAGGTGGATACTTAGATTTAAATTATAATAATGTAAGTGTTGGAGATAAGTTTGTAGATGATCTAGGTCTTAAGTATGGTTTTAAAAATACAAAGGAACGTGATAATGGCTTTGTTTTATTAACAGTGACAAGAACATCTCTATATGCACAAAATAAAGGAATGAATGCACTAATATTATTTGTAACAATATATTTAGGAGTTATATTCCTATTAACAAGTGCAGCAGTACTTGCTCTTCAACAATTATCAGAAGCTAGCGATAGTATAGGAAGATATAATTCTTTAAGAAGAATTGGTGTGTCTCAAGGAATGATAAATAAGGCAGTGTTTAAACAAACTTTAATTTACTTTGGAGCACCATTATTTTTAGCAATTGTAGATTCAATTGTGGGATTAACATTTACTAATAAATTTGTATCTATGGTTGGTAATCAAAATATATTAGTACCATCAATAATAACATTTGCTTTACTAATGGTAATATATATTGGATATTTCATAGCAACATTTATAAGTTATAAGAATGTAATAAAGGAAAAATAATTTAATAAAAATACCAAAAGGAACTGTTTAAAGAAACAGTTCCTTTTTAGCAAGATAAAAAATCAATCTTTTATTTATTAGATAAATGTGTGTGTAAAATTTTATAATAATTAATAAAAATTATTGTTAGAAATATTATACCATATTAATAAAAGGTTGAAAAATAATATTAAATATCCCTTTTAAAGTTACGTAATATTTAATTTGATTTACATGAATATTATTCAATAAAACTATTTTTTATTGATATATAGTAAAATTTAATAATAATTTATTAAAAAATTAAAAAAGAATAAATTTAACGGAAAAGGAATACAAATGCCATTATTATAAGAATTACACCACCAAAAATTTCTGCATATTTATTATTTATTTTACTTCCCATTATAGTTCCTAAGATTCCACCACTTAAAGAAATTAAAAATGTTACAATAGCAATAATTAATGCACTAGAATAAATTGAAATACCCTTCATCATTCCAAAACTAACACCAACTGCTAAGGCATCTATACTAGTAGCAAAACCAAGACCTATTAAGTCTTTGAAATTAATTGATTTTTCATCTTCATCTTCATCATCACCTTTAAAAGATTCATAAAGAACCTTAGCACCTAAGATGAAGAAGATTAAGAAAACTATAATAGGAGAGTATTTAGAAACTATTTTACTAAAAGCACCTCCTACAAAATATCCTATTAATGTCATTACACCTTGGAATATACCAAAGACAAGAGCCATGTTAATGGCATTTTTTAAATTAACTTTTTTAAATCCCATTCCTTTAGCAATACAAACAACAAATGCATCCATAGCTAGTCCTATTCCTATAAAGATAATTGATAAGAAATTCATATTGACCTCCTGAATTTAATAATACTTTTAATAATTAATTTTGAATTAAAGCTTACTTTATTACTGAAAAAAGCAATAAAAAAAGACTTACAGGTACTCAAAAAAGTACCTATAAGTCTCGTTATTTAATACTAAGCCAGACTCATTAAAGAGTCAATATGTTGACTTAATAACTTAAAATCAAGCTAACTACTCCCTTACGGTTATAATATCAATTTTAATTACAAGTCATTTTAACATTATTAAAAAAAAATATCAAGAAATTCAGTTAAGAAAATTAATTTTCTTAGAATTTAAGAAATTTCTTCAGCAGAAAATTCATCAATTTCATCAATTTCATCATTTTTATTATTTTCTGTATATCTATTATACTTTTTAAATAGGAATACTAACACTATAACCCCTGCTATTCCATAGAATAAGGCAGATACATAATAAGCTGTAGCATAGCCTTTAATAGTTGAAAAGAGGAAATATTTAGTGAATATTCCTCCAAAAATATATCCAAAGGCCTGTAGAGCACTAACTACGGCATTAAATTCTGCTCTTTCAGATTTTTTTACAAAGCTCATTGGAAGAGCTTGAGTTATAGGTTGAGAAGCATTAGCAAGTCCAGATCTAATAAATAGAGTAATACTAACACCTATAACCATAAAGCTGCCAAATAATTTCCCATTAGCAAGTATAAAAAAGATTGGTATAGCACAAAGAAATAGTCCGCCAATAGATGCTACAGAACCAAATTTCTTTTCAAACTTAGGTGAAAGCATCATGAATATTACTGAAGCAACATAAGTTAAAGCAAGTATTATAGAAACAGTGCCTCTTTCTATGTGAAGATATTGGTTTAAGTATATAGGGAAGTAAGGGCAGATTAATGCTGCACCAAAACCAATAGAAAAACTAAATATAAGCCATACTATTATATCTTTACTTTTAAAAATACCAAAGTTAAATTTATTTTTAGTTGAGTTATGATCATTTTGTTTTTCTTCAATATAATCTTTTTTTCTTTCTTTTAAGAAAAGTAAAATAATAAAGACTATTAAGGCAATAGCGCAAACAGCCCATAATATTACTTTAAATGCTTTAAAATATTCTAATTTTTCACTTAAGGTTAATAGGGTAGGGGCGCTACTAAGCTTATCTGCTTCTGCATAATTTACATGTAAAAATTTAGAGAAAAAGTATACTACTAAATTTCCATCAAATAATGTAGCTAGTGCTGTACCAATTAAATTTGCATATAAAGCTCTTGCAAAGATTTTAGTTCTATTTTCAAGGGTTGTATATGCTATAACATAGGAGCTAAGAAATATAACATTAAATTAGCACCAGTTAGAAATAATATAGTTAAAATACTGATAATACATGAATTATTTAAATACATTATTCCAATCATACTTCCTATGATGACAAAGGAGAAGGGTAGCAACATTTTTTTATAACCTAGTTTAGTGACAAAGACTAAAACAAAGGCAGAAATTAAAATAGATAACCCCCAAAAGGTAGAATAGGCAGAGGCAACAGAAGGATTTTTTAGCTGTAGGAAACTTACAAAAGCATCTAAGGATATTCCGTTAATTAATCCTACAAAGGTAAAAGCAGCAATAAAAACATTACAATTTCTATTTAGTCTTTTTTTTTCAATAGAATCTATTTCAGTAGTAGATGATAAATTTTTAGTAGTCATAAGTTCACCTCATATATTTTCAATAAAATGATATTTAATCAGAGAAATTTTAATATGTCCCTGATTTGTTGAATAGTTGTCTTTAATAAAAGTTATATCTGTAGATAAAGGAAACATTAAAAATTTCATTAAATTCAGATTAAATTATACTACTGATTTAAATTACATAAATTTCATCATAATACGAAAATAATAATTTAATATTATGATTATTTGAAAATAAATAGACAGAGGTAGATTTAGGTAATTTATTCTTATTTAATTTTGAAATATGAATAATAATTAAAAAAAAATAAAATGAATATATTTTAAATAAAAAGTTAACAAATAATTAATTTAAAATATAAAATTTAATCTTTTAAGCATAGTTTAGAGGTTATTATGAATACATTTATAACAAAAGGAGGGGTATTATGGATTTTAGAGAATTTATTCAAAGTGATAGAGAAAAGCGCAACAAGGAGAAATTCGAGGGGACATTTTTAGATTACTTAGAAATAGTAAAAAATAATCCTGATATTGCTAAATTAGCTCATAAAAGAATATATGATTTAATTATGGATGAAGGAGTTGAGGTTTTAAAACCAGAAGAAAATCCAAGAATTAAAAAAATTTATGGAAATGAAAAAATAAAGAAATACAATTTTTATAAAGATGACTTCTTTGGAATTGATAAAGTTATTATGAAGTTAATGAATTATTTTTATTCTGCATCTATGAAGGGGGAAGAAGCTAGACAGGTTTTATATCTTGTTGGACCAGTTGGAGCAGGTAAGTCTTCATTAGTTGAGGCTATAAAAAAGGTTTTAGAAACATCACCTCCAATTTATATTATTAAAGGTTGTCCAATGCATGAAGATCCATTGCATTTAATACCTAAACATTTAAGAAAAGAATTTGAAGAAATATTAGGAGTTCAAATAGAAGGAGATTTATGTCCGGTATGCAAGTATAAACTTTTACATGAATATGAAGGACAATATGAGAATGTACCAGTTTGTACAACAAATTTCTCAATACGTTCAAGAAAAGGTATAGGGGTAGTTCCACCTGTAGACCCTAATAACCAAGATACTTCTATAGTACATAAAAAGGAAGGTAAATTTAGTAGCAATTTATATTACAGCTTCTAGTTATCTCAACAGATAAATATATTTTTTTCATCTATTGAGATAGCTATATAGCTAAATAAAAGGTAAAGAGGATGTATCTGTAATTTGATACATCCTCTTTTAAAACCTATATAATTAGAATTTTTAAAGGCTACTTTATTATAGTTAATTCAATGTTTTTTGAATTAAGAATACTTTTAGCTTGTTCCATAGATTCTTCAAAAGTAGAATCTAAAATTTTGCTCTTACTTATATCTAAGACTATTTTATTTGTCTCTTGTGTTTCAACTAGAGTATCTTTTAGTTCATTAGATGTTGCAAAGAATAAGTATCCTGAAGTTATGTAGTGAATTTCTTTTCCTTGTACTTTTTTTGTTATGTTTATTTTAGACAAATTGTACATTAGGTGAAGTGCTGCTAATATTATTCCTAGAACAACTCCAATAGCTAAGTTTCCTGTGATTAAAACAGATATAACTGTTATTATCATTATAATAGTATCTGAAATAGGTATTGTTTTAATTTTTTTTACTGAATCCCAGTTAAAAGTTGTTATTGATATCATTATCATAACGGCAACTAAAGCTGCTATGGGAATTTGCACTACATAGTTACTGAATATTGAAACTAGGGCCATTAAACTTACTCCTGCAAATATAGTAGATAATCTTGTTTTAGCACCTGATTTACTGTTTATAGTTGACTGCCCAACTAAAGCACAACCTGTCATACCACTAAAAAAGCCAGAAACTATATTACCACATCCTTGAGCTATAGTTTCTCTATTTTTATTACTATTTTCATCACCTATAATTTCATCTAAGTTTTGAGCTGTTAGTAAGCTTTCTATAGTTCCTACAATAGCTAAGGAAAAGGCATAAGGTAAAACAATAAGTAGGTTATGAATAGTTATTGGAACTAGTGGCAGTGTAAATGGTGGAAGTCCAGCCTTTATAGGGCCAATAGTACCAAGGTTAGGAACTTTTATTTTAAATATCATAACTATGGCTGTTACTATTATAATTGCAATTAAGTTTGATGGTATTTTTTTTGTTAAGAGAGGAAATAAGTAAATAATAGCAAGACCTATTCCCACTAATATGTACATCATGTATCCTTGTCCTATGAAAAAGTGTATTTGGTCCTTGAAAAGCATTATTCCAAGGGCATTAACAAAACCAAACATTACAGCTCGTGGTATAAATTTTAATAATTTTCCTACTTTAAATATTCCAAAAAGTATTTGTAGACATCCTGTCATTATTGTTGCTAAACCAACGTAGTCAACACCATAATTTTTTGCTAACACAACTAATATAAGTCCAACTGAACCAGCAGCTGCTGAAATCATTGCTTTTCTAGCACCTAAAATAGCTACAACTATAGACATACAAAAGGTAGTATAGAATGCAACCATTGGGCTTAAACCAACCATTAAGGCAAAGCCAGCTGTTTCAGGAATCATGGAAAGACCAACAACGAAGGATGAAAGTAAATCAGTTCGTACGTTAGATAGCCAATCTCTTTTGAAAGTTTCTATCATAAGAATCTCCTTTCATCTTTTGTTTAATTATTTAATTTTTATAAAGTAAATAAACTACAGAATAAATTTTATATTAAAAAAAGTTAATAGTAAAGATTCATGTGAGTATGGTAGAGGAGGCATTAATTTATATCAATATTTTGGAGTAGACTACATTTTTAAATAATTTTTTACTTTATTTTGAACTTATAATCTATAGAATAACATTAATTTCTTAGAAAAAAGTTAGATGAACTTACTAAAGTCCATCTAACCTAATTAATAATTTAGTATTGTTCAGTGACTAGTCACTAATTTGATTAACTATTTTTATTATATTTCCACTAGTACTGTTTAAGTAATAATCTTTATTATCCTTTCTAATTTTTATTGAACTCTACATTATTAACTGGATTCTCAATATTGTTTATATCAAAAGGAATATAATCTATAATTTTCTCACAATTATTTCTCAAATTCAAAACATTAATTTGCTTATTATCCCCTATGAATAATAAACTATTTATGATAAATGTGTCTTTTGTTGTTATGTTTTCCATTACCTTATTACCTTTATTATCAAATATAGTTTTAGTACCATCCTTAGTTGCTAGAATATAATCTATATATTCCTTAGGAGGATAATAATTAGTAATTACATCATACTGAATAGGTATGATAAGTTCACCATCTGCATTTAATAACCCTTTTTTCTTACCACTTGAAACAACAAATTTATCTCCTTTTTCTGTTATATCATCATATTGAGCTTCAACTAAAATTTCACTATTTTTTCCGATTATTCCTTGTAATTTATTCTGGGTATTTTCAAAAATAAGCCCTGTTCCGTAACTGACTGATTTAATTCTTGCATTTTTAAAAGTATTAATTTTTTTACCAGTAGAATCAATAATAATTATATTTCCATTATCTTCATAAGCTATTTTATCATAAATCAATGGGCTATCAGATATAGGAAAGACTTTATCAATTATTATTTTTCCTTTACTATTTGCAATGTAAACATTATTTCCTCTTATTAATCGTAGTACATCAGCGGAATTTTTAGTCTGATATTTAAAGTTGGCATTAATTTCATCATATTCAAATGGGATTACAATATTGTTATTATCATCTATGACACCACATCTTCCATACATATTCTTTGCAGCAAAAAGATTATTATATAAAGGAACTATATTTTTATAAAGATCAGTTGGGATTATTAGCTTTCCATCTAATGTTTCAATTCCATTTCCATAATCTGAATATCTATATTTATATTTATCATTCAAAACAGTAAATTCTTTATTTTTAAATCCTGTAAGATTAACATTTTCTCTATTTAAAACTGCAAATTCCCCATCTTTTTCAACATACATAAATGTTTTATTAAAGTCTCCCATGATAATTTTATTGTATATTGGTTCAATAATTTCATTTCCTAAGTCATCGATAACACCATATTTACCATTTTCCCCTTTAAATACAGTTATATCACTTTTTTCTGTTTCACTTTTTTCTTGATTTACTGTAATATCTGCTAAATTAGTTTTTTTATTTACCATAATAAAACCTGTGCCTAAAATGGCTGTTGATAGTATAAGGCAACTTATAATTAATTTTTTTCTCTTCATATGTTTCCCCCTAAAATTAACTTTATAATAAATTCAATAATATAGTACAATTTTTTAGTAATTTATATATTAATTATAACTTATTTCTAAGTATTTTTAGCATGTTAATATAACCTTTGCTAGTTATTAATTTTTGATTTATTATGGTCTAAAAGTTTAATAAAAGTTTAAAACTTAATTATATGGTATAGAAGGGAATTTACAGTTGTCTAGTAATTATATAAATTTTTAATTATGTTTTGGTTGGAATTATGAAAATATAAATATAGGAAAGTGTAGATTGGAAAACAAGAATAGATTTATCAAAATATGAGATGAAAATTAAATCATTTCTAAAAATTTAGAAATATTAATGGTATAGGCTATTGACTATATTAAGGTTAGTGTAATTTTTAAGATTAGATGAATTTTGTTCTAATAAGAATATTAATCAAAAGACTTCAATAAATATACACCTAGCTTAAAAGTTTTTAGCTAGGTATATTTGTAAGTAGAATATACAATTATTAGTAGTTATTCTTTATTTTTAGCAATGAATTTAGTATTAAATACTATACTTAGATTATAATTGAAGGAAGTGAGAAAAGATATTGATTTATATGTCATTTAGATTTCAATTTTGTAAGATATTTAATATTGTTTTGAAATATAAAATATCTTAGTTAATATCTTTAAGAATTGAGAAAGATGTAATTTTTAATGTTAAATTGGAATAACTATATATAGTTAGAAATAGCAAGGGGAGATTTCATTGACAGTTTTAGTTGATGAAAAAATATTTAAATATATAAGTAGGGAAGAATATAGGCGAGAACTTAAACTCTTAAAAACTGGAGATAGTAAAGTTATATATTATGATGGTCATATTAAGATTCGTGTAATTAAGCTAGAAAGAAAGGTATATACCTTAATTTCAGAATATGGTAATGAACCTATAGATGAAATAGTAAGAAATATGATAATAGTACAAGCATAGTAGGAAATGCTTGTACTTTTTTAAAAGTAAATAATTGTTATTTAGTAATTAAGTAATGGAGTTGATTAAGATGAAAAGAGTAGCTACTTTTAGTAGGGTTAGTACCTTAGATCAACATAGTAGCATAGAAAATCAAGAAAAGGTCTTTCAGCAGTGGTTTGAAAATAATAAAGGTTTTTATCATTATAAGTCTTATATTGATGAGGGGATTAGTGGAGCTAAAGGGTATAAAAGAATTCAATGGAATAGAATGATTAAGGATGGAGGAGAAGGACGTTTCGATGTACTTCTTTGTAAATCATTTAGTAGATTTGGAAGGAATCAAAGAGAAACTTTAGATGCTATAAATAAACTTAGAGTAAAGAATATTAGAATAATTTTTTTAGAAGATAATCTTGATTCTGCACGAGATTTTGCTAATTTTGGACTTATGGCATGGCTAGCTGAAAAGGAAGCCAATGCAACTTCTGAAAGAATAAAAGTAATTTGGCATAGCTTTAATATTGAAGGTAAGGTTCACACTCCTGTGGCTCCTTATGGGTATTACTATAATAAGGATAAAAAAAATTACTTTGTTAATAAAGAGGAAGCAAAGGTTATAAAATATATTTTTTCATTGTATTTAGAGGGATATGGATACAATGGTATTTGCAACAAACTCATAGAAAAAGGTATAAAAACAAAAAGGGGAGGAACTTGGCAGGGAAATACTATAGGTAAAATTCTTAAAAATGAATTTTATTTAGGAACATTGGTGCAAGGGAAAACAAGAACTATAGATGCTACTGTAAAAGAGAATATAAAAATAGATTCAAGTGAGTGGTACCGTCATAAGAATAATCATGAAGCAATTATAGAAGAAGATATTTTTTATGAGGTTAATAAAAAAATTAAAGAGAGAGGAATAAGAGCAAAAAAAAGCCAACAACATAATAAAACTAGTACTAGAAATTCCAATAAAGCTTTATTTAGTAATTTACTAGTTTGTGGGCACTGTGGATCTAAAATGTATATAAAAAGAAGAAAAAAAGAAAATTATAAGAATTGTTACAATTGTTTAGCTTATGAAAGGCAGGGAACTAAGTGTGGTCATAAAAGTAATAGATATATAGAAGATCATATTAAGATGTTAATAAAATTTGAGTTAGAGGATTTAAGTGAAAATAACTTGAGGAGATTACAAAATATAAAGAGTAAGAAAGTAAATAAAGTTCAGATCTATGAAAAAGAGTTAAAGAAAATAAATAAGGCTATAGATAAGGAGCTTCTTTTAGCAAATAATTTACTTAGTAATTATTCTAAAAATTTAGTAGAAGAAGAGCTTTATAAGCTTCAAAATAGTGCTTTGAATAATAGAATTAAAGAACTTTTAAAAGAAAAGGAAAGTTTAAAGCTAAATATAGATAATGAATATAAGAAGGAAGATAAAGAAAATATTTTTAATGCTATAGAAAAAATTTTAAATTTACCTATGGAACAATGGACCAATGCTATGTTAAAAGAAATAATTTCAGAAATTACATTAAGGATTGATGGAACTATAAAGTTAAAGGTAAAGTATTTTGACTAATTAAAAAAGGAAAGCTAAAGGCTTTATTTCAAATTTCTGAACCTTTTAAGGTAGTTAAGGAACTTCAATATTAACAGGGGCTATTGATATATCTAAGATGGATATGTATCCAGAAGATGATCCTAGAATTTTCTCATTAAATGGAGCATTTAACGTCGGTAATAGAGGCCTTGTTGAATTTATTGAAGTATTTAAAAATGATGTTGAGTATCTTCATACTATAATTACAGCAACTCAAGAAAAATCTATTCCATCACCTGGTAAAGGTTCAATGATTTATTTTGATGGACTTATTATTGCTCACTCAAATGAAGCTGAATGGAATAAGTTTAAATCAGATCATACCAATGAAGCTATTTTAGATAGAATAGTTAAAATTGAAGTACCTTACTGTTTAGAGATGAGTGAAGAAAAGAAAATTTATGAAAAAATCCTTAAGAAATCAAACTTCAAAGCTCATATAGCACCACATACTATGGAAATTGCAGCACTTTTTGCAGTTCTTTCAAGACTTACACCATCTGTAAAAGTTGACCCTATAACTAAGCTTAGACTTTATGATGGAGAAGATGTAGTTGAAAAAGGAACTACTAAGAAAATTGATGTTACAGAATTAAGAGAAGAAGCTGGTCCTATGGAAGGAATGAAGGGAATTTCAACTAGATTTATTATTAAGGCCATAGACAATGCTCTTTCAAATTCAGAGCATAATTGTATTAATCCATTAAGCATAATGGAAAGTATAATTAAGTCAGTTAAGGATATGGATATATCTCAAGAAGATAAGAAGAGATATTTAGGCTTTATTCAAGATACTATTAGAAAAGAATACAATAAAGAGCTAGAGGGTGAAATTACAAAAGCATTTATTCATTCTTTTAGAGAACAAGCTGAAAGTTTATTTAATAATTATTTAGATAATGCAGAGGCTTATATTAATAAAAATAAAATTAAGGATGATTCAACAGGAGAAGAATTAAATCCAGATGAAGAATTTATGAGAAGTATTGAAGAGCAAATTGGAATTTCTGAAGCTTCAGCTAAAGGATTTAGAGCTGATGTAACTTCTTATATGTTCTATGTTGTTAGAAATGGTGGAAAAATAGATTATAAATCTTATGAGCCATTAAAAGAAGCTATAGAGAAAAAACTTACAGCTTCAGTGAAAGATTTATCTAGAATAATAACAAAATCAAGAGTTAGAGATAAAGAACAGGATGCAAAATATAATGCTATGGTTGCCCAAATGGAGAAGAATGGATACTGTCCTCATTGCTGTGACGTTATATTGAAATACGCTGCAAATAATTTATGGAAGGATTAATAATATGGCAGTTTTCAGAGATCAATTAGATAATCAAGTTGAGCATGAAAGAGCTATAGAGGATAGAAGAAGACATAGGCAATTGGTAGAAAAATCTATAAAAGAAAACTTAGGTGACATTCTTTCAGAGGAAAGTATTATAGGTGAAACTAAAAATAAAAAGTTTAAAATTCCTATAAGGGGAATTAAAGAATACCAATTTGTTTTTGGGCAAAATAATAAAGGGGTAGCTACTGGTAGTGGAAATGAAAAAAAAGGTGATAAATTAGGAAGTAGCGGAAAAGATGGACAAGGTCAACAAGGTAATAAAGGAGCTGGAAATCAAGAAGGAACAGATATTTATGAGACTGAAGTAACTTTAGAAGAACTTCTTGATTATATTGTTGAAGACTTACATTTACCTAATTTAGATAGGAAAAAATATTCAGAAATAATAGTTGATAGTGCAGGTCGAAAAAGAGGGTATCAACGTTATGGAATAAGACCAAGATTAGCAAAGAAAAAAACTGTGATGGCTAAGCTATCAAGAAAACAAGGGAAAAAGAGAGCTTTAAGAGAACTTGGAAATGAAGAAAATAAGAATATTGAAGAAATAAAGAATATTGAAGAAAAGCTAGAATGCATAGAAAATAATGAAAGATTTCCTTTTAGAGAGGACGATTTAAGGTATTATAAGGTTAAGACAAAACCAAGAAAAGAAAGCAATGCAGTTATGCTTTTTATAATGGATGTTTCTGGGTCCATGGATAATACTAAAAAATATCTAGCAAGGTCATTTTTCTTTGTTCTTTCTAGATTCTTAAGAAAAAAATATAATAATATAGCTTTTGAATTTATATCTCATACAACTGTAGCTAAAGTAGTTAACGAATATGAATTTTTCCATAAGGGTGAATCAGGTGGAACTTATATATCATCTGGATTAAATGTTGCTTTAGATTTAATAAAAGAGAAATATAGTCCTGATGTATGGAATATCTACACCTTTTATGGTTCTGATGGAGATAACTGGAGTGAAGATAATGAAAAAGCAATGAAGGCTGTTAATGAAGTTTGTGAAAAGTCTAATTTATTTGGATATGCAGAACTTTTGCCTTCCACATATTCAACAACTATGTATTATAGATTCAATAAGGAAATAAAAGCTAAAAACTTTGTTTCAGTTATAGTGAAAGAGAAAAAAGATTTATGGAATGCTCTTAAGGTTATGCTTTCTAAAGAGTTAGAAGATAGTAACTAGGGGGTGATGGCTTAATGGATTATATAATAAATGATTTAGAAGGTTGGAATGATAGAATAGAAAAAATAGTTAAGGAAGTAGGCCTTGATTGTTATCCACAGGAATTTGAAATTGTAGGTTATAAAGATATGCTTGCCTATGAAGCCTATGTGGGGATGCCATCAAAATATCCCCATTGGAGTTATGGAAAAGCCTATGAGAAAAACAAGACTTTATATCAGTTGAATATGACTGGACTTCCTTATGAAATGGTAATTAACTCAGATCCAAGTTTAGCTTATTTAATGAGAGAAAACACATTATTACTACAGATATTAACTATTGCCCATGTTTATGGTCATAATGATTTCTTTAAAAATAATAGGTTATTTAAAGAAGGAACTAGAGCTAATCAGACTATAAGTATGTTTAAGTTAGATGCAGATATAATAAGAGGCTATGTAAATGACCCCGGCATAGGTTATGAAAAGGTTGAAAGAATAATTGATGCAGCTCATGCTATTAGATATCAAGTGCCAAGAGTGTTTGGAGTTAAAAAGTTAAGTAATGAAGAACTTAAAGAACAAATGCTTTCTGAATATAATAAAAAAATAGAAAGTAGAAGTATTTTAGATGAATACAAAGATATTGAAGCACCTAATATTAATAAAATACCTTTAGAACCTGATGATGATTTAATTAAGTTTATAATAGATTATGGTGACTTAGAAGAATGGGAAAAAAATGTTTTAAGCATAGTAAGAAGAGAAAGTATTTATTTTATTCCTCAAATAGAGACAAAAATAATGAATGAGGGATGGGCAAGTTACTGGCATTATACAATTATGAATTTATTAGATTTGCCAGATAGTTTGCACTTAGAATTTATAAAAAGGCATAATGATGTAATAGCTCCTATTCCTTATGGCATAAATCCTTATTATATAGGATTTAAAATATTCCAAGATATAGAGAAGAGATATGGTAGAGAAAAAATATTTGAGGTTAGAGCTTTAGAAAGAGATGAATCATTTATTAGAAAATATCTCACAAGAGAGCTTTGCGAGGAATTAAACTTATTTCAATATGCAAAAAAAGGGTTTGATATAGTGGTAGATGAAGTAGCTGATGGTGAGGGATGGAAAAAAATAAGAGATACTATAGCAGCTACCTGTGGAGTTGGTTCTATTCCATATATAAGAGTAAATGAATTAAATAAGAAGGATTATTCTTTAAATTTAGAGCATGTTTTTGATGGAAGAGAGTTAGACACAATTTATACTAAAAAAACTCTTAAGCATATATATGAACTATGGAGACGAAAAGTAACTCTTACTACAAAGAGTAAAGAAGGGACAGACATGGTGTTCATTTGTAATGAGAAATAGCAAGAAAGAGTAATAATTTAAAGGATTTTTAAATAAAATTAATTTACAAGGGGTTTAAGGTTATAATACACTTTAAACCCTATTTTTAAGTATAGAAATCCAAAATTGAGATAACTAGGTTTGCTAAAATGCAGTAACTCTCAATTATGAACAGAGAAGAGGTGTGTTTTGTGGGGACTAGAGAGCTTTTTAAGGATTATTTCTTAGAGATAACTAATATGGTTGACATTTTAGCTAAATATGTGAATGCATATAGACTTCTTATAGGAAGTGCAGGAGAGCTCAATAGTATTGCTCTAGCTAGGAAAAGTGATGTTAAAGATGCATTAAAGAGAGTTAATGAGTTAGGAAGATTAATTGATTGTTTAATAAAATCTTTAGATTGTGCTCAGTGTACTTACATAGACTACTTAAAGTTAAGAGCAAGTTTTATTGAAGCTCAAGCAACCAAGGATATAATACTCACTGAAATTGAGCAAGAGCTACTTTTTCAAAATGCTAATAGAATTATTAATAGTGATATTGATGTAACAAAGAATGTAACGAAAAATGTAACAGTTAATAAGAATGGTAAAGATGGTAAGGATGGTGGAGAGAAAAAATAAGGAATTTTTGAAAGAATAAAGAGACCGCCTTTAGACAGCCTCCTTACCATTTATCTTATTTTGTTATATTTTTTTTAGTTTAAAATTACTTACCATAAGGTAAGAAAAAATAATTAAAAATAATATAGGCAATATTGGGCTTATGAATTTTTCATAAGTTAATAATGCGTATATTGCTAAAATACAACCACAAACTGTAATAGGAACCCCTGTAAAAACCCCATCAAATTGAGCTGTATTATATCTAGCCAATCTAAATGCTCCACAAATTGGATACACTATAAGTAAAGAGTAACCAATAACTCCATATGGACCTATATTTTGAAGATTATAAATAGTAAACATCAAAACAGCAGGTGCAACCCCAAAAGAAACTAAATCAGCTAGAGAATCTAATTCTTTTCCAAGGTCACTAGAAACATTAAGATATCTTGCTATTCTACCATCATATCTGTCAACAAGTGCTGCTATAATTATTAAAGCAGCTGCTAAGAAAAACTTGTCATTATAGCTGGCCATTAAAGATAAAATTCCGCAGCCTAAGTTTATGAAGGTAAATATATTAGGGATACAACTTTTCTTCATATAAATATCACTCCTAATTGTATAACATAGCTTCACTAATTTTAGTTGTTGACTAGTGCTTGTAATATCCAAATTCCCCATAAGTTTGAGATAAACAAACACATGTCACTAGATAACTTCTACTAGAATTCAGCTAGAGTTAAAACTCTATTTGAATTAAGTTTTAGTTTATTTAGTATTTTTATAAAGAACAAAATATTCCTAAATCATGGGAAATAACTATTTAAATTATAACAGTAAGCTATAGGGGTGTAAAGTCGACAATAACAAAAATAAATGATATAATTTTAAATATTAAGTTACTGTAAAAATTTTGAGTTAAAGTTAAATAAATGTTTAAAGTTGGAGGAATAATGAATAAGAAGGTAAAATTTATTTATAACCCCTACTCGGGAGAACATTCCATAGTGAAAAAGTTAGATACAGTTATAACTATGCATCAAGAAAAAAACTTAACTATAGTACCCTATTCCATTGTTAAAGGTGAAGGAGTAGAAAAGGCCTTAGAAGATATTGATGAGAGTTATGAGTATATATTATTAGCTGGTGGAGATGGCACAATTGATTCTGTAGTTAATACAATAAAGGCTAAAAATATAAATTTACCTATAGGGATTCTTCCTGTAGGAACAGCAAATGATTTTGCAAAATTTTTAGGACTTCCAAGTGATATTGAAAGTTGTTTGAGTAAAATACTTGAATTAAAACCAAAAAATGTTGATTTGGGTAAGGTAAATGATAAATATTTTATTAATGTTTTGTCAACAGGGTTATTTACTGATATATCACAAAAAACAGAAGAACATTTAAAGAACAGTATAGGTAAATTAGCTTATTATATTAAAGGTATAGAAGAATTACACAAATTTAGAAAAATATCAGTTAAGGTAACTACATCAGAAAAGGTTTATGATGATCCTATATATTTAATGCTTGTTTTTAATGGAAGAACAGCGGGGAATTTTAACTTAGCAACTATGGCTGAAGTTGATGATGGATTATTAGATGTTGTAATATTTAAAGCTTTTAATATCCCTGGTATTGTACCAATATTTATAAATATACTACGTGGAGAACATTTAGAGGATCCTAGAATAGAATTTTTCAAAACAGATAGGCTTTTAATTGAAACTAATGAAGATATAGTTTCTGATATAGATGGAGAAAAAGGTCCAGATTTTCCTCTAGAGGTTAAATGTATTAAATCAGCAATACAAGTTTTAGGAATAAAATAGAGACATAATTAATAATTATAATTAACAGTAATTATATATGGAGTGATTTAGAATGATTAATTCGATATTTTACTACATTTTATTGTTTATTATAATTATTTTTTATTGCATAAATTTAATAAATAATATTAAGAAGTCACCTAAAAGAGTAAAGTTGTTATTTAGCATTTTAATGATTTTAGCTATAATAAAGAACATAACTATAGTAATGGTAAGTCTTTTCAAAGATCCATCACATATAAATATTTTTAAAACTTTATGTTTTTCAGATTTATTTTATGTTCCAGCTCTATTAATAGTAGTTTTTTATATATTTTGGAGAAATAATGATTTTAACTTTAATTTTATAATGGTGGAAGTAGTAATAATGTTTATAGGATATATTTTATTAATGTTTAGCTTAAGCTTTAGGTTTATAGTGTTTTTAAATTATGGATATGCCATAGAAGCTACCCAACATATATTTAATCTAATTTTTATTTTTATGATGATATATTTATTAGTTCGAGTTTTGTTTTCTAAAAAGTGTATTAGAACAAATCATAGAGGCATAGGATCTATAGTAATTGTATTAATAGCTTATATAATAGAATATTCGATGGGGATGTGCAATTTTACATTCTATCCTTATACATTGATTGCAGAAATTTTATTGTTATTCATAGTCAATTTTAGTATAAATAGTTTTGTAGAGTGTTATTGATAATAAAAGTAAATTTTATATATTAAATTTTTAGATTATTTATGAATTTTTGATAAATTTTAAAATTTAATTTATTAAATATAAAATTTTAATAAAAATTATCATAAAATTAACTAATATTTAAAAGTTTTATCATAAAATATAAATATATAACCATATAACCAGTTTAATGATTGGGTTGTATCTAAGTTTATTTTGATACAATCCTTTTATTTTTTTAAATTAAGGAAATCCTATAAAGTAAAAGTTGTAATAGAAGGGAAGTGATTACTTATGAATAGATTAACATTTTTTCTTTATAGTTCTATTTTAAATAATAATATATATGATGAATTTGATGAAAATATAGGAGTATTAAAGGATATTTATGTTACTTCCGAAGGAAATTATTTAAAGATAATTGGATATAAAGTAAAAAAAGATGGGGTTATGTTAGACTTAGAATTTAAAAAAATAGATTTTTATCAAAAAGATAATGGTAAAATAAAAATAGAAACAGTTGGAAGTAGTGAAATATTACCAACTAATTATAGTTATTTACTTACTAAACATATACTAGATAAAAAAATAGTTGATATAGATGGGAAAAAAGTTGTAAATGTGGAGGATATAAGAATAGCAGAGGTTTCAGCAGAATATAGAGTTATAGCTGTGGAAACTGGGAAATATGTAAAGTTTAGAAAAAAAGGATTAGAAACTGTTGGGAAATTTTTATCAAATATATTTAAGGATGATTTTGAAGAAAGAGTTATAATGTGGGATAAAGTTGAATCTGTTGAAACAGCTAATGAAAGTTTACAGATATCAGTTCCTTATAAAAAATTACAAACTCTTCATCCAGCAGATTTAGCAGATATATTAGAGGAATTAGATGTCGCTAATAGAAATAAGGTTTTTAGGAGTTTAGATGAAGATTTAGCAGCAGAAACTTTAGAAGAAATAGATTCAAAGGTTCAAGAAAGTATAATAAAGAATTTATCTGAAGTTAGAACAGCAGAACTCTTTGAAAATATACCTAATGATGAAATTGCAGATATGTTAGATGAATTATCTGAGGATGAAAGAGATAGAATATTAACTAATTTAGAAAGTGATGATGCCGAAGAAGTAAGAGAACTTATGTCTTATAAAGAGGAGACAGCTGGAAGTATAATGAATAAGGATTTTGTAGCATTTAATTATTCAGCTATTACTATAGGAGAAGTTATAAATGTTCTTAAGGAAACTAAACCTGATGAAGAAGCTATTTATTCTATTTATATAACAGATGAAGATGAAAAAATAAAAGGTGTAGTTAAATTTTCAGATTTAATTTTACAAGATAACAATTGTAAGTTAGAAGATATAATGAATAAAAATCCAATTTATATAAATATAAATGATCATATGTCAGAGGCAGCAGAAGTTATAGCTAAGTATGATTTAATGTCCGTTCCTGTAGTTGATGATGAAGAAAAAATTAGAGGAATTGTCATTATATATGATATAATAGATGAAATTTTTATGCCAACACACAGAAAAAAAATTAAATAAATAAAATTTATAAAAAAGAGTTGCAATTTTTCTAGAAAAGCATATAATTAAATTAAAGTTACTAATCCTTATCGAGTTAGTAGGGATTGAGATTTTTGGTATTAATAATAGGATATATTATATAAATACAATGAAAAAGTAAAGTAACATAAAGGATGGTTACAGAGAGAAAGGAAGGCTGAGAACCTTTTACCTTTAATTTATGCGAAGTGCGCTTTGGAGTAGAAACCCAAAATTTAAGTAGGGTTATTCGGTATCAACCGTTATATTGATAGGGTATTTTTATGTGCCTAAATGAGTGGAACAGTTGTGTTCAAGTAGAGTGGAACCGCGATTTATATCGTCTCTAATTTTTTAAATTAGAGACGTTTTTTTTATACTAAAATTTAGATTTTAAACTTAGGAGGGAATATTATGTTATATAATAATGTATTAGATTTAATAGGAAATACACCATTAGTAAAGATGAATTCCATAGAAGGAAAAGATTTAGCAGAAGTATATGTAAAATTAGAAAAATTCAATCCAGGTGGGAGTGTTAAGGATAGAGCAGCTCTTGGGATGATCGAAAAAGCAGAGCAAGAAGGTAAATTAAAAGAAGGAAGTGTAATAATAGAGCCAACTAGTGGTAATACAGGAATAGGTATTGCTATGATTGGTAAATTAAAAGGATATAAAGTTATAATTGTAATGCCAGAAACTATGAGCAAGGAAAGAAGAGATGCAATAAAATCCTATGGAGCTGAGCTTATATTAACAGAAGGTTCTAAAGGAACAAAGGGAGCTATTGAAAAAGCAGAAGCTCTAGCTAATGAAAATGGTTATTTCATGCCACAACAATTTATGAATAAAGCAAATGCAGAAAAGCACTATAAAACAACAGCAGAAGAAATTTTTAAAGATTTAAAAGATGTTGATGTTTTAGTGGCAGGTGTTGGTACTGGTGGAACTATTACAGGAGTAGGTAGTAGATTAAAAGAGCTTAATCCAAATATAAAAGTAATTGCTGTAGAGCCAGAAAAATCTGCTGTTTTATCAGGAGAACAACCAGGAGCACATAAAATTCAAGGAATAGGAGCGGGATTTATTCCAGATTTATATAATAGTAATATAGTAGATTCAATTATGAAAATAAGTGATGAGGAAGCTTATGAAGGTGCAAGATATTATGCTAAAGAAGAAGGTGTACTTGTTGGAATATCATCTGGTGCAGCTATTTATGGAGCATTAAAAGTAGCAAAAGAATTAGGAAAAGGGAAAAAAATAGTTGCTATTGCACCAGATGGGGGAGAAAAATATTTTTCTGTAGGATTATATGAATAATAAAAACTGGGATGTGATAGTATGTTTAAACATTTAAGAGAAAATATAAATAGTGTACTAAAGAATGATCCGGCAGCAAAAAGTTCCTTAGAAGTATTATTACTATATCCAGGAATTCATGCATTGATTTTATATAGACCAGCACATTATTTATATACTAAAAAGAGATATTTTTTAGCTAGACTTATTTCTCAATTTGCAAGAGCATTAACAGGAATCGAAATACATCCCGGAGCTAAAATTGGTAAAGGGTTATTTATAGATCATGGAATGGGAGTAGTAATTGGGGAAACAGCTGAAATAGGAGATAATGTTACTATATATCATCAAGTAACTTTAGGTGGAACTGGAAAAGATAAAGGAAAAAGGCACCCAACTATAGGTAATAATGTTGTAATAGGAACAGGCGCAAAAGTATTAGGTCCTATTACAATAGGAGATAATGTTAAGATAGGTGCTAATTCAGTTGTATTAAAAGATATGGATGAAGGAGCTACAGCTGTAGGAATACCAGCAGTAGATAAAAATAAATCGAAGCAAAAAGTAATTGAAATCGAAAATTATAAAGGTAAAAATATTTATAATAATATGATAATTTAATAAACGTAGACTTAATTCAGGTGGAGTTTTGACTCCAGCTGAATGCATAGTCAAACTTATCTAGAAACGTGAGGCTGTTTGTCTCCTACTTATAGAAGATAGGAGTATTACAGCCTCTAGCTATCAGATAAAATTTTAGGTGAGAACCCTAAATAAAAGGGAGGATGTATCAAATTACAGATATATCCTCTCTAATTTTTAGTTAACTATATAGGTTCACAAAAATATAGAACTTTAAAAGATATTTGATATAATAAGATTTAATATGAAATAGAGCTTTGATTCTAGCTGAATTTTGATGGTTCTTATCTTTAGATAAATTAAAAAGTAAGAGGTTTTTATGTTGAAAAATGAGTTAATTGAATTTTGTAAAACTCTAGGATTAGACGTTGTGGGGTTTACTAAATGTAGAGTTTTTGAAGAACTTAGAGATTTTTATGAATTTAGAAAAAACAATAATCTTGAAAATGAGTTTGAAGAAAGTGATATTGAGAAGAGAATTAATCCGATGCATTATATGGAGGAAGGGAAGACTATAATATCTATAGCATTTCCTTATTTTCATGGAAATGATTTTTTAGGAAATGGATTTTCACTTTACACTATGGGAAGTGATTATCATCACGTTGTTGGTGCTTATTTAAAAAAAATATGTGATTTTATTGAAGAGCAAGGTGGCAAGGCACTTCATTTTGTAGATAGTAATACTTTACCAGAAAGATATATTGCTTATTTAAGTGGAATTGGATTTATTGGGAAAAATAATATGCTTATAACTAAGAAGTATGGCTCTTATGTTTTTTTAGGTGAGATAATAACAGATTTAGTTATGGAGCCTGATTTTTCTTATGAAGAAAGAAATTTTTCTCTTATTAATAATTTTAAGGAATGTAAAGAGTGTGAAATATGTTATGTAGAATGTCCAACTAAAGCTATAAATAGAAATAAGAAAAATTGTAATATATGTATGTCTTATATTACTCAAAAGAAAGATATTGAAGATAAATTTATAAAATTAATGAATGGAAGAATATTTGGATGTGATAGCTGTCAAACAAGTTGTCCATATAATGAAAATGTAGAATTTTCTTCAATAGAAGAATTTAAGGCAAAAGATTTTATGTCTTCTATAGATACTAATTCAATCATATCTTTAACTAATGGGAGTTTTAAGGAAACTTTTAAAACAACTTCATGTGGATGGCGTGGAAAGAATACTTTAATAAGGAATGCATTAATAAGACATAGCTTATTTGAGGGAAAAGATATCTCTAATATAAAATTTTCTTCTGAATACATAGAAAAATACAAGATTAGACTTTTATCAATGAATAAACTATAATAACTTATGGTATTAGTTATAAAGTAAGAATAAAGGTGTTTTAAATATATTTTAAATTTTGGTAAAAGATATAGTTTGTTGATAAATTTATAATACATATGATGTAAAATTATATTATAGAATTAAATATAATGGTATTAAATATATATTTTGTGTATTTTAGTAGAAGAAAGGAGATACCAAATTAATGAAACCTTGGGTAGCGAAGTTTATTGTTGGACTTCCAGATTTTATATTCAAACCTGTATCAAGATCAATTGTTAGAGGTTTAATAAAGAAACATGCAAATTTAACTATAGAAGGATTAGAAGATATTATGGGAACAGAAGGACCTATAATATTTATAGGAAACCATTTAAGTAATGCTGATGGGTTACTTGCTTATTATATATTAGAAGAGCATTTTGATCCTTATTTTATTGCTGGAGAGAAATTAGACGGTGATACTATGACAAGCATAGGAATGAGACTTGTTAAAAATGTAAAGATTAAGCCTAATTCAGCAGATAAAGAAGCACTTAAAAGTATAATAAGCAAAGCTAAAGATGGTAATAATATAGTTATATTCCCAGAGGGGACAAGAAGTAGAACCGGGCAGATGATAGAAGCTAAAAAAGGAATAACTTTAATAGCAAGAATGAGTAAGGCTAAGGTTATACCATTTGCTATAGTAGGAAGTGAAAATCTTATGCCTATTAATAAAGATGGGAATATGGGTGCAGAGAAATTCTGTGATGCTGATGTTACCATTAAATTTGGGAAGCCTGTAGAAGTACCTAAAAGGGAAAAAGATGAAGATAGAGGGGCTTATGAGGAAAAAGTATTAACTACTTATATGAAGTCTATAGCAAATATGCTACCAGAAGAATATAGAGGTTACTACAAATAAACTAAAGAAAAGGAGCCAATGTAATGAGAGCAAAAACTAAGAGAGTTTTAGAAGAATTGAAAAAGGAATATCCTGATGCAAAATGTGAGTTAAATTATGAAACACCATTTCAACTTTTAGTAGCTACTATTATGTCAGCTCAAACAACAGATGTTAAGGTTAATGAAATAACAGATACTCTTTTTGTTGATTATCCTGATTTAGAGAGTTTTTCTCAAATCTCTCAAGAGGAATTAGAAAATAGAATTAGAACTATAGGGCTTTATAGAAATAAAGCTAAAAATCTTTTAATGATGTGTAAGCAATTAAAGGAAAATTTTGGTGGAGAAGTGCCACAAACTATGGAAGGTATAAGTTCACTTGCTGGAGCAGGAAGAAAAACAGCTAATGTTGTTCTTTCCAATGCTTTTGGCGTACCATCTATAGCAGTTGATACCCATGTTTTTAGGGTATCAAATAGAATTGGACTTGCAAATGCAGATAATGTTTTGGATACGGAAATGCAACTTCAAAAGGAGCTTCCTAAAAAGGAATGGTCATTAACTCACCATTTATTAATATTTCATGGAAGAAGATGTTGTGTTGCTAGAAAACCAAAGTGTTCTTTATGTGTCATAAATAAAGACTGTAATTATTATAAAGAAATTTTAAAAAGTGAAAAATAATATAGTAAAATAGTAAATTAGAAGCTCTTCATTTCTAAGCAATTGCTGCAGAGGAAATGTTGGAGCTTTTTTTCTTTAGGTGAGTAGTTTAAAATAAAGGAATTTCACTTCATATAGTTTACAAAAAGTTTATTCACTTTGGTTTTACAATAAATAGAACAAAAGGTATAATTAAGTTGAAATACGTGAAAATGATGCTATATGGAGGATGAGGGGGCTATGTTAAGGAGAAAGAGGTTACTATATGCATTTGTAATGTGCACTTGCATGTTAGGTTTTGTTGGTTGCGAAAATAACGAGAATATTTCAATGGAACAGAAAAAAAATAATACTTTAATAGTTGATAATAGTAATTTAGAGGATTTAGAAGAAAAAGTAGAAGAGAATAGAATAAAAGAAGTAATAAAAAGTGAATATAACGATATTGCAAAATTGGTTAATAAAGAGTTTAGTTTAGAAAAGGGGTACAAGCCACATGATTTGGTAGTTCCTAATGTTAGACTATATTGTTCAGCCAATGAGGAACGAAGTCATCTTAGATACGAAGCAGCTGAAGCTTTAGAGGAAATGTTTAAGGCGGCAGATAGTGAAGGTATAGAACTTTATTTAGTAAGTGCATTTAGATCTAGTGGTTATCAAGAAGGATTATATAACAATTCTTTAGCAAGAAAAGGACAAGAATATACAGATAGATATATAGCTAAGCCTAATCATAGTGAACATCAAACAGGGTTAGTGGCAGATATATCAACTAGAGGAATGAATTTTGAATTAGAACCTCATTTTAGGCATACTGAAGAGGGAAAATGGCTAGCTAATAATGCTCATAAATATGGATTTATACTTAGATATAAAGAAGGGAGGGAGGATGATACAGGCTATTCTTATGAACCATGGCATTTTAGATATGTAGGAAAGGAATTAAGTGAGTACATATATAAAAATGATTTAGTATTAGAAGATTTATATAAGTAATAAAATTAAGATAATTTAAAAGAAAAATTACATATAACAGGGGGGCTGTATCAATCAGCCCCCTAATTTATATTACTTTTATAAACGTAGACTTAATTCAGGTGGAGTTTTGACTCCATCTGAATGCTTAGTCGCAGTTATCTAGAAGCGTGAGGCTGTTTATCTCCTACTTATAGAAGATAGGAGTATTACAGCCTCTAGCTGTCAGATAAATATATTTATTTCATGACTAGTGCTTGGAATAGTCTAATCTATAGAGTTTAATTTTTAATTTTAGATATAGATTTTTTATTATTATATAAAAATATTATTAAGGAACTGATTATTACTAATAAGTAACCAATTATTGATAGGAAACCAGGTATTTCAGTCCAAATTAGAAAGCCTATTAGTGTTGTAAAAATAATTTGGCTATAAGAAAATATTGAAATTTCTTTAGCAGGTGCATATTTATAGGCTGTTGTTAATGAAAATTGTGCTATTGATGCAAAAACTCCAGCTAGAAGTAGATAAATTATATCTAAGATACTAGGTAATACAAAATCAAATATCATAAATGGTATAGTACTTAAAACTGATATGAAGGAAAACATAAATACAATAGTATATGATTTTTCCCTTGTACTTAAATATCTTACACAGGTATAAGCACCACCAGCGAAGATAGCAGAAGAAATCCCAATTAGAGATGCAAGTAGGGTCTTTGTTAATCCTGATGTTGGTCTTACAATAAATATAACTCCTATAAATGCTGTTAATAAAGAGATTATATGAATGAGTTTTATTTTTTCTTTTAAGAATAAGTATGAAAATATTATAACGAAAAATGGACTTAATTGGTTAAGTATTGTTGCATTAGGTAAAATAAGATTATCTATGGCATAGAAATTTGCCCAAATTCCTAAAGTTCCTAGAATAGACCTTAGTAGCAACATAGATCTATTTTCTTTTTTTCCAAAATAAGATGAATTATTTTTCACTATTAAGTAAAAAGCAACTATTAAGCTCACTATATTTCTAAAAAAGGATTTTTCAAAGGGTGGTAAATTGCCAGAGAGCTTAACTAGTGTAGACATAATAGCAAAGGATAAAGCTGATGTTATTATTAATAATATTGCTTTTGTTTTATTATTCATATTTTTAATTGCCTTTTCAAAAATGATTTTTGTAATAATTATATTTTCTTTTTTAGAAAATATTTAATTTAAGAAAAGACAAATTTGCACTTCCTTTCTAAATAAATTTAATTATTGCTTTAAGTACAAGCTATAGTATAGAAGAAAATTAAAAAAAATACAAATTAGGAAAAGTTAAGATAAAAAAATAAGGCAAAATAATGAAAGATATTGGAAAAGTTGTAAATTTAAATATAATTTTATAATAAATAATAAATAAATTGAGAAAAAAATAAAAAAAAGGTAAAAATTTACTTAGAAGGTCTATGAAGATTGAAATATGAATGGTATAATATTTTAATAAAAGTAATTTTATGGGATTATATCTAGGGTTGGGGGTAATCATGGAGAAAAAGGGGAAAAGCTTGTTATCTAATGTAAATAGTATTTATATAGTATTAGGAAATATATTATTATTTCTATTTTTAATGGGATTAATAAATGTAGGAAGAGTTTTCATCATAATGGATTTATCCGAATTAAGTTTATCTTTAATTAGATTTGTCATAATGATTTTTTCTATAATAGCTCTTGTAATATTAATAGCCCAATATTTGGTTGAAAGAATGGAAGCAGTTTATGTGGCTACATTATTTTATTTTAGTTTTACAATTGAAATGATATTAAGGTTTGTATTAGCTCTTGATAGTAAAGAATTAGCAATAGATTATCAATTTCATATTACTATGATATTTAGGCAAATACTTTTTTTAATATTATTAATATGCATATACAAATACAAAAGGGACTTTTCTAAAAAAATATGGGTTATAGGTCCTCTTTATACTTTAATTACTTTTATTATGATAGGCGTTGATATTGCTTATTCTAAAATAAATGTAGTTCCAATAAGTGCTTTTTATAATCTGTCATTATTTATCGATTCATTAAGTGTTATTTTTATTTTAATAATGCTCTATAAGTCTAAGGATATATTATATTTTTTTATCTCCTTAAGTCTAATGTTATCAATAGTATCAAGTGTGTATAATCTTTATTTTTTTAAATTAGGTACTAAAGATTTTATTTATAGTAATTCTGTATTACAATTTAGAATATGTCTATTTTCATTTATATTACTTTTAATAGGAGCTATATTAAAAGGTTATGAAATATTGAGAAATGATTCTCAAATAGAGAAAAATACAGAAGATAAAATAAATTTTATAGAAGATAATATTAAAGAAATGATTTTAATTTTAGATGAGGATTTAAAAATTAATCATGTTAATAATTCTTTAAAAAAGATATTAGGATATGAAAGAGAGGATATATTAGGAAAAGATATATCTAAAATATTAGTAAAGAAAAAAAGAAAAAGATATAGAGAACAAATATTAAATCATGATAAAGAAAATTTTGAGAAAATATTTGATTTTTTAGATAGTAATAATAATATTGTTAAAGGTGAAGTTTGGATAAATAAATTTAAGGATTATAATGGACTAGCTATCTTTGTAAATCCTTTATATAAAGAGAATGAACTGAGTAAACTAAAGGGAGAACTTGAGGAAATAAGAGAATTAGAGGAAAGTCAAAAAGAATTTTATTCTGATTTATCCCATGAATTAAGAACACCAGTAAATATAATGTATTCATCTATACAACTTTTAGAAATGAAGAAAAATGAAAAGAATAATGATGAGTTTTTAAAGTATTATAACAAATACGGGAAGGCAATGATGCAAAATTCTCTTATTATGTTGAAACTCATAAATAATCTTATAGATACAAATAAACTAGATTCTGGTTTTATAAGATGTAATTTTAACAATTATGATATAGTATCTATTATTGAAAATGTAACTATGCTTTCAATACCTTACTTAGAAGAAAAGGGGATAAATCTTATTTTTGATACAGAGGTTGAAGAGCATTTTATTAAGTGTGATCCAGATAAAATAGAAAGAATCATGTTAAATTTATTATCAAATGCAGCGAAGTACACAAAAAAAGGTGGAACTATAAATGTAGATTTATTATTTGATGATTTATTTGTTAGGATAATAGTTAAGGATTCAGGGGTAGGAATACCAGATAATATGAAAAAGGAGATATTTAAAAAATTTGAGCAAGTACAAAATAGAAAAGAGAAAAAACTAGGTAGCGGAATAGGATTAGCTTTAGTTAAGTCTTTAGTTGAAATCCATGGAGGAACTATAGATGTAGAAAGTCAATTAGGAAAAGGGAGTACATTTACAGTGACCTTACCAAATAAAGTTGATGCAGAAGGAGAAGAATGTAGGACTCTAAATTATGATAGCCAAAGCAAAAATAATTTATCCATAGAATTTTCAGATTTATAAGTATAATTAGTAACAAAATTAGAATTTATATTATAAATTAACCTAGAGATATGTAATATTTTTTATTTATTTGAGCATAATATATAGATATTTAAAAGAACGAATAAATAAGATGTGGCATAAATAATATTGTTCTAGGAGGGATAAATATGAGAATCGGAGTTATGATGGGAGGAATATCTTCAGAAAGAGATATATCTTTGGAAAGCGGAAAAAATATAATAAATAACTTGGATAAATCTCAGTATACAATTGTGCCTATAGAAATAAATGAAAAGAAAGATGTTATAGAAAAAGTTAAGGATGTAGATTTTGTATTTTTAGCTTTACATGGACAATTTGGAGAAGATGGGTCTGTTCAAGCTATATTAGACTCTTTGGAAATTCCCTACTCAGGATGTGGTTTTTTAAGTAGCTGTATATGTATGGATAAAGATATAACTAAAAAGATATTAGCAATGGAAAAAATTAATACAGCTAAGTGGAGTATTGTGAGAGATATTGATAATATTGATTATGACACTATTAAAAATATAGGATATCCAGTTTTCGTGAAACCTAATAGTGGTGGCTCTTCTGTTGCAACAACCTTAGTAGAAAAGGAAGAAAACCTTAAAAAAGCTGTAGAGTTAGCCTTAAAATATGATAAGGAAGTACTCATTGAGGAATATATTGAAGGGGAAGAAATAACTTGCCCTGTTTTCAATAATAAAATATTCCCTATTTTAACTATAAAACCTACAGGAGAATTTTTTGATAAGGAATCAAAATATAAAGAAGGAGGAGCAGTCGAAACATTAGCAAATTACGATAAGGAGACAACAAGGAAAATTGAAGAAACTGCTCTTAAAACCTATAAAGCATTAAAGTGTACTGTATATGCAAGGGTAGATATGATATTAAAAGATGGTGTTCCTTATGTTTTAGAAGTTAACACTTTACCAGGTATGACGAAAAGTAGTTTAGTTCCTAAAAGTGCAGCAGCTATGAATATAAGCTATAGTGAACTTTTAGATTTTATTATAGAATTGTCCTTAAAAAAATAAAGAAATAATGTAACATATAAGAAGTTATAAAATAAATTAATAATAGAATAATTTATTTTTATAGGTGATTATTAATGCAAGCATCAAATCCTTTAAGTACATTTGGTCCTGATATAAACCAATATACTAAATCCGTGGATTTTGAAAGACTTAAAAAAAATTCAGATTTTATATATTTAAGAGCATCAGGTTCTGGGAGTGGTAACTTCATTGTTGATGAACATTTTTTAGACTATGCTAAAAGTTGTAGAAGTTACAATATATTAAGTGGTGCATATCATTATGCTAAACCATCAACAGATATATCTACAGCAGCAAGTCAGTGTGATGATTTTATAGAAACCTTATATAAAGGCTATGGAGAAGGTGATTGTGGAGATTTATATCCGGCCTTGGATGTAGAAGAACCACTTGATAAATCACTGACAACAACACAACTTATAAATTGGATTGAGGCTTTTAGTAATAGGTTTTTTAAGAAGACTAAAAGAAAATTAATGTTATATACAGGATACTTTTTTATTCAAATGTATGATAACTTTAATGTTCCCGGAAGAGGATATCCCTTAAAAAATATGCCTCTTTGGATAGCTTTATATCCAGATATACCTGGTAATCCCAAAATACCACCTAATATAGGGGGATGGACAAGTTGGATGCTTTGGCAATTTACTCAAAACGGTACATTGCAGGGCATAGGAAATCCAGTAGATTTAAATTGGGGACCTATTGATATAATAGATTTAAAACCACCTGGAAATGTTAATTGTTTTAATGCACGTCTAAAGCAAAATCAAATATATACTTCATGGTGTTCAGTGCCAGGAAACAACATATGGGGGTATAATCTCTTTGTTAATTCTAATTATGCAGGAACAGTTCCGGAAAAAGCCAGAAATTATGTTATAAATAAATCTAACTTTTATTTACCACCTGGAAAGCCAATAGTAGTTACTATTGAAGCTTTTGATAAATTTGGAGGAGTTTCTCTAAAAAGATCTGCTGTTACAATAGATAATTAATAGATTATGTAAAATTTGAATAAAGTAATAATTTTGCACGATATTTACATTTAATGTAAATATCGTATTTTATTTAAAGGAAAATTTGTTATAATATTGGTAAAGTAATAACTTTATTCATAGTAATTACTTTGATGGAATAATATAAATATTGTATTGGTTTTATTAATTTTAGAAAGGGGTAGTATATGGGGGATTCACCTAAACATGGTTCGACTAAAAGTAAAGAAAAAAATAAAATCCATTTATATCTATCAATTGGAATTATAGGTATTATTTTAGGAGGCGTAGGAGCATATTTTTATTCAGCTAATAATTTAGCTAAGAAGTGGGAGAATAAAATATATCCTAATATTAATGTAAATGGAGTAGATATAGGTGGAAAAACAAAGGATGAGGCTATAAAACTTTTAAACGAGAGTATACCAGGAAAGGTAAAAGAAAAAAAAATAATATTAAAAGCAAATGGTGAGGAAATAACAATAAGCTATGATAAAATTAATCCTAAACTAGATGTGGAAAGTGCAGTAAATAAAGCTTTTTCCTATGGAAAAGATGAAAATTTATTATCTAAAAATAAGTTAATAAAAAAAGGAGTTAATAGCTCTATAGATTTAAAATTAACTTATGATAATAAAGTTGTGGAACAGTATAAAAAAGAATTTAATGACAAGGTTAATAAAGAATATAAAAATGCAACTATTTCCATAAATAATGGAAGTGTTTCAGTAATACCAGAGGAAAAGGGAACAAAGGTTTCTAAGAAATCTTTAGATAAAATTATAGGAGAAAATATTAATAGTAATTTAAATGAAATGATTGTTTCTAAAGATGTAGACGTTGAAGTTGCTGAACCAACTATAACAGGTAAGATGCTTTTAAAAATAAATGGAAAAATAGGTACTTCAACTACAAATTTTAATGCTGGAGATTGGCAAAGAACTACTAATTTAAGGATTGCCACAAAGCATATTAATGGAACTATATTAATGCCTGGAGAAACTTTCAGTTATAATGATGTCGTAGGTGAAAGATTAGCATCAAGAGGATTTATGAATGGTGCTGGCTTTATGGGAAATAAAGTTATTCCAACTATTGGTGGTGGTGTGTGTCAAATATCAACAACACTTTATCAAGCAGTAAGTAATGCTGGAATACTTCCAGTGGAAAGACATCCACATAGTATGTTAACTACTTATACTAGACCAAGTGAAGATGCTGCTGTAGCTTGGGAAGTTTTAGATTATAAATTTAAAAATACTTATGATTTTCCTATATATATAGAAGGATATTTAAGTGGAAGCTCAGTAACTTTTAATATTTATGGGAATAAAGAAGGTTTAGGTGGGAAAACATATAAATTAGTAGGTGTAACAACAGGCAGTGGTGGTTCTGTTGCAGCTAGGTCTAGTGGATATTTAGTAACTTACGAAAATGGTGTTGAAGTTGATAGAAAATTAATAGCTAATGATGTATATCGAAATAAAGGATGATAGGTATAGAAATAAAACAAAAAATTAGTTAAAATATAAAAGGTTTTAGAAGAATATTAAATTTCTTTTAAAACCTTTTTATAATAGAGAAAACAAATAGAAATTTAATAGAAAAATGGAATTATTTTATGTATAATCGTATATATAGATTTTTATATGATTTAATAAAAATTTAGTTCAATTGTTTTTGAATTTCATGGAAATTTTATTTCATAACTAGTGTCTGGAATACTCTAATTTTTATAAGTTGGAGAGAAATAGATACTTATTACTAGATGATTTCTACTAGAATTCAGCTAAAGTAAAAATTTTATTTGAATTAAGTATTAGTTTATCTTTCATTAAGATAGCTTACTAATAATCTAGGAGATAAAAATAAATTTAAGTATAGTGGGTGAAAGCTTATGAATTATAAAATGGTCTGTATAGATATGGACGGAACACTTTTGAATTCCCAAAAAAAGCTTTCGGAAATTAACAAAATAGCATTAAAGAAAGCTTATGATAAAGGAGTACATATAATAATATGTACTGGCAGAAATACTAATAGTGCAAGATATTTTTCACATTTAATAGGTATTAAATCTGCTGCCATAGCTAATAATGGTGCCATAGTGTTAGATGAAGATGGTGAAGTGTTATTATTTAAAGAAACCTTAAATAAAGAACAATGTATTAAACTTTTAGAAGTAGGAAAGAAATTTAAGGCAACTCCTAATTTTCATGGATTAGGGAAAATATATTTAGATTCAAAACTTAGAAAAATAGTAAATGATTTATTCTTTAATAGAAAAGTTCCAGAAACTTTTAAAATAAAAAATATTTATTATAAATCTGGTTCTAAATTTTGGAATGAACTTTTTAGTAATGAATCTGAATCTTTTGGGAAATGTATATTTACAGAAAGGCGAAGTAAATTAGCTTTAATAGAAAAAGAAATTATTAATGGTGATTTTGAAATAACCTATTCAGGAAAGCACTGTTTAGAAATAAACAACAAGGGAGTAAATAAAGGTAGGGCAGTAAAGCTTTTAGCAGAACATTACAATATAAAAAAAGAAGAAATAATATGCATTGGTGATAATGGAAATGATATTTCTATGATAGAATATGCAGGTTTAGGTGTTGCCATGGCTAATGGAACAGAGGCTGTAAAAGCTATAGCAGATTATATTACAGAAAGTAATGATAATAATGGAGTAGCAAAAGTTGTTGAAAAGTTCATTCTTAATAAGGAATAATTTAATAAGAATGGATAAAGAACCTTTTAATTAGTTATTGTTTACATATAACTTGGTAAATACCTTGCTTTTTTTCCTTATAAATAATATTATAGAATAAGTGTAGTTAGATGTAGAGTATACAATATAAGTAGAGACTTTTACTAAAATAAAGGGCTTTTAAATTTTTAACTACAATTTTATTTTAGTATTGAATTTAAAGAGTAAATTGAAAATATATTTATTTTTAGACTTAGGAGGAAAAAATGGCTAATCTTAATATAGTTTTATATCAACCAGAAATACCACAAAATACAGGAAATATAGGAAGAACTTGTGTCTTAACAAATTCTAAATTACATCTAATAAAACCTTTAGGGTTTAGTTTAGATGAAAAACAAGTTAGAAGATCAGGTCTTGATTATTGGAAACACTTAGACTTAGAAGTGCATGAAAGTTATGAGGATTTTATGAAGAAATATGGGGATGAAAGAATATTTTTAGCCTCAACTCATGCAGATGGGTTTTATAGTGAAGCTGAATTTCAAGAAGGAGATTTTATAATGTTTGGAAAGGAATCAGCAGGGGTTCCAGAGGACGTTCATAATGCATTAATGGGAATAAGAATACCAATGATAGATACTTCAGATAGAAGCTTAAATCTATCTAATACTGTATCTATAGTAGCTTATGAAGCCTTAAGGCAAATAGGATTTCCACATATGAAATAGTTTGGGGGAGAAAAATTAATGGAAAAAATTAAAATAATTACAGATAGTACTTGCGATTTGCCTAGAGAAATTATAGAAAAGTATGATATAGATGTTATGCCAGTTTTAATAAACTTTGGTGAGGATAGTTACTTAGAAGGAACTGAAATAACAAGAGATGAAATGATGGAAAGAATAAATAGGGAAAATGTTCTTCCAACAACAGCTCAAATAACACCAATAAGATTTGAAGAGCATTACAGAAAATATATAGAACAAGGTTATAAAGTAGTTGCTATCCATATGTCTTCAATGATGAGTGGAACATATAATTCAGCTTTAATAGCTAAAGAAGAATTTAGTGATGAAGATATAGTTGTAATTGACAGCCTAAGAATAACTAGTGCCCTTGGTATGGTAGTTTACAAGGCAGCTAGAATGGCTAAAAGTGGAAGTGGGATTAAAGAAATTGAAAAAGAGCTTTTAATTTATAGAAATCAAATAAAGAGTTCTTTAGTATTTGCTAGTTTAGATAATTTAGTTAGAGGTGGAAGGCTATCAAAGGGAAAAGCGATGATAGTTGGAGCTTTAGGGATAAAACTTATGCTAGACATGGATGAGGGTGAGATGAATGTCAGCGGTAAGGTAAGAGGAATAAAAAAGGCAGTTAAAGAAATAATTAAAAAATTAGAATCAACTAATTTAAAAAAGGATGAACCAATAGTATTAATTGATTACGAAGGTGAAGGAATATATGAACCTTTAAAAGAATATTTAGATGCAAGAGGTCTAGAATATATTGAAACAACTACAGGATGTGCTGTAGCAATCCATTCAGGACCTAATGCTGGAGGTTTATTCTTTGTAGAAGAATATTAATCTAATTGCAGATAAAAGTTAATAAATAGGGAGATTTAACTTAAGTGTAATTAATAGTTGGACAAGATTACTCCAATTATATAGTTAATTTAAAATTAGGTTTAATTTAAAAAGAGGATGTATCTGTAATTTGATACATTCTCTTTGCATTTTATCTAGCTATATAGGTTTAATCATTTGTGACTACTCACTTACGTAAAGAAGATCGAATGTTTTTCTACGAGAGTTAAGTTTTAATTTAAAAAATTTTAATGGACAAAATAGATTTGCATATTATATCAAAGTTGGCTAAACTGTTATATTGAGGATAACAATGGTTATTTATCAATAACGGTTTATTTTTTTATACAAATTAAAGATTATTTTATATCTATAATAATCTTATTTTTGGGGGAATAGTATGAATTTTAAAAATATAATGATTCAAGGAACTGCATCATCAGTGGGAAAGAGTATTATAAATGCAGGTCTTTGTAGAATTTTAAGTGAAGATGGATTTAAGGTAGCACCTTTCAAATCTCAAAATATGAGTTTAAATTCCTATATAACAGAAGAAGGTTTGGAAATGGGAAGAGCACAAGTTGTACAAGCTGAAGCAGCAGGAATAAAGCCTATTGCTGCTATGAACCCTATTCTTTTAAAACCTACAGGAGAGAGAAAATGTCAAGTTATTTTCAATGGTGAAGTTTATGGAGATTTTAGTGCTGTTGAATATCAAAAAGAGAAGAAGAATTTAAAAAATAAGGTAAAGGAAATTTATAAAAGTTTAGATGAGAAATTTGATATTATTGTTCTAGAAGGAGCAGGAAGTCCTGCTGAGATAAACTTAAGAGAAGATGATTTAGTTAATATGGGAATGGCTGAACTTGTTGATTCTCCTGTCATTTTAGTGGGTGATATTGATAAAGGAGGAGTATTTGCATCTATTTATGGAACTATTAAGCTTTTAAGTGAGTGTGAGCAAAAAAGAATAAAGGGAGTTATTATTAATAAGTTTAGAGGAGATGTTGAAATTTTAAAACCAGGTCTTAAAATGCTTGAAGATTTAATAAATATACCAATTTTAGGAGTTGTGCCATATACTAAATTAAAAATAGATGATGAAGATAGTACATCTATAGAGAACTTTAAAAAGGTAAAAAAATTAGAAAATGATATAGTTATAAAGATTATAAGACTTCCTTTTATGTCTAATTTTACTGATTTTAATGTTTTATTCTCTTTAGATAATGTAAATATATCTTATGTAAGTAATCCAGAAGAACTAGATGGTGCAGATTTAATTATTATCCCTGGATCTAAAAGCACTATAGAGGATTTAGTATTTTTAAAGGAAAGTGGATTTAATGAAAAATTATATGATTTAGAAGAAAAGGGATGCACAATATTTGGAATTTGTGGAGGGTTTCAAATATTAGGGCAAAAGCTTATAAATAATTTAAAGGTTGAAGGAGAAATAGAGGAAATAGAGGGGCTTGGACTTTTAAATATAGTAACTGAATTTAAAGAAGAAAAAGTTAGAACGCAAGTTAAAGCTAAAATTAAAGGAGACAAAGGATTTCTAAATAAATGTGATGGAATAGTTGTTGAAGGATATGAAATTCATATGGGAGTAACTAAAGAAGTTATGGAAGGGACAAGTCCTTTTGTAGAAATTTATAATTCCTTAGGAAAAAATGACAAGAGAGTTGAAGGATATAGAAATAAGGATAAAAAGGTTTATGGAACTTATATTCATGGAATTTTTGATAGTTTAGAATTTACTAATAAGATATTAAATAATATAAGAAAAGAAAAATCCATAGAAGTCAATGAGAATAAGGAATACTTAAGTTTTAGTGAATTAAAAGAAAAGGAATATGCAAAGCTCTCTAATATATTAAGAGATAGTTTGGATATGGAGAAAATATATAAAATAATAAATGGAGAGGATGTAGAGAGAAATTATTAGTACAGTCATTGGATTTATATTGGACTTAATATTTGGAGACCCTTATTTTATGCCTCATCCTGTTAGGTTCATAGGGAATTTAATTAGAAGAACAGAAAAGTTTTTAAGAAAACAAGAGGAAAATAAATTATTATTTTTTTTAAAGGATAAAGAGAAGAGACAAAGAGTTTTAGGTTTCATTCTTTGGGGAATAACTGTAGGAACTACGTTTTTAGTAGTTTTAGGTATAAATTATTTAGCATACAAAATAAATAAAATATTATTTGTTCTAGTTAATATATATTTTTTATATTCAGCTTTAGCTTCTAAGTGCTTAGCCTTTGAGGGAAATAAGATATACAAATCCTTAGAGGAAAATGATTTAGAAAAATCAAGATTAAATCTTTCTTATATAGTAGGAAGAGAAACTAAATATCTTAATGAAAAACAAATAATAAAAGCAACAGTTGAAACTATTGCGGAAAATACTGTTGATGGAATAACATCACCACTATTTTATGCATTTATAGGAAGCTTTTTTGGCATAGCGGCACCTTTAGCTTATGCCTATAAAGCGGTGAATACCTTAGATTCAATGGTTGGATACAAAAATGAGAAGTATGAAAATTATGGTTTTGCATCAGCGAAGATAGATGATATAGCTAACTATATTCCAGCTAGAATAACAGGAATAATAATGACTATATCTGCATTTTTACTTGGTCTAGACTTTAAAAATTCATTTAAAACTCTAATAAGAGATAGAAGAAATCATAAAAGTCCTAACTGTGCATATTCAGAAGCACCAGTAGCTGGAGCTTTAGGTTTACAGTTAGGAGGAACCCATGTGTATTTTGGGAAGGAAGTTTATAAGCCAACTATAGGAGAGAAGATAAAAGAACCAGAAAATAAAGATATAAAATTAACCATAAAAATAATGTACACAACAGCAATTATAGTACTAATTGCATTAGTTATAATTAAAGGAGGAGCACATTATGTTTAGCAACAAAAGTCTAAGTCATGGAGGTAATTTACTTTTTGCTTCTAAGGAATTTAATAGAGATGAATTTTTAGATTTTTCTTCAAATATAAATCCAATGGGAGTTCCAGAAGAGTTTAAAAAATTAATTATTAATAATATTGAGAAGTTATCATCTTATCCTAATATAGATTATATTGAACTTAAAAAAGATATAGCTAATTATATAGGTGTTGAAGAAAGATTTATATTGCCAACCAATGGAGCAACAGAAGCTATTTATTTAATTTTACAAAATTTAAAATTTAAAAAAGTACTTATGCCAGTTCCAAGTTTTTCTGAATATGATAATGCTTGTAGAAATTTTGATATTGATGTGGAATATTATTTTACTAAGGAAGAAGAGGATTTTAAGATTAATATTGATGAATTAAAAGAAATCATTTCTGATGGTGAGGTAGATTCTGTATTTCTATGTAATCCAAATAATCCAACATCTCAATTAATTAATAGAAATGACTTGCTTAATTTATTAAAGTTTGCTATGGATGAAGATGTTTTTATTTTAATAGATGAATCCTTTATTGATTTAATAAAAGATGAAGAGGATTATACAATGAGAGGTTATATTGAAGAATTTAGCAATTTAATAATAATTCAATCATTTACTAAATTTTTTGCTGTTCCTGGAATAAGAATTGGTTTTCTTATGGGAGATCCTGCTTTATTGGAAGTGATGTTTAATGAAAAGATGCCTTGGTCTATAAATTATTTTGCAAGTTTAATAGGATGTATATTGGACAAGAATAGTAACTATGTGAAAAAGACTAAAACATGGATAAATGAAGAAGTTCTATGGTTTTATAATGAACTTAAAAAATTTAAAAGAATAAAAGTGTTTAAGCCAAATACTAATTTTATATTAATAAAATTGGAAGATAAGAATTTAACTTCTCATGAACTTAGAAAAAGTTTAGGAAAAGAGGGAATTTTAATTAGAGATTGTTCTAATTTTAAAGGGTTAAATGAGAAGTTTATTAGAGTTGCTATAAAGGATAGAGAGAAAAATAAAAAATTATTAGAAAAACTTAAAATATTCATCTGATAGCTAGAGGCTGTAATACTCCTATCTTCTATAAGTAGGAGATAAACAGCCTCACGCTTCTAGATAACTGCGACTAAGCATTCAGATGGAGTCAAAACTCCACCTGAATTAAGTCTACGTTTATAAGATAATAATATTAATTTTGATTATAAGGGAGAGAAGTTTAAATGATTCTTGTTACAGGTGGAGCTAGAAGTGGAAAAAGTTCTTTTGCTGAAAATTATGTTAAAAAAATAAGTACTTTAGATGAAGTTTTATATATTGCAACAGCAATAGCTTTTGATGAGGGAATGAAAAATAGAATAAAAAAGCATAGGGAAGGTAGACCGAAGGAATGGGAAACCTTAGAAAGATATAAGGATTTTGCTTGCTTTAAAGATAATAATATTTATAAAAATAAAAAAGTTATATTATTAGATTGTATGACTTTGCTTATAAGCAATTTACTTTTAGAGTATAAAGGAGATTTTGATAAGATATCAGAAGAAGAAATAGATAAACTAGAGGAATATATTGACCAGGAGGTTTCAAATTTTTTAGAGGTATTTAGTGATAAGAAAATAGTAATAGTAACAAATGAAGTTGGTATGGGACTTGTGCCTGCTTATAAATTGGGCAGTATTTTTAGGGATATAGCTGGAAGAATGAATCAAAAAATAGCAAAGAGAGCTGATGAGGTTTATTTTTTAGTTTCAGGTATTCCTATGAAGGTAAAGTAATATTTAAAGAAAAGGGTGCTTTATGAAAGAATTTAGAATGATACTTAGTTTTTTTACTAGAATACCAGTAGGGAATTTAGAATTCAAAGAGGGACTTTTTGAAAAATCTTTTAAGTGGACTACTGCAGTTGGTTTAGTTATTGGGCTGATTTTAGGTGGTGTAGACTACCTTCTAAGAGGGAAAAGTACTTTAATTACAGGTTTTATATTAATGCTAGCTTATATAATAATAACTGGAGCACTTCATTTAGATGGACTTTCTGATAGTTGTGATGGGCTTTTTAGTGGAAGATCTAAGGAAAGAGTCCTTGAGATAATGAAAGATAGTAGAGTTGGAGCCTTTGGAGTATTATCATTAATAATAATTATTATTGGTTATGTAATATTTTTAGGTCAAGCAAATTTATTAATGGTAATAACTTTTCCAATAGTAGGGAAGACTGCTTTACATATAGCTAGTAAAAGCTCTTACTATTGTAAGGAGGCCGGAATGGGAAAAGCTTTTGTAGAAAATGGAGGAACAAAAGCTTGTATAGTGGTAGCAACAATAGTGAATTGTGCCTTATTTTTATTAGAAGCTTATAAAGGAGAATATTCAATTATAATTGCTGTAATAATAACTTATATAATAGCATATTGGATTATAAAAAAAATAGAAAAAAAGATAGATGGAATATCAGGAGATATACTTGGTTTTATTGCTGAAATATCACAATTAATATTTTTAATAATAGGAGTAATATTGTTTTAGCTTAGGTTTAAAGAAGTGGAGGGTTTTTTATGAGAGTTATTCTTTTAAGACATACAGAGAGTGAAGCTAACTTAAAAAGGGTTTATGGAGGGCGTAGAGATTTTAAGTTAACTGAAAAGGGAATTAAACAAATTGAAGATTTAGTTGAGACTTTAAATAATAGTTATGAGATTTCAACTTTAAATAATGTAAGAATTTATTCTAGTCCTCTTAGTAGATGTAAAGATTTTGGAGAGGCCATAGCAAAAACTATTAATAAAGAACTTCTCTGTGATAAGCGTTTAGAGGAATTTGATTTTGGTATCTTTGAGGGATATGCCTATGAGGAGTTAAGTAATAATGAGTTTTATAGATTATGGTGTGAAGATTACTTTAATTATGAAATTCCAAAGGGGGAGAGCCTTAAATTATTTAGAAAGAGAGTTGAAAGTTTTATAAAAGAAGTTCTTGAAAAAAATTTTAGGGATGATTTAGTGATTGTGGCTCATGAGGGTGTAATTAAAGTTGTTTTATTATATATTCTTAAATTACCTATAGAGAATTTTTGGAGTTTTTATTGTGGGAATGGTTCTGTTGTTGAACTGATTTATGAAAATAATTTTGGTTATATAAAAAGTTTATATAACAACTAAATAGAATTTATCTTAAAAAACTAGTAAGTAGATTGAATTAAATCTACTTACTAGTTTTTTTATTTTTAAGATGGAGAGAAAATTTATTTGATAGCTAGAGACTGTAATATTTAAATCATCTATAAATTAGTGGTAATAGGTATAAATCTCTAGTTGAAGAATATGCAAGAAGTTATAATACATATTGCAAAACTGAGAAGTTTTATATAGTGAGAGTATAGAGAAATTTATATTTTAAATCTACAGAAAGTTGTGAAAACGTTATTTTAAAGTCTTTATATAAAAGACTTTTGTATTCCATACAAAGACTTTATTAAAAAATTATTCAAAATTTCTTTACTTTTTCATATAAATATTATAAAATATACACATAGACATGAAAAAAAGAAAAAATAATGAATGAATACATAAAAAGAAAAATCATTTTTAGAAAAAATAGTAAAGAAAGAAAAATAATAAAGTATAGTTATTATATTCTAAAAAATGCAGGAATATTAGTATATTAATTCATTATTTAAAAGCAAAAGATTAAGCTTCTAGAGAGAATATAAAAAATATAAGTTTTAAATAAATCTATCTAGAAAAATCGTAGTATTTATATCTGAATTATATGAATTTAGATATATTGCAGAAAACGTTATAAGATAAACAAAGGAGGACAATATGGGAAACTCGAAAAATAAATTTAAAATATCCTTTTTAAGCTTTGTATCCATGATATTTTTAACAGTATATGGATTAGCTAATGGACAACAAGTATTCTATCAGATGGGATATGCCTCTATAACCTATCTTATATTTGGAGCGATATTCTTTTTTTTACCTTATGGATTTATGGTTGCTGAAATGAGTTCAGCGTTTAAGGATAAAAATGGTGGTATATTCTCTTGGATGAAAGAAGCTGTAGGAGAGAGATTTAGTATTGTAGGAACTTTCATTTGGTATGGATCTTACGTTGTTATGTGGTTTGGTGCTTCAGCTATATGTATACAATTATCAGTTGCTATTTTTGGTAAAGATACAACAGCAAATTGGCATGTACTTGGATTAACATCACCTCAGGTTTTAGCAATAATAGGTGCTATTTATATGATTATAGTAGGTCTTTTATCTACAAGAGGAATAAAAAGAATGACTGTTTTATCAAACATTTCTATAGTAACAGTTATTATTTCACATATACTTATATTAGGTGCAGGTTTAGTAGTATTTGCTTTATCAGGATTCCATTTTGCACAAGGATTTGATTTTACTAAATTTAGTTCATATTTTTATGGGCCAAATCCAAGTTATGCTTCTGTACTTCCAGCTATAGGATTTATGGTTTTCGCTGTATTTGTTTATGGTGGACTTGAAAATAGTGCTGGTCTTGTTGATAAGGTAGACAACCCTAAAAAGAATGTACCTAAGGCTATATTAGTTTCAACTATAGCTATAACAGTATTGTATATACTAATAGTTTTAATAACAGGTATGGTATGTAATTGGAAAGCAACTTTTGGATCAGGAAATGCTAATCTTCAAAATTTAACTATATTCATAACTCAACAAGAGTTTTATAGATTGGGAACATTAATAGGAATGGATCCATCTCACGCTGTGCTTTTAGGGCAATGGATAAATAGAATATTAAATATTCTTACTCTTATTGGATTAACTTCAGTACCTTTAAGAATATATAGTCCTATAAAACATATGTTTGAAGGAATGCCAAAAGGAATGCTTCCAGATAAAATATTAAAGGTAAATAAACATGGTGTTGCAGGAAATGCTGTAGCAATCCAAACAGTAATAGTAGTATTCTTTGTATTACTTTTAGGATTTGGTGGTGGTTCAGTATCACAAGTGTTTAACAAAATGACACTTATGGTTTCAGTTGCTTCTACAGTTCCAATTTCCTTTATAATATATGCTTACATTAAATTTAAAAGAAATGCAGCTATAAAGAAAGAATACCAATTCTTTAGTAAGAAGACAGGTGTAATAGTTGGAATAGTATGTTTTGCAGTAATAACATTTACTAATATATTCTCAATTATAGAACCGGCCCTTGACGGAAATGTATCAAATAGTTTATGGGTAGCTTTAGGTCCAGTAATGTTTGGTGCTGCAGGAATCTATTTAGACATTAGATATAGAAAAAGATTAAAAGAAGGTAAAATAATAGTAAATGAACCTTCAGAAGAATTAGAAACAAGTAATATAAATTAATAAAATATAATTAAAGTTAGAAGTAGTTTTTTAATTACTTCTAACTTTTTTGTATGAGAATTTTCATGTTATAAGAAAAAAAGTATGCATTTATTTAATTTTATGATTTTAAAAATTCATATTTAAGTCTAAAATGGTTTTTTATAATTAAAAAATGAATAAAAATGAGTTCATATAATTTAATTGTGAACAAGTTTAAAAAATAAAATATGTATAAATATTCAAATATAGGCTTAAAAGTTGTTTAAAATGAATAAATATACACAATATATGTGTTTATATGAAGAACATGTGTATTTTTATTAAAGTGAATTATTAAAATCATTAAAAAAAACTTTACATTCATTAGTTATTAATATAGAATATAAGGTGTAAGTTTAAAAAAATATATATAAAAAATTAAAAAATAAATAAATAATAAAAGATAAGGTTAAAAAAAGTTAAAATGCATAAACATTCATAAATTTTAATTTTAATAATGGAGGGAGGTACTCTTAAATAAGTATATTTTATCTGATGACTAGTGTCTGTAGTACTTCAATCTTTTATAAGTTGGAGATAAACAAACACAGCCCTCTAGATAGGGCCACTAAATTTAGATAAAGTCAAAGTTTTATCTGAATTAGGTTTTAGTTTATATAGCATTTAAGAGGAGTAGTTTGGAAAAAACAAAGGAAAAAACAAAGGACGACAAGAAATATAAAATATCCTTCTTGAGCTTTATGTCCATGATCTTTATAACAGTATATGGTATTGCTAATGCTCAACAAGTATATTATCAAATGGGATATGCATCAATAACATATTTAATAATTGCTGCAATATTTTTCTTTATACCTTATTGTTTTATAGTTGCAGAAATGAGTTCTGCTTTTAAAGACAAGCATGGCGGTATATTTTCTTGGATGACAGAATCAGTAGGTGAAAAATTTGGTCTTGTAGGAACAATGATTTGGTATGGATCATTTGTTGTTATGTGGTTTTCAGCATCTACAATTTGTGTACAAATATCAGTTGCTATTTTTGGTAGAGATACAACAGCTAATTGGCATATGTTTGGTTTAACATCACCTGAGATACTAGCTTTAATAGGAGCTGTATATATGATAATAGCAGCTTATGTTTCAACTAGAGGGATTAAGAGAATGACTTTCTTGTCAAACATAGCAATAGTTACAGTAATTATTGTTCATTTATTTGTATTAGGTGGTGGAATAATAGTATTACTTTTACAAGGATTCCATCCACAACAAGGTTTTAACTTTACCCATCTTAGTTCATATTTCTATGGACCGAATCCTGAATATTCAACATTCTTACCAGCACTTGGATTCCTAGTATTTACCTTCTTTGCTTATGGAGGAATGGAAAATATAAGTGGAATGGTTGATAAGGTAGAAAACTCAAAGAAGAATGTTCCAAGAGCTATAATTCTATCATCTATAGGTATAACTGTTTTATACATAGTAGTTGTTTTAATATCAGGTGTAACATGTAACTGGGAAAAAACTTTTGGAAGTCCACAAGTAAACCTAGCTAACTATTCAATATACTTAACTCAACAAGAGTTTTATAGATTGGGTACATTAATAGGAATGGATCCTTATCATGCTTTATTATTAGGACAATGGGTAAATAGAATTATATCAATAATGGCATTAATATTTGTTACTTCAATTCCTTTAAGAATATATACTCCTATAAAGCATATGTTCGAAGGAATGCCAAAAGGTATGGTTCCAGATAAAATGTTAAAAATAAATAAGCATGGTGTTTCAGGAAATGCTATAATATTCCAAACAATAGTAGTAGTATTTTTCGTTCTATTATTAGGTTTTGGTGGAGGATCTGTTTCATCATTATTTAATAAATTAACATTAATGACTTTCGTTGCAGGAAGTGTTCCATATGTATTTATAGTTTTTGCTTACATTAAGTTTAAAGCAAATGATAATATTAAGAAGGAATATCAATTCTTTAATAAAAAGATAGGTATCGTTGTTGCAAGTATATGTTTCATTGTCTTAGCATTTACAAATATCTATGCAATAATAGAACCAACTCTAATGGGAAATCCATCTAATAGTTTATGGATAGGTGGAGGACCAGTATTATTTGCTGTTTTAGCAATTTTACTTGATATTAGATATAGAAGAAGAATAAAAAAAGGTCTAATAAAACTAGATAAAGAATAAGTAATTTTTAAGTGGTTTGTACAAGGTGATGTACAAGCCGCTTTTTTGTGCTGATAAACAAACACAGTTTCTTAAACAGCTTCTCTAAAATTTAATTAAACAAAATTCTATTTAAATAAGTTTCAGTATATAAACATATATTTAAGAATATAGTGAAAGTAAAGGATTAAATTAGAAGTTAATCTAAGAGAAATACAGTATTATAAAGCTTAATTACAAAATAAGAAATATTTAGACAAATAGAAATAAATTTTAACAAAAACTTGTATATTCCTGTAATTTGTTAGATAATTTATTTATAGGTATAATTTGTACACTGAACAGATGGAATTTAAAATTAAGTTTAAATGGGGTAGTAGTATGGAGATGAATTTTAATTTGACCATGTCTCAAGAACAAAAACTTGTGATGACTCAGCAGATGCAACAATCAATAAAGCTTTTACAAATGTCAAGTTATGATTTAAGAGGATATATAGAAAAAGAGTATGCTGAAAATCCAGTTTTAGAGGCTAATTTTAATGATGTGGATAATGAAGAAAAAAAAGAGCAAGATAGAATTGACTATAAGGAACTTATAAAATATTTAGAATTTGATAATTATGGTTCCCAAAGTTATGGAGATTATGACGATGAAGTATCTCCATTTACTTTTATAAGTAAAGAAAAATCCTTGAAAGATTTTTTAGAAGAACAATTAATAGAACTAAATTTAACTGATAGGGAAAGAATTTTAAGTAAATATATTATTGAAAGCCTAAATGAAAAAGGGTATTTAGATATATCTTTAGAAGAGATTCAAAGAGAGTTAAATGAAGATATAGAGGAATTGGAGATAGCGCTGCAAATAGTCCAAGGTCTTGAACCTATAGGTATAGGAGCAAGGGATTTAAGAGAATGTTTGTTAATCCAATTAAGAAAAAAAAGATTACTTAATAATATAACAGAAGGAATGGTAATAAATAACCTAGAGGATATAGCTAATAATAAATATCAAGTTATAGCTAAAAGTTATAAGATTACAACAAAGGAAGCTCAAGAGTATGGTGATCTTATAAAGAAACTTGAACCTAAACCAGCAAGAGGTTTTTATACTGGTGACGATGTTAGGTTTATAATACCTGACGCTGAAATAAAGAATATAGATGGAGAATTCTTTATAATAATGAATAACAAGGTAATACCTACTATTTCAATAAACCCAATTTATAATACTATATTAAATGAAAAAGATAAGGATGCAAAAGAGTATGTAAAGGAAAAAATGGGGAAAGCTATGTTCTTAATAAAGAGTATAGAATTAAGAAAGAGTACTTTATATAAGGTCTTAGAAGAAGTTTTGAAAGTACAAAGAGGATTTTTTGAATGTGGAAAAAAAGAATTAAGACCTATGACTTTAAAACAAGTAGCTGATGCAATTGGAATGCATGAATCTACAGTATCGAGAGCAATAAGAGAAAAGTATATATTAACCTCTTTTGGAACTATAAAAATAAAGGATTTATTTGCAACAGGAGTTCATAAAGGTAACTCTAATACGGAAGATGAGGATGTAACAGTTTCTAAAATGAAAAAAGAAATTGAAGAAATAATAAAAGAAGAAAATAAATCAAAGCCTTTATCAGATCAAGCTATAGCAGATATTCTTAAAGAAAAGTCTTATAAAATATCTAGAAGAACAGTTGCTAAGTATAGAGAAGAAATGGGTATTGGTGCATCAAGTAAAAGGAAAAGGTTTTAATAATGAAAAAGGAGAAAAATGAAATTTTATTTCATTTTTCTCCTTTTGTAGTTAATTACAAATACATAAGATTAAATTTAAATTAGAAGGTATAAGTTGTATAGCAGTAAGTTTCAACTAATTTTTTGTATAAAATAAAGTAGAAAAAGACATATTATTTATAGTAACAAAAAAGTTCAAAAAGTCTTTGAAATGCCTTAAAAGTAGACTTCAGAAAAAAAAGCAGTGAATTTCAAATTAAATTAAGGAAAAAATTAAAAAAATTACTTTAAAAATTTTAAAAAATAGTTTATAATAAGTTTGTGGGACATTAAAGTTGCAAGTGGGACCTTAAAAGACCAAAGGAGCTGTTGATGTTGCAAGATATAATAAAATTACAGAAAAAAATAATACCGGAATTAGTGGAGTTATTAGAGAAGAGATATTTAATTCTAAGAACTATAAGCTATAATCAACCTGTAGGAAGAAGAGTTCTTGCTAATAAAGTTGATTTAGGTGAAAGAATAGTTAGGACGGAAATAAACTTCTTAAAGAACCAAGGGCTTATTGAAATTAATACCCCAGGTATGACAGTCACTGAGGAAGGTGAAAATATCTTAGATAGCTTAAAAGACTTCATTCATGAAGTGAAGGGATTATCAAAGGTAGAAGTAGAAATTAAAAAAATACTTAATATTAAGGAAGTTATAGTTATTCCGGGAAGTGTAGAAGAAGATAAAAATATTTTACAGGATCTTGGAAAAGCAGCATCACAATACACTAAAAAAATAATAAAAAGTGGTGATATTGTAGCTATAACAGGAGGCAGTACAGTAAAAGAAGTTGTTGATTCTTTTCCAAAGCTTCAAAACTTACATGATGTTTTAGTAGTTCCAGCAAGAGGTGGTATGGGGAAAAAAGTAGAAACTCAAGCCAATACATTATGCGCAACATTAGCTCAAAAGCTTAATGGAAGTTACAAAATGCTTCATATACCAGAAAATATAAGTTCAGAACTTATGCAAAGTTTATTTAATCAAAGTGATATAAAAGAAGTATTCGATTTGATTAGAAAAGCAAACTTATTAATTTATGGTATTGGTAGAGCCGATAAAATGGTTTTAAAAAGAGGTATAAGTGATGAAAAGCAAAAGGAACTTATAGAATTAGGAGCAATAGGAGAAGCAGTTGGTTGCTACTTCGATAAAAATTCTAATGTTGTATCTATAAGTTCAGCACCAGGAATAAGTATAAAAGAACTTTCAGAAGCGCGAGAACATATTGCTGTTGCTGGTGGAAAAGGTAAAGTGGAAGCAATAATTTCTGCTTTATATAACAACAATAAGGCGGTTTTAGTAACAGATGAAGCTGCTGCTGAAGAAATAATTAAAAATATGAAACATTAAATTTGCATTAAAATATTTTTTAATATTTTATAAATATAAACTTTATTTTTTGGAGGTATTTACAATGGTTAAAGTAGCTATTAATGGTTTTGGAAGAATAGGAAGATTAGCATTAAGATTAATGATAGAGAACCCAGAGTTCGAAGTTGTTGCAATAAACGACTTAACAGATGCTAAAACTTTAGCACACTTATTCAAATATGATTCAGCACAAGGAAGATTTAACGGAGAAATCGAAGTTAAAGAAGGTGCTTTCGTAGTTAATGGTAAAGAAATAAAAGTAACTACACAAAGAAATCCTGCTGAATTACCATGGAAAGAATTAGGTGTAGATGTAGTATTAGAATGTACTGGATTCTTCGCTTCAAAAGAAAAGGCTTCAGCTCACATCGAAGCTGGTGCTAAAAAAGTTGTTATCTCAGCTCCAGCTGGAAATGACTTACCAACAGTTGTTTACAATGTAAACCACGAAATATTAACTGGAAATGAAACAGTAATATCAGGTGCTTCATGTACAACTAACTGTTTAGCTCCAATGGCTAAAGTATTAAACGATAGCTTTGGAATCAAAGAAGGATTCATGACTACAATTCATGCTTACACTAATGACCAAAATACATTAGATGCACCTCACGGAAAAGGTGATTTAAGAAGAGCAAGAGCTGCTGCTAACAGCATCGTTCCTAACACAACTGGAGCTGCTAAAGCTATCGGTTTAGTTATCCCAGAATTAGCTGGTAAATTAGACGGAAATGCTCAAAGAGTACCTGTAATAACTGGTTCATTAACTGAGTTAGTTTGTATATTAGATAAAAACGTAACAGTTGAAGAAGTAAACAGCGCTATGAAAGCTGCTAAAAATGAATCATTCGGATACACTGAAGATCCAATAGTTTCATGTGATGTAATCGGAATAAGCTACGGTTCATTATTTGATGCTACACAAACAAAAATCATGGAAGTTAACGGACAACAATTAGTTAAAGTTGCTGCATGGTATGATAACGAAATGTCATACACTAACCAATTAGTTAGAACTTTAAAATACTTAGTTAAGTAATTTAAAATAAGCTAATAGATTATAATTAAAGAGGTCTGGTTTTGTAGTTAAGGCTATAAGGCCAGACCATTTTAAATAATGGATTAATTAAAGATTTATATAAATAAAATATTTTAAGAGGTGTTAAGTTATGAACTTCAATAAGAAAACAATCGAAGACGTACAAGTAAAAGGTAAAAAAGTTTTAGTTAGATGTGATTTTAACGTACCATTAAAAGATGGCGTTATAACAGATATAAACAGATTAACAGGTGCTATGCCAACTATAAAATATTTAGTTGATAATGGTGCAAAAGTTATCCTTTGCTCACACATGGGTAAACCAAAAGGAGAACCAAAACCAGAGTTTTCTTTAGCTCCAGTTGCAAAGAAATTAAGCGAAATGCTTGGTAAAGAAGTAGTTTTTGCTGCTGATGATAATGTAGTAGGAGAAAATGCTAAAAAAGCAGTTGCTGAAATGAAAGATGGAGATGTAGTATTATTAGAAAATACTAGATATAGAAAAGAAGAAACTAAAAATGGTGAAGAATTCTCTAAAGAGTTAGCTTCATTAGCAGAAATGTTCGTTAACGATGCTTTCGGAACAGCTCACAGAGCTCATTGTTCAACAGTTGGAGTAACTGAATACTTAAGCCCAGCAGTTTGTGGATACTTAATCCAAAAAGAACTTAAATTCTTAGGAGATGCTGTAGAAAGCCCAGAAAGACCATTCGTAGCTATATTAGGTGGAGCTAAGGTTTCAGATAAAATAAATGTTATAAATAATTTATTAGAAAAAGTAGATACTTTAATCATTGGTGGAGGAATGGCTTATACATTCTTAAAAGCTCAAGGATTTACAGTTGGAAGTTCATTAGTAGAAGAAGATAAAGTTGACTATGCTAAAGAAATGTTAGAAAAAGCTACTGCTAAAGGTGTTAAATTATTATTACCTGTAGATCACAGAGTAGCAAAAGAATTTAAAGATGTTGAAGCTGTTGTAACTGCTGATGAAAACATTGAAGATGGATTCATGGGATTAGATATTGGACCAAAAACAGAAGAATTATATGCTGCTGCTGTTAAGGAAGCTAAAACTGTTATTTGGAACGGACCAATGGGTGTATTTGAATTTGAAAACTTTAATAAAGGAACAATTGCTGTTGCTAAAGCTATGGCAGATTCAAATGCTACAACTATAATCGGTGGTGGAGATTCAGCTGCTGCTGTAAATATATTAGGATTCGGAGATAAAATGACTCACATCTCAACTGGTGGTGGAGCTTCATTAGAATTCTTAGAAGGTAAAGTATTACCAGGAATAGACGCTTTAAATGACTAATTAATTAGTTAAAATTTTATGTTTAAAAGTTTTTAGAAACTTTTAAACCCGATTGAAGTATTAGAAAGTAAGGGAGCGTGTCTCCCTTTTTGAATAAAAATAATTTTTACGAGGTGTATATAATGAGAACTCCAATAATCGCTGGAAACTGGAAAATGAATAAAACTCCTGCTGAAGCAGTAGAAATGATAAATGAATTAAAAGGATTAGTTAAAGATGCTAAGTGTGACGTAGTTGTATGTCCTACTTTCGTTTGTTTAGACGCAGTTTTAAAAGCTGTTGAAGGATCAAACATAAAAGTTGCTGCACAAAACATGCACTTTGAAAATAGTGGAGCTTTCACTGGAGAAGTTTCACCAGTAATGCTTGAAGCTATGGGTGTTGACTATGTTGTTTTAGGACACAGTGAAAGAAGAGAATATTTCAATGAAACAGATGAAGCTTTAAATAAAAAAGTTAAAGCAGCTTTTGCTCATAACATTACTCCAATTCTTTGCTGTGGAGAAACTTTAGAGCAAAGAGAAAATGGAACAACTAATGATGTTGTTGGAGCTCAAATAAAAGCTGACTTAGAAGGTTTATCAAAAGAATTAGCTGAAAAAGTTGTTATAGCTTATGAACCAATCTGGGCTATTGGAACTGGAAAAACAGCTACAGATGAGCAAGCTAACGAAACTATAATAGCAATTAGAAATGTTGTAGCTGAAATGTTCGGTAAAGAAGTTGCTGATAAAGTAAGAATACAATACGGTGGATCAGTTAAACCTGGTACAATTAAAGCTCAAATGGCTATGTCAGATATCGATGGAGCTTTAGTTGGTGGAGCTAGCTTAGTTGCTTCAGATTTCTCACAAATAGTAAATTTCTAATAACTAATAAATTGAAACTTAATTCAGATAGAGTTAAAGCTCTATCTGAATTTTAAGCAAAGTTATCTAGGAATCTGTATCTGTTTATTTTAAGTTTATAGAGACTTTAGTATTACAGATATTTAGTTATTAGATAAAATAAAGTTCGATCTAGTTAGGGGGATTACTTCCTCCTAAATTTAGATATTGATAGTGCAATAGTAATAAGCAACCAATTATACTTGTTTGTTGCTATTGTTTTTTTTATATATAAATATTATAATTTAAATATAGAGAAAGACTTGATATAACTAACTTTATCTATGTTTTTCACTAAATGAAATATAATGGATTATATTATAAAATCTTCTATTATTAAAGGAAAATTTTAAATGAAAATATAAAGATAAACTAAGACTTAATTCAGATAGAATTAAAGTTTAATCTGAATTTTAGAGGTCGTTATCTAGGGACCTATATCTATTTATCTTCAGCTTATAGAAGCTTGGAGTATTATAGATACTAGTTATGAGATAAAATCATTAAAATGTCGGAGGGGTAGTTATGACAAAGAAACCAGTAATGTTAATGATATTAGATGGATTTGGAATATCAGAAAGTAAAAATGGAAATGCAATTGCGGCTGCTAAAAAGCCTAATTTAGATAAATACATGAATAAATATCCTAATACTAAAATAGCTGCATCTGGATTAAGAGTTGGTCTTCCAGAAGGACAAATGGGTAATTCAGAAGTTGGTCATTTAAATATTGGGGCAGGTAGAATAGTATACCAAGAATTAACAAGAATAACTAAAGCTATAGAAGATGGTGATTTCTTTAATAATGAAGCTTTAAATAAAGCTGTTGAAAATGCTTTAAAAAATAATTCAGCATTACACTTAATGGGATTATTATCAGATGGTGGAGTTCATTCACACATCGGTCATTTAAAAGGATTATTAGAATTAGCTAAGAAAAAAGGTTTATCAAAAGTTTATGTTCATGCTTTCATGGATGGTAGAGACGTTGCACCTTCATCAGGAAAAGACTTCGTTGTTCAACTTGAAAATATTATGAAAGAAATAGGTGTAGGAGAAATCGCTACAATAAGCGGAAGATACTACGCTATGGATAGAGATAATAGATGGGAAAGAGTTCAATTAGCATATGATGCTATGACTTTAGGAAAAGGTGAAGTTGCTACATCAGCAGTAGATGCTATGGTAAATTCATACAATAACGAAAAAACAGATGAATTCGTATTACCAACTGTTATAGAGAAAAATGGACAACCGGTTGCTAAAATAGTAAGTGGTGATTCAGTAATATTCTTCAACTTTAGACCAGATAGAGCTAGAGAAATGACTAGAGCTATAGTTGATAGAGAGTTTGTAGGATTTGAAAGAGAGCAATTAGATGTTACTTTTGTAACTATGACTCAATATGATAAGACTTTAGAAAATGTAGAAGTAGCTTATAGACCAGAAAGTTATACAAATACTTTAGGAGAATATGTTGCTAAAAATGGTTTAACTCAATTAAGAATAGCTGAAACAGAAAAATATGCTCACGTAACATTTTTCTTTAATGGTGGAGTAGAAAAACCAAATGAAAATGAAGATAGAGCTATAGTAGCATCTCCAAAAGTTGCAACTTACGATTTAAAACCAGAAATGAGTGCTTTTGAATTAACTGATGAGTTAGTTAAGAGAATAGATGAAGACAAATATGACATGATTATATTAAACTATGCAAATCCAGATATGGTAGGACATACAGGAGTAGTTGAAGCAGCAATTAAAGCTGTTGAAGCTGTTGATACTTGTCTAGGAAGAGTTGTAGATAAAGTATTAGAAAAAGAAGGTACTGTATTTATAACAGCTGACCATGGAAATGCAGAAGTAATGATTAATCCTGAAACAGGAAATCCATTTACAGCTCATACTTCAAATTTAGTTCCATTATTATGGATATCTAAGGATGCTGAAGGAAGAGCATTAAAAGAAGATGGGAAATTAGCTGATTTAGCTCCAACAATGCTAGAAGTTATGGGACTTGATAAACCAGCTGAAATGACTGGAGAATCTTTATTAAAATAATTATAATTTAATAATTAGAAATATTATAAAGCTAAATTGTCTTAAGGTTAGTTATAGCCTTAGCAATTTAGCTTTTTTAGGTTAAAAGTACATTTCATTTAGATTTGCAAAGTGACTTAATTTACATAGAGTTAAATTCTAGTAATATTACATTACTTGAAGCTGTACAGTTACCCCATCTATACTCTCTAGTTGTTTTTTTAATGATATAATACTATCATTATGTTCTTCTTCAGGTGTTAGATGTAGAATTACTATACCAGTTGAACTATTAGAGCCGCCTTCTACATTATGAAGTCCAAGTCTAGCTTTTATGAATTCACCGAAGTCAGTTAAAATATGTTGAACTTTTGGAGCATTTTTTTCCCTAGGGCAAATTTTTATTATCATTATTTTAATCATATGATTTTTTATAATCTCCTTTCTTATAAAATTTTGTTATTAAATGACTAATAAACTTCTAATTAATTTTAGAAATTTTGGTTAATTATGATAAACGTAGACTTAATTCAGGGGAGTTTTGACTCTATCTGAATGCTTAGTCACAGTTATCTAGGAGCGTGAGGCTGTTTATCTCCTACTTATAAAAGATAGGAGTATTACAGCCTCTAGCTATCAGATAAATAGATTTTTAGATTAAGTTGATAAAATATATAACTAGGTTTTATTTTTTCAACTATTATAAAGTTTTCCATAAAAGGATAAAAATATTCATTGAGATAAAAATTATATGATGAGTAGCATTTATAATATTCTAATCTTTTATAAGATGGAAATAAGCAAAGGCATAACTCTAGATAGGAAACATTAAAATTCAGTTAAAGTAAAAGTTCTATTTGGATTAAATTTTAATTTGTATTTAGATATGAATTGTTATAAGTAAATTTAGGGGGAGTAAATAAGTAATTTAAAATTAAAAGTAAAAAAATAGAAAATGACCTAGAAGAAAAGAGGGAGAGTCTTAGGTCATTTCTATTTTTAAACAAAAAAAGTGGATTTCAAATTTATGTTTTGTTTTAATTTATAATAGGGATTGGTTTTGTATAATCAAGTAATTGACTATGGCTTTATTATAAATTTCAATTATGTTTTATTTATGGATTCAATATGTAGTTTGTGTGAATTTAATTTTAATATATATGTATAAATGTATATTTTAGTAAAAAATAAAGTGAAAGGATTAATTAAAAGAGGATAAAGCAACTTAATTTAGGTAAAGAAATAAGTTTTTAAATAATTAAAAAATGGTGTAATATTTTCTCTTTTAATCATATAATTATTATATAAAAGAAAATCAAAAAAGCTGTAGATAAAGAATAGTAGTAAAACTTAAGGTTCAATAAAGAGAGTTAGTTATGGTGAAATTCTAGCAAGAAGTAGTTTTACGAATGGACTTTGGAGGTATGAGAGGAAATTTTAATTTAGAAGAGTAATGCTCATGGTGGACTGCACCTTATAGCAGTTACAGTATTATATGTACTGGAAGAGATGTATAAATAAGAATGATGCAAAAAACAAAAGTTAAATTGCTTTACTCTTATTCATACAAATTAGGTGGTACCGTGAAAAAAGATTTCGCCCTATGTTTAGGGGAAATCTTTTTTTTATTTTATAGAAAGGGGGTATTTATAATGATTTGAAGTAATCTAATTCAATTAAAAAGTATTAATTTAAATTTTGGAGGGTTTATATTTATGAGAAGAAATGAAAATATTAAAAAAATGGTTTTAAATTCAATATTACTTGCAATTGGACTTTTACTTCATCAGATAACACCTACTTTAGGATTGCCTATGCAACCTGATTTTGCTTTGGCAATGTTATTTATAGTGATTATATTAAATAATGGAGAATATAAAGTTACTTTAATATCTGGAATAATAATAGGATTATTTACAGCTATAACTACTAAATTTCCTGGTGGACAGTTGCCTAATATGATAGATAAATTTATAACTGTACATGTGGTATATCTCTTAATACTTGCATTAAATAAAATTAAAATAATAAATAATAAAGATGAAAAGATAGGTTCTTTAATAAAAGCAATTATTATTTTTCCTATAGGAACTTTAGTAAGTGGTTTAAGTTTTTTAACTTCAGCAAATTTAATAGTGGGATTACCAGCTTCATTTATGAATTTATTTTTAGTTGTAGTGATTCCTGCTGTAGTAATGAATATAATTGTTGGATTAATATTGTTTAAAGCTATAGAAAGAGCAACAAAAGGTTTAAAGGTATAAAACATTATTTAATTGAAAGAATAGTTTTAATTAAGGAATATAAGTTTTAAAATTACTCTCTTCTAAAAGTAATAATTATTTTTCTTTTGGGAAAAATAATTTTGCTATGATATTTTATTAAACTTAAGAATAAAGACGAAAATAAAGCAAATTTCGACTTTAGCAGAATATAAGCAGCTTTGCATTTTTTATCTACTTCTGCTATAATATATGAAAATGAATATCAAAATCAATTAATTAGATTTCATTTAATAAATAAATTTTATTTATAATGTTATATTAAAATTAAGTATAAAAATTAAAACTAGAAGGGAGTAATTAATTATGAAACAATTTATAGAAATAATCGATGTAGTTGCAAGACAGGTTCTTGATTCAAGATGTTTTCCAACTGTTGAGGTAGAAGTACATTTAGAGGATGGAAGCTTTGGAAGAGCTATGGTACCATCAGGAGCTTCAACTGGTATATATGAAGCAGTAGAGCTTAGAGATGGTGGAGAAGAGTATCAAGGAAAGGGCGTAAAAAAAGCTGTTGGATATGTAAACAATGAGATAGCAGAAGCTATAATTGGATTAAATGTTTTAGACCAAGTTGCCATAGATAAGAAGCTTATAGAACTTGATGGAACTAAAAATAAAGGGAAATTTGGAGCAAATGCTATTTTAGGAGTTTCTTTAGCTGTTGCAAAAGCTGCAGCAGAAGCATTAGGATTACCATTATACCAATATGTAGGTGGAGTTAATGCAAAGGTTCTTCCAGTTCCTATGATGAATATAATAAATGGTGGAAAACATGCTGATAATTCAGTTGATTTACAAGAATTTATGATAATGCCAGTAGGGGCTAAGAGTTTCTCAGATGCACTAATGAGTTGTGCAGAAGTTTATCATAGTTTAAAATCTATTTTAAAATCAAAAGGATATTCTACTGGAGTAGGTGATGAAGGTGGATTTGCTCCAGATTTAAAATCAAATGAAGAAGCTATTGAAGTTATAATAGAAGCTATAGAAAAAGCTGGGTATGAGCCAGGTAAAGATATATTCATTGCTTTAGATCCAGCATCATCAGAATTTTATGAAGATGGAAAATATGTTTTAGAACATGAAGGTAGAACATTAACTCCAGAAGAAATGGCATCATTCTATGAAGATTGGGTAAATAAATATCCTATTATATCAATAGAAGATGGAATGGCTGAGGAAGACTGGGAAGGTTGGAAGATAATAACTGAAAAGCTTGGTCATAGAATTCAACTTGTTGGTGATGATTTATTTGTTACAAATACTGAAAGATTAAAAACTGGTATAGAAAAAGGCGTTGCAAACTCAATATTAATAAAGCTTAATCAAATAGGTACTTTAACAGAAACGCTTAATGCTATAGAAATGGCAAATAGAGCAGGATATACAGCTGTTATATCACATAGATCAGGTGAAACAGAAGATACAACTATAGCTGATTTAGTAGTTGCAATGAATGCAGGACAAATAAAAACAGGAGCTCCTGCAAGAAGTGAAAGAGTAGCTAAATATAATCAATTAATAAGAATAGAAGAAGAGTTAGAGGATATTGCAGAATTCAGAGGAAGAGATGCATTCTTTAACATAAGAAAATAGTATTTTTTGCTTTCTATATCTATTTCTGCTATAATGTATAAGGAATAAAGTTTAATTACACAAGAAAATTTAAGGAATGTTGTTAATATTTAGACGACTATTCTTTATGATAAATATTATTTAAGTAAATTAAGTGATTTGAGAATTGTAGGAGGTTAGTTAAATGAGAACATTTCTTATTATAGCGGAAATAATTCTAGCAATAATAGTTGTGGTTTCTATAATGATGCAACCAAGTAAAGCTGATGCTTTAAGTGGTTTCATTCAAGGTAAAGGTGATACTTTTTATTCAAAAAATAAAGGTAGAACTAAAGAAGCTATGCTAGTTAAAACAACTATAATTAGTACTATTTTATTTGTTATAGTAACAATCGGCTTAAACATGGTAAAATAGTCGGTTTAAATAGAAAAAATAGAGGTGGAGTTTTCTACCTCTATTTTTTTGTAATAAATAATATGAACTATAATTCCTAGCTGAATTTTAGTGAAAGTTTATATAGTTTAAATATAGTACATTAAAATATTATAGATACAAGTTATGAGATAGAAGAAAGGTGATTAGTGAATAAAAAAGAAGTTGTATAAAATAAACTTCTAAAAATACTGAATTTATATAAATTTCTAAAAAAAAAAAGAGTTGTATCAAATTAATCCTTAATATTACTTTTATCAATAGCTAGATAAAAGTAAGAGGATGGATCTGTTTAGATACATCATCTTTTTATGTATTAAGTTTTAGTTTTTAGCTTGTTTTTTATTGTCTTTAACTACAAAGAAAGCAATAATAAATGCTAATAATGTTATACCAGCTGCTGTTGCAAATGATAAGTTCATTCCGTGAATCATAGCTTTCATTGGATTTGCTATTCCTGAGTTTTTAGCACCATCTGTCATAATTGTAACTAAGATAGCAGTTCCGATAGATGCAGCTACTTGTCTTAATGTAGTAGTTGCAGCGATTCCGTGTGAATAAGATCTCTTTTCAAGAGCATTTAAACTTAAAGTCATTAACGGCATCATGAATAAAGATATTCCAAATAATCTAATTGCATACATAGTTGATATGAATGTAAGAGATGTAGTTGCAGTTAAGAACATAAAGCTAAATGTTCCTATTGTTACTAATAAAAGACCTGTAAGAATTAAAATTCTTCCACCAAATTTATCGAATAATCTACCTGTGATTGGACTCATTACAGCAAGTATTAGAGCACCAGGAAGTAATAATAATCCTGATCTAAATGCAGTGTATCCTCTAGCACTTTGAACATATAAAGGTAATATAACTTCTGTTGAAAGGAATCCAGCAAATACTATAAGAATTATTAAAGTAGCAAAACTAAATGTAGGGCTCTTAAATACTCTTAAGTCAAGGAATGGATTTTCCATTGTAAGTTGTCTATATGCAAAGATTATTAATGAAATTACACCTATTATAACTGGAACAAAGAATTTTGAACTAGTCCAACCATATTCTCCTGCATTACTAAATCCGTATAAGAAAGTACCAAATCCGATTGCAGATGTAACAAGTGATAATAAATCAAGTTTAGCTTTTTCAGATTCTTTAACATTTTTAAGATAGAAGTATCCGAAGATTAAATCTAAAATTGCTATAGGAATTGAAGTATAGAATAAATCTTGCCAACGATAGTGTTGTATTAACCAACCAGCGAAAGTAGGTCCAACTGCTGGAGCGAATGAAATTACTATACCCATTATACCCATTGCCATACCTCTTTCTTCCTCAGGGAAAATAAAGAAGAAGACAGTTTGCATAAATGGTAAAAGAATACCAGCACCCATAGCTTGAATTATTCTAGCTATTATTAAAGTACTAAAGTTAGGTGACATAGATCCTAAAATAGTACCTATAGTAAATAGTCCCATAGATATAAAGAATAATGATCTTGTTGAAAATCTTTTTATTAAGAATGCTGACATAGGAACCATTATTCCTGATGTAAGCATAAATGCTGTAGTAAGCCATTGCCCGCTAGTGTCTGTTAAATGTAATTCTTTTATTATTGACGGTAATGCTGTAGTTAATGAAGTTTCATTTAAGAAAGCAATAAATGTTCCGACTAATAATATTCCGGCAATAACCCATTTGTTACCAAAATTCTGTTGTTGTCTTTTGTTTTCCATTTTATCATCCTCCTGTTATTTAAGTTTTTTCCAAATTTTCTTTAAGTAGTTTACATGAGTTTGTAATTCAATAAAATTATTTAAATATAACAATAAAGCTTCAATAATAAAGTTTTTTCTATCATCCTTATTAAATTCTAAATCAAGATGATTTAAGCAATCTGTTAAATCTTTGTTTTCTACTAATGAAAATGAGTTACTAATAGTATGCCTAATTTCTTTAATTTCATTTTTCCATTGAGTTAATAAAAAATCTTTATCATACTTAAAATCTTGTGCTGGGCATAAAAATTTAAGCGAATCAATTGAAATTAGAGGATCTTCATCTTTGTGCTTTTTAGCTATGTATATAATAGAATTAACTATGTATTTAGCAACATCTCTAAAATCTTTTTCAACAACTCTTTTCATAATGAAAATATGTGAAAATTCTTTTATCATTGCCATTAAAGTATAAGTTAAATCCCAAATTACAGCTTCTATTTCATCACCAAAATATGAATGTATACAATTTCTTAACCAACTTAAAAGAAATAATTTACTTTCTTTAAAGGCTTGTTCGACTATACTATCTCGAAATGAATCTTGATTTTGAATTAAAGTTATAGTAAAGTCCTTTTTTGTAGCAAAGTGACTTAAAAGTGTATATATTTGTTCAATAAATTTCTCCTTAGTAGACAATGAGTTGTTTAATGTAATACCTTCCATTAGAGTAAGCATATGATTATTAAAATATTTTATTATTTCAACTAAAATTTCTTCTTTTGAATAAAATAATTTATAAATAGTTGCTTTAGAAATATTACAATAAGTTGCTATATCTTGTACTGAAGTTGATGAATATCCTTTATTTGAAAATAAGTATATAGTAGCATTAAGTATATCTTTTTTTTTATCATTAGTATTTGTGCTCATATTTATCTCCTTAAAGTAAACTTATAGGTTTTTGTGAGAACTTATAAGTTTTGTGTATGAAATGATTATATTATTAATTTTAAATTAAGTCAATATTAATATTATGTAAATAAATCAAATTTATAAAATTTACTAACTTAAAGTAAAAAATTCACATAAAAGCACTTATTAATTTATAATACATTAAAAAGGATAATTGTTATAAAATTTAGTATAAATATCTATTTTTTATGTATTAAAATAAATTCTTATGTTAATATAAAATAATAAGTATTAAGAGTAAGAAATAGAGTAAAAATAAATTGAGAATTAATTTAGATAGAATTTTAAATCTATTTTAATTTAAGTGAAAATTATCTAAAGATTTGTACTTGTTTATAACAAATTCTTAGAAAATTGGATTATTACAAATACTAATCATTAGATAGAATAAGAGATTTTACTTGATATAAAATAAAAAAATTACTTAGTATAAAACAAAAATTATTATTATTACGGAGGAAAATTATGGGATTAAGAGAAGCGATTTTAAATTTAATGAAAAAACCAGCTTATGAACCAGTTGATGTAATTAAATTAGCTGAAATGTTTGGAATAGATAAAAGTGAGTATAAAACTTTAAAAAAAGCAATAAATGGAATGATAAAGGAAGGACTTTTATCTAGGGATGAAAAGGATAAAATTGGACTTGCATCAAGAATGCATCCAGTTACAGGAACTCTTCAAGTTCATCAAAAAGGATTTGGTTTTGTTATTAGAGATGATGAAAATGAAAAAGATATATTCATTCCTAAAAACTTCATGGGTGATGCTTTAAATGGAGATAGAGTATCTGTTGAAATTTTAAGAGAAGATAGAGGGGGCAGAAAATGTGAAGGAAGAATAATTGCAGTTATTGAAAGAAAAAATACTGTATTTGTAGGATTCTATGAAGATAGTAAAAACTTTGGTTTTGTAATTCCTGATGATAAAAGAATGATAAAAGATATATTCATTTCTAAAAAGGATAAACATGGAGCTACTACTGGAGATATAGTTAAAGTAGAAATAACAAAATGGCCAACTGAAAATGGAAAACCAGAAGGTAAGGTCATTGAAGTTATAGGTAAAAAAGGTGATATTGGTGTAGATATTTTAACTATAATAAAGAAATATGGAATACCAGAAGAATTCCCAGCTAAAGTCTTAGACTTTGCAGAGTCCATTGAAGAAGAAATTCCTCAATGGGAAATAGACAGAAGAACAGATTTAAGAGACCTAAGAATGGTAACTATAGATGGTGAAGATGCAAAGGATTTAGATGATGCTGTATCTATAGAAAGACTTGATAATGGTTTATATAGATTAGGTGTTCATATAGCAGATGTAACTCATTATGTAAGAGAAAATAATCCTTTAGATAAAGAAGCTCTTAAAAGAGGAACTTCTGTTTACTTAGTTGATAGAGTTGTTCCTATGCTTCCAAAAAAATTATCTAATGGTATTTGTTCATTAAATCCACAAGTTGATAGACTTGCATTAACTTGTTTAATGACTATTAATAAAAGTGGTAATGTAATTGACCATGAAATTCATGAATCTGTTATAAAAACTAATGAAAGAATGACTTATACAGATGTAACTAAAATTCTTGTTGAACATGATGAAGAATTATTAAAAAGATATGATTATTTAATAGATGATTTTAAAGCTATGGAAGAGCTTTGTAAAATTTTAAATAAGAGAAGAATGGATAGAGGGGCTATTGATTTTGATTTTGCAGAAAGTAAAATAATACTTGATGAAAATGGAAAACCAATAGATATTAAACCTTATGAAAGAGGAATTGCTAATAGAATAATAGAAGAGTTTATGCTTATTTGTAATGAAACTATTGCAGAACATTTCCATTGGCTTAATATACCTTTTGTATACAGAATACACGAAGAACCAGACATGGAAAAGTTAGAGAAATTTAAAGAGTTCATTTATAACTTAGGATATAAGGTAAAATGGGGTCAAGAAATAAGACCTAAAAACTTAGCTGAAGTTATAGATATGGTTAAAGGAAAAGAAGAAGAAACTGTTGTAAGTACATTACTTCTAAGATCAATGATGCAAGCTAGATATTCACCACATAATGATGGTCACTTTGGTTTAGCAGCAGAATATTACAGTCATTTTACTTCACCTATAAGAAGATATCCAGACCTTCAAATTCATAGAATAATTAAAGAACAAATCAACGGAAAAATAGATAGTAAAAGAGAAAAAGCTTTAGCAACTATTGTAGATACAGCTTCAAAACAAGCATCTGATATGGAAAGAGTAGCTCAAGAAGCAGAAAGAGAAGTTGATGACTTAAAGAAAGCTGAATATATGGAAGATAGAATAGGTGAAATATTTGATGGTATTATTAGTTCAGTAACATCCTTTGGAGTTTTTGTAGAACTTCCTAATACTGTTGAAGGATTAGTTCATATAACAGAATTAAGAGATGACTACTATATTTATGATGAAGTTAGACTTAGTTTAGTAGGAGAAAGAACTAAAAAAATATATAAATTAGGTGATAAAGTTAAAGTTATTTGTACTAGAGTAGACCTTGATAATAAGGACATTTATTTTGAAATAGTTGAAGATAAGTATTCTAAAGAAGAAAGAGAATTAGCTGAAAGAAAGTCTAAGGAACAAATAGAAAGATTAAGAAAAGAATTAGAAGAAAGTGACTTAGAAAATTCACAAATTTAATTTAAATATTACAAAATATCACTATAGACTTAAAGTTTTCTTAAGTTTATGGTAAAATAACTATAAAACTATTATAGGAGGAAATATTTACTTTCCTCTTTAATAGTTTTAAATTAATTCACAGTAGGTGAGAAGATGGGAAGAAAAAAGACAAATAAGACTCTAGCAGAAAACAGAAAGGCAAGACACGATTATTTTGTTGAAGAGGCTTTAGAAGCAGGGCTTGCCTTAGTTGGAACAGAAGTTAAATCTATAAGAGCTGGGAGAGTAAATTTAAAGGATTCCTATGCAGACATTGACAATGGTGAAGTTTTCATAAAAAATATGCACATAAGTCATTATGAGCAAGGTAATATATTCAATGTAGATCCGTTAAGATATAGAAAATTATTACTTCATAAATCAGAAATAAGAAGGCTTGAGGAAATAGTAAAGCAACAAGGCTTAACTCTTATACCACTATCACTTTATCTAAAAGAAGGTAGAGTAAAGGTTAATTTAGGAGTTTGTAGAGGTAAGAAAAACTATGATAAGAGAGATACTATGATAGAAAAAGCTCATAAAAGAGAGATAGCAAGGGAATTTAAAGAAAGAAATAAATATTAATTCCTAGAAACATAGCTGTAATAAAGGGCTATGTTTTTATATTGTAATATTATAATTTTGTTAGAAAGAAGTAATATTGCACATAATAGAATTAGTATTTATTGAATGTATAGGTTTTAAGCTGTCTTAATTATTAAGAAAGTTATAAAACAAGTAAGAGGAGAAAAATTAATATTTAATATTAATAAATACACAAAGGAGGGTTTGTATGAAGTTTAAAATCAATGATAAGGTTAAATTATCATTGAAGATAATCTTTGTTTCAATAGTCTTTATATTTGTTTTTAGAGAATTTATATTATTCTTCAAAAGCTTTAATGTACGAGAGTTTATAATATTCAAAGATAGATTAACGATAATTAACTTAGCAGCTATAGTAATTATAGGACTGATTTGCTTCTCGCCATTAACATTTTATGATTTAATCTTAAAAAAGAGGTTAAACATTCAATTGCCAACATTAAAATTGTATAAGTATTCTTGGATTGCAAGTTCTATATCAAGTATATTAGGCTTTGGTGGAGCGGCTGCAGTAGCCATAAAACAAAATTTTTATGGTGACCATGTTGAAGATAAAAAGATACTTTTAAAAGAGGTCAGTAGAATAGTCGCTTTCAATGTTGCAGGGCTGTCACTGGTATCTCTTATTTATACAATAGCTAGGTTTGAAGAAGTTATAAATTTAGGAATTATAGCTTATGCTATAATACTAATTTCTTTATATTTTCCTGGGCTTTTAATATATGTTACTTACATACATATGTTTAAAAATAAAGATAAGAAAGAATATTATGCAAGTCTTTCAATTATGGGAGTAGCAATTTTAGACTGGCTAGGAAACATGATATTAATATATACAATCTTATTTTTACTAGGTGCAAGAGTTTCATTTATGCAATTCTTCCCAGTATATGTATCAGGTGTTGTTATAGGAACAATCAGTTTGATTCCTGGAGGACTTGGAAGCTTTGACTTAGTTTTTATAACTGGAATGGCTCAACTAGGAGTGCCTACGGAGTTAAGCTTTTTAGTAACTATACTTTATAGAGTATCATATTTTATAATACCAGCAATAATAGGAATTTTACTTTATTTTAGAGACTTTGGTAAGAAGTTAAATGAAAAATTTAATGAATTACCTTCACAGCTTTCAGCTACTTTAGCTAATGATATATTGATTATATTAGTATTTATATCAGGTGTTTTACTTTTATTATCAGAGGCACCTAGTAATAGTGACTATAAAATAGCTATTTTAAATGCTTTATCAAGAGAGAGCTTTTTTACTATAGGTAATCAAAGTACTTTAATAATAGCATTCCTTTTAATACTATTATCTGTATTACTTATTTTTAAAAGTAAATTGCTTTATAGAATAACAATAGTATTATTGTTATTTGGAGCAACACTTAGTACTTATAGAATGCCTAGTATAGCACAGATAGTTTATCTTTTATTTGTAGCATTTTTAATATATGTTAGTAGAAAAAGATATTACAGAAAAAGTTTTGTACTAACAATAAAAACAACATTTTTGGCTATTTGTATATTAGTAGGAAGTTTAATTGTTTACTTAAATATGGTTAGCTATGGAATGAGAGGGCATAAACATTTCTTTAAGTTAATAGCAGAAAATAGATTCTATGATAATGGAATTATAGCATTTATTATTGCTATGATAGTTCTTATTGTTGTGTTCTTCTTAACTAGAGATGTTAAAATGAAGGTTCATACAGTTAATGAAAAGGAAGAAGATATAAAATATATTTTAAATACTTATGGTGGAGCTTTATCAGCACACTTAGTATACTTAAAAGATAAATATGTTTATATAAATAAAAAGAGAGATGTAATGTTCCAATATGACATTTACTCAGAAAATGTTTTTATTTTATGTAATCCAATAGGAAATGAAGAAAGTTTTTCAGAGGCTATAGAGGAATTCTATGATTATGTAGATATGTATGGATATGATTTAATATTCTATCAAGTAACTGAAGATATGATTGGTACACTTCATAATAAAGGTTATATTTTCTTAAAGCAAGGTGAAGAGGCTGTTGTTGATATACAAAACTTTGAACTTGTAGGTAAGAAAATGCAAAAACTTAGAACTTCTATGAATAAAGTAACTAAAGAAGGATATACATTTGAAATGGCTCAACCACCTTTTTCAAAAGAAATTATGGCTGAACTTAGAAAAATATCTGATGTTTGGTTAGATGAAAGAAGTGAAAAAGGTTATTCAATGGGATTCTTTGATGAAGAATACTTAAATGAAGCACCTATAGCCATTGTTAGAGATGGTGAAGGAACTATAAAAGCCTTTGCAAGTATAATGAAGGGCTACGATAACAATGAAACTATAGCCATAGATTTAATGAGATACTTAAAGGATACTCCACATGGTATGATGGACTTTGTATTTGTAAATTTAATTATGGATAGTAAAGAAAAAGGTTATAAATATTTTAAAATGGGAATGGCACCTTTATCTAACGTAGGTAACTCAAGATATGCATTCCTAGGTGAGAAATTTGCTCAACAAATTTATGTTTATGGTCAATTTTTATACTCATTCCAAGGACTTAGAAAATACAAAGAAAAATTTGCAAGTCATTGGGAACCTAAGTATTTAGCTTATAGAAGAAAAAATATTTTATCTGTTGTATCAATGCAAGCTTTCTTATTATGTGGTAAGCCAAGAAAGAAAGAAGATACAATATTCTATAAAATAACAAATTCAATGAAATAATATAAGGAGATGTATCATAAGATTTGATACATCTCCTTTTTTGAATTTTATATAAAAAATAGTACTCATTATAAGAGAAGCTCTAAAAAGATTATGATTTTATAAGAATAAAAAACTCCGTTGTATAAAATATATTAAATTTTTAACTAGCAATTATGTTTAAATATAATTTGTAAGCATAATTATAATATTTAATATATAATAAAGGAATTTATATATAATATACAGTATTTATACATATAAATAACAATTTTTTTTGTAAATTTATAATTAGATAAAAATAAAATTTTAAAATTAAATATTTTATAGTTAAATTTTTATTAAAAATTATAGTTTTAAATTTTATTATGATATTAGATTTTATTTTTTTTATTTAACTGCTAAAATAATAAATAATATCTTTTATTCATTAATAATAATTATTAAATATTTTATACTTAGTTTTATATTTTTCAAATCTTAATATATATTAAATTTAATTATTAATTTAATTTAATATTAATATTTTGAAAAAAAGTAAAAGAAACATATATTTTATAATAAATATCTAATTAAGAGGTGATTTATATGAATAAATATGTTTATAAAGATTTAAAAAAACTTGAAGAAGAGGTTATTAGAGCAAAAGAGGAGAATAGAGAAGCTAAAGAATTTATTATACAATTTTTTGAGCCATTTATTATCAAAATGTCAAAAACAACATTTATTAATGGTATGACAGAAAATGATATAAAGCAAAGCTTAACATTATATTTATTAATTGCAATAAGAAAATATTCAGGAAAAGATAAATTTTTTTGGTATGCAATACAAGCAATGAAAAATAATATATATAGCGAACTAAAAAGAAGAAAAAAAGATGATGGTTTAATAAATATTGAAAAAATTCCATTTAGTAATAATGAGTATATAGAAGATAATATATTAAAAAATGAAGAAATTCATACTTTAAAAAAGGCAATTCAACAATTAAGTAATAAAGATAATGAATTATTATATAAAATATATTTTGAAGATTATGATTATAATAACTTAACAAAATATTTTAATCAAAATTACAATACTATAGCATCAAGAAAAAATAGGGCTTTAAAAAAATTAAAGTTAAATATGGAGATTATTTAATATTTATAGATTATCATAATTATTTAAAAAGGATCTGATATTAAATTTGTATAAAATTGTATATAATAAAAAAAGTATAAAGATTAATTTGAGAATATAATAGACTATGTAAACCTAAGTTAAGTTTGGATAAAATATTTTAGGAAGTGCATAGTCTTTTATAATTCGAAGTTATTTATTTAAAATATTAAGTTAACATATTGATATGAAAAAGTTATTAATATTGTCTTCTTTAGATTTGATAGAGAGACTAGATATTTTTGTGTAAATAATGTTTTATTATTTTTTGCTTATTTGATTATTAAAACTAAGTATCTTCTACTTTTTTAGTATATGTTAAAAAATCACTTATTATACATTATTATTTTAAATGTACAAACTTGGACTTATATCAATATCTTGGATGCAAAAATTAAACTTTACTAGGCTATATTTTTAGATAGTTTTTCATATTCATTTGAAGTTTTGTAATCTATAGAACAATGAAACCTTTTATTGTTATACTAACTTTCAATATATTTTAAAATAGCTATTTTAGCTTTTTCAAAAGTCTTATAAATATTTCTATAAATTTTTTCTTTTTTATATTGCGTGGAGTGATTACATACATGTATTATCATAAGGACACCCTCTTTGGGGAGATAATTAAGTAATATTAAGGTTATAACATAATTCTTTTATATCATTACTAGTATATTGTGATTCTAAATCGCTATGAAAAATTAGATTTGTACTTTTATCTGGAACTTGAGTGTAATAAGCATTTCTTAAAGCAGTAAGAACTAAATTATTATTCATTTTTTTATCAAAAGAGAAACCAATTATTTTTTTAGGATGTAAATTTAATACATAAATTATTAATCACTGACTTTAATTTTTTTATTTCTTCATTATAATCAAAATAGTTACATTTTCTCAACTATTTCCAAAATAATCAATTATATTATTTACAAAATACTAATCAATCATACAAAAGACTCTATATAGATTTGTTTTTGTACAAATCTATATAGAGTCTTAAAGAAAATAGAAGTGCTATAAATACTCCATTTACATTTTAAATATTAATTAATATAATTATATAAATTTATTGATAAGTTCTTTAATTTCTATATATTATCTAAAGTTTTAAAAATATTTATCAGAGAGATTAGAAACTTATTTTTATTTAGTATTTAGTTTTTTCTTTATATCTTTGACATCTAATTTAATATCTTCAATTAAAATAAATTTATCAGCGAGTTTTTCTATAGTATTTTGATACTTAGTTTCTCTTTCTTTATAATCGATCCTCACATTTTTTAGAAGTTCATTGTAATCTTCATTAATTTCTTTAAATATTAAATCTTTATCTTTATTGTATTTCCACCATATTAAACCACATATAGCTAATGTTGGGCTTATTTTAAAAAGTTCCATCATAATTTCTTCCATTTTCATTACCACCTTAAAATTATTATACAGTATAGATTGTAAGCTTACATAATTAAAATATATATGAAATTACTATTTTTTCATTTAATTATATTTTTACATGTTTTATGATGTATAAATACATAGTGAATTGGGTATATATTTTCATAAAAGATAAAAATTAAAATTATATAATATTAAAAAGTAAGTTTTTCATACACTTCTTTTTGTATTTAAAGAATATTATTGATATATAGATATATTCAAGTTAGTTTAGTATGAAGTATAAATAAAAATAGTAATATGAAAAAATGGAATTATAAATATTATATTAAATATAGAGAGAAGAAATTTGAGTAGGTACTGTTAATGATATAGTACAATCATATAAATTTATTTGAAATTTAATGAAAAAAAGTTTTTAAAATACATATTTTATTTATGTAAGCAGCTTACAAAATAAAAAATTGAAATAAAGGAGAATAATATATGAATAATAATTTTAAATTTGAAACAGAGGTTATGGAAAAATCCATAGAGAAATTTTTATCTGAAGGGAAAATATTAGAGGTCAAAAAAGTTGATGGATCATTAATTGAAGATGTTAATTTAAATTTAAAAGCTAGTAATTTGCCTAATGGAAAATATATTTTGTATAGAGGAACTGGATGGGTTTTGGAGAATGATGGAAGTTTAATAAAAACTGCAACTGCTAATCCTGGTGTAACATTGTTTATTGAAGAATCAATAACTAAAATTCAAGAGAAAACTTCTACAATGGGAATGGCAGCAGATGTATCAATTCCATTTTTAAAAGTTGCAGTACAACATGTATGGGGAAGAACAACAAGAGAAGAGGAAACTGTATCGACTGGATTTACATTAACAGCACCAGCAGATAAAGCGGTATATACCAAATTATATGCGACTTACAATAGATTTGATTATATAAAAGTTGAAAATAATAGTATAGTTGCATCAAGTACTTTATATGAACCAGAAGGGTCATGGATTAAAAAACATGAATATAAACCTGGAGATCAAGTAAATCAAGATTCATTAGTTGAAAGAAGGACAAGATGTATATTGGGAGAAAAAGATACTGATATTAAAAGTTCTATTAAAGTTCAAGGGGCAGATAATGCTGGAAATCCTTTTGATTCTTTTAAGTTAGGATTTGATTATTCTAATAATACTATATTATTTTTTGATAGAAGTTTAACACTTATTCATGAAGGATTTGGAACTACTAAATATTTTGAATTAAAAATCTTAGATAAATCTGAAAAAGAAAAATTATCAATTAAGTTATTAGGAATTGATAGTGCATCTGACAAAAAATACGATAAATTAGATAAATATCAATTTGAAATAGGTGATTATATAGAATTGTACCATCAAGAACCTTTTAGATTAGGTTTTAATAATGTTAGTGGTAGTAATCAATCAACTAGTACAACTCAAAGATATGAAATAACAACTGATGGTTTAAGAGAAAAAGGGAAAGAAAAAAAAGTTAATCAAATAAATACTAAAATAGAAAATGAATATAATTCTTATAATATAATGGATATGATATTAAATAATAAATATGAATCTGTAAAAAAAATAAATGTAAATGAAGGTAAAGCTATAGAAATAGAAAAGAGAAATATAGAAAAAAATAATTTAAAAGCAACTTTTAATGATGGAACCTATGTTTTTGATTGCTTTGATGGATGGATTAAAGGGAGAGATTCTGGTTTCTTAAAAAGTATAATAATACCATCTGGAACTATTGGAGAATTAAAGAAAACAGAACGTGTTCAAATTATGAATAGTATCAGTAAATCTATGACTTCTGGCTTTGGATATGGTTTTATAAATTCAGCTGTAACAATAGGATATAATGTTAATACAGGTGAGGCAAAACAATTAACTATAAAAAATAGTATGACAGCAAATGAAGGAAAAGATATATTTTTTAAAGCACAAACAGTATTTAGAAAATATGAGGTTGTAACATTTAGAAATGGACAAATAATAGATCATGGAACAACTTATAAGCCAGAATCATATATAACAGAAAATATAAAATTTGAACCAGGAACAAATGTTAATCAAAACAAGTTATATTGTAAAGAAGATTATAATATTTTAGGAGATCCATTATATAATTATAAACCAATAGTTATCCCTAAAATTGATAAGAGTGCTAGTGCTACAATTAATCCGGCACATACTTGGCCTTGGAATATTGAAAAATTACAATATCCTAATTATACTATAGGAGCTTACTTTACAGTAACAACTACTGGAGATTACAGTATAAAAGATAGGGAAATATTACTTAATGATTTTCTTTCTTCAGTAGGATTAAGCATGAGATTATTTGAAGTTGATAATAATAATAACTTATTATATCAAGTAGGTTATAAGGCTGCTGCTATACAGACATATAAACAAAATAACTATGTTGGATTTATTGGAGAACCTCTTAACGTAACATTGTATAGAGATAAAAAATATGTTCTTATATTAAATGAAGAGAAGACAAATATTTGGGCTTCTTATGGAAGGTATAATTACACACAACATTCACTAGAATTTAAATTAAGATAAAATATATAAAAATATCTACCAATAATATTGGTAGATATTTTTATAATTACTCAGAAAATTAATATATTTTGTTATTAAATAAAAAATAGAGTTAAATTAATAATTATTAATAGAAAATATCTACTAATAAATTTTTTATAAATTATTATCATGAAATGCTTCTTTAGGATAACTTAAAATTATTGATGCGATTTTAATATAATTATAGATATAATATTCTCGTTATTAATTATGACTAGATTAAAAGAAGTTATATCAAATATTTTATATTATTATAGTTTATAAGAAGAGGGTATTAAAGCTTTGGAAAAACCTTAGATTATCTAAGAGTACATCATTTTTAGCTAGAGTTTTTAAGTTGGGATTAAGAGTAAAAGCTTTTTCTAGGTAATGAACAGCTAAATCCTTTTCATGGATTAAGGAGCAAAGTCTAGCCTTTGAATAATAAGATACTGGATATAAGGAGTCAATCTTTATAGCTTCTGAAAGCATATTATTAGCTTCTTCTATTTTTCCTAAATATAATAATATATTTGCATATTCACAATAATATTTAGGGTCAAAAGGGTTGAGTTTTAAAGCTTTTTTATAAGTATTTGCACTATCATTTAGTTTATTTAAATAAAAATAACATTCACCTAAACGTCTATAGTGATTATAATCTTTAGGGTTAAGCTCTGTTAGTTTATTAAAATAGAAGGCACTATTTTTGTAATCCTCTGTTACATAATAAAAAAATGCTTCACCAGTTATGGCATGAATGAAATTTGGCCTTATAGATAAGGCTTTTTTAAAGCAAAAATGAGATTTTTCAAGTTCATTTTCATTAAAATAAGAAAAACCTAGGTTAGAAAGAGCAAATAAATCAATAGGATTTATATTTAAAGCCTTTTTAGAATAGTCAATGGCTTTTTTATAGTTGCCTATTTTATAGTAAGTATATCCTAAATTATTATAAAGACCTTCATCTATAGGTTTTTCCTTTAGGGCGGGTTCTTCAAGTTCTAAAGCAGCACTATAGCGCCTAAGCTTTGATAGGGCTAAAATACTATAACTATAATAAAAAGGTATAGATAATTTGTTTTTATTAGAATTTAATAAATTTAGAGCTTTTTCATATTTGCCTCTTTTTAAATAATTTAAAATAATTGAATATATGTTTTGATTTTCACTATATTTATTTAAAAGTATAATGAGTAAAAGAAAAACTAATAGGATTATTGTTCCTTTGATTAGAGGGTTATTAAAAAAATCCATAGAATACTCCTATAAACTCTCTATAGTAATTAGTATATTTTTAAGAGGGCAAATAGGTAACAACTATAAAAAACTTTATTAAAAATACTCTTAATAATTTTTCTATGCAAAAGTTCATTAATGTTATAAAATTAAGAAGAAAGAATAAGAAAAATATAGTTAGATTAGAAAGGATGAAAACTATATGGAACTATTAAAAGAAAAAATTAAGAATGAAGGCAGAATAACTGAAGATAATATTTTAAGAGTGGATGGGTTTCTAAATCACCAAATGGATGTTAATTTTATAACTGAAGTAGGTAAAGAATTTAAAAATAAATTTGAAAATGAAAAAATAGATAAAATATTAACTATTGAATCAACAGGAATAGCTTTAGGGGTAGCAACATCACAGCAATTTGGTAATCTGCCACTTGTTTTTGGTAAAAAAGTTGAAAGAGTATCAAGACAAAAAGAAGAATATTTTTATAAATCAGAAGTATATTCTTTTACTAAACAAAGCATTTACAATGTAATAATAGATAAAAGATTTATAAAAAAAGGAGAAAAAATTCTTATATTAGATGATTTTCTAGCTAATGCTTGTGCAATATTTGGACTTATTGATATAGTTAAACAAGCTGGAGCGGAAGTTGTAGGTGTTGGAGTAGTAATAGAAAAAGCATTTCAAGATGGAAGAAAACATTTAGAGAACAAAGGTGTTAGAGTAGAAGCTTTAGCAAGTATTGAAAAAATAGAAAATGGTGAAGTTACTTTAAAATAATTTATTTATACTAATTTGGTAATAATAAATATCAGTAAAATGTATTAAATATAGTTTTAGAATATATAATTAAATGTAGAAAATAGACTTATATTAAAATTTAAAAGCTTTAGGGGGACATTTATTGATGAATAAGGTTTTAAATAAATACGAAGTCGAACAATTAGAAAAAATAGAAGCATGGAAACATGAAAAAATAGACTTATATGATAAGTCTATGGCTTTTATAACTAAACCATTTTCAGGAATAGCTGAAAATGTAGCTAGTGAAAAGATTGTTAGGGGGCTTTTAAAATTTACTTGGAACATCGCAGATAGTTCAATGGATTATAGAAGGATAATGAAAGAAGCAAAGGTTAATTCTATTGAGGAATTAAAGAATAAGTCTTTAAAGGAATGTGATAACTTAGCTAAAAACGCCCATAACAGGGCAGTTGGAATAGCGGCAGCGCAAGGAATAACTGTTGGAAGTATTGGACTCGTAGGTCTAGCAGTGGATATTCCCTTTGTGCTTTCACTTGCATTAAGAACTATAATGAGAATAGGTGGTTGCTATGGCTATAAATTTAATAGTGAATATGAAAAAGAATTTGCTTTATCTGTACTTGGGGCAGGGGCAATAAGAACAGTGAAGGAAAGAGAAAAGGCTTTATCTATAGTAAATAAAATAGAGCATGTTATTGATGAAAAAGATATTAAAAAACTTTCAGGGAAGATGGTTAGTAAAACTTTATCTAAAGAAATCGGTATCATGAGTGTTCATGCCATAGAACAAGAATTAGAAATAGAAATTTCAAGAGAAATAAGTATGCTCTTACTTAATGAGAAGGTTCTAGAAAGTGTACCTATAGTCGGAGGAACTATAGGAGCTGTATTGAATACAAGATATATTAATCATATAGGTTGGGCTGCAAGACGTCTTTATCAACATAGGTGGTTAGTTGATAATAGAAAAATTAAAATTGAAGATGGAATAATAACTACTATACCTAAGGAGTATATATCAATAGAAGAAGAACTAACTGTAGGTCTAGATGATTATATGTAGTTAATTTCTAAAAAAATCCCTAATTAATATATTAGGGGTTTTTTGAGTTTTTTTAGGTCAATTAGAATTGCATTGTTAATATACTTTATATAGGTAATAGAGGAATAGGAAATCACTTTAATTAATAATAAAAGTAATGTATTATAATAAATGTAGAAGCGATTAAGAAAAATGCTTTGAAAAATAATAATAATTTAGGTAAAACTTTGCCATTATCTAAAATTGTTATTATTCCTCCATGTATTATAATAACCTAGGCTTAAAATTTTTTGAGCTAGACAACTTAAAACTATAATTTATTAAAACTTTTTACATCTGTTTACCCTGGTACAAGCTTATACTTGAACCAGGGTAAAAAAATATTATAATACTCTTATTTTTTGAGTAAGAAATAAATAATCTCAACTTGTAAATAAGTTTAATTGGTTATGGAGATTGAGATAATTGAGCTAAATATTCACATAGAACTAAAGCTTCTTATGGATTGAATTTATACTTATTTAAACTTTACAAAAGAGTAATTATATTATATAATGAAAAAATATGATTGAATAAGATTTTATTCAGAAATATTTTATAGAAATATACTGAAACTTAAATCAAATTGATCTAAGCAATTTAATGCGTATACTTCATCTTAATAACATAGAAGGAACTCATTAGTTAATTGCAAGATAAGTCATATAGTTTCATGGAATAAGTCAGTTCTTATATCTTCTACAAACAAAAAATATTGGAAATTCAGTAATGAGTTTCAGATTTGACTTATTCCTAAATCTTTTATATAATAATTAATATAAGGTGAACAAAAGTTCACAAAAAAATTGAATATGTAATAAGGTTAGCGTTAAACCTATTACCCACATGGGGGCGTTTTGGCTTCGACGGGGGTGAGGTTGGTTTGATAAGCGAGTAAGGATAAGCATGGAATCCTTTGAACAGCTATGCATTAAATATAAACGCAAACAATAATGAATTTGCTTTAGCAGCCTAGTCTGCTAACATCCTGCCTTGGTTGCCCACGGCTGAGTCACAGGGTGTCAATTAAAGTGGGGAACCGCGCTTAGCAAAGCTTTGAGCTAAGAACGGAAGATATGAAGCTACTGCAACAAGAATCCTGTCTGTGGGAGTCTTGAAGCGGGAATTTTAAAACACAAGACTACACTCGTAGAAAGTCTTATTGACTTGCTTTCGGACAGGGGTTCGATACCCCTCGCTTCCACCATTATAAACACTTGTGTTAGACGCAGGTGTTTTTTTTATTTTATATTTTAATTGACTTATGTCAATATCTTGGACACAAAAAATTGAATTTTATACATGCATTATCATAAGGACACCCTTTTTGGCTAAATGATTGAGTAATATTAAGACTATAACATAGCTCTTTCATGTCATTACTAGTATATTGTGATTCTAAATCACTATGAAAAATTAGACTTGTGTTTTTATCTGGAGCTTGAGTATAATAAGCATTTTTTAAAGCGATAAGAACTAAATTATTATCCATCTTTTTATCAAAAGAGTAACCAATTATTTTTTAGAATGTAAATCTAATACAGAAGCTAAATAATACCAACCATTTTGTTGAGTCTTTATATAAGTAATATTCTTATTATTCTTTATCCACCCATTTATAGTTGATTTTGCTATGCTATATTCACTGCTTATTTCTATTACACTCATTCTAGAATTGTATAAATCAGAAATCATTTCTTTATAGTCATCTGTATAATTTACTTCTACCCATAGTAGAAATACATACTCTCTTAACTAAATATAATTTTACTTAGTTTGATTAAATGTGTCCACTATTTTATACTAACACTATTTCATACCCTAGCATATCATCAAGTTCAGCAGTTAAAGCTTCTTGAAGAACATCCTTAAATAAAGATTTTAATGCTTTCAAAACCTCCATGCTATCGCTAAAATTTTGCTCCTTAACATAGTTTTTTTAAAATTCTTTCAACATTTTTGACATAATAAAACAACTTCTTCCTGTAATTTATTGTTATCTAAATTCTCTTCAAGAAGAAGTTGTTTATTCAATTTACACAAATTTATTTATAGGGTCCATTCAAACTATATTTTATGCTTTTATAATATAGAATCTTTGATTATCACTTCCAGAATGTTGATGTGATAATAGCTTAGTTCCATTTGTTGTATTACTACCTGTTAAATCTAATACAGATGGGTTTAGATAATTTCCAAGATAATTAGCTATAATGAAAGAACCATCTTCTTGTTGGTGTAGGTACCATCTTTGTAAATTTGTACTATAGTAATCTATTCCTTGATCTTCTAATGTTGCATTTCCAGAATTATCAGTTAAAAAGTATCCTGCATGATTCTTATTTAAAATGATGAAGGCTCTTCTATTACTATCAAATTGAAAAGTCCACTTTTGTGCATTACTAGTTCCATTATCGTAGATAACAACATTTCTTGCTGATCCAGAAATATCTAAGCACTTATTTTTGTCTAGTTTAGTTACTATTTTCCATTCTCCTGATAATAATTCATTCATTTTATTAATACTACTCATATAAAAAAACTCCTTTAATTTTAAATTTTGTAAGCTGCTTACATAAATAAAATATTACTTTAAGAATAATTTTTGCATAAAAGTTAATATTAATATTATTTTTTATTTTAATATAAGTATATATGTACATAAATAACAAAAATATAATCTTTTATTTGTAAAAAACAATTTTACTAAGGTTAACTTAAGAAAGTTATAAGCTATATTGTGATTATAAGGGAAATTGGTTATTCTTTCTGATACTTTTTAATGATTAAATTATTTATTTGTAAATTTATTTAAGTATTTTTATATTATTAATTTAAATAAACAAAGTGTAAATAAAATGTAAACCTTTTTATTTGCTATAAAGTATATAATAGAAGAAAATTATAACAAGGTAATTTGTTACTAAAATAAAATTTTATTTAAAAGGTGGTTTACAAATGATAAAAAATAAGTTATTAAAATTTATAATATATGGAGCTGTCATATCGACAGTTTTAGGTACTGTTACTCTAACTAAAGTAACAGGTGTTAAGAACTTTCATGAAATTAATAAAATTTTTTTTAGCAATATAAATCAAAAACCTAATATAAGTTCAAGTTCATTATCAAACTCAAGTATTAGTAGCAATTCAGGAACTGTTAGTTCAAGCTCATCATCAAGTTCAAGTATTAGTGGTAATTTAGGAACTGTTAGTTCAAGCTCATCATCAAGTTCAAGTATTAGTGGCAATTCAGGAACTGTTAGTTCAAGTTCATCATCAAGTTCAAGTATTAGTAGCAATTCAGGAACTACAAATTCAGTACCTAATAAGAACAATATAAATAAAGAGAAATTTGTTGATTATTCCGGATTATATAATATAAATTCTTTGAGAAATTTAAATAATAGTAAATCTAAAAAGATAAAAAGTCAAATTAATAATTTGATTTCAATGGCTAACAACTTATTGAAGGTAAAGGATTATCCGACAGTTACTGATAAAACTATTTTGGTTTCAAAAGGTGAAAATAAGCATGATTTTGCATCTATGACACCTTATTTATGGAGTGATCCTTCATCTAAAAGTGGATACGTTGTAAAGGATGGTGTTGATAATCCAGAAAGATTAAATTCTAAGGAATATGATGCTGTAAGATTAAATAAAATGGTTAGTGATTTAAATACTCTTTCTATAGCTTATGCTATAACAGGAAACAAAGCTTATGCAAAACAAGCAACAAATTTTTTAAAGGTTTGGTTTATAGATAATCAAACTAAAATGAATCCTAATATGAAGTATGCAGAAATATTTGTAAATAGCAAAGGAGAAACCTACTTTAGTGGCTCATCTATGATATCAGCTATTCCCTTTATATCAGTTGTAAATGATATATATTTAATAGAAAATTCAAAATATCTATCATCAAATGATAACAAGGCATTAAAAGAATGGTTTGGAGCATTTGCAAATTGGTTATTAGCACAAAAACCAGGGGGATTAGATAGATTAAGAATTGATAATCACGGAACTTGGTTACAAGCTGAGTTAGCTACATTCTATGAGTTTGCTGGACAATATGATAAAGCTTTAAATGCATTAAAAGCTGTTGGACCAGATGCTATTTTCCCCCAAATTAAAAAGAATGGGAAAATTCCATCAGCATTAATAAGAACTAAATCTGTGGCCTATACGGAGTTTAATTTAGAGGCTTTTATAACCTTAGCTACCATGGGAGAAAAACTTGGAGTTCCTATTTGGAATTATGTATCTCCAAATGGTGGATCAATAAAGGGGGGAATAGATTATTTAGATAAATATTTATTAGGTGAAGAAAGTTGGCCTTATCAGAATATAAAAGGAAAAGATGTTGAACAACCTAGTAATAAGATATTTATGTTATATTTAGCAATGGCTTATAAACAATATAAAAAGCCTGCATATTTACAAACAATACTAAAATATACTAATAATGATATAGGATATAGATATTTATTAACAGAATCATATCTTAATTAAGTAAGTTGCTATTAAATTGATATTTAGCTTTTAAGTATATCTTCTATTTTGTATAAATAAAGTATAGAGAATTTTAGATGAGTTGTATGATTTAAATATAAAAGGATTATTTCTAAATTAGGAATTTTATTTAGAGATAATTCTTTTTTTATGAAATATTCTAATTCTTATTAATTCAAGAAGGCCTTTCTTTATCATAATAATCTAATATGGAGAATGAAAGATTGCTAAATTAATATTATTGACTATATTAATGAAATTTTGTAAGAAAATAAGGAAACATAATTTAAAACTCTTATATGCTTATAAAGATATAAGAGTTAATTTATATTTATGTGTAGAATATTAAAAAATATTTAAATAAGTATTGACTTAAAGTTAACTCCAAGGTGTAAGATAAATTTAATTAATTTTTTATAAAAAGGAGAAACTAATAATGCGTGAATTTAAAGATATTTTTCCAAGAGGAGATAAAAATGATGCATATGCAAAGTATTTTACAGGACAAAGCTATCTTAATATGCTTACGATGGATAGCGCTGTAATAGCAAATGTTACTTTTGAACCAGGATGTAGAAATAATTGGCATATCCACCATAAAGGAAGACAAATTCTTCTTTGTACATCAGGAAGAGGATGGTATGTTGAGGAAGGAAAAGAACCTAGAGAGTTAAAACAAGGTGATGTTGTAAGTATACCACCAGAAACAAAACATTGGCATGGAGCAGCAAAGGATAGTTGGTTTGCACATGTTGCTATTGAGGTTCCAGTGGAAGGTGCATCTAATGAATGGTGTGAACCTGTTAGTGATGAAGAATATAATAAATTAAAATAAAAGAATTGACAAAAGAGAAGTTTAGTAGTAAATTTAATACAAATGAGTGAACATTCATTCAAAGATTATTTTGTTTGGAGATTAGTATGAAAGAAAATATACAGGACAAAAAAGCTCTTGTTTTAAATGCTACATTAGAGCTTATATCTGAGCAGGGGTTTCATGGAACACCAGTATCACAAATTGCTAAAAGAGCAAAGGTTGCAGTTGGTACAATTTACCTTTATTTTCCTAATAAGGAGGATATAATTAATACCCTCTATATTGACATTAAAACTCGTTTAGCTCAGTATATTCTTAAGAATTATTCGGAAGAGAGAACTATAAAGGAAAGCTTTTTAGTAATATTACATAATATTGTTGATTACTTTGTAAAGTATCCAAAGGAATTTCTTTTTATAGAGCAATATTCTAATTCGCCATTAATAACATCTAATACTAAGGAGGAAGGTATAGATATATTTATGCCAGTTAGAGAGTTATTTAATAAGGCTCAAAAAGAGAAATTAATTAAAGAACTTCCAATAGAAATGCTTATAATTCTTACTAATGGAGCAACTTTATCTTTAGTTAAACTTTGTTTATTTAGCGATGTTAAAGTTGATGAAGCTATTCTTGAAGCAGGATTAGAAGCTATTTGGGATACAATTAAAAAATAATATTGTATCCTTTCTTTAAAAAATCAACTGAATGAATGTTCAGTCATATTACTTATTACAATAAAAAATTTTTTGGACTTAAATATTAAAATTTATAAATTTCAAAGTAGGAGGAATCTGTTATGGAATATATAAAAAATGAAAAAAAGGGATTTGAAGTATCTAGATTAGGATTGGGATGTGGTCGTTTAGCCAATGCCACTGCTGATAAAAATGAGAGTATAAATACAATTCGTGCTGCATTAGATTCTGGAATTACACTTCTTAATACAGCAGATTTTTATGGAACTGGAACTAGTGAAATGTTAATTGGTGAAGCATTAAAGGGTTATGATAGAGATAAAGCTTTTATATCCTTGAAGTTTGGTGCTTTAATGGATCCTAAGGGGAGAATGTATGGGCTTGATGTAGATCCTAAAAATATAAAAAATTACATTACTTATTCACTTAAAAGATTAAATGTGGATTATATAGACCTTTATCAACCAGGTAGAATTGACTTAGGAATTCCTGTTGAGGAAACTATAGGAGCTATAGCTGATTTAGTTAAAGAAGGATATGTTAAACATATTGGACTTACTCAAGTTGATGCTGAAACTTTAAGAAAAGCAAATGCAGTTCATCCTATAAGCTTAGTAGAATTAGAATATTCTCTTTTTAACCGTAAAATAGAAAAAGAGCTTTTACCAACAGCAAGAGAATTAGGAATTGATGTTGTAGCTTTTGGTGCATTAGCTCATGGAATTCTTAGTGGAACTTGGACAAAGGATAAAGGTGATGGCTATAATTCTATGATTCCATTATATGCTAAGGGAAATATAGAAAAAAATCTTTCTCTTATTGAAGAATTACGTAAAATAGCTATAGAAAAGCAAATAACTGTACCACAACTTGCTTTTGCTTGGCTTTTAGCTAAAGGTGAAGATATTATTCCTTTAATTGGTTCAAGACAAGTTGTTAATCTTCAACAATCAATAAAATCTTTAGATGTTAAATTAACTGAAGATGATGTTAGAAGAATTGAATTAGCTGTACCTGAAAGTGAAATAGCTGGAGAAAGTTTTCCTAATATGCAATTTAAAAATGGTATAGTGGTTCGTCAGTAAAAGGAATTTATAAGTCTTAAAATGATTTTTATACTAAGTTTATAATATTTTGATTTTAAGATATAATATAAAAAAAAGTTTCTAAAAAGGGTGACTAATATGGAGAATAAAGAAAATAGTTTATATGATGTTTTTTTTAATTATTCATATTCTCAATTAAAGGGAATGTTTAAAAATGCCAAAACAAAGGATGAACAGGACTTTTATATGACTTTGGCTAATTTAGTTCTTCAAAAAGAGCAAAAAAGTAATAGAGAGATAATATTAAGTAATAAAATAAAAATTTAAATATATTAGGTATAGATAGACTATTTAGTCTGTCTATATTTTTTATTTTACATAAGAAAGTTTGAAAAAATTTAAATTTGTATTCTAAGAATAACCTGAAGTATATGATGAATTTAGGGAATTATAAAAAATATGAGGGGTAAGCTATGGAAATAAAGAAAAAAGGAGAAAAGGGAATAAAAACTATTCTTTTGCTAGTTTTGATAATTTTTTTAGTAAAAGGAATTATGGTTATTAAAGAATGGAAGACAATTAAAGAAAATAAATATTTATTAGAACAGAGCATATTAAATAATAAAGATATTAAAATAAAGATAGATAAATATGATAATGAGATAGTCATGACAGAGGAAGCTTAAAAGTTTGGAATTAAAAAATAAATAATTAAGGAGAGACTTGCTATGGAATGGCATAAGATTAAAGAGAGAAAAGATATTAATACTTGAAGAATATTGCGGGTTTCATGACTCTTGTTTAGTTGAATTAAATTACAAAAGTGGAACATATATAGATGAAGAAAGAAGTATGAATTTTGGAACAAATAAAGAAAGAGAGCTTCATATGATTTTTCAAAGTCAATGTACAGAAAAGGTATTAGAATTATGTCTTACAGATGTAAAAAGGTTCCATGTAGGGGATTTGCAAGAGGACTATAGTTATGAAATTTTTCAGTGTTATTTAGAAATATGGATTAGAATAATAAATAAATTCTGATGTTTACAGATTATTAATAAGCCCTGTGAGAACTGATAAATAGAGGGATGCAACTGTAGGTTGACAAAAAGAAATCCATAGTTGGTAGATTAAAAGAGATAGATTTTATATAGTTTTCTATGGAGGTGAAAAAATTGGTGTTAGAGGAAAAGTTACAAATACTAAGAAAAAGAAATGGTTTATCTCAAGAAAGATTAGCTGAAAAGTTAGGGGTTTCAAGACAAGCAGTTTCAAAGTGGGAGTCTGGACAATCAATACCAGATTTAAATAAATTAATAAAGTTATCAGAATTATATAATGTGACAATTGATAGTTTAGTTAGAGATAATATTGAGTTTAACACTTTGGAAAAGTGTAGTAAGGAAGAACAAGATTCAGAAGAATTTAATAATAAAAAAACGCAGATAGTTGTTAATTTAAATAGTAGGTGGACAATAGAGCATGAATATAAAAGCAAAGCAACCTTATTTGGAATTCCTCTTATACATGTTAATTTAGGTAGAGGTCTAAAAAAGGCTAAGGGCATAATAGCGGTGGGGAATATATCTTGTGGAATAATATCTATAGGATTTATGTCTTTTGGTATTCTAAGCATGGGATTTATGTCTATAGGATTAATTAGCTTAGCTTTATTAGCAATAGGATTTTTATTAGCAGTAGGAGTTATTTCACTAGGTATCTTTTCTATTGGAGCAATTTCAATTGGTATATATTCATTGGGAGCACTAGCTATAGGAAAATATGCAGTTGGTGCATGTGCAATAGGATCAGATATAGCAATAGGAGATTTTGCAAGAGGGAATATAGCTATAGGAAATAAGACAGAGGGAATGTATAAGTTACCATTGAATGCTCCGGCAGAACAGGTAAAAGATTTGATAAAGCAAGAATATCCTAATTTAACGGAAGGGTTCATAAGTATAATTAATAAATTAGTGGGAATGATAAGTTAAAGTAGTGTAAGTTTAAAATAATTTCTTGTAATTAAGTTGTAAAAGAATTATAATAGTAAAAAATGGTCATAGAGGTGATTAGGTAAAATGAACAATTAATCTTATTCAAAGTAACAAAAAAATAGTTTAATTAGGTTTTTTAGGCATCAAAGAAGGTGTTTTATTAAGTGAACCTAAAAACTACTTAAAGTTAGGAATAAGATTAAATGTTATAACTGAAATAATTAATGGGGCAACTATAGCCTTTATTTGCGTGTAATAATATTTGTATATAATAACTTTCTTATCTTTAAGTAGTAGAAATACTGTTTAGAAATGAGGAAGTTTTTTTATTTCCTCAATAGAGGAGTGAAGAGTTATGGCACAAATTAAAATAAATAATTTAAGTTTTCAATATGATAATCATGGAGATGATATATTTAAAAATGTATCTTTAAATATAGATACGGAATGGAAGTTAGGGTTAATAGGTAGAAATGGTAGAGGAAAAACAACTTTTTTAAAGCTATTAAAGGGAGATTATAAATATAGTGGACAAATAATAAGTCCAGTAAGCTTTGATTATTTTCCTATGAAAGTGGAAAATGGTAGTGAAATTGCTTTAGAGGTAATGAGAGAGGCTATTGCACCTTTTACTAAATGGGAAGAAGAACTAGAGAAATATTCAACTAATCCTAAATATATAAAAGAATATGGAGAAGTTTTAGAGAAGTTTATAGATAACGATGGCTATATTATTAATGAAATTATAGAAAAAGAAGTAAGAAAAATAGATTTAGAACCAGAAATACTTAATAGAATTTTTAATACTTTGAGTCCTGGGGAACAAACAAAATTACTCTTAGTAGTATTATTCCTTAGAAAAAGTAACTTTTTGCTTATTGATGAACCTACTAATCATTTAGATACAGAAGGAAGAGAATGTGTAGCAAAATACTTAGAAAATAAAAAAGGATTTATACTAGTTTCACATGATAGAAATTTTTTAGATAGTGTTGTAAGTCATATTTTATCCATTAATAAAAGTGATATAGAAATTCAAAAGGGTAATTATTCCACATGGCAAATAAATAAGGATAGACAAGATGACTTTGAAAAAGGTGAAAATGAAAAGTTACTTAAGGATATAAATAGATTGAAAAAAACAGCTAAAGAAAAATCAAATTGGTCTCATAAGTTAGAGGGAAGCAAAATAGGGAGTGGACCTGTAGATAGAGGGTATATTGGACATAAATCTGCAAAAATGATGAAAAGAGCTAAAAGTTTAGAAAAGCGACAAGATAAAGCAATAGAGGAAAAATCAAATTTATTAAAAAATACAGAGAAAATAGAAAAACTTAAAATAGGTAATATAAATAATAAATCAGAGAAACTCTTAGAAGTTGTAGATTTACAAATAATATATGAAAAAGAGATTTTTAAGAAACCAATAAACTTTAAAATTAACTCTGGAGACCGTCTTTGGCTTAAAGGAAAAAATGGTTGTGGAAAATCAAGCTTAATAAAATTATTAATGGGCAAGGAGATTAATTATAGAGGGAGAATAGAAAAAATAAAGGAAATATCATATGTTTCTCAAGAGACAACATTCTTAAAAGGGAAAATTAGAGAATTTTCTAAAAGTAAAGGAATAGAGGAACAACATCTAAAAAGTAGTTTAACTCAATTAGGTGTAGATCATATTCAATTTGAGAAAAATATAGAAGAGTGGAGTGAAGGGCAAAAGAAAAAGTTACTTATTGCAGCAAGTTTATGTGAACCAACAAAGCTTTATATTTGGGATGAACCTTTAAATTTTATAGATGTAATTTCTAGAATACAAATAGAAAATATGATTCTTGAAGTAGAGCCTACTATGTTATTTGTTGAACATGACCAATATTTTGGAAATACAATAGCTACTAAGATTGTAGAGATATTATAAGATAGAGTTATAAAAAACTTAAGAAAAGCAGCTTTATCATTCATATTTTGATAAGACTACTTTTATAGTTTTTAGAATCATAACAGCTATAAAGAATTTTTATTGCAGTGGTTAATTATTAATATTTTTATATTAGTAAATTAATAAAGTTGTAATGGAGAAAGTCTTAGTGATAAGTTAGAATGTTAAGAAATTAATGATTTTGTATATATGAATATAAATAATAGATAAACTTTATTATTTGCTTGAGTTAATAATTGTTAATATAATGAAAAAAGTACTTGAGTTTAATTACTTGAGTATTTTTTATTTATTAATAATATTACAGGATGATATTTCTATGAAAGAGTTAAAAAATAATCTACTTAAAGAATTAAGAAAAATTACATATATAAATCTTGTTATAGTAATTTTAGTTAGTATTTTGAATCTATTAGAAGTAAAAACAATTTTATACGGAAATATATTTTTAATATTTATAATATTATTTTTTCTATATAGTATTAAAAGTGGTAATGTTACTAATGGAGAAAAGAGTATAAGGAAACTAAGTATTATGGCGAGTGGTTTAATAATAGTAAATACTATTGTTATAATTGTTATACTTCCTGTTATTATATGTTCCATAGTATTAATTCTTTGTGAAACTATAATGATAATATATTTACTTTATACAATTTATATAACATTAAAATTATATAAGAAGTTTATAAAATAAGAATTATGTAAATTTATAAAAAAGTCAAAAGATGAAGATTAGTATTTGATAGGAGATAAAAACATGAGTAATTATCCAAATTACAGAGTATCTGTGGAAATAGTATTAATACATAATAATAAGGTTTTGTTAACTAAAAGATCATCTAAAGCTAAAGTTGCACCAAATGTATGGAATGTACCTGCTGGAAAGGTAAAGTATTTAGAAACACCAATAGAAGCATTATATAGAGAAAGTAAGGAAGAAATAAATTTAAATGTAAGATTTATAAAGGAGTTAGGGGTTAGAGCCTTTAAGTCTGATAATGAAGAGGAAGTAATTTATAGACTAGTTTATACTTACTTAGTAGATGTTGAAGATAAGGAATTATTAAATTTAAAATTAAATGATGAACATACAGAATATAGATGGGTTAGTGGGGATGATATAAAGAACAAGATGTTTGATACTTTAGATGCTTCATTAAAAAATATCATATTATTTTCTTTAAATAAGAGCAGTTACTAATAAGAATAATAGGTATAATTACGTAGAAATAATAACAAAAATATCTATGAAGTACAGAGAGGTTCTAATTGTTTAAAAAGTTAATGTTAAAGTAACTGTAAATGAGGATTATGAGAATATAAATATGGAATATAGAGAAAATATATCTTACAGTTAAAGTGGACAAGTATTATTTGTCCACTTTATTAAGGTTCTATATAGATTTGTGTAAAAACAATTCTATATAGAGTTTTTTGTATGATTAAATGATTAATTGAAATTTTTATTTTAATCTATCATCAAAGCATAATTGAATTTGAATTCCAAATGGGTCTTCAACAATTCCATATGCTTTGCTAAATAGATTGCTGCCTAATGGTACAATTACTTTAGTTCTTTCATCTGTAATTAAGCTAGCATAAAATTGTTGTATTTCCTCTAAATCATTACTTTGAATACATAGAGAAGTATTGTTACCAACTTTATATTCTTCACTAGTATCCATTGTATTTTCAGCTATCATAATTTTAGTTTTACCAAGTTGTAAAACAGAGTGAGCAATATGATTTTTATTTTCATCAGTTAATTTTATTGACTTTTCACCCATCTTTACTAGATCTGCATATGTTACAGCCATTAATTGTTTAGCGTTAAAGTGTTTTTTATAAAAATTTATAGCATCTTGTGCTTTTCCATTCATTGAAAGAAAAATAGCAATTTCTAATGTTGTGCTCATAATATTAATCTCCTTTTGTGTAATAAATCATTTATCAATTATTATAGTATCGATATAAATAGAGTATAATATATAAAGGTATCAAAATATGAAACCTTTATTTAAAAAAGTTCTACAAAGGAGTAAATATGAAAAAATCAGAAAGATTAAACCATATGATAATGTATTTAAATGATGTAGATTATTTTAATTTAAGTGATTTAATGAACAAATATAATATTTCAAGAAGTACAGCTTTGCGTGATATTAGTTCATTAGAAGAATTGGGAATGCCTATTTATGCGGAGCAAGGTAGATATGGCAGATATATTATATTGAAAAATAGATTGTTATCACCTATTATATTTACATTCGATGAAGTGTATGCTCTATATTTTACAATGCTCACATTAAAATCCTATGAATCTACACCTTTTCATTTAAGTATAGACAAGCTGAGTGAAAAATTTGAAAATTGTTTATCAGAAAAACAAATAAAAGAAATTAATAAAATGAAAAAGGTCTTACAATTTGAAGCATCTAAACATAATAATGTTAGTCAATTTTTAGATAAGATTTTAGAAAGTATTATTAATGAAGTTAGTTGCAAGATTCAGTATTTGAAAAATAACAAACCAGTAAGTTATCATATTCAGTTTTTTAAAATTTCCTCTAGATTTGGACAGTGGTATGCTAATGGAATAGAGCTTAATAGTAATAAATATAAAGTTTTTAGATGTGATAAAATAACATCATTAGAATTTAGTAATGACAATTTAGAAATTCCAATTGAAAGATTAATAAACTCTTCTTTAGAGTTCTACCAATCTGATGAAAGTATTGAGTTTGAAGTAGAGATTTCAGATAGTGCAAAAGATATTTTTTATAAAGAACAGTATCCTTCAATGAAATTGGAAGTAGGAGAAAAGACAATTATAAAGGGATTTTTTAATAGAGGTGAAGAAGAGTTTATATCTGATTATATTCTTAGATATGGTACATCTGTTAAATCAGTAAAACCATATTGGTTAAAATGTATTGTTTATGAAAAAATAAAAAAGATACTAAATCATTATGAAGAAATTTAAATCTTATCTAAAATAAAGTATTAAAAATTTTATACTAGTGAAGGAGTCGATGATTTCAGTATTGTAGCTAAATGCAAAAGAATATTTAAGGAATACCTATAGAATAAACACTTAAAAAGGTGTTTGAGTCTATAGGTATTTTTATTTTCTTAATAAATATTGGATTAAGTAAAAGTCTAACTAATATTTTTTTTATATTCAGAGGGGGTTTGTCCTGTTATTTTCTTAAATGTTGTGCTGTAATATCCTTGATTACTAAAACCTACATTTAAAGCAACATCCAATAGAGATATGGATGGATTTTTTAAGTATATTTTACTTTTTTCAATTCTCCATAAGGTTAGAAATTGGACAAAGGTATAGCCTGTTTCTTTTTTAAAGAGATTACAAAAATAATATTTATTTATATTTAACTCTTCACAAATTTTATCAATTGAAATACTTTCAGAATACCTGCTGTGTATATATTGTATGGTTCTATTAACAAAAGGATTGGTAGTATTCATAGAAACATCTTCTAGTATATTAGAAAGTAAAGAATTTATATATTTAAAATTATTAGAATTAAGTACAGCTATATTGTGATAGTTACATAAATTAGATGTACAAAATGGTCCTATTAAAAAGAATAATGGTTTATTTATATTAAATGTAAAGGGAATAAATAAAAAGGAAATATTATCAGGGTATTCAAAAGTAAGTTTTGAATCTGTAGAGTATTTAGATTTTAAATCCTTAATAACATTAAGGTTATTTGTAATTTCTTTGGTTACCTCATCATGACCACATGAATTTAAAATATCAAAATTACTATTGAATAAGGAAATAGGTAATCTAGTACAATTGTTGAAATTTTCTAAGACTGAACGTAAGTAAAACATATAATTTAAATCTCCTTTAAAAACTCAATATTTTAAAAATTAAAGTAAATATATGAAAAACTTGTAAGTAAATCATATGATAATATATAAATGGTAATGAAAATCAATATCAATTAATCTGATTTTATATATATTATGTATTAATGATATTAAATTGTCAATTATACGTAATAAGAATTTAAAAGTAAATAATTTATACACAAAGGGGAATTTATTTTGAAGAAAATAGCTATTTATGGAAAAGGTGGAATAGGAAAATCAACTACAGTATCAAATGTATCAGCGGCTTTATCATGCTTAGGATATAAGGTTATGCAAATTGGATGTGATCCAAAAGCAGATTCAACTAAGAATCTAATGAAGGGAGAATTTATTCCTACAGTATTAGATGCAATGAAAAATAAAGGTGACGAATTAGAACTTAAAGATATAGTTTTTGAGGGATTTAATGGAGTTTTATGCGTTGAAGCTGGTGGTCCAACTCCAGGAGTAGGATGTGCAGGAAGAGGAATAATCGCAGCTTTTGAGCAATTAGAAGAATTAGAGGCTTTTGAAACTTATAAGCCAGATATAGTGATTTATGATGTATTAGGTGATGTGGTATGTGGTGGTTTTTCAATGCCTATAAGGAATGGGTATGCAGAGGAAGTTTTTGTGGTTACATCAGGTGAAATGATGTCTATGTATGCAGCCAGCAATATTTCTACAGCTGTAAAGCAATTTAAAAATAAAGGATATGCATCCTTAAGGGGATTAATTTTAAATGCTAAGAATGTAGAAAATGAAGTTGAACTTGTAAGTAAGCTCTGTGATGAAATTGATAGTAATATTATTCATTACGTACCAAGAAACCCAGCAATACAAGTATCTGAAAATAATGGTAAAACAGTTATTGAACATGATAGAGAATGTGAAATGGCATCAATATATTTTGACCTTGCTAAAAAAATTATAGGTTAATAAGTTAAAAAATAATAAGTGTAAGCCACAAATTAAAGAGTAAAAAGTTATATAAAAAATATTATATGAAAATTTAAGGGGTAAAAATTATTATGATGAAAAAAATTATAACAGCAATATTAATTGGAACTACTATGTTAGGTGTGTCCTGTGGTACAGCTACTAAAGAAACGGTAAAAGAAAAGGAAAAGAGAGTAGTTTCAGCTACTGTATCAGCAACTCAAGTTATGGATAAGTTAGAAGTAGATTTAGTTGGAGTTCCAAACACAAGTAAAACATTGCCTGAAAGATATGCAGGAGCTACAGCGGTTGGACAAGCTTTTGCACCAAATTTTGAAACTATAGCTTCATTAAATCCAGATTTATTAGTATTTGATAGTAATTTTAAAGATAAAGTAGAAGAACAAGTAAAGCAATTTGGAATGAATGCTTTTTACTTTAATACAACAAACTTTACAAGTTTTAAAGAAAGTATCACTAAATTAGGTGAAGAAGTTGGAGAAAAAAGTAAGGTTGAGAACTTAGTTAAGGAACTTGATAACTCAGTTAATGAAGTGTTAGAAAAGAGTAAAAAAAGTGATGTTAAACCTAAAGTTGCAGTTATTTTTGGAACATCAGAAAGTTATATGTTAGCTACAGATAAATCTTATGTTGGTGATTTATTAAATACAATTGGAGTAGATAATGTTACTGACAGCATAGATACTGTTGATTCAGCTTATTTAAACTTTAGTATGGAACAAGTAGTAGAAATGAATCCAGATTATATTTTAAGGTTATCTCATGGAAATATTGAAGAAAGTATAAAAGCTTTCAACGAAGAATTCGCAAATAATCCAGCTTGGAAGGCATTAGATGCAACAAAGGAAGGAAAGGTACATGACCTAAATCCAGAATTATTTGCAGTAACAGCAAATCTTTCAGTAACTGAGGCTATTAAAGAGCTTGGAAATATAATATACGGTGAGTAATATGAAAAATAAATCAAAAGTTTTACTAATTGGATTAAGTGTTGTAGTATTAGCTACCTTAATTATTGTTTTATCAGCAGTAGGAAGTGTTAAGTTAGGTATTGGAGATATATTTTCAACCTTAATAAAAGGTGACAATAAGATGGTATCTACAATAGTTTTCCAAATGAGACTTCCAAGAAATATATTGGCAGTTTTAGTTGGAGCTAATTTAGCTATATCAGGATGTTTACTTCAATCTGTAATGAAAAATCCCCTAGCAGACCCTGGAATAACAGGGGTATCATCAGGAGCAAGTCTTTTTGCAATAATAGTGCTTCTTTTATTACCACAATATACAGGAATGCTTCCTTTAATAGCTTTTGTTGGTGGAGCAATAGCATGTGTTCTTGTATATACAATGGCTTGGAAAAATGGACTGAAGGTAATTAGAGTTGTTCTTGCAGGGGTAGCTGTTAATGCTATTATTGGTGGATTTATATCCTTACTAACAACCTTATATAGTGATAGAATCCAAAGTGCTTTGCTTTGGTTAAATGGTAGCTTAGCATCTAAAACATGGGCAGATGTTAGACTTGTAGCTATATATTCTCTTATAGGATTAGCATTATCACTATTTTGTATTAGAGGTGCAAATGTTTTGAATTTAAGTGATGAAGCAGCAACTAATCTTGGATTTAATGTCAATAAAACAAGATTAGGATTATCAGCAGTTGCAGTTTTTTTAGCAGCAACTTCAACAGCCATAGTTGGAATTATAAGTTTTGTTGGGCTTATAGTTCCACATATAAGCAGAATGATTATTGGATCAGATCACAAGTATTCAATTCCATTTTCTATGGTACTTGGAGGAATAGTGTTGCTAGTAGCTGATACAGTAGCAAGAACATTATTTGGAGCAATAGAATTACCAGTAGGTGTAGTTATGTCAATAGTTGGAGGACCATTCTTCCTATATTTACTTAGAAAGAGAGGTGGAGAGTAGATGATAGAAGCAAAAAATATTAAGGTAGGCTATGAAAATAGAACCATAATAGAAGATTTATCATTAAAAATAAATGAAGGTGAAATTGTTTCAATAATAGGTCCTAATGGATCTGGAAAGTCAACTCTTTTAAAATCATTATCTAAGCTATTAAAGAGAGAATCTGGAGAGGTTTTACTATATGAAAAATTTTTAGATTCAATGAAGAATAATGAAGTATCAAAGGTATTATCCATGGTATACCAACAAAACACTTCGCCAAGTGATATAACAGTAAGAGACCTTGTTTATTATGGAAGAATACCACATAAAAAATGGTTTGAATCAAGAAATAAAGAGGATGAAGACATAGTTAATTGGAGCATGGAACAAACAGGAGTATTGCATTATGCAGATAGACAAGTGTTGCAGTTATCAGGAGGAGAGAGACAAAGGGTGTGGCTTGCTATGGCACTTGCTCAAAAACCAAAGATACTATTTTTAGATGAGCCAACTACTTACTTAGATATGTGTCATCAATTAGAGCTTATGGAACTTGTTCAAGAAATTAATAAGAAGTTTAATATGACTATTGTTATGGTATTACATGATTTAAATCAGGCAGCTAGATATAGTAATAGAGTTGTGATTATGAAAAATGGAAAAATAGTTGCAGATGGCAAGCCAGAAGAGGTTATAGTTAAGGATATTATTCATTCTGTATATAATGTGAAATGTTGTATAACTAATGAGCCAATGTGCAATAGACCACAAATTTATCCATTAGAAGTTTCTTATAAGCATAGAGAGAGGTGCGATAGTTGTGAATTATAATTTAGATATTTTAAATAGATTAAGTGAAATTGAAGTAGATAAAGATATAAAGGGATTAAGCCATGCTATATTTCCAGGAACACATTGTCCATTATTTGGGGTAGCTCTTACAGCTTCTTATATTGAAGATGTAGCTATGTTAGTGGTTGGAACAAGTGAATGTACTTACTATACTAAAGTATTTTCAAATGGTAGACAACATGGAAAAGATGAAGTTTATTCATTAGTTCTTAAAGAAAAAGATGTTGTTTTTGGAGCTGAGAAAAAAGTTAAGGAAGCTTTAGAATATATTAAAGAAGTATCTAATCCAGCTGGTATTATCATAGTAACTACTTGTGTTCCTGAACTTATAGGAGAAGATTATGAAGGAATTATAGATGAAGCTGAGGAAGGTCTTAATATACCAGTATTTGTGGTTAGAACTGAGCATTATAAATGTAATAGTCATATTCCAGGTATGGTTAGAACATTAGAAACTTTGGTTAAAGTTATGAAAAAACATGATCAATGTAATGGAGTAAATATTTTAGGTCATAGACAAGAGGGCATTGAAAATACTGAGCTTTATAGATTAATAAGTAAGCATGACATATCAATTAATACTATAATTCCATCAAAGTGTAAAATGAAGGAAATTCAATCAGCACCAAAGGCAAAGCTTAATATTGTTACTGATATGATAGCTTTAGATTTAGCTAAGAAAATGGAGAAAAAGTTTAAGACTCCATATGTTTTCTTTGATAAACATATGAATAGAGAAGCCATATCATTAGCTTATAAAAAACTTTCAGAAATATTAGAAATAGATTTATCAAAGGATTTACAAAGCATTGAAGCTCAATATGATGAAATCTTTGAAAGAGCAAAGAATGTTTTATCAGGAAAGAGATTTATTTATGGAAATACTCCAATGTTAGCCTTTGAAACAGTAGAATTCTTTGTGGAATTGGGATTAGAACCAGAGCTAATTCAAGTTCGTGAATTATATGATGTAGATATAAAGTGGAAGAATAAAATTTTAGAGTTAGGATTTGATCCTTATGTTACAAGAATAGCTAATATTGCTCCTTTAAGAGAATTATATGATTCACTAAATATACAAATTTATATAGGTCATGAGAGTCCTATGTTATTAAAATCTAAAGGTATTACACAAGTAACCTTAGATTCAAATGCACAAAAAATTGGATATGAGTTACCTATTGGAGTTATGAAAAGTTTAATTGAAAAGGTTGAGGAGGAATAGTTATGAGTATATCTAAATATTTTCCTGTGGCATCAGATAGAATGGGAATAATATGGACATTAAGTTCTATAAAAGATCTTTGTATTATAGAGTTTGGACCAGCTGGAACTACTCACTATTCAGTGGAATCAATTGGACAAATTAATGGGGAAGATTTAGCAACTATATATTCTACAGGTATGGATGAAAGTGATATTACCTTTGGAACTTATGAAAGATTAGAGCAATCAATAAAAGAAGTTGATATAAATAAAAAGCCTAAGTACATATTTGTAATGGCATCATCAGTTTCTTCAATTATTGGAGCAGATGTAAAGAGTGTTTGTAGAGAACTACAGGGAGAGGTTAATGCAAAATTAATCCCTATTACAACTGGTGGATTAAAATATGATTATAATGTTGGTGTTGAAGAAGCTTTAGAGTTAATTGTTAAAAATATTGTTAAGTCATGTGATAAAAAAGAAGATTCCTATAATATTATTGGAAGTAATATAGATGAATATAATTTCTTATCAGACTCAGAGGAAATAAAAAGAATGATGAAGAGTGTATTTAATAAGGATTTAAATACTACTTTCACATCATATACTTCAGTTGATGAATTAGAAGGGGCAGCAAGAGCTTCATTAAATATTGTTATTAGAAAAGAAGGTTTAAAAGCAGCTGAATATATGAAAAAAAAGTTTAATATACCTTATGTTTATAGAAAGCCTATTGGATTAACTCAAACTATGAAGTTTATTGATGAGATAAAAGAGCTTATGAATTATGAAGTAAATGAAGAGGTTCTTCATAAGGAAATAACTTTACTTAAAAAGTATTTATTTAGAATGAGATTTAAATTAAGAAATTTAGATAATAAGAAAGTTGGTATTTTTGGAGATTATGATACTGTTCATTCAATGAAAAGTTTTATAGAAGAACTAGGGTTATGTGTAGATAGAGCTGAAATTCTTCATGGATGTAAAGTGGAGAGTGAGGATATTATTGTAGATTTAGGAGAACCAAGTAGATTTAAATATTTAAAGTCTAATGAATTATTAATATTAATGGCTGATGGAGCTACATTGGATATGTTCCATAGAAGTAAGTTAGATATGCAAATAAGTAATCCAAATATAAATGCTTTAAATATATATCCCTATACACCTTGTGTTGGATTTAGAGGATGTTTATTATTACTAGAAAGAATATTAGGAATTAGAAATTAAAGAAGAGAAGTGAGGAAAAGATTATGGAAAAATTATTAAACAAACAAAGAACATTAATGATAAGTTCATTGGATAAGGATAATAAAGCAAGGATTAGTTATTCTCCATTTGTTAATATTGAAGATAAATTTTATATTTATATAAGCAAAATAGCAGAGCATTACAATAATATTGTTAATAATCCAGAAGTAAGCATAATGATTATTGAAGATGAACAAGATGTTGATATTACCTTTGCAAGAGAGAGAGTTTCATTTAATGGAACAGCAAAAATATTAAAAGATAATGAAGCTATTATAGAGAAACTAAGTGAAAGACAAGGGAAATCTATAATGGATGTATTGGTAGGATTAGATTTTGATGTGTTTGAAATAGAAGTTAAAGAAGGAAGATTAGTAAAGGGCTTTGGTAAAGCCTTTGATGTTAAATTTGAAGATGGAAGGTTTGTAACAAAAGCTGTTATTATTGATAAACATGGGAAGTAAATAGAAAAAAGATATATTTAATCAATGTTATACAAGGGGAGATAATTCAAATGAAATTATTAATAACATATTCAAGTAAAACAGGAAATACAAAAAAATTAGCAGAGGGACTTTATAATAATTTACCTTTTAAAGAAATGGATATAATGCCTATTGCAGATGTTAGGAATATAGATGAATATGATACTGTGTTAGTTGGGTATTGGGTTGATAGAGCTTTCCCTAACAAAGAAGCAAAAATATTTATGGAACAAATAAGTGGAAAAAGAGTTGGAATATTTGCAACACTTGGAGCATATCCAGATAGTCAACATGCATGGGATTCCCTTGTTAATGGAGAAAATATAGTTAAGGAAAACAATACTGTAATAGGTAAATTTATTTGCCAAGGAAAGATAGATCCTAGAATAGTTGAAATGTTCAAAAATTTACCAAATGGTAAGGGACATGAGCTGACTCCAGAAAGATTGAAAAAATACAGCATAGCTGAAAGACATCCAAATGAAATAGATATTTTGGCAGCTGTAGATTTATTTAAAGATAGAATATAAAATTATATTAACTCCAGATAGGATTTAATTTCCTATCTGGAGTTCTTTACAATAGTTGAAAATTGATAGATAAAAATACCTATTTATTTTATTCGGTATCTTTATTAGTTTTATCTGTCTTAGCATACATATTTATAGCTTGATTTATTTTTTTCTGCTTATCAGTTTCATTACCTGTTATATCTGTATAAGCTTCCTTTATTCCATTTTTAACTGCCCATTTTATGATAAGATATAAAGCAATTAAAATAATAAGTGCAGTTCCACTACTAATCCCCAATTCTTCCCACATAATATTTCTCCCTTTTATTTATATTCAAATATATTAATTAGAACTATAATTTTTAATACATCTATTATATAAGATTTATTTCCTTAATTTCAATAATATACAAATAAGTTTATAAACTATTAATTGTTTTAGGTTAATAGAATATAAGTTTTAAAAATAATTAACTATCAACATATACCTAAAATAAAGTTATGTACTAGAGGAATTTTAAATTATTTGTATGATTGTACATATTAGAACTTCATTTGAGAGGTGAATTTATGAGAATTTTATCTTGGAATATTATGTTGGGAAGATATATTAAAAAGTTTATCAGAAATTGATGTTTATAATGAATATGAAAGAGTAATTATAGATGATTTAATAAATTTAATAAACTTAGAAGTATATAGTATAGAAGTAAAATATTAATAGTTGTTTTAAAGTAAGTTAAAGTGAACCGTACCATAAGTAAATGAGGTTTTTATTAAAATTGGATAAAATAACTGAGGATATAAGTTCAAATTTATAATACATAGTTCTTATAATTACAATATTTACAATATTTATAAAATGATGTATACTAAATATAGTTATTTATTAGGAGGGGTTGGTAATGTCTGTTTTTTACTCGGAAAAGGTAATAAAACAAAGAATTTCTGAATGTAACTGGTCTACATATTTAGTTGGGTTTGACTTAAAGGATGATGGGACAAAGGAATATAGGTTAAATAGTTTAATAAAAATACTTATGAATGTTATACCAGAGTTTGCATTTGGGTTTCATGATGGAGCTGAAACTAAAAATACTGAACTAATAAGTAAGGTAAGTGAGGCTGCAAAAGCAATATATAAAATAGATGAATTTCAAAAAGTGAAAGATATATATTTAAAGGGTAAATATATTGAAGATGATGATTTAGCTAACAAATATTTAAGGAGAGGAGAATTTGGGGAACTAATTTTACATTTAATTTTGAGAGATTTCTATTCAACTATACCACTATTATCAAAAATATTCTTTAAAGACTCTTATGGACATACTGTTCATGGATTTGATGCAGTACATGTAGAGCCTATTTCAAGAACATTATGGTTAGGTGAATCAAAATTATATGAAAGTGGAAAAAAAGGCGTGAAAGCTCTTATACAAGATATAAAAGAACATATTTTGAGAGATTATTTAAACGATGAGTTTGCTTTAGTTTCAAAAAAAATAAAATTATTTGATAATATTCCTGAAAAAGAATATTGGCTAGATATTCTTAGCAATAGTAATACTTTATCAGAACAATTAAATTCGATATCAATTCCACTTTTGTGTACATATTCAAGTAATAATTTTACAAAACATAATGATGAAACCACACAGAAATTTATAGCTGACTATGAAAGAGAGGTTAAAGAATTAAAAAAATATTTTGATGATAATAATGATCACCCATTAAGAACACACATAAATATAATATTAATATTATTTCCAGTAAAGTGTAAAAATGAGTTGATTAAGAAATTACATTATAAATTAAGTTTATTACAGGAGTTGTGTGAATAGTTAATGATTGAGGTTTTAAATCAAATAGATTATTGTGAAAAGATTACGTATGATGAGAGCTTTAGAATTGCAAGAATTTGTTCTAGATTACTAAGAAATCAAAAAACAGAATTAGATGCTAGAAGAGTGATTATTCATATACTTGATAATTGGGATAAAGTATGTGAAGATACTAAGGAGATATGGAGTGATTTAATTGAAGCAGCAGGTTTTTATCCTTATATTAGTAAAGAAGAAAGTATAGAGTTAAAGAGTACATCTGCAAAAATAAGAACGGAGTTTTATAGATCATCTAATCTAGAAGGGAAGTATCTTCATGAAGAGCAAAAAAATATTTTAGATATAATTAAAAATGGAAGAAATCTGATAGTTAGTGCACCAACTAGTTTTGGAAAAAGTTTACTTATAGAAGAAATTATATCAAGTAAACAATATAATAATATAGTTATAATTCAGCCGACATTAGCATTACTAGATGAAACAAGAAGAAAGCTAAAAAAATATCAAAATTATTATAAAATAATAGTTAGGACAACTCAAAAACAATCCAGTGATAGAGGGAATATATTTTTATTAACAGCTGAAAGAGTTATGGAATATAAAGATTTACCTAAAATAGATTTCTTTATATTAGATGAGTTTTATAAGATAAGTGCTAAGAGGGATGATGAAAGAAGTGATGCTTTAAATAATGCAATTAATTTATTACTAAATAAGCATAAAAGTAACTTTTATTTACTTGGTCCGAATATAGATGGGATTTCACCAGGTTTTGCTGAGCGTTATAATGCTGATTTTTATAAAACTAATTATTCTTTAGTTGATACAAAGAGTATAGATTATTATACTAAATATAAAGATTTTTATGGAGTTAAAGGGAAAAAAAAGAATTTAAGGAGCAAAAGCTATTTGAACTATTATATGAGTTAAAAGATGAGCAAAGTATCATATATTGTTCATCTCCTGCAAGAGTCAGGTATTTATCTGTAAAATTTAAGGAGTATTTAAAAGATAGAAATGTAATTGAAAGTAGAAATCAAATATCTTTAATCGAATGGATAGAACAAAATGTTAATAGAAAATGGAGTTTAATAGAATGTTTAAAATATAGAATAGGTATTCATGATGGAGCATTACAAAAGCATATAACGTCAAGTATAATTAAATATTTTAATTTAGGAAAGCTTAAATATTTATTTTGTACATCAACAATAATAGAAGGAGTTAATACGAGTTCTAAGAATGTAATATATTTTGACCAAACTAAGGGGAATAAAGTTAAAATAGATTATTTTGATTATAGTAATATAAAGGGGAGAGCTGGTAGAATGATGGTTCATTATATTGGAAATATATATAATTTTAATCCGGAGCCTCCTATAGAAAATATGATAGTTGATATTCCGTTTTTTGAACAGAATCCAGTATCAGATGAAGTATTAATTAATATTAATTATAAAGATATAAGAGATAAATATAGTAATCAATATAAAGAGCTCGAAGGTATTCCAGAAGATATAAAACAGTTAGTAAGAAAGAATGGAGTATCGATTAAAGGACAAATAGAAGTACTAAGAATATTAGAGAAAGACATTAAAAATAAATATAATTTAGTATCTTGGTCTGGATTTCCAACATATGAGCAACTAAAATATGTATTAAGTTTAGCTTGGGATAACTTTATAAAAATGGGTGAAACAACTAAACCAATGACTATAAATAAACTTATTAAAGTTACTTTTGATTATGGGAATGATTCTAATATAATTAGATTAGTTAAAGAAAATTTCTTATATTTAAAAAATAATAATAAAGACAAAACTGATATAGAATTATTAGATAATGCTATCCAGCAATCCTTTCAGATATTGAAACATTGGTTTCAATATAAAGTTCCTAAGTGGTTAAGTGTAATCAATAATTTACAGGAATTTATATGTAATAAAAAAGATATTAAGCCAGGTAATTATATATTTTATGCTAATAAAATAGAAAATGAGTTTATAAGAGATAACTTATCAGTTCTATATGAATATGGGGTACCAAGCTCAGCAATAAATAAATTATCATATAACATACCAAGTGATATAGATGAGGATAAAGTTATAGAATATATAAAGAATAATGAATTAATTAATAAGTCTGATTTAATATCATATGAGAAAGAAAAGTTATATGAAAATATATAAATATATATATTATTAATAATAGAAGCTCTTATTTGTATTTATATATAGGTAAGAGTTTTTATAATTAGAAAGGAGAATATAGAATGAAAAAGGTTTATAATGAAAGATAATTGAATAAATTACATAATATACTGATAGAGGTTATTAAAAGTATAAGAGAAAATATAGTTGTCTTAAATGTACTATATGGAGAGGAACGAAATATAGAAACTGACTTAGGTGGATATGTAGTTATAGCAGAAAATATCGTTGTTATCGAAATATTGAAACAAGATAAATTAAAAGGCTTAATACCAGAATATATTGATGTTATTGAATGTAGTGAAGATGTTAATTGGATTTCTTCACTATTTTTACTTTCAAGCGATTTTTCAATTGTAGTAGTGTGTACTAAAGAACTTTCTAAGTTCCTATTAGAATAAAAGGAGGTTAATTTAATGTGAGTAAGAAGAATGTAAAAGAAGAAAAGATAATCAAAGAAACTAAGTATTGTAAGATAATAAATCAAGGAAAAATTGGAGATGATGAATATACATACTTATTAGAGAAGGTCTACATAAAAGAGCTAAAAAGAAATAAAGTAGGATTTTGTGTGTATAAATCAACTAGAAGAGGTGATGAAACTTATATTTCAAGAAGACTTGATGTTACAAAATTAGAATTAATAGAGATAATAAAAGAATCAATAAAGAATAAAGCGTTTTCAGATGAATTTGTAATAATGTAAAACTAAGAAATAGGTAATATATAAAGTCTTAATTGCTATTGATGTAGTGATTAAAACTTTTATTTTTAGGCGGTAAAAGGTGAATGAAGAGAATTATATGTGTAGATGTAATTAAAGATGAAAGGATAATTATAAAAAGTTGTAATAAAAAGGAGAAATGTTTAGTAAAAGTAATAGATATGTAACTAGAGGAGTAAATGAGGAAGTAGATATAAGATTGCAACTTATTATGTGGAGTATGATTGATAAATTGAAGAGTGAAGGAAATGTTGAGATAGATTACTTGAAAGTATTCAAGATAAGAAAAGAAGGAATTAAGGTTTACATAATAGATAATGGAGATTGCTCGATTATGTTATTTCCTTGGGAATATTGATGAGATGGAGGAGAAAATGAAGAAATTAAGTAAAAAAAAGACTTTTGATTATGATAGTAAAGAGCTCCTAAGAGTAATGCGCTTTGATTTTTATGATGGAAAACTAGCTAATCAGTGGAATTCAAGAGAATTAATAATAAATTGAATGATAAAAAAGAAATAGATTTAAAGAAGTTACAAGAAGAGCTTAATTACACTCAATTCATATTGATAAAAGACTTCAATAAGGTTGAAGAGTTATGTAATGGTACAAGCTATGATAAAGAAACCTTAGTATATGTAGAGCTCGAAGAAGGTTACAGTATTGCTGAACAAGAAAGGCTATAACTGAATGGTGTAATAAGATGGATTACATAGTAACCAAGTGTTATTCAGATAGAGGAATTAGTCGAAAAGCTATTAATAATAGACAGCTTTAAAGGAGGTACTAAAGGATGCAGAAAATAAAGATTTCGATATCGTGCTTGTATGGAAGATAGACCGTATAAGTAAGAGATTAACCCATGTATTAGAAATAGCTGAAATATTAGAAATGAACAATATAACATTTAAGTCTTATTTAGAGTAATTTGAAACAGATACACTAGCAGGAAAAATGTAATTTCAAATGATGGCTTTAGTTGAGGAATTTGAACGTGGAACAATAGCTCAAAATATAAAAAATGGTGATTGATTACAAAAATAAGGAGAATGAATGGTGAGGAGGGTAGGGATTAGGAGATGATTTAGTACCGATTGAGAAGCAACAGGGAGCTAAAAGAAAATTAGCTATTAATGAAAGAGAGGCAGAATCAGTTAGATTTATATTCAATAAATATGCTAATGGTAAAGGTTATAAGGTTATTACTAATCAATTAAATAAACTAGGTTATAAGACTAAGAAAGGTAATAATTTTTCAGTAGGTTCAATAAGAGATATTCTAACTAATCTTGTTTACATAGGTAAAATAAGATACAATGTAAGATAGAACTGAAGCTAAAAGAGAAGAAGGAATATCAATACTAATCCAATAATAACAGATGGAATACATGAACCTATAATAAATGAAAAGCTATGGGATAAAGTATAAGCAATTATGGAAAGTAAGAAAGGGAAGTCGGCAAGAATATATGATGGTGAATAGGAATACTAAGATGTCTTAAATGTGAATTGGTATGGTGATTTCAAGAACTACTAATAAGTTAACAGATGGTATTAAGAAAAGGATAGTCTATTGCTGTTGTGGAGCATGGAAGAATAAAGGTACAAGTTCTTGCAGTTCAAATATGATAAGAGTTGATAAAGCCAATGAGTATGTATTTAGTAAGTTATCAGAGCTACTTTCTAATGAAAAGATGATTAAGTCAACAATAAAGAATGTTAATAAAGAGAGAGAATAAGATAAATTCAGTAAAGAAGGAACTAGAAAGAATAGATAGAGAGCAATAGAAGAAGTTGTTACATATGATAATATCAGAAATAACTATAAATAAATCAAGGGAAATTGATTCAATAAAACTGAAAATAAATGATAACTTGGTTCACTATATAAGCAAAGAAAAAATGTTAGAATAAAAACATTGAACTTATATATTGCTATATAGAGAGTAGTAGTAATGAGGAATTTAGGATATTGAGGTTATTATAGATAAATAGTATAATTTTATTAAGTAAAAATAGTTGTTAGATAAATTTAGAATTTATAGTGATGATTATCTGAAGACGCATTATAGAATTACTTAAAAGATTTGGAGTGTTAGGATGGATTTAAAAGAATTTTATTTTCAAAATATACAAGAAGCAGAATATCATTATCGTTTTCATGATTCAATTAAGAATGTTAATAGGATATACGATATTTTTAGTGGATATAAGGAAGGAGAGGATTATGAATTTGAAGTGTATGATGTAGAGGAAGCGATAAAAAAATTCAGGGAATTATGCCAGCCTGAGGTAGATTTTTCTAGTAGTGAAAAGAAATGTTGGTTTCATCTTATAACGTATTATTTATATAAAATGGGATATGAGATAAAAGAATTTCCTAGAGTCTTGGCGAGATCACCTGTAGATCCTAGTTGCTTTACTTATGGAGAAATAAGAAACAGAATTATTGCTCAGGGAGATGATGATAATGGAACCGTTCGATACGCAGTTAGAAGAAAATTTATTGCAAGTTTTACCTTCGAATTGAAATCTAGTCATATTGATATAGATAATTTGATAAATCAAAAGTTTGTCGAGATATCAAATCGACAAGCATCTTTCAATAATATGAGCACAGATGAAAAACTTGCTGAGATAGCAAACTTGATAGAAAACTTATTAAAGAAGAATGGGAAGTTTATCACGCTTGATTATCCTAAGATTTGTTTTGATTACATTACTAACGATATAGTGACAAGCTATAGAAAGAAAATGCATTGCTTTAGGCATGCTGCAGATGAAGCAATAGCAGAAAGAAATTCCTATTCGGAAGAGCAAAAGAACTTCTTTGTTGATTACGGATTGACCATTATTAAAGTGATACATTCGTTATTGAAATAAAAATAATCGGGGTAGAACAATTTATAATTCAATTTCATGAATTAAATGAATTTTATTAGATTACATCTTGAGATTCTGTATAGATTTGTGTAAAAATAATTCTATATGGAGTGTTTTGTGTGATTGATTGGTGTTTTTGGAATAATATAACTGATTGATTTGGAGGTAATTATATGAAAAATAGCAATTTTGATTACAATGAAGAAATAAAAAAATGTAAGACTATTGATGATGTTATGGGCAAGAATGGTTTAATCTAAAAACTTGTTAAAGATGTATTAGAAAATATCCTTGAAGGTGAAATGGAAGAACACCTCGGAAGGAGTGAATATCAACGTTTAGACGATGAAGATTTTGAAAGAGTCAATTATAGAAATGGTTATAGTAAAAAAATTTAAGAAGTTCATTTGAAGATGTTGATCTCAATATACTTAGAGATAGAAATGGTGAATTCGAACATAAGATAATTAAAAAATATGAAACAGTATGTAATGAATTAGATAAAAAATAATATTTTTATATACTAAAGGAATGAGTACTAGTGACATTCAAGCTGAAATAGAAGATTTATATGGTATTACAATCTCATCATCTACGGTGTCTAAAATTACAGATAAAGTATTAAGTAGTGCTGTTGAATGGCAAAATAGACTGTTAGACCGTATATATCCTATAGTATATTTGGATGCAATGTATTTTAAAGTTAGAAGTAATGGGAAAATAGTTAATAAAGCTGTTTACATATGCTTAGCTTATGATATGGATGGCTACAAAGATATATTAGGAATTTGGGTTGACGAAGCAGAAGGAGCTAAATTCTGGATTGGAATATGTAATGACCTAAAAAATAGAGGTGTAAAAGAAATACTTATTGCATGCATGGATGGCTTAAAAGGACTTCCACAAGCAATAAAAAACGTTTTCCCGTCAGTTAATATTCAAACTTGTATAATTCATCAAATAAGAAATTCAATAAAATATGTGGCATCTAAAGATAAAAAGGAATTTATGAAAAATCTAAAGGAAGTCTATAAGGCTTCAACAGAGGAACTTGCGTTAGCATAATTAGATATGTTAAAAGAGAAATGGCACTCTAAATATGCTATAGTAATGATTCTTGGTATAATAATTGGTTGAATCTATCAACATTTTTTGAATTTTCATCTCAAATAAGAAAAAGGATTTATACTACAAATATTTTAGAAGGATTTAATCGTCAAATTCGTAAGTTTACTAAGGTTAGAGTTATTTTTCCTACTGATGAATATTAAATAAGTGTATTTATTTAGCTACAATGGAAATCATGGAAAAGTGGACTCAACCTACGCCTAATTGGGGTGCCATGCTAACCAGTTAACGTTGATGTTCAAAAATCAAATAAATGATGAATTAGCTTAAAAACCTGTACATTTAAAATAACAATGTATAATAAGTAATTTTTTAATACATACTAAAAAAGTAAAAAATACTTAGTTTTAGTATTCCAATAAGTAAAAAAATAATACTGAAATATTAAAAATTCCAGTATTATTTCGATAAGAAAATATTATTTACACAAAAATATCTAGTCTCTCTCAATCTTTTTTTGGACATGCCTTTTTTATATTGTAACAGTAATATGTTCGCCATTTTGTGATACAACTTCTACAATTTTTAATCCTTTATAAGGTTTTAAGCTACCTTTTACTGTTTTAAAAAGTTGTAAAGCTATCTTTTTTTGTTCAGTATTAAGCTGTTTTTTGGGAATACATCTTATTATTAGACCACCCATAGATAAGGGAACTGGTAAGGTTAAGTTAAATTCTTTACTTTTTATTGAAACTATCATATAGAAACCTCTAATCTATAACTATTTTAACTGTATCTCCTTTACTAGAAGAGATATCTACTATTTCTCCTATAACTTCATTATTTAAACAAGCTACTAGAGCATTCATTAGTTCATCTATATCAATTCCATCTATAGCTTCAATATATGTAGATATAGGTAATTTACCAGTAGCTTTTAATGCTTCTTTAATTACTTTAATTGGTAACTGTACATTAACCTTATCTCCTTCATGGCTTAGGACTTTAACTTTTAAAAATTTATCTTCATACTTTTTAGGTGCAACAGCCTTAGTATTGTTTAAAGTATCAATTATTTCCTTTGCTTTAAGAGCAGAAATCTTGCCTTGTTCAACCATTTTTAATACTATAATAATATCATCATCATTCATAATAATTTCTCCTAATTTTAATCTTTTAATTTGTTAATTGCTTCATCAACTGAGATATCTCCCTTTTCTAGAGCAGTTAAAATATCTTTATTATCTTCTTTAACCTTAGTTTCTTTTGATGAATAACCTAAATTTTCAATAACCTCATCTAATTTTGCTCTAACTGTTGGGTATGAAATACCCAGTTCCTTTTCAACCTCTTTTATATTTCCCCTACACTTTATAAAAGTTTCTATAAAATATAATTGCTCATTATTTAAGTAATCAAATTTAGATAATTCAAATTCATTATCTATAACAGTATTACAATTAGTACATTTTAATTTTGTTGCTTTTAGATTATTGGAACATACTGGACAATGACTTAATAATTTATACATAAATTGCCTCCAATCTTTAAGAATAGATTACTTCTTTTTTAATGAAATGTAAATAGTTTTATTGAATATTTTTAATTATAAATTATTATTATTAATATTTAGTGTCTGTATATTTAACAAAATTAATTTATGTATTGAATTTATTAATTTAAAATCAATGAGTTTTATTATGTTAATTTTGTTTAGAAAATAGTTTAAAAATGATAGCAATAAAAATAAAGAAACTAATTTATAATGGAGATTATAATTAAATATTTAATGAATTTTTATTTTATAAGTATGAAACTATTAATCATCATATAGATTCTAAAAAAGATATGCTATGATTTCAAAAAGTATAAAATTTAAATGTTAGTCATAATTAATTTGCTAATTACTATATTATTTATAGATATTAATATGGTATAATTTGTATATTGAGAAAATGAATTTTTAGTAAGAATAAAAATTGCTGCTATTAGGGGGACATTATATGAAACTAGAGGAATTGGTTAATAAAAATTATGATAACTTTAATGAAAATGATTTGTATATATGGAAGTATATTGTGGCAAATAAAAAATTATGTTCAACATTAACTATAGATGAATTAGCAATGAGGTGTAATGTTTCTAGGACAACCATACTAAGATTTGCTAAAAAGCTTACATTAAAAGGTTATAGTGAATTAAAGATATATTTAAAGTGGTCAATTGATGAAATAAAAGAAAATACGGAGAATTTTTCTGATGTTATTTGTAATGATTTTATTAAATTTGTTTCAGATATGAAAGAAAAAGATTTTACTAAGGTTTGTGATTTAATATATAATGCTAAAAGAGTATTTGTATATGGAACAGGTGCTGTTCAAAGTGCTGTAGCAGGAGAACTAAAAAGAATATTTTTATCTGGTCAAGAATGTTTTTATAGCATCCATGGAGATCGGGAAGCTGAAATTTTATTAAGCTCTATGACGAGGGAAGATGTAATAATAATCATTTCATTAACAGGGGAATCTAATCATATAAGAAATTTAGCAAGGAAATTAAACATTAAAGATATTCCTATTATTTCTATAACAAAATTAAAGAATAACGAATTAGCAAGAGTAAGTCATGAAAATTTATATATAAATACGTCGATTGGTAAAGTTGGAAATGGAACAGAATATGAATCTACTAGTTTGTTTTTTACTCTTGTAGAAATTTTATTTAGTAAATATGTTGAATTTAAAAATAATAAATTAAGGTGACTTTAAGGCCTGTATTATTGAGAAGATTATATAAAGTTAAAAAAATTATTTTAATTTTATATAAGTAAGCTCCATCATATAGGCTTTTTTTGTTTAATTTTTATTTTAAGTTAGTAATTTACAAGATTTGTTTGATAAGAAAAAGGTATAATACTTTATTTTAATATTTGTGAAATTTCACAGTAAATGTGAAGATATATCAATATGAGATAAAAATACCTAAAGTAGACAAAAATATTGAAAACGTTTTTTAGAGTTGTTATTATTTACCTATAAATGGTTTTGAGAATTAAAAAGGGGGATGGAAAAAATGATGCAAAAAATGATGCAAAAAGTTCAAAGATTTGGTGGAGCTATGTTTACTCCAGTGTTATTATTTGCTTTTGCAGGTATTATGGTTGGTTTTTCAATTTTATTTAAGAATCAAGAGATAATGGGATCAATGGCTGCAACAGGAACGACATGGTATAACATATGGACATTAATAGAAGAAGGAGCATGGACAGTTTTTAGACAGTTACCACTTTTATTTGTTATAGGATTACCTATTGGACTTGCAAAAAAGCAACAAGCTAGAGCTTGTATGGAAGCTTTAGTAGTATATTTAATATTTAATTATTTTTTGAGTGCTATTCTTAATATTTGGGGACCATCATTTGGAGTTGATTTTGCTCAAGAAGTTGGTGGAAATTCAGGATTAACTTTAATTGCAGGGATAAAAACTCTTGATATAGGAATGGTAGGATCTATTTTAATAGCTGGTATAGTAGTTTACTTACATGATAAATTTTTTGATTTTGAATTACCAGAATTTTTAGGAACTTTTAAAGGTTCATCATTTGTAGTAATGATAGCATTTTTTATAATGATACCAGTAGCTTTTGCTATGGCCTTTATTTGGCCTAAGGTTCAAGGCGTTATATCTTCTTTGCAAGGATTTTTAACATCATCAGGAACTACAGGGGTTTGGGTTTATACTTTTCTTGAAAGAATGTTAATACCTACTGGTTTACATCATTTTATTTATTCACCATTTATATTTGATTCAGCAGTGGTCCAAGGGGGAATAAATGTTTATTGGGCAACTCATTTAGGTGATTTTGCAAATTCAGCACAAAGTCTTAAAGCTATGTTTCCAGCAGGAGGATTTGCTCTTCATGGATTATCAAAGGTATTTGGATGCGTTGGAATAGCTTTAGCAATATATTCAACAGCTAAACCAGAGAAGAAGAAAATGGTTGCAGGTTTATTAATACCAGCTGCATTAACAGCAGTGGTTGCAGGAATTACGGAACCTTTAGAATTTACATTTTTATTTATAGCTCCAGTATTATTTTTAGTTCATGCACTTTTAGCAGCAACACTTTCAGCAGTTTCTTATTCTTTAGGTTTAGTTGGTAACTTTGGTAGTGGGCTAATAGAATGGGCAGCACTTAATTGGATTCCCTTAGGAAAGTATCATGCTAATATTTATATTATGCAAGTTATTGTAGGAATTATTTTTACAGGAATTTATTTCGTTGTATTTAGATTTTTAATTTTAAAGTTTAACTTCCTAACACCAGGAAGAGAAAAAGATAATGCAGAAGTAAAATTGTATAATAAAGAAGATTATAGAAATAAGAAAAAAGCACCTAACGCTGAAAAAGCAACTATATTTTTAGAAGCTTTAGGTGGAAAAGATAATATTGTTGATGTTACAAATTGTGCAACGAGACTAAGAATTTCAGTTAAGGATGAAAGTCTAGTTCAAGATGTAGAAGTGTTTAAAGGAGCTGGAGCTCATGGGTTAGTTAAGAATGGGAAAGCTATACAAGTAATTGTTGGTTTATCAGTTCCTAAGGTAAGAGAAGATTTCGAAAAATTATTAGTTTAAATTTAAATATGGATGGACAAGGAGTTTTTAAAATTTCCTTTGTCCATCCTTTTAACATTGTAATTTTCATAAACTTTAGCTGTGAATTTTCACAACTTATGATACTAAGTTTCAACCTGTGAGATTATTCCCTAAAGGGCCTAGAACTATTGTTTTAAGCTTTTTTCTTTGCTATTATAAAGACATAAGGTAAATGATTACAATTTAAATAAAAAAAGTAATAATAAATTATTTGATTTAGGGGGATTTTTATATGAAGAAGTTTTCTGTTGTTATAGCTGGTGGAGGTAGTACATTTACTCCTGGAATTGTACTTATGTTATTAGATAATCTAGGTAAATTTCCAATAAGAAAAATAAAGTTTTATGATAATGATTTTAAAAGACAAGATGATATTGCAAAGGCTTGTGAGATAATTTTAAAGGAAAATGCTCCAGAAATAGAATTTAGAGCTACAACAGATCCAGAGGAAGCATTTACAGATATAGATTTTGTTATGGCTCATATAAGAGTTGGAAAATATGCTATGAGAGAATTAGATGAGAAAATTCCATTAAAGCATGGAGTAGTTGGACAAGAGACCTGTGGACCAGGCGGAATAGCTTATGGAATGAGATCTATTGGTGGAATTTTAGAACTTATAGACTATATGGAAAAGTATTCACCAGATGCATGGATGCTAAATTATTCAAATCCAGCAGCTATAGTTGCAGAAGCTACTAGATTATTAAAGCCAAATTCAAAGATATTAAATATTTGCGATATGCCTATAGGAATAGAAACTCATATGGCTGAAATACTAGGTTTAGAGTCAAGAAAAGAAATGATAGTTAAATATTTTGGATTAAATCATTTTGGATGGTGGTCAAGTATTACTGATAAAGAAGGTCATGATTTAATGCCACAAATAAAAGAACATGTAGCAAAGTATGGATATACTGTAAAAATAGATGAAAATCAACACACAGATGCTAGTTGGAATGATACCTTTGCAAAGGCTAAAGATATATTTGCTGTAGATCCAACTCACTTACCAAATACTTATTTAAAATATTATTTGTTCCCAGACTATGTTGTAGAACATTCTAATAAAGAATACACAAGAGCAAATGAAGTTATGGATGGAAGGGAAAAGTTTGTATTTGGAGAATGTAAAAAGATTGCTGAGGCTGGAACAGCTAAGAATTCAGAACTTCATATAGATGAACATGCTTCATATATAGTTGATTTAGCAAGAGCTATTGCATTTAACACTCAAGAAAGAATGTTATTAATAGTAGAAAATAAAGGAGCTATTAGAAACTTTGATGAAACAGCAATGGTTGAAATACCTTGTATAGTTGGTTCAAATGGACCAGAACCATTATCAATTGGAGATATTCCAAGGTTCCAAAAAGGACTTATGGAACAGCAAGTTGCTGTAGAAAAGTTAGTTGTTGAGGCTTGGGCAGAAAAATCATATCAAAAATTATGGCAAGCAATAACGTTATCAAAAACAGTTCCAAGTGCAACTGTTGCTAAGGAAATATTAGATGACTTAATAGAAGCTAATAAAGAATATTGGCCAGAATTAAAATAAAGTGAAATTAACTCAAGGATAGTTTTTATCTATCTTTGAGTTTTTATTTTAAAGATAAATGTGAGTAACTGATTTCATACCTCTTATTAAAAGTTACTTTAATTAAAATAGTGAAAAGTTAATGTTCAGTTAATGTAATGTGTGTATATTTTAATTATTGCTAAAGGGGGTAGAGATTTATGCTTACATTAAAAAATATAAAGAAAAGTTATATTACAGGTGATTTTACACAGGTAGCACTAGATAATGTATCTTTAAATTTTAGAGAAAATGAATTTGTAGCCATATTAGGACCAAGTGGATCAGGGAAGACAACTTGTTTAAATGTCATTGGTGGACTTGATAAGTATGATTCAGGTGATTTAATTATTAATGGGAAATCAACGAAGGAATTTTCAGATTCTGAATGGGATTCATATAGAAATAATAGTATAGGATTTATATTCCAAAGTTATAACTTAATAGGACACTTAGATATAGTATCAAATGTTGAAATGGGAATGACTTTAAGTGGAATATCAGCTAAGGCAAAAAGAGAGAAGGCTCTTGAGGTTCTTGAAAGAGTAGGTCTAAAGAATCACATACACAAAAGGCCTAATCAACTTTCAGGAGGGCAGATGCAAAGAATTGCTATTGCAAGGGCTTTAGCGAATGACCCAGATATAATTCTTGCAGATGAGCCTACTGGTGCATTAGACACAAAAACAAGTGTACAAATAATGGAATTAATAAAGGAAATATCAAAGGATAAATTAGTTATAATGGTTACTCATAATCCAGAATTAGCTAAAGATTATGCAGATAGAATTGTAGAATTTAGGGATGGTAGTATAGTATCAGATTCAAATCCTTTAGATGTTGAAGCTAAAAAAGAGAAATATTCCTTAAAGAAAACAAGTATGAGTTTTTTTACAGCCTTAAAATTATCAGCAATGAATATAAAGACTAAAAAGGGAAGAACTTTTTTAACAGCACTTGCTTCAAGTATTGGTATTATAGGAATTGCTCTTATACTTAGTTTATCAAATGGATTTGATGCTAAGATATCAGAAGTTCAAGAAGATGCATTGGCAGAATATCCAATTACAATTACTAAACAAGCTCAAGAAATTAGTAAAGAAGCTATGGAATCTAAAAGAAAAGAAATGAATGATAAGGTTATGGGAGTAGTTGAATATGTAGATTCAGATGAAGCTTATTTGTATGACTCAAGTGAATCTACAATAACACATGAAAATAATATATCAGAGGATTATATAAATTATATTAAAAAAATAGATTCTCAAATTGTTGATAATATAGGTTATACAAGAATTGCATCCATGAATCTTTTAAGGAAAGTTGATGATGAAATAAAACCTATAACTTTTAGTGCTAGTGAGAAAAATGAGATGAATATGCTACCTATGAGTCAGATGGCAACTGGACTAGCTTCTTATCCGAGCTCTACAAAAGATAATAATGCATCCTTTATAGAAAAAAATTATGATCTATTAGCAGGAAAATATCCTAAGTCAAAAACAGATTTAGTACTTATAGTAGATTCAAAAAATAGAGTGGATATAAATGCTATGAAGAATCTTGGAATAGATACAAAGGATTTGGAGAGTATTAAATTTAAAGATTTAGTTGGTATGGAATTTAAATTAATATCAAACAATGATTACTATGAAAAAACACAATTTAATACCTATATGCCTTCAAAGGATTATGAAAAAATGTACAACTCAAAGGATTCACTTACATTAACCTTAAGTGCTATAGTACGTCTTAAAGAAGATGCAGGTGTTCCTATGATAAGCGAAGGAATAGCATATAGTGATGATTTAACTGAATTAGTAATAGAAAGAGCAAAGGAATCTGATATAGTAAAAGCTCAAAAAGATGCTGACTATAATGTAATGTCAAGAGAACCTATTGATGATGAAACTAAGGAAAATTTAGTAGCATATCTTGGAGGAGATGAAACTCCTTATGCAGTTATGTTATATCCAAATAATTTTGAAGATAAGGATCAAGTTATATCTTATTTAGATAGTTACAATGAAAATAAATCATCTAATGATAAAATCGTATATACAGATTTATCAAAGGCAATATCAGATATGACTGGTGGAATTATGGATGGAATAACTATAGTTTTAGTTGCATTTGCTGCTACATCATTAGTTGTATCTTTAATAATGGTAGGTATTATAACTTATATATCAGTGTTAGAAAGAACTAAAGAAATTGGTGTATTAAGAGCATTGGGAGCTAGAAAAAAAGATATTACTAGGGTATTTAATGCAGAAACTTTTATAATAGGGGCTAGTTCAGGGTTATTAGGTATAGGAATTGCATGGTTACTAACAATACCAATAAATAATATTTTATATAAAATGACTGATTTAGAATCAATAGCAAACTTAAATCCAGTACATGCAGTAGCTTTATTAATAATAAGTGTTGCACTTACAATGTTAGGTGGATGGATACCATCAAAAATAGCAGCTAGAAAAAATCCAGTAGAGGCACTTAGAAGTGAATAAACTAAAATTATAAACTTACTAATTAATATATGATATAGTAAGTAAATTTGGGATATATCGAAATTACAGGTATATCCCTTTTGTATTTTGATTTATTATTTGAACTATTTCTGTTTATTTTTATAAAAGGATATTAATATTAGTTACAAAATATAGTAAAATTTTATCATATATTAATTTAGGGGGACATTATGGTAAAAATATTAATAGTTGAGGATAATAATAAACTAAGAAAATTAATTGATGTATATCTAAGTCATAATGGCTATAAAACTTATAATGCAACAGATGGACTTGAAGCATTAAATATAATAAATAACAGCATGATAGATTTAGTAATATGTGATATTATGATGCCTAATATGGATGGTTTTGAACTTATAGAGGAATTACGAGAAATATATAGTAATTTACCAATACTCATAGTTACAGCAAAAGAAGCTAAGGAAGATAAAATATTAGGATTCAAACTAGGCATTGATGACTATATGGTAAAGCCTATAGATTTAGAAGAATTATTAATGAGAGTAAAAGCTTTACTTAGAAGGGCAAATATAAATAATGAACATAAATTAACTATAGGAGATGTTGTCCTTGATTATGATAAGTTGACAGTTACAAGGGGAGATGAACAAATAGAACTTCCACAAAAGGAATTTTATTTATTATATAAGTTACTTAGTTATCCTAATAAGATATTTACACGAATTCAATTAATGGACGAGATATGGGGAATGGATGTAAAAAGTGATGAGCAAACAGTAAATGTTCATATAAGTAGATTAAGAGAAAAATTTTCGCATTATAATGAATTTGATATAGTGACAGTAAGAGGGCTTGGCTATAAGGCGGTAAAAGAAAATGATTAATTGTTCTAGAAGGTTAAGAAATACTATAAAATTTAAGTTTTTAGTAGCTCTTATTATATCTATTATAATAGGGAATATACTATCTTTTCTTATAGTAGCTCCCTACATAGATGAAAAAATAGAAGAAGTATTATTCAATAGATATGAAATAATAATTTCTGAAGTAACAAAATCTAAAAACTATAAAGAAAAATTAGATAACTTAATAAAGATATATGATGGGCTAGGGTATAGATTAACTATAAATAGAGATATAGATGAATTAAATCTAACAGAAGCTCAGAAAGACAAGCTTATTGAAGAAGGGAAACTAATATATTTAGTAACTAGAAGACCTCGAGCAAAAGTCATAGGAAAAATTAATAATGATTATATTACAGTAGAATTAAAGCATTATTCAGAAATAGAACACATTATAATTGGGGTAAATAAAATAGGATTATTTATTAATATATTGATTTGTTCAATTATAACAAGCTTAGTAATAAGAAGGATGACAAAACCAATTGAAAAGTTAGCAGAGGCAACAAGTGAAATATCTTCTGGTAATTTTGATGTAAATATTGATATTAAAAGCAATGATGAAGTAGGTATGCTTGTTGAAAAATTTAATTCTATGGCTAAGGAGTTAAAGAATATAGAATATATGCAAAGTGATTTTATAAATAATGTATCTCATGAATTTAAAACACCAATAGCAGCTATAGGAGGATTTGCAACTATACTTAAAAATACCAAGCTATCAGAAGAGGAAAGGATAGAGTATTTAAATATTATAACTGACGAAGTTAATAGATTATCAGAATTATCATCTAATATATTAACACTTTCAAAGCTTGATAATATAGATAACTTTAAAGACAATAAAAAGTTTTTCTTAGACGAGCAGATTAGAAAAACTATTATACTTCTAGAAAAAGAATGGACTCACAAAAATATATCCTTTGATTTAGATTTGCAGAGTATGTCCTATTATGGAAAAGAAGAGTACTTAATGCAGTTATGGATAAACATAATTAATAATGCTATAAAGTTTTCAGAGGAAAATAGTGAAATTCATATACATTGTTATAAAAACTCAGAATATGCATTTGTAAAAATAAAAGATTATGGTTGTGGAATGAATGAAGAGACTAAAATGAGAGTGTTTCATAAATTTTTTCAAGGGGATAGTTCTAGAAAAAGTGAAGGCTATGGATTAGGATTATCTATTTGCAAAAGGATAATTGATATATCAAAAGGTGAAATACACATAGATAGTGAATTAGGAAAGTATACTGAAATATTAGTAAGTTTACCTTATGAGTAATTTTTATTTAAAAGAATGTGATAATTAAGAAAATAAAAAACTAAAATAAGCCATGAATTTAAATAAAAAAATATAACTTTTAGCTATTAGAGAATGTTATGTTAACTTCAGATAAGATTTAATTCTTTATCTGGAGTTTTTTATAAAAATTAAGATTAAATTTTGGTGAATTTATGAAGGATGATTTAGTTTTTATATTAAAAAAATGTTTATTGTATTTAAGTTTTAAATAAAGAAAAATAAGTTGAATTTTCAAAGGAATTAGGTAAAAAATATATTAATTATTAAATTTTTATGGATCAATGTTTATATAATAATTCTAAATTAAAGATAATTTACTAAATATACAAGATAAAGAAATTAATTATTTATAATTGAAAATATTATATAAATAACCTTTTTAGAATTATTTAATATTATATATTTTAATGGTTATATTGAAATAAGTGCAATTAATAAAATTAGAATTATACATAATAAATAAATGGTATTATTCCTTATATAAGTTATTGTTTTTGAGTTAAAGAAATGTTAACAAATGGATAAAGTGATTTGGTAAATTATTATTAATATAAATAAAAATATATTATTTTAGCGTTTTTTAGTTTATTTTAATGATAAAAATAATTTATTAAGAATTATTTTTAAATTATTTTAAAAATAATAAATTTGTGATTTAGTGTTAAAAAAAGTATTCTATTGGTAAGATAAAAATAAGTTTTAAGGGGGCGATTTTATGTCGGTATTGATAAGCAAAAATAAAATAATATAGCTTTTATTTTAACAGTAAGTTAAAAGCAATAATATTGAATTAATAAAAATTTATTAAAAATATGTAAGTATATAGAAAACTTGGTGATAGTACAAATGTAATAAATTTTTTATGTTGTATTGTAATATTATTTTTTAGAATAGTTTTAGGTGTAATATCAGACTAGTTAAATAAATAAGTCTGAATTAAAAATTACCCTCTATGTAAACGTTAACTTTAAGGAGAGAGAATAATTAATATTTAATATTTTAGTTGATTAGACTTAGGGTTATTTTTAATATGAAAGTTATAATTATTAATTTTAATTAATATAAGCTTTTTGAAACTTGTTTATAAATTTTATATTACAAATTAAAGTAGGAGGTATATAATGGTAGGAATTATTCTTGCAAGTCATGGAGAGTTTGCTAAAGGAATTTTACAATCAGCTACAATGATTTTTGGAGAACAGGAGAATGTACAAGCGGTTACATTGATGCCTAGTGAAGGACCAGATGATATTAAAGCAAAAATGAAAGAAGCAGTTGCATCCTTCGACAATCAAGATGAAGTTTTATTTTTAGTTGATCTCTGGGGAGGAACACCATTTAATCAAGCAGATAGTCTAGTCGAAGAATATAAAGATAAGTGGGCAATAGTAGCTGGTATGAATCTACCAATGGTTATTGAAGCTTATGCTTCTCGTTTTTCAATGGAATCAGCACAAGAAATTGCCACTAATATTATAAAAACATCTAGAGAAGGAGTTAAAGCTAAGCCAGAATCATTAGAACCTGTAGATTCAAATAAATCTTCTATAGATTCTATTCAACAATCTAATGTAGGTGTACCAGGATCCTTTGAATATGTTTTAGCTCGTATTGATTCACGTTTACTTCATGGACAAGTAGCAACTGCTTGGACAAAAGCTGTGAAGCCAACAAGAATTATTGTTGTATCAGATGATGTAGCTAAAGATGAACTTCGTAAAAAATTAATTCAACAAGCAGCTCCTCCAGGAGTTAAAGCTCATACTGTTCCAGTTAGCCAAATGATTAAACTTTCAAAAGATGATAAACATTTCGGTGGACAACGTGCATTACTTCTTTTTGAAAATCCAGAAGATTTACTTAGAGCAGTAGAAGGAGGAGTCCCTATAAAAACAATTAATGTTGGTTCTATGGCACATTCTCCAGGTAAAGTTCAACCAAATAAAGTACTTGCTTTCAATCAAGAAAATATTAATACTTTTAATAAACTTAAAGAAAATGGATTGGATTTTGATGTTCGTAAGGTTCCAAGTGATTCAAAGGGAAATATGGATGAAATTCTAAAAAAGGCACAAGAGGAATTAAATAAATTAAAATAATAAATTAAGTAAGGGAGGGTTAATAGTGGATTTAAATATAATTCAAATAATATTAGTTATTATTATTGCATTTTTAGCTGGCGTAGGAGGTATTCTAGATGAATTCCAATTCCAACAACCTTTAGTTGCGTGTACTTTAATCGGATTAGTTACAGGAAATTTAATGCCATGTTTAATCTTAGGTGGTAGTCTTCAAATGATTGCCTTAGGTTGGGCAAATATAGGTGCTGCTGTAGCACCTGATGCAGCCTTAGCATCTGTTGCAGCCGCTATTATTCTAGTTCTTAGTGGAGAAGGAAAAGCAGGGGTTTCTTCATCAATTGCTATAGCAATTCCACTAGCAGTTGCAGGATTATTACTAACAATTATTTGTCGTACAATCGCTACAGCATTTGCACATTTTATGGATGCTGCCGCTAAAGAAGGAAATATAAGAAAAGTTGAAATGTGGCATATTATTGCTATTTGTATGCAAGGTGTACGTATAGCTCTTCCAGCTGCATTAATATTAGTAATAGGTGCTGGACCTATTCGTACATTACTTACTTCAATGCCAGCTTGGTTAACAGATGGTTTAGCAATAGGTGGTGGAATGGTTGTTGCTGTTGGTTATGCAATGGTAATTAATATGATGGCGACTAAAGAAGTATGGCCATTCTTTGCAATTGGTTTTGTACTAGCGACTATTCCTCAACTTACACTTATAGGATTAGGAATAATTGGTGTATCTTTAGCTTTTATTTATTTAGCACTTACTAAAAAGGGTGGTTCAGGTAATGGTGGATCAAATATGGGAGATCCAATAGGCGATATTATTGACAAATATTAAGAAGGGGGATAAAAGGAAAATGAAAAAAGATTTAAAACTAACAAAAAAAGATCGTCTTTCTATTTGGTGGCGTTCATTTTTCATTCAAGGATCTTGGAACTATGAAAGAATGCAAAATGGTGGTTGGGCATTTTCATTAATTCCTGCAATTAAAAAATTATATAAAACTAAAGAAGATAGAGCAGCTGCATTAACAAGACATTTAGAGTTTTTTAATACGCACCCATATGTAGCATCACCTATTATTGGGGTGACATTAGCATTAGAAGAAGAGCGTGCAAATGGAGCTCCTGTAGATGATGTAACTATTCAGGGAGTTAAAGTTGGTATGATGGGGCCTTTAGCAGGTATCGGAGATCCTGTTTTTTGGTTCACTGTTAGACCTATATTAGGAGCATTAGGTGCTTCGCTTGCTATGAGTGGTAGTATATTAGGACCAATTATATTTTTCTTAGGTTGGAATATTGTTCGTATGGCATTTACTTGGTATACACAAGAATTTGGTTACAAAGCAGGTTCCCGTATTACAGAAGACTTATCAGGTAATTTATTACAAGATATTACAAAAGGAGCATCTATACTTGGTATGTTTATCTTAGGTGCATTAGTTAATAGATGGGTATCTATTAAATTTACACCAGTAGTATCATCTGTGCAGTTAAGTAAAGGTGCTTATATTGATTGGAGTAGTCTTCCTGCTGGAGCAAATGGTATTAAGGAAGCTTTATTACAACAAGCAGCTGGATTATCATTAACTCCTGATAAAGTTACAACTTTACAAAATAATTTAGATTCATTGATTCCTGGACTTGCAGGATTGGTATTAACATTTATTTGTATGTGGTTACTTAAAAAGAAAGTATCTCCAATTGTTATTATTCTTTCTTTATTTGTAATTGGTATAGTTGCACATTTGATAGGATTAATGTAATATTTTTTATCCGATAGCTAGAGGCTGTAATATTCTTTAGAAAAGAGGTGAAATGTATGGTTCAATCACTTAATACAAAAGTTGATTTAGTAGTTGATGGGACATCTTTTGTTGGACTTTCAGATTATGGGAAAATAATGATTGGTGATAAAGGATTTGAATTTTATAATTCTAATAATTATCAGAAATTCATTCAAATTCCTTGGGAAGAGGTAGATTATATTATTGCATCAGTAATGTTAAAAGGAAAGTGGATTCCACGATATGCAATAAAAACTAAAAAGAATGGTACTTATTCTTTTTCTTCTAAAGAACCAAAACAAGTACTTCGTACTATTAGAAAATATGTTGATCCTAATCATATGGTTAAGTCTTTAAGTTTTTTTGATGTTGTCAAACGAACAGCAAAATCTGTGATTAAGAATAATTAATTAGTAGAAAATATTAAAGGCGTTAGTGTTGTAAGTTATATATGAAGTACTCCCTTTAAGGTAGGCAGGATAAAAAAGAACTGTTAGAATTTACTTTAAGGGGAGTATTTTTATGTTTAAAAAATATAAATTAATAATCTTTTCTAATTTTGATCTTTTATATTTGTTCTATTTTTTATAAATATTTCTATAAACCACAATTATTTATTATTTAAATAATAAAATTTAGATAATTTAAATTTTATTATCAATCAATATTAAAAATTTAAAAAGGAACTTAAATAAAAATTTCAGGTTCCTTCCTTTCAGTATATTTCTTAGCAAAGGACTTTTCTGCAATGGAAAGCATTAATTTATTTAATTTTCTTGTATGAGTAGGGCATATTTTAACACATCGCATACAAGAAATACAAAGGTTTTTGTTTGTTCTATGAGGAGTATCATTAGAAATTGCATTTACAGGGCAGTTTTCAACGCATTTAAGACATTTAATGCATTTTTTTGTCCCTTGAGGTTTCAATGGAATACCATTGTATTCTTTATAGGGAAAGTTACCTTTTACAGTTATTAAGGGAAGGTCATTTACATTAGTGATATTTTGAATTTTCCTCAAAGCTTTTTTTGAAAAGTTTTCTATCTCTTTTAGGTCATTTCTATCAGGTCTTCCTTGCGCTACAGAGTGCATAATAGAATGCTTTGTAATAAAGGCAGCGGCACCTACTAAGAAAAATCCATTTTCCTCTACAATATTTTTTAGTTCTAGGAGTGCATCATCATAGTCTCTATTTCCATAAGTCACAACAAGTAGTGTTGGAGTAGCATTACCTTTAATATTTTTTATACGTTTAACAGCAGGTTTAGGAATTCTACCTCCATAAACAGGAACTCCAAAGATTACGAGTTCATTATTAGAAAATTTAATATTTTTAGTGATGGTAGAAGGTGGAGTAATATCAATTTCATTTAATGGTAAGGGAAAGTCTTTTCCTATTAATGAAAGAATATTTTTAGTTGATTTTGTAGGACTAAAAAATACAGTAGAAATTTTTTTTATATCCATGTTATTTTCTCCTTAATTAATTCGAGTTTTCTAAATTTAATTACTATAATAAATATACAAATAGAAATAGTTAGTATGCATTATTTTTGAACATATTTTGCAAATACTTTTAAATAAAGTAGTGAATACTTGATGATAGTAAAAATAAATATTAAAATTAATTTGTAAATTTACTTTGATAAATTCATAAGAAAAATACAAATTGATAATTAAAGATTATTTTGTCTGGTGATTAGTGTCTGTAATATCAAAGTTTCTTATAAAATAGGGATAAATAGACATAGGTCACAAGATAAAGAATACTAAAATCCAACTAGAGGTAAAACTCTATATGAATTAAGCTTTAATTTATATGAAGAACATGATGGAGGTGTCAGTTGCAATAAGTCTGTAAGGCATATAGATTTTATGGATAGCAATGTAAAAGATGAAAGTAAGAGTACCAAATTATTTTAATGAATTTAAGTGTATAGCTTCAGAGTGCGAGGATACATGTTGTGCTGGATGGAGTATTGTTATTGATGAGGAAAGTAATAATCGTTATAAAAAGGTAAATGGTGACTTTGGAGAAATTTTAAGAAGTAAAATAGTTAAGGATGAAGATGGAAATAATATTTTTCTTCTAAATAAAGGAAATTGTTCTTTTTTAAATGAGAAAAAACTTTGTGATATATATGCTGAGCTTGGAGAAGATTATCTTTGTTATACATGTAAGCAATATCCAAGATATACTGAGGAATTCTTGGATTTAAGAGAAGTAGGAATTTCTTTATCTTGCCCAGAAGCTGCAAGAATAATTTTAAGGTCAAATAAAAAAGTTATTTTTGAATTAAGTGAAAATGAGGAAGAAGCTGATTTAGAGAGTGACATTAGTGAAGATGTTCTTTCTGATTTTTTAGGGTGTAGAGATATTGTTCTTAATATTATAGAACGTAAAGAACTAGATTTAGAAAGTAAATGTGCCATAGCACTTAAATTTGTTAAGGAAATTCAAAATAAAATAGATTTAGGTGATATGGATGAAATAAAGGATGTCATAGAAGAATATAAGGAAGAAAATTTATTAAAGGAAATTATAAAAGAATTAGTTGAATATAAAGGAAAGAAAAGCCTTAAGTATAATAATATATATGGATATTTTAATGTGTATAAGGATATAAAGCATATTAATTCTAATGACCCATTAGGTCTAGATAATGCATTAAAGTATTTTAAGGATAAGGAAGAACTTTATTTTACTAAATCAAAAGAATTCAATGAATATTATAAGGATAACTTATATAAATTCGAGAATATATTAAATTACTTTATATTTAGATACTTTATGAAAGCTATTTTTGATTATGATATGTCAGCAAAAATGAAACTAGCAATAATTAGTACTTTAATGATTAGGGAATTAGTATTAGTAAAATGGATAGAAGAGGGACAATTAACTGAAGAGGATATGGTTAATATAAGTCATATGTATTCTAAGGATATTGAACATTCAGAAGAAAATATAGAAGATTTACAAGAAATTTTTGAAACTAAAGATATATTTGAAGTTGATGAAATAATAACTGTATTAATGAATAACTAATTGTAAATTTAAAAATAGATAATTATTTTATAATATTACTTATTTTGAAAATATGCTTTAATATATTAAGCAATATAATTTAATTCCTGTAACTTAAGTTACAGGAATTTTATTTAGAATTAATTATAATAATATACATAAGAAGTAATTAAAATAAACTAAGACTTAATTTAGATAAAGATTAGAAAAACATAGTTAATTATAAATAATAAATAGTAGGAGGAAGAAAATATGACAGCAGTTGAAGTAATGATGGGAGAACATAGAAATATTGAGCCTATGCTTGAGGTAGTTAGAAGAGCTTGTTTTCAAATATTAGAAGGAAAAGATGTAAATTACGATGATTTTGCTTTAATAATAGAATACATAAGAGAATATGCTGATGCATATCACCACAGAAAAGAAGAGGTAATGCTTTTTAATAGAATGGTAGAACATTTAGGAGTATTAGGTGAAAAAACTATAAAATATGGAATGTTAGTTGAACATGATTTAGGAAGAATGTATATAAATAATCTTGAAGAAGCTCTTAAGAACTTAAAAGCAGGAAATGAAGAAGCTAAATTAGATGTTATTGCTAATGCGATTTCTTATACTGACCTATTAAAGAGACATATAAATAAAGAAGATAATGTTATATATAAATTTGCTTTAAGAGAATTAGATGAGAGTGTTATAAACACTATAAATGAAGAATTTGTTGTTTATGAAGAAGAAAATAAAGCTACAAGAGAAAAATATTTAAAAATATTAAAACAGTTAGAAGATAAATATATTAAGTAAATTAGAGCATTTTTAGATGATTTGCGTAAATATAGATAAAACTAAAAATTTTTAGCGAGCAATAGTTTTTATTGGAATAATACTGGAATATTAAAAATTCCAGTATTATTTTTTTTCTAAAAGATTAAAGGTAAATATTTTTTACCTTTTTATAATAAGTAAAAATTTACTTATTATATTATTTAAATATAGAAAATTCTAAGAATAGTGATTAGTAAAAAAATAGATCTAAATTTAGAGATAGTTGCTCATTATAAATATTTTATAATCTTGGCAGGATTTCCTCCAACTACTACATTATTTGGAACATCTTTTACAACTACAGCACCAGCCGCAACAACTACATTATCTCCAATGGTTACCCCAGGTGTTATAACTGAACTCCCACCAAGCCAAACATTATTTCCAATAGTTACTGGCTTACCAAATTCTAATCCTGATATTCTTAATTCTGAATCTAATGGATGAGTTGCAGTATATATACAAACTTTTGGGGCCATCATACAATTGTTTCCTATTGTTACTTTACAAACATCTAATATAACACAATCATAATTTGCAAAGAAATTTTCTCCTACATAAATGTTGTATCCATAGTCACAATGAAAAGTAGGCTTTATACAAAAATTTTCACCTGTTTTACCAAATAAGTTTTTTAATATTTCATTTCTATTTATATCTGTAGAATTATTAAATTCATGAAGAATATTTTGAGCCCATTCATGTTCTTTCTGTAATTGATAATCTGAAGCATAATAAAGTTCACCTGCTAACATTTTTTCTTTTTCAGTTTTTAGGTATTCTGTTTTTTTATTCATTATAAATCACATCCTAACTAAATTATAAAGTTAGTTTATATTTTACATTATATTGATTTATTTTACTATTATACAATATTTTAGTTTTTATTTTTTAGATAATTTTTATATATTGATAAATTTATATAATTTTCTTGTATTTCATGGATTTTAGATGATATTTTTTTGAGTAGGTAACATGATTGAACTAAATTAATATTTATTAACAAAGGAATTTTAATTTTAATATTATAAACTAATAGCAATATATTTAGGTTTAATTATGGCTAGAAGTAAGAAAAAATATAAATCGAAGAAAAGTTTAAAAAAAGATAGGAATAATGAAAAAAGTAAAAATGATATAAATAACAATAACAATGATAGTAATTATAGTAATTATAGTAGTGGCAATAAAACTAGTAACAACAATGATAGTAATAATAAGAGTGGTAATAAAACTAGTAATAACAATAGTAGTAATAATAGTAATAATAGTAATAATAGTAATAATACTGGAATAAGTGAAGCTGATTTAAAAAGTTTAGATTTATTAAATATTGAGAAATATGCAATGTTATTAATTTTTTATAGTGATTATCTTTCTTATATTACTACTATAGAAGCTATTGATTTAATTTCCAATAGAGCAGAAAAAAGTGCTCAAGAACAGCAGGAATTGACTATTAAAATAGATGAGCAAGTTGTTTTATCAGTAAGATTAACTATGATTGCTAGATTAATGTTTCTTAAAGTAGCACTTGCAAGATTTGATACTGTTTATAATCAAAAGCTTAATGGTGAATTTCCTTATTCTCTTGAAGCAAATGAACTTGTAAATAAATCACTTACATTAAAATTAGTAGGAGATGCATATTCATTACAAGCTGCTTTAGAATTTTTAAGAAGAGATGGAGCTTCATTTTTTGGTCTTTAAATTGATTACATTAAATTACTTATTTAAAATAAATTCCATAATTAAACTTAATATACTAGAATTATTATATTATTTTTACAATGCTGTAAATTTTATTGACAAAAGGAAAGTTATTAAATAGCATAGAAGTAGAGAATAAAGAGATTATTGGAGGTGGTATTATTTATGGACCCGTATCTGAGTAGAAGCTTTGGAAATATGCAAATTAATTATGAAATATATGGGGAATTAGTTTTTAATACCACGGCTATAAGTGAATTTAATGTGATTTAGAGAAATTTTATTCAATTTATCATATAACTTCAATAGTTTATTTTATAGCTATGGTTTTTTCCTATGGAAGAAGTAGGGGGATAGCTATGAAATTAAATATGAGTAAAGAAGAACTAAGAAAGTTTTTATTACATGCTCCACAAAGTAATATAGTAAGCTATATGGAAAATATACATCCAGTGGATATTCTTGATGTACTTAGAGAAAATATTGAAGATAGAAAAGACATATTATATAGACTTCCAGAAGATATAATTGCAGATATTATAGATGAAGCAGAAGTTGATGAAAAATATGAAATATTAATGGAGTTTTCTGAAAATAAGCAAAAAAACATAATTGAAGAGATGTCTTCAGATGAATTAACTGATTTGCTTGGAAAATTAGAAAAGGAACAAGCAAATAAAATACTAGCTAAAATGGCTGATGAGGATGCTAGAGTTGTACGTAGGCTTTTAAGTTATGCCCCAGATACAGCAGCTGGAATAATGGCAACTGAATTTGTTGCTATTAATGGAAATATGACTGTTAAAGAGACTTTAGAGTATTTACAAATTTATGGTGAAGAAAATGAAAATATTAATGATTTATATGTTATAGATGAACTTGATAAATTAAAGGGAGTTATTTTTCTTAAGGAACTTGTAACAAAAAGCTTTGATACAAAAATATCAGACCTTATCCACAGTAGAGTCGAGGGAATTTTATTCAATACAGATCAAGAAGAAGTTGGACATAGATTCGAGAAATATGGCTATTTAACTATGCCTGTAGTTGATAATTCAAATAGACTTCTTGGAATAGTAACTGTTGATGATGTTATGCAAATATTAAGAGATGAAAGTACAGAAGATATACATCGTTTAGGTGGAGTAGATGAAGGTGAAAAGGTAGATGGAACTTTAATAGAATCTGTTAAAAGTAGATTGCCATGGCTTATAATTAACTTATTTACAGCCATTTTAGCTTCATCAGTAGTTGGAATATTTGAGGGAACTATTCAAAAAGTAGTAGCTTTAGCCACATTCATGCCTATAGTTGCTGGTATGGGTGGTAATGCTGGAACGCAAACTTTAACAATAATAGTTAGAGGGTTAGCCCTTGGAGAACTTAATTTTAAAAATATGAAAAAAGTATTTTTTAAAGAAATTGGAGTAGGAATTTTTACAGGGACATCCATAGGAATTATAATTGGATTGATAGGGTATATATGGGAAGGTAAGTTTATATTTGGATTAGTAATAGGAGTTGCAATGTTATTAAATATGATAGTTGCAACTATAGCAGGATACTTAGTTCCATTATTTTTAAAGAAAATTAAAGTTGACCCAGCTTTAGCTTCTTCAGTATTTGTCACAACATTTACTGATGTTTTAGGATTCTTTTTCTTCCTAGGCTTTGCAACTGTTTTAATAGAACATCTTATTTGATTATTAATGATGAATTTAGAAGAAATTATTCTAAGTTCATCATTTTTTTATTTCATATTGTTTGAGAGCATATGGTTATTATTAAAGGGGCCATTTTCTATAAAGCCCCTCTTTAATATTTAAAGTTTATAGTGTTTTTTAGGTATATTTAAAAAGCGTATTAATTATTTTAGTAATGAAAGACCTTTGTTGTAATATTCATCCATAATATTTTCAGGTACCATACTTCCACCAGTTGCCCAAGCTATATGAGTTATATTTTTTAATTTATCTTCAAGGTTATTTATCTTTAAGTATTCTTTACCTTCTTTAGATGTAAGTATTTTAACAATACCAGGAATACCAGCTAGAGCTGAAGGTTCTAAGAATATTTTTTCACTGTCAGCCATTTTGGTTAGAAGTTTGTACATATTTTCGTCTTCAACAGAATAACATCCACTCATTAATTTTTCTAATGTTTTACCAACAAAACCTGATGCTCTACCAACAGCTAATCCATCAGCAGCAGTTATATTATCTATGCCGAAGTCTTGAACAGATACTTTATCATGTTCACCAGTCATAGAGCCTATAAGCATACATGGAGAGTGTGTTGGTTCAGCAAAGAAGAAATGGACATTGTCCTTATAAAGAAGCTTAAGACCAAAAGCAATTCCACCAGGGCCACCACCAACACCACAAGGTAAATATACGAATAGTGGATTATTATCATCTACTTTAATTGACATGGACTTTAATTGTTTATCTAGTCTTGAAGCTGCAACTGAATATCCTAGGAACAAGTTCTTAGAGTTTTCATCATCTACAAAGTAACTATTAGAATCTGCTTTAGATTGTTTTCTGCCTTCTTCAACAGCTTTGCTATAATCTGATTCATACTCTATAACTTCAACACCTTTACTTCTTAAAAGGTCTTTTTTCCATTGCCTTGCATCAGCAGACATATGAACGGTAACTTTAAATCCTAATTTAGCGCTCATTATACCGATACTAAGACCTAGGTTTCCAGTTGATCCAACTACTACAGAATATTTTGAGAAGAATTGACGAATTTCATCACTATCTAATTTTTTATAATCTTCATTTATATTAAGTATATTGTGCTCTAATGCTAAATCTTCAGCGTGCTTTAGTACTTCGTAAAACCCACCTCTAGCTTTTATAGATCCTGAAACTTTAAGATGACTATCACATTTTAATAGTAAATTTCCAGGTAAATTTTCATTACAAATTTTTTCTAATTCAACTTTCATATTATCTATTCTTACTATAGGAGATTCAATTATACCATTATCTATTTGAGTCTCTGGGAATACTTTAGCTATGTATGGTGCAAATCTATTTAATCTTTCTTCAGCGTCTTTAACATCTGTCATAGAAAGTGAAATGTTTTCCATGCCTACGTTAAATTTACTATACTTTGGATTTATCCATAAAGACTCTTCTAAAGCTATTATATTTTTTAATAATGGATATTCTTCTATCCAATTTGAAATTTCTTTGTTTAATACCATAGAATTAATCATAATTAACCACCTTATATAATTTATTTCAGTTCTTATTAAATAATAATTAATTTATCTGATAAAAATTAAATATTATTTAATAAGATAGTAACATGGATTTTTATTACAGTCAATTTGATTTAATTATAATTCAAATAATTAAATTAAATTTAATAAAATTGCACAATATACTCTATATTGATATAATTATTTAAAATATGAATAAATGAGGTAATTTTAAATGAATGAAGTAGATATATCAAAAAATATTGCTCTATATAGAAAAAGTAAGGGGTTAACGATAAAAGAATTAGCTGAATTAATAGGTGCTACTCCATCATTATTAAGTCAAATAGAAAAAGGTACAGCAAATCCATCTATTAATACTTTGAAGCAAATTTCAACTGCTTTAAATGTACCATTATTTAATTTTTTTATAAGTGATATTCAAACAGAAGATTTAGTTGTTAGAAAGGATAGGCGTAATAAAATAATATTTTCAGCGGAGGAGAGTTTTGTCTATGAACTACTAACCCCGGATACAAAGGGAGATATTGAATTTATGCTTATGAAAATATCTCCTAGAGAGTCATCTTCTAAAGAGCTTTTTAATCACAAAGGTGAAGAGGTGGCTTATGTTACAAAGGGAAAAGTAAAATTATATTTGTTAGATGATATAATTGAATTAAATTGCGGAGACAGTGTTAAAATACCTCCATATTCGAATCATAAGTGGGAAAATGATAGTGATGTTGATTGTGAAGTAGTATTTGCTATAACACCACCATCTTTCTAAAGAAAAAAAGACTACTGAGTGCAGCAGTAGTCTTTTCCTTATGAGTGACTTATATTATTATGTTGTTGTTGTTTGAAACATTTTAAATCTTAAATTAAATTTCTATGTTGAGAATAAAGTAACTAGCATTTTAGAAGCTAGTTACTTTTTAACAACCAAGCTTATGACTATATTCTACAACATGGTTAAAAAATTAACTATCTCATTTTTATTTAAAATTACCTCATTTTTTAAAGAAATTAATTGTTTAAAAGATACTGAACTACACGATGAATTTTAAAGTCTAAAATCATTTATCAATTTTTTTAGGAGAAACGTGGATTAAACAACTATAAATGTCTAAGTTATATAAAATGATAAATGTCAAAAATATACAGGTATTAAGTCATTAAATGTTAGGAAAAGTTTTGATATTTATAATAAAATTACTTATGAAAACGTTATTATGAAGAGAGGGAAATTTTATGGAGTTAAATGAAGGTATAATTAATGAAAAAGAAAAGATATCTTTAAAAGAAAAAGTAACTTATGGATTTGGTGACTTAGCATCAAACTTACTATTTACTCTTTCTACATCATATTTAATGTATTTTTATACAGATGTAGCAGGTATAGGAATTGCAGTAGTTGGGACTATAATGTTATTAGCTAGAATTGTAGATGCAATAACAGATCCAATGATGGGAGCAATTATTGATAGAACTAATAGTAAGTATGGTAAAGCAAGACCATATCTATTGTGGATGGCAATACCATTTGGGATAGTGGGAGCATTAACATTTTTCTCACCAGATACTACTCAACAGGGAAAAGTGATATATGCATTTGTAACTTATATAGCATTTTGTGTGCTTTATACAGCCGTAAATATTCCTTATTCAACAATGATGTCAAGTTTAACTGATGATGAAAATGAAAGACTTTCATTCAATATGTTTAAGTCTTTAGGGGCGTCTATAGGTCAGTTTATTGTTGCAGGATGCACTTTAGGATTAGTAGCATTTTTAGGACAAGGAAATGAATTAAAAGGATTTTCAACTACAGTAATGATTTATGGTATAGTTGGAAGTATATTAATTATTCTTTGTTTTTTAGGCACGAAAGAACGTGTTATTTCTAAAAAAGATAAAATATCATTAAAAGATACTTGGAGTGTTATAAAAACAAATCAACCATGGGTAGTTTTAAGTATTATGTCTTTCTTGATGTTTACAAGTATGATGATGAAAACTCAATCTACAATGTACTATGCACAGTATTACTTAAAAAATGCTTCTATAGTACCTGTTTTATTATCAATATCATCTTTGGTTGCTATACCTATAGCATTAGTAATACCAAGTCTAGCAAAAAAGATAGGTAAAAGAAATTGTATTATATTAGGATGTATATTTGTAATAATAGGTAATTTAGGAATATATTTAAGTAAGTTTAATGTTTCTTTAGTAATTGTAAATAGTGTAATATCAGCAATAGGTTATGGAATTGCTATAGGAATAACATTTGTAATGTCTGCAGAAACAGTTGATTACGGGGAATGGAAAACAGGTATAAGATCTCAAGGGATGTTATTTGCTTTAGGTGGATTTATGGTAAAACTAGGAATGGCAGTATCAGCTTCATTATCTACATTTATTTTATCAAGGGGAGGATATGTTCCCAATGCGGTTCAAACACAAAGTGCAATTAATGCAATAAACGTAAACTATATTTGGATACCGATTATTATTTCAATAGCAATAATAATAATAGCTCAATTCTATAAATTGGATGATATATATAGAAAAGTAATAGAAGAACTAAGATTAAAAAGAAGTTTAGTAAAATAGAAATAAAATTATAGATAATTAATATATTAAAATATTTAAAAAAGATAAAAAATAAATAGAACTGATAGATTAAGTAGTATTATGCTTAAAAATTATAAATAAATCTGAAAGAAGTTCTTATAAAAATTATTATTTGTCTAAAGAGAAAAATAAATCATAAATATGATTGTTACAAATAATCTTCATAATTGAAATCTATGAAAAAGGGATTATCTCTAAGTAGGAATTTTATTCCACTTTGAGACAGTCTCTTTTTCTTTAAACAGCATGATATCATTTAAAATTCTCTATCTTCTGTTAGGATATGGAAAATCGTTCTATTATGAGACAGCCACTTTTTCATTCAAAATATATTTTTATAATTATTATTTGAATTATATAGCCTACAATTTAATTAGATACTATTAATATTTTAGTGATTTAGTTACAAATTTCTTGAAGGCTAAATGAAAAGTAAGTATATTTTAAATTGAAAGAAGAGAAATAAATTAAATATAAGAAAAAGTTATGTATTTAAATAAAATGTAAAATTATTGAAATTTGTAAACTAATTGGTATAATATATTATTAAAGGATATTATATCTTAAAAGATAGACATAAGAAATTAGTGGATAGAAGTATATACAATAATAAGGGAGATATTATATGGGGTCTATTTATGAAACTATTAAATTTAATAGCAAAATGCAGATGAATATATTTATTCATAGTGTTAACTATGTACAAAATCACTGGCATGAGAGCTTAGAGATTTTATTTGTTTTAAAAGGAAATGTAAGTGTTGTTATAGATGATAAGGTATATTATTTAAGTCAAGAAGATGTTATAGTAATCAATGCAAATGAAGTGCATACAATAAGTTCTAATGATAATAATATAATTTTAGCACTTCAAATTCCTATAGATTTTATAAAAACTTATTATGAAGATATAGAAAATATAAAATTTAATTGTAAGTCAGTGTTATTAAAAGATAAAGATAAATATATTGTAGATGAGATTAGAAAAATACTAGCTAAGACTATGTGGACTTATAGTAAAGATGAAGAGGATTGCGAGATTAAGATACAATCTTTGGTATTTGAATTAATCTATATATTATGTAGAAATTTTAAAGTGAAAAATAATTTATACAATAAACGTGGTAATAAGTATTCAGAAAGATTAAAACGAATTATACAATATATAGATTTAAACTACAAAGAAGATATAAGCCTTAGTAGTTTGGCAGAAAAAGAATACCTTTCTAATGCGTATTTATCTAAGTTTTTTAGAAAATATATAGGGAAAAACTTCCACTTATATTTAAGCAGTATTAGATTAGAGCATGCTGTAAAAGATTTAATTTACAGTGATTTATCAATAACAGAAATAGCTCTTAATAATGGATTCAATAATGAGAAAACATTCTTTAATTTATTCAAAGAAAACTATGGGCAAACTCCTAACTCATATAGAAAAAAAGTAAAAACTAATTTAAAAAAAATGAGAGTGAATAATGAAAGTTTTAATTATGTAAAAATAGATGAAGATAAAAAATATACTTCATTATTTAAATATTTAGATATAAAAGAATATTGTAATGATAAGATGGTAAGTGCTAAAAGTGATATAAAGATTGATTTAAATAAAAAGAAAGAAAATATAAATCATAATTGGAAACTGTTAACTACAATAGGTAGGGCGAAAGATGGACTACATAAAGATATTCAAAATCAATTAAAAATGATTCAAAAAGAAATTGGATTTAAGTATATAAGGTTCCATGGTATATTTGATGATGAAATGAAGGTTTATGATGAAGATAATAGAGGAAATATAATATTGGATTTTTCAGAGATAGATAAGTTATTTAATTTTTTAGATAGTATTAATCTTAAGCCATTTATTGAATTGGGATTTATGCCTAGTAAATTAGCTAAAGAACAAAATCGAATATTTGATAGAGCAACAATAATAAGTCCTCCTAAAGATATAAATAAGTGGAATATCCTTATAGAATCATTTATAAATCATTGTATAAATAGATATGGATTAAAGGAAGTTAAAACTTGGTATTTTGAGGTGTGGAATGAACCTGAAATAGTTAATTTTTTTGGTTTCAAAGAGGTTAATGATTATTATAGTTTATTTGAAAATACTTATAATACTATAAAATCTATATCTAAAGATATAAAAGTTGGAGCGCCAGGTATGAACTTTATATGTGATGGAAGTTATAAATGGTATCAAGATTTTTATGATTTCTATTCTAGTAAAAATATAGAGCCTGATTTTGTATATAGTCATAGTTATACCTATATTGTTGATAAAGATATAAAAGAAATTGATATTAATTCACTAAGTGAAAAGGGAAGACTTCCTGAAGATGAGAATTTTTTACACAATTATATAGAAAAACTAAATGAGAAAGTAAAGAAGATAAGTAAAAAAGATATGAAAATATATATAACAGAATGGAATTCTTCACCTAGTCATAGAGAATTGACTCATGATACTTGTTACAAATCTGCATTCATAGTAAAGAATATAGTAGAGAATATGGATAGCACAGAGTCTTTGGCATACTGGGTTGTTAGTGATTTTATAGAAGAGTTGCCATTACCAGAAGATGAGTATCATGGCGGTATAGGATTAATAACCATGAACTCAATAAAAAAAGCGGCATATAATGCATTTTATTTATTAGCTAAGCTAGGGAATGTTTTGATAGATAAGGGGGAAGGTCATTATATAACTAGAAGTAGTAAGGGTTATCAAATAATTATATATAACTATTGTCATTTTGATAAATTATATTTATCTATGGATACATCTAAAATGACACAGGAAGATAGATATAGTGTATTTAAAAATGATAACGCTAAAGAGTTTAATTTTATATTGGAAAATATAGATGCTGGAGATTATGAAATAAAGGAATACAGAGTAAATAGAAATAATGGAAGCTCTTTTGACGCTTGGGTTGAAATTGGAGCTCAAAAATATTTAGCACAAGAAGAAATAGAGTATTTAAAAAGTAGATCTTATCCAAGCTATACAAGAAAAAATGAAAATATAAAAAATTCATATAAAATAAGTAAAATACTACAACCTCATGAAATAGTATTACTTGAGATAAATAGTTTGCAATAATTAATTTGTGAATACTAAAGATAATAATAAAATATGAAACTTTAACTAAGATAATAACTTTATAATTATGGAGTTAAAGTTAGTAAAAAATTAAATTAGAATAAGATGTTTAATTAAGAAACTATCTCAGAATAAATTTACTAATAAAATCAAAAAGATTATTAGCAAATTATATTTAGAGATAGTTTTTTATTATAACAAGAGAAATAATAGGACAAAAATGTACAGTATTTAGATAAAAAAGTCAAAGGTAATTGATATGTAAAACGTTTAAAATTAAATTATAAATTAGATAATTACTAGGGGGAATTTTGATGGATAGATTAAGTAAACTTAAAGAGAAACCGTTTTTCTTAAATGATAAAGATGTTGCTTGGGTAGAGAATACATTAAACAACATGACTTTAGATGAAAAAATAGGACAAATATTTTGCTTAATAGCTTACTCAGATGATAAAGAATATCTTAAAAATTTATTAGATACAGTTAAGCCAGGAGGAATAATGTGTAGACCTATGCCGCTAGAGCAAGTTATAGAAGCGAATAGATTTCTACAAGAAAATTCTCAAATACCAATGTTAATAGCTGCAAACTTAGAAAAAGGTGGAAATGGAGGAGTTTTAGAAGGAACAAGTTTTGGGTCTCCTATGGAAGTAGGTGCAACTAATGACTATACTCAAGGATATAGATTAGGTGATGTTTGTGGAGCAGAAGGTTCAGCAGTGGGGCTTAACTGGGCATTTGCACCAATAATAGATATAGATTATAACTTTAGAAATCCAATTACAAACACAAGAACATTTGGGTCTAACCCTGAAATAGTAAAAAATATGGGAGCTGAATATGTTAAAGCAGTTCAAAAGTATGATATGGCAGCATCTATAAAGCATTTCCCTGGAGATGGAATGGATGAAAGAGATCAGCATTTAGTAACTTCAATAAACAGCATGAGTTGTGAAGAATGGGATAAAACTTATGGAGAAGCATACAAAGCATCAATAGAAGCAGGAGCAAAGACTGTAATGATAGGTCATATAATGCAACCTGCATATTCTAAAAAATTAAACCCACAGTTAGAAGATAAAGAAATATTACCAGCATCTTTAGCACAAGAATTAGTTACAGGATTATTAAAAGAAAAATTAAACTTCAATGGCTTAGTAGTTACAGATGCATCTACTATGGCTGGTATGATAATTCCTATGCCAAGAGAAAAAGCTGTACCACAGGCAATAGCCGCAGGATGTGATATGTTCCTATTTACTCGTAACTTAGAAGAAGATTATAAGTTCATGAGAAAAGGGGTAGAAGACGGTATAATTACAAGTGAACGTTTAGATGATGCAGTAACAAAAGTACTTGGGCTTAAAGCATCATTAAAGCTTCACACTAAAAAAGAAGAAAATAAGCTTTTACCAACTCTTGAAAATGCAAAGAAAATAGTTGCAAATAAAAAACATTTAGAATGGTCAAAAGAGTGTGCGGATAAATCTGTAACTTTAGTAAAAGAGGAAAAAGGTGTATTACCTATATCTCCTGATAAATTCAAAAAAGTTCTTTTATACTATATAGGAAGTAGTACAGGTGAATTTTATGGAGCTAGAGAAGGGGTAGATAAACTAGTAAAAGATAAATTAGAAAGAGAAGGATTTGAAGTAGATATATTTAGTCCTGGTGAAGGATTTGAAGGAATGGTTGCACCATTTTCATCAGTAGTTGGAAAATATGATTTAATAATTTATGTTTCAAATCTAGCTACTAAAAGTAACCAAACTATAGTAAGGATAGAGTGGGATCAGCCAATGGGAGCTAATGTACCTATATACATGGAAAAAGTACCTACAATATTTATATCAGTGGAAAATCCATATCATTTAATAGATGTACCTCGTGTAAAAACATTTATAAATACTTATCATAGTTCAGATGTGGTATTAGATGAACTGTTTGAAAAATTAATGGGAAGAAGTGAGTTTAAAGGTCAAAATCCAGTAGACCCATTCTGTGGTATGTGGGATACGAGATTATAAAATGTAACTTAAGGAGAATAGCATGAGAATAAAAGCAGTAATCTTTGATTTAGATGGAGTTATAGTTTCTACTGATGAATACCATTATCAAGCATGGAAGAGTATAGCTGACAAAGAAAATATAGAGTTTAATAGATCTATAAACAATGAATTAAGAGGTGTAAGTAGAGCGGAAAGCTTAGAAATAATATTAGAAAAGGCAAATAAAGAATATACTCAAGATGAAAAAGCAATTTTATTAGAAGAGAAAAATGATATATATAGAAGTTTATTAGCCAATCTTTCATCTTCAGAAATATTAGAAGGTGTTAATGAAGTTATAGATTATTTAAAATCTAACAATATAAAAGTAGCCATAGGTTCTTCAAGTAAAAACACTTCCTTGATACTTGAGAAGATAGGATTATCAAATATTTTCGATGAAATAGCAGATGGTACAATGATAACAAAATCTAAGCCAAATCCAGAAGTATTTATATTAGCAGCAAATAAACTGGGAATAGATCCAAAAGAATGCTTAGTAGTTGAAGATGCAGAAGCAGGGGTAGAAGCTGCACTGGCAGGAAATATGATAGTAGCAGCAGTAGGAGATGCTATTAAGAGTAATAAAGCAACTTATAATTTAAATAAACTAATAAAATTAACTGAAATAGTTAACAATAATTAATTTTAAAATATGAGGTGTGGTATGTATAAAGAGCTAGTAAAACATTTAAGTGAAAATAACAAAGTAGAAATAATAAATGGTCAAGAAATAATCATAAAAGATATTCCAGATGTAGGAGAACAGGGAACTCTAGATCCAAGAGTAATGGATGTAATGTTAAATCCAGATAAGTATCTATATGAAAATAAAAAAGCAGATAAAACTTACACATATAATAATTTTCCTGTAGGAATGATTCGTAGTATTTTTGGATGGGACAATGAAGATTTAACTAATGGAGAAATTGAAACAACTCATAGAATAATACAAGGTGAAAATGGAGATATACCTGTTAGAATATATTCACCAAAATCTAATGAAAAAATGCCTGCATTAATATTTATACATGGTGGAGGGTTTATAGCTGGTAGTGTAGATGTAGTTGAAAATCCTTGTAAACTAATAGCTAAAAAAGCTAATGCAGTAGTTGTATCTGTTGATTATAGATTAGCACCAGAGCATCAATTCCCAAAAGGATTTACAGACTGCTTTGATGTAATTAAGTGGGTATATAACAATGGAGAAGAAATTAATGTAGATTCAAATAAAATAGGAGTATCAGGAGATAGTGCAGGAGGTAATTTATCGGCAGTATGTACTTTGAAAGACAGAGATTTAGGAACTAATATGATAAAATATCAAGCATTAATATATCCTGCAACAATAATATCACAGAAAGAAACTCCATATTATAATTGGAGTTTAGATGAATATGAAATAAAATCTAATGAAGAGCTTGTTAAGAAAGCTATTTGTGGACTTAAAGATGCATCAGGAATGTTAAGTTTATATATGGAAGATAGTTCATTAGCAGAAGATAGATATGTATCACCTCTTTTAGTTGAAGATTTAAGTAATCTTCCAAAAACTTTAATGGTAGTTGGAGAATATGATTTTATAAGAGTTCAAGGTGAGGCATATTCAAAAAGACTAAAAGAATCAAATGTTGACTGTAGGACTATAAGATATAGAGGGATGGATCATGCATTTATAGATAAGTTAGGATTGTATCCTCAGGCAGAAGATTGTATGAACGAAATAGCTAATGACTTAAAATCACTATAATCATAAATTTTTAGTAATAAAAATAAACGCATGTATTCAAAACGAAATAAAATATGCGTTTATTTTTTATATTCTATGAAAAAGATTTCAAATATTGAATAAATGTATAGATAAAAGGGGGAATTAAAAATGAGCAGAAAATATTCACAAGAATTATTAGATAAGATTATAGAAAGACAAGAAATTGTTAATGTTAAGGGAGCAAATGTTTTAATTAAAAAATTACCTGATAATGATGAAATAGGAGCAATGGATTCTCGTCTTTACAAAGATATGAAGAAGCAACTTACAATAATGAAATTTATGCCTAAGAGTATGAGAAAGATGGACGTTTCTCAAAAATCTATTAAAAAATTGAGAAATATGTTTGGTGAAGTTAAGAGTATACCTATAGTAGAAAAGAAGATTGATATTAGAACAGAATATGTAGAAGCTAGTGATGGATATAAGATACCAGTACGTATTTACAAGTCTGAAACAATGAAAGAAAATGTGTCAATTCTTTACTTTATACATGGTGGAGGATTCTTTGGAGGTTCTCCTGATGTAGTTGAGGAATTAGTAAAACTAATTGTTGAAAACACAGATATACTTGCTTTCTCTGTTGATTACCGTTTAGCACCAGAGAATCCATATCCAACAGGTCATGAGGATTGTTATTCAGTATTAAAATGGATTTATGCTAATGCAGAGAGGCTAGGTGCAAATAAGAAAAATATATTCGTAGCAGGAGATAGTGCTGGAGGAAACTTGACACAATACTGTACTACAAGAAATCTCGAAGCTAATTTGGGGATGATTAAAGGTCAATTATTACTTTATCCTACAGTAAATATGGCAAATATAGAAGATGAATTTTTCAAATGGAGCAAAGACGAATACGAAATGGCTCCCAAATACAGAAAAGGCTTAGAAATGATGTTGGATATGTTTAATGGATTATCAGGAGGGCTAGAAAATATTTTAGGAACTGATGATGTTAAAAACATATACTTAACTCCATATATAGGAGATGGAAAAGGTTTACCACCTACATTTATAACAGTAGGAGAGCATGACTTCTTAAAGGTAGAATGTTTGGCTTATGCTTCTAAGTTAACTAGAGCAGGTGTTGATACGACGACCATATTATATAAAGGATTTGGTCATGCATATGGGGATAATATAGGAGTATATCCACAAAGTGAAGATTGTGCAATAGAAATGGGTAATTTTATTTTAAAATACAGTAATTAAAGGGGGATAAAATGAAAAAGGGGCATAAAATTATATTATCTATTATTGGAATATTATTAGTAGTATTTGCATTTACAGATATGAATATATCTAACGCTATGTACAATCCTGAAAGTAAATTTGGATTAATATTTGAAGCCATTGGAGAGTTTCCATCGGCAATTATTGCAACATTTTGCATAGTTAGTTTAATGTTAACTAGAGAAAAAGATAAATCAATGAAATACAACTTAGGTACAGTTGGTTATATTGTTTTACTGATTTTCTTGTCATTTATGGCTGCTATGCTACCAGTGAATTATTTACATGGTTCTAAGGTTTTAATACCTATACTTATGGCTATTTATATTGTAGCATCATATATTATAGCTAAGAAATATGCCACTACACACAAAGAAGAATTACGAAGAGTGGCAATTGTAGGTCTATTAACATTTGTATTTGTAACAATTGCATTCAATTCAATTAAATTCTTATGGGGAAGAGAACGTTATAGACATATGATAGAGGTAGGCTCTTTTGCTGGATATTCAATGTGGTTTATTCCACAAGGTTTTGCATCAGGAAATGAATTTATGTCATTCCCTTCAGGTCATAGTGCAAATTCTGCAATTATGGTTTGGATTACCTTAATACCAGTATTTGTTACTAATTTAAAGGATAAGAAGAATTTGCTTATAGGATTTGCAGGATTATGGATAGTATTAGTTCCAGTTAGTAGAATTGTGGTAGGTGCACATTTTGCATCAGATGTTACTATGGGAGTAACTATAACATTAGTAATATTTACTTTATTAAAAAACAAATATATAAAAAATTTAGATGAGAATTTAGAAAAGAAAAGTTTGGATAAGAAAAAGATTCAAGAAAAAAGTTTGCATAAATATATGGTTAAAAAAAGTATAATTAATTTTTGGATTGTAAATGCAGCTATTAATGGGATAATTTTTATTATTCAAACTACTGATAAAACTAGGCTTTTTACACTTTCAGAAATTGCATCAGATTATGTAATGTCTATTTTAATTTTAGGTATGTTATGTTCGCTTACAGGATTTCCAATGATAAAAAAAGATATACAAAAAGGGATTGCACCTAAAATAGATTATAATAAAGAAGATCATATTATAGCTAAATATTTTCCGAAGAATGTTTTGTTAAAAGCAATAATATTAACTATTATGACTATGATTTTGATAATACCATTTTTCATTGGAATTCCAGTTATGTTTGGAATACTAGAACTAAGCTATATACAGGCACTTATTTTAAAGGTTATTGCAACTGGCTTTGCTGGAGTACTTGTTGGATACTTTGTTATGGTACTTACACTTACGGAATATAAATTTAGCTTAGAGATAAATAAGGCATTATAAAAATAATTAATTTAATACATTAATTATTGATATAATCTAATAAGTTTCATTAATGAGAAAAATATAAATTATAGTTATAATAAATTTTAAAACTTATTATAGAATTAATGGGATATAAAACAAAATAAGTTGTTGACAAGGCGAAAATGGGATTTTATATTAGATATAGGGAGGAATTTTGTCGTATTTTAAAAGGGAGATGTTTGTTATGAATATACTTGAAGGTAGGCTAGAGAATAGTAGCCAAATAGAAACAGAATTTTTAAAAATATCTTTTTTTAATTATAGTAAAGGGTATAGAGGTATTATAAAATCTTATGAAAATAACAAATTATGTACAATATTAGAGGGAGAAAAGCTAATTACTCTCAATGGAAAGGAATACAAGTGTAATTCTAAAAATTTCATAATAATACCAGCTCATAGTAGAGCTGAAGTATCAATAGAAAAGTTATCTAAACTATTAGTTGTTGAATTTACTGATTCTTTAGTAGACTTAGTTAAAAATAAAACTAGTATTAATTTTAAAAATGAGTATAATTATGGATATAATAAAAATGTTTTTAATAAAGAAGAATCTCAAATTGATGTAACAATAAATAGAATTTTAGAAATTTCAATGGGTGATGAAAAAAACAAGGAGTTTTTATTAGACTTATATTCACAGGAACTTGTATATAAATTGTTAAATGTGGCTGAAATAAATAGGTTAATCACAGAATACAGAAATAATCCTATAAACAAGGCCATTGAAATAATGAGAAATAATATCCTAGATAAGATTACAATAGGAGATATAGCAAACAACTTAAATATGCCTATAACTAAATTTTCATCAAAATTTAAAGCAGTTACAGGTATAACTCCAAATAATTACTTGAGAAGGCTAAAGCTTTTAGAGGCTAAAGAAATGCTTAAATATAAGAGTGTAACTGAAGTTTCATATGATTTGGGTTATGAAAACATATCACATTTTATTGAATTATTTAAAAAGTGTTATGGTATAACTCCAAAGCAATATGTATTAAAAAATGAAAATTTATAGTTTAAACCCATTTAAAATAGATGTAAAATATAACAAATAATCTTGAGTATAACGTAAAAAAACAGGGAAGAATTAAAATGTTATTGAAAGCCTTAAGGATCAAAAGTAAATTTATTGATTTTTAAGGCTTTTTTATTATAGAAGAAGAATAAATGAAAAGAAGGAGAGTGTCATGGCAGTATATAGATTAGATGAGAGAATAATTTTTCCATTACCAGAACTAGGTGAAGAAGATGGATTATTAGCAGTTGGAGGAGATTTGTCTATTGAAAGACTTGTTTTAGCTTATGAAAATGGAATATTTCCATGGTATAGTGATGATGAACCTATACTTTGGTGGTGTCCTAAAAGAAGATTTATAATAAAACCTAAAAATATGAAGACTTCAAAGTCTATGAGAAGAGTATTGAATAAAAAAGAGTTTGAAGTAACTTTTAATAGAAATTTTGAAGGGGTTATTACTAATTGCAAAGAACTTCGTGAAAATAAAGAAGGAACGTGGATAACAGAGGAAATGAAGGAAGCTTATATAAATTTATTTAATAAAGGTTTCGGATTTAGCGTTGAAGTAACTAAAAATGGTGAGCTTGTGGGAGGAGTTTATGGTGTAAAGCTTGGGAAATGTTTCTTTGGTGAGAGTATGTTTTCAAAAGTACCAAATGGCTCAAAAATAGCACTTATATATTTAGGGAAAAAGTTAGAAGAGGAAGGAGCCTTATTTATAGACTGTCAGTTTCATACTAAACATTTAGAATCAATGGGAGGAGAATATATAGAATGGGAAGAATTTAAAAAATTATTAAGTGAAGGAATTGAATATTAAAAAGTAATTTATTTAAAAATATTATGTTAATTAGAAAAAATAAGAGTAGGGATGAGCTATAATTTATTTATATTTGGTATTTGATAAGTTTTTAAGCATAGGGGAATGCTATAATTTATTGGAACAAGTTTAAGGGGGAAATATCAATTATGAGTGAAAGTGAAAATAAAGACTTTATAAATTTAGTGAAAAAATAAGATGGATTGCAGTAGCAATATCAATTATCTTGTTAATTGGATCATCAGGTAAATTAAACAATACCATATTAACGTTATTTCTTGTAATTAATATTGGAACAATTATAGTAGGAAGAGATTATAAGAAAAACAATTAAATTATATCTTTAAAAAGGGGCTGTATCAGCAATAAATACGAGACTCTGTATAGAATTGTTTTTACACAAATCTATATAGAGTCTCGTCGAATTTATCAACATTTTTTGAATTTTCACCTCAAATGTTAACTATCTGAAATAATATATTCATTATCAACACCTAAGCTTATTGCTTCTAATATAACTTCTTTAGCTGATGGAGGACCCATTGTTATAGCAATAACATTTCCACCTAATTTTTCTTTTATCTTAAGTGAGGTTTCTATAGCATATAAATCTGCTGGATTCATCATTGCTATTTCTTTTATAATTATTGATTTTTTTTCAATAGTAAATATAAAATAATTTAATAGCTTGCTTTTTATTGTTAAATGAGAAAGTTAAAATAATTAATTCTTTTAATTAAAATTATTCTAAAAATGGAAAATAATTGTTGAAAAGTAAATAATTATAAAGTATAATGATTTATATAAATAAATTTATTTCTCAATGTAAATATATTGGCTTTAATAATTATTATAAAAAATATTTGTAAACGTTTTTTATAATTAGGAATAAATTAATTTATAACCTATTATATTATAATAAGCTTTCTTTTGTATAAGTAGAAGTAAGGGGGTATTTTTTATGGGAAAAGCTATTATAGGGTTTTTACAACGAATTGGTAAGTCTTTAATGCTTCCAATTGCAGTATTACCGGTTGCAGGTTTGCTATTGAGACTTGGGCAACCAGATGTTCTTGAATTTTTACATCTTCCAGAGGAATTTGGGTTTATGGCAGCTGCAGGTAGTGCTCTATTTGATAATTTACCATTGATATTTGCTATAGGTGTAGCTATTGGTTTTTCTAAGGATAGCAATGGTGCTGCTGGACTAGCTGGAGCAGTTGGATACTTAGTTCTTAATAATGCAAGTAAATTTGTTTGGGTTCAAAATTATGGAGAAGAGCTTGCTAGTACATTAAAATTTGATAGTTTTGGTGGAATTCTTATAGGAATAGTGGCAGGATATTGCTACAATAAGTTTAGTGACAAGAAGCTTCCTGAGTTCTTGGGCTTCTTTGGTGGTAGAAGATTAGTTCCTATTATGACAGCTTTATGTGCAGTTATTTTAGCAGTGGTATTTGGATTCACTTGGAAGTATATCCAAGCTGGAATTCATACTATGGGTGCAGGTGTTGTTGGAATGGGTGCTGTAGGAGCTGGACTATTTGCATTCCTTAATAGATTGCTTATACCAATGGGACTTCACCATGTTCTTAATTCATACTTCTGGTTTACTTTAGGGGACTTTAATGGTAAAGCTGGTGATATAGCAAGATTCTTTGCAGGAGACCCAACTGCCGGTACTTATATGGCTGGTTTCTTCCCAATTATGATGTTTGGTTTACCAGCAGTAGCTTTAGCTATATACTTTGCAGCTGATAAGGAAAAGAGAAAATTTGTTGGTGGTATGCTTGCAAGTTTAGCATTTACTAGTTTCTTAACAGGTATTACAGAGCCAATAGAATTTATGTTCATATTCTTATCACCAGTATTATTAGTAGGACATGCTATTTTAACTGGAATATCTATGGCAGTTACTTCAGCCTTAGGAGTATTACATGGCTTTACATTCTCAGCTGGATTTATTGATTATGCATTAAATTATAACTTAGGAACAAAACCGATATTAATAATTCCAATAGGCTTAGCTATAGCAGTAGCTTACTTTGTATTTTTCTATTTTGCAATTAAAACATTTAATATACCAACACCTGGCAGAGAAAAAGATGAAGAGTTTACTGATAATAAAGCTTTAACTGGAAATACTTCAGAGATATCAAAATCATATATAGAAGCTTTAGGTGGAAGTGAAAATATAAAATCAGTAGATAACTGTGCTACTAGATTAAGACTTGAAGTTGTGGATAATACTAAAGTTAATGATAAAGAATTAAAGGCTTTAGGAGCAAGGGGAGTTGTGAGATTAAGTAAAACTTCTATTCAAGTAATAGTTGGTACAAATGTTCAATTTGTTGCTGATGGAATAAAGGCTCAATTAATAAAAGTATAGACTAGAAGAATCGTATTTAAGTTTTATGAGGATGTATCAAATTATAGATACATCCTCTCTGCCTTTTATCTAGCTATCTCGGCAGATGAAAAAATACACTTATAAACGTAGATTTAATTCAGGTAGAGTTTTGGAGTCATGTGAATGGGGAGTGATTATTGTCTATAAGTATGAGGCTGTTTATCTCCCATTTATAGAACATAGGAGTTTTAATATAATTTGGATGAGGAATCTTCTTTTGTTAATATTATAGTAGAGATATAAAGTGAGGTGATTAAAATGAAGTTTGTATTAGCACCAGATTCATTTAAAGAAAGTATGACATCAAAGGAAGCCTGTGATGCCATGGAGAGGGGAATAAAAAAAGTTATTAGTAATGCTCAGTGTATAAAAGTTCCTATGGCAGATGGTGGAGAGGGAACTGTAGAAGCCTTAGTTTATGGAACTAAAGGAAAAATAAAAAAAACTTTTGTAACTGGACCTTTGGGAAAAGAAAAAGTAAATGCATCTTATGGGATTCTTGGAGATGGGAAAAGAGCTATTATAGAGATGGCAGAAGCTAGTGGAATTCAGTTAGTTGAAAGGAATTTAAGAAATCCACTAATAACAACAACCTATGGAACAGGAGAGTTGATTTTAGATGCTATTAATAATGGAGTAAAGCATGTAATTATAGGTATAGGAGGAAGTGCCACTAATGATGGTGGAGTAGGGATGTTACAAGCTTTAGGTGGAAAACTATTAGACAAGTATGGTAATGAATTAGGCTTTGGAGGAGCAGAGCTTTTAAAATTACATAAAATTGATTTAAGCACTTTGGATAGTAGAATAAAGGATATTAATTTTGAAGTTGCCTGTGATGTTACTAATCCTCTTGTTGGAGTTAATGGAGCTTCCTATGTTTTTGGAAAACAAAAAGGTGCCACAGAGGAAGATATTGAACTTTTAGATAAGGCATTAACTAATTATGCAGAGGTAATTAAGAGAAATTTAGGTATTGATGTGAAATATGTGGAAGGTGCAGGGGCAGCAGGTGGTCTTGGAGCAGCTCTTTTAGTATTTCTAAATGGAAAGCTTAAAAAGGGGATAGAACTTGTAATTAAGCATACAGCCTTAGAGAGAAAATTAAAAGGAGCTAATTATATTTTTACAGGAGAGGGAGCTATAGATAGTCAAACTATTTATGGAAAAACTCCAATGGGTGTTGCCATGGTGGCAAAAAAACATGGAGTAGAAACTATTGCATTTGCAGGAAAAGTTGGAGATGGCGTTGAAGAGCTTTATGATATAGGAATAAAATCAATATTTAGCATAATGAGGGGTGTCGAAAGTTTAGAGGAGGCACTTAAAAATGGAGCTAAAAATTTAGAGAAGACCACTGAAGCTGTGGTAAGGCTTTTAATTTAGGTAAAGAATGTCTATCACATAATTAGTGTCTGTTATATTTTAATTTTCTATAAGCTTAGGGGAAACAAGTACAGGATTCTATTATTTTTTAGTATTTTTTTCATTTAATGAGTATTTCCTAGGAAAAATAGGAATAATTATTATATGAAAAAAAGCTGAAAGGGGATTAAATTTTGAATAAGTATATAATAATCATATCCTTTGATGCTGTTTCTTCAGAGGATTTAAGTATTTTAGAAACATTGCCGAATTTTAGAGAAATAATTAGGAATGGGGCATTAATAAAAAATGTTAGTTCTGTTTATCCAAGCTTAACTTACCCAGCACATGGGACTATAGTAACTGGAAAGTATCCAATGAATCATGGAATTATAGATAATACTTTTTTTAGACCTTTTGAGAGAAATCCAAATTGGTATTGGCACAGAAAATACATAAAGGGTGATACAATTTATGATTTAGCAAAAAATATAGGATTAAAAACTTGTTCACTTTTTTGGCCAGTAACAGCTGGAGCTCATATAGATTATAATATGCCAGAAATATTTTGTACAAAGTGTTATCATAATCAACTATTTATGTCAGCTATGGCTGGAAATTTAAAATATCAATATGAAATAAATAATAAATTTAAGCATATACGAAATGGAATTAAAGAGCCTGAATTAGATGATTTTACTACAGAAGCCCTTAAATATACTATAAACAAATATACTCCAAATTTAATGCTTGTACACTTTATAGATGTAGATAGCCATAGGCATAATTACGGCTATTCATCTAAAGAAGCCTTAGAGGGATTAAAGAGGCATGATAGAAGGCTTGGTGAAATTATAGAAACATTAAAGAAAAAAGGAATATTTGAGGAAACTGCCATAATAGCTTTAGGAGATCATAGTGCTTTAGATGTCCAAAGTTCTATAAAATTAAATAAACTTTTTAAAGATGAAGGGCTTTTAAGAGCTAACTCAAGAGGAAGAATTATTAGTTATAAAGCCATTTCAAAGAGTTTAGATGGTTCAGCTTATATTTATTTAAATAAGAGATGCAATGAAGATATTAAAATGAAAGTTGAAAAATTAATAGAAGAAAAGCTTTTAAAGTATGATGTTATAGAAGGAGTTTTAAATAAAGAAGAAATTAAAAATGTAGGTGGGGATACAAATGCTCACTTTATGATTGAAGCTAAAAATGGATTTTATTTTATAGATGACCCTTGTGGAGAATTTGTAGAAGAGGTTAATTTAGAGGATATAGGTAAAATAAAACATAGATATAGAGCTACTCATGGTTACAGTTCTAATAAAGAGAATTATGGAACTTTCTTTATAGGATATGGTAAGGGATTTAAAAAAGGCGTTGTAAAAGAGAATGGTAAACTTATAAATCATGGGCCAACTATAGCTAGGTTATTAGATATTAATATGAAAGGCTGCGATGGTGAAATTGAATATGATATTTTAGATGTAATTAGGTGATTTCAAAAAGTAGATTTTTAAGTTTATAACTCAAGTGGAAATTACTTAAATTGTGGTAATTTTAAAAAAATATATTACAAAAAAGTGTTTATATGGTGAAATATAGGTTGATTAATATCGATTTAATAGTACAAAGTAATATCTGGGGGAAGGATACTTTGGCATATTATTTCTTTAAGAATAATAAAATAAATTGATAATTATGATTTAAGGGGGATTTTAATGGAGAGAGGGGACATTAAGAGTAAGGCAAAAGAAATTTTAGAAGGAAGACGTGGACATTATGCTTTATTCTTACTAATAGCAATGGTATGTTACGGAATATTAAGTTTCATATTAACACTTATACCTATTATAGGGGTCATAGCAACTATAGCTATAGCAATAATTTATCAATTAATAATGGCTACATTTACTATTAATTTTTGCAATAGTAGGGAGAAAGTTGACTATGAAAGTATAATTCCTACAACTACGCCTATTTGGAAATATGGTGCTATTTATTTATTGTTTTCACTTATATTTATAGTTGCTTTAATTCCAGCTGGAGTGATTATCACTTTAGCTAGTACTACAGAGTCAGTAATTAGTATTATAGTTACTGTGGTAGTTTCAGCTTTGGCAATGTTTTTATTATCATTACCATTTATATTTACACCATATATTGTAATAGAAAATCAAGAGGACTCTATTGGAAAAATTATATCTGAGTCTTTTAGCATGGTATTTTCAAATTTAGGAAAAGTAATAATTATGTATTTAAGTTTAATTCCATGGTATCTATTAGTTTTTATTACATTTGGATTAGGAAATTTTTATGTTATACCTTATGTAAATACAATTTTTTATGTAATGTATAAGGATATAAGAGGAGAACAATTATTAGAACTTAAGACATTATGTTAATTGAATAATAAATTTCTGTCGTTAAAGAGTAAGCAAAGTTATTTCTCTCTAATGACAGTTTTTTTATATGATGATTAATGTTTATAATACTAAAGTTTCTATGAGCTAGAGATAAACAAAGCTATATTCTTATAAAATTCAGTTAAAGTGAAAACTCTATTTGAATTAAGTCTTAGTTTATTTAGGTAGTATTGAAAAATAAATTTGGGGGATACCATGAAAGTGTTTAGGAAAATAGGATATATTTTAATTTTATTATGTTCTTTATTAAGTTTTAGCAGTATTAAAGTAATGGCAGAGGATGATGGATATTATATAAAAAATATGGATGTCTCTGTTGTAGCAAATGATAAAAGAGAATATATAATAACAGAAACTGTGGATGTATACTTTAATGAAGAAAGACACGGGATTATAAGAACAATTCCTAAAAATTCTTATTTAGAAGAGTATGAAATTACAGATGTTTCAGTGGATGGTGCAAAAAGCGAAATATCTGATAGTAATGATATGGAAATAAAAATAGGAGATGAAGATAATACTGTAAGAGGGGATAAAAGGTATATTATTAAATATACATTAAAGCATTTTTCTGATGAACAGCCAGAAGGAGATTATATTTATTTAAATATATTAGGTGACCAATGGGATACTAAAATAGAAAAATTCACTTCAAAGATAACTTATCCAGAGGATGCAGAACTAAAGAAAATAACAGTTGCTTCTGGAGAATATGGATCAAAGGAAAGTAACTTAGTTAATTATGAAATTAAGGATAATACCATTTATTTTTCTTCTAAAAGAACTATAGGACCTAATAATGCTATAACTGTTAATGTAGTGCTTAATGAAGGAGCTTTTTCAAAGGCACCATTAATTAAGCATCCTTATATAATCAATGAGGAAAATATAAATATGCATATAACAAAGGAAAAAGAGTATTTAATAAATAAAGAATATCTTATAAATGTTTTAGAAGAAGATAAATATAATTTTATTGGGCTTTGGGAAGATTTTAGTAGGGTAAAAGTTTCAGAAATAAATATTGATAATAATAATTTCACAATAGATGAAGATGGTAAGTATATTATTTTACCGAGGAAAGCTGGAGAATATAAGGTTAATGTGACTTATAAAATAACTCCACCTATGGATAGTTCAATAGATGTAGGACAATTGTTAGGTAATGTAAATAGTAAAATAGAACAATTAAATATAAAAGTAAGTAGTGATGTTCCTATATTAGATTATAATGTTATGTTCTCAGAATTTGGGTTAAATTTAGGAAAAGAAAGATATGAGGTTAATAAAGTTGAGAATAATACTATTATGTTTAAGTCCTTAACATCACTGAATAAACAGGAATCAATAGATTTTTTATTAGATGTAAATGAAGATTTATTTTATAGACCGCTTCCTAAATCAGTTAATATTTTTTATATAATATCATTTATATCTATAATTATAGCTTTTATTATTGCTTATAGATTACGTGATAAAAATAAGGTAATTCCAGCAGTAGAAATATATCCACCAAAGGATTTAAATCCTGCTGAAGTTTCTTATATTTATAATAAGTTTATATATGATGGTGATTTGACTAAATTGATTTTTTATTGGGCAAGTAAGGGATATTTAGAAATAATAATGACTAAAAATGAAAATTTCAAGTTGAAGAAAATAAGAGATATCTCTGTTTTTGATAAAGAGAAAGAATATGAAAAAGTATTGTTTGATGCAATGTTTAGACATGGAGATGGAAAGATAGTTACAAAAAATAACTTGAAAAATAAGTTTTATATTAATTTAAATAATGCTGTACGTGGATTAAAATCTAATTTCCGTGGAGAGAAAAAGATAGTCAATGGAAAATCAATTTTTACTATGATTTTATGTACATTAATAAATATAATTCCTATTTCAATTTTTGCTTATGTTGTAAAAGAAATAACTATAACTGGTTTTGAAGTTATGTTTCTTTATATGGCAATTGGAATTATAGAATGTATAGTTTTAACAATAATATTATATTTATTAAATTTTGATAAGGACATAAAAGGAGAAAAGGGTAGTAAAATTTTTAATTATATACTTTCCGTAGGATTATATGGAGTGTTAGTTGCTGCAGAACTTTTCATATGCAAAATTCCAAATATGTTAAAGATAATTATTTTTATTACAACAACATTAATTTCAATATTTGCATCAAAGATTCCAAGGAGAAATCAATATAGTAAAGAAAAATTTGCGGAAATTGTAGGTTTTAGAAATTTTATAAAAGTAGCTGAAAAGGATAGATTAGAAAAATTAATAGAAGAGGAACCACAATATTTTTATGATACATTACCTTATGCTCAAGTGTTGAATCTGACTAAGGTATGGGAAAATAAATTCAAGGATATAGAGCTTCCTCCACCTATTTATTATAGTCCTTATGGACCTGTATACAGTATAGATAGAATGATGTTAGATATGGCTCTTATATCAAAAGAAGCAGTTCATAATCCATCAAGTAACTTAGGAAGTTCTTCAAATGGAGGAGGTTTCTCAGGAGGAGGCTTTTCTGGTGGTGGCTTCTCAGGAGGAGGCTCTGGAGGAGGTGGCGGTTCAAGCTGGTAATTTACCTGATCACTAGTGTCTGTAATACGAAAGCCTTTAGAAGCTTAAGATAAATAGGCACAGGTCACTAGATAAGGATTACTAAAGTTGAGCTAGAATTAAAACTCATCTGAATTAAGTCTCAGTTTATAAAATAAAGGAACTTTAATTAGATTAGTAAAATAAATTTAGGAGGTAAAAGACATGGTTACAATAGGTGTAATAGCAGTTATAGCAATTATAGTTATTTGGTTTATAGTAACTTATAATAACTTTGTTGCATTAAGAAATAAGGTGAGAGAAGGATATTCCACTATCGATGTTTTCTTAAAGAAAAGGTATGATTTAATTCCTAATATAATAGAAACAGTTAAAGGCTATGCAAAACATGAAAAAGAAACTTTAAATGAGGTAATAAGAGCAAGGGGAAATGCCTTAGAAAGTTCAGAGGAGAATAGAGCAGAAAAAGAAGGAGAACTAACAAGAGCTTTAGGAAAATTATTAATGTTAACTGAAAATTACCCAGATTTAAAGGCTGATAGGCAGTTTTTAAACTTACAAGAGCAGTTGAAAACAATAGAATCAGAAATAGAACGTTCAAGAAGATATTATAATGGTGTAGTAAAAGAAATGAATGTTGCAGTTGAAAGAATTCCAAGTTGTTTAGTAGCATCTCTTTGTAATTTTAAAACAGAAAAATATTTTGAAATTACAAATAGTGAAGAAAGAAATAATGTGAGAGTGCAATTTTAAGCTATTTTTAGTTAGAGATTAATAGAATCACTTAAATTTTATGTTGAGATTACTATTATAATCCTATATTATTTTATATAGATATGATGTATTAAAGCTATAAAAATTATATAACTTTAATACATTGTTCTTTTAGATTGTTACTAAGGAAGTGAATTGGAAATGGATAATAATAAAGTTGTGAAGCCAGAATTATTGGCACCAGCAGGGAGTCTAGAAAAATTAAAAATAGCATTTCAATATGGGGCAGATGCAGTATACTTTGGAGGAAAGGCATTTTCTTTAAGAGCTGGAGCTCAAAATTTTTCTTTTGAAGAGATTAAAGAAGGAGCAGAGTTTGCTCATAAATTAGGGAAAAAATTATATTGTACAATAAATGTAATGCCAAGAAGTAATGAGTTGGACAAGTTAAAAGGCTTTTTAAATGAACTTGAAGAGGCAAAGGTTGATGCTGTTTTAGTATCAGACTTAGGTGTTTTTTCTTTAGTTAAAGAGCATAGTAATTTACCAATACATATAAGTACACAAGCGAATACTGTAAATTATGCTGCTTGTAACATGTGGCACTCTATGGGAGCAGAAAGAGTTGTTTTAGGTAGAGAATGTTCCTTAGAGGAAATAAAAAGAATAAGAGCCAATATACCAGCAGAATTAGAACTTGAAGTATTTGTACATGGAGCTATGTGCATTTCATATTCAGGAAGGTGCTTACTTTCAAGCTATATGACTGGAAGAGATTCTAATAGAGGAGCTTGTGCTCAATCATGTAGATGGAAATATTCATTAGTGGAAGAGAAAAGAGATGGAGAATATTATCCAATAGAAGAGGACGAAAATGGAACATACATAATGAATTCAAAGGACTTATGTATGATAGAATATATACCAGAACTTATGACAGCAGGAATTTCATCTCTTAAAATAGAAGGCCGTAATAAGAGTGAATACTATGTAGCTATAGTAGTAAATGCTTATAGAAAAGCTATAGACTTATACTTTGAAGACCCAGAAAACTATAAGCTTCCAGAAGTTTTAAGAGAAGAAATGTTTAAGGTTAGCCATAGAGTATATCATACAGGATTCTTCTTTAATGAACCAAATGCAGAGTCAATGATATATGATACAAATAATCACGTTAGAGAGTATGATGTTGTGGCAATAGTTCAGTCTTATGATAAGGAAACAGGAATAGCAACATGTAGACAAAGAAATAAATTTGTTAAGGGAGATAAAATAGAAATATTATCACCTAGTAAGTTTGATAATGAATTTGTAGCTGAAGAATTATATAATGAAAAAGGAGAACCTATAGAAAGTTGTCCTCATCCAGGAATGATATTTAAAATAAAAGTTCCTGTAGAATTAGAAGAAAATAGTTTTTTAAGAAAAGAGCTTTAAAAGATTTATAGTGGTTGTACAAGTGAATATAGTCTATTAAAAAGCAGAGGATGTATCGAATTACAGATATATCCTCTGCCTTTTATCTAGCTATATAGGTTCACCATTTGTGATCATTCACTATTTAGATAGTCTCTTACAGTAGATTTTGTTTATAGTTAACCACTATGGCTTTGAAGAACATTATTTGAAGGATATATAGAAAATAAAAGATTATTTAAATTGTCATTAGAAATTTTAAATTCTAATAAATTATTTTCCTTTATTTTTATGTTAGGTTTAGAAGTCTTTAGTGAAGTGAATGGGGAAAATTTCATAGATTTCGCATTATTAAGAGCTATTTTGTATGTTCCAGGAGTAAGATTAGTAAATTCAAAATAGCCATTTATAAAAAGAGTAGAGGTTGTTAAAGTAGAATCTACGATTTCATTGGATTCATTTAATAGACTTAGGGAAAGATTATTTATTCCATCTAAATTAGAGTAGGTTGGATAATTATAAGGGTTGTACAATGCCATACCACAAACTTTAAAAGTCCTAATTAAGCCAATATAAATTGTTATGTTTTCATTATCATTAAATATTTTATCACTTAATAGAGTGTTACTATTAATAGAAGAGTAGGCCCCTTTTTCTATTAATTTATAATTTTTTGATATATTGGGTTTTACAAAATAATTTCCTAAATCTATATGATCAAAAGTAAAAAAGCCATTAGTATCACTTTTGGTTGTTTTTATAGGTGTATTAAAATTATTTTCGCTATATAATTCTATAGTTATATTGTTAAAGGATTCATTTTTATTATGGGAATGTGGAGACCAAATAATACCTTTAATAGGTTTTGGGATAATAGTTTCTTTTTCTTCTTTAAATATATTGGTACTTTTACTAATATTAAAATCTTCTTCAAAGTTTTCTTGAATTTCATGCTCTTCAGGGTTATGAGAAATAGATGAGTTGCTAGAGCAGAAGGTAAGAGGAAACTCAGAAGAGGAATCAGTATTAAAATTATCATCAAAATTTATTAAACTCATAAAATTTCTCCTAAAATATATTTATATAATAATGGGGCCTATAATAGCCCCATTATTGTGGTGTAAAATGTTATTAACGCTCACATTCAAAGTCAACTTCAAATAATAAAGAAAGACAACAAATAAAATTGCATGGTATATCAAAAAATTTACCACCTTTACATTCGTCGCGTGTGGAAAGAACAAGTTCGTATTCTCCTTCAGAGAAAATAAAATCATGGAAAGAGTCAGGATCTTTACAATCTATAGTTTTAATAAGCTCCTTACAATCTTTTTTATATACCAATATAACGAAATCTTTTGGTATACAACAATCTACTAATTTAAGTTTTAGACTATGTGGAATACATAATCTGTCAGATACAGAATGAACTTTTTTAGATTTATCACCAGGACATTTGCTGACTCCATCATTACCGAAGCAAAGGATAATGCCTAGATTTGAGCCTTTTTCTAGTTCACAACAATTAGGATCACAGTGGTATTTTTTTGAGCAATCATTTTCATCACTTACATGGAAACATTTTTTACACCATAACTTAATTTTTCCTCTTACGGAAATATCAAGCTTAAAAGACACAGGATCACATTTTGGGTCCTTTACTTTAATTTCATCATCAAATTTGATTTTAGCCTTACATTTATCGTAGTGTAATTCTTCTACTTTATCTGAGAATGTACTCATTTTTTATCTCCTTAGTATTTAAATTTATATATAGTAAATTATATTACAAAAATTAGTTAAATGTTACCAAAAAAATATACAATATGTATTTGTTGGGGAGTAAAATTGTTTTTACTAAACTTTTAAAAAAGGTAAGTAGAAGAATTTTAGATCATATTACCTATTCAAATATAAAAGGATTATCTTTAAAATGGAGTTTACTCCACTTTAAGATAATCCTTTTTAGTTTATCTGACTGAATTAAGTCTATGTTTATTTTTTATAAGTTAGTATATCAGTTTCTCCAGCTTTAGCATCAATTCCAACTATAGGAGATATTGATTTTACAGAATCAACATTAGTTATTAAAACAGGAGTTACTAATGAAATACCTTTACTTTCAATAAATTCTCTATTTAATTTAACTATTGGAGTACCAGCTTTTACTTTTTGACCTTCCTCTGCAAGGCGTTCAAAGCCTTCGCCATTTAGGGTAACTGTGTCAAGGCCAATATGAATTAGCAATTCAACACCATTATCTGTTGTAATAGAAAAAGCATGATTAGTCTTGAATATTAAAGTTAAAGTTCCATCACAAGGGGCTACTACTATATTACCAGTAGAATCTATTGCAAGCCCATCTCCAGCCATTTTTTCAGCGAAAACAGGATCATTTACTTTTGATAAGTCTATAGTTTTTCCTTCTATTGGGGAAACTAATTTTAAATCTTTTTTTAAAAATCCAAACATAATACTATCCTAAATTATTTATAATAATTAGGAAATTCACATCCTTTCAAATTTAAATTTTACCCTTAAATCTATTAAACTTTAAATTCTAAATAAATTTTATTGATGAAATATAAAAAGGCATAAGTAACCTATAAGGGAAACTTATGCCTGATTTAACAGTAACATGTTAATTTAAGTTTAATGGAACTTATGGATAATGTCAATTAATAAATTATTATGATAATTTTAATAAAAAAAGAATAAAACAGTGATAAATAAATTTAAAATAAGTAAGTTAATATATTTCTTGTAAAAGAAATATGAAATACTTTACATTATTTTAACTAAGTAAGTATTGATTATATTTTCTTTATATGGTAATATTTGATTACAGTTTTGGATTGTTACTGATAAGCAGGCAATACCTAAAATATTATCCTAGTTTCCTAGGGTGTATTTTAGGTATTTATTTTTTATTAAGGATTAAGGAGCTAATAATATGAAAATAGAAAAAATTTTAAATAATAATGTTATTTTATCTATAGATCCCAAAACTAAAAAAGAAGTTATATTAATGGGGTGTGGCATAGCCTTTGGAAAAAAAGTTGGTGAAGTTGCTGACAAGGAAAAGGCAGAAAAGACTTTTGTAATAGATGATAAACAAATAGGAGATAAAATTAAAAATTTAATAGGACAAATCCCAAATGGAATTTTTCAGTTAGCTCAGGAAATAATAGTACATTCAGAAAAAGTTCTAAATAAAAAATTAGACAAGCAAATATATATTTCATTAGCAGACCATATAGCTTTTGCAATTAAAAGATATAAAACAGGGATTGAAATAAAAAATACACTATTACATGAAATAAGAATGGTTCATCCTGAAGAATTTAAAATTGGTCAGTGGGCTTTAGAGCATATAAATAAGAGAGTAAAAATAGATTTACCTGTAGATGAAGCTGGATTTATAGCTTTACATTTAGTTAATGCATCTTATAAATATAATATTTCAGAAGGTCAAAATATAATTGCTATAACTAGCGAAGTCTTAGAAATTATAAAAGATTATTTTAAAGTTGAATTTTGTGAGGATGATATAAATTATAATAGATTATTAACCCATTTAAAATTTTTTGCTAAAAGGGTAACATCACAGAGTAAGATGGAGAGTTCTGAAAGTAGTTTTATATCTTTAATAAAAGTAAGTTATAAGAAATCATATAGATGTTCATTAGTTATAAAAAAAGCTATAAAAGAAAAATTTAACTATGAAGTAAGTGATGATGAAGTAGTTTATTTGACTATGCATATTGAGAGAGTAATAACAGCTAAAAATAAATAATTATCTTAGGATTGTAACTTTTATATAAGGCAAGACTTAAGTTTACTAAAAAATTAGTTTAATATTTTAGACTAGTTTAATAAGTAAATTTAAGTCTTTTTTTATAGAAAATATAAGGTGAAGAATTTATGTTTAGAGATAGGCTATTTATAAAGGATATACTTATAAAAAATAAATTATACAAAATGATTTATTTTTTATGGGAATATTACAAAGAATTACCATAAAAATTTATTTATTTAGGGGGACTTTATATATGATGCAATTTTTACAACGTATTGGTAAAGCAGTAATGCTTCCAATAGCAGCTCTTCCAATAGCAGGTATTATGCTAGGGGTTGGTGGAGCATTATTAGGAATTAGTGGGTTAGCAGATCCACCTGCAATTTATCAACCATTAATAGCATTCGTAAATATACCTTTTATGACTGCGTTACTTACAGTAATGAAAAATATAGGTGATGTAATTTTTGGAAATTTACCATTATTATTTGCTGTAGGAGTTGCTGTTGGATTAGCTAAGAAAGATAAGGGCACAGCAGCTTTAGCTTCTGTATTTGGTTTTTTAGTAATGAATCAAGTTATTTCTACATTATTAGGATTAGGGGTTACTAAGTTAGGTGTATTAACTCCTGATAATGTTGGAAATTATGGAACTTATGTTACTACTTCTTTAGGTATCTTTACTCTTAATATGTCTGTATTTGGAGGGATAATCACAGGTATTGTAACAGCTTTTTTACACAACAAATTTCACACAATACAATTACCAGCTATTATAGGATTCTTCTCTGGTAGTAGATTTGTACCTATAATAACAGCAGTTGTTATGGCCTTTGTTGGTTGTATTTTAGCTTTTGTTTATCCTTTTGTTCAAGATGGTATAAGTGTAATAGCTGAGTTAGTTAGAACTTCTGGATCAATTGGAACATTTTTCTATGGGTTAATAGAAAGAGCACTTATTCCTTTTGGTTTACATCATATTTTCTATACACCTTTCTGGTATAGTTCCTTTGTTGAAGGACAAGTTTTAGTTGATGCAACTACTCAAACTTTCCAAACAGTTGCTGGAGCAAATACAGCTTATTTTGCTCAATTATCTCATATGTCTGAATTAGTTAATGCTAGTCCTGCTGTTATGGGTGAGATTGTTAGCGGAACAACTAGATTCATGGCTGGAAAGTTTCCTTTTATGATGTTTGGACTTCCAGCAGCAGCCTTAGCAATGCTTAAAGCTGCTCATCCAAGTAAAAAGAAATTAGTAGGGTCTTTATTAATATCTGCTGCATTTACTTCAATGTTAACAGGTATAACTGAACCTTTAGAATTTACATTCTTATTTGTTGCCCCTGTTCTTTATGGAGTACACTGTATACTTGCTGGGTTATCTTTCATGTTAATGGATATCTTTAATGTATTTGTAGGTATGACATTCTCAGGTGGATTAATAGACTTTACTTTATTTGGATTATTACCTGCTGGTGCAGGGGTTGCAACTAACTGGTTAGTAATTATTTTAGTTGGTCTTGCTTATGCTGTTGGTTACTATTTCTTATTCTTATTCTTAATCAAGAAATTTAACCTAAAAACTCCTGGAAGAGATGAAAATGAAGAAGAAACTAAATTATACACAAAAGCTGATTTCAAAGAGTCTAAATCAGGTGAAAATGAAACTAAGAAAAAAGGTTCTAATGAAATATCTGAAAATGCACCTTTAGTTATAGCTGCATTAGGTGGAGGATCTAATATAGTAAGTGTTGATGCTTGTATCACAAGACTAAGAGTTGAGGTTGTTGATAAATCTAAAGTAGATAAAGATGTTTTTAAAGATTTAGGAGCTTCTGGTGTTGTTGAAGTTGGTAATGGAGTTCAAGTTATTTTTGGAGCTAAAGCAGATGCGTATAAAAATGAATTAAATGATATGTTAGAATTTAATTAATTAATATGGAGAAGGATGGTATTAAAAATAGTACTATCTTTTTCTTTTACTTTTCTACCAGTTATTCTTTTATTTAGTTTACTTATTATTAAATATATGGGGTGATATAACAAAAAAGATATGTTTATCTAATAGCTAGAGGCTGTAATACTCCTATTCCCTATAAGTAGGAAATAAACAGCCTCACGCTTCTAGATAAGGAGCCTAAGCATTGAGAGGGAGTCAAAACTCCACCTGAATTAAGTCTACGTTTATAGTGAGATAAAGTGAATTTAATAACAGATATACTCCTTTTTTAAATGACTGTGTTTATAAGTAAAAATATAGAATAAAAATAAAAAAATTAATTTAATAAAGGAACTTTTGTAATTAATTGGAATATAATTAAGTATAATCTCTTTGCACTGCATATAAATCTACAGTACAAACTGATCAGGCCGTAAATTTTGTTGAAATTTATGGAGCCGGGCCTTTGGGCAACAGGGAATTATACCTGTGGGACAGTATATTGTTCTATGGGTATTTTTTTATACTTTTAGAGCAATAGCTGAAACAAGATGAAGAATGCATTGCCATAGAGTGATCAAAAAAAGCTATTTCTATGATATATAGAAAGCAAATTGGAGGTATACTTTATGACAATTAAAGAACAAAAAAATGAGAAATTTGGATTAACAACAAAAGAAGCAGAAGAAAGACAAAAGATTTATGGGAAAAATAAGTTGATTGAGGAAAGAAAAGAAAGTTTTTTTAGGAAAATAATAGATGTTTTAAAAGAACCTATGTTTTTATTACTAATAGGTGCAGCTATTATTTACTTTGTTCTTGGGGAACCTAGAGATGGTTTTATAATGCTCATATTTGTTGTTGGAATTATCGCCATTGATGTTATTCAAGAATGGAAAACTGACAAAACATTAAAGGCTTTAAAAAACTTATCTGAACCTCAAGTTACGGTAATTAGAGACAAAAGAGAACAAGTAATAAATAGTGAAGATTTAGTTCCTGGGGATATTATGATAATTTCAGAAGGAGATAGAATAGCTGCTGATGGTAAAGTAATAAAGTGCAGCGATTTAGCTGTTAATGAATCATTATTAACAGGAGAATCAGAGGTTGTTTGGAAAACTACTTATTTCAGAGGTGGTAGTAAGGACTATTGGAAAAGAAATTGTTGTTATGCTGGAAGTGTAGTAACACAGGGAGCAGGAGCAATATTAGTAGATAAAATAGGTAGTGAAACTGAATATGGAAAAATAGGAGCTAGTATAATTGAAGCACCAGAAATTAAAACTCCAATGGAAAGGGAAACTAGAAAAATAGTTAAGGTTTGTACAATAATTGCATTAGTTCTTTTCTTCTTGGTATGTGTTATAACTTATATTAATATGCCTACCTATGATTTTAATGAGAGAATTATAAGTAGTATTTTATCTGGTATAACATTAGCAATGGCAATGATCCCAGAAGAGTTTCCTGTTATATTAACAGTATTTTTATCCATGGGAGCCTTTAGACTAGCTAAGAAAAATTCTTTAGTTAGAAAGTTACCATCAATTGAAACCTTAGGAGCTGTATCTGTACTTTGTGTTGATAAGACAGGAACAATAACCATGAATAAAATGGACATAAATGAGATTTGGACATTTAAGAATAAAAAAGAAATACTTATAGAAACTATGGGACTTGCTTGTGAGTATGAACCTTATGACCCTATGGAACAGGGAATGCTTCGTTATTGTAAAAAAGAAGGTTTTCCTGAGAAAAAAATTTTTAATGGAAAACTTTTAAAAGAATATCCTTTTACTAGTGAAAGTAAAATAATGGGACATCTTTGGGAAAGAAATGGTGAGGAAGTAATTGTATCAAAAGGTTCACCAGAAAAGATTATTAGTATAAGTAATTTAGATGATAATGAAAAAAAGGTTATAGAAGAAGAAATTTATAAAATGTCATCTAAGGGTTTAAGAGTCATAGCCATAGGGAAAAAAGTTCTTAAAGAAAAAGAATTCCCAAATTCTTTAGAAGAAATTAAGTTAGATTTTATTGGACTTGTTGGACTTTTAGATCCTCCAAGAGAAGGAATTAAAGAGGATATTGAAAGTTGTGTAAGGGCAGGAGTAAAGGTTGTTATGATTACAGGGGATAATGGAGTAACAGCTAGTTCAATAGGAAGAAAAATTGGTATGAAAAATACTGGCGAAGTAATAACTGGTAATGATTTAGATAAAATGACAGACAGTGAACTTAGGGAAAAGGTGAAAAATGTTAGTATTTTTTCTAGAGTACTTCCAAAGCAAAAAATGCGTATAGTACAAGCTTTTAGAGATAATGGAGATATTGTTGCAATGACAGGTGATGGTGTTAATGATGTAGTAGCATTAAAATATGCAGATATAGGAATTGCTATGGGAGAAAGAGGCTCTGATGTATGTAGAGAAGCTGCTGATTTAATATTATTAGATGATAACTTTTCAACTATAGTAGACACCATAAGCGACGGTAGAAGAATATATGATAATATTAAAAAGGCAATGGGATATATTTTCACAATTCATATTCCTATAGCTTGTGCTTCATTACTTGCACCTTTGCTTGGTATTGGAGGAGCAATGATTTTCTTATTACCACTTCATGTGGTTTTATTAGAGATTTTAATAGACCCAACCTGTTCAGTGGTTTTAGAAAGACAACCAGCAGAGGATGATATAATGGAAAGGTTACCTAGAAATCCTAAGGAGGGTATAATAAATAGAAAGCTCCTAGTTAAAAGCGTAATTCAAGGAATTGTCTTATTCATAGCTTCCTTTGGAGCATATTATGTATCATTGAAAATCAATTCAAATTCTGCAGAAGTATCTAGGTCAATAGGATTGGCTATAATAATGTTATCAAATTTATTGCTAGTTCAAGTAAATAGCTCACAAAATGATTTTGTTTATCATTCTATTAAGAAATTAAGAAAAGACCCTATTATGTGGTTAATATCTTTGGGAACTATTATTGGAATAGCTATAATTTTATATAGTCCATTAGCTGGAATATTAGGACTTGCAGCACTTTCAATGAAACAGCTAATTATAGTTGTTCTTATATCTTTTGTATCAATTATGTGGTACGAGGTTGTTAAATTAATAAATAAGTTGAGATTTAAGGAAAGTAAAGCATCATAAATATTCTAACTGAATTAAGTCTCAGTTTGTCTGATGACTAGTGTTTATAATATTACAAGCTTCTATAAGTGCAATGATTATAGCTTATGGCTTTAGTTATTGCACTTAAGTTTGTAAAAGTTGGATTAGTGTGTTACAATAATTGGGCAATTATAAAATTAAAAATGTAATTAAGTTAAAGGTCAGAGTTAAGTCTTAACTAGGGCTTTTTTTTATAGATTTAGAGGAGAGATCAAGATGAATAATGTAAGCGAAAGATTTAATTATAGTAATGCACAAAAAACAAATAAAAATTTTATGTATAAGGATTTTAGAAGAAGTAATTGTTATAACTGTGATTTTTCTGGGTCAAATTTTAATTTTGCAAGTTTTAGAGGAGCGCACTTTAAATCTTGTGATTTTTTTGATGGAATATTTGAATCAACAGAATTTATAGGAACAAACCTTAAGAAAAGTAAATTTAAAAATGCTATATTAAGTAATGTTATATTTGAAGGTGCTAATTTATCAGGAGTAGATTTTAGAGGAGCTCAATTTAAAAATGTAATCTTTTTAGATACAGACCTATCAAAAGCATTAAATTTAAACTTAAATGATTCTGAGATAAGAATATTTGAAGAAATGCCAACTGTAGAAATAAGTGATGGTTTAAAAGATGTAATTGAAAAGGCATTAACTAATGAAAAAATAAAAAAGTCTAGAGTTTTAGATACTAAAGAAGGAAATATAAATCCAATGAGTATAATGAGACTTTTAGAAGTGTTTAGCGATTATGAATTAAGAAAAGGACTTAATTTATTAGCAGAAAAATTAGACCATGATTTTTGTACATTAAGTTATATAGTAAATGCTATAAGAGCATATATAAGAGAAGAATTAATTTAAGAATTTTTATAAAAATTACAGGGATGTATCTACAATGTTAGTGCATCCCCTTATTTTTATTTTGAATTATTACTTTTGTAATTTTCGCCCCAATTTGCCATTGAATCAAGAATTGGTTTAAGGCTATATCCAGTTTCAGTTAGTGTATATTCTACTTTTGGAGGAACCTGTGCATAGACCTTTCTAGTTAATAATCCATTAGCTTCCATAGCTCTTAAATTTGAGGTTAAAACCTTTTGAGTGATTGAACCTATAGATTTTTTTAATTCTCCAAATCTTTTAGTACCATCCATTAAATCTCTTAATATTAAAACCTTCCATCTATCACCTATAAGTTGAAGGGTAACTTCAACAGGACATGGAGGTAAAGTTTTTTCCATTTAAATCAACTTCCTTTCTTAATAGTATCTTAAAGGATACTATAGCACTTTTAAGTGCTTACTATACAATAGTATGTATAAGATTTATTATAATAGCAGAGAAAAAAGTTTTCAATAAAAGCTTAAAAATAAAGAAAGTATGAAGGAGAATTAATTATGAAAGAGATAGTGAAATTTTTAAATGACAATGATGTTCAATATTTAGCAACTATAGGGTTAGATGGAAAACCAAAAGTAAGACCTTTTCAATTTATGATGGAAGAAGAGGGGAAATTATATTTTTGTACAAATAATCAAAAGGATGTTTATGCAGAAATAAAGAAAACACCTTATATTGAAGTGACAATATCAAATCCTAAGTTTCAATGGGTTAGATTAAGTGGAGAGCCTATATTTATAAGTGACATGGATATAAAAAGAAAGGTTATAAATTCAAGCGAACTTGTAAAGAGTATATATAAAACAGAAGTAAATCCAATATTTGAGGTGTTTTATATAGGAAATGGTAAGGCAACACTTGCAGACTTTTCAGGAAATCCTCCAAAGGAATATAATTTATAATAAATAAGATAAAGGAGTATTAAAAAAAGGAATGTGATTCCTATTTTTAATACTCCTTGCATTATAAGAATAATTTAGAATATACATTAAATTTTTATCTCATAACCTAGTGTTTGTAATATTTCAATGACCTATAAGACTAAGATAAAGAAACATAGGTTAATTATTGAATATTAGCTTTTCTTTCATTTATAGTAAATCCAATTTTTTCTTCTATATTTCTTAAAATCTTTTCATCTTTAGGAGCTACAAACATACAAGTATATCCTTCTTCACCAGCACGACCAGTTCTTCCTATACGGTGAATATATATTTCAGCACTTTCAGCAATATCATAGTTGTATATATGAGTTACTCCTGTTACATCAAGTCCTCTAGCTGCAACGTCAGTAGCAATTAAATATTGAATATCAGCATTTCTAAAAGATTTTATTATTCTTTCTCTCTTATTTTGAGGTACATCACTATGTATTTTTGCACAGTTGAAACCTTTTTGATGTAAAGCAATTTCTAAAACATCAGCTCTTCTTTTAGTCCTACAGAAGATTATAGCCATGAAAGGATTATCTTCCTTCAAAACAGTGCAAAGGGTATCTTGTTTCCATCTATCACTTGAAAATACTACTTCTTGTTTAATTTTATCAACTGTAGGTGTTTCATCTTTAATATCAACAAATACAGGATCGTTCATATATCTATAAGCTAATTTTTTTACTTGTGAGTCCATTGTTGCAGAGAAACAAAGTGTTTGACGTTTCTTAGGAACTGCTTTCATTATTTCATCTATTTCATTTTTAAAACCCATTAAAAGCATTTGGTCAGCTTCATCTATAACAAGTGCCTTTAGATTTTTTAAATTTATAGAGCCTCTTTTTATATGGTCTATTAATCTACCAGGTGTGGCAATTATTATGTGGATATTGTTCTTTAATTTTTTTAGTTGTGAACCAATATCTTTTCCACCGTAAGCAGCTAGTATATTAAGTTCATCATTATAATTAAGTTTATTGGCTTCTTCAGTTATTTGAATAGCAAGTTCTCTAGTAGGAGCTATAATCAAAAGCTGAGTATTGCTATTTTTTGAGTTTATGTTTTGTATAAGAGGAATTAAAAAGGCCAAAGTTTTACCGGTACCTGTTTTAGCTTCACCTATAAAATCCTTTCCAGATAATATGTAGGGAATGGCTTCTTCTTGAATTGCTGTTGGAGTTTTTATACCATGTTTATTTAATAGAGAAATTAAGTTTTTATTTATATTTAAATCACTAAAATTCATAATAGTAAACCCTTTCTTAGTATGTATTTAGGGAATTTTTTTAATAAATTCCTTTATAGTTAATTAAAAAATTGTCCACTAATAATAGCATTTAATTTAGAAACAGTCAAATTTAAGAAATTAAAATATTACTAAATTTTTTCTAAATTAGTATAGGAATAAGTAAAATTTTTAGAGGCTATTTTGTATAGTGATAAACTTAAATTTTCAAGGTAATAAGTACATGCAGTAAAAAGAAAATGAGGAATGATAGCTATCAGTAAATTAATATTAAGTTACAAATAAGATACAATTTTTTTTTAGGATAATAAATATTCTTTTTAAAAACATATATTGAAATGGAAGGTTAATTTAAAACGTAATTTTTATCTGATAGCTAGAGGCTGTAATACTCTTACTTTTATAAATAGGAGATAAACAGATTCACGTTTCTAGATACCGACCACTAAGCATTCAGATGGAATCAAAATTCCATCATTAAGTCTACATTTATTTTAAATAAAGTTAAAAAATCAATTATAGCCTTATAGGGAGAATTAATTATGAGATATAAAAGGGGCAAAAAAATATGAAAAGTATAGGGAAATTTTTATTATTAATAGGATTAGTAACAAGTATTTCAATGATTAATGTAGGATGTACAAGGTTTGTTAGTGATGAGGATGAGTCACTTAATGAAGATTTTGGATTTATAAATAAGGAAAGAGATGATGAAAATAAAAAAGAAGAGGAAGAGAAAAAAGAGATAGTAAAAGATAATGATAAAGAATTAAAAGAGGAAGAAGAAACTAAAAATAACATAGAAAATATAGAGTCAAGGAATTGTTTAGGAAGTGCTAGAGCAAGTGGAGTTAGTAAGTATGATGTTGAAAAGATGTTAAAGGGACAATATGAAGGACCTTTAGCTGATGAAAAAATAGTATTTTTAACCTTTGATGATGGTCCAAGTAGGAATACTATAGAAATTTTAAATGTTTTAAAAAAATATAATGTTAATGGAACTTTTTTTGTTTTAGGTAGTGCTGTAAAGAATAATCCAGAGTACTTAAAAGAAATTTTTGAAAGTGGAAATGCTATTGGGAATCATACTTATAATCATAGTTATAAAAAAATATATCCAAATCAAGCAGTGTCTATATCAGATTATATGGAAGAATACAATAAAACGGAGGATGAAATTAGAAAGATTTTGGGAGATGAATTTTCAAGTAATTTAATAAGAATGCCCGGTGGGGAAATGAGCAGAGAATTTTATAACGACCCCAATTTAAGCTCATTTAAAGATAGATTAAAAAGAGAGAATATAGCAAGTATAGATTGGAATGCTTTAAATGGAGATGCAGAGGGAAAAAATTACTCAGTTAATGAATTAGTTGATTATGCTAAAAAATCAGCAGCGGGAAAAAATCATGTAGTGTTATTAATGCATGATACAGAACAAAAGTATTTGACAGTGAGAGCTTTACCTGAAATTATAGAGTACTTTAAAAGCGAGGGATATAGTTTTAAAATAATGATATAATATTAAAAAAATAATACAGTGACTAGTTATAAAAAAATTTTAACTAGATTAAGTTAGGAGTACTCAAGAGTGATTAATAAATTTATTTATGAAACAAAATTAGGAAATATATTAATATGTGATAATGGTAAAGCTATTATAGAATTGAAATTTACAAAGGAAAAGTGTGTTCCACAAATTATGAGAGAAAGTACATTAACTAAAAAAGCTTATAATGAGATAATAGAGTTTTTTGAGGGAAAAAGAAAGGTATTTGACTTTCCAATAGAGCCTTCAGGAACAGAGTTTCAAAAGAAAGTATGGAATGCTTTAAGAGAGATTCCCTATGGAGAAACTAGAAGTTATAAAGATATAGCTATAGCAATAGGAAATGAAAAGGCAGTTAGGGCTGTTGGGGGGGCAAATAATAAAAATCCAGTTCACATAGTAGTTCCATGTCATAGAGTGGTAGGGATAAAAGGTGATTTAGTTGGATATGCTGGGGGAATAGATGTGAAAAAGGAACTTTTAAAGCTTGAAAGTGAAATGAAGATGAAATAATTTATATTATATTGTATAATATTGAGTTGAGTTTAAAAATAGCTTCTAAAATTAGGAAGAGTTAACTTTAGAAGCTATTTTCTAAAATTATATGATGAAAATTTTAATAATAAGATAATGAAACTTAGGATAAGGTGACTATATGGAATTTATTAAGCAAAAGAAAATACTAACTTTATTTAGAGGGTTAGTGGGAGTTATAATTTTATTATTATTAACTTTAGGGTCTAAGGAGTTTTTTGGAACTTTTAGAGTTAGAGTTTTAGAAAAGGCATTAGCTCATCTTTCAATTACATCATTTGTATTTATAGTAGTAATAGGATTTATAGCATTTATACCTATGTGTCTTTATGATTACTTAATAAGTAAAAAATTAAAGTTAGATATTTCTTATAGAAATATATTAAAATATGGATGGATATCAAATGCTGTGAATACTGTAGCTAGTATTGGAGATGCAGTGGAGATAAATCTTAGAACAACATTTTATAAAAATGAAATAAAAGATTCAAATAATCTAGTAAAGGAAATTTCTAGGGTTACTAAATTAAATCCAATTGGCTTATCAATACTTTCTATAATTTATATTATATTTTATTGTAAAAGTATTAATTTATTTACCTTTTCTGGTGTAATTACGATTATAGTAGCCTTATATATTCCAGTGCTTATTATATATAAATTAATTAAGAATAAGAATGACGATAAGGAAGCTTTAGAATATAAATATGTACTATCTGTAAGTATGGTATCTTTTTTAGATTGGCTTTTACCAGTAATATTATTTTTCTTAATATTAAAAGTGTTAGGGATTAATATTTATTTTGGTTATTTCTTTCCTATATACTTACTTTCTATGATATTAGGTGTTATAAGTATGTTACCTGGTGGAGTAGGAGCCTTTGATTTATCCATGTTAGTAGGTCTAATAATTTTAGGTATTCCGAAGGAATATGGAGTATTAGCAGTAGTATTATACAGAATTACTTATTATATAAATCCACTTATAATAGCAGGAATATTATTTTTAGTAGATTTTTGGGCAAATACAAATAAAAAATTAAAAAGTGTCATAGAGACAGTGATAGGGAAAGTAGGAGTAGTATTTCTTAGAGCTTTAGTTCTTATATCTGGAATAGCTTTATTAATTAGTAATGCAGTTCCAGGTTTAGTATATAGATTTAAAGAATTAAAATTTTTAAGTTATGCTACAGAAATGCACTTTTCAAAGGCTTTAGTAATAACTGTAGGCTTTTTACTTATAGTGATGTCTAGTTTATTAAAATATAAAGCAAAAAGTATCCACTATTTAACAGTTGCTTTTTTATTAGTAGGAACTATCTTAACAATAATGAAATCTTTTAACTATATAGCAGCAAGCTATCTTATATTAGTAGCTTTTGCTCTAGCACTTAGTAAAAAAGAATTTTCTAAAGAAAGTTTTGTAATAGGAATAGAAACAATAATATACAATGTAGTAATGATAGGCGGATTTTGGTTAATATATATAGCTGTAGCTTATTTAAGTTTTCCTTTTAATGCCCACGGCTTAAAAAGGATTTTTAGAGCTATACATGTATATAGAAATTTAGTTAGCTTCAGTACTATGGGAATGATAGCTGCTTTAATATTTATTATAATTATGTATTTCATTGGTAAATATAGAAACAAAATAGTTCATAGTACTGTTGATGATAATTTAGATAGAATAAAAGAAATATTAGAAAAATACAATGGAACTTCTCTTACACATTTAGTTTATTTAAAAGATAAGTATGTTTATTTATCAGATAAATATGATGGAATGATACAATATTCAGTTTATTCAGACAAACTTATGGTTCTAGGCAATCCTATAGGAAATCTTGATACTATGAAAGAATTTATAGAAGAATTTTATGATTTTGCAGATAACTTTGGATATATTCCAATATTCTTTGAAGTTAATGGACAAATGCTTGAGGTATTACATGAATTTGGATATGAATTTATGAAGCTAGGAGAATCAGCGGTGGTTGATGTTCAAAGTTTTACTATAGCAGGTCAAAAAATGCAAAAGGTGAGAACTTGTTGTAATAAAATTAATAGAGAAGGATATAGCTTTGAGGTCATTTATGGTCCATTTTCTTCAGGGCTTTTAAATGAAATGAAAGAAATTTCTGATAAGTGGTTAAATGGAAGAAAAGAAATGGGATTTTCAATGGGATTTTTTGATGAAGACTATATAAATGATGGTCCCTTAGGAATAGTTAGAGATAGCGAAGGTGTATTAAAGGCCTTTGTAACAATAATGCCAACCTATGGGGAAAATAAGAGATTTTGTTCAGATTTAATGAGATTTTCTAGGGATACTCCAAGGGGAGTAATGGATTATATGTTTGTTCAGTTGCTAGAATGGGGAAAAGAAAATAATTATGAAACCTTTGATTTTGGAGTAGCACCACTTTCAAATGTAGGTACATCTAAATATTCATTTTTAAGTGAAAGATTAGCCTATCAACTTTATTATTATGGTCAAAGATTTTATTCTTTTGAAGGTCTTAAGAAGTTTAAAGGAAAGTATGCTAATAGTTGGGAACCTAAATTTTTAGCTTATAAAAGTAAATTAAAGCTTCCAATAACATCTTTACAAGCTAATTTAACAGTATCCACATCAAAGAAAAAATAGTAAGAGTGTCCTAAAGGTGGAATTATAATTCCTCTTTAGTGACACTCTTATTTCTTTTATTTTAATATTTAGGGAAAGCAGAAATTATTTTACCATCAGAAGTTAAATACATTTCTATTTTCATACCGTTTTTAGCCTTACCTACATAAATATTACCATGAATATTTTGAGCATTTGAATAAGCTTCATTAATAGAATCTATAACCTTTTGAGGGCTCATAGAATTTGGGAAAAATGTAGAATATCCATTATCATCAGATTTAACTTTTCCATCAATTTCGGCTTTAGCCTTAAATACCCCAAAAGCATTAGGAGCAGATTCTGTTCCAGAAATAATACAACTAGATGAATTTTTTATATTAGCATAATGGAAACCTTCTGCTTTGCCATCTTTTACAGTACCAAAGAAAATATGTTTAATAGCGCTAGGTAAAAAATTACTAGTATTTTTTAAATGGCTTACATCAGATGTAGTATAGACTCCCTTATCATTGCTTGCTCTGTGGTCATGATAATTATCACCTTTGTTAGAATAATTTATAAATGCAAAAACAGCAGCAATTATAATAACAATAATAATTATTAAAAAATTTCTTTTCATTTGTTACTCCTATTTAAAAATATTGTTTATTTTTCAATTATATCAAATAAATATGAGTATTGTTAAGAGATTATTATATGCAAAAATGGAACTTTTAATTCTCTTTTAAATAACTTACTGCTTTTTCTATTCTTGATAAAGCATCTCTTAACATTAATTTAGGACAAGCTATATTTAATCTATGGAAGCCTTCGCCGCCTATTCCAAAGGATGGACCATAGTTAAGGGCTACTTTTCCTACATTTAGTAAGGCTTTTTTTACTTCTAAATCAGTTTTATTTAGTTTTGAAAAATCAAGCCACATTAAGTAAGTACCTTCTGGTTTTTTCACAGATACTTCAGGAACATTTTTGTTTATATAGTCTACAACAAAATCTGCATTGCTTTCTAGATAAATTAAAAGTTGATCAAGCCAATTTTCACAATTTTTATAAGCAGCTTCAGTTGCTACAAGGCTAAATGCATTATTTCTTTTTATATCTATTCGCGTAAAAGCTTTATCTAAAGCATATAAATAGTCTTCATTTGAAGTAATAGCATAGGAGCATTGAAGTCCTGCAATATTAAAACTTTTGCTTGGAGACATACATGTAATTGTTATATTAGATAATTCATCACTTATTGAAGCAAATGGAGTATGCTTATGATTTTTAAAAATTATATCACTATGAATTTCATCAGATATTACAATAACATTATGTTTTAAACATATTTCACCAAGCTTTTCAAGTTCTTCTTTTCTCCAAACTCTTCCTACAGGGTTATGAGGATTGCAAAGTAAAAACATTTTTACATTTCTTATATTATTTTCGATATTTTCATAGTCCATGACATAGTCGCCATTTTCTATTTTTTTTAGAGGACTTACAACAAGTTCTCTATTATTATTTCTAACTACAGAACTAAATGGACTATAAACAGGCTGTTGAATCATAATTTTATCCCCTTCTTTAGTAAGGGAGTCTATAGCTAAACTTATTGTTGGAATTACACCAGGGCTAAATAAAAGCCAATTTTTATTTATAGACCATTGAAATCTTTTTTCTAACCAGTTTTTAATAGAATCATTGTAACTTTCTGGTCGTGTTGTATAACCATAAATTCCTTGTTCTAATCTGTTTTTTAAACTTTCTAAAATTGCAGGTGCAACCTTGAAGTCCATGTCTGCTACCCACATTGGTAATAAATCATTGCTACCGAAGTTTATATCCATTTCAGACCACTTAACTGAAAAATTATCACTTCTATCGATTATTTCAGATAAACAGCCACAGGTCTATAGATAACTTCCACTAAAATTAAATTAGAACTAAAGCTCAGCTAGAACTAAAATTCTATTTGAATTAAGTCTTAGTTTATTCTTATAGTTTCTATTTTAACATTTAAATGCGTTTATATTAAAAGAAAAAAATGTTATTATTATAACAAAGAGATAAATAATCGAAATATGTTGAAAAGGGGAGTGCAAAATGAAAAGTTTAGAAGATAAAATAAGAGAAGAAGGAAGAGTAAGGGAAGGGAACATAATAAAGGTTGATAACTTTTTAAATCACCAAATGGACATAAAGTTTTTAAATGAAATTGGTAAAGAATTTAAAAGAATCTTTGCTGAAGAGAAAATAGACAAGATTTTAACTATAGAAGCATCAGGTATAGGAATTGCTGCAATTGTATCACAATATTTTGATTATGTTCCAGTTGTCTTTGCTAAAAAAGTAGAGAGCTTAAACTTAGATAGTGATTTATATGAAACAAAGGTTATGTCATTTACAAAGAACAAAGAATATACAGTTAGAGTAGGAAAAAGATTCTTAAATGAGGGAGAAAATATATTAATAATAGATGATTTCCTAGCAAAAGGTTGCGCATCTAAAGGATTAATCGAATTAGTGAATATGGCAAAATGTAATTTGGTGGGAATTGGTATTGTAATAGAAAAAGGATTCCAAGAAGGTAGAGAAGTGTTAGAGGCTATGGGAGCTAGAGTTGAATCTTTAGCTATTATAGATTCTATAGAAAATGGAGAAATCAAATTTAGATAAGATAATAAAACTTAATTAAAAATTTTAAAGTTAGTTAAACTATGACAAGATAAAATAAAGGTTCACTTTGTCATAGTTTAATTTTGTAAATTAAATAATAAATATTAATTTTTATAAATAGAAAAAGGTTGTATTGTTAGGAGAAGTGGTTATGAAGGAAATAAATATACAAGATATTGATGGATTTTTATTAGGACATAGTGAAGATATAAAAGCAGGAACAGGATGTACAGTTTTATTAAGTAAAGAAGGAGGAAGTGCTGGAGTTTCAGTAAAAGGAGGGGCACCAGGAACAAGAGAAACAGATTTATTAGAACCTACAGAAATGATAGAAAAGGTACATGCTATTGTTCTTGCAGGAGGTTCAGCTTTTGGTTTAGATGCATCTTCTGGTGTAATGGAGTATTTAGAGGAATGTAATGTTGGATTTGATGTTGGTGTAGGAAAGGTTCCAATCGTATGTTCAGCTGTATTATTTGACTTGCTATGTGGTGATTCAAAGGTGAGACCAAACAAAGAAATGGGTTATAAAGCAGCTAAAAATGCAGAAAGTTATAAGAAAAATATTAATGGAAACATAGGTTGTGGAACAGGAGCAACCATTGGAAAGATGTTAGGACCAGAATATGCAATGAAAGGTGGGTTTGGAAGTTATGCAGTAGAAATTGGAGATTTAAAAGTAGGCGCTATAGTTGGAGTAAATTGTGTTGGTGATGTTATTAATCCTGAAAATGGACAGATAATAGGTGGGGCATTTAATAAAGAAGAGAAAAAATTTTATAATACACAAAAATTTCTTTTTGAAAACTATGATAAATCAATAAAAGCTTTTAAAGGTAATACAACTATAGGTGTTGTAATGTCTAATGCTAAATTTACAAAAGCTGAGAATAAAAGAATTGCTTCAGTATCACATAATGCCTTTGCTAGAACTATAAAACCAGCACATACCATGTTTGATGGAGATACTATTTTTTCTATATCAAGTGGATTAATTGAGGCAGATATTAATTTAGTAGCAGAATTATCAACTTATGCTATGGAAAAAGCAGTTGTTAATGCAATTAATAATGCAGAAACTGCTTATGGCTATATAAGTAAAAAGGAGTTATCTGATAATTAGCGATGATAGATATATATAATTTTGGATCAAGTAAGAGAAGAAATCGGGGAAAGTGAATTTATGAATAGAGTAACTATATCCTTTAGTGGTGGAATTTATGAATTTAATTTTGATGACATAAATAAAACTCTTAAAATAGTAGACAAACTTTTATATGTTGCAAAAAAATAAAATAATATTAGGTTAAAAGTAAAATACAGCTTTCCTTTAGAGATAATTTACTCAAAAGGGAAGCTGTATTATTTAGATTGTGCCTATTTCATATTCAAGATCTAAAAGACCTTTTAAAATTCGATATTTGTATTTATGAAGTAATCCTTTTTTTTCTTCATGATTTTCAGCTTTATTATAGTGTCCAAGCAATGAGTGAATTCTTTTTAAATAGGATTGTAATTCAAGTAAAAAATCTTCATTATGCATAGTAGATTGCTTTAATAAAATTTCTATAGTATCTAAAGATGTGTTTATAAATTCTTCATCATCTTTTACATTAATTTCTTTATTTGCTGAAATTTTTTCAAAAATTTCTGAGGCGTGTGTTTTTATGTTATTTAGTAAATTTTCGTAATATTCTTCTTTAAATTCAACTATTTCTTTCATTAGATATAACCTCCATGTAAAATGTATTTTTTAGTTTTATTAGAGAGATTAATTTAAGTAATAAGTCATAAATTGGGGTTTAATTCAGATAATTTTAATCCTAGTTGAATTTATCTAGGAATTTATATCTGTTTATTTTTAACTTAATTTTATATATATACAATTTTTTGTGCAAATAAAGAGTTATATGAAATTGAAAAATATATATAAGAGTTTCTTAGATAAATTTTGTATAATAATAAAATTTCTATGAATTTTCTTTATTCTATACTTTATTATTTTATATTTATAAATTTGGGTTAATTTTAATAATAAACTTTAAAAATTATTATTATAATAAAAAAATAACATTAAATCCATTTAATTTATATTGAATTAAAAAATAGTAAATGATAGAATTAATGGAAAACAGAATTAGTAACATAAGCTTTTTATTGGGGGATAAAATTATGATTTCTAAATTTAGTGTGAAAAAACCACTAACAGTGTTTGTAGCTGTAATTTTAGTTATTATTTTAGGTGCTGTTTCTTTTTTAGGAATGAAAACAGACTTATTACCTAAAATTGAGTTACCTTTTGTGGTGGTTATGACTACGTATGCTGGGGCTAATCCTGAAAAGGTAGAATTAGAAGTAACAAAACCTTTGGAAAAGGTTTTGTCTACTACTGCAGGAGTAGAGAAAATTAATAGTATATCGCGAGAAAATTCCAGTTTAATTATGGTAGAGTTTAATGCTGGAATAAACATGGATAGTGCAATTATAGATTTGAATTCAAAAATTGATTTGATAAAATCTAGTTTAGGGGAAAATGTACAAAATCCAACTATAATGAAAATGGATCCAAATATGCTACCAATTATGGTTGCTACTGTGGATGTTGAAGGATTAAAAGGGAAGGAACTTTCTGAATATGTAAAGAATAATATTATTCCTTCTTTCGAACGTATAGATGGAGTTGCATCAGTTGATGCAATAGGTCTTTTAGAAGAGAGAATAAAAATAACACTAGATGAAAAGAAAATAGAGGAAATAAATAATAAAGTACTAAGAACAATAGATGCTAATTTAGCTGATGGAGAAGCAAAATTAAATTCGGCAAAAGCTGAAATTAAAGATGCTAAGAAGAAATTAGATGAAGAAGGTAAGAAAAAGGCTGAGGATCTTGCTACTGGTGGACAAGCATTAGGAGACGGGAAAAACCAATTAGAATCAGCTCTTAAAGATTTACCTAAGCTTAAAAAAGAATTAGAAAGTCAAAAGGCTGACTTAATATCTAAAAGAGATGCTTTAGAAAAGGTTATAAAATGGCAAGAAGAAAATAATGTTTCTGTAAAGGATGAAGAAAGGGAAGCTATAAAGCAATTTAATGAGGCTATAACTAAGTTAGAAGCTGCTATTTCAGATATTGATAATCAAAAACCAACTTTAGAAAGTAAATTAGAAGAAATAAAAAAAGGTGAAAAAGATTTAGAAGTTGGTAAGTTAGTTTTAAATCAAGAATTAGGTAAAGTAAATGCTAGTTTAGCTGCAAGTGAAGCTGAATTAAATAGAGCTACAAAAGAGTTTGAGAAAGCTAGAGATGAGGCTTATGCAAAAGCTAACATAGGTTTTGCAATAACAAAGGAAAATATAGCAAAGATTTTAATGGCTCAAAACTTTTCAATGCCTGCTGGGTATATAGATGATGGGTTAAATAAATTTGCAGTTAAAGTTGGAGACAAAATAAAGGACTTAGAAGAATTAAAAAATGTAGTTTTAATGAATATGGGAACAGCTGGAGTTGGAGAGGTTAAACTTTCAGATATAGCTACTGTAGAGATGGATGATAATTCAGATTCTCTATATACAAAGATAAATGGAAATGATGGCATAATGTTTAGCATACAAAAGCAAAGCAATGCATCAACTTCAGAGGTTTCAGATAAAATAAATAAGACTATAAAAGAGCTTACTAAGAAGGATTCTAAGGTTCATATAACAGCTCTTCAAGACCAAGGTGTTTATATAGACTTTGTTATAAACTCAGTACTTCAAAACTTATTATTAGGTGGAGCATTAGCTATCCTTATATTATTCTTATTCTTAAAGAGTATAAGACCAACAATAATAATTGCAGTAAGTATACCTATAAGTTTACTTTTTGCAGTGGTAATGATGTATTTTAGTGGAGTAACAATGAACATAATATCACTAGGAGGACTAGCCTTAGGGGTAGGAATGCTCGTTGATAATAGTATAGTTGTTATAGAAAATACCTATAGGCTTAGAAATGAGGGAATGCCAGCAAAGGAAGCAGCTGTAAAGGGTGCAGCTCAAGTTGCAGGAGCTATAATAGCTTCTACACTAACAACAGTTTCTGTATTTTTACCTATAGTATTTACTCAAGGCTTATCACGTCAGTTATTTACTGATATGGGATTAACAATAGCCTATTCTTTAGTGGCAAGTTTAATAGTTGCTTTAACATTAGTTCCAGCTATGTCATCTTTAGTTTTACGTACTACTGATGAAAAGGAACATAAATTATTTGATAAGGGAGTTAACTTCTATGAAGGGCTTTTAAGAAAGGCTTTAAAGCACAAGGTTTTAATATTGGTAATATCTCTTGTGTTATTCATAGGTAGTGCTTTGTTAAGTGTTTCAAGGGGAACTATTTTAATGCCAGCTTCTGATGGAACACAAATATCTTTAACGATGACAATGCCGAGAGGTACTGATAAGGCTGAAGCTAGAAAAATGAGTGATACAATTATTGAAAAAATAAGTTCCATTGAAGATATAAAAACTATTGGTGCTATGGAAAAATCAAATAATATGAATCCTACTTCTAAGAATGAAATTTCAATGTACATTCTTTTAAAGGATGATAAAAAACTTAGCAGCCAAGAAGTTGGAGCTGAAATAAAGAAGCTTACTAAAGATTTAAAATGTGAAATTAAAGTTCAAACAGAAACAATGGATATGTCAGCTTTAGGTGGTTCAGGAGTTAATGTTGCAATAAAGGGTAGTGACTTAGATAAGCTTAAAGAAATTGCAAAGGATATTACAAAGATGGTACAGGGGACTGAAGGAGCAACCAATGTAACCAATGGATTAGAAGAAGGGGCTAAGGAAGTAATAATTACAGTAGATAAAGAAAAGGCTATGGCTCATGGATTAACTGTAGCTCAAGTTTATCAAGAAGTGGCTACAGCAATTAAAAATGAAGCAACTTCTACTAATTTAAATATAGAAAACAAGGAATACCCAATGGTATTAGTTAATGGTGAAGAAAGTAAAGTTCTTAAAGATACTTTAAAGGATTATAAACTTAAAGTAAGTAAAGATGGAAAAGAAGAAAAAATTCCTTTAAGTGGTATAGCTACTTTGTCAGAAGCAGATAGCTTAATGGCAATAAACCATGAAGGTCAATTAAGAACAATAACTATTAATGCAACAGTAGATAAGGAACATAATGTGGGTCTTGTAAATAAAGAAATAGAGAAAAAGCTAAAGGATTATAAAGTACCAGCAGGTTATACAATAGATTTAGAGGGTGAAAAAGAGTCAATGGATCAGGCCTTCGGAGATTTAGTAAAAATGATTACTTTAGCAATAGTATTTATATACTTAATAATGGTTGCGCAATTCCAATCATTACGTTCTCCATTTATAGTTCTATTTACAATACCATTAGCATTTACAGGAGGATTTTTAGCATTATATCTTACAAATTTTGAAATTAGTATGATTGCAATGTTAGGATTCTTAATATTATCTGGTATAGTAGTTAATAATGGTATAGTTTTTGTTGATTCTGTAAATCAGTTAAGAGAAGAAGGATTGGAAATGAATGAAGCTTTAATAGTAGCTGGAAAAACAAGAGTAAGACCAATATTAATGACTGCTCTTACAACAATATTAGGGTTGTTAACTTTAGCAATGGGCTTAGGAACAGGAGCAGATATGATACAGCCAATGGCTATAGTAACTGTAGGTGGACTTGCTTATGCTACAATATTAACTCTATTTGTAGTACCAATAATGTATGCTGTATTAAACAGAAAGAGAAAGAAAAAAAGTAAAGATAAGAATAAAAATAAAAGTGAAAATGAAGTAAAAGAATTGCAAAAGCAATAACAGTTTAGAGGATGTATCAAATTATAGATACATCCTTTCTGCGTTTATAGAGACTTTAGTTATGAGATAAAAAAGGTTTTTAAAAAAACTGTAGAATAATATTATTTATAAAAGGATTTTTATGGAGGTAAAATATGGTCAGATTTGAAAAGATATTTGATGATGCTAAAATAGAGGGAGAAATTTATTTACTTACTCTAAGAATATAAAAAGATTAATTATATTGTTAAAATTTTAAAAAAATATAAGTGAAAAAATAATAATACATGGAAATAAATATCATTTTTTAAGTTAAAAATGGAATTTATTGAATTTAAAAGTAAAAAAATCACTTTAAATTGTTATTTAAATAATTTAAAGTGATTTTTATAATTAAATTTTATAGAAGTACTTGATTTTAATGGAATTATTAAAGTGATATAATAATTAAGCAATAATTATTATTAATAAGTAATTAACTTAAAGATTTATTTAGAAGTTTATTTATATTATTTAAGAGGGAGGAGTATAATTATGCTTAGAGTATATCTTTTAGATAGAGGAATGAAAAATAAGAAAAGGGAAGAAGCCATTTTAGAAAATAATATTCAAGAAAGAATTGAATTTAAGAGAATAAATAAGTATAGAATTCAAGTTGAAAGAATTCTTAGAGATTTAGATAATTTAGATGATGAAATTATAAATAACGAAGTGATAAAAGTATTTAAATCAGCTATAAAAGAATTAGAATCAAAATCAACAGTTTCAAAACTATAGAGGCTTTAATAAATGAATATAATAATTAAAGAATAGAGATGTATTAAGCAATAAAAAATATTTTGTTTAATACATCTATTTTTTTAAAGTTTATTGATTATTTTACGATAATTAATAAAAAAAGAAAAGGTGAGGAAAAATGGGTGAATTAATAAAAATAATAATACCAGAAATTATTCATTTATTAGAATTATTTGGAATAACTATAATAGCTATAGGAGGACTTAGAGCTTTTTATAAATATCTTATGAATTTATTAATGAAGAAAAATTATTCTATTAAAATTGATTTTGCAGAATCTTTAACCTTAGCTTTAGAGTTTAAGCTTGGTGCTGAGATATTAAAAACAGTTCTTGTTCAAAATTTAGATGAAATGTACATATTAGGTGCTGTTATATTACTTAGGGCGGTATTAGCCTTTGTAATACATTGGGAGGTAAAAGGAGAAAGAAAATTAGAAGGAGAAAAGAAGTTAGAAGAGGCAAGAAAATTAGAGGAAGAGAAGAAAAAACAATACATTATAGAAGAAGTATAAAATTAAGATTTAATTTGTGAACTAAGTAGTATCAGTATTATTAATGTTGGTACTATTTTTTGAAAATATAATTTAAAGTAGAATAAGTAATTTTTGATGTTTATTTTAATATTAAGATTTTGATGTTTCTTTAAAAGAAAGTAAATAATACATGTAGATTTTACTTAAATTAAAATTAATTGAAATAGTTTTAATAAATATTGATATAATTTTATTGTTATATGTAAAAATATAATAAAACTTACATAAGAAAATAAAATATTATTGTGTTATAATCCCCGTACAGGTAAAATATATTAATAATTTCAAATTGTAACATGGGGGAAAAGCTATGAATAGAAAAGAACTAAAGAGCAAAGCTAAAGAACAATTAAAGAAAGATAATAATTACTGGAAAATTACGTTTATTGTATTTATTTGCTTTGTAATTGCAGGATTTGGTAATTGGTTAAGTAATGAATTTAATGGAGGAACTAGAGAAATTATAAATCTATTATATACAATTTTATTAGCATATCCAGTATTCATTAGTATAATATATGTAGTTTATAATATCGCTAAAAATAAAGAATGTTCTATAAAAAATTTAGGGTATTTTACAAAGATATATGGGAAAGCAGTAGGAATTAAAATTTTATTAAGTATATTTACAATAATAGGATTTATATTATTTATAATACCAGGAATAATTGTATCATTAAGATTATCACAGGCAGAATTTATTTTAGTAGATGATAATTCTAAAGGAGTAATTCAATGTTTGAAGGAAAGTAATGAAATGATGAAAGGTCATTGTTGGGAATTTTTTGTTTTGGCACTTAGCTTTATATTATGGTATATAGTGTGTATAGTAACTGTATTTATAGGATTTATTTTCTTAATGCCATATTATAGTACAACATTCGCTAATTATTATTTAGAATTAAAAGGAAGCAAAGAAAAAGAATTAATTTAAGAGTTTATAAATACTTTTGACTAAGCATTGAGATGGAGTCAAAACTCCATTTGAATTAAGTCTATGTTTATATTAAGAAGATTAGATATAAATCAATAAATAATCATAAAAATTTAGAAAGAGTTTTGATTTTGTAATTTTTAGATTTACAAAGTTAAAGCTCTTAAATTTTTTATTATGTTTTTTTATATAGATAAACATTTATTTAATAATAAGAATACTTATATAATTTTCATTAATGAACTTTGAGGGTAAATTAACCAATAATATAAGTTATTTGTATAAAAAGGTATTTTTAAGAATATTAAATGATGTTATAATAACTAAGTTGGATTTATGGTTTTAAATAGCACAATATAATTTCTAACAAGTTGAAGAGTACATTAAAATATATTTTATGTATAGAAATAAAGGTTTATAAAGGAGTACTTTACAAATGAAGAAAAGCATAATATTGATAATATCTATATGTGTTATTGGAGTTTTATTCTTTTTAGGATATAAGATTGGTAAGGATATTCATACTAATAATGTGAGTAATAGCAATAATGTAAACAGTACTAATAATATTACTTATAATAATAGTGGTGATAATAGTGATAGTAGTTATACTACACAGAATAGTAACATAAATAATACTAATGAAGATATACATAGTAATAATGTAACTAGGGTTAATGGTTTTACAGATCATAATAAAAGTAATATAGTAACAAAGCAAGAAGTTAAGACTGTAAGTAATTTGGGCAATAATTCTACTGTTCAGAGTTATTTTGGAACATGGAAAGTTTCAAATTCTATTGGATATTCTATAGAAGGGATTTCAGGTGATTATCCATCAATGACAGGAAAAGAGTTAAGAATTTCAAATAATCTTTATGAATTTAATGGAGTTAATATTTCTAATCCACATTATTATATTAAGAAGGTAAGTTCAAGGGTACTTTTTGGAGAAGATGGTGCAACGGGGATATTAGGAAATAGTGATATGCTTAATGTTCTTTTTGTATCTCAACAAGCTTTAAGTAACTCAGAGATAGAAAATTTAGAACCTCAAGGGTTAATTCCAACTATTATATTATATAATTCTAAGATTTATATTTTTGGTGGAGGAAAAAATTATTCTGAAATCTATAGCACTTACTTAATTAAATAGCATAATTTAATTTTTATATTGTTATAAATCATAAATAAAAAAAGTCTTTAAAATAAAGGAATTGGTAAATTGATTTTTACTAATTCCTTTAATTTTGCGTATTTATATCAATTAATTATGTGAAAAGAATATTTTAATTATTATTTTCTTTATCAAATTTATTTAAATTTTTTTCAACTAAAAATCCTAAAGTAAGTGCACTTAACAGGGTAACTATGTTGAAGTTATTACCTAATTTTAAGTTTAATAAACCTATTATATTATTTATTAGTAAGAATAAGAACCCATTAAGAATTAAAAGTTTACCATAGTAAATTTGTGCATATTTCCAATTTTTAAGATTCTTTTTAGAGAGCTGTGTTCTATAACCTATATGGGAGGTTATATTTTTAGAAAAATAATATATTTCAAGGTATCCAAGAACGATGCAAAGCATTGGTACTATTGAAAAGGTAAAAGTATTCATAATATGCTCCTTATAAACTAAGATTTTACCTCATAGCTAGAGGAAAGTTTATCTGTATTTTAGTAGAAGTTATTTAGTGTTCAGGTTTATTTATTTCTAATTTATAGAGCGTTAGATTATTATAAAACTAATAATTATATAAATATATTTATGCGAAAATTTACTTTGGATTTATTTTAACAAGGAATAGAAAAAAAGAATAAATTAGAGCAATAAGAAATTTATATATAATTTTAACTACAATTGAATCATTTTAAAACATATTAAGTATTTTATAACATACTAAATATTTAGATAAGGAAGATAATTAATAATAAATAATTTTAAGTGGATATAAGATATTTTATAGATAAAATAATACGAGGATTGTATTATTGAATGTTTCTAAAATGTCATTAAAATTCATTGAACTTGGGTGTAATATTAAAATAAATACTAAAAAGAATAAATGAAAAGGGAAGTTTATAGAAAGTTTAATTTAAGTATGAACATTCTTATTAAAAAAGAATAAACTTAGGAGAAGAATATGAATTTTGCTTTATTAAAAAATAAAAGTTTTTTACTTTTAATATTAAGTAATTTAATTTCATTAATAGGTACTGAAGCTTTAAATTTTGCTTTATCTTTATATGTTTTAGTTATAACTGGATCTGCAATTAAATTTGCATTTCTTTTGTCAATTTCAGCAATTCCTCCAATTATAATTAGTCCAATTAGTGGAGTATTAGTTGATAGACTAAATAAAAAAATTCTTATTATATTACTTAACTTAATAGATTTTTTTGTTCTTTCAATAAATATTTTTATATATTTAGAAAATAAAAAGATATCTATGGTGGGAATATATGTATTAGTAATTTTGCTTGCAATTACTTCATCCATATTTAATCCAGCAGTGAGTACGATAATACCTTCCATAATAGAGGAGGAACATCTGGTTGATGCTAATGGATTTAATAGTATATGTAAAAATATAGCTTTATTATTTGCGCCAATATTATCTGGATTTTTATTTGGTATCTATGGACTAAATATTATTTTATTCATTGATTGTATAAGCTTTTTAATAGCTGCTATAAATTTTGGATTTATAAGATTGCCCAAAATAGAAAATGATAAATTCTTAAATTTATCTACTTTTTTGGTTGAATTTAAAGAGGGATTAGATTTTATAAAATCTAAAAAAATATTAGGTGTAATTGTTATTTTAGGATTGATAATTAATTTTGCATATATACCAGTTATATCTGTAGGTTTTAATTATTTAGGTAAGATAGTTTTACATATAACCGATTATCAATTAGGTATATTAAATTCTATAAGCTTAATTTCAATTGTATTTTCACCGTTTTTATGTAAGTTTTTATTAAAAAGGGTTGAATTGTCTAAGATTATTTTTATAGATATTTTTATAGTTTCATTGCTTTTAATTTTATTATCTATTTTAAATAATTCATTGGTATTAAAGCTATTTAATAGAGTTTTAATACCATATTTAAATTTATTAATAATTGCATTTTTATTAAATTTAATTTCTTCTACTGGAAATTTAGCTTTAACAACAATAATTCAAAAAGAAACTCCAATTTCTTTGTTAGGAAGAGTAGGTTCTGTATTTAGTACAATTTTGCTAATAGCGATGCCCTTAGGACAAATGGTTTTTGGAATTGTTTTTAATAAATATTCAGTAAGTATAGGATTTTTTTTAGCTGGGATTTTGATATTGGTATCTACAATTATATCAGGAAAGTACTTATTAAATTAGAGATATTAGTCTATAGATTAGTATTTCAGAAGATAGAGAATAAGTTCAATATTTCTCTTAATAGGAAAAGTATAAGTAGAGAATATGTATTATTAAATTAATTTAATAATACATATTAAGTGGTAACATAGGTTTTATAGAACATGGCGTAATTTGAATTTGAAATGTCACTTTATGCTATTATAATTATTATTTAGAGATATTATAATAAGAACTACAATGAGTTAAGAAATTAGGAGGAATTTTTATGAATAGAGTAGTTCTTGTAACAGGAGCAAGTAGTGGAATAGGATTTTCTACTGCTATGCAATTTAGAAAAAAGGGATTTACAGTTTATGCTACAGCTAGACGATTAAATAGATTAGAAAAACTAAAAGAGCATGGAATAAATATATTAGAACTTGACGTAACTAAAGAAGAATCAATGGTAAATTGCGTTAATAAAGTAATGAGTAAAGAAGGAAGAATAGATGTACTTGTAAATAATGCAGGATATGGATATTATGGTGCTGTTGAAGATGTTAGCATGGAAGAGGCTAGAAAACAAGTGGAAGTTAATATATTTGGACTTGCAAGAATGACACAATTAGTTTTACCAAGTATGAGGAAAAATAAGTTTGGTAAAATAATAAATATATCATCAATGGGTGGTAAAATTTATACTAAATTTGGAGCATGGTATCATGCAACAAAGTTTGCTGTTGAAGGATTTAGTGATTGTTTGAGATTAGAAGTTGAGCCTTTTGGAATTGATGTAGTTGTTGTTGAACCAGGTGGAATAAAAACAGAGTGGGGTGGAATTGCAGCAGAAAACTTAAAAAAATCTTCTGCAAATGGTGTATATGCTGAAGAAGCTAATAAAGCTAGTGAATATATTAAGCAAACGTATAGTGGAAGTAAATTAACAGACCCAATAGTAATTGCAGATACAATTGTAAAGGCAGCAACTGTAAAGAAACCTAAAACAAGATATCTAATTGGATATTCAGCAAAGCCAGTTGTCTTTTTAAGAAGAATATTATCAGATAGAATGTTTGACAAGATTATAAGGAGAGTTCAAGGTTAATAAAGTAATAAAAAGGAGGTTATTATGTCCAGATTTTATTTATTAGATAAAAAATATTTAGAATACCTAGAGTTTATTGGTATCAATGGAGAATTAGCCTTTAAAAAAGCTGATATACCAATAAAAATCTTATCTAAAAAAGATATTGTTATAAATAGGGAACAATACATAAATTTAATGAATGTACTAGATGAAATTATAGATACTGAAAGTTTGATAAATTATAGTGATATTGAAAATATGATTATGTTTATACCATCCTTATTTGCTAGTATGTGTTCAAGAAATGGTATTGAGTGTTTTAAAATAATATCTAAATATAAAAAATTAATAGGACCATATATTGTTGATGTTTATGTTGATGAAGAAAAGTTAACTTTGGAATTTAAATTTGATAATGAAGATAAAAACTTACCTAGGTTTACTATATTTAGTGAACAAATTTTAATGTTAAATATTATAAGAAAAGCTACAGGCGTAAATATAGTTCCTAAAAAAGTAACATCTATTTATGAATATAAAGATAGTAAGTTTGAAGAATTTTTTGGAGTAAAGCCATATAAATCTTATAAGTCTATAATAGAATTTTCAATAGAAGATGTTCAAAGATGTTTTATAACAGAAAACAATATAATGTGGAATTTTCTAGAGCCAGAGTTAACAAAGAGAATAAAGGAATTAGAAATGGATGAAAGTTTTGCAGCGAGTGTTAGAAGTAGTTTAATTGAACTTATTCCAAGAGGGGAAGGGAATATTGAAATGGTAGCAAAAGAACTTGCTTTAAGTGTGAGAACCTTACAAAGAAAATTATTAAATGAAAAAAACTACTTTTATAAAACAGTTAAATCATACTAGAGAATTACTTGCTAAAAGTTATTTAAGAGACAAAACTATGACTAATGATGATATTGCATTTTTAATTGGTTATTCAGATACTAATTCATTTATTAGAGCTTTTAAAAATTGGACTGGTATGACAATTAAAGAGTATAAGGAGAGAAATTCTTTATAATAAGTAAATTATTATGTATTACTGCTTTGATTTTAGAGGTGTAAAAGATGTCTTATTGTGAAAGTAAAGATAATTCAATTGATTTAATAGAACAGGTTATTGTATGTCCTATATGTAATGGAGATACTAAACAAGTAAAAGAAATAACTGTCAGACATTTTATACTTGATAGCCTTGTAAACAAGGTGAAAGAGGGGAATTACTATATTTGTTTAAATGAAAGTTGCGATGTTGTTTATTATAATTTAAATGAAAATATCATAATAAAAAAACAAGAAGTGAAAGTTCCTATTTGGTATAAAAAAGACGCTAATCCTAAATATATATGTTACTGTAATCAAGTAACAGAAAAGCAAATCATTAATGCAGTTCTTAATGATAAAGCAAAAGATATAAAGGATGTTGCAAGGTTTACAGGAGCAATGAAAAATGGACAGTGTGAGATTAACAATCCTTTCGGTAAATGTTGTAGCCCTAATATTCAAAAAGTTATTGACAAAGCATTAAGTATGAAATAGTGACATAGTATATTATATTTTCTTATTGAACATTATAGGTGGACAATTAGTATGGAAGTATATGTGAAAAAGGATTTTCTGTAATTAGAAAATCCTTTTTGTAATTTATTAGTTACCACAATCATAAGTTGTCCATTCATCAAAAAGATCTTCTTTAGGATCTCTTATGCTTATGATTGTTTCATTTCCATTAACTATAGTGTTATAGCCTTTGCTATATAAATTTTCTCTAAGTTCTTGAATAACAGCAAAATTTACAGTTATTCTTTCTGATTCTACTAACTTTTCAAGTTCTGGAAGTAAAAATTCTATTTGTTTTTTTATTTCAACTTCTTTATTAGAATCTCTTTTTTCTAATATTTCCTTAGCTGTAGGAAGTACGTCAAATAAATTTTCCATAATAAAATCCTCCTATTATGTAATTAAGGAAATTTTATCATAATAATAGTATTTTAACAATGATGTGTACTTTAAAGTGTAATATTAAATTTTTTAGGAGGAAGGAACAGTATAATTGCTTATCTCCAGTTTATAGAACACTAAAAATTATAAATATTAGCTAAAAGTTAAATTGCTTATTGATTTTAGGTTTTATAAGTAGTACTATATTAGTATAGTACTAAATTAGTACTATTTTGTTTAAGAACTAATTTGGAGAGGGAACATATTATGGATAAACATAGTGAAAAGCAAGTAAATGATTTAAGTTTATTATTTCATGAGATTTTATTTTTAAAAAATAATTTAAGTTTAGGAAAAGATTTTAGCAACCTAGATAAGTTTAGTGAAAATGAAATATCTATAATAAATATATTAGGACATAATGATAATGTTACTTTAAAGGATATAATCAATGTTATTAAAGTTCCTAAAAGTACCTTAACAGGATTAATTAATAAACTTGAAAAAAATAATTACGTAAAAAGAAGTATTAATGATGTAGATAAAAGATCTTATAAGTTAGAACTAACTGAAGAAGGAATAAAAGTTAGTAAAGAACATGATGAATTTGACAGAACTGTTTCAGAAAAGGTTCTTTCTGCTTTGAATGATTCTCAAGATAGAGAATTATTTATAAAATTATTTGGGGAAATTATCAATAATTTAAAAAGTGAGATAAAGGAGAATAAATAACATGTTAGTAGATTTAAGTTTAAAAGTAACAAAAGCTCATATGAAAATGGCTATGGATTATGGAAAAATGGAGCATTTAGGACATCTAGGAACACATTTTGATGTTATGGATAAGGAATTTCCTCTAGAATATACATCTAGAGATGCTATAGTTTTTGATGTTAGCAATATAGAAAATAGAGATATTGAAATTTCTGATATAGATATAAACAAAGTTAAAGAAGGAATGTTTGTAGCTTTTTATACAGATATAATTAATAAGCTAGAATATGGAACAAAGGAATATTTTGAAGGTAATAGAAATTTATCAAAGGATTTAATAAAGGAATTAGTGAAAAAGGGAGTAGCAATTATAGCTATTGATTGTTGTGGTATTAGAGCGGGAAAAGAACATGATTTAGCAGATCAATATTGTGCAGATAATAATGCTTTCGTGGTAGAAAATCTATGTAATTTAGAAAAAGTACTAAATGGAGAAAAATACAAATTATTTAAAGCTAGTACATATCCTATAAATTTTATTGATATTACAGGATTACCATGTAGAGTAATAGGAGAACTATAAACTTCAATAAAAAGAACTGTGTATTTACTAAAGCTAGGTATACTTTATCATATCTAATTTTAGTATTACACAGTTTTTTATATGCAATATTTTAATTATTAAACTGTTGTTGTAGGATCAACGAAAACTCTTTTAGCAAGTTCTTCATCTATCATATATAGAGCAGCTGGATTTCCTTCAGCTCTTCTAATTTTCTTTAGAAGGGAATTAAAGTTATTTTCTTCTTCAACTTGTTCATCAATAAACCATTGAAGTAAACTTATTGTAGCATGTTCTTTTTCTTCAAAAGCAACGTCAGCTAAAGCATATATTCTTTTAGTTACAAGTTGCTCATGTTCATAACCAGCAGCAAATAAATCTGAAGCATTTTCAAAATGATATGAAGGTTTTTCAATTGCTTCTAATTGAACATTACCGTTTTTTTGGAATATGTAATCATAAAACTTCATAGCATGAGCTAATTCTTCTTTAGCTTGAATTCTGAAGAAATTTGCAAATCCACTTAAATCAACAGATTCAGCATAAGCTGCCATTGATAAATAAACATAAGATGAGTAAAATTCAAAGTTAACTTGTTCATTAAGTTTTTCTTGTAAGTTTTTGCTTAACATAATAACACTCCTTTAATATAAAAGACTTTTACTATTATTTTACAACTTTCATCAAATTTTCACAATAATAATTAACATATTTTTAATTATTATGATATAAGTATAAGAATTGTTAGATTCTTATTAGAAGAAGGTAATTATGTAGTTTTTTATATGAATTTACTAAAGTTTATCCTTAATATTTATAATTGAATTAATTGAAAGTTGAAGAAAGAGAATAATGTTACATATAATATTAAGAAAAGGTGTAAGTTTTGACTCTTAATTTTTTAAAATAGTAAAGTTATAGGAATTATAAATTTTACATAGGAAAGTTAGTATATATAATTTTTATTAGTTTGGGGGAATAGCTTTGGAAATAAATACAGTAATATTTGATATGGATGGAGTAATTTTTGATACAGAAAGTCTTTATTTAAAACACTGGTGTAGTATTTTTAGTAAGTATGGTTATGAAATGACAAAGGAAAATTACTTACTTGTTATGGGAAGGGGAAGAAAAGTTGTTAAGGAAAAGTTTTTAAGTATGTATGGTGAAAAGCTGCCTATTGATGATATGTATAAGGAAAAGGATTATGAGTTAAGTAAGTATATTGAGGAAAATGAAGTTCCCATTAAGGAAGGAGCTTATGAATTGTTAGAATTTTTAAGTAAAAAGGGTTATAAAATTGCTTTAGCAACATCAGCTAAAAAGGGACGAGCTATGAAACATTTAAAGGATTCAAAGTTTAAGGATTATTTTGATGTTATTATAACTGGTGAGGATATAGAAAAAGCAAAACCTAATCCAGAGATATTTTTAAAGGCTTTAGAAAAATTAGATGTAGAGCCTAAGAATGCTATAGTTATTGAAGATTCAATAGCAGGGATAAAAGCAGCTAAAAATGCAGGAATATTTGCTGTCCATACACCTGATTTAAAAGAACCAGATGAAGAAATGCTTAAAGAAGCTGACGTTATAGTTTCTAATTTAATAGAAATAAAAACTTTAGTTCAGAATCTAGAAGAGTGAGACTATTTATCTCCTACTTATAGAAGAGAGGAGTTATAAGATAAAATAAGTTTCAATAGAAACTTACAAAAGCAATAAAGAATTAAGAAAATAGTAATTTAGATATTAAAATTCTAAGTTGCTATTTTTTTATTGAAAATAAAATATCCTTAGTATCATATTATAGAACTTAGGTGAAAATAGATAAAAGGAAGGTGATTTTATGTTAAATTATTTTTTAATGCCTCATCCACCTATAATTATTCCTGAAGTGGGGAAAGATGGTGAAGGGGAAGCTATGGAAACAATTAAAGGATGTACTTTAGTTGGAGAACGAGTAAAAGATTTAGATGCAGAAACTATAATTATTATTTCTCCACATGGTGCAGTATTTAGAAATGCTGTTTCTATTGTAACATCTAATACTATAAGTGGTGATTTAGGAAGATTTGGGGCAAAGGAAGTAAGTTTTGATTATGATATAGATTTAGAATTGACTAATAAAATAATTGAAATATCTAATGAAAAAAATATATCAATAGCAGCCTTAAATGAAGATAGTACCACAATGTATAAAATTCCTTTAGAGCTTGACCATGGAGTTATGGTTCCTTTATATTATGCTGATAAAGGAAAAAAACATAAATTAGTTCATATAAATTATGGGTTCCTTTCACCAATTGAGTTATTGAAGTTTGGTGTTGTAGTGAAAGAAGCTGTAAAAGAATGTGATAAAAATGTTGTAGTAATAGCTTCTGGGGATTTATCTCACAGGTTAACAAAGGAAGGACCTTATGAATATAGTCCTTTAGGAAAGGTGTTTGATAAAAAGCTAATAGATATATTATCAGAAGGAAATTTAGAAGAGCTTTTTTATATAGATAGAAATTTAATAAGAGAAGCAGGGGAATGTGGTTTAAGGTCATTATATATATTGGCAGGAACTATAAATACACCTAAAATTCATTCTGAATTATTTAGCTATGAAGGGCCTTTTGGAATAGGGTATGGAGTTTTTCAATTTAAAGAAGGAGAAGGAAACTTATATGAGTCAATTATGCATAAAAAAGAAAAAGAGCATGAGAGAAGAATGGAAGAAGGAAATCCCTACACAAAATTAGCAAGAAAGAACTTAGAAAGATATTTTACAGGAGGAACTTTAATGACTGTTGATGAGGTGGAGGATAAGGAATTATTAAATGATAAGAAGGGGGTTTTTGTGTCATTAAAGATAAATGGAGAATTAAGAGGATGTATTGGAACTATAGCACCAACTACAGATTCCTTAGGTGAAGAGATTATTAGAAATTCTATAAGTGCAGCTTTAAATGATCCTAGATTTCAACCAGTTAATAAAGAAGAGTTAGTGGATATAGATATATCAGTAGACCTACTTTATCCTTCTGAGCCTACTACCATGGATGGATTAGATCCTAAAAACTATGGGGTTATAGTAACATCTGGTCATAAGAGAGGACTTTTACTTCCAAATTTAGAGGGGATAGATAGTTCAGAAGAACAAGTGAAAATTGCAATGAATAAGGGTGGAATATTACCATCAGAAAGTTATACTTTAGAGAGATTTAAGGTTGAAAGATTTAAGGAGGAGGAATATGAATAAAAAAGCTCTATTTTATAAAAAAGAAGACGATAAAATAAGATGTAATTTATGTCCACATAATTGCTTAATAAGTGAAGGACATAGAGGAATTTGTAAGGTCAGAGAAGCTATAAGGTGTGATGATGGAGAGTTAAACTTATATTCATTAAATTATGGAGAAGTTACTTCTATATCTCTAGACCCAATAATTAAAAAGCCACTATATAATTTTTATCCGGAGAGTATGATTTTATCTATAGGTTCCTTTGGATGTAATTTTAAATGTTCTTTTTGTCAAAATTATGATATTTCTCAGTATAGACCAGAAAGTAAATTTGTTTCACCAGAGGACATGGCAAAAATATCTTTAGATATGAAAGAAAGTATAGGATTAGCCTTTACTTATAATGAGCCATCTATATGGTATGAGTATGTTTATTATACAGCAAAAAAAATTAAAGAAATAGATAGTAATCATAAAATAGTTATAGTTACTAATGGCTATATAAGTGAGGAACCATTAAAAGCTTTATTACCTTATGTGGATGCTTTAAATATAGATTTAAAAGGAAATAATGAGTATTATAAAAAATTATGTTTTGGTTCTTTAGAAGAGGTAAAAAGAACTATAAAAATAGCAGTGGAAATGGGAAAACATGTAGAGGTAACAACATTATTGATACCAGATGAAAATACAGATAACTTTACTTTAGCTGATATAGGAGACTTTTTAAATAAACTTGATAGGACTATACCTTTACATATATCTAGATATTTTCCAAGATATAAGATGGAGAAAAAGGCAACTTCTCTGCAAGAAATGAGGAATGCTTATAAGGTTTTAAGTGAAAAGTTAGATAATATATATTTGGGGAATTTAACAAAAGATGAAATTGATTATTGTATGAATTAATAGGTTAATTAGTGTATTTAATTGTGATGAAATAGGGACTGTTGGTAGAAAATTATAGACTTTCTTGTGAGAAAGATTTTCCTGTATTTAAAAAAAGTGTTACAAAAATAATATTAGATTGTTTTGTAATCGTAGTTATTTCTTGGTTGTTAAGGTATATAATTTATTAGTAACTAAGACAAAGGAGAAAAACAATGGGAGAGAACAAAACAACAAAAGAGAAAAAAAGTGGGCAATATAAAATAATAGGCTCTATTATAGTAGCTATAATTATAATAGGTTCTATAGCTTATTATGATTTTTGTCATAGAAAGGAAAGTATTCCTAGTGAAGTTAATAAGGAAATTTATGAACTTAACACTATATCAACAAATATAAATAATGATATGGTAAGTTTTCCTAAGGTTTCATCTGATAATTTAAACACATATATGAATCAATTATTATTAATAAAAGAAAATTTAATTGATGATGAAAAGAAAACAGCTAATAATACATCATTATTAGCTGAAGAAAAGCTATATGAGAATTTTGCTACATATAGTTATTATTATTGTGAACTTGCAAATAATACAAAATCTATCTTTAGTGAAGCCAATGGTTTTAAATATAATAATGTTGTTAGTATTAATGATATGTTAGCTTTAGAAAAAAACGTTAAAAAACAATTAAATAGTGAAGCTTTAGGTACAATTACAAGTTTATATAACAATAATGAATTAAAGAGAGTATTAACTTATACTATAACACCACAACAGTTTAAAGATAAATTAAGTGGAATTCAAGAAGATTTAATAGCTAGTAAAAATTATGAAGAGGTAAGTAATTTGGTAGCTAATACAGAATCAAGAACTTATAAAAGTCAAAGACAAGTAAATAATAGTAAGGAAGGCTATGCTGGAATGAATTTAGAACTTCAATATGAACTAAATAATACTCCAGGAAAGATAAATCCGTTATTAGAAAAGATATATAAGCTTAAAATACTTCATGGAACCGTAGGTGGAAATCCTGCTATACTTGATTTTTCGAATTCTAACTATAATGGAGGAAATAACCTTTCTGGAGTTCAAATAATTAATGGGGTTAAAAGTAAAATATATTTAAGCGAAAGTGAAAATGCAATAACAATAAATTCAGAAAATGAAATACCACCTAGTATATCCATAGCTGTTCAATCTAATAATAATTCTCAAGAATATATGTATGGTCTGGCTTATATGAATAATACTCTTACTGGACAATATACAAATTTTGGAGAAGTAAAAAAGGAGAGCAATGGAGTAATGTCTTTAGGACAATCTGAAAATGCTACTTTTTATATGTAGAACATAATAATAAATGTATATTTAAAGGATTTTTAGAGATAATTAAGTTAAGAGAAAATTTATATTTTTAAAAGTGTAGGAGGTTTCGGTGGAAATAAATCAATTTTTGAACTATTTAGAAAGTTATGGCTTAACCATAATGTTTATAGTGGTGATGTTAGAATATTTAAATTTGCCAGGACTTCCTGCTGGGGTAATAATGCCAGCTACAGGAATAATAATAGCAAGAGGGGAGCATAATTTTCTTTTGGCTTTAGTAATTTCAGTAATTGCAGGAACTATAGGAAGTTTTATGTTATATTTAATTGGTTATTATGGAGGAAATCCAATTTTAGATAAGCTTTCATCAAAATATAAAAAAATGGGAAAAGCCATTGAAAAAATAAATAGAATAAATGATAAATATGGAAGTAAATATAATTTTATTGCAAGGTTAATACCAATGGCACGAACTCTTGTATCTCTAACATCAGGGATTTTAAGATATAATCCAATAAAGTTTTTATTATATTCCATTCCAGGGATAGCTATATGGAACTTTGTTTTTATATATGCTGGATATGCATTTAGTCATTCATTTATCTAATTATATAGTAAAGTTTATTCAGAGGAAGTTTTAAGCTACCTCTGATTTTTTTCTTTAAAGTAAAAAAGAAGTTCAAAGGAACTTCTTTATAATATGTGCTTCGAATATTATCATAATTTATAGTATATAAATAGTGCTTTGATTGGGAGAGGATAGGTATATTTACATACTATAAAATTGGTAAATCGAAAAAATATAATATGTCATGAAATTTTGAGGATGTAATCAACTATAGATTAAATATATTTTTTATGTAGAGCAGAATAAGTTTTAATTAATACTTTTTTGTATGTTTCCCTATGATTTAAAAGTGAATATTATAAAAAATATATCTATAGAAAATTGGTATATTTTTATTTTATCATAAATTTTAATAAAATGTTAATTAAAAATGAACTAAAATTTACAATGAATAAATATAAATTAAGAACCATTTAAAATAATTAAAGATTGCATAAAAAGTAGCTATATAAAAAAATAAATAGGTTTATTTTTTGTATAAATATAAGCGAAAAAATATAATATCAATAATTTTAAAATATAAATATCTAAAATAATCAGAGAGTTATAAAAAAAGTATATAAAATTTGAAAATAAACAGAAATTAATTTTATATAAGTATTAAGATGTAGAAAAAAATTATTAATATTCATATAATTTGTAAAAATATAATTATTATGATAATATATATAAACGTAAATTATTAAAAGTGGAGGGATGTAGATGTTTAATTTACCAAATTGTCCTAAATGTAATTCAGAATATACTTATGAAGATGGAAATCTTTATATTTGTCCAGAGTGTGGTAATGAATGGGGCTTAGAAACTGTAGTAGAAAGTAATGAAGATGAATTAGTTGTAAAAGATGCTAATGGAAATATATTGAAAGATGGAGATTCTGTAACTGTAATAAAAGATTTAAAAGTAAAAGGATTTTCTTCGGCTATAAAAATAGGAACTAAAGTTAAAAACATACGTTTAGTTGATGGCGATCATAACATAGATTGTAAAATAGATGGATTTGGAGCAATGTGCTTAAAATCTGAATTTGTTAAAAAATTATAATATACATATAGTTGAATTATGAGATGTAAAAATAGTCTTTGGTTAATTTTTATATCTCTTTTTTATTTTACAATTAATGACTATAATTCTTAATTTCCTATAAGCTTAAAATAAACCCATATTTATAGGCAATTTATTTTTGAATTTAAATGAAGATTGATTTACATTCTAAATTAAGTTTCAACTTATGTTTTTAAATTTATCAAAATTAGGAGAAATATACCCATACATTTGCAATATCAATTAGAAGATGATATATTATAATAAAAAAATGGTAAAAAGTGGGTGTTGAAATGGGAAGAGAACTAGTAAATAAGAATTTGGCACAAATGCTTAAGGGCGGAGTTATAATGGATGTAACTAATAAAGAGGAGGCAATTGTTGCAGAAAAAGCAGGAGCTTGTGCAGTTATGGCATTAGAAAGAGTTCCATCAGATATAAGAAAACAAGGTGGAGTTGCAAGAATGTCAGATGCTAAAATGATAAAAGAAATTCAAGAGGCTGTATCAATACCTGTTATGGCTAAAGTTAGAATAGGACATTTTGTTGAAGCACAAATTCTAGAAGCTTTAGATATTGATTTTATAGATGAAAGTGAAGTATTAACTCCAGCTGATGACAAGTTTCATATTAAAAAAAGTGAATTTAAGGTCCCTTTTGTTTGTGGAGCTACAAATGTAGGTGAAGCTTTAAGAAGGATAGGAGAAGGAGCATCTATGATAAGAACTAAAGGCGAAGCTGGAACAGGGGATATAGTACAAGCAGTAAGACATATGAGAACAATGAATAAAGAAATAAGAGAAATTCAAAGTGCTAGTGAAGAAGAGTTAATGACTATAGCAAAAAATTTAAATGCTCCTTATGATTTAGTTAGAAAAGTTCATAAAAGAGGGAAGTTACCAGTTGTTAATTTTGCTGCTGGAGGAATTGCAACACCAGCTGATGCTGCACTTATGATGCAATTAGGAAGTGAGGGAGTTTTTGTTGGCTCTGGAATATTTAAATCTACAAATCCAGAAAAAAGAGCAAGGGCAATAGTTTTAGCAACTACTTATTATGATGATTCAAAGAAGTTAGCTGAAATTTCAGCTGATTTAGGAGAACCTATGACTGGTATAAATTCAGCAGAGCTTCAAACTAGATATGAAGAAAGAGGCTGGTAAAATGAAAATTGGAGTCTTATCCCTACAAGGAGGATTTGCTGAGCATATGAGGCAAATTGAAAGTCTTGGACATGAAGCTATAGCTATAAGAAATCAATGTGATTTGGAGGACTTAAGTGGAATAATATTGCCTGGTGGAGAAAGCACAACCATAGCAAAACTTCTTAAGGTTACAGGATTGATGGAACCTCTTAAAAATAAAATTAAGAATGGATTACCTACCTTTGGAACCTGTGCAGGTATGATATTATTAGCTAAGGACATAGATGGTGAATTATCTCATTTAGCACTTATGAATATAAAGATCAAGAGAAATGCTTTTGGTAGACAAAGTGCTAGTTTTAGAACTTTTAGTACTATAAAATATATAGATAAAAGTATTGAACTAGTCTTTATAAGAGCACCCTATGTGGAAGAGGTTATGGGAGATGTGGAGATTTTGGGGAAGGTTGAAGATAAAATAGTTGCTGTAAGGGAAGGAAATATAATAGCAACAGCCTTCCATCCAGAGCTTACAGAAGATTTGAGTTTTATGAAATATTTCATAAAATTATGTACGAGCTTTAAGTAATAAGAGATTGTAAAAATTGAGACTCTATATAGATTTTTATAAACTGAGACTTAATTCAGATAAAACATTTCTATATAGAGTTTTCTATGATTGAGTAAATTTTAGTGAAAGTTTATTATGAAATATAACTAAAGGCTTTAGAAAGCTATTTCTCTTTTAAAAATTGCTTAGTTCTTCCCATCATATAGGCAATTTTTATCATTTCCATATCTTTTTTACTTAAGTTTCTTTTGTATTTTTTCTCAAATTGTTTGAAGAGTGCAGGAAAATTAATGATTTCTCTTTTCTTTTTTTCTCTTCTGATGGTTTCAAAATTATATGATTCAGCTACAATTTTATGGGTAAATATTCTTTTAAATACTTCATAGGTATAAATAGCATCAAAGTAAGCATCATGAAAATTTAAATCTGTATTAATCTTTAAGGCTTCAACAGCAGTCTTTAAGCCTATTTTATATCCCTTTTCGCAACTTAAATCTTTAGATGCATACCTTTGGATATCTATGTATTTTTTTGGCACTACATTAAAAGGAAGTTTATGAAAAGAAGCATTTTTTATAAGTTCTTTTATGTCTGATGTTCCCCAGACACAAAGAATAGGATTATCATCTCCTATAAACTTTATAAATTCTTTAAAAACCTCAGGAAAGGTCTTAGCTTTATTTAGGTCAGATATATTTATATTTGTTAAATTTTCAACATAAGGATGCAATTCGGTATGTAAAATTGGTTTTATTAAGGTATTGAATTTAGAAATTATATTAAAATTTTTATCTACTTTAACAGCACCAATTTGAATTATTTCAAACATTAGTTTTATTTCTTTATCTTTTCTTTCTTCTTTTGTTTCTTTGCTTTGATTAAATTCTAAATCAAAGATTATGTATTGCATCATAATCACCTCAATTAAATATTTCTATATTTATTTGATCAGTAGCTAATTTAATTTTATTTTAAAGAATTAATTAATTCTTAGGTTAATTTAATCTTATTTTATCATATAGTTTTATTAATAATTTATCAAATTTTTAATAAATCATTCAGAGCATAAGTTTCTATGGCTTTAATAACTCCATTATCTTTATTACTTTCAGCTGTGAAATTACCGTATTTTTTCATATCTTCATTAGCATTTGCCATTACAAAACTATAGTGAGCTTTTTCAAACATTTCTATGTCATTATAGAAATCTCCAAAGGCCATTGTTTCATCATATGATATATTTTGAGATTGTTGAATTTTTTCAAGAGCTAAGCCTTTATTTATATTCTTATTTGTAATATCAAGCCAAATATCACCAGAAACTACTACTTTAAAGTCTTTTCCAAAAAGTGGTGATAAATGCTTAAAGGAATTTTCTTTAGAACCACTTAAATCGCAGAATGTTATTTTAAAGATTTCATCATCAATATTATTAAAATCAGTTACTATTTTCTTTTTTAAATAATATTTATTAATTTCTTTAGTGAAGTTAGCACTACAAGGTCTATGGTAAGCGCCTTTTTTACCACAAAGTATAATCTCAGTATTTTCTAATCCTAAAGATTTTTTTACAATAGCTTGGACTGCGTGATTTTCAATAATACTTACTGAAATTTCTTTATTCCCATCTGCTATATAAGCACCATTATCACAAATGTAATAAATTTTATCGGAGTAAGGTTTAAAGTTTTCTTGTAGAGTATAATAAGGTCTTCCACTAGCAACTGCAAATTTAATTTTATTAGCTATAAGAATATCTAAAGTTTTAAAGAAATTTTTTGGTAATTTACCATTTTCATCTAATAGTGTTCCATCCATATCACTTGCAATTAATTTTATCATTCTAAAAATCCTCCATTAAAATTGAAATAAATTTCTCTTTTATTCCCAATAAAGTTAGTATAAACTAATAAGAAAAGAAAAACAATAATAGGCTTTATTTAGTAGTAAAAATTGAAAGCAAGAATTAAAGAAGCAGGTTACTAAAGTGTTAAGAGGTTCACAACTTAATAGCAAAAATAAGTATAATTGCATAATAATAAAGTATTAATAATTATAAAAGGTTTTATGATGGATTTAAAAAGATTGGTTAAGAATGAATGTAATATAGCAATGAATGCGTGCAAAAAGTATAAAAATATGTTTTGTAAAGATAAAATTAAAATATTGAAATTGTTAAATAATGGAGAAATAAAAAGTGAAACTGATTATTTTGTTTATGTAAATCGAGATAAGTTTATGACATATGTATATAAAAAAAATAATAATAACTGGAACATAGTACAGTCATATCTTTGCTCTATTGGAAAACCTTCAACACCAACACCTACAGGAAGCTATAAAGTGAAGTTAAAGGGAGAATATTTTGGAGTTAAAAATGGATATAAGTGTCTTTATTATACACAAATAGAAAGAAATTATTTATTTCACTCAATTATATATAATTTAAATGGAACAGTAAGGGATGGAAGATTAGGAATGGCAATTTCAGATGGATGTATAAGATTAGCCACTCCTAATGCTAAATGGATTTGGATGAACGTTCCAAAGGATACCTGTATATTAATTGAATAGAATATTAATTGGAAGATAAGAAAAGAAAAAAACATTGACTTTATAAATAAAGAATGATATAATATAAATAAATATAAAATAAAATTTAGTTTAGATATCTTTTCTCCAATTAAATTTGAGGAACTGCTTACCTAATTAAATTTTTAAATTGGAGGAATGTAAAATGGATAAAAATTTAACTTGTAGAGATTGTGGAAGCGAATTCGTATTTACTGAAGGAGAACAACAATTCTACAAAGAAAAAGGATTCGATAACGAACCAACAAGATGCCCAGCTTGTAGAAAAGCTAGAAAACAACAACAAAATAGAAGATAATAGAATTTAAATTTAGTTTAAATATATTACAAAAGAATGCTATGCTCATTGAGTATGGCATTTTTTTTACAAAAAACTATTGCAATTTTAAATCTTTAATAATATACTAAAGTAAATAGCGTAACAATGTTTCGTTATTCTAGAGTTTAAACTCTATATAAATTAAGTCGAATTTTTTATAAATAATTAATGTAGTGTTTAGGAAAGTATTTAGATATAGAAATACACTATGTTTTAAAGGTTAATTGATTAAAATAAAATAATCTTTAAGAAGAATCTTAGTAAAGGTTTATGAATATTATAAGAGGTAAGTACAAAAGAAAAAAATATATATTAAAATTTTTTATAATTCAATGAAACAATGTTACAAGGAGTGATTAATTTGAAAAGTAATATGAATATTAATGGTGTTGGAACTATAACTGATGGAGAATATAATGCTGTATCCATCAACGGAATGGGAAAATTAAAGGGAAATTTAAAAGCAAATACAATAGATATATCAGGAAGTTCTTCAGGGGATGGAATGTTAGAGTGTGAAGAATTAAAAGTCAATGGACATATGAAATATGAGGGACGAGTTATTACTAAGGAATCTTTAATAGTAAATGGGACTATGAGAGTTACAAAGGATTTATTTGCTAGTGATATTAAGGTTTCTGGTAATTTAAAAGTAGAAGGCTCATGTGCCTATGATAGAGCTACCATAACAGGTGCTTTTAATGTTGAAGGAAATTGTGAGGGAAATAATTTTACTTGTAATGGAGCATTAAATATAGATGGGCTTTTAAGTGCTGATAATGTGGATATTTATCTTTATAAAACAGCTAATGTTAAAGAGATAGGTGGAGAAAATATAAGAGTTAGAACAGATGAGAAAATTGTTAAACTTCCTCTAGTGGGAAAATTCTTTAGTAATCAATTAGTTTGTGAAACTATAGAAGGAGATAGTATATACTTAGAGAACACTGTTGCTAAAAAGGTTTCAGGTAATAATATAATTATTGGAAGAGGATGTACAATTGATGAAGTAAATTATAAGGAAACTATAGAAGTTGATTTAGGAAGTAATGTAGCTAAAAAAACTTATACAGGAAAATTAAATTTATTAAAGTAAAGGAAAGAGTAAAATGAATAATATAAGAATAATGGGTGAAGGAACTGTAGGAGCTGGTAATTATAATAAAATAAGTATTATGGGTGAAGGGGATATATTAGGAAAAGTAAATGCCAATGGAATATCTATTTTAGGAAATGGAAGGTCAGAAAAAGGAATAGAAACTAATGCTTTGAAGGTATCTGGAACTTTTCGTACTAAAAGTTTTGTAAAGATAAAGGATTTCTTAAAGATCTCTGGAAATGCAACTTTTAATGATAATGTTACTTCAGAAAATATTAAAATTAGTGGAGAAGCAGAATTTAAAAATGGACTAAATAGTAGGAAAATGAGAATACTAGGTAAATGTGATATTTCTGGTGATTGTGAAAGTGAAAGAATTATAGGTAGAGGAGAAGCAAATGTAGAGGGATTAATGACAGCAGACTATATAGACCTAAAGCTTTTTAATCGCTCTTATATAAAAGAAATTGGTGGAGAAAATATAAAGGTTACAAAGGGAAAAAGTTTCTTTATGTTTAGAGGAAGTAAGGGAAGGTTATGTAGTGATATTATAGAAGGTGATAATATAGAATTAACCAATACTACCTGTAAAATAGTTAGAGGAAATAATATTGTAATAAATTCAGGATGTAAAATAGGAAGAGTTGAATATAGAGATAATTTACAAATAAATAGTAATAGTGAAGTGGAGGAGAAACTATGGAGGAAAAATTAATTTCAAAAAAAGATCTGTTAGAACTTACTGGTATATCTTATGGACAATTATACAGATGGAAGAGAAAAAAAATCATTCCAGAAGAATGGTTTATAAAAAAGAGTGTTAGTACTGGACAAGAAACCTTCTTTCCTATGGAAAAAATACTTGTACGAATAAGAGAAATTTTATCTTTAAAAGATGAGAGCTCTTTAGATGAACTTGCTAATATATTTTCTAATAATGTAAAAAGTGCAGAAATACTAAGAAAGTATATAATAGAGCGAAACATTGTTCCATTGATGGTCTTAGAAAAATTTGAGGAGACAAGGGGAATTAAAGAAAAGTACAGTAGTGAAGAACTTGTTTTAATTTTAATTTTTGATTATTTAATTAATTCATCAATGGTAAGTTTTGAAGAAGCTTCTGATTTAATAAATGCCATAGAGGTTGGCTATGAAGACATAAAAGAGGGAGAGAAGTTAATATTAAAAAGAAAGTTAGGAATACTATTTTATTATTTAAGTAGTAGGTCAGAAGAGATTATAGAGGACAAATTATCTAAAAAGATATTAGAAATAGATTTTGATAAAATCAAAAAACAGGTTAATAGTATATTGTAATAAAATTGTAAATTTAAAAGTTAAAATACTTTGCTTAGAGGAAAAGCCTAAGGCATATATATAGAAGGTAATAGTTGTCATAAAAGGGGGCTTTTCCTTGAAGGGTAAAAGAATTCTTATTATTTTAAGTTGTGTTTTAGTTATTAGAACTTTAGGATGTGTAGAGTATGCTATGAGTAAAAGTAATTTAAAGAAGGGAGAGGAAATAAAAAAGGAATATTCTAAAATTAGTTATAAGAATTTAAGTAATACAATAAAAGAATTAAATGAAAATTTAAAACTAAATGTAGGTAAGTTGCAAGGAGAAAGTTTTTCGGCAATTGAAAATGTATATGAATATAATTTTGAACATGCTATTATTGGATTGGATTACTTAACTGGGGAAGTTAGGTTTTTTAAAACAAAGGATAGTTTTTTGGAAAAGCAATATAATAGTAATTTAAATAAAGAAGATATTAAAGAAAGAATAAATAGGTATTATAATATATTAATAAATAAAAGTAATTATAAAGTGAGTGAAAGTATAAGAGAAGAGGAAGATTTCATAATTTTCTCATTAAATCTTAAGCTGAAAGAAAGTATAATTTCTTCATATAATTCATTGAAAGTTACTATTGATAAAAAATTAAAAAGTATTATTGGAATAGATTTTATAAATAATGACATAAGCAATAATATGAATGAGATAAATATATCTAAAGAGGAAGCAGAAAAAATCGTAAGAAAATTTGTTCTAGTTAATGGAGATGAATATTGTGAGAATATATATTTAGGAGTAGTTCCAGCTAATAAAGAGTATGAGAACTATAAAAGTAGAATAGCTTGGGTTGCTGAAATAGAAGATAAGAAAAATAATAAAAGTTTCGTTCATATTGATGGTACTGATGGTATAGTAATCGGTAGAGATTTGGATAAATTTTAAATTAAGGGCTTATATCAAATTAAGGTTTGGTATAGCCCTTAATTTATATTATTTTTATTTATCTAGAGAGGTGTGCCTGTAATACTCTAGCTAGAGATGAACAGACCTAGGTTCCTAAGTAATATATTTGTAGTATAATATGAAAAGATACATATTATTTAGAAAAGAGGTGGAGGAAGTGAATTTAAAGACTTTAAGAGATAATATTATTTATAGTAGCTCTACATTTTCAAGAAATAAGGGAGAAGAATTATTTAATAAAGGTTTAGTTAATTCGGTAAAAGGAAAAAGAATAGGAGAAGGGTATCATATATACGGAAGTATAACTAACACTGTGGGTGCGGCTATATTAAATTCTCATTTAAATATAGATGTGAAAACTAGTAAGTTAATTAGTTGTAGTTGCAGTTGTTTAGATTATGAGGAAAATTCAAAATATAATAGTAGATATTTATGTGAACATATGGTTGGTACTGTACTTAAGTTTTATAGCTTAGCTTTAAAAAAGAGTGGGGGTTCAGATAAGAAAGAAAAGCTTATAAAGAAAAAGGAAGCTTTTTTCAATAATTTTAAAGATGAATCTAAGATTAAGCTTTCTCTTATACCTAAACTTAAATATATAAATATTAATGATGATGGCTATTATCATTGTCAGTTAAAGGTTACGGATGGAATTAATACAGCATTAATAAACTCTATTTATGATTTCATTAGAGAGAAGGAAGAGGGTAGAGGCTATAGTTTTAATTCGAAATTCATCTATAGTGAAAATAATCATTACTTTTCAAATAATGATGAAAGGGTCTTTGATTTTTTTAAGGAGTATATTGATATAAACAAGTTAATAACTAATGATATTAATGCTTTAATAAAAGGAAAAGATATAAGAATTTTAAAAAGTTCAATTAGAAGATTTTTAGAACTTTTTAGAGGGAAAAAAGTTGAATTAAGTTATGAGCATATAAATGGAGTCATAGAGATTTTAGAAGAAAAGGTACCTTTAGATTTATATGGAGAATTTAATAATGGAGAAATTATAATAAGTCATAGAAAAGCTAAGGCTATTAATCTTAATTTATCAAAAGATACAATTTTATATGATGGAAAGATATATTTATTAACCAAGGAACAGAGTAAGATATATGTAGAACTTTTCAATATATTAGGTTCAAATAATAAATTAATTTTAAAGAAAGATAACTTCATAGATGCTTTTAAAGTTATATCTAGATTGTCTAATAAAATTACTTTTAGTAATTCTATGAGGAATTTTATATTAGAAGAAAGTAAAACTAAGTTTAATTTTAACAGGAAGGGAAGAGAAATATTTTGTACCTATGATATAAGTGCATTGGGTGAAAATATTGATTTTAAAGAATTTAAAAATGATGTGTTTAAAGGATCTTTAAAAGCTAAAAAAATAGATATGTTTTTAGAGAAGCTTAAATTTGTAAAAAAAGATGATGTATTTTCTTTTATTGGAGAGGATGAAGATGTTTATGCATTACTAAAGGATGGGCTTACTTCTCTGAAGGAATTTGGAGAGATAAGTTATTCTAATGAATTTAATGAGATAAAGTTATTTGGGAAAAATCATATATATTCATCTATATATGAAGATAGAGGGCATTTAAGCCTTGAATATTCCATAGGAAATATATCAGAGAACGATATAGGAAATGCTATAGAGGCTCTTAAAAGAGGAGAAAGTTTTTATAGAACATCTAAGAATTCCTATTTAGATTTACAAGATGAAGAGGTTATTGGATTTTTAAACTTAGTAGATTTATTGCATGATGGAGATAATATATCAAAGGTTGTTGAGATTCCAGAAAATAAGTCATTATATATAGAAGGGAAAATAAGTAAAAATAATTTAGATTTTATTGATGGTAGAGAGAAATTATTACTTTTAAATAAAAACATCGTAAATGAGAAAAAAGAACAACCAAAAAAACTTAATGGGAAACTAAGAAATTATCAGTTAGTGGGATATAATTGGTTAGTTGAATTAAGTAATTTAGGTCTTGGTGGAATATTAGCAGATGATATGGGGCTTGGTAAAACAATCCAAAGTATAAGCTTTCTACTTGAAAAAGAATATAAAAAAGCTTTAATTGTAACACCAACTACTCTTATTTATAACTGGGAGGAAGAAATAAAGACCTTTGCACCATCCTTAAAAGTTGGAATTATTCATGGAAGTAAAGATAAAAGGCATAAAATCTTTGAAAATCTTTCAGATTATAATGTGATTCTTACTACCTATGGAACTATAAAGAATGATATAGAGCTTTATAAGGAAATATATTTTGATGCAATGATTATTGATGAAGGACAAAATATAAAGAATCATAAATCTCAAAGTGCTAAGTATATAAAGAGCATAAATGCTGATTTTAAGGTTGCTTTAACAGGGACACCTATTGAAAATAATTTAATGGAATTATGGTCTATATTTGATTTTATAATGCCAGGGTATTTATCTACAGAAGAGAAATTTAAAGATAGATTTATAAATAATAAAGACAATATGGAGGATTTAAAGTTGCTCATAAGTCCTTTTATATTGAGAAGAATGAAAAAGGATGTACTTAAGGAATTACCTGAAAAAATAGATAAGAAATTTATAGTTGAAATGACTCCAAGTCAAAGTAGGGTTTATAAATCCTATGTTAAAGAAGTAAAAGAAAAAATAAAGTTAGCTAAGAATAATAATATAACTTTATTTTCTTATATTACAAGACTTAGACAGCTATGCTTGGACCCTTCTCTAGTTATTGATGATTATGAAGGGGGAAGTGGAAAAATTAAAGCTCTTATGGATATATTGAAAACTAATAAGGAGCTAGGAATAAAGACTTTAGTATTTTCTCAATTTACATCCTTATTAACAGAACTTTCTAAAAAGTTAGAAGAAGAAGAGATGAATGTTTTTTATCTTGATGGTGGCACACCAGCTAAAGAAAGAATAAAACTTGTTAATGACTTTAATGCAACGGAATTATCAACTGTATTCTTAATATCTTTAAAAGCTGGTGGAACAGGACTTAATTTAACATCAGCCAGTGAGGTAATACATTTAGATCCATGGTGGAATCCGGCAATTGAAGATCAAGCAACAGATAGAGCTTATAGAATTGGACAGAAGAATAGAGTGGAAGTAATTAAATTAATAAGTAGAGGTTCAATTGAGGAAAAAATTATATTACTTCAAGAAGAAAAGAGAGCTTTAATAAGTAATATAATCAATGATGACTATGTGGCAGAAAATAATTTAAATAAAATATCAAGTAGTGAATTGTTAGAATTACTCGATTAAATCCTAGAGATTAAGGATATTTAATGTAAGTGTAGAAGAGCCATAAGATAAGATTTAATTTAGATGAAGTTTTAAATTTTTATCTGAATTTTAGTGAAATTTAGATAAGGACGTGGTTTGTTTATTTTTAACTTGTAGAAGAATGGAGCATTACAGATATTAGTTACCAAATAAAGTAAATTAATTTATTTACATTAAAATGATTTTATGATTTAATATAACTATATTGTAAATAATTTCAAATAGTGTTTAGGAGGGGTTTTATGGCTCGTTTTACATTACCAAGGGACATTTATCATGGAAAGGGATCAATTGATGTTTTAAAAACTTTAGAAGGTAAAAAAGCAATGATAGTAATGGGCGGAGGCTCAATGAAAAGATTTGGCTTTTTGCAAAAAATAGAGGACAATTTAAAGGAAGCTGGAATGGAAGTTACTGTTTTTGATGGAGTTGAATCTGATCCATCAGTGGAAACTGTAATGAAAGGTGCTAAGGCAATGGAAGAATTTAATCCAGACTGGATTATTGGTCTTGGTGGAGGCTCTCCTATTGATGCAGCAAAGGCTATGTGGATTTTTTATGAGCATCCAGAATTTACATTTGAAAAGGCTATAATACCATTTGGCTTACCTAAGTTAAGAAATAAGGCTAAGTTTGTTGCTATTGCATCAACTAGTGGAACAGCTACAGAAGTTACAGCCTTCTCAGTTATAACAGACTATAAGGCTAAAATTAAATATCCATTAGCTGATTTTGAAATAACTCCAGATATAGCCATAGTTGATCCAGACTTAGCTGAAACAATGCCACCAAAATTAGTAGCTCATACAGGTATGGATGCAATGACTCATGCTATAGAAGCTTATGTGTCAACATCAGCAGATAATTTCTCAGATCCTCTTGCTCTAAAGGCAATAGAAATGGTGAGAGATTATGTAAAGAAATCCTATGATGGAGATATGGAAGCAAGAAAAGAAATGCATGATGCACAATGTTTAGCTGGAATGGCCTTTAGTAATGTTTCTTTAGGTATAGTTCATTCAATGGCACATAAAATAGGAGGAGTATTCCATGTACCTCATGGATGCGCTAATGCTATTTTACTTCCATCTGTAATTGAATTTAATGCTAAAAAAGCAGGAGCTAGATTTGCTAAAATAGCTGTGATGCTAGGTCTTAAGGGAAATGATGAAAAAGAACTTGTAGAAGCATTAGTTAAGTTAATAAGAGATTTAAATGATGAATTAAATATACCTAAAACCTTTAAAGAATATGGTGTAGAAGAAGAAGCGTTCTTAGCAAATATTAAATATATGTCAGACAATGCTGTAGAAGATGCTTGTACGTTAACAAATCCAAGGGATGTTAATTCTATTGATATAGAAAAAATATATAAAGCTGCTTTTTATGGAGAGAAAGTAGATTTTTAAAATATATATGCAAGAAAGGTGCTGAATCAAATCAGCACCTTGATTTATTTTATACTTGCCGAGATACCTATATAGCTAGCTAAAAGGCAAATAGGACGTATCAAATTATAGATACATCCTATTTTTTCTATTCTAATATAGTTATTTTTTAATGATGTTCTTCCACTTGTCTTATAAAAGGTTTCTTATGGAATATAACCCAAAGTATTAATGCTAATATAGAAACTATTAAGTACATAACTCCTATATCTACAATTTTGTTTCCAAAGTTAAGGGTTATAAGAACCATACCGATACTTCCCATGATTGTGTTAGCAAAGCTTATTAAAGATGATGCTGAACCTATATTGTCATCTTGTTGGGCTAACATAAGGTTTGTTCCTGGTGGTCTAGTCATGTTACCAAACATCATGGCAGGTATAATACATAGGGCAAATAGATAAGGTGATTCCTTACCTATAAAGATAAGTAATATACCACTTATAACTAGTATTGCAAAATCAGCTTTTATTATAGAATTACTATGGAATTTTTTAGCTAATCTCATGTAAACCATAGGTCCTAAAACTAAGAATATAGCAGTACATGCATAGAAATAACTATATACTTGATCGCTTAAGTGGAAACCATTCATATAAATATAAGATGACATAGTTATATAAGCCATCATAGGTAATGATTGCATTGAAAATATAAATAATAGTAGTGAAAATCCAGGATTCTTACTAACTATAGCTAATTTTGAAAATATTTGCACTATATTTCCTGTACTATGTATTTTTATAGTTTCTTGAAGTAATAGTCCTCCAATTATAGCAATAACACTTACAGCAGTTAATATCCAAAATATACCGTGCCAAGAGGTGTATTTTAAAATAAATGCACCTATAATAGGAGCTATAACAGGTGTTGTCATAGCTATAGATTGTACAGTGGCAAGCATGGACACAAGTTTTTTTCCACTATAAACATCTTTCATCATAGCTGTTGAAACTGACACTGCAGCACCACTTCCTATGGCTTGTAAAATACGATAAATTATAAGTAGTGGAACAGTAGTAGCAGTAGCACATAATATACTTCCTATAGCATAAAGTATCATTCCAATTAATAGAATAGGTTTTCTTCCATACTTATCACTAAGAGGACCCCAAAATAACATTCCTACGGCATAAAAAATAAAAAAGAATGTAATTGTAAGATTTAGTATAGCCACAGTAGTATGAAAAGTATTTACCATAGAAGGTAATGCAGGCAAATACAAATCAGTAGACATAGGTACAAAAGCACTTAAAAAACCTATAAAAATTATGAATCCAGTGTTACCTAAAAACTTTTGGCTAATGCTTTGATTTTCTTTTTCTTTAGTTGTCATTATTTTTCTCCTTTTTGTATTTGTAAAGAAAGACTTAATTCAAAGAGATAATAAAGTGAATTTGGTCTAACTTTTCTAAGAGCATAACGCAGTAATACTCCAACTAAAAAGATAGAGCATTGTTATGGTTTGCTATTAGATAAAGTAATCATAATATTACTTTAGTAGTTGTGTCAAATGTAGATAGTTTATGAATTTAATAAATTATTCCATGTAAGCCATGAAATACTAGGTTTTTTTTCGTGGTTTTTACACATTATATTATTGTAGTTGAGAGCTCGAAATTACAATAAATTATTTAAGGATGGTGCATTAAAATGATGAACAATACTAACTATAAAGCACAAGATTGCATAAACGATGTAAAAACACAATTAAACAAAGCTGAAACAGAATTAAACGAAGCAAAAATGAAAGCAGAAAAAACTGAAAACAAAACAGCAATAGAAGATGCTATAAGCTCTTTAAAAAGTGCTTGTGATAGCTTAGATAAATTCCAAGACTAATTAGAGTTAGGAAGTAAATTTAAATATAAGTTAAAATTTTATATAAAAAGTTAAATTGCTTAAGTAGACTATATAGTGAACTTTAACAATTTGACTTTTTATTTTTTTGTTGTAACTTTGGTTACCTCTTTAATTTATAAAATGTTATAAGATATAAGCAAGAACTGAAAAACAAATAAGAAATAAAATAAGAAATTTATAGATATAGAATAAATTTAAAGAGAAAGAAGGAGTTTACAACATGGAAAATAAAGAAAAGAAAATGGATGCAAAAAAAATAGAAGCTTTAAAAGGATTATTAAAAAAATTAAATGAAGGCGAAATAAGCGAAGATTTAAGAAAAGAAAGCTTAGAAATAGTAAAAAATATAAATCCTTTAGAATTATCTGTAGCAGAGCAAAGTTTAATTGATGAAGGAATGAATCCAACAGATTTAAGACATTTATGTGATATTCATATGGAAGTTCTTAAGGACGAGCTAGAAAAGTTAAAATCAAACATTGATAAGGGACATGTTTTATATACACTAGTAGCAGAACACGACGAAATAGTAAAACTTTTAGATAGATTAGAAGAAATAAATAAGGAAATAAGTAAATTAAATAAGTATGATGAAAATAATAAAATCTTTAATGAATTAGTTGAAGTGGCTAATTTAATAATTGAAGCAGAATTACATCATAAAAGAGAAGAAGATGTTCTATTTAAAGAATTAGAAGATAGAGAAATAACAGGTCCTACAAGAATAATGAAAATGGAACATGATACTCTAAGAGCAAAGAAAATAGCTATAAGAGAATTAGGAAATACAGTTAAGTATATAGGATTTGATGATTTCAAAGAAAGATTAGATCAATTAGCAAAAGAATTAATTTATGAATTAAAAGATCATATATTCAAAGAAAACTATATTTTATATCCAACAGCTTTAGAAGCTATAGAATCAACTGAAAAATGGAATGAAATGAGAGTAAAATGTGATGAAATAGGCTATTGTCCATTTACACCACAAGAAAGTTTATAATAATAAAAATGAGGATGTATCAAATTATAGATACATCCTCATTTTTATTTAGCTATATAGATTAATTTTACATTTTAAAATAATTTTAAAGATGCTTCTAAACCGATATCTAATTTATTACCATTAACGGTAAAGCTATTTATTGATATATTTTTTACAGATTTAAAGTTTAAAGCTATATTTTGTTCATTAGGATAAACTGTTATAAATTCATTTGATTTTAGTCTATTGAATATAACACTTGCAGGGATTTTTATAAATCCTATATTTCCAGATTCATAGTGAATAATTGCCTGACCATTTTCACTTAAACAATTAAAGTTTAATTGAGCTTCTAAAGGTATTCCTCCATATGTAAATTTAACATAAAGAGTAACTTTATTGTTATTTATATTGAATTTTAAGCCATTAACAAACTTTTGAACCTCTTGATTATTTTGAATTGCTAATATAGCAAAATCAGTTAGTTGATCTTCAGTAAGTTCAATATTAGAATTAACTTTTATTTCATTGAGAGAAAGGTCTACTTTATTTGGAAGTAACTTAAGGGCTAATTCTAAGGGATTTACCTCTATAGTAGTGTTAATAGAAGTTACAGGAACCTTAGGAGCAAAATATGCTTCATAAGTGAATAATGAACCAAATATAATGATTAAAATGACTACTATTGTAGATATAATAACTTTAAAAGCCTTGCTTTTCTTTTTCATCTAAATCAAATCCTTTCAAAAGAATTATAGTATAATATTAATAATAAATCTAGGATATATAGGTTAAATTTTGTGTTATAAAAAAGGGGGAGAACATTGAGAACTATTAATGTTATAGGAAAAGGAAAAATTAAAAAAGAACCGGATAGGGCTATTATAAGCTTTCAAAAAATTGCTACTAATAAAGATTATGATAAAGCTATAGAAACTTTAAATTCAACAATAAGAGCTGTGTTGCAAGGAATAAAGAACTTAGGAATTAATGAAAAGGATGTTAAAACAACAAACTTTCAAATATATGCAGAGAATAAATATGATAATGAATTAAAAGAAAGTATTTTTTCACATTATAAAGCAGAACAAAAAATAAAAATTGAAGTTCCTAATGAACAAAGAGAAATAAATAAGGTATTAAAATTTTTAAGTGATAGTGATTTTTCAGCAAATATAAGTATTGATTTTAAGGTTTCTGATGAGGAAGGTTTGAGGGAAGAAGCTTTAATAAGAGCTATTGAAGATGGAAAGAATAAGGGGAATATAATTGCCAATTCTTTAAATTTAAAAATATCTTCAGTTAATGAGGTTATTTATAATAATACTTATAATGCTTTTCCTAGAAATCAATATAACAATATAGTATTAGGGAAATCAAATAATATGGACTTTAATATAAATCCTAAGGATATAGAAATAGAAGAAAGTGTTACTATAATTTTTAATATAAAATAAGATAGAAAATAAAAGTTTAATCCAATTAGGTATAAGATTTAGAACAATACTTAATTGGATTAAATTTATTATTTGGAAGAAGTATTTTCAGATGTCTGTGTATTTGAAGGGACATTTGAATTAGCAGTATTTTTGCTATTTTGAGAGCTTGTATTATCTTTGCTCTCCTGAGAATTACTGTTCTTATTAGAATCAGTAGTGTTATTATTAGTAGTAGAAATACTCGTTTTTTTAGTAGCATCATTATCAGAAGAACTATTATTTAGAGTATTGCTTGGACTATTTGAAATTTTCTCTACTGGTTGACTTGAATTATCAGTAGTAGTTTTATTAGAAATAGTATTATTGGTAGCATTGTTACTACTATAATTATTTAATTGCTTTGAACTCTGATTTTGAATTTCTTTTTGAGAATTTCCATTGTTATTTTCAGATAAGTTAGAATTATTGGTGTTTTCATTAGAAGAACCATAATTACTATTTTGTGAATCATCATTACTTGAAGAATTTGAATAAGAGTTAGTGTTAGGCGACTGAGCAGTTGCTACTTGAACACTTTGAGTTTGTGAAGTTTTTGATGAAAAAAAATCACCAGAAAATTTACTATATCCAAAGTGTATAGCTGCAGAGATACCTATGACTAAAAGACCTGTTATAACTTCTATTATCATTTTTTTCATTTGTGTACATCTCCTGAGTCTACTTATATAATAATTTGAGTTTTTTTGATGAACGAGTGTCTGTAATACTCAAATCTTTTATAAGTTTAAGATAAACAGACGCAAGTCCTTAGATAACTTCCACTAAAATTCAGATAAAGTCAAAATCCTATCTAGATTAAGTTTCAGTTTATTTACTATGAATATAATAATTTTTTAACAATATGTCAACTAATTTGAGAAAATTTCAAGAATATTTCAATGCATGCAGGAAAATGTAGAGGAAATTAACTTAAAATATGTTTTTAAAGGAAAATAATATATTTTTTTATTAGTGTAGTTTTAAATTAGTTAAATAAGATAAAATTCAAAGTAAATCACAAATTAAATAAATTTTATTAACATATACATAAATTTGTTAAATTGGTGCAATACTAGAATAAAGATAAAATGAGACTTAATTCAAAAATAGTTTTAAGCAGTAATGAATCTTTAGTTTAATTAATCTGAGAGCCAGATAATGGCATTATGTTTATTAAAAACTCATACTGTTGTTAACTGGCTGTGAGAGAAATAATAAAAGTTTAGATTTAAAGGTTTTGTCTACAACTAAATTTAAGCTTAATCTATTAAGCAGTAGTCTAATTTTACTGTAAGAGAAAAATTTATATGAGGTGACGAAATGAAGTCTAATAAAGAAGCTACAAGAGAAAAAATTATTAGTACCATTTGTGACATAATAGAAAAGGACCCAGAGAGCAACATAGAAGCAATAATAAAAATAGCTAAGACAGTTGTAAGAAATGAATATGATAGAAAGGGTGTAGAAATGGTAGAGCATTTTTACAGAGAAGTTCCATCAATGAAACCCTTACTTCATAGAATAACAACAGAAATAGACCCTAAAATATTAAGGACATTCTTTAGAAATTTCGTAGCTAATGCTATTTGGAATGGAGGAGAAAAAAGAGAAAAATTTTATAAAGAGCATGGAGCTCATGTTCCTTTTGCACTTCTTATAAGTCCATCAATGAAATGTAATTTAAGATGTACAGGATGCTATGCAGCAGATTGGGATAAATCAAAAGGTCTTACTTACGAAGAAGTTGATAGAATTGTAGGGGAAGCTAGAGACTTAGGTATATACTTTATGTTTATACTAGGTGGAGAACCTTATTTTGTTGATTATATGTGGAAAATATATGAGAAATATAATGATGTTGTATTTCTTACATTTACAAATGGAAGTTTATTTACAGATGAAGTTGCAGATAAAATAAAAGAATTAAAAAATGTTTACCCAATGTTTTCTTTAGAAGGCTATGAAAAAGAAACAGATGAAAGAAGAGGAGCAGGGGTATATGCTAAAGTTATGGAAGGAATGGAAAAACTAAAAAGTAGAGGAATTCCTTTTGGAGTATCATCAGCAACTGGTGCTATGAATGTTGATACTGTAATATCAGATGAATTTATAGATAATTTAATGGATAAAGGTTCATTTATAAATTGGTATTTCATGTTTATGCCAATAGGTGAAAAACCAGATGTCTCATTGATGTTAAACCCAGAACAAAGACTTAGAATGGGAAAACGTTCAAATGAAATAAGACACACAAAACCATGTTTAACAATCGACTTCTTTAATGATGCACCTCATGTTGGTGGATGTATTGCTGGTAGCTATTATTGCCATGTAACAGCATCAGGAGATGTTGAACCATGTGTATTTGCTCATTTTACTGTTGATAATGTAAGAGAAAAGTCACTAGGAGAAGTATTCCAAAGCCAATTCTTTAAAGAATTAATGAATAGACAGCCATATAGTGATAATTTACTTAAACCTTGCATGATGATTGATAATACTAATGTAGTAAGGGAAATTGTTCAAAAGGTTGGAGCAAGACCAACTGATGAAAGTGCAAGAGCAATGATATATGATGACGAGTTTAAGAAAAAATTAGATAATTTATCAGCAGAATTTACACCATATGCTGAGAAAGCTTGGAGAGAATTATATCCAGAAAAATGCGATAAAGTACCAAAGCGTATGGATATGATGTAAGTATTTTTAAGTAAAGTTATATCTCTAAATAGAATTTTCTTCTATTTAGAGATATTTTTTTATTTTAAATAATTTAATTTAGTTAAGATATATTTAAGTTTTATTTAATTTTGGATAATGGTTCTATGAAAAATAATATTTTAAATTGTAAAATATTAATAGAATATTAAAAATATAAGTTAAAGTGATTAACAAAAAGAGATTGAAAATGTTATCAAAGTAGTTGTATAATTTTGGAGGGAGTGAAAATAAAACAAAAGAGGGATAACTTAATGCGAAAATTAAAAATTTCAATAGGGATAACACTTGTAATATTTATTATAAGCTTTATTTGTTCATTTTATTTTCCAATGGCTATATCATCGAAAATTTATAGTAATCCAGTAAAAGTAGACAAACCTATAGCCTATGGAACAAATAAAGATGAGCCAGGAATACAGGGAGAATCAGCTGTGACAATGGATTTATCTGATAATGAAGTAATTTATTCTAAAGATCCAAATGCGAAAAGATATCCAGCAAGTTTAACTAAATTAATGACTGCATATCTTTTTGGAACACATGCAAAGCCAACTGATGAAATTCCTTATACTCAATCAGCAGAAGAACAACCAGAGTTTTCTTTAAGTAAAAACTTTTGGCCTGTAAAGGTAGGAGAAACAATGGAAGCAAAGGATGTTTTAGATGGATTGTTATTATATTCTGCTAATGATACTGCTTATATGATAGCGGATTATGTTGGTGGAAATAAAGAAAATTTTGCAAAGATGATGAATGAAACAGCTCAAAAATGGGGACTTAAAGGAACTCATTTTATGAATCCTAATGGTTTAAATAATCCAGATCATTATACAACTGCATATGATATTGCTATAATAGGATCTCATGCTTATTCTATTCCTTGGGTAAGAGAAACAATGAATACAAAGTATGCAGCTATTCATTTTAATCAAACACCAAATGAAATAATCCATATAGAAAATAGAAATGCTAATTTAGGTAAGGATGGAAATGTAGGAGGGAAAACAGGATTTACATTTGAAGCAGGACGTTGTTTATTTAATGTAGATGTAAGAAATGGTAAAACTATAGTTGGGGTTATAATGAAATCTGGAGAAAATGAAGAAAATCCAGAGATATTTAAAGATATGGATAAAATAATGAATTATAGTTTTAATGCTACACCTGTTATATATGAAAAGGCAGGTTCAGTAGTAGCAGTTCCAACTCTGAAATATAAATTATTTGGATTCTTTGGACCTAGTGTAGACATAAAGGTTCCATTAAAATTAAATGAAAACATAATGTACTATAATAATGGTGAAAATAATGAATATAGTAAACTAGAAGTAGATACTAATAATATTTCAGCTTGGGATGCTGTGAGCAACGGTGTTAAAGTTAATTTCAATGAATTAAAATATAATAAAACTTATAACACAACAGCTGGAATAACAGAAGCAAAATTAATAGAAATAAGTATCTTCCCATATATAGCTTTATTATCATTTATTATATTAATAGTATTAAGTGCAGTATTCATAGTAAAAAATAAAAAAGTTTCTTAATTAAAAAATAAGTGGATTGTATCAAGAGGGAATAAATATCCCTGTGATACAATCCTTATTACTTTTAAGTATATAATTTAGAAATTTCAGCAATTCCCAATATAAGAAAATCCTCTTTTAAGTAGGCATTGTTATTCTCTATATAGGTAATTACTCTGTGCATAATATTTCCTGTATATTTTTCATTTTCATATTCTTTAAGGATTAGAATATCTCCTATTTTAAAATCAATATTATCATTTCGAACTAAAAATTTTTTTCTTCCAAAATAAATATCATTGAAATCCTTTTCTGATATATTCAATTTATATTCCATAAGATGCTGTTTAAAATAATATTTTGTTATTTTAAACAGTTCACCTCCTTTCGATTAAATTTAATATCTTCTTATACTTATATAATATATTTTTTTGAATTAAAAAAGAAGACAGAAAAAGATTAATTTTACAAATAATTGATGAATTTATTTGTAAATTGAATCCATACAAAATGAAAAAATTGACAAATATCAATGATGAATTTAAGATTTAAGCATATTGGAATTAAATTTTCATAGTTAAGGGGGGATTATATGGAGAAAAAATATAATTCAAAAAATATAATAAATTATGGATTATGTATAGCTTTGGTGTATATAGCTACGAGATTTATAAATATACCAGGACCAACAGAAGGATCACTTTTTCATTTAGGGAATGTAATGTTATTTACTATAGCTATTGTTTTTGGTAAAAAAACTGGTGCAATAGCTGGAGCTTTTGGAATGGCTTTGTTTGATATAACAAGTTCCTATGTTATATGGGCTCCTTTTACATTTGTTATAAGATTTTTTATGGGCTATTCTTTGGGGTATTTAGGAAATATAAAAAGTGAAAATAAGGTCTTTAAAAATGTAATGTTAATTATGGGATTGTTTTTATCAAGCTTAATAATGGTTGCTGGATATTATTTAACTGAAGCAATATTATATTTTAATATATATATTCCTATTGAATCTTTATTTGGAAATATAATGCAATGTGTAATTGGGATAATAGGGGCTTTACCTTTATCTATAATGATAAAATCAGCTATGAAAAAGATGAATATGTATAAGATTTAAAATTTTAGATTTAGAAAGGAAGGTTAGTTATATTGCAATTATCAATGGATATAATGAATAATATTATGTTATTAGTTAAGGAATAAAATTGCTTATAAACAGAGAAAATAATTCTATATTTAAGTATTGAGGTGGTATAAATGAAGAATCATTTTAAACTTACATTACTATTAATTTTAAGTATAGTAATTATTTCTCCTAAATTGATAAATGTAGAAGCTAGTGAAAATAATATGTTCATGGTTAGTGATGGGAAAAATGAATCAGCAATGCCAGAAAAGTATAGAAATATAGAATTTCTCAATATATCAGGAAGTGGACAATTTACTCCAAATCAACTTCCTAATTTAATTCAATCTTTAAGTAAAGATAAAATACTAGATATAGATTTAAGGCAAGAGTCACACGGTTTTATAAATAATATTGCTTTTAGTTATGCTGGAAATAGCGATGCTTTAAACTATGGAATGTCATCAAATTCAGTAATGGTAAAAGAAATAAATGATCTTGAAAAAATAAAATTAAATAGTAGTGTTAAAATCTACAATAAGGCAAAAAAGCCTGAGGAAAATTTGACTGTAAAAAAGGTAATGAGTGAATATGATTTAGCAACTAAAAATAATATAGAATATATAAGATTAGCAGTTAAAAGTAATGGGATTCCTTCAGAAGATGTTGTTGATAACTTTATAAATATAGTAAAAAATAAGCCTAAGGATTTGCATACTCACTTTCATTGTGATTATGGAGAGGGAAGAACAACTCTATTTATGGCTATGTATCAAATAATGAATAATAATTTAGATTTATCATTAGATGAAATACTTAAATATCAATTAGAAAATGGAGGTACAGAGTTAAGTACTAATAAAGAGAAGGTTAATTTTTTAAATAAGTTTCATAATTATGTAAAGTGTAATAAAGATAATAATTATGAAGTTGCCTATTCAAATTGGAAAAGTTAATATAGATTATTTAAATTTTTAAATACTTAATAAAAGCATTGAGGAAGGGTTAGAACAAATAGTTCTGTTCAGTTAAAATTTAAACATTTATTAATTTATTGTATAATATAAATATAAACGGATATTTTAAGGAATGGGGCTGAGTTTTATATGAAAAAGAAAAATGTAGCATTAGTAGGTATAGGATCAGTTGCAAGTATTGCTGCTCTTGGTGCAGTCGGAAATTATTTTTATAATTTAGCTTTAAATCCTAAAGCATCAAAAGAGAAGGTTTTCGGGAATACAGATAAAACAACAGATAAAGTTACTATTAAAGATACCAGTGGAAGAGTAACAGAAGAGGAAATGAATTGGTTCAAGGAAGAATCAAACTATGAGAGTGTATATATCAATTCTTATGGCAATTTAAAGTTACATGGTTATTTAGTTAAAAAAGAAGAAAGTAATAAATGGGCAATAGTTGTTCATGGATATATGGGAAATGCAGCTAATTTAGTTAATGCAATAAAAAAGTTTAATGAACTTGGATATAATGTAATAGCTCCAGATTTAAGAGGACACGGGAGAAGTGAAGGGACTTATATTGGCATGGGATGGCATGACAGACTAGATATAATAAATTGGATAAATTATATAACAGAAATAAATGAAAATGCCGATATAGTTCTTTATGGAATATCTATGGGAGCTGGAACTGTAATGATGGCAGCTGGTGAAGAATTAAAGGATAATGTAAAGGCTATTATTGAAGATTGTGGTTATACATCAGCTTGGAATCAATTTTCATATCAATTAAAATCAATGTATAAGAAGGTGCCAAAGTTTCCTGTAATGCATTCAGCTAGTGTAGTAAGTAAAATAAGAGCAGGTTACTCCATAAGAGAAGCATCAGCTATTAAACAATTAGGTAAAGCGAAAAAACCAATGTTATTTATACATGGAGATAAGGATGAATTCGTTCCATATGCTATGTTGCAGGAAGTCTATGATTCAGCTATAAATTGTGAAAAAGAAAAGCTGATAATAGAAGGAGCAGGTCATGCCAAATCTTTTTTAGTTAATCCAGAACTATATTGGGATACTGTAGAAAAGTTTTTAAATAAACATATAAAAGAATAAATTAAGTAATATTAGTGGAAAGAGACTAATCAAAGTGGATTGAAATTCACAGTTGATTGGTCTCTTTTAATATAGATAAAAGGGAGATTCAGAATTGAGGATTTTTGGAATTATATAAATGAAGCAGCCATATTTTATAGTGAGGGTAGACTTTAATAAGTATTTGAAAAAAATAGATTAATATTATTTTCAAGGGTAGCATTTATAGAGATGTATATATAGTGGAATCAATTTAGTTAGAGGGCTATGTTTGTTTATCTTTAAATCATAAGGAGTATTAGAGATACTAATTATTAAAAAGTATGATATAAAATTTGAAAAGGGATGATTTTAATGGATATAAGGGAATTGGATAAACTATATTATTATGAGAAAGATGATTTAGGATTAACTATAGAAGGTGGAATTTTTACTTTTAAGTTTTGGTCACCATTGGCAGAAAGTGCTTGTTTATGTATTTATGATCATTATGAAAGTCAAAATTTCAGTGAATATGAAATGAATAAAGTTAAAGGCGTTTTTAGTATAAGTCTTAATGAGGATATAAAAGAAAAATTTTATACCTTTGCAGTTTATATAGATGGAGAAAGAAGAGAATTTGTAGATCCTTATGCAAGAGCAGTTTCTGTTAATGGAATAAAAGGGGCAATAATAGATATGAATGATACCAATCCAGAAGGTTTTTTAGAACATAAAGGATTAGAAAAAATTGAACCTTGTGACAGTATAATTTGCGAAATGAGTATTAGAGATATATCAATAGATAAGTCATCAAATATAAAAAATAAGGGAAAGTTTTTAGGGGTGAAGCAATTCCAAAATGGTGATTTTGAGAACTTAACGGGAATAAGTCATATTAAAGAAATGGGATTTACACATGTTCAAATAATGCCAATTTATGATTTTGCTAGTATTGATGAAAAGCTTGCAAATAATAATGAAACTGAAAATAATAGACCATATAATTGGGGATATGATCCACAAAACTATAATGCTGTAGAGGGGAGTTATAGTACAAATCCTTATGATGTAAAATGTAGAATAAGAGAACTTAAGGAAACAATACAAGAAATACATTTACATGGATTAGGAGTAATTATGGATGTTGTTTATAACCATCTTTATGAGTATGATAAGTCAGGTTTTCATCTAAGTATGCCAGGATATTTTTTTAGATACAACCATGGATATATACAAAATGAAACAGGATGTGGTAATACTGTAGCATCAGAAAATAAAATGGCAAGAAAATTTATAGTTGATTCTGTTAAGTTTTGGGCAAGTGAGTACAAATTAGATGGATTTAGATTTGATCTTATGGGATTAATAGACATAGATACAATGAATGAAGTAAAAAAAGAGCTTAAAAAAATTAATCCATACATTATAATAATTGGAGAAGGATGGAGTATGAATTCGATTTTACCTGAGGAGAGAAGAGCTACTCAGAGAAATGCAAGTAAAATAAAAAATATAGGATTTTTTAATGATACTATACGGGATGCTCTAAGAGGTAGTGAGTTTATAGAAAATGATAGAGGATTTCTAAATGGAGATTTTACAAAGAAGTTAAGGGTGAAATCTAGTATTGTTGGTGGAATTGATTATTCAGATGAAATAAAACTTTGGGGAGTGGTAAGTCCAAATCAAGTTGTAAACTATGTTGAATGTCATGATAACTATACTTTTTATGATAAACTTTTAAAAGATGGAGTTGCAGTGGAAGTAATAAAAGATGTTCAGAAATTAGGGATTAGTATTATAATACTTTCACAAGGAATTCCCTTTATGCAAATTGGTCAGGAGTTTTTAAGAACTAAGCAAGGTGTAGAAAATTCATATAACTCACCAGATAGTATAAATAAAGTTTGTTGGAATATGAAAAAACAAAATATAGATTCTGTAATCTATACTAAGGGGCTTATAGAACTTAGAAAAGCATTTAGTTTATTTAGATTTAAAACAGCAGAGGAAATAAAAAAAGGGCTTAAGTTTATAGAAACAAAGGATTGCTGCATTGCTTATACTTTAGAGAATGATAATGATAAAATCTTAGTAGTTCATAATGCTAATGAATATGATTATAATCTGAATTTAGATAAGGAATTAAACTTAGAAGTTTTGACTGATAAATTTAATTCTGGAATAAATGTAATAGAAACTTTTAAAAGAAAAAATATAATAGTACAAAAAATATCAACACTTGTAGCAAAAATAATACCGTAAAATACTAGAAATAAGGAGTATTTTAAAGCTTATAATTATGTTTTTTTATATTCCTTATTTTATTAATGAATTTTATTTTTTATGTTGTTATTCTACATTGTTAAACTTATTTAAATAAGTTTAGGTTCTATTATTTCGAAGGTATTTTAAGCTTGTGTAAAATAGCAAGGGAAGTTAGTGCACTTAAGTTATTATTAAGAATATTTTTGTAAATAAAGTTATATGAGGCTAAGTATATGATAGAGAAGGATTTTTCAATTATTTGGAGGTTGAAAATTTAAATTTAATTATAAAAAATAAAAAAATACGATAAAACTGTGGAAATTTTCTGAAAATGATGTATAATATATATAACATATCGAAATAGTACGAATTATAATTTAGAAAAGAGGTTTACATATGAACTTAGAGTTGAATATATATGAATTAGGACAAGGATTAAAAAAATTAAATGAAGAATATAATTTAGAAGTTTTAATAAAAATGAATTTAAGTGGTGGATGGATGACATTAATGGGGGAAGCCACTATAGAAAACATTCCTGTTGAGGTTGTAAAAGGTTGTTCTTCAAAAAGTAATAACATAATAGATATAAGAATTAAGAGTGAAGGAACTGAAGAGGGGAGTATAGTAAAATTAACAGGAGCTCAAGATAAAAAATTTGAGGTTAATATAGCACCTGGTAAGTATAGAGAATTATCTTCAAATACTATAAACATAAATCAAGTTAAAATAAATAATAAAGAATGTAAAATTAGAATAGATAAGGATATTATATTCATAGTTAAAACTACAATGGAAAACGTAGAGAAAATTATGAGTATTTAATTTTATAAAAGTAAGTGTTATATAGAGTAAAACTAGGTTAATAAAAAATCTTAATAGATTTTTTAACCTAGTTTTTTTATTTTTAGCCATTTAAATTCGATTTTATTATAAATATGACAAAAAAATAAGGAAATTATGTATAAATAATAAACAAAATGTTGGAATTTATAAAAAGTTAATAGAATTTCTATGGAAAAACTTATTGAAATAATATAGTATAAATTATGTAATCAAATTGTAATATTTAGGGGGAATTAGATGAAAAAAAGAATATTAACAGCGATTATAACAATTGGATTATTAGTGGGAGTAACAGCAAACGGACAAAATAGAGAAGTTAATAATATAGATAATAAACAAGTAGTAAATCATGTATTACAAGTTAATCAAACAAGTAGAGCTAGTGAAACGGGAACAGTGATAAATGTAACTAGTAATTTAAGGATAAGACAAAAGCCAAGTACTAATTCGAATATATTAGGATACTTATATGGTGGAAATACAGTAAATATCATATCAAAAACAGATGGATGGTATGAGATTGAAGTCAAAGGTATAAAAGGCTATGTTAGTGCTGACTATATATCTGTCAATAATGGTGGTAGTGCTAATAATAACAACAATACAGAGAATAATAACATGTCAGGTAATTATGGACAGGTTATAAATGTAACTACATCATTAAGAATAAGACAATCAGCTAGTACATCCTCAGCAGTGATAGGTAGCCTTAGAGGTGGAGATAAATTTGAAATTTTATCAAAATCTAATGGATGGTACAAAATAAAGAGTAATGGAACAACAGGATACGTTCATGGTGATTATGTAAAAGTTTTAAGTGGAAGTGTAAATAATGGAGGAAGTAATGAAGAATCTTCAACTTCTAAACCAGAAATTAGTGGGAAAATAGAAAAGGGGAAAGTTGTAAACGTAAGCACATCTTTAAGAATGAGAAGTGATGCAAGTACATCAGCAAGTATCATAGGTTCTCTTTATGCAGGAAATACCTTTGATATACATGGACAAAAAAATGGATGGTATTACATAAATTATAATAATAAATTTGGTTATGTTCATGGTGACTATGTAGCAAAGGTAAGTGAAAATAGTAGTAATACTGGAAATAATGGAAGTTCAGAAACAAATCAAGGAAAGTATGAAACAGTATTAAATGCTATGAAAAAACATATAGGAACTCCATATGTATATGGAGGTAGTGGTGAAATTATAAGTGATAGCTTAATTTCAAGTCTTTCAAAGAAATATCCTGGTCAAAGATATGATGTTCCAAGTGAATATAGAAATGGAAATTATAGAGCCTTTGACTGTTCAGGTTTAATGCAATGGGGCTTTAGACAAGGTGGGGTAAGTTTAGGAAGAACTACTTACGACCAAGTAAAACAAGGACAAGCAGTGAGTAGAAGCAATGTAAAACCTGGAGATTTAGTATTTTATTCAGATTTAAGTCATGTAGGTATGTATGTTGGAGATGGACAGATGATAGAAGCACCTAGAACTGGAAGTAAGGTTAGGATTATAGATGTGCCTTGGAGTAAAATAGGACAAATAAGAAGAGTATTATAAAGTTAATATAGAAAGGCTATCTTAAGATGGATAAAATTTCATCTTGTAGATAGTCTTTTTATTTATTACAAGTTACTAATATTAAAAAACAAAAATAAAAAATTATAAAAAATGAAATATAATATTGAAAAATGATTAAAATTATAAGGAAAACTGCAAAAGTTTAATTAATCTTATAGATTTATAGCAATATTAAGAACAATTTTTTTATTTGCAATTGTTAATATATAGTTAATAAAGCGATATGAAGTATTTACAATAAGAAAAAGATGGTGTATTTTAAAAAGTGTAGAAAATAAGTATAGTTTTTATTTGAATTTAATAAAATTAAAGGAGTGTACTAGTTTAATGAATATTTCTCAAGAGACTGATTATGCCTTAAGATCATTAAGAGCTATGTATTTTCATGGTCCTGACTCTAAGATGGAAGCAAAAGCTATATCTGAGAGGGAAAAGATTCCTTTAAGATTTCTATTTAAAATTCTTAGAAAGTTATGTGCTTCTAAAATCATAGTGTCATATAGAGGTATTAATGGTGGATATAAATTAAATAAGCCATTAAGTGATACTACTTTAAAGGAATTAATAGAAATAATAGAGGGACCAATTCATATAAATAGATGTACAAAGGATAATAAATCCTGTGAATTATGTGTTAGAGGCTGTGAATTATATCCTGAAATGTTAAAAGTCGAGCAGGAAATACATTCAATATTAGAACAAAGATCTTTAGAGGATATATTACTTAAGAGATTTAAAAATTAAAATCCAAATAAGCCTTTGGATTTTAATTTAAAATCACTTAATGTGATATAAATTTAAATTATACTAGATTAGTGTACTTAAGGTTAAAACTATACTATATTAGTACATTTTTTAAAATTTATATATTAAAAAATTTTCAGTAAAGCATTGATTATATAGCCAAATATCAAAGTAAATAGTAATAGTACCAATAAATGCAATATAGCTGAAAATAAAGATAAGAAAGGTTGATGAAGAATGTCAAAAAATTGTAGCATAACTAGCTGCCAAACATGTAAATCAGCAGATGTCAAACTAGAAGGATTTATAAAGGAATTAGATGTTGAAACATCACATCACAGAGTTCAATCTCAAAGTATAAAATGTGGATTTGGTCTTCAAGGAGTTTGTTGTAGATTATGTTCAAATGGACCTTGTAGAATAACACCAAAAGCACCAAGAGGTATTTGTGGAGCAGATGCAGATACAATAGTTGCTAGAAACTTCTTAAGAGCTGTTTCAGCAGGATCAGGATGTTATATTCACGTTATAGAAACAACAGCAACAAATTTAAGAGATATGGCTAAAAATGGTGAAGAACTAAAAGGTAAGAAGGCCTTAGCAAAAGTTGCTGAAATATTTGGGATTAAAGAAGGAAGTGAAAATGAAAAAGCTATAAAAATAGCTGAAGAAGTTTTAAAAGATCTTTATAAACCAAAATACGATAAAATGGAACTTGTTGAAAAATTAGCTTATGCTCCAAGATTAAAAAAATGGAAAGAGCTAAATATAATGCCAGGAGGAGCTAAATCAGAAGTATTTGATGGAGTAGTTAAAAGTTCAACTAACTTAAGTAGTGATCCTGTAGATATGTATATGAGCTGTTTAAGACTTGGAATTTCAACAGGTTTATATGGATTAACTTTAGTAAATCTATTAAATGATATCATGCTTGGAGATCCTGTAATAAGACAGGCTTCAGTAGGATTAAAAGTAATAGATGAAGATTACATCAATATAATGATTACTGGACATCAACATTCAGCTATATCACATCTTCAAGATACTTTAATAACAGAAGAAGCAACTAAATTAGCAGAAACAGTTGGAGCTAAAGGATTTAGACTTGTAGGATGTACTTGTGTAGGGCAAGACCTTCAAGTAAGAGGAGAACATTATGATGAAGTCTTCTCAGGACATGCAGGAAATAACTATACTAGTGAAGCAGTATTAGCTACTGGTGGAGTAGATTTAGTTGTATCAGAATTTAACTGTACATTACCAGGAATTGAGCCAATTGCTGACAAATTAAATATAAAAATGATTTGTCTAGATGATGTGGCTAAAAAAGCTAATGCTGAATTTGTAAGATATACTTATGAAGAAAGAGAAAAAATTACAGATTATGTTATGAAATCAGCTTTAGAGAGTTATAAAGATAGAAGAGGAAAGGTAGAGTTAAATATACCTAAAGATCATGGTCATGATGATGTTGTAACAGGGTTAAGTGAAGGTTCATTAAGAGAATTCTTAGGTGGAAACTGGAAAGCTTTAGTAGATTTAATTGCTGAAGGAAAAATCAAAGGTATAGCAGCTGTAGTTGGATGTTCGAACTTAACTGCAAAAGGTCATGATGTATTTACAGTTGAATTAGCTAAAGAATTAATTAAGAAAGATATTTTAGTACTTTCAGCTGGATGTTCATCAGGAGGATTAGAAAATGTTGGATTAATGTCACCTAAAGCGGCTGAATTAGCTGGAGATAGCTTAAAAGCTGTTTGTGAATCTTTAGGAATTCCACCAGTTCTAAACTTTGGACCATGTTTAGCTATAGGAAGATTAGAAATGATAGCAGCAGAACTTGCTGAATATTTAAATGTAGATATTCCACAATTACCATTAGTATTCTCAGCACCTCAATGGTTAGAGGAACAAGCTTTAGCTGATGGTGTATTTGGATTAACTTTAGGGTTACCATTACATTTAGCATTATCTCCATTTATAGATGGAAGTAAGTTAGCTACAGAATTGTTAAGTGAAGGTCTAAAAGAAATAACTGGAGGACAATTAATAGTTGATGGTGATGTAGAAAGTGCTGCTAATAAATTAGAAGCTATTATAGTTGATAGAAGAAGTGGATTAGGATTAAAATAGAATAATTTTCTTTGATGATTTGGATTGTTTAAAATTAAAGGGCATTTTGGATAGGGTGCCCTTTAATATAATTATATAATGTTTAGTTTTTTTTACTTTAAAATGTTAAAATTATAACAATTACTAGGGAGGCTTGTTATGAAACGTATAATGATTAAGAAAGAATTATGTACAGCATGTATGAACTGTGTTGTTGGGTGTATGGCTGAACATAATGATAAAGGGAAATCTATTTATTTATTAGATATGATAGATGAGGAAAATGAAAGTAGAAATCAAATTGTTATAGGTAAAGATAATAAACCTGTACCAATAATTTGTAGACATTGTGATGAAGCAGAATGTGCAAATACTTGTATGAGTGGGGCTATGACAAAGGATTATGTAACAGGACATGTTAAGTATGATGCTGTTAAATGTGCATCTTGTTATATGTGTGTTATGTCTTGTCCATTTGGTGTATTAAAACCAGATACAGAAACAGGAGAAAAAATAGTGAAGTGTGATTTTTGTAATGATAGAGAAACTCCAAGATGCGTGGAAAGTTGTCCAGTTGGAGCTATATATGTAGAGGAGGTGTAGTTATGAAGCATATAATTATAGGAGCAAGTGCAGCAGGAATAAGTGCAGCAGAGACTTTAAGAAGATTAGACGAAAATTGTGAAATAGTAATGATATCTGAGGATAAATATATTTATTCAAGATGTATGTTACATCATTACATAAGCCATCATAGAACTTTAGAGGAATTATCATTTGTAGATAAAGATTTCTTTGAGAAGAATAGAATTAAGTGGATTAAGGGAAAAAGTGCAAAATCTATAAATCCAGATAAAAAGGTAGTTCTTTTAGATGATGGAGAAGAAGTTGCTTATGATAAGCTTTTAATAGCTACAGGTGCTAGAGCAACTATACCTCCAATTGAAAATTTAAGGGAAGGTACAAATGTTCATACCCTAAGGGATTTAAAAGATATTCTATCATTAGATGAATTAGCAGGTAAATATAAAAATGCAGTTGTTATAGGGGCAGGTCTAGTTGGGCTTGATGCTATTTCAGCATTAGTTGAAAGAAATATTAATGTATCAGTTATGGAAATGTCAGATAGAATATTGCCACTTCAATTAGATAAAGAAGCAGCTAATATTTATGAGGAAGAACTTAAGAAAAGAAATGTATCAATCTTCACTAATGTTAAGGTTGTGTCTACAACTTTAGGAGATGATAATAAGGTTATCTCTGTTAATTTAGAGGATGGAAGACAAATCCCTTGTGACTTTGTAGTTGTAGCAGCTGGTGTAAGAGCAAACACAGAGTTTTTAGAGGGTAGTGGAGTAAAGGTTGAAAGAGGAATAGTAATTGACGAAAATTTAAGAACTAATATTGCAAACATATATGCAGCTGGGGATGTTTGTGGTACTGGAATTTGGCCTATAGCAGTTAAACAAGGGAGATACGCAGCTTATAACATGGTTGGAAAAGAAGAAAAGAAATTTAATGATTATTTCCAATTTAAAAATACTCTTAATTTCTTTGGAATAAAGACAGTATCAATTGGAGATATAAATGATAATAATGAGGAAGTAGATGTAGATATATACAGAAATAAAAATCTTTATAAAAAGATAGTTCATAAAGATGGAATTGTTAAGGGAATTTTATTCCAAGGTAATATAGATTACTGTGGAGTATGGACTCAAATTATAAAGAATAAAATAGATATATCATCAATAGATAATAAGTCTATATTTGATATAAATTACGGAGATTTTTTTCAAATAGACGAAAAGGGGAAATTCTCTTATAATAATAAATAAGATATAACAGAAAGGAGCTTTATCACCTATTATGATATAGCTCCTTTATTAATAGGAGATGAATTTTTTTATGAGTATGACAAATATTAGAGTAAGATATGCAGAAACTGATGCTATGAGAATTGTACACCACGCTAATTATTATTTATATTTCGAAGTAGCTAGGGAAGATTTAATAAAGGAACTTGGAGTATCCTATAGAGAAATAGAAGAGATGGGAATAATGATGCCTTTAGTTGAAACAGAGTGTAAATATATAGAAGCTGCAAAGTATGATGATGATCTTATAATAGAAGCTAAAATAATTGAATTAACAGCTGTTAAGGTTAGAATAGAATATAATGTTATAAAGAAAGAAAATAATAAGATTATAGCTAAAGGTTCAACACTTCAAACTTTTATTGATAGAAATAATTTTAAAATAATAAATCTGAAGAGAGTTAATAGTGATTTATGGCAAAAACTAAGTGAAAGTATTTTGTAATAGAAAAGTTAATAATATTATTCTTACTATGATATGATGTATTATTAGAAAGGATAGATAAACATGTTTATTATGGTTATAGGAATAATATTAATTTTATTTATAATCTTTAGAAATTTCATAAGAAAGACTATGAAAGTTTTATTTTACATTGGAATAGTTGTGGTTATACTTCTACTATTATCATATAAGTATAGCTTTGACAATGGATTTATATTAAATAGCATAAATACAGGAGTTAACACTATAAAGGACAGTACTATAAATAATAATATAGCTTATGATAGTAAAAAAATCACAAACAGTGAAATAGGATTTATAGAAGATAAAGTAAAGAATGATATATTGAATTTTATAGATAACACCAATGGGACAAAGAGTAATAAAAAGTTAACTTTTGATGAATACATAAATTCTAGTATATATAATAAGGAAGTATTTCAAAAAGGTGATAAATATGTTTATATAAATGGAATGTTATGTGAAATTACAGATAATAATTCTAGTGGATATAATATTTACACCATGAATATAGATGGTAATAATTATAAACCAGTGAAATATAATAATAACGATTTTTCTGGATTTTCTGTAGGAGCAGATTCTATTACTATAGATGGTATAACTTATTACAAAAATTTAGATTATAATAAAATAAATGTTTATGGAGAAGATTATGGAACTAAGAAAGATGCTTTACAATATATAAAAGATAATAAAATTATTTATAAAACTGGGGATGAATATATTTGCATCAATGATTCAAAATATAAATTAGCTGAAGACAAAGGTGATTTATCTATAAATGGTAAAAGTTATAATTTGATAAAAGGAAATCAAATTGAATTAAAAGATTATTTAAATATAAATGGAACAATCTATTGGAGAAGTAGTAATAAGAATTCTACTTCAATAAATATAGATGGTGAAAATTATGTTTCTTCAAATAATAGTATATTTAATGATATATTTTAAATTAAAGAAAAAGTATATATTAACTAGGATATTTCTAGAATTGGGTAAGTGATTCTAGAAATATTTTTTTATACAAAAGATTAATTATTAATCTGATAGCTAGAGGCTGTAATATTCTTATCTTTATAATAGACTTACCATTCTAGATAAGGACTACGTTTTATGAGAATTAAGTTTTAGTTTATTAATAAAATATTAACGATTGATAAATATTATGTTAAAAAGATATAAAAAAAATAAAAAAGAACTTTTTAATGTAAAGATATATTAAGAAAAACTTTATATAGATAAAATAACAATAAAAGTTATAAATTGCTTGTGATTTCTAAAAGTAGTATATTATAGGTAATGTGTTGAAAAAAGAAAAGGCTATATCAAATGATATAGCCTTTTCTCTTAGAATTTTACAAAGGTCAAGATTTTGGAGGGAATGTTATAATGAATAGAAAAACGCTAAGTACATTAATAATGGCAGCTACTATGGCTATAGGTGGATTAGGTGCAGCTAATATTAATTCAAATAAAACAAGCCAGAGAAATGAAGTGCTATTATCAAGTGCAAGTGCTAGTTCAACAGCATCATCAAATTCAGGAGAAAATACATCAAGTGCAAGTGCTAGCTCAACGGCATCATCAAATTCAGAAGGAAGTACATCAAGTGCTAGCTCAACAGCATCATCAAACTCAGGAGCAAGTACATCAAGTGCAAATGCTAGTTCAACAGCATCATCAAATTCAGAAGGAAGTACATCAAGTGCTAGCTCAACAGCATCATCAAACTCAGGAGCAAGTACATCAAGTGCAAATGCTAGTTCAACAGCATCATCAAATTCAGGAGCAAGTACATCAAGCTCAAATGCTAGTTCAACAGTATCATCAAATTTAGAAGGAAGCACAAATGCTAAAGCAACAGCAACAACAAAAGCAGAAGGAAGTATAGCAAGCTCAAATGCTGAAGCAACAGCAGCAACAAAGTCAGGAGAAAGTACAGCAAGTTCAAATGCTGAAGCAACAGCAGCAACAAAGTCAGGAGAAAGTACAGCAAGTTCAAATGCTAAAGCAACAGCAACAACAAAAGCAGGAGAAAGTACATCAAGTTCAAATGCTAAAGCAACAGCAACAACAAATTCAGGAAAGAGTACAGCAAGTTCAAATGCTAAAGCAACAGCAACAACAAAAGCAGGAGAAAGTACATCAAGCTCAAGTGCTAAAGCAATAGCATCATCAAATTCAAGCTCAACTAATCAAAGTGGACAAACAGAGAATAAAGGAAACCAAGGAACAAGTAATCAAGGTGGACAAACAGAGAATAAAGGAAACCAAGGAACAAGCAACAAGGGTGGACAAACAGAGCACAAAGGAAACCAAGGAACAAGTAACAAGGGTGGACAAACAGAGAATAAAGGAAACCAAGGAACAAGCAACAAGGGAGGACAAACAGAGCACAAAGGAAACCAAGGAACAAGTAACAAAGGAGGACAAACAGAGCAGAAAGGAAGCCAAGGAACAAGTAACAAGGGTGGACAAACAGAGCATAAAGGAAGCCAAGGAACAAGTAACAAGGGTGGACAAACAGAGCATAAAGGAAGCCAAGGAACAAGCAACAAAGGTGGACAAACAGAGAATAAAGGAAACCAAGGAACAAGTAATCAAGGTGGACAAACAGAGAATAAAGGAAATCAAGAGAAACCTCAAGTAGTACCACAACAACCATTAACAACTTATGATGGTCTTGTATCTACAAATAATAAAACTATAAATGTTATGTCAGCACCAACAACAATACCAAGTTATTCATTTGTTGTTGGAACATTAAGCAATGGTAAAAATGTTAAAATAATAAGCAAAGATAATGGATATTATGAAATAGAATTTGGTGGAAGTATAGGTTATGTAAATGCTAGTGATGTAAATACTACAGCTACTGCAATTCCAACATCAACTTCAGTTGCTAATAGTGAAAATAGTATTAAGAAAAATGTAAATTACCCAACAACAATGAAGAAATATGTAGCTCAACAACTTAAAAGTTATAATGAAGCTTATGGTAATTCATTAACAAAAGCACAGTTAGAGAATACTTCAAAGAAAATATCAGAAGCTGTTAACCCTAAAGCTGCAGCAACTGTATTTGAATTCTTAAATGTTAATAAATACAGAAATGTAAATGCTCAAGAATTTAATCAAGCATTACAAGGAAAAGGTGTATTACAAGGACAAGGTCAAGCATTTATAAATGCAGCAAAAAAATACAATTTAGATCCAGTATATTTATTAGCACAATGTGCCTTAGAAACTGGATGGGGCCAAAGTAATTTTGCAAAAGGAACAACTATAACAGAAGTCGCAGATATGAATGCACCTATTAAAAATTCTAAGGGACAATTAATAGGATATAAAATGATAAAGCTAAAAAAACCTGTTACAGTGTATAATTTATTTGGAGTAGGAGCTTATGATAATACTAAGGAATTTTCAAACAAAGCAACTATAACTGCAGAAGCTTATGCATATAATCATGGTTGGACAAGTGTTTCAAGTGCATTACAAGGTGCTGCTGAGTTTATAGCAAATAATTATGTTCATAATTCCAAATATGGTCAAAATACTCCATATGCTTTAAGATATATAAATGGAGAAGGTAGTAGTATAAATCATCAATATTCAACAGATATTAATTATGGTCAAACTATTGGTGAAATAATGAAACAATATAGTTATTTATACAATGCAAATGATAAATTTTCATTTGGAATACCAACATTTCAAAGTAAATAATTGAATATTTTTATAATAAATAAAAGGAAGTATATTAAAGAGAATTTTATTTCTCTTTAGGATACTTCTTTTTTATTTGATGACTAGTGTCTGTAATACTAAAGTCTCTAGAAGCTGGAGAAAAACAGATACATGTCCCTAGATAACTTCAGCTAAAATTCAGCTAGAGTCAAAACTCTACCTGAATTAAGTCTTAGTTTATTAAAGAGTATGTAGATTAAATCTAAAAATACTAAGTTGAGGGAAAAATGCTTATTTATAAATTTTTACAAGGTTCATTAAAGTTTATTTAGCTTTAAAAGAGGTATCTATTAGAAAGGAATGATGTTTTTTCTTTATATTATATATAACAATATAAAATTATAAATACAAATATATTTAAAATATTGACAAAAAAATACTTTTATTCTAAAATCAAGTAAGAGGTATAATTACAGGAATAATTGCAAAGGGGAGAATTTTATGAGAGGTGTTAAAAGAGAGGTTTCTTCTAAAAATATATATACTATCAATATGAATGTAACAGAAGGTAGTTTAAAAATATCAAGTTATAATGGGGATCTTATAGATATAAATGGAAAGTTAGGATTTTGGACAAGAAATATAAAAGCATATACTAAGGATACAATGGCCTTTATAGAAATAAAGTCTAGATTGTTTAAACCTACTTTTATAAAAACAGCACCATCAGAGATTGAAGTAAAAATACCTAAGGAATACAGAATGAATTTAAATTTATATTTAGGTGAGGTTAAGGTTAATATTTCTGATTTGAAGCTTAATATTTTATCTATAAAAGCTGAAAATAGTGATATTCATTTAGCTAACGTTTATGAAGAAATATTTAATAGTGACTTAGGGGAAAGTAAGTTTTCTAGAGAAGAATTTGAAAAATATGAGGATATAGAAAATTTAGGAATAGTAGAAACTGAAACTGGGTTATCCTTTGCAAATGATATAAAAGATTTTTATATAGATATAGAAGAGATCGGCGGAAGTAAAAAATCAAAAATAGAAGCAAAACAATTGGTGCATGGAGAAACAACTAACTCAAAAGATATTATAATTAATAATTATTTTTAAATTTAAGTAATTTACAAGAACATATAAATTTTAAATTTAATAATATATAACAAATGATTAATTTATAAGGAGGTGAACTATTGCTAAATAAAGGATAAAGTTTAGCAATAGCCTCGAATGGATGGATATGAATTAATAATGAGAATTCAACAAAAAATACAAGAAGACCCTAATTTTGCAGCAAGATTTAATGAATTGGGCCAAAAATTAAACTCTATACCTGGACTTGAACAGGAAGTAATGAGAATAATTCAAATAAGTGATGAGAAAAAAAGAAAAAAAGCTATTGATAAATTGCCTAGCTCAGCTAAAAGAGCAGTTAGTGATTTTATGAAGTTAATTAACGAATAATTTTAATAAAACATACAATGCTATTAGTCTAGAATCATTGAATAAAATGATTCTAGACTAATATTTTATTTTATAATTATTATTTGTAATGGAATTGAAAAAAATTACATAATAATTATAAGAGGTGATTAAATTGATTATTTTAGCTACTACTATAGTTCTAATTATATTATTTTTTAGAATAATAAGAAAAAGTTATATACATAAAAAGTCTATAAATATGGCTATAGAGGCTATAAATAGTAATTATATAAATTTATTTATTGATGGAACCTTAGGGGTTAGATTATTACAATGTTTTATGGTTATTTTTTCAGAAATATTTTCTTTTATTATAGTTTATAAATTAATATTAAATTATTTTGATAAGTATGTGTTTTTAGAAATTGGCATTTATATTAAATTTATAATGATTTTTCTTTTATTTATGTTAATACATTACTCCATGGGATATATTATGCTTATTACCTCTAAAATATATAGTTTTTTATACAGAAGTGAGGAGGAAAGTTTAAAATTTGATTTTTTATTAAGTTATTTTTTAACTACAGCATATTTAATGGCATTAATATTATTTCCTAAGGAACTTTATAACTATGCTTTAGTAGGTATATTGGGAGTAGGTATTTCTTATTTCTTAAATTTAAAAATATTACTTAATGTAATGAGAAATCCTAAAAATATAAAATTTTCTATAGAAGATAGAAGTAGTTTTATAAGGATATTTATTGCCGCTATTTTAATTTCTTTTATGATACTTATAAATTTATATTTGGGAGTTTGTTTAGTCCATATATTAGGACAGGGAGGTTTTTCTAACAATCCAGGATATTTTGATTTGTTTTATTATACAGTAATAACATTTACTACTATAGGTTTTGGAGATATATTGCCCTTAACTGTACCTGCTAAATTTATAGCTATAATAATATCTTTAACCAGTGTAATATGTTTGACTATATTTTTAGGAAGTATATTTTCTTATAGAAGTAAATAAGAGCAAGTTCTTTTGAAATAGATAAAGATTATGGATATGCATTTATAATTTTCATATATCTTCATAGCTTTTTTACCTAAAATTATATAAATAAAAGCTTGAGTATGTATCAAATTACAGATACATACTCTCTGCTTTTTATCTAGCTATATAGGTTCCACTAAATTAAGGTGCTAACTTGAGACAGCCTCTTAGTGTTTTTTTAGAGAGCATGTCTGTATATCTTAAGTTTATAGAAGAGAGGGGATTACAGATACTAGTCTTTAGATGAATAAGTTTAGACCAGAGTCATCAGTTGCATTTAGGTAAGTAGCAACTCCAGCAACTTCTATTTCATCTAATAATTCTTCTCTTTTTATTCCCATTAAGTCCATAGACATTGAACAAGCTAATAATTTAACTCCCATATCTAAGGCATTTTTTATTAAGGTTTCTAAACTATCAACATTGTTTTTTTCCATTATTTTTTTTATCATTTTAGGTCCCATTCCACCCATATTCATCTTAGATAGAGGAAGTTTAGCGGCACTATCGGGAAGCATCATATCAAACATTTTTTCCATTCCATCTTTTTTTATAGTTGGTTTATTTTCTTTTTTTAATATATTTAATCCCCAAAATGTAAAGAACATAGTAACTTTTTTTCCCATAGATGCAGCTCCAGTAGCAATAATAAAGGATGCAATAGCTTTGTCTAAATCACCACTAAATACAACTAAGGTTGCATCATCTTTACTTTTTATATTTGTTATAACTTCAGAAGAACTCTTTTCAGAACTTAATCCTTTTCTTATTTGTACGATAAAAGCTTTTTTTTCTTTTGAATAATTAACTGATAAAAGTTCATTTTTAGTGCTTGAACACCAAGAAGTTATATCTTTTTTAAAGCCAGAATCAGTAGCCATAATTTCAAGGATATCACCATCTTTTAACTTATTCATTTCTTCAAAAACTCTTTTTATAGGACCAGGGCATTGAAGTCCACAAGCATCAACAGATATAGTAACTTTATCATTCATTTTTTCTTTTTCCTTTCCTTCTTCTTTAGTTATAGCAATCATACTTAATTTATCTAAATTATTTTCAACTTCTCTAGTAGCAATAGAGTAAGTAGTATAACCACCATCTATGTTTATAGGATTAAATCCATGTTGTTTTAAAATTCTACAAGCTAAGTAACCACGAAGTCCAACTTTACAATAAACATATATCCTTTTGCTTTTATCAAGTTTATCTAAATTATCTCTTAAGCTATCAAGTGGTATATTATGGGCACTTTCTATTTTCCCACCTTCAAGTTCTATAGGATTTCTAACATCTAAAATATAGGCATTTTCTTTTATTAAATTCTCTACTTCATGCCATTGAACAGTTTCAACTTTGTCTTCAAGAATATTAGATGCTACATAGCCTGCCATATTTACTGGGTCTTTTGCTGATGAATATGGAGGAGCATAACAAAGCTCTAAATCAGGTAAATCAAATACAGTTAAATTTCCTTTAATTGCAGTGGCTATAATATCTATTCTTTTTTCTATACCTTCAAAACCTACAGCTTGAGCACCTAAAATTTTTCCTTTTTTATTAAAAAGTAATTTTAAGTGGATTGGAAAGGCACCTGGATAGTAGCCAGCATGAGAGTTAGGGTGTATATGAACAACTTCATAATCTATATTTAATCTTCTTAAAGTTTTTTCGTTATTACCAGTACTAGCAACTGTGATATCAAAGACTTTTGCTACAGAACTTCCTAAAGATCCATTATAGGGAGTCTTTTTACCAGCAATATTATCAGCAACAAGGCGTCCTTGTCTATTAGCTGGCCAAGCAAGAGGAATTTGTGTTTTACTTCCATTAATAAAGTTTTTAACTTCTATAGCATCTCCAATTGCATAGATATCTTTATTTGAGGTTTCTAAGTATTCATTAACTACTATAGCACCTCTAGAATTAGTTTCTATTCTAGCTTCTTTAGCTATTTTTGTTTCTGGTTTAACACCAATAGCTAGTATTATTAGGTCAGTATTGATACTTTCTCCATTTTCTAAAATAATGGTATTGCCATTATTTTCAATAGCGGAAATTCCATTATTAAGGATTAAGGAAACCGAATTGTCTAATAAGTGTTCATGAACTATGGATGCCATTTCATAGTCTAAAGGAGCCATAACTTGATTGCTTTTATCAATTATTGTTACATTTATGCCTCTGTTTGAAAGATTTTCAGCCATTTCAATACCGATAAAGCCACCACCTATAATGGTAGCAGTTTTTGGAGCATTTTCATCTACAAAGGTTTTTATTGCATCAGTATCCTTTAAGTTTCTTAAAGTAAAAATATTTTTAGTTGAATCTTTACCAGCTATAGGTGGATTAATTGGAGATGCTCCAGGTGATAGAATTAATTTATCATAAGACTCTTCATATACTTCTGAGGTTTTTATATTCTTGACCTTAACAATCTTATCTTCTTTGTTTATAGATATAACTTCATTAAAATTTCTAATATCAATATTAAATCTAGTACTCATTCCTGTTACTGTTTGAATAAGGAGTTTATTTCTATCTTTAATTTCTTCACCAATATAATAGGGTAATCCGCAATTGGCAAAAGATATATGCTCACCTTTTTCAAATAAAATAATTTCTAAATCTTCATTAAGCCTTCTAAGTCTAGCAGCAGCTGAAGCACCACCAGCTACTCCTCCAACAATTAGTACTTTTTTCATTAAATTCACCTCTATTTTAATATTTATATATTACGTTTTTAGGATATATACTATAAAAAATATAAGAAGTCCATTAGGAATTTTAAACTTCTTATTTAGTCTTTTAGGGAAATAAAACTTTTATTATTTCTTTTACATCATCATTGCAAACTTTATAAGTTATTTCTAGACCATTTCTTTCTCCAACAATAATTCCCAAGCTTTTAAGTTTTGCTAAATGCTGAGATATGGTAGATTGAGGCATGTTAAGACATGAATACATATTAGTAACATTGCTACCACCAACCTCTAAAAGTCCTTTTATGATACAAAGTCTTACTGGATGAGATAAAGCTTTTAGTAGTTCAGCTTTTTCTTCAAATAATTTTGGATTAGTTAGGAAATTTTCACTTTTAGACATAAAATCACCTCTTTATTACTATATTCAAATAATATGATATTGTTAAATAAAAGTCAATAAAATTTTTTATAAAAATTGTTGACACTTACTTAAAATGTATCATAATATCTAAATATAGCGATTAATAATTTATTAATATATATAATGAAAGAAGGAATAAAAATGACTAAACCATCAGAATACCATAAACAAGGATATACTTGTGGAGAAGCAATTATAAAATCATATAATGAAGAACATGGAACAAATATACCAGTATCATTAGGGAGTGCAATGGGAACAGGATTTACTGTAGCTTCACTTTGTGGTGCTATAGGAGGAGCTGGTGCTATTATTGGTATAGAAAAGGGTAGAATGTCAAATGAAGAGAGCAATAAAGCTAGAACAATAAATAGAGAATTAATGAATAGCATAAATTCACAATATAATACTACTATATGCAAGGATTTAAAGAAAAATAAAGTAAGTTGTGCAGAAATAATAGATTATACTTATGAAAATTTAAAAAAAGTTTTAAATAATGAAGAAAATTTATAAATTTAATGATAAAATAATGAGGTTGTTTTATAAAACCTCATTATTTTTTTATAGTATAATTACTTAGATTTAAGTAATTATTAAGTAGGAGTGATATTCATATGGAAAATATTAAATTTGATAAATTAGAAATAATAGTTATAATTAAGGAATTTTTAAATGATTTAGAAAATAGTAATTCTATGGATGATGAGTTTTATTTGCCAAATCCTATAGAGAAAAAGATTGATAAAATGACAGCAGAACATAGAGAAGAGTTCTTTAATATTTGTGATGACATAGCAAGTTCTTTAGTAGAATTAAAAAGCGGTGAACTTAATGAAATAAATCTATTACATAGTGAAATAATAAGATTAGCTAATTTAAAGCTAAAAAAGTATATTTCTTTCTAATTTAAATTTTATACAAAGGAAGGTTTTATGGAGAGATATTTTAAAAAATTTATAACAAAGGAACGAACGCCACTTAAAGTAAATTATAAGGATAGTTTTATAGGATTTATAGGTGGATTTGTAACAATAGCCATTTTAGCCTATTTAGGGAGAGTATCCCATGCGCCATGGATAATAGCACCTTTTGGAGCAAGTTGTGTTTTAGCTTTTGGAGTATGGAATGCACCACTATCACAACCAAGAAACATAATAGGGGGACATTTAATTTCCTCATTTATAGGAATTATTACATATAATTTAATGGGAGATAATTATCTTTCTCTTGGGGTTGGAGTTGGAGTTGCTATAGGAGCTATGCTTTTAACAAAAACAACTCATCCACCAGCAGGAGCAGATCCTATAGTTGTAATAATGGCTGGAAGTAGCTTCAAATTTTTATTACATCCTATTTTATTTGGTTCTGTTTTAATAGTGATTTTAGCACTTATTATAAATAACATAAGCAAAGATAGAAAATATCCGACTTTTTGGTTATAGTAAATGAAGTGTTTATTGTATAAATCTTAAATATTATGGATATAAATTAAAGTAAAATATATTTAATTTAAGGAGTATTCATGGTTAAAAAAGTGATTAGTATTTTAATAGTGACTTTAATTTCATCCTTATTTACAGGATGTCTTAAGGAAGATAATAAAGAAGTAATAGATACTGTAAATAAGGACCTCATAAGTTATGATGCATCTGATAAAATTACAGATAGTAAAGAGGAAGAAATTAAACTTGATGAAAGTAAAAATGAAGAAACTAATACACAGAAAGATGAAAACAATGAAAATACTATAGAGAAAAATAATAAAGAAGAAAATATTATAGTTGATAATAAAATATTAAAAGAATATTTTGAAAAGAAAAAGGGCTTTTTTGTAAATAAAAATAAGGAAGTTATATATAATGGCTATTGTGAATATGGTCATAAATTAGATTTTAATAAAATAGATGAAAAAAATAATTTAATTTTATATGATGGAAAAATGACAGATGGTTATGGTGAGGATGAAAGAGGTCCAAGGAAATTCACTTTAACTTACAACTTTAAATTAGATGAAGGTAAAACTCCCATGGTTTATGAAAGAGTGAAAAATTCAGATTATCTCACACAAAATAAAGATGTATTAAACTCTATAATAAAAAATTATATTGTTATGTGGGGAGAAATTAAAGAAGGTAAAAGTTGGGAACAAAAGGTAGTCTATAAAAACAAAGAATATACAGCTAAGACTATAATGAAAAATGTAAGTGATGACAAATATACTCTTATTACAAGTATAAATAATATTGAGGGATTTTATAAAAACACTTATAAAGAAGAAAGAACTTATAAAAAAAATAAAGGACTTATAAATTTTAATAATAGTCCTTGTTATGATACGAGTACAGAAAGTAGTAGTGACTTATTATTTGGATATAGTTTAACAGAATTATAAGCAAAGACCTAATTAAAAGAGGGTTTTAGTGAAAGTAACTTAGGGAATTGTATCTGTTTATATCTAACTTTTTATAGAAAGTTAGAGTATTACACAGATGTTAGGAAGGTTAAATAAGCTTTAATAGGGGATATATCAAAATTAGAGATATATCCTCTATATTTTTATATGTGTGATAATCATTAATTGTATAAGTTGAGATTAAATTGGAGAGAGTTTTAGTTTCTTTAAAATTATAGTACAATAGTTTTTAGAATTAAGAATAAGTAGTGACGAGGAGATAATTTTTATGGCAAAAGTTATAGTAGTTGGTGGTGGGCCAGCAGGAATAATGGCATCTTTAACTGCATCTAAAAATAATGATGTAACTTTAATAGAGAGAAATAATGAAATTGGAAAAAAACTTAGATTAACAGGTGGGGGAAGATGTAATATAACCAATAATAGAGATATAGAAGAATTCTTTGAAAAGGTAGTTACAAATAATAAATTTCTGTATAGTGCGTTTTACACCTTTCCTAATACAAGCCTATTAGAATACTTTTCTAATCATAATTTAGAATATAAAGTAGAATATGATCAAAAGGTATTTACTAAAAGTGATAAAGCAGATGAAGTTATAAATTTATTTTACAATGACTTGAGAAAAAATAATGTGAAATTAATATTTAATGCAATGGTAGAGGATTTAATAGTTGAAGATAATATTATTAAGGGAGTTATTTTATCAAATGGTGAAAAATTGTTTGCTGATAAAGTAATTATTACAACTGGAGGAAAAAGCTTTCCTAATACAGGTTCTGATGGAACAATGTACGGGATATTGGAGAGATATGGTCATACTATAGTTGCACCAAAAGCAGCTCTAATTCCCTTAGTAATAAAAGAAGAGTTTGTAAAAAATCTTCAAGGAGTAGCTATGAAAGAAGCTATTGTTAAAGCTAAAATTAAAAAGAAAAAAGTTGAAAAACAAGGAGATATGTTATTTACTCATTTTGGAATATCAGGACCAGCTGTTTTAAAGTTGTCATCTTATGTAAATAAGGCACTTTTAGAAGGAGAAGTGGAAATATTTATAGATTTTCTAAGTGAAAAAACAAGAGAAGAAATATCTAAAATTGTAAGAGAAAATTCAAACAAAACTGTCTTAAATAATTTAAAAGGTATATTACCACAAAATTTCTTAAAAGAAATATTAAACATGTTAGGACTTTTAGAGATAAAAGCAAGTGATTTAAGAAAAGATGATGAAAATAAAATAATAGAATACATAAAAAATATGAAATTAACAGCTAGAGAAACATTAACTATAAAGGCAGCGCAAGTAACATCAGGAGGAGTAAAAGTAAAAGAAATAAATGCTTCTAATATGGAATCTAAGTTAATAAAAGGGCTTTACTTTGCAGGTGAAGTTATGGATGTTGATGCAGAAACTGGTGGTTATAATTTACAAATAGCATTTTCAACAGGATATTTAGCAGGATCAGATTATTAAATTTAACATATTTGAATGCTTAGTTGTAGTTATCTAGAAGCATGAGGCTGTTTATCTCCTACTTATAGAAGAGAGGAGTATTATAGCCTCTAGCTATGAGATAAATGTATTTTTTTATCTGCCGAGATAGCTATTATAGGTACAAAATGCTGTGATCATTGAACTAGTACTAGAAGCTCTTTATTTTAGAAACTGTTGTAGAAAAAATATTAGAGCTTCTTTACGTAAGTGAGTGGTCACAAATGATGAATCTATATAGCTAGATAAAAGGCAGAGAGGATGTATCTGTAATTTGATACATCCTCCTGTAGTTATATAGTTACAAATATATTTATAAAATTGGAGGTTAACTTAATAAACCTCTATTTTATTTTGGAATTTAGTAATTTTCACAAACTACTTCAAAGTATCCTTGTGGCTTTTTACAAACAGGACAAATAGAAGGGGCTTCTTCTCCTTCGTAAATATATCCACAGTATTGGCATCTCCAAGTAGTTTTTTCAGATTTTTTGAAGAAAGTTTTTTCTTCTAATTGTTTATATAATTCATTATATCTTTTTTCGTGATCAGCTTCTATTTTCCCAACTTCTTCAAAGATAAAAGCTATATCATCAAAACCTTCATCTCTAGCTTCTTTAGCAAAGGTTTTATACATATCTGTATGTTCATAGTTTTCTCCACCAGCAGCATCTTTTAAGTTATCTAAGGTTTCTGGCATACCATCATGAAGTAGTTCAAAATATATTTTTGCATGAGACATTTCATTTTTTGCAGTTTCTTCAAAAATATCTGCAATTACATTATAGCCCTCATCTTTGGCTTTACAAGCATAGTAAGTATATTTATTTCTAGCTTGAGATTCACCAGCAAAAGCTGATTTTAAATTTTCTTCTGTTTTACTTCCCTTTAGATTCATAATCTTTCCTCCTTGAAATGAATTTATTAGATAACCTCCACTAAAATTCACATAGAGTTTCTATTTGAATGCTTAGTGGGTATTATCTAGAAGCGTGAGGCTATTTATGGAAGATAGGAATATTACAGCCTCTAGCTATCAGATAAAATTATTTTTACCCATTAAAAAATCAAATATTCTTAAAAGTAATAATTGTGTTGAAATAGAGTTTAATCTGTCCAAAGGAAATATTTGTAAATAAGTTCTTAAATGTATAATATAGTTACCGAAGTAATTGAGAATAATATTTCAATTAGTAATATTTTTTCAATAGATATAATATTATCTATTAGAGAGATTGTCCATATAGGAGGGATATTATAAATATATTTTTTAAAAAATTTTTTCAATTTATAATAACTATTTTTTTATTAACTTTCGCTGTATTTTATATGTCTAGATTAGCACCAGGAGATCCATTAGTTTCTTTCTGTGGCGAGAGAGTAGAAAGGATGAATGAGACTGAAAGAGAAAAGGCTATGGAAAGATTGGGGCTAGATAAGCCTATAGGAACTCAATATATTAAGTGGCTTAAGGGTGCTGTAAAGGGGGACTTCGGAATGTCCTTTAAGTACAAACAAGATGTAAAGCTAGTTATATCAGAAGTTTATGTTAATACTATCATATTGGGGGGATTAGCATATATATTAACATTTTCCTTAGCATTAATACTTGGAATATTTTCTGCACTTCATGAGGATAAATTTATAGATAGAGTTATTTGTACTATAGGAAATATAACAAATTGTATTCCTTCATTTTGGGTAGCGTTAGTCCTTATATTAATTTTTAGTATTAATTTGAGTTTACTACCAACAAGCGGAGCTTATTCAATAGGAAAAGAATGGGATTTGGTAGATAGGATAGAGCATTTAGTTTTACCCTTGATAGTACTTATTTTATCTCATCTTTGGTATTACACATACATGGTAAGAAACAAATTATTAGAAGAAATTAAAGAAGATTATGTATTATTATGTAAAACAAAAGGAGTGAAAAGTAAGGTTATTGTTTATAAACATTGTTTAAGGAATATAATGCCTTCATTTATTAGTATAATGGCTATTTCAGTACCTCATATTTTAGGGGGAACTTATGTTGTAGAACAGGTATTTTCTTATCCAGGACTTGGTTCACTTTCTTTCGAAAGTGCAAAATATCATGATTATAATATGCTATTAATTCTTTGTCTAATAACAGGAGTTGTAGTAGTTATAGCTAACTTAGTAGCAGAAATAATAAAGGTTAAAATAGACCCTAGAATGAAGCACTATAGGAGGGATGAAATTGAGGTTTAAAGCATCAGACTTTGAAATAGCTAAGAAGGATTATTTTCAAAAGGAAGTAATTATAGAAAAGAAAAAAGGTTTAATTGATTATATAAGAGGAAAACCTATAATATCAATTTTATTTTTAGTACTTGTAATAGGGGGATGTATATTTGCTGAATTAATAATGACTAAAAATCCTAAGTATATGGATTTAGCAAATACTAATATTGCTCCATGTAAAGAATTCCTTCTTGGAACTGATTCTATGGGAAGGGATGTATTTTCTATGATTTGGTATGGAGGCAGAATTTCTTTGTTCATAGGATTCTTAGCAACAATTATTTCAACTGCTATTGCAGTAGTATATGGAACTATTAGTGGAAGTTCTTCAGAATTAATTGATGATATTATGATGAGGGTCACAGAGATAATTCTTAGTATACCTTCTATTCTAATTATAATTTTCCTTCAAGCTATACTTGGAAATGCTAATCCAATTTCTATATCTATAGTAATTGGATTAACTAGCTGGATGAATATAGCTAAAATAGTTAGAAGTGAAGTAAGACAAATAAGAAACTATGAATATATAATTGCAGCAAGGATTATGGGAGGAAAATTTTTTTATATACTTAAACAACACTTATTACCTAATTTTATAGCAGCAATAATGTTTATGGTGGTAACCAATATTGGAGTGGCCATAGGAACAGAAGCAACTTTAAGTTTTTTAGGAATAGGTTTACCCGTAGAAATAATATCTTGGGGAAGTATGTTATCTCTATCAGAACAAGCACTTTTATCTAATTATTGGTGGATAATATTAATACCAGGTATTTTTTTAGTTGTAACTTTAGTGTCTATAGCTAATATTGGAAATTACTTAAGAAAAAGTAGTAATAAAAAATCAAATAATTTATGATATTGGAGGGGTTTTATGAAATTTAAAGGAGTAAAGATTTTGTCTTTAATAGTGGGGTTAAGTTTAATGGTTGGATGTGGTACAACTAGTGGAAAAAGCGAGGAAGATAAAACTACGAGTAATAGTACAGAAAAAGTTTTAGTTTATGGTAGTGGTGATTATGAGCAAATAAATCCAGCTATAAAAGAGCATGGAGAGATAAATTCATTAATATTTACTGGACTTACAGCTCATGATAAAGATAATAAAGTTATACCAGCCCTTGCTGAAAATTGGGAATTTGATAATAAGAGTAATACCTATACATTTAAATTAAGAAAAGATGTAAAATGGCATGATGGAAAAGAATTCACAGCAGAAGATGTAAAATTTACAATAGAGGCTATTCAAGATGAAAAAAACCAATCAGAAATTGCATCAAACTATGAAGATATAGTTGAAGTAAAGGTTAATGATAATTATACTGTTCAAATAGTATTAAAAGCACCTAACGTTGCTATGTTAGATTATTTAACAGTAGGAATACTTCCAAAGCACCTATTAGAAGGCAAAGATATAACTACAGATTCATTTAATCAAAATCCAATAGGAACAGGTCCTTTTAAATTTGAGAAATGGGATAGAGGACAAAGTATAACTTTAGTTAAAAATAAGGAATACTTTAAGAAAGAACCAGCTTTAGATAAAGTAGTATTTAAAATAGTGGAAGATTCAAAGGCAAAGGTAATGCAATTAAAGTCAGGTGAATTAGATTTAGCTCAAGTTACTCCAAAGGATATGGATGTTTTTAAAGGTAATGAAGATTATACAATTAATATAATGAAAACTGCTGATTATAGAGGCATAATGTATAATTTTAATACACCTTTATTTAAAGAAAATAAGGAATTACCTAATGCTTTAGGTTATGCTATTAATAGACAGGCTATAGTAGATAGTGTTTTATTAGGACATGGTGAAAAAGCCTATTCTCCATTACAAATGGGACCATATAATAATCAATCTATAGAGAAGTTTGAATATAATCCAGAAAAAGCTAAGGAAGAGTTAGAGAAATTAGGTTGGAAAAAGGATGATAAAGGTGTTTATGAGAAGGATGGTAAAAAGTTATCCTTTGAAATAGTTTGTGGTGAAGGGGACCAAGTAAGAATAGATATGGCTAATATATGTGCACAGCAATTAAAAGCTATAGGTGTAGAGGCAAAGGTTGTTGTCAATACGAAAATAGATTGGGCTAATCAAGATAGTTATTTAATTGGTTGGGGAAGTCCATTTGATCCAGATGACCATACCTATAAGGTGTTTGGTACGGAAAAAGGAGCAAATTATAATGCTTATTCAAATTCAAAAATAGATGAAATTCTTCAAAAAGCTAGAGAAACTGATAATAATGAAGAAAGAATTAAATTGTATAAAGAGTTCCAAGAAGAAATGGTTAAAGCTATGCCTTATACTTTTATTTCATATATTGATGCAATTTATGTTGGAAAATCAGATATTAAGGGATTAACTAAAGAAACTATTTTAGGACATCATGGAGTAGGAATATTTTGGAATATAGAAGAGTGGAGTAAATAATTTAATTTTAATAAACTAACATGCTTTTTAGATTAGGTAATGAGTAATTTTATAGGGGATGAATTAAGTGAGTATTTTATTAAATGTGAAAAATTTAGTTGTTAATTTAAAGGTATCAAATGGAGAAGTGAAAGCAATTAGAAATATATCTTTTACTGTAAATAAGGGAGAAACATTAGCTATAGTAGGTGAATCAGGATGTGGCAAATCTATTTTGTGTAAAAGTCTTATAGGTATTTTACCTAAAAATGGATATATTAAAGAAGGAAGTATACTTTTCAATAAAGAAGATCTTTCTAAGTTTTCTCAAAGAGAATTTGAAAAAATAAGAGGTAAAAAAATAGCAATGGTATTTCAAGACCCTATGACTGTCTTAAATCCTACCTTTTCAGTTGGGAAACAAATTATGGAGACTATTTTATTACATGAAAGATTGGATAAGAAAAGTGCTAAAAAAAGGACTATAGAACTTATGGAAATGGTGGGTATAGATAATGCAAAAAATAGATTTAATCAGTATCCTCAGCAATTTTCAGGAGGAATGAGACAAAGAATAGTTATAGCCATAGCCTTGGCTTGTAAACCAGAACTTTTAATAGCTGATGAACCAACAACAGCTTTAGATGTTACTGTTCAAGCTCAAATATTAGAGCTTCTTAAAAAACTCCAAAAGACTTTAAACTTATCAATAATTTTTGTAACACATGATTTAGGAGTAGTAGCAAATATAGCACATAGGGTTGCTGTAATTTATGCAGGAAAACTCGTAGAAATAGGAAAAGTAGAGGAAATCTTTTTTGACTATGAACATCCTTATACAGAAGCACTTATAAATTCACTCCCTAATTTAGATAATAAAAATGAATATTTGCCTAGTATAGAGGGAATTCCTCCGAGTTTAATTAATCCACCTAAGGGAGATGCTTTTGCAGAAAGAAATAAGAGAGCTTTAGTAATAGATTATTTAGAGGAACCACCAATGTTTGATATTAGTGAAAGTCATAGTTCTGCTACTTGGCTTTTGCATCCTAAAGCATATAAAACTAAAATGATTTTAAATTTAGAAAAAGATAAAAAGGTGAATCATGGATAGAGAAGTAATTTTAGAAGTAAAAAATCTAAAGCAATATTTTAAGATAAATAAAAATCTAACTATCAAAGCTGTGGATGATATTTCTTTTAATATATACAAGGGGGAAATTTTTGGTTTAGTTGGAGAATCTGGATCAGGGAAATCTACTACGGGAAGATCTATAATAGGAATAAATAAGGTTACTTCTGGAGCGGTTTTATTTAATGGAAAGAATATAGCTAATAGAAAAATATATAGATTAGAGAGAAAAAATATTAGTAAAGAAATACAGTTTATATTTCAAGATTCTACATCATCATTGAATTCTAGAATGACTATAGGGGAAATAATAGGTGAGCCTTTAAAAATTCAAAAAGTATTTAAAAGTAAAGAAGAAATAGAAAAAAAAGTATATGAATTAATGGAAACTGTTGGCTTAGAAAAAGAATGTTTTAATAGATACCCCTATGATTTTTCTGGGGGCCAAAGACAAAGAGTTGGAATAGCTAGAGCTTTAAGTATAAATCCTAAATTTATTATAGCTGATGAACCAATAGCTTCTTTAGATGTGTCAATGCAAGCACAAATAGTTAATTTGTTTAAGAAATTAAAAAAGGAAGAAAGGCTTACTTGTTTATTTATAGCTCATGATTTAACAATGGTAGGTTATATAAGTGATAGAATAGGGGTTATGTATAATGGAAAATTAGTTGAAATAGCAGAAGCAAAAGAACTTTATAAAAATCCTATTCATCCATATACAAAATCTCTTATAGAGTCTATTCCAAAGCCTAATCCAAGGTGTAAAAATAAAAAATTTACAATATATGATTATAAGATTTATAACTATAAGGATGAAAAGCCTTCTATGAGAGAAGTGAGTAATGGACATTTTGTTTATTGCTCTAATTCTGAATATAAAAAATATAAATTGCTACTAAATTTCAAATAGAGTTCAAGTATTATCTAACTTTTAGTAGAGATTATTTTTTAGGAATCTGTGTTTATTTACTTTTAGTTTATAGAATGTTGGAGTATTGCAGATATAAAAATATATAGTAAGGATTATAGATAAAAAATCACCTAATAACTAAGACTTTTATTAGGTGATTTTTTATCTATAAATTAGTATTTTAATTAATAACACTCAAAAGCATCAATAGTCCGTAAATCTATTCCAAAGTTACTCCATCTATCATTAGTCCATCTATATCCAGAAATAGAATTTTCACCTATCTTAGTGATAAAAGCCCAATAGGAACGATTATCTTTTTGCCAAATATAAGTGTATTTGTATAAGCAGAATTTTAAAGCATTTTGATTAACATCTTTTACTATAGGATCAGCATAGGCTGTGGTTATCGATTCATCTAAAGTTTGACTATTTTCACTTGGTCTAGATGGTATATAAGATGGTGGAGCTTCTAGAGGCTCTTTACTATTAGGGTCTATATAATAATTATCTATCCAATTAATAGGCAGAGATGACATTGTTGAAGCTTGTGACCTTGGAAATCCCCATCCAAATGGAGGTCTTGGAGGTATCCATCCAACTGGAGGCCTTGGAGGAACACAGCCAAATTGAGGATTACATCCAACTGGAGGTATCCAACCAATTGGAGGAACCCAACCAACTGGAGGTATCCAACCAACTGGAGGTATCCAACCAATTGGAGGCATCCATCCAACTGGAGGTCTTGGTGGTCTTGGAGGTGCTCCTGAAATTGGAGGTCTTGGTGGTCTTGGAGGTCTTGGAGGTGCTCCTGAAATTGGAGGTCTTGGAGTTCTTGGTAGTGAAGAAGGATAATTATTAATATATTCACCCATATACTCACTATACATTTCAGGTGTAAAATAACCTATGTTTTTGTAATCAAATTCAGATGTAAAATCATCTAAGTCTCGGTGATCAAGTGACAAATTATTATTAGTAGTTTCATTATCATTCTTAGAATTTTCTTCACCTATAAAATTCAAAAAACTAGAAGGATAAACTATATCCATAAATATCTCCTGTAATATTATTACTACAATATAATATTATAAATATTAAAAAAAAGTGAATAATGCTAATTGATTATTTTATAGGAAAGTATAATGCATTCAGATGGAGTCAAAACTCAACCTGAATTAAGTCTACGTTTATATTTAGTTTATGGAATATTGGAATATTATAGATACTAATTACTAGATAAAGTGTAAGTTTTGGAAATAAAAAATGTAAACATAGTTTTTTATTTATTAAAAAAATGTTATATTATAATTAGGTATGTAAATTAAAGTTATTTATATAATTTATGACAGTAGGAGAAGATGACATGGAATCAATTCGTTTTGGAGGGACATGGAATATTCCTGGAATAAAAGAAAATTTAAGTGGGGATGTCCATATAAATAATCGAGAAGGCTTAATATCTTTAAAAATATATAATATAAATAAGTATATAATTAAAGATAATATAGAGTTAATAAATGGTATATTAACTAATGGAAGAAAAATAACCTTAGTTGATTGTAGTGTCTTAAATATAAGATTTGAGAATACTGAAAGAGAGGCAATTTTAATAGAAGCTAAATATGCAATCAATGATTTAATATTTGAGAAAGTGGAAGATATAGTCTTTTATAAGATGTCATTTAAAGTATCAAATATAATAAAATGGTCAGGACTAAGTGGATTTTATAATCCAAGTGTAAAAGAAAATGATTATTGTTTAGAATATAGACTTAAAAGTCCAATTGAGTACAACCTAGATGAGGAAACAAAAATTATATTTTTACCTAAATTTAGTGCTAAGGATGTAAGTGTAGAATCAGAGGATATAAGATTAGAGCAGTCAGTATGGATAAACATAGTAACTGAAAATCCTAAATCCATGGATGAAATAATGGATATATTAACCAAGGTGTTAAATTTAGTGAGATTAGGAAGTGAGAAAAAGGTTGATATATTAAAAGTAAAAGCTTATGCTGAAAAAGACAATGATAAGTTTATTGAAATTTTTACAGATAGTGAATTTGAAGAGGGATATGAAGAACTTTATGAAGGAGAAACACTTTTTAAATTAGAGGATTTAATAGAGGGAGAAATAAATCTATTAGATAATTGGTTTTTAAAATATGATTTATTAGAGCCTATTATAGAGTTATATTTGAGTACTTTACATTATAGTTATATGTCTACAAAAAGAAGATTTTTAAATATAGTACAAGCATTGGAAGCTTATCATATGAGATTTTGTTATAATGATGGACCTTTATTTGTAGAAAAAATAGAATATTTATTTAAAGATAATGAAGAAAAGGAAAGACATTATAAAGAATTTAAAACTATTAATCAAAGAAGAAAAAAATCTATATTTTTAAAAAATAGACTAAGTGATTTAATCATAGAAGAGTTTGGAATAGATACATATTTAAGAGATGAAGAGCAAATACAGAATTTCTTAAGAGCTGTAGTTGATACAAGAAACTATCACACACATTATTCTTTAGAACAAAAGGATAGAATTCTTGTAAAGGGAAGATTAAAAGAAGCAATTCATATATTAAAATCTATTTTAGAATTTTATCTTTTAAAAGAAATAGGTTTCTTTGGAGAACATATTGATATGAAAATATTAAAAAGGATTGAATTAGCAAGTGAATTATACAGCTATGATTATTCTGATGAAAAAGCTAATGAAGCCTTAGAAATGCTTCAAGAAGAAATTGATGATGAATTAGATATATTAAAAGATTAATAAAAAGTGGGAGTTGCATCAAATCAGCACCTTAATTTATATTGCTTTTATAAATATATTTCTTTATCTGCCGAGATAGCTATATAGGTACAAAATGCTGTGACCATTGAACTAGTATTAGAAGCTCTTTATTTTTGAACAATAGTTTCGTAAAAAAATTTCCATTGTTTGAACAAAGTGAGTTTGGAAATTTTAGAAACTGTTGTAGAAAAAATATTAGAGCTTCTTTACGTAGGTGAGTGGTCACAAATGGTGAACCTATATAGCTAGATAAAAGGCAGAGAGGATGTATCTGTAATGTGATACATCCTCCTTTACTTTATTTTAATAGTATTCCTAATATAGATACTATAGCTATTATGAATATAAGATTTACTTTTCTTGAGAATATTAAAATCGCAGCTACTATAGTTATTAAAATTTGAGAATAGCTACTATAAGCTGTACTAGTTACAGATATAAAAGCAAATATAATTAGTGCAATAAGTGCAGGTTTCATACCTTTCATTGCAGCTTTCCAAGTTTTAGAATCCTTGAATTTGGAAAATGCAAAATAGGCTATGGTTACTAAGATAAAAGGGGTGGTTATTAAACCTAGTATTGCTACTATGCCACCAATTAAGCCAGCCATTTTAAAACCAACAAAAGCCGTTAAGTTAACGGATACAGCTCCAGGAGAAATTTGAACAAGACCTATATATGATGTAAATTGAGCATTTGTTAACCAATGATGGTCATCAACTAGTATTTTTTTTATAAATGGAAGCATTGCATAGCCACCACCAAAAGCTAGTGTTCCAACCTTTAAAAAAGCTATATATAATTTTAGTAACATTATTTTTCCTCCTTAAATATGAACCTGTAGACAATTATTCCGTATATAGCGGATGCAATTACAATAAAAGCAGGATTAATTTTGAAAACCCCTAAAGCAATTAAGGCTATTAATGAAATAATTATATTATGAGTACTTTTCTTCATTTTTTTACCAAAGTTAACTACAGCTAAAAGCATCAACATAGGTACTGTTGCATCTATACCTTTTAAAATGTATTTAACATAAGTATTTTCTTGAAAGTTCATAAAGCATGTAGATAAAATAAAAATAAATACGAAAGGAGGTAATAAGGCTCCTATAAGTGCAGCTATAGCACCAGGGAGCTTAGCAATTTTATAACCTACAAATAAAGAAGATGTTACAGCTAGAGGTCCTGGGAAACTTTGGCATAAACTTATAGTTTCTATGAATTCATCTTCACTTATTAATTTTTGTTTACTTACTAAATCATCTTCAATTACTCCAACCATAGCATATCCACCGCCATGAGTAACAAGAGCAACTCTAAAAAAACTGAAGAAAACATTAAAAATTTTTTTCATTAGTTTAGTCACATCCTTTTTAATCAATATGTTTTAAAATAAGGGTTATTGCAGCCCCCATAGAAATAATACTTTCTTTAAAGTAAGAGGTTTTAGAATAAATAGATTCTATAGAAGAATCATTATTATTAAATGATTTTATATTTTCTATTAGCTTTTCAAATATATAAGGATTTTTTTGAATTAAAGGACCATTTATAATTACTTTATCTGGATTAAGGATATTAGAAAAATTATTTATTCCAATAGATAAGGCATATAAGGCATCATCAATAGATTTTAGAGCTTTTTTATCTCCTAAAAGAGCATTTTCTATAATAGAATCAATATTAATTTTACTAGAGTTATCATCTAGGTTATAGTTAGATTCTATTGCTGAAATAGTTCCATATAATTCAAGACAACCATTTTTACCACAAATACATTTATCTCCATTTAGATTTATGGTCATATGTCCTAGAGCATCGTAAATTTTATGATGAGAATCCATGATTTCTCCATTATTAACTAGTCCATATCTTATACCTAATCCTAAGTTAAGATATATTATTTTTTTCAAATTTGCATCTTGATTTATGAAGAACTCACCTAATGCAGCCATATTTGTACCTCTATCTATAAAAATAGGAAGAGAAAAGTATTCTTCAAATAAAGCTTTTACATTTAATTCAGACCATTGGTTATTTAAAAAGTTAGAAAGAGAACCAAAGGTTCCTGATTTTAAATCTATAGGTTCTACAACTCCCAAAGAAATACCTATAATTTTATTTTTATCTATAGACAAATTATATATAGTATCAGAAATTATTTTGCTTATTTTGGTAATTGTACTTTTAGGATCTAAGTCTATAGTCATTTCAAATCTATTTTTAAATTTAATATTTAAGGAGCTATCAACTATAATAATTTCAGAGTAACTTCTAGAGATATCTATACCAATAACAAAGAATTTATTAGGAGAAGGTCCATAAACAATAGGTCGTCTTCCTCCAGTAGAGCTTTCAAAACCTATTTCTTCGATTAAATTTTTAGCAATTAAGTTTTGAAGTGCTCTATTTACAGTGGTTTTAGGAAGATTCATTTCTAACATGAGATCTTTCTTTAGTTTTTTAGAAGTTAACAGTGATTTATATATGTTTTTTTCTATAGAACTTAATTCTTTAAATTCATTCATAAGTACCTCCTATACTTTAGTCCGAAATGGATTTAAGTTGATTATAATATTAATTATTTGTTAAGTCAATTAATTTAATATTAATAAGAAGGGTTTTTAGTTAAATAAATTTAATTGTATATAATTAAATTTCTAGTGAAAAGTAGTAAAATAAGTATATAGATAAAATAAAGAGGTGATTTATTGTGAGTTATTTTGAAGAAAGTTTAAAATTGCACGAAAAATATAGGGGAAAAATATCAATTGAATCTAAAGTTGAGGTTAATACAAGAGAAGACTTAAGTTTGGCATATTCTCCAGGAGTAGCAGAGCCTTGTTTAAAAATAAAAGAAAACAAAGAAAATGTTTTTAAATATACATCAAAAGGAAATTTAGTAGCAGTAATAACAGATGGATCAGCGGTTCTAGGTTTGGGGAATATTGGAGCAGAAGCTTCATTACCTGTAATGGAAGGAAAAGCAATATTATTTAAAGAGTTTGGAGGGGTAGATGCAATTCCTATAACTGTAGATAGCAATGATGTTAATGAGTTTGTGAATACTGTTAAATTAATTTCAAAAACTTTTGGAGGAATAAATTTAGAGGATATTTCGGCACCTAGATGTTTCGAAATTGAAGAAAGATTAAAAAGTGAGCTTGATATACCTGTATTTCATGATGATCAACATGGAACTGCAATTGTAGTATTAGCAGCTATTATGAATTCACTTAGGGTAGTTAATAAAAAAATAGAAGAGGTTAAAATAGTAGTTAATGGAATGGGAGCAGCAGGAACAGCTATAGCTAAACTTCTTAAATCAGCAGGGGCAAAGTATATAGTTCCTTGTGATAAGGTTGGGATTTTAAGTAATAATGAGCATTTAGAGGGACACTATAAGGAACTTGCTGAGCTGTTTAATAAAGAATCTATAAGTGGAAGTTTAAGTGATGCATTAGTAGATGCTGATATATTTATAGGTGTATCAGCACCAAATATATTAAAGACAGAACACATAGAGAGAATGAAAAAGGATTCCATTATATTTGCAATGGCTAATCCAAATCCAGAAATAATGCCGGAAGAAGCTAAAAAGGGTGGTGCTAGAATTGTTGGAACTGGAAGATCAGATTTTCCAAATCAAATAAATAATGTTTCAATATTCCCAGGATTGTTTAGAGGAGCTTTAGATGTTAGAGCTAAAACAATAAATGAAGAAATGAAAGTTGCAGCAGCAAAAGCTTTAGCAGAGTGTATTGATGAAAGTGAATTAAATGAAAATTATATTATACCATCACCTCTTGATAAGAATATAGCTAAAAAAATAGCTGAAGCTGTAAAAAAAGTAGCTATAGAAACAAAAGTTTCAAGGGTATAAGAAGTATAGAAAATAGAAAAAGGGACTGTCTCATAATAGAACTATTTTCCATATCAAAACAGAAGATAGAGAATTTTAAATGATATCATGTTATTTAAAGAAAAAGGGATTATCTCTAAGTAAGAATTTTATTCCACTTTGAGACAGTCCCTTCTTTAATATAGAAATTTAGGGGTAATTTAATACACAATAATTTTTTATTTTATGATATGGAAATTAATTATACTAATTCCCAAGCAGAACTCTTATCAGGAGCTTCTCCTTTAGTCCACCATTTAGCAGTATAAGTTTTACCATTATATACTACAGTATCTCCAGCTAAATAAACTTTATTTGAATCATAGGTATCCTTAGATGGTGCTGTTTCTTTTTCTACAGTTATTATAGCCGTAGCATTAGTTTCAAGTCCTTTACTGTCTTTTACTTTGTACACTAATGTATAAGTTCCTGCTTTTGTAGTATCAACAGTACCTTCAATAGTTATTTTAGATGTTAAATCACCATCTTCTTTATCAGAAGCTGTAACACCAGCTTTAGGATCAAATTTCTCATTAAGTTTAACTGTTTTGTTTGTTACACCAGTTAAAACAGGTGCTGTATTAGGATCTGGAGTTACTGCAGAATCATCAACAATTTTTATAGTTCTTTCAACTTTAGCTTCTAAGTTTTTTGAATCTTTAACTGTATATATTAGTTTGTAAGTTCCAACTTTAGTAGTATCAACAGTACCTTCAATAGTTATTTTAGAAGTTAAGTCACCATCTTCTTTATCAGAAGCTGTAACACCAGCTTTAGGGTCAAATTTTTCATTAAGTTTAATTTCTGTATTAGTAGCACCATTTATTGTTGGAGCTGAGTTTACAATGATATCGCTATTACCAACAGGATTCTTGCCGTTAAATGTGATGTTTCTAACACCAGAGAAGCATAGTCCTATCATACCTTGTACTGTAATTTTAGCACCAGGGTCAATTCCTTGCCAAGCACCACCTGTTATAGTAACTCTAGTGAATGTATCATTTATATCTTCTGTAGTAGCAGTACCACCCCAAGAAGACTTATAAACAGCTGATTTAGGTAAATCAAATGAAACAGTCCAACCACCTTCTATTTTTTCACCAGTATGGTTAGTTATATCTAATGCGTAAGTATAGTTAGGATGGTCATAAACTCCACTTAATTTTACATCAACATTAATAGGTTCTAAATTGGCAATTTCATCTTTACTTTCTTTACAATCTCCCATTTTATCTAAGCCAGCTTTTAGACGTTTAGTTAATGTATCTCCAAAAGTATACTTACCTTCATTTATTTTTGTAGAGCCTTCAACATAATTAGGGTTAAGTCCATAGTCACCATTCATAACCCAAATTAAAGCACCACCAAGATTCTTATCTTCAATATATTTAACTCTTTCATCAATGGATTTTTCATTTTCAAAAGATAAGAAAGTTTTATCTTTATCATTCCATAGATGAGGAACTTTACCAATATCATCCCAGTATTCCTTTACATTAGGGTCTTGATCCATTAAGTTTAATCCATGCCATAGAGGATTAGCACCAGCAGGTTCTAAAACTCCATCACCATCTAAGTCATCTCCCCATATATTATATTTACCTGAAGCAGGAGTTTTACTTGTTCCATGTAAGCCATTAGTACCACCTTGAACATTTTCCCAACCTCTAGTATAGTAAGGAATTCCCATTAATATTTTTTCAGAAGGAAGAACTCCTCTATAGTATCTATAAGCCCAATCCATATTAAGTACAGGCATTAACATAGCAGTGGTTTCTTTATCTGCTGGATCTGGATATATATTAGCTAAATTTTCAACAAACTCATTCCAACCACCGTGGAAGTCATAGGACATAACACTTAGAAAGTCTAAATTTTCAGCATATTCATTAGAAGACACTCCTCCAAGAACCCATGAAGAAGCAGTAACAGCAGCAGTTAAAAGATAATTTTCACCATCAGCTTTTGAAGCTGCATCTAGTTTTTCTCTTAACGTTTTCATTAATAAGTTATATCTCTCATTTAACTTAGCTCTTCTAGGTTCACTTAAATCAAAGTCATCTGGATTACCTGATTGAGATGTGGATGAAGGATATTCAAAGTCAATATCTACACCATCAAATCCGTAGGTTCTAATAAAATCAACGCAGGAGTCTGCAAAGGTATTTATTCCAGCATCAGTATCTAACATTGTATAGAAACCTCTAGAACCGGCCCATCCACCTACAGAAATTAATAAATCAACATCAGGATATTGTTTTTTCATTGTTTGTAATATATTAAAATGACCTTTATAAGGAAGAGTAGGATCTAATTCTACTTTTTTTCCTTTATGAGTTAACTCATGATCTGAAAAATCTTCTTTAATAGCGGCATGTTCATCGCCAAATTTAATTTTATTTGTTTGAGGGTCTATCATAGCGAAGGAATATTGGATATGAGTTAAACTATCCCATTGTAAATCAGCTACATCAAAGTAAGCTTGAGCTTCACTTTTATATGCCCATTCAGGGAAGTAACCTACAATTTTTCTTTTTAAATCTTTATTTTGACTAGATGTTTCTGATGCTAGTTTTTTACTTTCAGGCTTTTCAATGGCGGAAGAGACGGTACTAACATTTAAAAAAACACAAGATGATACTAACATAGTAGCAACTATTTTTTTGAATTTACAACTTAACAAAATATTTTCCCCCTTAAATATTAAACTATATTTTAATATTAATTCTCATGGAAAAAAAATACAATAGAAAACGTTCATAAAATTATTACAAAAAAACAAGTAGAAGTAGATTTAAAGGGTAAATTATTTTTATTGTATAAGGGAGTTTAATATTTAAAATTTACAATAATAGAGTTATTAAATTTGAAAATAAACACTAAAATTTAGATAGAGTTAAATTAAGTTCTAGTTTATAGAGAAAAGTTGGATGAGGATAGAGAAAAGAACTTTTAAACTTACTATAATAAAAACTCTCATAATGCAAAATAGCAGTATATGAGAGTTTTTTTGATAAGTATTTAATTTTTACTCAAGTAAATCAAATATTATTGATACTCTTGATCTGGCAGAGTTTTATTTCCGTAGATAAAGTCATATAAGTTTTGATTAGTTTCTTCTTGATTAAATGTTAAGAACCATAAGCCATTTATAGTTTTACCAATACAGTTACTGTCAACAGGAACTCTAGCTTTAATTATAGAACTAGAACCAGTAGCAAGTATTTGTTCACCAAATTGCCAAATTTGTGAATCGCTCATGTTTGTTTCAAGAGCAGGAGCAATTTTATTTAATAACTCAGGATATTCACTTACTGGACTAGACTTAACTTTTTGGAATAATTGTTCTATTACAGTTCTTTGTCTGTAAGTTCTAGCATAGTCACCACCAGTATTATGTCTTATTCTTAAGTAAGCCATTGTTTGTATACCATTTAATGTTTGAAGACCTGGTTTATCTATAGGTGGTGCATCAGGCATATGATCTAAAGTTTTTAATTGATCATATGGAGATTGTATAGCTTTAACTTCAGCTGGACTCAAGTTAACTTGAATTCCACCTAATGAATTTATTATATCAGGTAAAGTAGTAAAGTTAACACTTATAAAGTTATGTATGTTTAAGTGATAATCTTCATTTAAAGTTTTCATAGCCAATTGAGGACCACCATAGTAATAAGCAGAGTTTACTTTACCCATACCATGTCCTGGAATTGGAACTAAAGAATCTCTTAGTATAGAAACTAGTTTTAATTGATGAGTAGTGTCATTAACAGACATAACCATTATAGCATCTGATCTACCAGGTACCCCTTCAGGTTCATCGACACCAAATAAATAAATATTATGCACACCAGTAAATTTAGAAAGATTTTGATCTACAGAGTTACTTATTCCTAAATCATTCTGGTTAATATTTACCCTGTTTATTTTTCCTAAATAATGTTCGACTACAAAATAACTAGAACATAGTAAAACAATTATTGCTACTATGATGATTATAACAGTTATTATAGCAGTTTTTTTCTTATTAGATTTATTTTGTTGTCTTCGATTGGGTTTTTTATCTTTTGTCATAAAAAATTCCTCTCCATTTTAAAATGTTAACTTTTTGTTAATAAAAATAAAACAAAAAGTAAATTAGTTGTTAATCAACTGTAATACATTATAAACTCATATTTTTAAGTAAATGTTACAAAAAGTTTAAGATTAAAAGATTTTTATTAATATAATATTTCCAATAAAGGAATTATAAAATAATTAGCTGTAAATAAAATATATATGATTTGTTAATATTAAAAAAATAATATACTATAGAATTAACTACTATAAATTTAATTTAATAATAAAATGAAAATTTCCTAGGAAATAATTGAATAAAATTATTTCAATGCATTTTATTATGTTAAAAATAAAATAAATTGATATAATTAAATGTATAATTTTTAATTATAAATGATTTAATTTATATATCAAGGAGAATATTAATGAAAAAAGTAAAAAAGAAAGTTATTATAGTAGCTTTAATTGGAATTGGAATTACATTTGTTTCTATAGATTGGAATAGAATTATTATTGGAAATTTTAATTCACATATAAAAAATCAATTACGAATAGCTGAAATGGAATCCAATTCTAATAATCAATATATGTCCTTTGGAGAAAATATGGTAGTTAACTATAGTGGGCAAATAGAAAATAAAGGTCAAATATATAACGAATTAGTGGCTAGTGCTAATAATATTTTAGCTAAAAATGGAATATATTTATCAAATGATATAATCAAAGTAGATTTTAATGATATAAAAGTAATGAGTGGAATTAAATACTATCCTGTTGAAGTTTATACAATAAATGATAGTACAAAAAGAGAACTAAAATACTCCTTTTATATAAGTTTAGATTCTAATATAATGCCTAATGAAGATTCTAATGAAAAAATTGGAATAAATAATTCTATAAGTATGGTTAATGATTTTGGGAATAATAGTCAAGTAAATTCAACTTATGATTTAAATAGTAGTGAAATAAATAATTATAACAATAATGAAATGTTCACTGATCAACAAAAGAAATTATACTATAAATTATGTGAAATGGCAGAGTTAAATATATTTGGTACAACTTATGTAAATGGTTATAATTTTGTAACAAATATGGCAACACCTATAAATTATAATGGAAGTAGCTATTATGAAATATTAATGTATAATAATAATCTTAGAAATAGCGAAAATGGTGGATTATTATATAAATTTTTTATGACTGCTAGTGGGAATATAGTTCCATATACTGATATAAGTGTTACTTCTAATAATACAACTGAAAATAACAATAACAACAATAATAATAATAATTCAAAAGCTAATATAAAAGCTAATATAAAAGCTAATATAAAAGCTAATGGGAATGCTAATAATAAATCCACCGATATAAAAGAAAATACAACTTCTAATAGTAAAGATAATCAAAATAAAAATAAATTCAGTAAGAACTTGAGTAATAATCTTTATAAATTAGTTATAGAATATGAAAATTTAATGCTTAGTAATAAAACTTATAAATTCAATATAAACTCTGAAAAGGAAATAAAAGGAGTTAAATATTATAATATAAAAATAACTGGCGATAATAATTTTATAGATAATTTTTATATAACAGATAATGGTGAAATTTATAAAGATTTAAGCAAATCATAAAATAAAGTTTAATATAGTTTGAATTTATTAGTGCACGCTTAAACTTTTAAAGGCAGTAACTTTAAGTCATAGACTTATAAACATACAATTAGATTTTAAGTAGTTTATCTGATAATCAGTGCTTGAAATATTCAAATTTTCTATAAGCTGGAGATAAATAGATACGCATCTCTAGATAAGTCCCACTAAAATTCAGATAGAGTCAAAATTCTATCTGAATGAAATCTTAATTTATTATAATATTAAATGTAAGTAGAGAAGTAATTATAGACTATAAAATATACTTATTATAGTTAAAAGTAAGAATCAATAAGGAGAGATTAATATGGAAAACTTAACATTATATAATCCAACTAATATATTTTTTGGTAGAAATGTTGAAGAGAAAGTAGGAGAAGAAATAAAAAAATACGGAAGTAAGGCTCTTTTACATTATGGAGAAGGAAGTATAAAAGAAAGTGGGCTTTATAGTAAAATATTAGAAATATTAAATAAAGCAGGTGTTCAATTAATAGAATTAGGTGGAGTAGAAAAAAATCCTAAATTAGAGTTAGTAAATAAAGGTATAGAATTCTGTAAAAAAAATAATGTTGATTTTATTTTAGCAGTAGGCGGTGGAAGCGTAGTAGATTCTGCTAAAGCTATAGCTTTAGGCGCTAATTATGATGAGGATGTTTGGGAGTTATTCGAAACTAAAGATGATAGTATAGAAGCTCTACCTATAGGAATAGTTTTAACTAATCCAGGCTCAGGGAGTGAAGCAAGCAATTATGCTGTATTAACTAATGAAGATACAAAATCTAAAATTACATATATATCAAATAGCCTATATCCTAAATTTTCATTTTTAAATCCAGAGTTATGTTTTACTTTAAATGAAAAGCAAATAGGTTCAGCTGTAGCAGAGATATTATCACATTTAATAGAAAAGTACTTATTAAATACAAAGAACGTTGAAATAACAAATAGATTAATTGAAGGAACTATGAAAACTGTAATAAATAATGCTTATAAAGTAATTGAAAATAATACTAGTTACGAAGGGTTTTCAGAAATAATATGGTCAGGGGCTGTTGCTCAAAATGATATTTTATCAACAAGTACTTTAAAAAGGTTAGAAGAACATAGTTTAGAAAATCAAATATGTGCTAATTATGACTTAGAACATGGAGAAATACTTTCAATAATGTATCCAGCTATAATGAAGTTTTTAGCTAAAACATATGGTGATAGAATAGCTCAATTAGGTAGAAGAGTATTTAAAGTCACTGGTGAAAATTTATCTATAGAAGAGATGGCTATTGAAACAGCTAAAAAATTAGAAGAGTTCTATGCTTCTATAAATATGCCTACAAAATTATCAGAGCTTGGTGTAAAAGAAGAAGAACTATTAGAGATTATTAATAAAATGACTAATAACGGAAATACAACAGTAAATGAATTCTTAGAGCTTAACAAAGAGGATATTTATAATATTTATAAATTAGCATTTTAAACAAAAAAGGGATGTATCTAAATTTAGATACATCCCAATTAAATTTATTTTACCAAAATCCATCTCCGCCATCGAACATGTCATCAACTAACTCACCGGCAACATCACCAGCTATGTTTCCAAGAATATCAGCTTCAATCATTGTTGTAACTGGGTTAGAACCAAACATTCCACCACCCATGCCCATTGGAGCACCGTAATTCATGTTGTTATAACCATATCCAGGATTTCCATAAGAGTTGTACATTTCATTTCTTTGCATCATTTCTCTTTGTTGGTTTAGCATTTGCTGCTGAGACATTCTTCTTTCTTGTTCGGCTCTTTTCATATAATTTATTCTATCTTCAAATCTTCTTTGTTCTTCTATTCTTTGTTCGGGAGATAAAGTCATCATTCTTTCATTATGAAATCTTTCTTCTTGCATTAGTTGTTCACGAAATCTTTGTTGAGCCATTTGTTCTCTTTGCATGAACTCTTGTTCCATCATTTGATTTCTTCTAAGAGCATCATTGTGAGCCATTTGTTCTCTTTGCATCATTTCTCTTTGCATCATTTGTTCTCTTTCCATTTCGTTTCTTATTATTCTTCCTTCAACTTCACCTTCAACGAAACCTTCAAATATATCACCAAAAAGACCCATGTCGATTCCTCCTTTGTAAAACTCTCCTGTAATTGTGAGTTTAATAAAATAATTAATAAGCATTTCACTTATTGAATAAATTTTATCACCTAAATAGAAATATATCAATATAATATTTTAGATATATTTTTATTTATATATTCAATTTGGAATATATAGCAATAAAAAGTAAATAAATTTAAATTTTTATTATATATTCCATAGGGAATAGAGATTTATATTATTAATGATAGTATTATTTTAATGTAAGAATATTAGAGCAGTAATTTAAAGGGTTTATCTTATAGCTAGAGACTGTAGTATTCGTATAAGTAGGAGATAAACAGTCTCACGTTTCTAGATAACGACCACTAAGCATTTAGATGGAGTCAAAACTTTACCTGAATTAAGTCTACGTTTATGTATTATATATTTTAGGTTTTAAGTTAAAGGAAGATAATAGATAATAATGAAAATAAGATGTAGGAAATGTAATTTAATGTTTATATGAAATATATTATTTTAGGTAATTAATAAAATTTAATTTTTTTAAAATTTACTATAGAATTATAACCTTAAATGGTAGTAAAATAATATGTAAGGTGTTTAACTTATGCGATATTTATTTTTAGAAGGGAAAGAAAAATGGAGAAATTTTTAAGTATTATTATACCAATGTACAATAGTGCAGATCACATAAATAAAACTTTAGAAAGTTTAAATAATGAAAATGATATAGATTTTGAGATAATATTAGTAGATGATGGTTCTACTGATGATAGCATAGCTGTTGCGGAGAATTATTTAAATACTATGAAAGTAGGATATAAAATCTTAAAGGAACAACATAAGGGGCAAAGTCATGCTAGAAATAAAGGTATAGAAAATGCAAAAGGAAAATACATATTATTTTTAGATTCTGATGATTTTATAAATGGTAATTTAGTTGAAGTAATAAAAAAGAATATTTTAGAAGATACAGAAATATTAGTATATGATTATTTAAGAGTAGACAAGAACTATGTTATTCTAGAAAATAAGGAACAAAAGTTTGACTATAAAGAAGGATATCATTTTGGGATAGATATATTTAATGCTTATAAAAATAATGAATTAAGATTATGGACAGGAGCATTAGTTTATAGCAGAGAGTTCCTATTAAAAAATAATTTGAAATTTTTAGAAGGTGCTTATGCGGCGGAAGATTTAAACTTTATATTTAAAGCATTATTTAAGTCTAATAATGTAAAAGTTATAAAAGATGTATTGGTATATTACTATCAAAGAAAAGATTCCTTAACAAATAAGCCTGATATATTAAAAAATATAACAGTTATAGATTCTTTTGAAGATGTAGTTAAGTATATAAAAAGTAATTCATTATCAATTGATTTAGTGAATTCTATAGAAAAAGAATTTATACCTGAGCATATAATGTATCAAATTTGTGGTGCTTTAACTACGGATACGAAAAGTCAAGTTAAAGAAGCATTAAGAAAGTCTAAGGCAAGACAATATTTAAAAGCTATGAATAAGGAAAGTACTAGATATGGAAAAAGTGTATATACATGGGCTAAAATGGCTTCAATGATGCCAGGAATGTTTATGAATATATATATAAATAAAGCTGGAAAAAAATAAAAAAACTAGAGCAAAGGCTCTAGTTTTTTTACCATTGTCCAGGATATGCAACTATATAAACAGTTACAGGTCTTCTTCCCCATGAGTTACAAGCAGATTCTGAATTCATGTATAAATCTATAATATCTCCTTTAATAGCTCCACCTGTGTCTGAAGCTATAGCATATCCATATCCAGGTATGTAAACTTTACTTCCTAGAGGGATTACGCTTGGGTCAACAGCTATTGTACTTATACCATTAGGATTTCTTACAGGTTTTAAACCCATAGCAGTCAAAGTTCCACCAGTATAAGCAGTGGCAGTCATACTAAGTACTTTTTTATAGCCGTTAGTAGGGCTGTTGTTACTAGAGCTTGATCCGTTATTGGAATTACTACTAGAATTATTATTAGAAGTATTATTGTTAGAACTTGTATTATTATTAGAACTTACATTACTACTTTGTTGTGCTTCTTTTTGAGCTTGCTCCTGAGCTGCTTTTTGTTGAGCGGCTTTTTCTTGAGCTGCCTTTTCCTGAGCAGCTTTTTGTTGAGCTTCAATCTGCTGTATTTTACTATTACCAGTATTTATAGCCGTCTTAGCAGTATTTATTACAGAATCAACACTAAGTTGTGGAAGTATCTCATTAAGAGAACTAACAGCAGACTTTAGTTGATCAATAGACGGATTAGAAGAATTTATAATATCTACAGAGTAAGATATTAAAGAATTCTCATTTTCTGTAATAACTGATAATACAGAATTTCTTTGAGCATTAAGCTTGTCTATTGTTGTCTTTTGACTTTCTTTCTTTTCATTTAAACTAGCCAAATTCTTTTCATTTTCAGCTTGTAAATTAGACAATTCCTGCTCTTTATTCTTCATACTAGTCATGTCATTATTTAAAGTTTGTTTATTTTGATTCAAACCAGATATTAAGTTATCATCTAGACTAATTATTTTTCTATAAGCTTCTAGTCTAGAAAAGAAATCTGAAAGACTATTTGAACTGATTAAAAATGCTATTGGATTAAAATCAACTTCATTTTTATACATTGCAGCAAGTCTTACCCCTAAAATCTTTTGTTTGGCATCTATTTCTTTTTGTACATTATCTATTTGTGTTTTTGTTTCATTTATTTTTTGAGTTGTTTCTTGCATTTTTTCGTTATTTTCTTGAGTTTGTGCATTTAACTGCTCAATTTGAACATTCAAATCAGATAATTGTGCATTAAGGTCTAGTATTTCATTTCCTAGAGCCTTATATTTTGCCTTATTCTCTTGTATATTACTTGTAGTAGCGGTTTCTGGTGCAGCTAAAGCTTGTACACTTGTACCAACTACAATTGCCGAGGCAAGAGATAAAGACATAAATTTTTTAAACATAAAAGTTAAAACTCCTTCCTTCAATTGCGAATTCACTGTTGTAACTTGGACAATATTTTTTATGACTTTTTTCGACTATGTTTTATATTATAACATAGAAGTACAAAAAAAGTGAAATGGAATTAAATAAAGGTTACAAAATAGTTACAAAAACTCGAGCTAAAGTTCGTATACGTATAGAACTTTAATGGTGAGATATGGGTGATAATTTATTATATATAGAGCAAAATACGTATAATAATTTTAAAAGAAATAAAAAAATTCGTATAAAAAAATTAAGTGGGATAATAAAAAAATTGAACATACAAGTAAAATAAATTCAATTTATTTACTTAATTTAAAATAAAAGTATTAAAATTGAGTGAGAAAAAATAAAAAAAAAATTTGCGAAATATTAATAATTTAAATTTATTATATATAAACATGAAAAAAGTTAGTTTTATAGTAAGTTTATAAAGAAAAGAATAGATTTTTCAATGATTTTTTGTAGTGGAAAATTTAATAAAAAGAAAACTAACTTTATTAAGAAAATTAATTTTCTTAAGATTTTAAAAATAAAAAATAATTATAATTTAAGAGTTAATATTCGTATTTTATGAAAATTAAAGAATAGAAAGTGCTTATTGATATTGTTTTTCATTTAAAATTAGATATAAATATAATAAAATGGTATAATTAATATTATATTGGGGTGAAGAAATTGACTTATAGAGATGAAACAAAAAGAATAATAAATAAAACTATTAAAAATATGAATAAGACTTTTCATGAAATTCATGAAAATTTAGATAAAGTACTTCATAAAGCATTAGTTAAATCTAATACCCATGATATATTATTACACAGAGCTGATATATTAGTTGTTAATGATAATAGAAAATATATAAAAGATAATAAATTTGAAAAAAACATTGTTTGGTGTTTAAGCTTATATGATTTAACTCATAATGTAAGTAAAAGTATAAAATGGCTTAGACCATCATATTCAAGAAAGCCAGATGTTAGAATATCAACATTTTTTAGGCTATTTTCAGAGCATTTTTATAATGAAGATAATAAAAGCAATTATTTTGGACGAAAAGGTAATACAGCTTTAGAAAGTTTTAAATTTTTTGCTAATAAGGCTTTGCAATATCAAAAAAAAGGAAAACAAAAAAAATGTATGAGATATTTAAGCTATGCATGTCACTTTTTAGCAGATATGAATGAGCCACATCATGTAACTAATAATATACATAAGCCAACTAATTTTATCGGGGAAATAATAGATTTTGCTAATATTGAAGGAATCGGACAAGGAATTTTTTCTAATCATTCAGATTTTGAAAAGATAGTTAGGAATTGGTTGAAAGATGAGGAGAAATCTTCTAAAATTATTTCAAAATATACTAAAGGAGAAAGTTTGCTATTAAGTTCTGTCTTAGATAGTAAAGAAATATACAATTATATAGTAGGTAAAAGAAGTACTGATGAAGAAGTTAAAGACAAGGTATTAATGGTTAAGGAAATATATAATAAGAATTTAGATTTAGATTTAGAGGAATATTGTACTTATATAGCGAGAGAAAGTGCTATATATGCTCGAGAATTTATTGAGGAAACTAGAGAAAATAATAGTAAAGAGCAAATGCTAGCAGCTGTTAGAACTTTGAATATGGCACAAGTTCAATTAGCTAGATTTATGTATTATTTTTGTAATTACATAGAAAGAGAAAATAAGTAAAAAGACTAATTATAGTAGAATTAATATAAAAGTTTAGAATATAAGTTAAGAGATAACTTTAAAATTTAACTAGAGTCAAAATCCTCTATGTAAATTAAATTTTAGTTTATTTAAATTTTACTAGTATTATGGAGGTATGTAATGAATTTATACGTTTCAGATTTAGATGGAACTTTATTAAATAGTGATAAAGTAGTATCTAATTATAGCAAGGATATATTAAATAATTTAATAGAGAAGGGTGTTATGTTTACAGTGGCAACTGCAAGAACACCAGGAACAATTAATGATTTATTAGATGGATTAAATATTTCAATACCAGTTGTGTTGATGAATGGTGTAATAATATATGATATGAAAAATAAAAATTATTTAGATTTTAAAACCATTAATAAAGTAGCTATAGAGCAGATATTAAATGTAGTAGAAATAAATAATAAAAATATATTTTTATATACTATAGAAGAAAATAAATTAAATGTATATTACAAAAATTTAGACTTAGAATTTGATAATAACTATTATAAGGAAAGAGTAGTAAGTAAATATAAAACTTTTATAGAAACAGATTCATATAAAGCTATAGGAGAAGAAAAAGATGTGGTTAATATTGTAATTATGGACAAACTTTCTGCAATAAAAGATATTTACAATCAAATAAAAGATATAGAAGGAATATATGTTAACTATTCACAGGATATATATGATGAAAAATGTTACTTCCTTGAAATCCATAGTGATTTAGCTTCAAAGGCTAAAGGAATAAAGGAACTTTCAAAATATGTTCAATATGATGAATTAATATGTTTTGGAGATAATACAAATGATATTTCTATGTTTAAAATAGCTCATAGAGCCTATGCTATGGGAAATTCAGTTGATGAATTGAAAAAGGTTGCTACTAAAGTTATAGGAAGCAATAATGAGGATGCTGTAGCTAAATTTGTGAATTCTGAAAACAATTTTTAAATAATCTTTATTGACAGCTTAGGTAAGTACCTTATATACTAGGGAGATGAGACTTTATCTCATGACTAATGTTTGTAATATTTTAATTTTTCATAAGGTGAAAATTAATAAATACAAGTCTTTAGATAATTTTGACTAACATTTAAATGAAGATTTAATTTGATGTAAATTAAGTCTCAATTTATATAGAAGTAATTTTAGTTTTATTAAAGTTATAGTCTAATTTATAAGAATAGAGAAATATTAAATCATCTATTAGATGTAATAAAAGAATAATTTTATATAAAAATTAGATATATAACCAAAGGGGCTGTTTTGTACAGCCCCATTTATAAACTAAAATTAAAATATAATTATGTAGGTGATGGATTGATGGAAAATAGATTTTTACCAATAAGTAAAGAGGATATGGAAGAAAGAGGCTGGGAACAGTGTGATTTTATCATCATAACAGGAGATGCTTACGTAGATCACCATAGCTTTGGTACTGCTGTTATAGCAAGAGTTTTAGAAAATGCAGGGTACAAAGTTGGTATCATAGCTCAACCAGATTGGAGTACAACAGATGATTTTAAAAAATTGGGGCGTCCTAGATTAGCATTTTTAGTTAATGGTGGTAATATGGACCCTATGGTTAATAAATATACAGTTAGTAAAAGACTTAGAGAAAAGGATTTATATACACCTGGTGGTGTAATGGGAAAAAGACCAGATAGAGCTACAATAGTTTATTGTAATAAAATAAGAGAAGCATATAAAAATGTTAATGTAGTTATAGGTGGGATTGAAGCAAGTTTAAGAAGATTTGCTCATTATGATTATTGGGATAATAATGTAAGAAAATCAATTTTATTTGATAGTGGTGCAGATCTTTTAATATATGGAATGAGTGAAAGACAAGTTGTTGAAGTAGCTGATTATTTAAATCAAGGATTTGAGGCAAAATACATAAGACATGTTCCAGGAACTTGTTATATAGCAGATAGTTTAGAAGAAGTATATGATGATTACATAGAACTGCCATCATATAAGGAAGTTTCTACAGATAAAATAAAATATTGTGAAGCTTTTAAAATTCAATATGAAGAGCAGGATCCATTTAGAGGGAAAACCTTACTTCAAAAACATCAAGATAAATATGTTGTTATAAATCAACCAGAAAAACCATTGACTAGAGAAGAGTTAGATGTAGTATATGCACTTCCTTATACTAAAGAATATCATCCTTCTTATGAAGAATTAGGGGGAGTTCCTGCCCTAGAAGAAGTTAAATTCAGTATAATGAGTTCAAGGGGATGTTCAGGAGATTGTTCATTTTGCGCTATAACTTTCCATCAAGGAAGAATTGTATCAAGTAGAAGTGAAGATTCAATAGTTGAAGAAGCGGAGGAAATGACAAAGTTTAAAGACTTTAAAGGGTATATACATGATATAGGAGGTCCAACAGCTAACTTTAGAAAACCATCCTGTAGTAAACAATTAAAATTTGGTGCTTGTAAAAAGAAACAATGTATGTCACCAAAAATATGTGACCATATGGATGTAGACCATAAGGAATATATACATCTTTTAAGAAGAGTTAGAAGGTTACCAGGAATAAAAAAGGTGTTTATAAGATCAGGTATTAGATATGACTATGTAATGAAGGATAAGGATGATACTTTCTTTAAAGAGTTAGTTGAACATCATGTAAGTGGTCAATTAAAGGTAGCACCAGAACATATTTCACCTAATGTACTTAAGTATATGGGAAAACCAGCTGGGAAAACTTATGACCAATTTAGAGAAAAGTTTTTTAGAATTACAGAAAGCTTAGGAAAAAAACAATATATAATTCCATATTTAATGTCAAGTCATCCTGGAAGTACTTTGGATGATGCTATAATGTTAGCAGAATATTTAAGAGATATAAAATATCAACCAGAACAAGTTCAAGATTTTTATCCAACTCCAGGAACTTTATCAACTACTATATACTATACAGGATTACATCCTATAACTATGGAAGAGGTTTATACTCCCAAAACAAAAGAAGAAAAAGCTATGCAAAGAGCTCTACTTCAATTTGGAAAGCCTAGAAATTATAATATAGTTTATGATGCTTTAATGAAAGCTGGTAGAGAAGATTTAATAGGTAATGGACCTAAATGTTTAATAAAGTCAAAAGAACAAAGATATAAAGAGGCACATGGATTAGTAAGAAGAAAGAAAAATAATTCTAGCAATGCAAAGGGAAAAGGAAGTAAGGATTCAAGTTCAAGAGGAAAAGACGGAAGAAATAATAATTATCAAAATAGAAATAGTAAAAATGAAACTTCAAGAGGAAGAGTTAAAAGCGAAAAATCAAATTCTAGAACTTCAAGAAGAAGAAAATAAAAAGGTAAGTGGAGGATGTATCAAATTACAGATACATCCTCTCTGCTTTTTATCTAGATATATAGGTTCACTATTTGTGACCACTCACCTACGTAAAGAAGCTCTAATGTTTTTTCTACTAAAAGGAATTTCGACTCGTTTTACTCCCTGAGTAAGTTTTTATAACTAAATCAAAGATTTAGTAAATAGTTAATAAACTATTATTAATTTGTATTGAAAAATTAAAATTCATTGTATATAATACAAAAAAAGGTAGTAAATTTTATATTGTATTTATCTGTATTTGGCAGAATCCTTTTTTATTAAGTAGTAGCGAATGGGGGATTATTATGGATGATATTTTAGAAGTACTAGAAAAGAATAGTAGATATAGTGATGTTGAAATTGCTAAAATGACTGGGAAAACTGTAGAAGAAGTTAGAGAGGCTATTAGAGAATATGAAGAGAAAAATATAATAGCAGGATATACAACTTTAATAAACTGGGAAAATACAGGGAAAGAAACAGTTACAGCTTTAATAGAGGTAAAGATAACACCTCAACGAGGAGTAGGCTTTGATAAGGTAGCAGAAAGAATATATAAGTTCTCTAAGGTAAAAGCATGTTACTTAATGTCATCAGGTGGTTTTGATTTAACAGTAATAGTAGAGGGGAAGACAATGAAAGAAGTTGCTTTATTTGTATCTGAGAAATTATCAGTTCAAGAATATGTAACAGGAACAGCTACGCATTTTGTTTTAAAGAAATATAAGGAACATGGAACTATTTTTAAAGAAAAAAAAGTTGCAAACAGAGAGAGGTTATTTGTATGATTGTAGAAAATATGATTTTAGAAAATATAAAAAATATGCCACCCTCTGGAATAAGAAAATATTTTGATTTAATAAATGAAATGGAAGATGTTATTTCTCTTGGAGTAGGTGAACCTGATTTTGTTACTCCTTGGAATATAATTGAAGCAGGTGTTTATTCTTTAGAACAAGGACATACGCATTATTCATCTAATGCAGGATTTGTTGAGTTAAGAGAAGAAATTTCTAATTATATGAATAGAAGATTTTTATTAAAATATAAACCAGAAAATGAGATTTTAGTTACTGTAGGGGGAAGTGAGGCTATAGATTTAGCTTTAAGAGCTTTAGTAGGACCAGGAGATGAAGTGATTATACCAGAACCTAGCTTTGTTGCTTATAAAGGATGTACAACCTTTACTGGAGCTAAAGCAGTTACTATAGAACTGTTACAGGAAAATGATTTTAAACTTACAGCAGAAGCTCTAGAAAAGGCAATAACTAAAAAAACTAAAGTTGTCATAATACCATTTCCAAATAACCCTACTGGATCAATTATGACAAGAGAAGATTTAATTCCTATTGTTGAGGTTTTGAAGGACAAGAACATAATAGTCTTATCAGATGAGATTTATGCAGAATTAAGCTATGATAAGGGACATGTTTCTATTGCAAGTTTTGAAGAAATGTATGAAAAAACTATAGTTATAAATGGATTTTCAAAGGCTTATGCAATGACAGGGTGGAGATTAGGTTATGCTTGTGGAAATAAGGCTATAATTGAAGCAATGAAAAAAATACATCAGTATGCAATAATGTGTTCTCCAACAACAGCTCAATATGCAGCTATAGAAGCTTTAAAAAATGGTGATGATAGTGTAAGTGAAATGGCTAGAGAGTACAATAGAAGAAGAAGATATATACTAAATTCATTTAGAGAAATGGGGTTAGAATGTTTTGAAGCTCTAGGGGCACTTTATGTATTTCCTTGTATAAAATCAACAGGAATGACCTCTGATGAATTCTGTGAAAAACTTTTATTAGAGGAAAAGGTACTTGCAGTTCCGGGAAATGCCTTTGGAGAATGTGGAGAAGGATTCATAAGAGCTTGTTACGCAGCATCAATGGATGATATTATTGAAGCTATGAAAAGAATTAAAAAGTTTATAGAAAAATATAAATAATTAAATATGAATATTTTAATAAACTACAAATATTTATAAGATATTAATTTTTAAAGTATTTTATAATTTGTAGTTTATTTTAATTAGAGAAATATAAATATTATTAAATATAATTTTTTTTTATAAGAGTAGAAAATGTATAAATATATTAATGATATTTGTAATAAAAATATAAATTCTTTAAAAATTTGATATAATATAGTGAGCATTATATTATTGACAAAAAATTAATAATATACTAAGATATATTTTTATTAAAAGAAATTATACATTTATCTAATTTACAAAATAAAAAATCTTAGCAATTAAGCATAAAGATTATTTTTTATGGAAATATTAATGTAAACAAAGCTTTTAAAAGAATATGATTTTTAGATTATAGCTTAAAGAATAATTAAGTTATAATAAGTAAAAAATAATAAAAGTTAGTGGGGATGAAGTATGAAAATAGGATTTGATGACAAAAAATATCTTGAGGAACAATCTAAGTATATTTTAGAGAGAGTAAATGATTATGATAAACTTTATTTAGAATTTGGAGGAAAATTATTATTTGATCTTCATGCCAAAAGAGTATTACCAGGCTTTGATGAAAATGCTAAAATAAAACTTCTTCATAAGTTAAGAGATAAAGCTGAAATAGTAATCTGTGTTTATGCAGGGGACATAGAAAGAAATAAAATGAGAAGTGACTTTGGAATAACTTACGATATTGAAGTTTTAAGACTAATAGATGATTTTAGAGCTTGGGACTTAGATGTAAATAGTGTTGTAATAACTAGATATAGTGGGCAACCAGCTACAACAGTATTTATAAATAAGCTTGAAAGAAGAGGAATAAAAGTTTATAAGCATGCAGCAACAAAAGGATATCCAACAGATGTTGATACTATAGTAAGTGAAGAAGGTTATGGTAAAAATCCATATATAGAAACAACTAAACCAATTGTAGTTGTTACTGCTCCAGGACCTGGAAGTGGAAAGCTTGCAACTTGTTTAAGTCAAATGTATCATGAAAATAAAAGAGGAAAAATATGTGGATATTCTAAATTTGAAACATTCCCAGTATGGAATGTACCTTTAAAACATCCTTTAAATATAGCATATGAAGCTGCAACAGTAGATTTAAAAGATGTTAATATGATAGATCCTTTTTATTTAGAAGCTTATGGAGCTACAGCTATAAACTACAATCGTGATGTTGAAAGTTTTCCAGTTTTAAAGAGAATAATAGAAAAAATAACAGGAAAAGAATCAGTATATAAATCACCAACAGATATGGGCGTAAATAGAGTTGGATTTGGAATAATTGATGATGAAGTTGTAAAGGAAGCCTCAAGACAAGAAATAATAAGAAGATATTTTAAAACAAGTTGTGAATATAAAAAGGGCTTTGTTGATCAAGAGACTCTTCATAGAAGTAAACTAATAATGGAAGAGTTAAAGCTTAAAGAAGATGATAGAAAAGTTGTACCAGTTGCAAGAGAATATTCAACTAAGCTTAAAGAAACAGCTGATGAAAAAGATCCATGCACAGTAGTAGCTATAGAATTAGAAGATGGAACTTTATTAACAGGTAAAAGTTCAGATCTTATGGAAGCAACAGCTGCTGTAGTAGTTAATGCTATTAAATATTATGCTAATATAGATGATTCAATGCATCTTTTATCACCAGTAATACTTGAACCTATAAAGAATTTAAAGTCTAAAACTTTAGCATCAAATAGAACAGCTTTAAATTGTGAGGAAGTTTTAATGGCTTTAAGTATTAGTGCTGCAACAAATCCTATGGCACAAGTAGCTATGGAAAAAATAGCTATGCTTAAAGGTTCACAAGCTCATTCAACAACAATAGTATCTGGAGCTGATGAGCAAACTTTTAGAAAATTAGGAATAGATATAACTTGTGATCCAGAATATCCTACAGAAAGTCTTTACTATAATAATTAATAAATTAAAAATTGAGTTTAATTTATTATATTTTATTTTAATCGAGCAATACTAAAGATATTAGAAAATAATTAGACTTTTTAGTAAAACTTATCTAGGATTTTGAAGTTACTTCATTATATAAATATAGATATATTGTAGTAACTAGCAATTAGAGAAACGTAGACTTAATTCAGATGGAGTTTTGACTCCATCTGAATGTTTAGTGGGCGTTATCTAGAAGCGTGAGGTTGTTTGTATCCTACTTATAGGAGATAGGAATATTACAGCCTCTAGCTATCAGATAAAAAAAGGGTGAGAACAAATGAAAAAGATACTTGGAAAAAAATATATATCAAAACTTTTTTATTTAGTATTAGGTGTGTTATTGGTTCAATTAAGTAATATATTTACTTTTAATAAGAAGATGTTTTGTGTATTAAGTATTTTAACTTTAATTGTGGTTGCTTTATTTGAAGTGAAAGAAAAAAATAATTATAATATAATAAGACATAAAGATATTGTTAAGTAAATTTAAATAAAAAGCTAAATTACATTTTGAGTTATTTTGTTGATAATTTTAGTAATTTAGCTTTTTTTGCGTAAAAAATTGAATTCTAATTATAAAGATTTTATTTTTTTTAGTTTTTTGTTAAAAATTAAGATATTATGCATTTTAGATTTAAATATACTAATCTTGTATGAAAATAGGAAAAAGATTACAATAATATTAATTATATTATTAGGGAGTGTTAAAAATGGATAATGAAATGCATTTAGCTGAAGAAAAATTAACAAAGAATACCATTGTAAGAGAAGAAGGCTTAAAAAGAAAAGCAAGAGTTAATCAATTAAGAATGAAAACTAAAATTAGAAGAAGAAAATTAGGAGCCATTAATAAAGGTTCGAAAAGATAAAGATTATTAAGTATATATCAAATTTGCAATATGATTTGATACATACTTTTTTTATTTTAGTTTATATTAAAATATTAATAATTTTTTAATTATAAGTACAAAAAATAAGAGTATAATTAAGGAATAAATTACTATATTAGGTAATTAATTTAAAATATTTTAGGAGGAATGATGTCTAACGGGGGAACAGATTTAGGAAAGGGCAATATAAAAAAGTTATTAGTAACTTTAGCATTACCTGCAATTATAGCTCAATTAGTTAATATTTTATATAACATAGTGGATAGAATATTCATAGGGAGAATCCAAAATGGTGAAATGGCTATGGCTGGTGTTGGAGTTGCTTTTCCTATTTTAATGCTTATATCTGCTTTTAGTGCTTTAATAGGTATGGGAGGAGCACCACTAGCAGCTATTAAAATGGGAGCAAAAGACAAAGAGGGAGCAGAAAAAATAATAAGTAATAGTTTTTCTACTTTAATAGTAGTATCTGTTATTTTAACTGTAGGTTTTACCATATTTAAGGTGCCTATATTAAATGCATTTGGAGCTAGTGAAGCAACTATAAAATATGCTATTGATTATTTATCAATTTATTTAATAGGGACAATATTTATACAATTTGCTTTGGGGCTTAATCCTTTTATTAATACTCAAGGCTTTGCCCAAATAAGTATGTCAACTGTTATGATAGGAGCAATTATAAATATAGTTTTAGATCCTATATTTATTTTTACTTTTAACATGGGGGTTAAGGGAGCTGCGTTAGCAACTATATTAGGGCAGTTTGTTTCAGCTATATGGGTATTAAGCTTTATTTTTGGAAAGAAAAATAAAATTAGAGTGAGAAAAAAATATATAATTCCAGATATGAGAATATTAGGTGCAATAATTGCACTAGGGGTTTCACCATTTATAATGCAAGCTACAGAAAGTTTAGTTGTAGTTAGCTTAAATAATAAATTACAAGCTTATGGTGGAGACCTAGCAGTAGGTGCAATGACAATAATGAGTAGTATAATGCAAATCGTATTATTACCTTTAGTAGGATTAAGTCAAGGAGCTCAGCCTATAATAAGTTATAATTATGGGGCTAAAAGTATAAAAAGAGTAAAGGAAACTTTTAAATTATTGGTAATTTGTTGTTTAGCATACACAAGTATAATGTGGGTATCCATAATGGTATTTCCAGAGATGTTTGTTAAAATATTTAATAATAATCCAGAACTTATAGAAATAACAGCTAAAAGTATGAAGATTTTTTTCTTTGGTATCTTTCTATTTGGTGCACAAATAGCTTGTCAACAAACTTTTTTAGCTTTAGGACAAGCAAAAAATTCATTGATTTTAGCATTGCTAAGAAAAATATTTTTATTAGTACCATTAATATTTATATTGCCAGAATTTTTTAAGATGAATAAATGGAAATTAAATGCTACATTAATTGCAGAACCAATTTCAGATATAGTAGCCACAATAATTACTATTATTACTTTTTGGATTTTTTATAAAAAGAAATTAACTAAAATAAAGGAAGAATTTGAAGAAGTAAAATAAAAAAATGGGCTATTTTACGTAGCCCATTTTTTTATTTTAATAATAATACTTTTTTAAATTTTCTAGGTACAGCATTAAGTAAAGCTTGGTCAACACCTTTAAGTCTTACCATTGCTTGTACATAAACTAAAGCACCCACATAAACGCTTATTAATAAAGCAATAAGATTTGCAATATATATCCATAGGAATAAAGAGAAGAATATAAGGAAAATCTTATCAACAAAGAAAACAACTATTCCCATTATAATAGCACTTATAGCAGGTTTCTGCCAGCTAGTATATAATAAACCTCTTTTTCCAATATGTCTTTCTATTACAAAAACATTTAGTATTAATGTTACTATGTTTGAAATTAATAAGCCTATAATAACACCATAAATATTTATACATACTATTGGTATAAGTAAATAGTCACATATTAATTTTATAGCAACTCCAATTAAAGAGTTTATAGCACCTTCTTTTACTTTTCCTAAGCTGTTTAACATTGTATTTGTAAGTTGATAAACAGAAGAAAATATAAATACATAAGCACCATATTTCATTATTGAAGCACCTCCAGTATTATGAGGGCCTAAAATCATAGTAAATACATCTTTGCTTAATACAGATAGACCTATAGCAGCAGGCATTCCTATTAAGAAACCAACTTTTATAAGATCTTGTATAGAGTTTTGTAGGTTCTTTCTATCACCTGATACATTTGCTCTAGCTATTAAAGGTAATATAGAGATAGCTAAGGAACTTATTAGTATCATAGGCGTATTTATAAGTTGCATATATTTGTTAAAATAACCATAGGTAGCTTGGTTTGCAGCTTCTGAGAATCCAGCCTTTTGTAAACCTGTAGTTATAAAGTTTAAATCAAGAAGATTATTACCAGCATAAATACATCCAGTTGATATAATTAAAGGTATTGAAAATTTAATTATATAGTTAAATATGTATTTATTACTATGCATTCTAGGTTTTGTTTTGTCTCTTTCTATTTTTTGGTCTTTAATGAATTTATATTTTAAATAAATTAAAGAAACTAAAGCACCAATAGCAGTACCAGCAGCACCACCAGCAACACCTAGAGTAACACTGTATTTAACAAGTATAAATGAAAAAAAGACACTAAAAATTACATTAAGTACTTGTTCTATAAATTGAGATATTCCAAGAGGTATTAAATTACTTCTACCTTGAAAATATCCTCTATAGGAACTACCTAGTGCAGTTAAGAAGATACTAGGACAAAGTACTATTATAGCAAGATAAGCACTTTCATATCCTCCAAAAGCAGCAGCTTGTCTACTTAATACAAATAAAAGTATTGTCATAATAAGCCCCATAGCAATAAGGATAATACGACCAATTTTAAAACTTGCCATTGCATCACGTTCGTGATCTGTTTCCATATATTCAGAAATTAATTTAGGTATGGCGGTGGAAGCTCCAGCTATAGTAACCATATAAACAAAGGTATATATACTATAGGCTGATCCATAAACACCATAGCCAGTATTACCTATATTATGGTTCAAAAGAGGAATATATACTAATGATAATAACTTTGAACATATATTTGTAAAGGTTAATATCATTACCCCTCTCGAACTGTTTTTCATCTTCAGTTTAATCATCTCCCTTTTAATTAAAAATCGAGGACATCTTTAGAATATACACTACAAAATTTAATTTTACAATATTATAACTTATTAGTCATTATTTTTTTTATAATTTAAATAAATAGTAACAAATTATGAAGAATAGTAACAAATAGAAGAATTTTGATTTAGACTTAGAAAATATTTTTAATATAAAATTAATATTGTAAACGGACCCTTTACTATATATAATCTAATTAAGAAAATCTACTATATAATACTTAGGAGGAATGTGGTAAATGAGAGCAGATGAAATAGATTTTAGACTTTATGGGGATGATATGCAATTTGTAGAAATAGAATTAGATCCAAATGAATCAGTTATAGCAGAAGCCGGAGCTATGATGATGATGGATAATGACATTCAAATGGACACGATTTTTGGGGATGGAAGTGGAAGAGAAAAGGGGTTCTTTGGAAAATTAGGTAGTGCTGCTAAAAGAGCTGTGTCTGGTGAAGGTTTATTTATGACAGTATTTACTAATAGAGGCTATGGAAAAGAAACTGTATCTTTTGCATCACCTTATCCAGGAAAAATAGTTCCAATGGATTTAAGAATGTACAATGGTAAAATAATATGCCAAAAAGATGCTTTCTTATGTGCAGCAAAAGGAGTTAGTGTTGGAATTGACTTTAAGAGAAAATTAGGTGCAGGCTTTTTTGGTGGAGAAGGATTTATATTACAAAAGTTAGAAGGGGATGGCATAGCATTTATTCATGCTTGTGGAACTATTGTAAGAAAAACACTTATGCCAGGACAAGTATTAAAAGTTGATACAGGATGTTTAGTAGCAATGACTCAAGGTGTAGATTATGATATACAATATGTTGGTGGAATAAAAAATAGTTTATTTGGTGGTGAGGGAATATTCTTTGCTACTTTAAGAGGACCAGGGGAAGTTTGGATTCAAAGCTTACCATTTAGTAGATTGGCATCTAAAGTCTTTGCAGCAGCTCCACAAGGCGGAGGAAAAGAAGTAGGCCAAGGTAGTATACTTGGTGGTTTAGGAGATTTATTCCAAGATTAAGATATATTACTTTATATATTAACCTAGTTGTATAAGTAACAAAAGTAGAAGGGATATACCAAAACTATGATATATCCCTTCTTAATTATTTTATCTAGATATGCTTTTATTTATTTGTTTATCAGTATCTTTATAGCTCTAAATATTTGAATTAGTATTAATGGGGCAATGGAAAGTCCATATACAATGAATAAATTCGTAGAAGAAAGAGCTGAAACTTGGAATGGTGTTCTTAAAATAGGTATTAGTAATACTGCATTAAGTAAAACAAATCCAATTAAGAATGCATACCAAGAGAATTTATTAGAAGTAAACTCTTTAATTGTTAAAACCCTATTAGATTTACTAGTAAAGCCATGAACAAGTCGTCCTAAACAAAGAGTTGCAAATGCCATAGTGCTAGCAATAGCTGAGCTTTCTTTTAATCCAATATGGAAAGCAATCATAGTACATAGAGCTATAATGAATCCTTCAAATATTACTGAAAGAGTAAAATTTTTAGTTAATATTGATTCATTTAGTTTTCTAGGTTTTTCTTTCATTACATTTTTACTATGAGGTTCTAAACCTAAGGCTATTGCAGGTAAACTATCAGTTAAAAGATTTATAAATAACAAGTGGACTGCTGCAAATGGAACTGGTAAAGCTAGTATAGAGGCATATAATACTGAGAATATACCTGCAGTATTGCCAGATAAAAGAAATTTAAGAGATTTCTTTATATTACTATATATATTTCTACCATTTTCAACTGCTTTTACAATTGTACTAAAATTATCATCTGTAAGAACCATGGAAGCGGCATCCTTTGCAACTTCTGAACCTGTTATTCCCATTGCAACACCAATATCAGATTGTTTTAAAGCAGGAGCATCATTAACTCCATCTCCAGTCATAGCAACAACATTTCCAAGGTCTTGCCATGCTTTTACTATTCTTATTTTGTGTTCTGGAGATACCCTAGCATATACAGATATTTTAGGAACTAGTTCTTTTAGTTCTTCATCAGATAATTTGTCAAGGTATTTTCCTTCTATAGCTTCATTTTCATCTTTTAATATTCCAATTTCTTTTGCAATAGCAGAAGCAGTGATTTTATGGTCACCAGTAATCATTACTGGTTTTATTCCTGCATTTATACACTCTAAAACTGCGGCTTTAGATTCTTCTCTTGGAGGATCCATCATAGAAATTAATCCAACAAAGGTTAAATCATTTTCTTCTTTAAGAGTTATTTCAGTATTTAAACCTATATTTTTATAGGCAAAAGCAAGAACTCTAAGACCATTTTTAGAGAAATCCATATTTATTGAATTGATATGTTTTTTCTTTTCATCTGTTAATTCTTCAATACCATTAGAAGTTTCTATATATTTAGCTCTATTTAACAGTACATCAAGAGCTCCTTTTGTAATCATTAAGTTTTCACCATTTAGATTATAAACAGTACTCATAAGTTTTCTGTCAGAATCAAAAGGGACTTCGGATAATCTTTTATTTTCTTCTCTTAATTTTAATTCATTATGATTATGAAGTAATCCTAAATTGACTAAAGCAACTTCAGTAGGATCTCCTATTTCAGAACCTGTTGAACTACTTGCATCATTACATAGTATACTCATCATTAACAGTTTTTCTTCTAAAGTATTATTTACATTTAAATCTTTAGAATCTAATATTTTATTATCAACAAATAATTTTTTAGTAGTCATTTTATTTTGTGTAAGAGTACCTGTTTTATCTGAACAGATTATAGATACACTACCAAGTCCTTCAACAGCTTGTAATTTTCTAATAATAGCATTTTCTTTAGCCATTTTTTGAGTTCCAAAGGAAAGAACTATAGTAACTATTGAACTAAGAGCTTCAGGAATAGCTGCTACTGCTAGAGCTACTGCAAACATAAAGGCATCCATAACAGGTTCACCTCTATAAAGACTAAGACTAAATACTATTATACAAATTCCTATTATAGCAAAGGCTAATTTCTTTCCAAAGTTATCTAAGTTAACTTGAAGAGGTGTTTTCTTTTCTTGAGTATTTTTTAATAGCTTGGCAACTTTTCCAAGTTCAGTGGACATTCCTGTGGCTGTTGCTACAACAATTGCTCTACCATAAGTAACTAAACTTCCTGAGAAGACCATATTTTTTCTATCACCTATAGGAACTTCATCATTTTCAATTAAATCTGTGTTTTTTATTATATTTTCAGATTCTCCTGTTAGAGAACTTTCATTAACCTGTAGAGAAAAGTTTTCTATTATTCTACAATCAGCTCCTACGAAATCACCAGCTTCTAATATAAGAATATCACCAGGGACAATTTCCTTAGAATCTATTTCTGCTTTTTTTCCATTTCTTAAAACCTTAGCTTTAGGTGATGAAAGCGCCTTAAGACTATTAAGTGATTGTTCTGCTTTGATATGTTGTATGGTTCCTAAAATAGCATTAATTGAAATTACTATAAATATAACAAGTGCACTTTCTAAATCACCAATAAATGTTGATATTATAGCTGCTACTAAAAGTATGACTACTAACAAATCCTTAAATTGTTCTAGAAATACCTGAAAAGTTGTTTTTTTAGGACCATCTTTAAGTTCATTTAATCCATATTTATCTTGTCTTTCTTTTACATCAGAATCATTAAGGCCTACCGATAGATCGACACTTAAATCTTCTGAGATTTTTTCAATAGATTTTTTATAAGCATTTTTCAATTTAAAGAACCCCCTTTTAAATTATATTTAACTTTGTCTAATAATTAGCGGTTATAATATTCTATTTTGGGTCTGATAACTAATATCTTCTATAATCTTAAATAGGAATTATTATGCTTTATATAAGACTAATTAAACTTCACTTTATATATTAAGTTATGAAAAGTGTAAAAAAATAAGACTTCTAATATAATCTTTCAGTTTTTTATATCTGAAAAATTATATTAAAAGTCTTGTCACCAAATGGAGGTATATAATACCAGGCTATATTGCCGAGATTGTTGATATTATATTTACGACTACTCCCCTTTAATAAGATTAAATTCTTCTTGTAATTTATGATATACAAAATTAAGGAGAATTGCAACTATTTTTACAAAATAAGATGTAAAAAAAGTAAGTATTAATTTAATTAGATATTACATTAATTAATAATAAGTAAATATTATGAAGTTATGATGGAAGTTGTTGCTAAATAATAATTTATTTAAAACCAACTTTCAATTTTAAAAGGATATTAGTCTATAAAATTAATAAAGAAATATGCTATAATAAACTAAATAAGTAATTATTTGGAATAAAGTTAAAAAAAGTAAAAACTATAATGGGGGGCAAATTTATGAAAGAAAATATAATGAATGTTCCAGATGGAACAAGAGATTTACTTTATGAAGATTGTAGAGTAATAGAGAAGCTTACAAGAAAAGTGAATAGTTTATTTGAAAGTTGGAGCTATAGTGAAGTTATAACTCCAAGCTTAGAATTTTATGATACCTTTACTAACTATAGGGATGGTATAAGCCAAGAAGAAATGTATAAATTTTTTGATAATAAGGGGAAAATTTTAGCCCTTAAGGCTGATTGTACTATTCCTATAGCTAGAGTTGTAAGTTCTAAACTTAAAAATTCTGAATTACCTTTAAGATTGAGATATGAATCAAGAGTTTTTAGAGTAAATGAAAGTTTAGTTGGAAAAAGAAATGAATATATAGATTGTGGAATTGAATATATAGGTGGGGAGCATTTTTTTTCTGAGGTAGAGGTATTAATAATAGGTATAGAAGCTATAAAAAGCAGTAATATAGATAATTTTAAAATAGAATTAGGACATATAGGAATAATAAGGAGATTATGTGAATTAAGTAATCTTGATGAGCATAGTAAAGAGTATTTAATAAAAATAATAGAAGATAAAAAGCTAGTAGAATTAGAAGAATATTTAAATGAACTAAATATAGAGGAAAAATATAAAAAAATATTTAAAGAAATTCCTTGGTATTTTGGAAATAGGGATATTTTAGATAAGGGAAGAAATTTAATAGATGATAGCTTAATTAGAGAGTATATAGATTATTTAGATAAGATTTATAAAAGTTTAGCTTCAATGGGATATGAAAAATATTTAAGTTTTGATTTAGGAATGGCACCAAAAATAAAATATTATTCAGGAATTGTGTTTAGAGGTTATGTTGAGGGCATTGGAAATTATATATTATACGGCGGAAGATATGATAATTTAATCAAAAGCTATGGAAGAGATTTAGAAGCTATAGGTTTATCTCTTAGAATAAATGAATTAATAGAAATAATAAATAAAGATGAATTTTTAGATAAGGAAGAAAGCGAAGAGATATTTTATAATAGTGAGAACTTCAATGAAAAAATTAAAGTGGCTAACGAAAAAAGAAAGCAAGGGAAAAAAGTTGTTCTTCTAAAGGAGGCAAAGTAATATGGGAATAAATATAGCTCTTACAAAAGGAAGATTAGAAAAGGAAACTATAAAAATATTAGAGAGAGCTGGGATGGACTGCACAGAACTAAAAGATAAAGGGAGAAAATTAGTGTTTCAAGATGGGAAGGAAGAGATTAAATATTTTTTAGTTAAATCAAATGATGCTTTAACTTATGTTGAGCATGGTGTTGCAGATATAGCTGTAGTTGGAAAGGATACTATATTAGAAGGTAGTAAAAATTATTATGAAGTTTTGGATTTAAATATAGGGAAATGTAAATTTATAGTAGCTGCCATGCCAAAAACTACTTTATATGATTCAGTTTCACATATTAAAATAGCATCTAAATATCCTAATGTGGCGAGGGAATATTTTAAGAAAAGACATATGGATGTAGAGGTAATTAAAATAGAAGGTTCTGTTGAGCTAGCACCTATTTTAGGTCTTTGTGATGGTATTGTTGATATTATGGAAACAGGAACCACTCTTAAAGAAAATGGTTTAGTAGTATTAGATGAAATTTGTAACTTAAGTGCAAGGGTTATAGTAAATAAGGCAAGCTTTAAAATGAAGCAAGAAGAGATTACAAAATTTATAGATAAAGTTGAAAGTGTCTTATAAGGGGGGAGATATGGAGTGTTAACTTTAAAAAAATTGAAAATTTGGATAATATAATTTCAAATTTTAAAAATAGAAAGAATAAAGAAAGTTTAGATGTTGAAAAGGGAGTTAAAGATATTCTAAATAAGGTAAGGAATGAAGGGGATAGAGCCTTAATAGAGTATACAGAGCTTTTTGATAAAGTAAAACTTAATAAGCTCACAGTTTCCTATGAGGAATTAAAAGAGGCAGCTAGTCTTGTAGAGGATAAGTTCTATAGAGCATTAGAAGAAGCAAAAAAAAACATAGAAGACTATCACAGAAAGCAAAAACAAAATGATTATATATTTTTTAAAGATAATGGTGTTTATTTAGGACAAAAAGTAACTCCCATAGAGAAAATAGGGGTATATGTTCCAGGGGGAACAGCAGCTTATCCATCTACTGTTTTAATGGATGTAATTCCAGCTAAGATTGCAGGGTGCAGTGAAATTTCTATGGTTACTCCTCCTAATAAGGATGGAAAGATAAATCCATATATTGCAGCGGCAGCTATTATAACAGGTGTAGATAAGGTTTATTCAGTGGGAGGAGCGCAAGCTATAGGAGCCCTTGCTTATGGAACAGAGACTATAAAAGCAGTTGATAAAATTGTGGGACCAGGAAATATATTTGTAGCTACAGCAAAAAAAATAGTTTATGGTGATGTAGATATAGATATGATAGCAGGGCCAAGTGAAATATTAGTAATTGCAGATGAAAATGCAAAAGCTGAATTTGTAGCAGCGGATATGTTATCTCAAGCAGAACATGATAAGTTAGCATCAAGAGATAATTAAGCAAATTGAAGCTTTAGAGAGAAAAGAAATAATAAAAGAATCATTAAAAAATCATGGTCTTGCATTTATTGTGTCATCCATAGAAGAAGCTATAGAAATTAGTAATAAAATAGCTCCAGAACATTTAGAGTTAATGGTAGAAGAACCAATGAGATATTTAGAAGGTGTAAAAAATGCAGGATCTATATTTTTAGGATACAACACTCCAGAACCTATAGGAGATTATTTTGGTGGAACTAATCATGTATTGCCAACTAATTCTACTGCTAGGTTTTTTTCAGCCCTTTCCGTAGAGAGTTTTGTGAAGAAATCTTCTTTTATTCATTATAGTAAGGAAGCCATATTAGAAAATGGAGAAAAGATAATGCTTCTAGCCGAAAAAGAAGGATTAACAGCACATAAAAATTCTATAAAGGTAAGGTTGGATTGAAATGAGTAGTAGTTATGAAGTTCCAAAGGGAAAAAATATAAGAATTTATTTAAATGGAAATGAAAATGGATATAATCCATTTAAGGAAAATTTGAAAAATTCATTAAATTCTTTAGAAAACTTAAGTATAAATAGATATCCTAATAATGATTATGAAGCATTAAAAGCCTTATATGCTGAGTATGTAAATTTAAGTGCTGAAAATGTAATTGTAGGTAATGGTTCTGATGAAATGTTGAATTTAGTAATTTCTAATTATATAAATCATGGGAAGGTTTTAGTAACCTTGAACCCTGATTTTGGCATGTATGATTTTTATTGTTCTATGAATGAGGGAACTATTAAAAAATTTAATATAAATCTTAATGAGGGACCTATAGATATTTGGGAGTTTATTGAGTTTTCAAAGGAAGAAAAAGCTGATTTAATAATATTTTCAAATCCCAATAATCCTACTGGAATGGCATTTTCTAGGGATGAAATAATTGAAATATTAGATAATTTAAAGAATACTATAATTTTAGTTGATGAAGCTTATTATGAGTTTTTTGGACAATCAGTTGTGGATTTAGTTGAAAGCTATGATAACTTGTTAGTAACAAGAACCTTATCTAAAGCTTGGGGAATGGCAGCTTTAAGAGTAGGATTTCTTATAGGTGGAAGAAAGGTAATAAAAGAATTAAGTAAGTTAAAAGTACCTTATAATATAAATTCTTATTCAAATATGATAGCAACTAATAATTTGAAATATAAAGAGATTATGATAGAATCTGCAGATAAAATTGTAAAGGAAAGAGAGTTTTTATTTAAGAAATTAAAAGAATTTAATAATGAAGATATAAAGTTCTATAAGAGTAATGGTAATTATATATTTGGGATGGGAAAAGGAACCCATAAATTAGGAAAATTATTAGAAGAGGATGGAATATTAATAAGAGATTTTAATAATAATTCTATAAGAATAACTGTTGGAAGTAGAGAAGAAAATATAGTTTTAATTAAAAGTATAGAGAGGATAATAAAGGGGAGGTTATTATGGGAAGAGTAGGTTGTTGTGAAAGAGCAACACATGAAACTGTTATATCAGTAAAGATAGATTTAGATGGAGAAGGTATAGCTAAAGTAGATACAGGTGTAGGTTTCTTTGATCATATGCTAAATTTATTTTCCTTTCATAGTGGAATAGATTTAGAAGTTAATTGTACTGGGGATTTATTTATAGATGACCATCATACTGTTGAAGATGTTGGAATAGCCCTTGGAAAATCAGTTAAGGAAGCTCTAGGAAATAAGGAGAGCATAAAGAGGTATGGAAGTTTTTATGTTCCTATGGATGAAGCTTTAGCCTTTATATCTATAGATATTAGTGGTAGAAGCGCCTTAGTTTTTAATGGAGAATTTAAAAGAGAAGCTATAGGAAATTTTTCTACAGAAATGGTAGAAGAGTTTTTTAGAGCTTTCTCTAGTAATAGTGGAATAACGGTACATTGTAATATACTTTATGGAACTAATGATCACCATAAAATAGAAGCATTATTTAAGGCTTTTGGAAGAGCATTGAAGGAAGCTAGAACTATAGATAGAGAAAGACATGGAGTCCAAAGTAGCAAAGGGGTATTATAATGATTACTATTATTGATTATGGTATGGGAAATCTAAAAAGTGTATATAATGCATTAAGATATTTAAATATAGAGTGTGAAATTACAAATAGTAAAGAAAAAATAGAAGGAGCAAAAAAAATAATATTGCCAGGGGTTGGAGCCTTTAAAGATGCTATAGAAAATTTAAAAGTTAGAGACTTAGATAAACTTATTATAAAGAAAGCAGAAGAGGGAATTCCTATATTGGGAATTTGCTTAGGAATGCAGTTATTATTTGATAAAAGTTATGAAGGTGGCGAATATGAGGGGTTATCCCTTATAAAAGGGGAAATAAGAAAGTTAGATAATAGTGCTTTAGAGGAAGAAAAGATAAAAATACCACATATAGGATGGAATAATTTAAGGATAAAAAAAGTAAGTCCTATATTAAAAGATATAAATGAAAATGACTTTGTTTATTTTGTTCATTCATACTATGGAGTTGTGAAAAGTAAAGAGGATTTAATAGGAGATACAATATATGGAAATAATAAAATTGCTGCTGTAGTAGGGAATAATAATGTTTTTGGAACTCAATTTCATCCAGAGAAAAGTGGAGAAGTAGGACTTAAGATTTTAAAGAATTTTGGGGAGATGATTTAGTGATAATAATACCAGCTATAGATATACTAGATGGAACAGCTGTAAGATTATATAAAGGTGACTATAATAAAAAAGAAAAGGTTGCAGAGAGTATTGTAGATGCTGCTATAAGCTTTGAAAGAGCAAAGGCAAAATATATTCATATAGTTGATTTAGATGGTGCTAAAAGTGGAGTTGCTAAAAATCATAAGAAAATAATAGAGATAGCTAATAAAGTGAATATACCTGTAGAGGTTGGTGGAGGTATAAGAGATATAAAAAGGGTATCAAAATTATTAGAAAATGGAGTGTCAAGGGTTATATTGGGGACTTCAGCAGTTAAGGATAAGGAGTTCTTAAAAGAGGCTATAAGGGAGTTTAAAAAAGGAATATCTGTGGGAGTTGATTTCAATAATAACTTTGTATGTACAGATGGATGGTTAAATAAAAGTAATTTACATTATATAGATTTTTGTAAGTATTTAGAGGACTTAGGGGTAGAAAATATAATTGTAACAGATATATCTAAAGATGGAACTTTAAAAGGTCCTAATTTAAATATGTTAACGGAGATTAAAAATAATGTATCAATAAGTATAACAGCCTCTGGTGGAGTTAAAAATATAAATGACTTAAAAAATATAAATAAATTAAATATATATGGTGCAATAGTAGGAAAATCAATTTATGAAGGAACTTTGGATTTAAAGGAAGCTATAGAAACTATTGAAGGTACTTATGAATAATAAACAAGAAATGTTTAATAAATTAAATTTAAATTAACAAAATATGGAAAAGTTTAACTTAAAAATTTCTAATAAATATGAGAAAATAAAAGGGAACTTTAGTTCTAAAAGGAGGAGAAATGCATAGTAAAAGAATAATACCCTGCTTAGATGTTAAGGATGGAAAAGTTGTAAAAGGAATCAACTTTGTAGGAATAAAAGAAGTAGGAGATCCTGTAGAACTTGCTAAATTTTATAATGATGAAGGTGCTGATGAATTAGTATTTTTAGATATAACGGCTACCCATGAAGGAAGAAAAACCTTTAGAAATGTTGTTGAGGCTATATCTGAAAATATCTTTATTCCTTTTACCGTAGGGGGAGGTATAAGGTCTATAGAAGATATTAAAGATATACTAAGGGCTGGAGCAGATAAAGTAAGCTTAAACTCAGCGGCCATTAACAATAAAGAATTAATAAAGGAAAGTGCAAGTCACTTTGGAAGTCAATGCATAGTGTTAGCTGTTGATGGAAAGAGAAGAGCAGATAATTCTGGTTGGAATGTTTATATAAATGGGGGACGAATAGATACTGGAATAGATGCTATAGAATGGATAAAGGAAGCAGTGGAATTAGGAGCAGGGGAAATATTATTAACTTCTATGGATAAGGATGGAACGAAGTTAGGCTATGATTTAGATTTTACGAGAGCTGTTAGTAAAGCAGTTAATGTTCCTGTTATTGCATCTGGGGGATGTGGTAAATTACATGATTTTTATGATGTTTTAGTAGATGATATAAGTGATGCAGCTTTAGTAGCGTCCTTATTTCATTATGGGGAATTGACTATTGGTGAAGTGAAAAAATTCTTAAAATCTAAAAACATAGAAGTAAGAATGACAGAATAGTAATATAAGAAGGGGTAAGAATTATGAAAAATATCAACAGAGAAAATTTTGGGAAAATAGACTTTGATAAAGGATATGGATTAGTTCCAGCTATAATACAAGATTACGTTAGTAATGAAATTTTAATGATGGCTTATATGAGTAAAGAAAGTTTAGAAAAAACTCTAGAAAGTGGTTATACTTGGTTTTTCTCAAGGTCTAGAAAAGAATTATGGAATAAGGGTGAAACATCAGGAAATAAACAAAGAGTTAAAGAAATAATTAGTGACTGTGATGGAGATACATTGCTTATTAAAGTTGAACAAATAGGAGTAGCGTGTCATACAGGAAAGAAAAGTTGCTTTCACAATAAAATAGTAGAATAGTTTTTGGCATATAAGGATTGGCTTGAATTAAAAAAGCAATCCTTATTTTTATTTTAAAAATAGTTTAAGGAGAGTAATATGGAAAATATATTGAATGAATTATATGAAGTTATAAATAATAGAAAGGAAAATCAAGAAGAAGGATCTTATACAACATATTTATTTAATAAGGGCTTAGATAAAATATTAAAGAAGGTTGGAGAAGAAAGTACTGAAGTTATAATCGCAGCAAAAGGGGAAAATAAAGAAGAACAAATAGAAGAGTTGTGTGACTTATCTTATCACATTTTAGTTTTAATGGCTCAATTAAATATAAAGCCTTCAGAAGTTGAAAAAGTTTTAATAGAAAGAAGAAAAAAAATAGGTAATCTAAAACCTGAAAGAGCTAAGGTTGAAAATTTATAAATGAATATAAAAATATTAGGCTCTGGAGGATGTGTTGCACTGCCGAGGCCAACATGTCAATGTAATATTTGCAAGGAAGCTAGAAAAAAAGGAGAACCCTATAAAAGAACGGGTTCTTCTTTATATATAGAAGATATTAATATTATTATAGATACTCCAGAGGAGATAAATTATCAAATAAATAGAGAGAATATATTTAAGGTTGATGGAATAATGTATTCCCATTGGGATCCAGACCATAGTTTAGGAATGAGGGTTATAGAACAACTCCATGAGGGATGGAGGTATAAAGTAGAGAGAATATCAACTAAGATATATGGATTACCAGAGGTTATGGATGATTTATTAGCAATAAAAAATAGATTTAGTGGTTATTTAGAATATTATAGTAATAAGAATTTATGTCAAATTATAAAGGGCGACTTTTTTAAATTTAATAAAATAGAAATAAAATTATTTCCTGTTGTTACTAATATAGTATCTACTATTTTTTTATTATCAGAAGGTGAAAGTAAAATAATTTATGCTCCTTGTGATATAAAACCATTTCCTATGAGAAAGGAGTTTCTTTCTTCTGACATATTAATAATAGGTAGTTCAATGCCAAAAGGAAAGAAGTATACAGAAAATAATCCAGCTTTATATTATATTGAAGAAATTATTGAAATTGGGAGAACTCTAAATATAAAAAAGATAATAATAACTCATATAGAAGAGCAATGGGGCATTGGCTATGATGAATATAAATCAATGGAAAATACCTTTAAAGGATATTTAAGTTTTGCCTATGATTCTATGCATATATCAATTTAAGAAATATAATTCTATTCTTTAGAGAGTTCCCACTAAAATGTAGATGGAGCATTAAGCCTATCTGATATTTTAGTGGGAATTTATTAATTCTTAGAAATTTTACTTAATTTCTTAATTAAGTTTTGATTTATTTTCTTTTATAATACACTTAAATAAAATACTCGTAAATGAGTATTAAAATATAAAAAATAAAAAAATACTACCAAGAAACAAGTAAATAGGAATCTTTTACTTGTTTTTTCTCAAAAGTCTCTAAAATATAATTAGATATTAAATTTATAAAGGCTTGTACATTTTTATTTATATTTATAAATTTCAAGAAATATAGAATATTTTAATTATTATGTTACTATTAATTAACTAGTAAATGATAAAATTAATTAAAGATTAAGTGATATAGAGGTGTATAAAATGGGTGCGATTCATTATTGGAGAGATTACTTAAAATATCATAAAAATAATGTTAATACTAATGATTACATTTTAACTTTTTATATAAACAACAAGGAAATCCATATTAATTCAAAGTATTATTTTTTTAGTAATGCAGTAGAGATGGTAAGGTTCGTTAAATATGTAATACTTCCTTCTTTCACTTATTCAAATATAAAGGGTGAAGAAGAAGAAGTTATTATTGAAGCTGTTGATTATAGAGAAATGTTAAATTTCTTCACTATAAATGATAAGTATTACGATAAAACTTTAATAAAAAAATATTCTTATTTTTTCAATAAGTTAGAGGAGCTTGAATATGGTGATTTTGACTCTAATGAATTTAATAATATTTGTTCTGAAATCACTGAATATTTCTCTAAGAATGATTTAATTAAAGTTTCTGTAAAATACTATAAAAATATTAATTGTTTAAAAAATGAACTAAATCAAATTGTTGATTTTAATATTGATAAAAGTTTAGTTGAAATTGTTAACTTGATGGAGAAGAAAGAGCTAATACAAGAAAATTGTAATGGGAGTTTTTGATGACTTTTAATTTAAAAATAAATAATTTGTATATATCAGGAAATATTATAAAAACAAAGAGGAAGGGGCTTTCTATAGAAATCTCATCAGATTCAACTTTGCAAGTGAGAGCTTCTAAAACTTTAACCAAAAAAGAAATATTAGAAATAATTAATAATAATGAGTCTTGGATTTATAAACAAGTTAGTAGAATGAAAGAAAAAAATAAGCTATTTATTAATAGAGAATATAAAGATGGAGAAAAGTATTATCTACTTGGTGAACTTTATACTTTAAATATTAAAGAGTCAATGAATTTAAATAAAGTAAAAATTAATAAAGAGGAACAGTTAATAGAGTTATATAAAAGCTCTGATTTAACAGATACAAGAGAGATGCTTTTAAAATTTTATAAGGATTTCGCACTAAAACATATTATTAATAGAATTAGTTATTATAGGTCATTTTTTGAACATACTCCTAAAAAAGTTTGTGTAAAGGAGCAAAAAAGAAGATGGGGAAGTTGTACTGGTGATAATAGTTTATTATTTAATTGGAAGATAATAATGGCTCCACCTAAAGTAATTGATTATTTAATAATTCATGAAATGAGTCATATGAAACATAAAAATCATTCAAAGGATTTTTGGAATAGTGTTGAATCTATTTTAAGTGATTATAAAGAGTTAAGAGTATGGCTTAAAAATAATGGCATAACCTTAGAATTATAAAAATAGATAGGCTAATTAGAGCCTATCTATTTTTATTTCTTTTTCGTATCTTTTTCCCCTTTTCATCTCTTTTTTTATTTTTCTTTAGAGAATTCACTTTAGGAACATTCTTGTTTTCTTTTTTTTCTATTGAATATTTTTTCTTAAAATTATTTAAGTTTTTATTATATTCAACTTTCTTTTCAGTAAAGAAGTCATTAGTTGCCACTGAGAACCCAAATTTTCCTATTGCTTCTCTAGACATTGGATAATATTCTCCATGAGAATAACAAATAAGATTAGCCTTTTCAAAGTGGATTTTTCCAGTTTCATCTAGAAGATTTTCATCTATATGACTACCCATAACATCTGCTATAAATAAATCATGACTTCCAAGAGGTAATATTGTTTTAACCTTACATTCTATGGAGATTGGACATGATTCTATATATGGAACGTTTATATTTGTACCTTCTTTAAGTGGTATATTTAATTCAGAAATTTTATCTACAGCTTTTCCACTTCTTATCCCAACAAAATCAACCATTTCTACTAAATCTACAGATGGGATATTAAGGGTAAATTCCATTGTTTCTTTTATATATTCGTAAGATAATCTTTCGGGACGAATTGAAATGGAAAGCATTGGAGGTCTAGTGCATATTGTTCCTGTCCATGCTACTGTAAAAACATTAGTTTTACCTTCTTTATTCTTTGAAGTTATCATAACTGGTGGAACAGGATTTAGCATTACACTACCTTTGAAATCTATTTTTTTCATTAAAAAGTCTCCCTTTATTTATCAATTTTAAAATTATTATAACATGAAAATTCATATTGTTTAAAGATAATACATATTTACTTTAATTTAATCTGATATTTATTGTATAATAAATTATATAAACATAAAATTTGTATAATGAGGGAGATTTTAAAAATGAAAAAAGCTATTTTAGTAACTAGTTTTGGAAGTAGTGATATTGATGCTGTAGATAAGTCAATATCTATCATAGAAAAGGAAATTGCTTTAGAATTTAAAGATTATGATGTTGTTAGGGCATTTACTGCTCATAGAATAATAAAAAAAATAAAGGCTCAAAGTGGAGAAGTTATAAAAACACCTGAAGAAGCATTGGAGGAATTAAAAAACTTAGGTTATGAAGAAGTAATAATTCAGCCATTACACATAATTGCTGGCGAGGAATATGATTACATAAAAAAAGTTTTTAATGATAATAAAAATAATTTTGAAAATTTATTATTAGGTAGACCGATATTCTATTACGGTGGTGCTAATGGTACACCAAATGACTATATTGAGTTTATTAATGCTGTTGAGGATGAAATATTAAAAGATGATAAGGCAGTAGTTTTATTCGGCCATGGAACAGCACATCCTGCTAATTCAGCTTATGGCTGTCTTCAAAGTATATTGAATTATAAAGGATATGATAACGTATTTATAACAACTGTTGAGGCATATCCTAAATTTGAAGATGTACTTGCTATTCTAAAAAGAAAATCAATAAAAAAAGTTAAGGTTATTCCTTTATTATTATTAGCAGGACACCATGCTAAGCAAGATATGGCTTCTAATGAGGAAGGCTCATTAAAAACTTATTTAGAAAATGAGGGCATATCAGTTGAAGTTCTTATAAATGGTCTTGGAGAGATTAAGAAATTTAGGGAGTTATATATATTAAGAATAAAAGATGTTATAGAAGGTACTTATCACATGATTGGAGAAACTAAAAAATATATAAAAAATTAAATTCAATCTAGGAGATTAAATTAATGAAATCAATAATAATTTCATCAAATAGCAGCGGTGGAGGAAAAACAACTTTTACTTTAGGGTTAATGAATGCTATGAAGAAAAAAGGTTATAGTATTCAGGGCTATAAGGTAGGACCTGATTATATTGATCCAGCATTTCATAAGAAAGTTTTAGGTATTAATTCTAAAAATTTAGATTCCTATTTAATGGGAGAAGATGCAATAATTTATGTATATAGTAAAGCTAATAAGGATTTTGGAATAATAGAAGGTGTTATGGGCCTTTATGATGGTAAAGGTGTGGGAACAGAATGTTCAACCTATGAAATTTCTAAAATTTTAGGGGATTTACCTATAATACTTGTTTTAAATCCAAAGGGAAAAAGCACTACAATAGCGGCTGAAATTAATGGGTTGCTAAACTTTCAAAAGGCTAATATTACAGGAATTGTATTTAATGGAGTTAGTAAAAGTTATTATTTATTACTTAAAGCAATAGTAGAAGAGTATTGTAAAATAAAGGTTTTTGGATTTATACCAAATGATTCAAGATTAGAAATTAAAAGTAGACATTTAGGATTAATTCAAGCTGTTGAAATTAAAGATATATTAGATAAAGTAGATGTAGCATCTGAATTAATAGAAGAAAATGTAGATATAGATCTTTTAATTAAATCATTCAAAGAATACAAAGGTCAATATCATAAAGAATATGCTGTAAAAAGAAAAAATAAGTTAAAAATAGCTATAGCTTTTGATGAAGCATTTAACTTTTATTATGATGATAATTTAGAGTTATTAAAGGATTTAGGTGATATTCACTATTTTAGTCCTATTAGAGATAAAGAAATTCCTAACAATATTGATTTTCTTTATATCGGTGGAGGATATCCAGAGATATTTAAAGAATCATTAAGTTTAAATAAATCCATGCTAAAAAGTATAAAAGATGCCCTTGAAAAAGGTACTTATTGTTATGCTGAATGTGGAGGGCTTATGTATTTATCAAAGTCTATAGATGGTTATGAGATGGTAGGCTTTTTAGATGGAAATTGTAAAATGACAAATAAACTTCAGAATTTTGGTTATGCAAAATTAAGTAATAACTCTATAGATGTTAATTGTCATGAATTTCATAAATCTGTATTTGAAACAGAGGAAGATACAATATTTAATTTAAGCAAAAATAGTTTTTTAGGAAATGAAAAGTTATGGAAATGTGGTTATAAAAATAAAAACACTATAGCTACATATGCACATATTCATTTTTTAGGTAATCTGAAATTTTTAGATTATATATTGCCTAAGGAGAAAAAATAATTTGTTTAGGAGTAATTATTATGAGTTATATAAAAAATCCCTTTGAAATTGAAAAAAGAAGTTTCGAGATAATAGAAAGTGAAATGGGTAACCATAATTTCAATGAAGATGAATTATTAATTGTAAAAAGGGTAATTCATACGACTGCTGATTTTGAATATAAGGATTTAGTTGAAATAAGTAAAAATGCCATTGAAATTGGGAGAAAAGCTTTAAGAAATGGTGCTAAGATATATGCAGATACAAACATGTCTATAAATGGATTTAATAAGAGGGCTATGAAAGCTATGAACTGTGAAGCAAATTGTTATGTGGCTTTAGATAGGGTTTTTGATATTGCTAAGAAACGAAATATAACTAGATCTATGGCTGCTGTTGAATTAGCGGTAGAAGAAAATGTTGATATATTTGTTTTTGGAAATGCACCAACTGCATTATTTAAATTAAGAGAGTTAATTATAGAAGGAAAGGCAAAGCCAAAACTTATAATAGCAGTTCCTGTTGGATTTGTTGGGGCTGCTGAGAGTAAAATAGGCCTTGAAGAGTTAGGAATACCATTTATTAGAGTTAACGGAAGAAAGGGTGGAAGTACTGTTTCAGCTGCCATAATAAATGCATTGCTTTACATGGATTATAATAGAGAGGAAAATTATTAATTCATGTTAGATTTATATGTTGAAAGTAATGGAAAGAAACTTAGATGTGGATATACAACAGGTTCATCAGCAACTGCTGCAGCAAAAGCAGCAACTATTGCATTGTTTAATAATTCTGAAATTAATAAGGTTTTAATTGAAACTCCAAAGGGAATTGATCTTTTAATAGATGTTAAGATAAAAAAAGAAAATGATTTTGTTATAGCTACTGTAATAAAAGATGGTGGCGATGATATAGATATAACCAATGGAGTAGAAATTTGTGCAAAAGCAGAAATTATAAAAGAAGGCTTTGTATTAGATGCAGGAATTGGAGTTGGAAAAGTCACTAGAGATGGACTTTCTATAGGGAAAGGGAATTTTGCTATAAATCCTGTGCCAAGGAAAATGATAAAAAAAGAAGTATTAGAAGTTTTGCCAAAAGGACAAGGTGTAAAAATAACTATATTCGTTCCAAGGGGGGCTGAAATTGCTAAGAAAACTTTTAATCCTAGATTAGGCATAGTAGATGGTATATCTATTTTGGGAACTACAGGAATAGTTTACCCTATGTCTCAAGATGCTTTAAAGGAAACAATTTCTGTAGAAATAAATCAAAAGGCTTTAGAACATAAAGATTTAATTTTTGCCTTTGGAAATATAGGTGAAACACTTTGTGATTTTTTAAATATAAATAATAACAATATTGTGATTATATCAAATTTTGTTGGTTTTGCAGTAGATGAAGCTTTAAGCAAAGGAATTCAATCTATAACCATTGTTGGACATATAGGAAAATTAAGCAAGGTTGCTTTTGGGTGTTTTAATACACATAGTAAGGTATCTGATGTTAGATTAGAAGTTATCGCATTAGAACTAGCTCTAATGGGTAAATCTTTAAATCTTATAAATAGTGTTCTTAATGAGAAAACAAGTGAGGGAGCTGTTAATTTATTAGGTGCTGGTTATGAAGAACTTTATAGGCGGATTGGTGAAAAAATATTAAAGAAGCTTAATGAACGAGCTTATGAAAAAATAAAATTTAATATTATTATGTATAGTGGATATAAAGATTTTAATATTCTTTATGATTCAAGGAGGGATTTATGATTTATATAGTTGGTATAGGACCTGGCTCTGTTCAGTATATACTTCCGAGAGCTATAGAAATAATTAGTAAATCACAAAAAACAATTGGATTTTCTAGAGTTGTGAATAGTTTATGCAAAATAGATACATTAAAAGAAAAGGAGTTTATTGTAGTTTCTAAGTTATCAGAGATTATAGAATTCATAAATAAGTATAAAAACACAGATATAGCTTTAGTAGCCTCCGGAGACCCATCATTTTATAGTATAGCTAATTATATAAAAAGTAATTGTTCTGAGCCTATAGAATTAATTCCAGGAATAAGTTCTTTTCAATACTTAAGTTGTAAATTAGGAGTTTTATGGAATAATGCATTTATTGGAAGTCTACATGGAAGAGATAATGAGTTTTTAGAAAAGGTACTTAATTATAATCTATCATTTTGGCTTACTGATAAAAAAAATAATCCTTCATCTTTAGCTAAAATATTACTTAAAAATAACATTCAATGTAAATTAATAGTTGGAGAAAATTTATCTTATGAAGATGAAAAAATAACTATTGGAATTCCAGCAGATTTTATTGAGAAAGAGTTTAGTGATTTAACTGTAGTAGCCATAGATAAAGATATTAATTAGCAATATAAAAAATAAATTGGAATATGGAGTGTTGTTATGAAATGGATAAGTGATAAAGAATTTATAAGAGGAGAATGTCCTATGACAAAAGAGGACATTAGGATATTAGCCATTTCTAAAATGAATTTACATGAAAATAGTAGAGTTTTAGATATTGGAACAGGAACAGGAACTATAGCTATACAAAGTTCATTATTTGCTAAAAATGGAATAGTTTATACTGTTGAAAGAGATAAAGAAGCTATTGACGTAGCAAAAATGAATATTGAAAAATTTAAGTGTAATAATCTTAAATTAATAGAGTGTGATGGTACAGACTTTTTGAGAGACTTTATCAATAAGTCGAAGGAAGAAGAGAAATTTGATTCTATATTTATAGGTGGAAGTGGTGGAAGTCTAGAGGACATATTAGAATTATCCAATAAAGCTTTAAAAAAAGATGGAATAATAGTTTTAAATATGATAACTTTGAACAATGCTTACAAGGCAATAGAAAAGTTAAAAGAACTTGAATATAAATTAGAAATAAGTCATGTCAATATAAGTAAAGTTAGTAGTAAAGCTATGATGCTTATAGCAAATAACCCTATTTTTATAATTAAAGGAGAGAAATAGATTTGAGTATTTTATACGGAGTAGGCGTAGGACCGGGAGATAAAGAATTAGTTACAGTAAAGGCATTAAATGCTATTAATAATAGTGAGGTTATAGTTGCACCTAGTGCTGAAGATGGTGGTGAAAGCATAGCTTTTCAAACAGTAGAAGGATATATAACTGGTGATAAAAAAGTATATAAAATGCATTTTCCTATGGGAAAAGCTGATAAAGAAGAAAAAATTAAAAAAATATATGAACTTATATATAGTGAACTTAAGGCAGGAAATAATGTTTCATTTCTAACAATTGGAGATCCATATGTTTATAGTACTTACATACATCTTCTTACTTATATAAAAAGTAAAGGTTTTGATGTGGTAACTATTGCAGGGATAACATCTTTCTGTGCAGCTGCTAGTTTAGTAAATCAAACTTTAGTAGTTGGAAATGAACCATTACTTATATTACCAGCAGCAAGAGTCGATGATATAAAAGATGAAAAATATGTTGTTATTATGAAAGTTTACAAAAACGAAGAAAAGGTAATAAATAAGTTAGAAGAAAAAGGATTTAAGTATGTGTTAGTTAGTAGAGTTGGACGAGATGGAGAAGTTGTATTAACTAATAGGGAAGATATTTTAAATCATAGAGATTATATGTCACTTATAATTGCCAATAAAGAATAGGAGTGAGTTAGATGGTTTATTTTATAGGAGCTGGACCTGGTGATGTTGACTTAATAACAGTAAAGGGAAGAAGTATTCTAGAAAAGGCTGATGTAGTAATTTATGCTGGTTCTTTAGTTAGTAATAAACATTTAGATTTTTGTAAAGATGGATGTAAGTTTTATAATTCTGCATCAATGACATTGGATGAGGTTATTGATGCAATAAAAGAAAGTAAAAATAGTCTTGTAGTTAGACTTCATACTGGAGATCCATCTATTTATGGAGCTATAAAGGAGCAAATGGATGAATTAGAGAAACTAGGCATAAATTATGAAGTGATACCTGGAGTAAGTTCATTTACAGCAGCAGCTTCTGTTATAAAAAAGGAATTTACCTTACCCTCAGTAAGTCAAACAGTAATATTAACTAGAGTTGAAGGGAGAACCCCTGTGCCAGAAAAAGAAGATTTAGAGAAGTTAGCTTCAATAGGGGCTTCTATGGCTTTATTTCTTTCAGTATCAATGATTGATAAAGTAGTTGAAAAACTAAAAAAAGGATATAAAAGAGGAGATGTACCGGTGGCTGTTGTATTTAGAGCTACTTGGAATGATGAAAGTTATATACTTGGAACTCTAGATGATATTGCACAAAAAGTTAAAGAAGCAGGAATAACTAAGTGTGCACAAATATTGGTTGGTGATTTTATTGATTGTGATTATGAAAAAAGTCTTTTATATGATAAAAGTTTTAGTCATATGTTCAGAAAAGGTGAAGAGTAATGATAGGTGTTATCTCAATAAATAAGCAGGGAGATGCCATTGCAAGGAAGATAATATCATACTATGATGATTTAAAAAAAGATGTAAAGTTAGTATCTAAAGTTTTAGATGCTAACTTTAATTTAAAAGAAAGTACAAAGAACTTATGGAATAATTGTGAAGCTATAATTATCATAGGTTCTACAGGTATAGCTGTAAGAGCTATAGCTAGTCTTGTGGAACATAAGTCAAAGGATCCAGCAATAATTGTTATTGATGTAAATGAGTTATTTGTTATAAGTTTGCTTAGTGGACATTTAGGTGGAGCTAATGAATATACCTATGAACTTTCAAAACTTTTAGGTTCTACAGCTGTTATAACTACAGCAACAGATAATATTGGTGTTGAAGCACCTGACTTAATTGCGAAAAGAAATTCTTTAATAATAGAAGATTATAGTAAGATAAAAATAATTTCTAGTGCTTTGGTTAATAGAGAAGAGGTTTATTTTAAAGATGATGAAAATCTCATAAGCATTCCAAAGGGATATAAGAAAACAGATGTAATAAGAAATAATTTATTATGGGTTACTAATAAATTAAATGATGTAAATTATGATGAGAGTACATCTTTAAGACTTATAAGAAGAAATGTGGTTTTAGGCATAGGGTGTCGTAAAAATATTTCGAGTTCTAAACTTTTAGATTTTGTCCTTAAGACTTTAGAAGAAAATAATATAGATAGAAGAGCTGTTATAAAAATAGGTTCAATAGATATAAAAAAAGAAGAAAAAGCAATTGTTAATTTAGCTAAAAGTTTAAATTCAGAGTTTATTACATTTTCTAAGGAGGAAATAAAAGAGGTTCAACATAATTTTGAAGGAAGTGATTTTGTAGAAAAATCTATTGGTGTTAGAGCAGTATGTGAACCTGCTGTTTTATTACTTCATGGGAAGATACTTTTAGAAAAAAGTGCTTTTGAAGGAATGACAATCTCTATTGGAGAGTTAGCATAATTTAGGAGGAATAATAATGGGAACTTTATATGTAATAGGAATAGGACCAGGTGGTATAGAACATATGAGTATAAAAGCCATGGAGACTATTAAAAAATGTGATATTATAGTAGGTTATAATAAATATATAGATATGATTAAAGAAATAATTGAAGAGAAAGAAGTTTATCAAACAGGGATGTTAAAGGAAAGAGAACGTTGCGAAAAAGCTTTAGAACTTTCAAAAAACAATAATGTAGCTTTAGTTAGTACTGGAGATTCAGGTATATATGGAATGGCTGGACTTATATTAGAATTAAAAAAAGATGAGAATGTTGAGGTTATTCCAGGAATAACAGCTTCAAGTGCAGCAGCATCTATTTTAGGGGCTCCACTTATGCATGATAATTGTAATATTAGTTTAAGTGATTTAATGACAAGCTATGATAAAATAAAGACTAGAGTTAGATTAGCAGCTGAAGGGGATTTTATAATTTCTCTTTATAATCCAAAGAGTAAAGGAAGACCACATTACTTAATGGAATCAATAAATACTATAAGAGAATATAGAGCTGGAAATACTCCTGTTGCAGTAGTAACTAATGCTTTAAGGGATGGTCAGGAAGTTGAATATTATACACTTGATACATTTACAGATGAGAATGTTGGGATGATGTCTATAGTTATAATAGGAAATTCTGAAAGCTATTATAAGGATGGGTTATTTGTAACACCAAGAGGATATAATTTGACTAGAAGTAAATAAAGGAATGATTGAAATGATAGGATTAATATTAGGAACTTCAGAGGGGAAAATTATACTTGAAGAATTAACAAAGCATACTAATAATTTATTTGTTTCTACAGCTACAACTTATGGTGGTGAACTTTTAAAGGACTTTAATATTAAATATTTAAATACTGAACCTTTAACAAGAGATGAGTTGTTAAATAAGGCTAAAGAGTTAGGATTAAGGTTAATATTAGATGGAACTCATCCCTATGCAAAAGAAATAAGTGAAAATATTTTATATGTTTGTAAAGAGTTAAAAATAGATTATTTAAGATATGAAAGAAAAGGAGCTCTTAAAGATTTTCAATATAATAATATAATTAGAATTTCAGAACTTAATGAGCTAATAGATATAGATAAGCAAATTAAAGGACCAATTCTAAATACATTAGGTGGAAATACTTTAGGAACAATTATTAATTTAAATTTAAGTAATAGAATAATTCATAGAGTCCTTCCGGCTGAAAATATTATAAAGAAAATGTTAGATTTAAATATAAAAATTGAAGATATAATAGCTATAAAAGGACCTATTAATAAGGAATTAAATAAAAGTTTTTTAAATCAATATGGTTGTGATGCTATTTTAACTAAGGATAGTGGTATTTCTGGAGGAGCATTGGAAAAAGCAATGGCTGCTAGAGAAACTGGGGCAAAATTAATAATTTTAGAAAAACCAGAAGTTAATTATGGGAAAACAATGTATGACTTAGAAGAGGTTATTAGTTATTTAATTAATTATTAAATTAATGATTACAATTATATAATTTAGGGCTATAATATTAATAGTTTAAGCAATTTAGGAGGATATTGATGTTTAAAAATTTAGATAAATTTCAAAGACAAGCTGTAGAAGATAAAGGTGATAATACATTAATAGTTGCACCTCCGGGTTCAGGAAAAACCACTGTTATAATACATAAAATTACTAAATTAATTAATGAAGGCATTAGCCCTAAAAATATAGTTGTACTTACTTTTACTAAGGCTGCTGCTGAAAATATGAAGGAAAGATTTAAAAAAATATCTAATAGTGATAGCGCTCCCTTCTTTGGTACTTTTCATGGGCTATTTTATAAAATTCTTTTAAGATATTATGGAGAAATAAAGCTTATAAGTGCTGGGGAAAGTTATGGTGTTATAAAAAAACAACTTAAAGAAATAACTGAGGATGTAAGTGATGATAAAGTAAAAGAAGTATTAAATAATATTTCAGCAAGAAAAAGCTCTTTAAGGACTGGAGAAGCATTTAAAGCAACTTTAGATGAAAAAATATTTTTAGATTCTTATAATGCTTACGAAAATTATAAGGAATATAAAAATTTATGGGACTTTGATGATTTACAAATAAAGACCCTAGAACTATTAGAAGGGAATAGTAAACTTTTAGATAGTTATAGAAGTCTTTTTAAATATATGTTAGTTGATGAATTTCAGGATTGTGATGATATACAAATAGAATTTTTACAAAGAATTGAATCGAAGCTTTTTGCTGTTGGAGATGAAGACCAATGTATATATTCTTTTAGGGGTTCTAATCCAGAAGTTATGGTTAGGTTTGAAGATTACTTTCCTAATGGCAAGAAAATATATTTAAAATACAATTATAGAAGTGTAAAAAATATAGTAAGCACAGCTAAAGAAATTATAGATTGTAATGTAAATAGAAACAAAAAAGATATAATGCATTCAAAGGATATGGAAGGTATTATTGAATTTAAAAGACCTTTTGATGAAAGTGAACAAAGTAAGATTATATCTGATAAAATACTTAATTTTAAAAAAGATAATGTTGCATTCAGTAATAATGCTATATTATATAGAACAAATATGGAATCAAGAAGTATAATTGATGCTTTTATTAGATACAAAATACCTTTCAAACTTTTAGATAAGGAATTTAATTTCTTTAAACACTTTATTTGTGAAGATTTAATAGCTTATCTTAGATTATCTTTAGATCCATATAACAGAGATGCTTTTACAAGAATAATAAATAAACCTTATAGATATATTTCAAAAACATCTATAAATAAATTTAATAGTGAAAAAGAGAGATTAGATGTCTTTGATTTATTATTGAAGTATGGAGAAGTGCATCCCTTTCAAGTGAAAAAAATAGAAGATCTTAAAGAAGATGTTATAAGTTTGAATAGAATGACCTTAGGAGTAGCTATAGAATTTATACTAAGTGATTTATGTTATATGGATTATTTAAAAGACTATAGTTCAAAATATAATCAAAGCATAGATGAACTAATGGAAATAGTTGAAGAATTTAAAATATCAGCAAGGGATTTTAATAAAATACTCCCATTCTTAACACATATAAAAGAAGTGGAAGAAAACTTAGCAGAGGCTAGAAGTTTAAATGTAGACTCGGTGATACTTAGCACTATCCACGGTGTTAAAGGTATGGAATTTAAAAATGTTTATATGATAAATGCTGTTGTTGATAGTATGCCACATAAAAACGCTGAAAATATAGAAGAAGAAAGAAGACTTTTCTACGTTGGAGCTACTCGCGCCATAGATAATCTTTATATTTTTTCACCTAAAAGTGTTAAAGGCAACTTTAAAGATAGGAGTCCATTTATACCTATATCATTAGTGGGGAATGAAGGAGATGAACACTACAAAAGTGACTTTAAAAAAGGTCAAAGAGTTAGAAGTAAAACCTATGGAGAAGGTACTGTTGAAGATGTAACTAAAGATGTAGTTAAAGTTTTCTTTGGTGATAATACCCTTAGAATGTTTAAAATAAGAGTTGTTGTTGAAAGTAACTTATTAGAGATATTAGAATAGGACTTAGTTTAGTTGTGGACTGTATTGATTACAATTTCAATAAAACTATTATAAATTAAGCAATTTCAAAATGGATAGGAGCAATGCATTATGAATATGGGAGAAAATTTTTTTGAAAATTTTGATTTTGACTATGAATTCAAAGAACCAAAGGATAGAGAAGATGAATACGAAGATGGAATCAGGTGTGAGATCTGTGGGAGAATTATAGAAGACTATAAATTTCTTGATGAAGAGATTTGTGAAAGGTGTTCTAGGTTGTAGATGAACTAAAAAAGCGGAAGCAGAATTAATTAAATTTTATAATTAATTATTATTAAATTATAAAAATAGTATAAATAAATTTAGAGTAGATAATTTATAGAAAAATAGATTATCTACTCTTATTTTTTAGTACCATTTTTTAATTAATAATTATTTTTCATTCTTTTTTGAAGTTTTATTCATTTTACCTTGTGATTCATTTACTACTCTATTTGCTACTTTATTAGCTAATTTTTCACTTGGTTTTTTTATAGTTTCCATTTAAAACACCTCATTTTGATAATAATTATTTTTCATTCTTTTTTATTCTTTTTTGAGCTTTGTCCATTTTTCCTTTTGCTACATCTAACATTTGTTCATTTACTTTTTTAGTTGAAGTTTTCATTTGTAACACCTCATTTAATATATAATCTGGTTAATGATAATTTATAATATAAAAATTAATTTGAACTAATTATTATATTATATTTATAGTATTTCTTATAAAAGAATATATATGTTATATAATGTATGGACATTTATCTTTAAATTTATTGATTAAGATTAATTTAACTGAATTTTAATAAAATAAAAAAGTAAGTAATAAATTCTGAAGATATATATTTTATAAATATATAATAAAGACTAGCTATCTAGAAAATATAATATTAATTAAAGTGATTTTTTATGATTACAGTAAATGAATTAGAAAATAAATAAAATAAATATTACTAGACTTGTAATAAAATTATACGTATTGAATAAACAAAATTTGTTAAAAAAAACATCTATATATAATTATTGCTTTTAGATTAGTGTGTTATTGACAATATCCCATGACGATTTTCAGAGTATTATAATTATAAAATAAAGATAAATTTCTTTAGTTTTATATAATTTTATTTTTAAAATTTAAAATCTAATTAAAACAAATTACAATTTTATACTTTTTATAATATATATTACTTGTGATTAAAGAATATAATGTATATAATATTTACGTTAAATAATTTTTTAAATTATATTAAATAAAATATTAAAAAATGGAGAGTAATTATGAATAAGACAGCAAAAGCTATTGCTATAATGATGGCTGTTTCATCAATAGTAGTTGTAGGAAGACCTATAATAAAAAAAGATACTAAAGTTAAAAATGTAAAGGTATTAACAAATAAGAATAAGAATACTAGTATACAGGAAGAAATAAAAATTAATAATGTTTGGAATCAAAGTTTATTTAATGTAAGTATAAAAGATGGAATATTAAATATAACTAAAGGATGGTCTGAGATAAACCCCTATGCCAAAGGAAATTTAGTATTTACTATAGAAGAACCTAATGGAACTATATTAAAAACAGTATCATTCAAACATGGAACTTACCCAGAAAATGAAGCTTTTAATGAATTAAATGGATATAAATTAGAGATAGGTAATATAATAAGTATAACTTCTAATACAGGATCTAAATATATTATTAATAATACAAGTGAATCAAAAACAGTGGCATATCAATATACAGATTCTGGATTAAAACAGATAACAAAAAGTGCTTATGATATTAAGGCATTAAATAATGGTGGCGATAATACAGAAGTTTTTTGTAAGGTAAAGCCAAATATTGAAGTTACTTTTATGGTTAATGGAAAGAAAACTACAGCGATTTCAAATAGTGAAGGATTAGTCAATGTAAATTTAAATGCTAGTATAGGAGAGATAATAACTATTCAACCTTATAATGAATTAGAAAGTACAACTATAGTAAAACCTAATCCAAATAATTATATACTTCAAGGCGAAAATATAAATATAAAAGATGTTTGGAATTATGGTATCGTTAATATAGGATTTAATTATAATAATACTTTAAAAGTAATTAATGAAGGAGGAGAAACAAATCCTTATTATACTGGTAATGATGCAATGACTGTTTCTTTATTAAATAAAAATGGTGAAGTTATATCAACTAAAACATTTAAAGGTGGAGTTATAGCTGGAGAAGCTTTAGCAAAAGAGTTAAATGGGAAAAAATTTGAGTATGGTGATTCTATTCAAATAATATCTAATTCAGGAGAACATATTAATAGTAATAATAAATCATATAAAGGTAATATTTTATTTAAGCTAACTAAAAAAGGTATAGTTGCAGAAGGGTTCAACAATAAAAATTTTAGGGCTTTATATTCAACTAATGGAACTATTGTAACTGGAACAACTTTACCGAATTCTACAGTAGTCATAACTGCTAATAATAAAGAATATACAACCACTTCTAATAAAAATGGTGAATTTACTTACAATTTAGGTAATGATATAAAGGTAGGAAATTTAATATATATTAATGCAAATGAAAATACATACCCTGAAATTGTTACTTTAAATACTAAGAGTTTTAAAATTTCTAATTATAATATAAAGATATATAATAATTGGGGGAGTTTAGTTCAAATTCTTAAATTTAATCCAAGCAATATGAAAATAGATGCTGAGGGATATAATGCTTTTTTAGGGGCTAATGCTGTAGGAAATGCTATTCAAATGGAGATATATAATCCTAAAAATGCTCAAATTATTGCTGGTGGGATGTTTGCAGGACGAGAGAATACAACAAAGTTTCATGATGCTTTTAATGATAAATCATTTAATTATGGCGATGTTATTTCCGTATGTTACAATCCATCACAATCTAAAGTAACTATAAATGAGAATAATACTAGTGTAGGATATACATCTCAATATATTCAATATTATGAAATAACACCTAATGGATTAAAGCCTTATACTAATCAATTAATTGTTAACCCTTTAAATATATTAACTAAAAATAGCACAAAGAATTTTACTTTAACAGGAAAGTCAATTCCTAATACAGCTGTAAGTGTTACTTGCAATGGTCAAAAATTTACAACTACTTCAGGTAATGAGGGTCAATATAGTATTAATATAAATACAAAGGAACCTGTAACTTTAGAAACACCTATAGTTGTATCTTCTTTTAATACAGTACCAGTAACTACTTATCTTTCTTATAAAAATAAATTACAAGATACTTCAGGAATATATATTACACAAAGAAGTGTTGGAAAAGATTTAGGTGAACTTACTTTCAATCCTGTTACGATGAAAACACAATGGGAGGGTTATGGAATATTCAATAGCATAAATCCTAAAAATCCAACAACTTATAGTAAAGATTCCATAACTTCTGTCAATAAAGCCGTATTGGATAGTAAATATGACGGGAAAGTATTTTCAATAAATATTGAAAATTCTAAAGGAAAAGTAATATTAAATAAATCTTTTAATGGAAATAATAGTGTTGCTGAATTAATAAACTCTATTAACAATATTTCATACAATTTTGGGGACAAAGTAACTATATATGCTAAACCAGGAGTATTACATGTAAATGCTTGTAATAATGGTAAGGCTGTTACTTCTAATAACGATATTAAATCAGTGATTATAACACAAAATGGATTAGTAGATGGCGTTAAAGGGCAAAGAGTTTATAATACTCCTTTCAATATATCAGATTATTATGCAGAAAAAGGTATGGTTTCTACTGGATTAACTGCTAGTGGATGGGATTCTAGTTCTGAAGGACAAGCAAAAAGTATTGTAATGAATCAAGCCATGAAGGAAGCTGTAAATAATGCAATAAAAGGATGTATTACAGACTATGAAAAAGCTAAGGCTATATATAAGTTAGTGTCACCAATTCCTTATATAAGTGCTGGTGGAAATACTATTAATACTTGGGAACATGGGGGAGTTTGTTATAATAAAGCAAAACTTTATGTTGCAATGTGTCAATATGCGGGGCTATGCTCAAGGGTTGTAACAGGATATGTTAATACGCCTGGACCATATGAAACTTATGGTGGATATCATTCTTGGAATCAAGTATGGTTACAAGGTCAGAATAGATGGGCTACAGTAGATACAACTTGGCATATGTTTGATTGTGGTAAATTTGTTAATTCAAGTAGACATAGTTTTTCTGTTCAAATAACTGCGTGGAATCCTAATAGGTCCTATGAAAGTTATTTTGTAAATGATCCTTCTATGGCTTGGTATCATACAGGAGAAATTTGGAATGGATCCTTATATTATAATTTTAATTTAGGAAATAATCCTGCATTTAGAAATCTATTTAAAGATATCTATCCATCAAATATAGAAATAGTAAATGGATGGGGAAGTAATGCTGCAGATATACAATTAAATCAAGAAAATCACACATTTATAGTAAGCGGATCGAATCAGTATTTAGGTGGATACACTTCAAATCATTTTATGAGTATTTCTTTAATTGATGGATCAACAGGAAAAGTTATTTCAACATTTAATGCTAATGGTAATACTCCAACATCATCACTTTCTAAATACTTAAGTGGAAGATCTTATAAAATAGGAGACATATTAGAATTTAAGTATAATGTAAATCAAGGAAATTTAATTGTTTCAAATAATCATAAACAAATTAATGTGAATAAAAATAAAAATACTCAATATGTAAAAATAACAAGCAATGGATTTGAAATGGTTAATTTTAAATAATCTTTCTAATGTATTAAAGAGGTTATTTGATTGGTAATATAAAACAATAAATAAAAAAGAGCTAACTTCAAAATTTCGCTTAAGTATAGCTCTTTTTTATAATATAATTTACAAATAATTATATAGGTATTTATGTTAAAAGATAAAGTGTTGATGTAATCTATTAGAGATTTTAAAAATCACTGTGGAATTAATAAGATTATATTTGAAGACTTAATTTCTTGGTTAAATAATTCTAGGTATACTATGACTATTTTGTTGTAAAACAAATTTTAACAATGTTATTTTTTATTTAAGTTATTATTACAAAAGATCGATTCCATTCAATATGAAAAAAAGTAGGAAGTACAGAAGATTATATTCTTAGCAATATATTTTATGTAACTTGGATATACTAATTCATATAAATTTTTATTTTATTTAAATTAAGTCTTAATTGATTATTTATAGGAGGAGTATATGAATTTTTTCGATTTTAATAGAGAAGATTGGGTAAAATATTTGGCTAAAATTAAAGTTAATGAAAATGGTATTTTAACAGAGAAGGAGCAGGAAGCTTATGATAAGTTTCTTATGAAAGAAGCTTCTGGTGATAAAGAAAAAAATCGTTACCATAAAGAACTTCAAAAAGATGTAGATAATGAAATTCTTAAAATAGCGCAAACAGAAAAAAATGTAGAAGATTTAGAAATGTATAAAATCTATGCTGATGAATTAAAAAATAATAAAGATGAAATAGAAGAAGATGAAGTTGCAAATTCTGAATTTGAATGGTGACTTTTAAAAGGATTTAGTAGAAAAGTATCTAAATCCTTTTTTTATTTTTTGATTTAGTGTATCATTGAAAAGTACATTACAAAAATACTTGTAAAAAAATACAATTTTCTATCTAATACTTTAATAAAGTATAAAATATTTTATGATTAATTGAACCTTTACATCTCATAATATATAATTTAATAGATGTTTTAATATTAATATTAGTATATATTAATATTTTAGGAGTTATACTTATGGAATGTTTTGATTTAGTAACAGAGGTTTTAAAAATTAAAAATGAGGTAATTAATTTAAGAAGGTATTTTCATCAGTATCCAGAATTAGGACTTGAAGAATTTAATACTTCTAAAAAAATAAAAGAGTTTCTTGATTCTGAAAATATAAAAAATTTTTCTTTTTCAAAAACAGGTATTTGTGGAATAATAGAAGGAACTAAAAACTCTACTTTAAAAAAATGCATAGCATTAAGAGCTGATATGGATGGACTTCCAATTAAAGAAAAAAATATATGTTCATATAAGTCAAAAAATATTGGTAAAATGCATGGCTGTGGACATGATGCTCATATGGCAATTTTACTTGGAGTTTCTAAGATTTTAAATAGAAATAAAGATAAATTCTCAGGGATTATTAAATTAATATTTGAACCAGCAGAAGAAACAGTTGGTGGAGCAGTTCTTATGATTAAAGAGGGAGTCCTACAAAATCCTAAAGTTGATATTATAGTTGGATTACATGTTGAAGAAGAACTTGATACTGGAAAAATAATGATAAAAGAGGGAGCTGTGAATGCGGCATCTAATCCATTTTCAATCAAGATAATGGGAAAAGGAGGTCATGGAGCATATCCTCATAAAACTATTGATCCTATAGTAATAAGTTCTCAAATTATAATGGGAATTCAAAGTATTATAAGTAGAAGAATAAATATAGTCAATCCAGCAGTAATTACTGTGGGAAGTATACATGGAGGTAAGGCACCTAATGTTATACCAGATGAAGTTATTTTAAAAGGGATTATTAGAACAACAGAAGCAGAACAAAGAAATTTTACAAAGAAAAAACTTTTTGATACTGTAGATGCTATATGTTCCTGTAATGATGCTAATTATAGTATTGATATAGAGGAAGGTTATCCTATTCTTAATAATAATTCTCAGGTTACCAACTTAGTTATTAAAAATGCTAAAAGTATTCTAGGAAATGAAAATGTTAAAAATCAAAAGGTTACTAAATTAGGGGTTGAGAGCTTTGCTTACTTTTCAAATGAAATTCCAGCAGCCTTTTATTTTTTAGGTGTTAGAAATGAAGCAAAACATATAGTAGATCCAGCTCATAGTCCAAATTTTAATTTAGATGAAGATGCATTGGAAATTGGGGTAATGTTACAATGCAAAATAGCTTTAGATTATTTGAATAATTAAAATTAGGTTATATATTTTGTTAAGGATTAAATTTATTTTAATATATTAAGAAGTAAGTAAACATTAAAAGATAAGAAAAGAAAAAACAATAGGAGTGATTTAATGAATATACAAATAGGTTCAAATGAAGCGGGACAGAGATTAGATAAATTTTTAAGAAAGTTATTAAAAGATGTTCCATTAAGTGCAATTTTCAAAGCTCTTAGAAAAGGTGATATAAGAGTAAATGGAAAAAAACAAAAGGAGAAATATGTACTAGAAGAGGGAGATCAACTTGTAATAAAGTATATTCAAAGTAATGCTAAAAAGAATAAAACTAAGAATTTTCAAATGGTTGACTCAAGTAAAATTAGAATTGTATACGAAGATGAAAATATGGTTCTTGTTGAAAAATGGCCTGGAGTATTAGTACATTCAGATAAAAAGGATGGTCCACCAAGTTTAAATGATTATGTATTATCCTATTTATACAAAAAAGGAGATTATACTCCAGAGTCAGAAATTACTTTTACACCAGCACCATGTAATAGACTAGATAGAAATACATCTGGGATAGTATTCTTTGGTAAAAACTTCGAATCATTAAAGTTATTAAATGAAATGATTAGAGAAAGAACAGTAAAAAAATATTATTGTGCTTTAGTAAAAGGAAGAATAAAAGACGGTAAATATGAAGCATATATTACTAAAGACGAAGAGTACAATAAATCAACTGTATATAATGAAAATAGACCAAATACTAAAAAAATAGCTATGGATGTTAAAACTATAGAAAGTAATGGTGCTTATTCTTTAATAGAAATAGAATTAATAACTGGTAGAAGTCATCAGTTAAGAGCTCACTTGGCGTTTTTAGGAAACCCTATAATTGGAGATTTTAAATATGGTGATAAAGAGTTAAATTCATTCTATGAAAATAAATATGGATTAAATTATCAATTCTTATATGCTTATAAAGTAGTATTTAAAGAGGTACCAAGTAAGTTTGGATATTTAAAAAATAAAACAGTAGCTGAGTCATTACCTCCTATATTCAAAAAAATAAAAAGAGACGTATTTAAGTTCGTAATCTAGTTTTATAAAATAAATTTTATTTAAGGGGTTAAAATTATGAAAGAACAATCAACAACTAAGGGTTTTGCTATGTTGTCTCTTGCTGGTATAGTTGCTAAGATATTTTCTTTGATTTATGTACCAGCACTGACAAGAATTTTAGGTAAGGAAGGTATGGGGATATACTTCCAAGTTTATGATGTCTTTGTATTTGTTTATGCTTTACTAAACATAGGAATGCAAACAGCAGTTGCAAAATATGTTTCAGAATTAGGGGCTATTGGGAATCATAAAGATGCATTGAGAAGTTTTAAAATATCTAGAACTTTATTATTTCTAATAGGTAGTTTATTTACTATGCTTCTTATATTTAGTGCACCAATTATATCAAATATGGTACATAATAAAGATATTACTTATGGACTTATACTTATAGCACCAGCTATATTAATAACTTCCTTACTAGCTACTTATAAAGGCTACTTTCAGGGAATAAATCAAATAAAACCTGTTGCAATTGCATCAGTGTTAGAACAAATTGCTAATGTTTTATTTAGTTTATTGTTTGCAGCTATACTTATAAAAATTTCTGTTCCATTAGGTAGTGCTGGTGGAACTTTAGGAACTTCCTTAGGAGCATTAATTGCTTTAGCTTATTTAATTTATGTTTTTTATATATTTAGATTGGATAAAATAGCTAAAGAAAGTCATAATCCATCAACTTCTAGAGTGAGGACTAAAAGAATTATTAGAACCATGGGGATGTATGCTTTACCTATAATGCTTAGTTCTGGACTTCAAAATTTCGGAAATGTAATTGATATGGCTAATGTACAAAGTAGACTTGTTTATGCTGGTTATACAACGACAAGAGCTAATGAAATGTATGGATTATTGGGACAATGGAGAACTTTAATAAATATTCCTTTATTATTTGCGACATCTCTTGGATTAGTAATATTACCAGTTATATCTAAAGCTAATGTTCTTAAAGATAGGGCAACAATAAAAGAAAAAATGTTTTTTTCTTTTAGAGTAACATATTTACTATCTATTCCGGCAGCTTTTGGACTAGCTACTTTAAGTAAGGAAGTATATAAATACATATATGGAAGTACAGATGGACATTTAATGATGGTTTTAGGTTCCATAGTAGTGGTTCTTATGTCTATTGTACTTATCCAAAATATAATTTTGCAAGGATTAAGCAATTTTTATTATGTAATTTTTACTTTAATTATAGGTCTTGGAATTAAATTTATAACTAATTATATTTTAGTTGGTAATCCGAAAATAAATATATACGGTGCAATAGTCGGGTTTATTCTTTGTTTTTTAATATCGATGATACTTAATAATAGAAAATTAAAGAAAGTTCTTAATATAAAAATAAATAATCTAATAGTATTTGCAAAACCATTACTAGCATCTATATATATGACTGTAGGTATAGTGCTTTTTAAAATTATAGTTTATTCATTTGTTGATATAAATACTTTAAATCCACTTATAGGAGTATTAATGCTTTTATTTATGGTTGCTTTAGGTGGTGTTTTATATCTACATGGAATTATAATTCTTGGAGCAATAAAGAAAGATGATGTTGTTTCATTATCACCATCTTTATATAATAGAATTCCTAGTTTTATTAGTAAGAAGTTTAAATAAAAGTTTAATATAAGAAATGACAAAAAGGAGGTTAATTGCAACCTCCTTTTAGTATTTTATTTAACAACAATTTTTTTATTCTTAGTGGACATTATCAATAAGAAGAATAATAAAACAGTTAGTGAAGCTATTAGAAAACTTTGAATTCTATAATCCAGTGTTGGAGTTAAAGAAATAATTAACTTAAAAACATTAAATGCAAAAATAGAAGCAAGTGTATATATCAATATATTAACTATAGATATTTCTATATTTATAACTTTATATACTTCATATAAGTTTAACATTAATGATATGATAGAAACTATAGCCATTGTTATAGCATAGGACATTATATTTATTGACGGAATAGCTGTTAAAAAGAATAATAGGGTTATTTCTAGTACTTCTGTTATTATTGTATTTTTTAATATTATATTTGGCTTATCTAAGCCATTTAATATACCAAACATTGTATTAGATGCAAATAAAAAAGGCATTGAAATAGAGGCTGCTCTAATATATAAACCTAAATCATCTCTTTTAAAAAATAAATATCCTAAGGAATTAGGAATACATAAACAGAGAATAGTGGTACATATTCCTATAAGAAATGATATTTTTATTACATTCTTTATTCTTCTAGATGCAGATCTCATATTATCATTACTTAAACTTTTAGATAAATCTGGTATTATTAATGTATTTAATGATCCTATAACTATCAAAGGAAATGTTACAATTGCTAAAGCCATTCCAGAATATTTCCCTATTAGAGCTAGTGCTTCTGAGTATTCAAATCCAGCTTTCATTAATTGTCGTGGAACTATAAGTGTAGAAATAGTTGAAAATGTGCTTATTAAAAAACCATTAAGACAAAGAGGTATTGATGTTATTAATACATCCTTTAAAAGTTCCTTTTTACTTTTGCACATATTGTAATTAACTGGTATTTTCCTAACTGTATGTTTAAAAGCACCATAAAGTAGAATAAGACTTTGAAATTCTCCAAGACATATAGCTAAATAGGCTAACATAACTAATATTTCTAATTTATCTGTTTTAAATATTAATAATAATACAAAAATTAGTACGATTCTAAGAGATTTCTCAAATATATCTATGAATGCCGGGATTTTTATATTTGTTGTTCCATAAAAATACCCTTTTAATATGTTGGATAAAGCAATACATACCATGGCAGGTGATGTTATCATTATTGCCTTAACTGTTCTAGGGTCTTTAACCCAGTATTCTCCTATAGTTGGTGAAAGAAAAAATACCAATATTCCTATTAAAAAAGCCCAAATAAAATTAAAAGTAGCAACTGTTTTCATGGTTTTTAAGATATTATTAAAATCATTTTTGGCCGAATAGACTGCTGTTATTTTTGAAATTGAAGCAACTACCCCTGCAGTCATAAGTGATATAAAGAGATTATATATTGGCATTACTAAGCCAAACAATCCAACACCTTCAGGACCTAAAATTTTAGATAAATATATGGAAAATACAAACCCAAGTACACCAGTAGTTAAATTTGATGTTGTAAGTAGAAAAGAATTTCGATAAAAATTATCTTTACTCATTCCTAAAGGTACCTCCTTTCTGATAGAAGTTTAACAGTAAAGAATATTCTGTAGATATATGAAATATTCTAAAAATAATAAATATTATGTTTTTAAATACATAATTTTTCTTAAATAGCAATCATATAATTTATAGATATTAATTTAATTTGGTGGAGGGATATGAAAAAGACAAGTATTATAATAAGTGCCGTAATATTGATTTTAGCTACTTCTTTTTTTATTTTTTTTAATATTAAATTTAATGAAGATTATATAAGTGAAAGTTATAATTATGAAATATTATCAAAAAAATTAGAAGGAGCTAAATCTTTTGATTTTTATCATAATGGTGAGATTTATATTTCTCAAGGTGATGAAATAATAAAAATAAACAAAGATAATTCAAAGGAAGAAGTTTTAAAAAAAGAAGGACAGAATATTGGCGAAGTTAAAATAAGTGGTGAAAAGTTATTTTTTATTTTAGATGAAAAGCTTATGTATTATAATTTAAAAACAAAGGAAGAAAAAATAATTTTAAACAATATTCCTAATTATAAAAATGTAGAGAAAAATAAGCTGTTAATAATGGATAATAATTTATTTTTAACTATAGATTCGGCTACTAATGCTGGAATACTCAATGAAGAGGATTTAAGTTTAAATCCTAATAATCAAGGAGAGAAATATCCTATTAATTTAGAATTTAATGAAAAGCATACTGCCTCTTTGTCTGAAGATAAGGAGGTTGAAAATGAGAAGAAAATAGAGAATAAAGTTTTAAGTACTGCTTCAGTGCTCAAAATAGATATGAATACTTTTGAGAGTGAATTATTTGCTTATGGTATTAAAAATATTTTAGGAATTGATTATGATTGTAATAAAAAAATATACATTACTGTAGGGGGGATAGAAGAAAGTGGAGCAAGACCTTTATATGGAGATGTAGATTATATTTATACATTAACTAATACATGGTATGGATGGCCAGATTATAGTGGAGGAGATCCAGTTAATTCTCCAAGGTTTCGAGAGCAAGGAAAAGTAAAACAAGGTTTTTTATTAAAAAAACATCCTAATATTCCACCAGCACCGTTTTATCAAAATGATGAAATTAATTCTTTAGGAAGATTAGCTATAGATAAAGATGGTGTATTAGGAACAAAAGATTCTATTATAATTTATGATAAAAATGAAGAAAGCTTAATAAGTCTTAATAAATCTGGAGAAAAAAAAGAATTAATGAAAATAAAAAATAGCTTTTTAAGTGACTTAAAGTTTTATAATAATAATTTTTATTTTTTAGATAATAAAAATGGATATTTAGTTGAAATCAAATGTAATAAGAAAAGAATGGTATTAGGTAGTGTTTTTTTTATATTATTATTAATTACTTTAACATTGATAATAATAGCTATAAGTTTCTTTTTTAAATTAATAAGGAAAAAATAATAAAGCAACCCTTTTAGGGTTGTTTTATTATGGTAAAAAATGTAAAATTAATTTAGATATAAGTTATATCAATATATCACATAAAATTTATTAGGGGTGAAATTATGAATATTAAAGGAAAAAGATTATTTGTTGATTTAACTTTTTTTTCTCCAAAGGGAAATGTCTTAGATATAAGTAATGATAATACAGGAATTATATACAATATTACTAAACATAATAATGATTTAGTTGATATAGATGATTGTAAGTTATCAGATGAGATGATTTATGATAATTGTGCAGTTTTTTTTGTTTGTAGTATGGTTAGTAAATTAGAATTAGAAAATATGTTTAATGATATAAATAAATCATTAAAGGAAAATGGTGAAATTTATATATGGGATAGAGTAAAGGAAAAGGGGAAGATTGTGAGAGATGATATTTATGCTTTATTACCAAATAAAATAACTAAAAACTTTAAATATACTAATTTAAATCCTTTTGTAGAATTTAAATTAGATAATATAGAAAAAATACTTGAAAAAAATTTTGATATAGCAGAAACTATTATTTGGGATAAAATAATGTATCTCAAGCTTAAAAAGAAGGGAACGAATAAGGATGAAAATATTATTAGTAGGGATAAACTCGAAATTTATACATAGTAATTTAGCTATAAGATATTTAAAAGCCTATTCACAGGACTTGAATTACGATTGTATGATAAAGGAGTTTTCTATAAATGATAGGATAGAAAATGTTTTAGAAGGAATAATAGAAGAAAAAGCAGATGTTGTTGCATTTTCTTGTTATATTTGGAATATGGAGTTTATAAATAAACTTGCAGTACTTATGAAATTAGTGAATCCTAAATTAGAAATACTATATGGGGGGCCAGAAGTTTCATATGGTGCCAAGGAATATTTAGAAAGTCATCCAGGAGAATATTTAATAGAGGGTGAAGGGGAAGTAACATTTAGGGAGTTTGTTGAATATAAATTAGGATATAAAACTTTAAATGAAATAGATGGTATTTATTATAAAATAGATAATGAGATATTATTTAATAGAAGAAGAAAAGATATGGATATGAATGATCTTATATTTCCTTATGAAGAAAATGAGGATATAGAAAATAAAATAGTTTATTATGAAGCAAGCAGAGGATGTCCATTTAAATGTTCTTATTGTTTATCTTCTGTAATGCATGGAGTAAGATTTTTAGATATAAATAGAGTAAAAAAAGAGTTAACTTATTTCATGAAAAAAGAAATACCATTAGTTAAATTTGTTGATAGAACTTTTAATTGTAATAAGAAATTTACTAAAGAACTTTTAGAGTTTTTAATTGAACAAGATACAAAAACAAGATTTCACTTTGAAATAGCTGCTGATATATTAACAGATGAAGAAATTGAATTGTTAAATAAGGCACCTAAAGGTAGATTTCAATTGGAAATAGGAGTTCAAACTAGCAATATAGAGGTTCTTCATAATATAAACAGAGTTATAACCTTTGAAAATCTTCAAGATAAAGTTTTAAGAATAGCTAAGAATGGAAATGTTATGCAACATTTAGATCTGATAGCAGGACTTCCAGGTGAAAATATGGAATCTTTTAAAAGGTCATTTAATGATGTTCATTCTTTAAATCCTGATGAAATACAATTAGGATTCTTAAAATTATTAAAGGGATCATCAATGCGATTAGATGCTGAAAAGTGGGGAATAGTATATTCACCTTACGCACCTTATGAAATAATTAGAAGTAGTGATATTAGTTATGATGAACTTTTAACTTTAAAGAAGGTTGAACATATAACTGATAAATATTATAACTCAGGAAGATTCAAAAATTCTATTAAATTAATATTAGAGCAATATACATCACCTTTTGATTTATATTATGATTTAGCTAATTATTTTATAGAAAAAGGTTATTTTAAGAGAAGTTTATCAAATTTAGATTATTATAATGCATATTATTCATTTTTCAAAAATAAAATTAACTCTGAAGATGTAATTTTATTTGAAGAGTTATTAAAATACGATTATTTAAATTATAATAATAAAAAATGGATACCAGAATTTTTATTTAGAGATATTACGAAAGAAGAAGAGCGTAGTATAAGAGAAATAGTTAAGGAAAGATTTAATATTAGTAATTTAAAAAAATATCATATAGAAAAATTTAGAATAAATATATTAAAGTACTTAGATAAAGGTGAATATTTATTAGAAAATACTTATATTATATATGATGAAAATAACATGGTGACACTTTTAGAAGTTTAAAAATATTACATTAATTTCTAGCTTACATTTTAATAAGATGTAAGCTTTTTTTATTTTACAAATAAATGTATTAATATCCCTTGTTCTAATTTGTAGAATTTTATATGTAAAGCTAGTAATAATGCTAGTTGTATGAATTTTTTAAGTATAAAAGGGAAACAAAATGTAAACAATGATAAAAAGTACAAGTTTTCCAAAATAAGTTATTGAATTAAAAAAATATTTGTGTATAATAATAATTAGATTAAGTGTTAATTAATACTATATAAAGTATTAAGATATATTTTATTAATGTTTTAAAGGTGGTGAAATTTTGGCAATAGAAGTAATTAATGAAATTAAAAAAGCTGAAGAAGCTGCAAAGACACTTATGAAAGAAGCACAAACTGAAGCAAGGGAAATGATAGTTAAGGCTAATCAACAAGGGGAAAATGAGTTTAAAAAAATAGTTGATGAAGCTAAAAATAAAGGTGAAGAAAAAATCCAAAAACAAGTTGAAGCTACTAAGAAAGAAGCTGATACAATGTTTGAAGCAAGTAAGTCAGAATGTGCTAAGATACAATCAGTATCTAAAAATAAGGTTGATGAAGCTGTTAAATTAGTGATTGAGAGGATTGTGAATATTCATGGCAATAGTTAAAATGAATAAATTCACTTTACTTACCTTTGAAGCAGAAAAGGAAAAGCTACTTGAAAAAATTCAAGGTTCCTTAGAGGTTGAATTTATTAACCTTCAAAGTGATGATTTAATTGAAAGAAATGAAATTCTTGAAAGTTTAAAAAAAGAAGATATTGATTCTGAAACATCAATTATTGAAGAAAATGTTTCTAAAACAAGAAGTTCAATAGATTTTTTAAGAACTTATATTGCTGATGAATCTGGAATCAAAGCTATGAAAAAAGGAAAAGAAAGTTTAACTTTGGACGAGCTTAAGAATTCAGTTGAATCAAGTAATTGGGAAGAAGTTTATTCTGAAGTTAAGGAACTTGAAAATTCACTTTCAAAGTTAGAAAATGAAAAAAATAGGCTTGAGAGTGAGATAGAAAACTTAATACCTTGGAAAAACTTTGATGCTCCATTAAGTGAAGTAAATGAATTAAAAATGACATCTATGTTTTTAGGTAGTTTACCAAAGCAATATAAAGATGTTATATCAAAAGAACTTAATTCTGTTTCTGAAAAAAGTTATTTAGAAATAGTTTCAGAAAATAACCAAGATATTTTTGTTTTTGCTATTACAGTAAATGATGATAAAGAAAAAGTTGAAGAACTTCTTAAAAACTTTGGATTTTCACCATTTCAAACAAAACATACAGATGTTCCTAAAAATATTATAGATAACTTTAAAGGATCTATAAAGGAAATAGAAAATGAGAAGACAAAGATTAAAAATGAACTTTTAACTTTTGAATCTCAAAAGAAAATTTTAGAATTAGCCTATGAATACTACGAAAATTATCTTCTTAGAAAAAGGGTAAATAAAAATTTACTTAAGACAGATAAAACAGTTTTATTCCAAGGATGGATTCCAAGTAAAGATAATGATCTTTTAAAAGAAAATATTGAAAGTATTGTGGGGGAAACTTATTATATAAGTTTTGAAGATGTTAAAGAAGAAGAAATTGAAACTGTACCTATTAAGTTAGAAAATAAAGGGCCAGCAGAAGTTTTTGATTCTATAACAGAGATGTATAGTTTACCAAAATATAATGAGATAGATCCAACACCATTATTAACACCATTTTATATCGTATTTTTTGGTATGATGGTTGCTGACTTTGGTTATGGTCTAGCATTATTCTTAGGAACTGTAGCTGTTTTAAAATTATTTAATTTAGATGATGGTATGAAGAAATTTATTAAATTCTTTATGTATCTAAGTATTTCAACAGCAGCTTTTGGATTAATATTTGGTACTGTGTTTGGTATAGATATTAAAGAAAGTTTAGGAATTGGTTTAATTAGTCCAAGTAAGGACACTAATATGCTATTACTATTAGCTGTTGGATTTGGAGTAATCCAAATATTCTTTGGACTAGGAATAAAAGCATACATGTTAATAAGAGATGGTAAACCATTATATGCCTTCTTTGATGTTGGATCATGGGTTATGCTTTTAGTAGGTCTTGCAATGTTAGTAGTTCCTAGTTTAAAAATAGTTGGAATTGCTCTTGCTGTTATTGGTTCTATAGTAATAGTAGCAACACAAGGTAGGAATGAAGCCACTACAGGGGCTAAAATTGGACAAGGATTATATGCTTTATATGGTGTAACAAGTTATGTAGGAGACTTAGTTTCTTACACAAGACTTATGGCTTTAGGAATTGCAGGGGGATCAATTGCAGCAGCATTAAACCTTATTATAGGAATGTTACCTGGTTGGTCAGTAATAATTGTTGGACCATTAGCCTTTATAGGTGCTCATATATTCAATATGCTTTTATCCTTATTAGGAGCATATGTTCATACTGCAAGATTACAGTATGTTGAATATTTCTCAAAATTCTATGATGGTGGTGGAAGACCATTCTCACCATTATCTACAATAAATAAGTATATAACTTTAAAAAAAATTAAATAAAATAATTTAAAAATTATACTAGGTGAATATTTAGGAGGATTAAAATTATGGAAACTTGGGTTAACTTTTTTACACAACATGGAGGAATGATTTTTGGTGCTTTAGGTATAGCTTTAGCTGTAGGTATGTCAGGTATAGGATCAGCTAAAGGAGTTGGAATAGTTGGTGAGGCTGCTTCAGGCTTAGTTACAGAAGAACCAGAGAAATTTGGTAAAGCGTTAGTACTTGAATTATTACCAGGTACTCAAGGATTATATGGATTCGTTATAGGTTTCTTAGCTTTCAATGCTATGAGCAAAGGTATTAGTTTACAAAATGGTATGTTCTTATTATTTGCATGTTTACCAATAGCTATTTCAGGTTTATGGTCAGGTATTGCTCAAGGTAAAGCAGCAGCTGCTGGAATTCAAATACTTGCTAAAAAGCCAGAACATACAACTAAAGGTATAATCTTAGCGGCTATGGTTGAAACATACGCTTTATTAGGATTCGTTATATCATTCTTATTAGTAAACACAATAAAATAATTAAAAAGATAGTAAGTTTAAAGATTGGAGAAGTGGTTTAATGGCAAATTTAGAGCAAATAACTTCTAAAATCAAGCAAGATTCAGAAAATCAAAAGGAAGCTATCTTAAAGGAAGCTAAACTTGAATGTGAAAAAATAATAGAAAAGAAAATTTCTTCAGCTAATAAATTAGCTGAAGAAATTCTTAAAAAGGCAGAAACTGAATCTATTGATAGAAAGAGTAGAATATTATCAAGTGCAGAATTAAAGATAAGAAATGAAAAATTAGAAGTAAAACAAAAAGTTATGGATAGTATATTTTTAAGAGCTAAAGAAAGCTTAAATTCTATGTCAGAAGTTGAGCTGAAAAATTTTATAAAGAATAAAATATTATCTTTAGATATAGTTGGTGATGAAAAAATCATTTTAAGTAAAAACAATAAAGAATTATTGGATTTAACTTTCATAAATGAAATAAATAAAGAGCTTTTGCTTAAGGGGAAAAAAGGTGAAATTTCACTGAGTAATTTAGAAAGAGAATTTAATGGTGGATTCATATTAGAGAAAAATGGAATAGAAATAAATATGACATTTGATTCTTTAGTAGATGCATCAAGAGATGATGTAGAATTTGAAATAGCGAGGATATTATTTAGTTAAGGGGGATAAGGTATGAAAGAAATGCAATTCACCCAAGTATTACCAAGACTTAGGGTTTTAGAAACCAAACTCCTTGATAAGTCAAAGATTGATAGACTTATAGATAGTAAGACATCCAAGGATGCATTAAAGGTACTTCAAGAAACAGATTATGGAGCACATATGGCTGATATTAATAAGCCAGAAGATTATGAGATAGTTCTTTCAAGAGAATTAACTTATGTATATGAAAATTTATATAAGATGTGTCCTGTAAGAGAAGTTATAGATGTAATGGCAGTAAAATATGACTATCATAATCTTAAAGTTTTAATTAAGGGGAAGATATTAAATAAAGATTTTTCCTATATGTTAATACCGATAGGTATATCAAAAGTGATAGATTTAAAACAAGCAGTAGAAACTGAATACTATAGAGATTTAAATCAACTTATGAGAGAATGCATAGAAAAAGTTGTTCAGGACTTTGAGTTAAATAAAGATCCTCAAAGAATAGATACTATAATTGATAAATATCAATTTATGCATATTAAAGAATTAGAAAATAAATTAAATCATGACGGGATAGCAAAATATATTGCTATGCAAATTGATTTAACTAATATAAAAACATTATTGAGAGTTAAAAAACAAGAAAAAAATAAAGAATTTTTAAATTCTGTATTAATTCCAGGTGGAAAAATTGATAATGAGAAATTAATAATGTTATTAAATGATGCTACAGAAAATATTTGGAGTAAATTAAGTTATACTGATTATGGAAATATTATTAAAGAAGGTGTTGCTGAGTATTCAGAAAGTAAGTCAGTTAGTTCCTTTGAAAAATTAATTGATAATTATATTATGAATTATATGAAGGATTCTAAATTTATTACATCTGGAGCAATGCCAGTATTAGCATATATTTATGCTAAGGAAAATGAGATTAAGCAAGTTAGAACTATAATGGTAGGTAAGCTTAATAGCATTTCTGAAGAAGTAATAAGAGAAAGGCTACGTGATGCTTATGTATAAAAAAATAGGGGTTGTTGGTGATAAAGATTCTGTTCTAGCATTCAAAGCATTAGGGGTAGATGTTTTTCCTGTAATTGAAGTTGAAGAAGCTAGAAAAACAGTTGATAAGCTTGCAATGACAGATTATGCTGTAATCTTCATAACAGAGCAAGTGGCAAAAGATATAGAGGAAACTATCGAAAGATATAATAATAAAGTTCTTCCAGCTGTGATATTAATTCCGAGCAATCAAGGAACTTTAAACATAGGATCAAAGAGAATTTCAGAAAATGTAGAAAAAGCAGTTGGTGTTAATATATTATAGGAAGGTAGGTTGGATAACTTGAAAAGTGGAAAAATTGTTAAAGTAGCAGGACCTCTTGTTGTAGCTGAGGGAATGGATGAAGCTAATATATATGACGTTGTAAAGGTTGGATCTAAAGGATTAATCGGTGAAATTATTGAGATGAGAGGCGATAAAGCTTCTATTCAGGTATATGAAGAAACTTCAGGAATTGGGCCAGGAGACCCAGTTGTAACTACTGGAGAACCTCTTTCAGTTGAACTTGGACCAGGTCTTATAGAATCAATGTTTGATGGAATACAAAGACCACTTGATGCTTTTTTAAAGGCAGCAGGAACAAATTTCCTTTCAAGAGGAGTACATGTAAAATCATTAAATAGAGAAAAGAAATGGGCTTTTGAAAGTTCAGTAAAGGTTGGAGATAATGTACAAGCTGGAGATGTAGTAGGTGTAGTACAAGAAACTCCAGTTGTTGAACATAGAATAATGGTTCCTTTTGGAATAGAAGGTATTATAAAAGAAATTAAATCAGGTGAATTTACAGTTGAAGAAACTATAGCTGTAATAGCTACTGATAAAGGTGATAAAGAAGTTCAGTTAATGCAAAAATGGCCAGTAAGAAAAGGTAGACCATATGCAAGAAAATTGAATCCTATAGAGCCTATGACTACAGGACAAAGAGTTGTAGATACGTTCTTCCCAGTAGCTAAAGGTGGAGCTGCTGCAGTACCAGGACCTTTCGGAGCTGGAAAAACAGTTGTTCAACACCAAATAGCTAAATGGGGAGATGCTGAAATAGTTGTTTATGTTGGTTGCGGTGAGCGTGGTAACGAAATGACAGATGTTCTAAATGAATTCCCAGAATTAAAAGATCCTAAGACTGGTGAAAGTCTTATGAAAAGAACTGTACTTATAGCCAATACTTCAAATATGCCAGTTGCTGCTAGAGAAGCTTCAATTTATACAGGTATAACTATTGCAGAATACTTTAGAGATATGGGTTATTCTGTATCAATAATGGCTGACTCAACATCACGTTGGGCTGAGGCATTAAGAGAAATGTCTGGAAGACTTGAAGAAATGCCAGGTGATGAAGGTTACCCAGCATATTTAGGTTCAAGACTTGCTGATTATTATGAAAGAGCTGGTAAAGTTATAACTTTAGGTAAGGATGGTAGAGAAGGAGCTGTAACTGCTATAGGAGCTGTATCCCCTCCAGGTGGAGATATATCAGAACCAGTAACACAATCAACTTTAAGAATTGTTAAGGTGTTCTGGGGATTAGATGCACAGTTAGCATATAAGAGACATTTCCCATCAATAAACTGGTTAAGTTCATACTCATTATATTTAGAAAAAATGGGTTCATGGATGGATGAAAATGTTGCTGAAGATTGGTCAGCATTAAGAAATGAAGCTATGGCATTACTTCAAGAGGAAGCTAACCTTGAAGAAATAGTTAGACTTGTTGGTATAGATGCTTTATCAGAAGGAGATAGATTAAAGCTTGAAGTTGCTAAATCAATAAGAGAGGATTATCTTCAACAAAATGCTTTCCATGAAGTTGATACTTATGCATCATTAGGAAAGCAATATAAGATGCTTAAAGCAGTATTAAGCTTCCAAGTAGAAGCTAAAAGAGCTTTAGATGCAGGAGTTTATTTAGATAAAATATTAAAATTACCAATAAGGGATAGAATTGCAAGAAGTAAGTATATTCCTGAAAATGAGATAAATAAAATAGATGATATTATTGTTGAATTAAAACAAGTTATTGATAATTTAATAAGCGAAGGAGGAGTTCTTGATGCTTAAAGAATATAGAACAGTTACTGAAGTAGTTGGACCTTTAATGGCTGTAGAAGGTGTTGAAGGTGTTAAATATGATGAATTAGTTGAAATAGAGTTACAAACAGGAGAACTAAGAAGAGGAAAAGTTCTTGAAGTTAATGGCGATAAAGCTATGGTTCAGATATTTGAAGGATCTTCAGGTATCAATGTAAAAGGAACTAAGGCTAGATTCTTAGGAAGACCACTTGAACTTGGTGTATCAGAAGATATGCTTGGAAGAGTCTTTGATGGGATGGGACGTCCAAAGGATAATGGGCCAAAAATAATCCCAGAAAAAAGATTAGATATTAATGGTGAGGCTATAAATCCTGTGGCTAGAAACTTCCCTTCTGAGTTTATTCAGACAGGTATTTCTGCAATAGATGGTCTTAATACACTTGTTAGAGGACAAAAGTTACCAGTTTTCTCTGGTTCTGGTCTTCCACATTCACAGCTAGCTGCTCAAATAGCTAGACAAGCTAAGGTTTTAAATTCAGATTCAAAATTTGCTGTTGTTTTTGGAGCAATTGGTATAACTTTTGAAGAAGCAGAATTCTTCGTTGAAGAGTTTGAAAGAACAGGAGCTATAGATAAGTCAGTATTATTTATGAACTTAGCATCAGATCCAGCTATTGAAAGAATTGCAACTCCAAGAATGGCTTTAACAGCTGCTGAATTCCTTGCATATGAAAAAGGAATGCACGTTCTTGTAATATTAACTGATATAACTAACTACTGTGAAGCTTTAAGAGAAGTTTCAGCAGCTAGAAAAGAAGTTCCTGGAAGAAGAGGATATCCTGGATATCTTTATACTGACCTTTCTACATTGTATGAAAGAGCAGGAAGAATAATAGGTAAAGAAGGATCAATAACTCAAATACCTATATTAACAATGCCGGAAGATGATAAGACCCATCCGATTCCAGACTTAACTGGATATATTACAGAAGGACAAATAATATTGTCAAGAGAATTGTATAAAAAAGGTATAATGCCTCCAATAGATGTTTTACCTTCATTATCAAGACTTAAAGATAAAGGAATTGGTAAAGGTAAGACAAGAGAAGATCATGCTGATACTATGAACCAATTGTTCTCTTCTTATGCTCAAGGAAAACAAGCAAAAGAACTTGCTGCAATATTAGGAGAATCAGCATTATCAGATACTGATAAAGCTTATGCTAAATTTGCAGAAGCTTTTGAAAAGGAGTATGTATCACAAGGTCTTACAACTGACAGAACAATAGAGGAAACTCTAAATCTTGGTTGGAAGCTTCTTAAGATATTACCAAAATCAGAACTTAAGAGAATTAGAGATGAATATTTAGAAAAATATATGCCTTTAGGAGAGGATGAGTAGCATATGGCACAAAGATTAAATGTCAATCCTACTAGAATGGAACTTTCTAAGCTTAAAAAAAGATTAAGCACAGCAACTAGAGGTCATAAATTATTAAAAGATAAGCAAGATGAATTAGTTAGACAATTCATCGAGCTTGTTAAATATAATAATAAGTTAAGAGCTGATGTAGAATCAGAGCTTGGAGCTTCATTAAAGGATTTTGTTATGGCTAGAGCTGGAATGAGTTCAGAATTCTTAGAAGAGGCCATATCATATCCAAAGGATAATATAACAGTTGATGTTGGAAATAAAAATATAATGAGTGTTAATGTACCAGTTATGAATTTTAAAAGAGAATTAGATGGTGATGAAGGAAGTATTTATCCTTATGGATTTGTCAATACTTCAGCAGAACTTGATGATGCTATAGGAAAATTACATGGTATATTACCAAAACTTTTAGAATTAGCTGAAGTTGAAAAATCTTGTCAATTAATGGCTGATGAAATAGAGAAGACAAGACGAAGAGTAAATGCTCTTGAGTATATGACAATTCCTCAATTAAAAGAGACTATAAGATTCATTAGAATGAAATTAGATGAAAATGAAAGGTCAGCACTTACTAGACTTATGAAAGTAAAGTCTATGATAGCAGAAAGATCTTAAAAGACACCATAAGGGTGTCTTTTTTGTTTATAAAAAAATACAAATGTATATACAAGAGGTAAAAAGTTTTGAATGAATGTTATTTTTTATATACTAAACCGTATTAAAACTATTTTTTTTATGTTATAATTTGGATAAGGTTTACAATAAATGTAAATAAGGGGGGATTTCTTTTGAAAGAAACTATGACACTTACTACCATAGAAGAAATAAAAACATATTCTGATCCGTATAGACTTAGAATAATAACTTTTTTAAGAAATAGTAGAGAAGAGGCTACAGTAAAGGAAATTGCTGACTATTTAGGAGAAGTTCCAGCTAAAATTCATTATCATATAAAAAAATTAGAACGTGCTGGAATAATTGAGTTAGTTAGAACTAAAGAGGTTAAAGGTATTATTGCTAAATATTATTATTTAACAGCAAATAATTATTTAATAGAAGGAGAAGAAATAAATATTCAAACTAAAAGAGTATATAAGTCACAAGTACTTAATATAGTTAATGAATATTATGATAAATCAAAAGAAAAGTCTATAGAGACCTTAATTAAAAAAATTAATAACAGTGAAAATAATGCTATTTCAATAATTTCTCGAGATATAAATATAGATGAAGAACTTTTTAAAGATTTTGATCAAGAGCTTAGAAATTTAGTAAAGAAATATGAAATATTAGCTAGTGAGAATAATGAAAAAACAAAGTGTCATATATTCTCTGTTTGTTTAAACCAAGGATAAATAATTAATTTTTGCTTAATATATAAATTACTTTCTGTCAATAATAAATATATTATTAAGAAAGGATAAATTTATGTTTAAGTATTTTATTGCAATAATTTCTTCATATATATTGGTAACTAAATTAATTCCAATTTTTATAAATATAAGTTTTCAATTAGATTTTACAGATAAACCAACAGAAAGAAAAAAACATAAAAAAAGTACACCATTAGTTGGTGGATTATGTATGTATATAAGTTTTTTTATCATATATTTATTTTTTTCATATAAATATAAAATTGAAAATTCAATTTATATTTTTTTAGGAGCAACATTAATATTATTGATAGGATTAGTGGATGATTATTATAAGGCTAGAAAAAAAGAATTTTCTATAATGCCTCGGGTGATAGTTCAAATTTTATCAGCTTCATTAATTTTTTCTATAGGAATTGTTTTTAAAGGATTTACCAATCCCTTAAATGGAGAATTTATATTTTTTCATCCCTTAATTCAATACTTTTTTACTATAACATGGATATTTGGATTAACTACAGTAGTAAATTGGAGTGATGGAATGGATGGAATAGCAGGAAGCATCGTTTCTATTTCATCTATTACACTTTTTTTTGTATCTTTGGTTAAAGATCAATATGATTCTGCAATAACAGCAGTTATATTATTAGGGGGAGTATTAGGATTTTTGAAATTTAATAAGTATCCAGCTAAAATATTTATGGGAGATTCAGGGGCTAATTTTTTAGGGTTTATGCTCTCTATAATAGCTTTAGAAGGAAGCTTTAAGCAAGCAACATTAATATCAGTTATTATTCCATTTATAGTTTTAGGAATACCTATTTTTGATAATATATTTGTTATAATCAAGAGATTTATAAATGGAAAAGAAATATATAAAGCTGATAGGTCTCAATTACATTATAGACTACAAAAAAGAGGCTTAAATAAAAAACAGATATTTACCTATATATCTATACTTAGTGGAATACTTAGTATTATATCTATAATATTAGCATTATTAAATATATAAAAAAGGATGTATAAAAAATATACATCCTTTTTTATATATTTAATAATGCATAAAAATTCATTATAAGTTTATATATATTTGAAATTATTGGAACATCAATTAAATTAATGCATAAATATAAAAGTATGCTTGTTTCTTATAGGAAATAATATTATAATAAAAATATATTACAATATATGGAAAATGAAAGGGGCTATTAATATGAAAAAAATTAATAAAGTTATATTGGCATATTCAGGTGGGTTAGATACCTCAATAATGATTTCATGGCTTAAAGAAAATTACGAATGTGAAGTTATTGCAGTTGTTGGTGATGTAGGTCAAGGTAGTGAGGTTGAGCCATTGAAAGAAAAGGCTCTTAGAACAGGAGCTTCTAAAATATATATAGAGGATTTAAAAGAGGACTTAGTTAATGAAATAATTTTTCCATCTCTTAAAGCTAATGCAGTTTATGAAGAAAAATATCTTTTAGGTACTGCGTTTGCAAGACCATTAATAGGTAAAAGATTAGTTGAAATTGCTATAAAGGAGGGAGCTGATGCAATAGTTCATGGATGTACTGGTAAAGGGAATGACCAAGTAAGATTTGAAATGGCAATAAAGGCATTTGCACCAAACATGATTGTTATAGCTCCGTGGAGAACTTGGGAACTTAAATCAAGAGAAGATGAAATAGCCTATGCAGAAGCTAGAAATATAGATATTCCATTAACACGAGAAACTAATTATAGTAAAGATAAGAATCTATGGCATTTAAGTCATGAAGGGCTTGATTTAGAGAATCCTTCAAATGAGCCTAATTATGAAAAAATCTTAGAATTAACAGTTACTCCTGAAAAAGCACCTGATAAAGCTACTTACATTACAATTCACTTTGAAAAAGGTGTTCCAACTAAAATTAATGGTGAAGCTTTAGGATCAGTTCAAATAATAGAAAAATTAAATAAATTAGGTGGAGAAAATGCTATAGGAATTATTGATTTAGTTGAAAATAGATTAGTAGGGATGAAATCTAGAGGTGTTTATGAAACTCCAGGAGGTAGTATTTTATATTATGCACATAAAGAATTAGAAACATTAACTATAGATAGAGAGACTTTACATTATAAAGAAGGTATAGGAAAGAAATTAGGAGAACTTCTTTATTATGGTCAATGGTATAGTCCTTTAAGAGAGGCTTTAATGTCTTTTATTAATAAAACACAAGAATATGTTACTGGAGATGTTAAATTAAAGTTATATAAAGGTAATATAATAACTGCTGGAATTGATAGTGAATATTCTTTGTATGATGAAGATATTGCCACATTCGATGAGGATGAAGTATATAATCAAAATGATTCAGAAGGTTTTATAAATCTATATGGTTTGCCATCTAAGGTTGTTGCAATGAAAAGAAAAAAACATTTTAAATAACAAAATGAATAGGAGATGATATAATGGGGAAACTTTGGGGCGGAAGATTCCAAAAAGATACTTCTAAAGAAGTAAATGATTTTAATTCTTCTATTGATATAGATAAAGTAATGTATAAGGAAGACATAGAAGGAAGTATAGCTCATGTTACAATGATAAGTAACTGTGGAATCATAAGCTTAGAAGAAGGAAAGACGATAATAGCAGGATTAAAGTCAATCCTTAATAAAATAGAAAATGGTGAATTAAGTTTTACTTCAGATAATGAAGATATTCACATGAATATAGAAACGCTTCTGATTAAAGAAATTGGTGAAGTTGGTAAAAAACTTCATACAGCAAGAAGTAGAAATGACCAAGTTGCTTTAGATATTAGAATGTATTTAAAAGGTGAAATAGAGAATTTAAAAAGTCGTATACTAGATTTTCAAAAAATTATTTTAAAAAAAGCTAGTGAAAATTTATATACCATAATGCCAGGATATACCCATCTTCAAAGGGCGCAAGGAATTACATTTGCTCATCATTTAATGGCATATTCTGAAATGTTAAAGAGGGATTATGAAAGATTAGAAGATTGTTATAAAAGAATGAATTCTATGCCTTTAGGTTCAGGAGCTTTAGCAACAACAACTTATCCTATAAACAGAGTTATGGTTAAAGAATTATTAAATTTTGATAGGTTAGGAGTAAATAGTATAGATGCTGTAGCAGATAGAGATTTTGTATTAGAATTAGCTAATGATTTGTCTATGATTATGATGCATTTATCTAGATTTAGTGAAGAGATAATACTTTGGTGTTCTTCGGAATTTTCTTTTGTTGAGTTAGATGATGCATATTCTACAGGATCTAGTATTATGCCACAAAAAAAGAATCCTGATGTAGCTGAATTAGTTAGAGGAAAAACAGGAAGAGTATACGGAAATCAAGTGGCTTTATTAACAATGATGAAAGGGATTCCGCTTGCTTACAACAAAGATATGCAAGAAGATAAAGAGTTAATTTTTGATTCTATAAATACAGTAAAAATTTGTTTAAGTACATTTAGTAAAATGATTGATACTTTAACTGTAAAAGAAGAGAATATGAAAAAAGCTTGTAAGGAAGGGTTTATAAATGCAACTGATTTAGCTGATTATTTGGTTAAAAAAAATATTGCATTTAGAGATGCTCATAAAATATTAGGAGAAATGGTGTTTTATTGTATAGAGAATAAAAAACACTTAGAGGATTTATCATTAGAGGAACTTAAAAGTTTTTCAGAGGTATTTACAGAAGAGGCTTATGAAGTTTTAGATATAGTAAATTGCGTTGAAAATAGAGATGTTATTGGAGGACCAAGCTCTAAACAAGTGACAATTAGGTTAAAAGAACTTAAAGATTATATAGTAAAAAAAGAAATGGATAAGGAGTGATTATTTTGATAAAGGTTGGTATTATTGGGGCAACTGGCTATGTAGGAGCTGAACTATTGAGGCTTCTTCTTAATCACGAAGCTGTTTCAGTAGAAGCTATTAGTTCTGTAACCTTTAAAGATGAATTAATTTCTTCTGTATATAAGAATTTTAGCGGAATAGTTGATTTAATATGTGAGGATGAAGATAGTGTTATATCTAAAAGTGATGTTATTTTTGGAGCATTGCCTCATGGCTTAAGTGAAAGGTTAGCATCTAAAATTTTAAAGTATAGAAAAAAATTTATAGATATTGGAGCAGATTTTAGATTAAAAAATGAGGAGTCTTATATTAAATGGTATAACAAGAGGTTTGATTATAAACCTCTTCATGAAAAATCAATATATAGTATTCCAGAATTTCATAGAAATAAAATTATAGAAGGTAATTATGAAATAATAGCAAACCCTGGTTGTTATCCAACATCCATAGCTTTAGGGTTGATTCCTGCAATTAAAAGTAATTTGGTTAATGAACAAAGTATAATAATTGATTCTAAATCTGGTGTTACGGGATCTGGAAGAAAGCTATCTTTGGGAAATCATTTTGTAGAGTGTAATGAATCTTTAAATGCTTATTCTTTAGGGGGAGTTCATAGGCATACTCCAGAAATAGAACAAATTATAAATGAATTTTCTGATACTAATGTTAAGATTACATTTACACCTCATTTAGTACCTTTGAATAGAGGAATTTTATCTACTATATATTTTGATTTAAAAGGTGAATACTCTCTTGAAAGCATTCATAAAATATATTCTAAGTTTTACGAAAATGAGTATTTTGTAAAAGTATTACCTTTGGGAAGTAATGCTAAAATTAAAGATGTTAAAAACTCTAATTACTGTAATATATCTATACACAAGGATAATAGATGTAATAGGTGCATAATATGTTCTGTTATAGATAATATGGTTAAAGGAGCAGCAGGTCAAGCCATACAAAATATGAACTTATTAATGGGGATTGAAGAAAATAAGGGACTGAAGTCTATTGCTACAGCTTTTTAAAGAAAAAGGGGGCTTTCTTATATGAAAATAATAAAAGGTGGAGTAACAGAGCCTTTAGGGTTCTTAGCTTCTGGAATCCATTGTGGACTAAAGAAAAGAAAAGAAAAATTAGACTTAGCACTTATATATTCAGAAAAATTATGTAATGGTGCTGCTGTCTATACTAAAAATATAGTTAAAGGAAATCCTATAATAGTAACTAAAAAACATTTATATAATGGTAAAGCTCAAGCAATTATAATAAATAGTGGTAATGCGAACACTTGTTCGGGGAACGATGGTTTAGCAAAAGCATATAAAATGACAAAGATTACTGCTGATAGTTTAAACATATCAGAAGAGGATGTTTTGGTAGCTTCTACAGGTGTTATAGGAGTTCCTTTAAATATAGAACTTATAGAAAATAATATAGAAAAGCTAAAATCATCTTTAAGTATTAAAGGAAATATATATGCTAGAGAAGCAATAATGACTACAGATACTATAAAAAAAGAAGTTGCAGTATCTTGCAAAATAGCTAATAAAATAGTGAAAATAGGCGCTATGGCAAAAGGATCTGGAATGATTTGTCCTAATATGGCAACAACATTAGGAGTTGTTACAACTGATATAAATATAAGTGTTGAGTTGTTACATGAAGCTTTAGTATATGCTGTTAATAAGAGTTTTAATAGAATTAGTATAGACGGTGATGAAAGTACAAATGATTCTATAATGATACTAGCAAATGGATTAGCAAATAATGATGAGGTAAATGAAAAAAATTCAGATTACTATGAATTTCTTGATTCATTAACCTATGCATTGGTAGAATTAGCAAAATTAGTGGCTAAAGACGGGGAAGGTGCTACTAAACTTTTAGAAGCTGTTGTTTATAATTGCAAAACAGAGGAAAATGCAGTTATACTTGCAAAAAGCATAATAAAATCTAATTTAGTAAAGGCAGCTATGTTTGGAAAAGATGCTAATTGGGGACGTATATTATGCTCTTTAGGGTATTCTGGAATAGAATTTGATATAAGTAAAATAGTATTAGCTATAGAAAGCTCTAAAGGGTATATAGAATTATTTAAGGAAGGTATTCCTCTTCAATTTGAAGAAGAAAAAGCAACTGCTATATTAGATTCAACGGATATAACAATATTAGTTAACCTTAATGAAGGTGAAGAAAAAGGATTTGCCTTTGGATGTGATTTAACATATGAATATGTCAGAATAAATGGAGATTATAGAACCTAATAAAATAACAACATGGCAATTCAGTGGTAGATAAAACCTATCACTGAATTAACTTTATTATATTAGGAGGATTTTAATATGAAAATATCTAATTTGACAAGAGCAAATACATTAATACAAGCTTTACCATATATACAAGAATATAGAGAAAAGGTGATTGTTGTAAAATATGGTGGTAATGCAATGCAGAGCATGAGTTTAGAAGAGGCTGTAATAAAAGATATAATCTTAATGAATTGTGTAGGAATAAAAGTTGTATTGGTTCATGGAGGCGGTCCAGATATAGATAATATGCTTAAAAAAGTAGGAAAAAAATCAGAGTTTATAAATGGATTAAGATATACAGATGAGGAAACTATGGAAATAGTTCAAATGGTTTTAGCAGGAAAAGTAAACAAAGAATTAGTTGCTCTCATTAATAAGAATGGTGGTAAAGCATTGGGATTATGTGGTATAGATGGTGCTATGATAAAAGCTAATAAAAAAATAAGTAATATGGATTATGGCTATGTGGGAGAAATAGAAGAAATAAACACAGAAGTTATAAGTAGTGCATTAGAAAAAAATTATATAAGTGTAATATCTACTATAGCATATGGAGATGATGGAAAAGCTTATAATATAAATGCAGATATAGCAGCAGCAAAAATAGCTGGGGCACTTAAAGCAGAGAAACTTATAATATTAACAGATGTACAAGGAATATTAAGGGATATAGAAGATGAAGATACATTAATATCTAATATACATTTAAAAGAGTTAGATACAATTATAGAGAATAAAATTATAAAAGGTGGAATGATTCCTAAAATAGAATGTTGTAAATCAGCTATAATAAATGGTGTTAAGAAGGCACATATAATAGATGGAAGAATACCTCATACAATATTACTAGAACTTTTTTCACGTAATGGAGTAGGAACAATGATAGAGAAATAATTAATATTGAGGGTGATTATTAATGGTTAATAAAGAAGAGTATTATAAGTATATTATAAATAATTATAAAGTTCATGATATAGTTATAGAATATGGAAAAGGGACATATTTATATGATAATAATAAAAAGAAGTATTTAGATCTAACCTCTGGAATAGGTGTTAATTCCTTAGGATATTGTGATGAAGAATTCGTTGAAGAGTTGAAAAATCAATTATCAAAAATATCACATACATCTAATTTATTTATAAATGAAAACACTGTAGAAGCAGCAAAATTATTAGTTCAACTTAGTAAAATGGATAAAGTGTTTTTTTCTAATTCTGGTGCTGAAAGTAATGAATGTGCTATAAAGATAGCAAGAAAATATAGTTATGATAAATATGGGTTCGGTAGGGATAAGATACTAACACTTAAAAATTCTTTTCATGGAAGAACATTAACCACTTTAAAGGCAACAGGACAAGAAAAGTTTCATAAATATTTTTATCCATTCCCTGAGGGATTCATATATGGAGAAGCTAACAATATAGAGAATATATTATCAAAGCTAAATAAAAATAATGTTTGCGCTATAATTGTAGAACCAATTCAAGGTGAAGGTGGAGTATTGCCTTTAAGTTGTGAATTTGTTACAAAATTAAAAAAGGTTTGTAATGAAAGAGATATAATATTGATATTTGATGAAGTTCAATGTGGAATAGGTAGAACTGGAAAGATGTTTGCATTTGAAAATTTTGATGTGACTCCAGATATTGTTACTTTAGCTAAAGGATTAGGTGGAGGTGTCCCTATAGGAGCAGTTATTTGTAATGAAAAAACTTCAGGAGTATTTAAATATGGTGATCATGGTTCAACTTATGGAGGAAATCCTTTAGTTACAACAGCAGCTAAATATGTTTTAAGTAAAGTTTCAAATACTAAGTTTTTAAATGAAATAAATGAAAAATCATTATATTTAATTAATTCTTTAAAGGAGATTAAAAGTGATAATATTGTAGAAATAAGAGGAATGGGGTTAATGGTTGGAATTGAGGTAAGGGGTAATGTTAATGAGTATATAGATAAAGCTATTGAAAAAGGTGTTTTATTATTATCAGCAGGAAATAATACCATAAGACTTCTTCCACCACTTACTATAACTATGAATGAATTAAAAAAGGCTATATCAGTATTAAAAGAAATTTTATAGAATATAATTAATGAAAAAATGTTAGAAATATGTTTTAATATAATTATGTGTTTTGTTAAAATATAATTTTAACGTTTTTTTTATTTGAAAGGAGAATTAAGATGGCAGTTAAAGAAATAGTTCAACTAGGAGCAGAATGTTTAAGACAAGTATCTCAAGAAGTTGATAATATAGATGATGTTAAAGGGCTTATAAAGGATTTAAAGGATACTCTAGCTACAGTTGATGGAATAGGTCTTGCAGCACCACAAATAGCAGTTAATAAAAGAGTTATATACATAAATTTTGGTGATGGGGAAAATGAATATGTATTAGTAAATCCTAAAGTATTAAAAGTATCTAAAAAAACTCATGAAGATTATGAAGGATGTTTAAGTTATGTAATGCATGAGGGATTAGTTGAAAGACCTGTAAAAGTAAAGATAGAAGCTTTAAATGAAAATGGTGAAAAGAAAGTTTATGAAGCAGAAGATTTACTTGCAAGATGCTTCCTTCATGAAATAGATCATTTAGAAGGTATAATGTATGTTGATAGAGCTAGTGAAATGTATGAATTAGTAGATGAAGAAGAATAATAAAATATAATTTATAAATTAAACTAAAAATCAAATTACTAAAAGGTAAGTATAAACTTACAAGTAATTTGATTTTTTTGTATTAATATAGAATAGGTGATTTTATTGGAGAGAAGAATTTTACATGTAGATATGGATGCTTTTTTTGCTTCAGTAGAAATTTTAGATAATCCAAAGTTAAAAGGTAAGCCTATAATTGTTGGAGGTGAAAGTGGGAGAGGTGTTGTTACAACTTGTTCCTATGAAGCTAGAAAATATGGAGTAAAATCTGCTATGCCTGGATTTAAAGCAAAGGCTTTGTGTCCTAATGGTATATTTGTACCTATAAGATATTATAGATATAGAGAAGTTTCCAATAAGGTTTTCAATTTACTTTATGATATTACAGAAAAAATAGAACAAGTCAGTATAGATGAGGCTTATTTGGATATAAGTGATTTAGATGAATCATCAATGGACGTAGCTATGAGAATCAAAAATCTTATAAAAAATAATATTGGATTAACGTTGTCAGTAGGAATATCTTATAATAAATTTTTAGCTAAAATAGCATCTGATTGGAAAAAGCCTAATGGACTTATGGAAATAAAAAAAGAAAATGTTAAAACTTTATTAGGACCATTAGAAATATCTAAGGTATATGGCCTTGGTCAGAAATCCGTTAAAAAATTAAATAATATAGGTGTTTATACTATTAATGATATGTACAGACTTCCAAAGGATATATACTCAGAATACTTTGGAAAATTCGGAAATGAAATATATGATAGGATTAGAGGGATAGATAATAGAGAAATTATAAACAAAAGAGAGAGAAAATCTATTGGAAAAGAAATAACTCTAAAAGAAGATACAAAAAATATAGAGGAACTCAGACAATATTTAATGAATTTTTCTGAATATATAGAGGCATATCTAAAAAAACATGAATTGAAAGCAAAAACAATAACATTAAAAATAAAGGATAGAGATTTTATTAATCATAGTAAAAGTAAAACTTTAAATTATTACTTAAAGAATAAAGATAATATATATAGTGAAGCAATTAAATTATTAAATGAAATTATCATAGAGAAGAAATTAAGATTAATAGGTATTAGTGTATCATCATTAGAACAATTAGACAACGAGCAATTGAGTTTATTTAATATTTAAAATTGACAAAAAAAATCTCATTAATTATAATCTATAATTAGCCAGTAAGGAGTGAGAATTAATGGAAGATAAGTTACTGCTTGAGGAAAAAGAGCACTTAAGAGAATTAAAAAATTGGATTGAATTAGAAGAAAATAGAATAGGTGTAGAAGAAACTGGGTTAAAGGAACGAATAGCAGCTTTAGAAAAGAAGAGTAAGGGTGCTTATAATCAAGAACTTGATATTAATAGAAAGTTATATAATATAGTAAAAAAAAATATTGAAAATTATAAAGAAGCTAAAGATAAGCCTTACTTTGCTAGAATAGATTTTAGGGAACGTAGAAAAGATACAGAGAGTTTTTATATAGGTAAAATAGGTTTAGGAGATGTGCAAGAGGGTGAAGAAAAAGTTATAGATTGGAGAGCTCCTATTGCAGATTTATATTATAGTGGAACACAAGGAGAGGCTTATTACAAAGCACCATCTGGTGTTATTGATGGAGATTTAAAATTAAAAAGAAAATTTTTATACAATAGTAATAATGATATTGAAAAGTTTTTTGATGAAGGAATAAATGAAATTATATTAAAGGCAGCAGGAAATTCTGAAGAGAGTGAAAGCTCATTAATAGATGAATTTTTAAAAGTAAATCTAGAAGAAAGTACTGGGAAAAAGCTTAAAGAGGTTGTTGCTACAATACAAAAAGAACAGAATGAAATAATAAGAGCTGATAAAAGTTTTCCCATAATCATTCAAGGATCAGCTGGTTCAGGAAAAACAACAGTTGCTCTACATAGATTAGCTTATCTTATGTATAGATATAATGAATCTTTAACAAATAAGGATATTCTAGTAGTTGCACCAAATAAAATATTTTTAGATTATATATCAGAAGTTCTACCAAATTTAGGTGTAGATTTAGTACCACAAAAAACTTTTGAAGAATTAGCAATTGAATCCTTGAAATTAAAGGGAAAATTAATAACTAAAGATAAGAAATTAATAAAAATATTAGAGGCTAATGAAGAGGAACAAGAAAAAATAAAATATATGAAAAATGCTAGCAAATTAAAAGGTTCTTTAGCATTTAAAGAGATATTAGATAGATATATAAAAGTATTAGAAAAAGATGATAGTTCAATAGAAGATATAACAATAAAAGGTTATAAGCTTTTTGATAGTAAGGAAATTAAAAGATTATTTTTAAAAGATCTAGCAAAGTATCCTATAAATAAAAGAAAAGATGAAATAAAAAGATACTTTGAAAAAAAACTGGGTGATAAATTATTTGATGTTTTAGAAAAGGTTGATTTTAAATATGAATATACTATAGCTAGAACTAAAAAAATAATTGAAGATGAGAAAGAACGAAGAAGAGAAATTATAAGAATATATGATGAACGTGATAAAGAAAAAGAAAGCATAAAAAAAGATGGTAAAAAAGAATTTAATTCTTATTTTGAACAATGGAAAGGCATAGATACTAAGAATATATATATTAATCTCTTTAAAGATAGTGAAACTTTTAATTTAGTGACTTCAGGAAAAATACCAAATAAATTATATGAGTTTATTAAAGAGGAACTTATTTATAATAATGAAAATAATATAATTGATTGTGATGATTTAGCGGCGATGCTTTATTTACAATTTAAAATAGATGGTATTAAAGAAAGTGAAATGGTGAAACATATAGTTGTGGATGAAGCACAAGATTATTCACCACTTCAAATAGAAGTTATATCTATGAAATCTTTAGGAAAAAGTCTAACTATAGTCGGTGATATAGGGCAAGGTATCTATTCTTATAGAGGAATAAAAGATTGGAATTCTATAATGACGTCAATCTATGAAAATAAAGGAATATATAAAGCATTAACTCAGAGTTATAGAAGTACTGTAGAAATTATAGAATTTGCCAATAAGGTGTTAAGGAAACAAGATAATTATCCTAAACCAGCATTGCCAGTTTTAAGACATGGAGATAAACCACAAATAAGTGAATTTAAAACTACAAAAGATTTTGTTATACAACTAGATGAAATTGTTAATGATATGATCTCAAAAAATAAAAAGTCAATTGCTATAATAGGAAAGACCTATAAGGAATGCAAGAAAATTAGAGATGCTATAAAAAAATATTCAAAGTATGATTTTAAATTAGTAAAAGAAGAAGATAAAACTTTAGAATTAGATTTTATAATAATTCCTTCATATTTAACAAAAGGACTAGAGTTTGACTGTTCTATTGTTTATAATTTAAATAGTGAAATTTACAAAAATGTTGATATGGATAAAAAATTACTTTATGTTGTATTAACAAGAGCTTTACATTATGAATATATTTTTTATAATGGAAATATATCAGAATTAGTAAATGATTAGTATTTTTATAAAGAAAGGTGAATTTAAAGATGAAAGAAAATGTAATGGCTTTTAGAGATGAAGATGGAAACAAAGTGGAGTTTGAAGTTATAGCAGAAATTTATTTAGATGAAGATACTGAAAATGAAAAAAAATATATTTTATTATCTCCATTAGAAGCTGAAGATAAAGAAGAAGTTGACATGTTTATATTCAGAGTTGATAAAAGTGAAAATGGTGAAGAATATAATTTAGTAGAAAATGATGAAGAATTCAATAAAGTAAAGAAAAAATATAAAGAATTAGCATATTAATAAATAGGTGATAAAATGGAAAAACAATCAATTATAGAATTTTTAGAAGATAATAATTTAACTGATATAGAGGAAGTTGAGATTGATGCTCAGGATGAAGTTATAGCAATTAAATTTTTCTATGATTTTGATAAAGATGAAATAAGTGCAGCAAAATCTTATGCTAGCGAAGAAACAGATTATGATGAAAATGATACTCAATGGATAGCAACTGGTATAATTCCTTATTTAAATGATTTAGCTTACGATAATGTTTCAGAAATAAATGAAGATTTAATGGAAGAATTTGAATTAATAGCTAAATTTAAAGCAGAGGATATAAGTACTAGTGATTATACATATCAAAAGTTTTATTTAATATTAACAGAGGATGATTCTATAGATTTAGAAGATATTATAGATAATCTATAAAAATAAAATAGCTTTCTTGACAATTTATAATTATTTGTTATAATTAAATCATGAAGTGAGTCCTAGAATGTACGCGAAGCTTATATATTCAACCTACATTTTGATATCGGGATTTGTAAAAACCTTAATGATACTATATTCCCATCCTATAGGATTAATATGGCAGGAAAAAGTAGAGATTAAGGTGAACAGAACCCACCTGCGAGGAGCAGGTATGAATAAATAAGTGTGACGGCATTTCGGGAATTAATTTAGAAATTAAACTTTGCTTAGGCAAAGTTTTTTTTTGCTCTTAAATACTTTTAAAACAAATTATTTACATTATTTTACTATTAAGTTATAATTAATTTAATTAAAGGGGGCAAAAAAAATGAAAAAGATAGAAATGATTAATCCATTAGTTGAAATGAATGGGGATGAAATGACTAGAATCATTTGGGGATTAATAAAGGATGAATTAATAAATCCTTATATTAAATTAAAAACTGAATATTATGATTTAGGCTTAAAAAATAGAAATAAAACTGCTGATAAAGTGACTATAGAAGCAGCTAATGCAACTAAAAAATATGGAGTTGCTGTTAAATGTGCAACTATAACTCCAAATAAAGCTCGTTTAAATGAATATAATCTTGATGAACTTTGGAAAAGTCCAAATGCAACCATAAGAGCTATTTTAGATGGAACTGTATTTAGAAAGCCTATAGTAGTAAATAATATAAAGCCTTATGTGAAGGGATGGAATAAACCAATAACTATAGCTAGACATGCTTATGGAGATATATATAAATCAACAGAAATTAAATGTAATAAAGGTGATTCAGTATCTATATTGGTAGAAAATCAAAATGGTGAAAAAGAAAAAAAAATAATTCATGAATTTTCTAATTCAGATGGAATAGTAATGGGAATGCATAATAGCAATAGCTCAATTGAAAGTTTTGCACATTCTTGTTTTAAATATGCCTTAGATTGTAAAGAAGATTTATGGTTTTCAGCAAAAGATACAATATCAAAAATATATGATCATGAATTTAAAGATATATTTGATGATATATTTAATAATTATTATAAAGATCTTTTTATGGAGAATAACATAGAATATTTTTATACTTTGATAGATGATGCAGTAGCTAGAGTAATAAAATCAGAAGGTGGATTTATATGGGCATGTAAAAATTATGATGGAGATGTTATGTCCGATTTAATAGCAACAGCATTTGGATCTTTAGCAATGATGACTTCTGTATTAGTGTCACCTAATGGATATTTTGAATATGAAGCAGCTCATGGAACTGTTCAAAGACATTATTATAAATATTTAAAGGGGGAGGAGACTTCCACAAATTCAGTAGCTACTATATTTGCATGGACCGGAGCTTTAAGGAAAAGAGGAGAATTAGATAATATTGATGAATTAATAACTTTTTCAAATAAATTAGAAAAGGCAACTATTAATACTATAGAAAGTGGATTAGTAACAAAAGATTTAGCTTTATTATTAAAAGATAACTGTAAGCAAAGTTTAAATACAGAAGATTTTATTAAAGCTATAAGAAGACAATTAGAATTAATATTATAGAATAAAAAAATTAGATGGAAATTTTTCTCCATCTAATTTTTTTATTCTATTTTATCAATGATAAATTTATTATTATTATCTTTTTTTAATGTTAAATTCCATTGAAGAAGTGAATTTTCGTCTTTATTTGATTTTGAAGATTTTCTAAATCTTAAGTGCCAATTCATTTCTGTAATATTTCCCTTAGTATCCCATTTTGAATCTCTAAAGAAAGCATCTTGAAATACATAATAAAAATTATCTTTATTTATAATATCAATATCATGAATTGCTTTACTTGAAACATTTGAAGAAAATACATCTGGTAAATCATAAAGATTATAAGGTAGAGTTATTATATTAATAAAATTTTGAATTATTGAATAACTTTCTAGATAAATTTTTTCATAAGAAATATTTTTTAAATTATTATTTATTAACATATATTTTTCTATATTATTTTCTGTATTATCTAAAGAAAAAGAAATTATTTTAGGAGTTTTATTATTATTTGAATCAAGTACTCCTAAAAAACTATTAGTAGAACAATAAACATCTTTAAAGTGATCTCCATTCCATTTAAATATATGGTTTATTGGTACGTTATTTTCACTAGATTGTATTATTATTTCTGGAATTTTATTTCTAGATAAATCTAAAAAATTAATAGAAATAGGCCAAATTTCATTTGATACTCCTAAAGTATTTAGTGGTGATTTAACATCTAAAGAATAATTTTTATTATTAATATTGCAGGATATAATATATTGATTTTCTGACGAGGAAGTTATGTATACAATATCTTTTTTATTATCTCCATTTAAATCAATAAGGAAGCTTTTTCCATCATTTGAAACAGAAGATGAAAATGTTAATATTGATTCATCTTTTGATTTAAGTAAGTATATTTTTCTAATGAAATAAAAAGAAATTAAAAAAAATACAATTATTAGATTAATTAAAAAAAATAGTAAAATCTTTTTTTTGTTAAATACTTTAAAAAACATTTCTTAAATCACCTCATAATAATTATATGTATAAATACATAATTAATTCATTTATCATGTGATTTAAAATAAAAAAGGTAAATAGTATTATTAATACTATCAACCTTTAATGAGAATTACATGTTTTCTTTACAGGTTTCACAGATTCCATAAAAATAACTTTGAGAATTTAAAATTTCAAAATTAGATATATCAGAGGCTTTTTTATTTAAATCTTCAACATCTAATCCATATAAATCAACAACTTTTGAACAATGCAAACATTGGATATGTGAGTGATTAGATGTAGTAGCATCATATCTAAAATTACCTTCACCAAGATTAAGTTCTATTACTAAGTTAACTTCTACTAAAGTTTTTAATGTTTTATATACAGTTGCTAAACTCATTGTAGGGTATTCCTCTTGTAAAGCTTTATATATAACTTCAGCAGATGGATGTTCATTAGTATTTTTTAAATATTTATAAACAGCAATTCTTTGAGGAGTAAGCTTAAGCTTTTTCTCTTTAAAAATTCTTGTGATATTATCCATATTATTCTCCTTTTCTTAAATAATCTTTTTAATCTATTTTATTTTATAATAATGATTATTAACTGTCAATTATTATTAAATGAAAAATAAGTTAATATTAATTAAATAAAATATTTAGTTAAATTTTAACAAATATTTTTAATTAATTGTTTATAAATATATATTTAGTAAAAATTTCTTTTATTTTTAAAAAAATTACAATATAATATCATTAAAGATAACTTTATAGGAGGGAGTGGTCAATATGGAAAAATGCCCTTTTTGGTCTAGTGGAGATAATATATTTATGTGTAACAAGGAATGTCCTATAGACAAGATTGATGGGTTATGTTGCTTTCAAATACTATTTAATAATGATTCTATAGAACATATAAATGAATTAGAAGAACTTGAGTATATAATTAATTAAAATTTTTTGGGGGTTATTTTGAATATTTATAATGAGATTTTAAATTTAAAAGATAAGAAAAATGCGCTTATATTAGCACATTATTATCAAAATAAGGAAATTCAAGATATAGCAGATTATGTCGGGGACTCATATTATTTATCTCGAATTAGCAAAGAAAGTAAGAATAAACTTATTGTTTTTTGTGGCGTAGATTTTATGGGTGAAAGCGCTAAAATATTATCACCAACTAAAAAGGTATTGTTAGCTAATAGAGAGGCAACTTGTCCTATGGCAAATATGTTAAATATAAATGAAATATTAAAGTTAAAAGAAGATTATAAAGATGTTGCTGTAGTTACTTATATTAATTCATCTTTAGAGCTGAAAACTATATCAGATGTCATAGTTACATCTTCAAATGCAGAGACTATAATAAGAAAATTACCAGAGAAAAATATTATATTTATACCTGATAGAAATTTAGGATCATATTTAGCAGAAAAAATAAGTGATAAAAATTTCATACTACTAGATGGGTATTGCCCAATTCATGAACATATAGACATAAATGAGGTCAAATCTATAAAGTCAAAATTTAATAATATAAAAATAGTTTGTCATCCTGAATGTAACAAAAAGATAAGGGATTTATCAGAATTTATAGGAAGTACAAGTGAAATAATAAGCTACGTAAATGATTTAAAGAAAAATGAAATATTAGTATTAACCGAAAATGGTGTTAATAAAAGTTTTACTGATAAAAATTATTATCACAAATTAAAGAAAGATATAGTTTGTGCTGATATGAAAAAAACTACTTTGGAGGATGTGCGAGATACTTTATTATTTGAAAAAAATGAAGTTGAAATAGATAATGATTTGGTAAAAAAATCTAGAAAACCATTAATAAGAATGCATGAATTGGCTTAGTTATTATAAAGCGTTATATTTTGATAATATTTTATTTAACTTGAGAGATTTGTATTCCAATAACATATTATATTTAATTAAAGGGTGTGAATATATTTGTGTAAAAAGAAAGCTATAGCTTTAATGCTTTTATCTGCTGTTGGAGTAACTAATAGTTCAATGATGACTTTAGAAACTCATGCAGATGAAAATAATGATGAATTAAAAAATGAAAAAACTAACGAAGAAAATAAGTTCAAAGCATTGACTGATGAAGAAAAAGATAAGTTAGATATAGATATAAAGGAAATTCAAATTTTCGATGAAATGAAAGTAGAATCAGAACAATTAGAAGAAGAGGTAGAAATTAAAAAAAATGAAGTTCAGGAAGATACAGCAAAAGTTAAAGAAGAGAAAGAAAATGAATTAAGTGTGAGGAGTTCTTTAGTTGGGAAAGTAATAAATGTGTCATCTAACTTAAGAATAAGGGCAAGTTCAAGTACTAGCTCACAAGTAAAAGGAACATTAAAAAATGGTGAAACTTTTAATATTGAGAGTAAAGAAAATTCTTGGTACAAAATAAATCACAAAGGAATTACAGGATATGTTCATAGTGATTATGTAACTATAGTAAATGGAAATAATAACAACAATAGTAGTCCTAATAATACGGGTGGACAAGTTAGTAACAATACAAATGGACAAATTGGTCAAGTTTTTAATGTTAGCAGCAGTTTAAGAATAAGAGCTGAAGCTAATACTACTTCAACTATACTTGGTTATTTAAAACCTAATGAAAAAGTTAACATAATTTCCGAAAGTAATGGATGGTACAAAATAAGCGTTGGGTCTATTAAAGGATATGTTTCAGCAAGTTATATAAAAAAAATATCAGGTAATAGTACTCAAGAACTATCAAAGCCAAATGATAATAATTCTAATAACAGTTCAAATAATGAAAGTGGATTAATATTATTTAAAGAATATAAAGATGCTAAATTAAAAAATGTTTCTACTAATTTAAGGGTTAGAAGTAAACCATCAACTAATAGTACTGTGCTAACTTACTTACTTCCAAGCGATACTTTTAAAGTAGAGGGGGAAAATGGTAGTTGGTATTATATAAATATCAACGGGAAAAAGGGTTATGCTCATAAAGATTATGTTAGATTATTAGAAAGTAATTCTAATAGTGGAAGTGGAAGTAGTTCTAATAATGAGGTAAGTAAAACCTATGGAGCGTTACTAAGTGTAATGAAAAGTCAAATAGGTTCTCCTTATATTTTTGGGGGTGCTGGTGAAACAATAACAAGATCATTACTAAATAACTTAAAATCTCAATACCCTACAATGAATTATAGTTTGGATTCAAAATATATAGATAATGGATATAAAGCTTTTGATTGTTCTGGACTTATGCAATGGTCATTCAAACAAATAGGTATTAACATAGGAAGATCCACTTATAGTCAAATAAATAATGGAATAGAAGTAAGTTTAAATAACATAAAAGAGGGAGATTTATTATTCTATTCAGATTTAAATCATGTAGGAATGTATGTAGGAAATGGTCAATGGTTAGAATCTCCAAGATCAGGAGAGTTTGTAAGGATTTCTAATGTTCCATGGAATAAGGTAGGAAGAGTAAGACGTATATTAAAATAATATATAGAAATAAAAGCTGTATTTAGATACTTCGAATACAGCTTTTTATATGCTATAAATTAGTTAATTCTATGTGGAGTATTTTTATGAAAAACAGTTGTATTTTTCAAAAAAGCATGCTAAGATATAATGAAAGTAAATAAATGGAAATAAGGAGCGGTTTTTTATGAGGTATATTAGTACTAGAGGAATGGATATTGCAAACTCCTCTATGGAAGCAATAGTCAATGGAATAGCTAATGATTCTGGCTTATATGTTCCTGAGATTATTCCAAGATTAAGTGAACAGGAATTAGTTAGGTTTTCTAAATTAACTTATAATGATTTAGCATTAGAAATAATATCTAAATATTTTTTAGATTTAGGAAAAGAAAATATAGCACAAGCAATAAATAGGGCTTATAATGATAGATTTGAAGTTAAAATTGAAAATAATTTTTTAGAGTTGTATCATGGACCAACTCTTGCTTTTAAGGATGCTGCATTACTTCTACTGCCTTACCTAATTAAATTATCTAAAGATAAGTTAAATATTAATAATAAAACAATAATATTAACTGCAACTTCTGGAGATACTGGTAAAGCAGCTTTAGAAGGATTTAAAAATATTGATGGAATAGATGTTATTGTTTTATATCCAAAAGATGGAGTAAGTGATATTCAAAAATATCAAATGATAACACAAGAAGGTAATAATTTAAAGGTAATAGCTATAGAAGGGAATTTTGATGATGCACAAAGTGCTGCTAAATCAATATTTTTAGATAAAAATATTGAGAAAATTTTAAAAGCTAATAAATTAAATATATCATCAGCTAATTCTATAAATATTGGTAGGCTGGTACCTCAAATAGTTTATTATTTTTATGCATATTTTGATAAAGTTAATAGTGGAAAACTTAGTTTAGGTGAGAAAATAAATATTTCTGTTCCTACAGGAAATTTTGGAAATATTTTAGCTGCTTATTATGCAAAAACTATGGGACTTCCAATAAAAAAATTAATATGTGCATCCAATGTTAATAATGTTCTTACAGATTTTTTCAATACAGGAGTTTATGATATTAATAGGACATTTAAAATCACGGAAACACCATCAATGGATATATTAATAAGTTCAAATTTAGAAAGATTATTATTTGAAATAAGTGATAGAGATTCTTTAAAGGTTAAGCAGTGTATGGAAAATTTGAAAAATGATTTTTCTTATAAAATTGATGAGGAAATGAAAAAAAAATTAAAAGGATTCTATGCTAATTATTCTACTGATGAAGAGGTAAAAAAAAGAATTAATGAGGTTTATAATAAGTATAATTATTTAATAGACACACATACAGCAGTAGCATATGATGTATACATGAAGTATGTAGAAGAATCGAAAGATAATAGTGAATATATAATAGTATCTACAGCTTCACCATTTAAATTTATAAGAAGTATTTTAAATGCTTTAGGAACTTCTACTATAGGGAAAAGTGATTTTGAGTTAGTAAAAGATCTTTCAAAACAATATTCACTTACTATTCCAAATGGCATAAAAGATTTAAATAAAAAGGAAATAAAACACAATATAAACTGTGGTAAGGATGAAATAAAAGAACTTATTAGTACTTTACTTATGGAGGGATAGAAGATGAAATTTCAGGTTAAAGTACCAGCTACTAGTGCTAATATTGGAGCAGGATTTGATGTTATGGGAATGGCACTTGATATATATAATATATTTGAAGTAGAGGAAATAGAGACTAGTTCAGAAGTAATATTTGATGGATTTGAATTAGAATATTCAAATAAAGATAATATATTTTATAAATCTATGATTTTATTATTGGATAAATATGAATATAAATATAATGGATTTAGAATATCATTAAAAGAAAATAATATTCCTATAGCTAGAGGACTCGGAAGTAGTTCATCTTGTATAGTTGGAGGATTAGTATCTGCTAATAAAATATTAGGTAATAAATTTACTAGGGAAGAATTAGTTAAAGTAGCAACTGATATAGAAGGACATCCTGACAATGTATCTCCAGCTATTTTAGGGGGCTTAGTTGTAACAGTTGTAGAAGAGGATAAGCTGTATTATAATAGAGTAGATATAAGTGAAGATATAAGTGAAGATATAGTATTTTCTTGCTATATTCCAAACTTTAAAATATCAACAGAAAAAGCTAGAGAGATATTGCCTAAAGAAATAAAATTAAGTGATGGTATCTATAATGTTGGACATAGTATGCTTACTTTGTTAGCATTTATAAATAAAGATTATGATTTGCTAAAAATATCATGTAGAGATAAATTTCATCAAGATTATAGAGGTTCTTTAATAGATGATTATGAAAATATACTATGTAAATTTAATAGTTATGGTGCACTAGGAACATTTATAAGTGGATCAGGTCCTACTATCATAGGTATTTTTAACAGCAAAGATATAGAAAAAAATACTATTAATATGAAAAAAGATATGTTAGCTTTAAAAAATGAGGTTAAACTTATTAATTTAATAGTAGACAATAAAGGGGCGCAAGTAGAGGAAAGGTGATTATGATGAGTAGTCAGTTATTAGTTATTGATAAAAAGGTTTTACCGGAAGTATTTGAAAAGGTAATTATTGCAAAGAGACTTTTAAAGGAAGGAAAGGTTAAAGAGGTAACTGAAGCAACTAAGCAAGCTGGAATTAGTAGAAGTGTATATTATAAATATAAAGATTATGTATTTGAGTTTGCAGAAACATCTCAAGGTAGAAAAATAATTTTTAATATGATGGTTACACATAAGCAAGGGGTACTTTCTAAAGTCCTTAATTTACTTTCAAAATACAATGGTAACATATTAACTATAGATCAAGGAATACCTATAAATAATTCAGCACACGTTAGTATAACTATGGATATTTCTTCAGTCAGTAAAGAAGTACAAGAAATTTTAGATGAAATAGATGCAATAGATGGAGTAGAAAAAGTTGAATTTATAGCTATGGAATAATAGGTTATATAAATAGGTAAAGTAGTGTGACTACTCTACCTATTTGTTTTTGAATAAAATTAATTTTAAATGAAATAAAAGTTAATCTGTGGTAAAATATATTATCTGAGAAAAATTATTTTGAAGGGAGGTTCTTTTATGGAAGTTTATTTTGATAATAGTGCTACAACAAAGCCTTATGAAGAGGTATGTGATGAAGTATTTAAAGCCATGAAAGAATATTATGGAAATCCTTCTTCTTTGCATAGTTTAGGATTAAAAAGTCAAAGAAAGCTAATGGAAGCTAAAGAGACTATTGCTAAAACTATAAATGCATCTAAGGAAGAAATACTTTTTACTTCAGGTGGAAGTGAAAGTAATAATACTGTGTTAAGAGGTTTGGCTAAGCCAGGTTTACATATAATAACAACAACCTATGAGCACCCAAGTGTTCTTGAAACCTGTAAAGAGTTAGAAGAGAATGGTGTATCTATTACTTATTTAAAAGTAGATTCTAATGGAAGAATAAATTTAGAAGATTTAAAAAATAATATAAGAAAAGATACTGTACTTGTTTCTATTATGCATGTTAATAATGAAATAGGTTCTATTAATAATTTAAAAGAAATATCAAAAATAGTTAGAGAAAAAAGTAGTAGAGCGAAATTACATGTAGATGGAGTTCAAAGTTATGGTAAATTTAAAATTGATGTTAAAGAGTATGATTTAGATTTTTATTCTGCATCAGCACATAAAATTCATGGTCCTAAAGGTGTTGGATTTTTATATATGAAAAAGGGAACAGCATTAAAGTCATTAATAACAGGTGGTTCCCAAGAAGCTGGTAGAAGAGCAGGAACTGAAAATTTATATTCAATAATTGGATTTGCGAAAGCTGCAGAAATTACTTTTAAAGAGATAAATGAAAACTTTAATAAAGTAGAAAAACTAAAAACATATTTTATAGAAAAGCTTTCAGAAGTAAAAGATATAAAAATAAATAGTAATAATGATGAGGTTACAAGTCCATATATATTAAATGTATCATTTTTAGGAATAAGAGCAGAGGTATTACTTCATATTCTTGAGGAAAAAGGTATATTTGTATCTACAGGATCAGCTTGTTCTTCAAAATCAATTTCGAAAAAAGGAAGTCATGTATTACATTCTATAGGATTATGTCCTAAGGAAATAGAAGGAGCTATTAGATTTAGCTTCTCTGGAGATAATACCTTAGATGAAGTAGATTATACAATTAATGCATTAAAAGAAGCGTTAGTATTTTTAAGGAGATTAAAAAGATGAAAAAGTTAATATTAGTTAAATATGCACCAGAAATATTTTTAAAAGGATTAAATAAAAATAAATTTGAGAATAAATTAAGAGGTAATATAGAAAAAAAGCTTAAAGATATAGATTATAAAATAATAACAGACCAAGGAAGATGGTTTATAGAATCAGAAAACCTAGAAGTTGCTATTGATAGAGTAAAAAGAGTTTTTGGTATAAAGGAACTTGTTTTAGTTACTCAAGTTGAAGCTACTCCTGAAGCAATATATGAAGAAGCTTTAAATAAAGTAAAAGCAAGTAATGCTAAAACTTTTAAAGTTGAAACAAATAGAGCTAATAAAAAGTATCCAAAAAACTCTATGGAAGTATCAAGAGAAATTGGTGGTTATGTATTAAAAGGTATGGCAGGTGGAATATCTGTTGACGTAAGAAATCCAGAATGTCTTTTAAAAGTGGAAATAAGAGAATTTGGTTATGTTTGGACTAATAAAGATATAATAAAAGCTGTTGGAGGACTACCTTATGGAATGAATGGTAGTACAATGCTTATGTTATCAGGCGGAATAGACTCTCCTGTTGCAGGATATTTAATGGCAAGAAGAGGTGTTGAATTAAATTGTGTTTATTATCATTCACACCCATATACATCAGAAAGAGCAAAAGATAAAGTTAAAGAACTTGCAAAAATTTTAGCTGGTTATACAGGAAAGGTTAATTTAAATGTAGTTCCATTTACAGAAATTCAAATGGCTATAATAGAAAAATGTAAAGAAGATGAATTAACTATAATCATGAGAAGATTTATGATGAGAGTTGCATGTAAATTAGCAGAAAAGCATAAAGTTCAATCTGTTTCAACTGGAGAAAGTATAGGGCAAGTTGCTTCTCAAACTATGGAAGGTTTAATAGTAAGTACTGATTGTGCTGATAGACCAATATTCAGACCATTAGTTACAATGGATAAAGAGGATATTATGGATATTGCAAGAGAAATTGGAACATATGAAACATCTATTTTACCTTATGAAGATTGTTGTACAATATTCGTTCCAAAGCATCCAAAAACTAAACCAAGATTAGATGACATGAGAAAATCAGAAAGTGTTTTAGATATTGATGCATTAGTAGATAAAGCAATAGAAGAAACGGAAGTTTTTGTATTTTAATTATTATAAGGCTATATTCTATATTTAGATATAGCCTTATTTTTATAGTTTCAATATATATTTACATAAATTCTCTGGTTTTAATGATGCTGGAATATTATTTAGTTTTAAGATATCTTTTTTATAGTAGCCATCCCAAGGATAAATAGCTATTAAGTCATCTCCATAAATTTCCATAATATATTTTCCTTTTGTTTCAATATCTATATACATTTTATATAAAGATTTTTCTGGTAGGTAATCTTCAGTTAGGGTAGCCTCTTCTATTATTTGTCCATTCTTTAATTCATTAGTTAAATCTGTAATTAAATTTAAATTCTCTTCTTTTAATATAACTTCTTTATAAAAACTAGTCTCTAATATCCTAACTGAAAATTTTGAATTCTTCATATCATTAATTAAATTTTCTGTATAATAAAGTTCTTTAGGTTTCTTAGTTGAAGTAGTATATTCTTCTATGGCACATCCTTTTAATATAAAGGATGAAAAAGCTATACATAAACAAAGATAAAAAATACATTTTTTCATTTTTAATACCTCCTTATATATCAATATTTTATTTATGTAAAATATAGAACTTGTTTTTTATCATAATCAATATTTTTTAGAATATGTTATATTTTTGAGTTTAAAGTAGTATAAATTTATAGTAAGTAATTATAGGAGAAGATTTATGTATTTAATAGCAACTATTGGACCAAGATCCTGTGATAACGATACTATAGATAAAATAATATCTGGTGGAGCCAATGTTATAAGAATAAATTTATCTCATGGAAACTATGAAAATATAGATAAAGTTGTAGGATATATACGTAGAAATTACTTTTCGGTTAAATTATTAATGGATATACAGGGAAACAAAATAAGAGTTTCTAATAAAATAGCTGATTCTTTTTATGTTGATAAGGGTGATGAAATTTATTTTTGTAGTGAAGATGATATTGAGGAACTGTATAGAAAATACAGTGAGAAAAGATTAATTCCATTAAGTATTTCAAGAGATAGGCTTTTAAAAAAAGATTTTAAAAAAATATATATGAAAGATGGAACAATGGAGTTTAAAGTAAAAAGTATAGAGGAAAATTATATAGATACATTATCATTAAATGGAGGTATGGTTAGACCTGAAAAAGGATGCAATTTGCCTGGTATAGATAGAAGTGGATGGGGTATTACTGAAAAAGATAAAAAAGATATTCAGTTTGCTATTAATGAAAAAGCAGATATAATTTGTTATTCTTATTGCTCTAATGAAAAAGATTGCGAAGAATTTAAAAATGCAGTTTTTACTTCATTAAGAAGAGGAGATTTAATACCGAAGTTATTTGGTAAAATTGAAACTAAAGAAGCTGTAATGAATGTTAAGGCTATGGCTGATAAATTAGATGGATTTGTTATAGCTAGAGGTGATTTAGTACCTGAGAGTAATTTAATGTCTATTCCTATAATACAAGAAAAAATAGCTTATGATTTATCTAAAAAAAGTAAAGAGCTTATAATAGCAACACATATATTAAATTCAATGAAATATGGAAATAAACCTACAGTTAATGAATTAAATGATATATATAATATGGTAAAGAAAAATGCAACAGGGTTTATGTTAACAGGTGAAACTACAATAGGGAAAAAACAATATGAAGTAGTAAAAACACTTGATAATATTTTGAAATATTATACTAAGATAACAAAAAAGATAAAGGCAAAGTAGCCTTTATCTTTTTTCTATGCATTTATTATTGTTTTTTAAAGTTATCTTTTGTAACTTTACATAAAGGACAAACCCATGTATCAGGTAAGTCTTCAAAAGCTGTTCCAGGAGCTATTTCTTGTGAAGGATCTCCTTTTTCTGGATCATAAACATAACCGCATACTAAACATATATATTTATCCATATTAGTATTAACCTCCTTAATTAATATTTTAATTTAGCTTTTCCGTTGTAATATAATATTATTCTATGAATCTAGAAAGATTTCAAACTTATTTAAAATATGATTATAATAACATTTGATTTATTAATATTATACAAAAAGTAGGATGATTTTAATGATGAATAATTTTGAAAAAGAAATGCTCCCCCAACAGAAATTAAGAATAATAAGAGAAGAAAGAATCATGAACGTAATTTAGAACTAGCTAGACAACAACCAAATATTAAGTTCCCTAAAAATGAATTATTAGAAAAGATGAAAGAATTTAATTAAATCTTTTAAAGTTATAGTACCGATTTAGCTTAATACTTTCTTTTTTATTATATAAATTCCTAAAAATAAATTTTAAAGCTAGTAGGAAAAATATTTACTAGCTTTAAAATTTTACAAGTAGTTTTTATAAATATAGTTAAATATATATCATTTCTAATTTAAAATTTATAATTCATTAAAAATTTCATTATTAAAATATATGTAAGAAATAATAAAATAATTAAGGTTATACCACCAATTACTAAAAGTACTAAAAGACTAATATCCATATAATCACCTCATTATAATTATTAACAATTTATTAAAGGCTCATACTAACATAATAATGATAATATAGTGTTATAAAAGATGATGAAATAATGAAATAGATTATAGTAGATTCTAGAGGAACTCAACATTAGCTTCAAAAATAACTTTAAAAAAGAAATTGATGAGGTGATAATATGGAACAATTAATAACAAATTTAAGTTTTCCAATTGCTGCAGTATGTGGTTGTGCTTATTTTATATACACAACTAACCAGCAACAACGAGAAGATAATAATAAAAGAAAAACTATTTGCACAACTAGATAGATTTGGAGAGAGTTTAGATAGTTTCAATACTACTTTAATTAAGATAGATGCTAGATTAGAAGTAGTAGAAAAAAGGTTTCAGGGGAGGGAAAATACTATGGTTATAACAGGAGATGCTGGACATGCTCTAGTTGGAGCAGTAGGAGCTAGAGGAAATGGATTGAAAGAAGAAGTTGAAGCAAGAAAAGTTTTAAAAAGACTTGGAGAAATGCTTATAGAACATGGTCACCAATTTAAAGATTGTAAATGTGATAATGAATATAATAAAGATAAACAATTAGAAAGAATAGTTACAGAAGCTAATAAATATAAAGCCGATTTATTTCTATCTATACATCTAAATTCATATAAAAATTCAGAAGCTAATGGTGTAGAAACTTTCTCATTAAGCACATCAGGAAAAGGAAATGAATATGCTAAAAATATTCAAAATGAACTTGTAAAAACTATTGGATGGACTAATAGAGGAAAAAAAGAAGCTAATTTCTATGTGCTTAGAAAGACAAGTGCTCCAGCAGTGTTAGTAGAATTAGGATTTATAACTAATAAATCAGATATGAATAAATTTGATGTAGAAAAAATAGCTAAAGCAATATTTAAAGCTATTACTGGAACTAATTATATAGAAAGTAAACCATCAGCACAAACTCCAACTACCAATAAAAATAATATTTATAGAATTTTTGTTGATGGTGATCAACAAGGAACTGCTTATGCAGACCATAAAAATATTTTAGGTATGGTTGAAGCTGCTCTTAAAAATAATGTAGGCATTATAGAAATTAAACAAAAGTAAAATAAGAAAAGATGGTTGTATTTTATGCAAATACATATAGAAAAGATACCATTTTTCTATAAATAAATTCAATTTTAATAAATTATTAATATTTAGGAAGAAATATGAGAGGGGTAAAAATAATTCCACATTCCACTATGGAAAATAATAAGATATTAGATATAGTAAAATCACTTCATAATGTAGTTCCATATTCTGATTTATATAATCTTAAATGCTTAGAGCATCTTAAAAGAGAGGGAGAACCACTCCCATTAGGAAAACTATTCAAAAGAGATTCACTAAAGAAAATTACTACTAAAAAAGAAGATACAGACCTTTTGATTTTACAAAATAATATTGTCTATGAAATAGAAATAACTAAAGATGATGTTTCATTTTCTGCCTTCAAAGTTTTCTTTAAATTCAGGACAAGTTGCTAAATGTATAGGAAATGTTGCCTTAGATATTTCTCTAGAACTTTTATATTGTGCTGAAGAAATACTTTTTGGTTCTAAAGGAATAGAAAAAATAGATACAACTGACGATAGTTTAAATGTAATGTTAGCTGAAACAGGATTAAGACCAGCAACGAAGAATAAAGGCAAGGAAAAAGGATTTGATGTTACTCTTAGAGGAATTGCTTACTCAATAAGTGAAGAAAGAAGGGAGTTTTTACTTAAACAATTTTCAAGTTGCTTTAGTTGTTTAGATTTAAATAATTCTCTTACACCCAAAAATATAAAATTGAATAAATCTAATTTATTAAGTATAGAACATAGAGAAACTATTCCTACATTATTAGATCAAGATTCAATGCTCCTATCAGCTAGTGAACTTGAAAATTTTTTTAAACTTCCACAAATGACACTCCAAAAAGAAGTTGGGATAAAAAACTTAGACTTTGAAGAAGTTAAATTGCCTAAAGAACTTCAAGATGGTTATATCCCTCTAGGTTCTTTATATGGGAATTTAAAAACAATGGCATATTACAGTAGAATAAAAGACCTTTTATACTATTCTAAAGCTATTGTATCAGTTAAAGGTGCTGGTAAATCTAAGTATTTTGAAAACTACGTATATAATGCTTATAAGGGAGGAGATTGCATTATATACTTTGACTATATAGAAAATAATCAGAATGCCTGGGAAGTTGCAAAACATGTTCCAAAGGGAGATTTAATTATATTGGATTTATCTAAAGGGTTTACTTTTGATTATCCAGAACTTGATACTAGTAACATTCTAAAGGATGAAGAGTATATACGTAATTTAAAAGGTTTTGCTAGTGATTATGCTATGCTTGTTGAAAAATTCATCAATACTATTAACTTAGGTGATGCTCAAGAACTTACATCTAATATGAGTAATATATTAGCAGCTGCATCTAGTATTAGTTTTTTAGCTGGATATAAAGATTTATATTCAATATATTCTATACTAGTTAATTATAAATTCAGAGAAGAAGCTATAAAAAAAGTAAAAGACTTCAAAATACTTAAAAACTATGATTTTAGATTTAATGAGCTTGAGGGATTAAATGAATATAAAGAAAGTAAAGGGAAAGATGGTAAAGTTAAAAGAACAGTTATAGGAACTAATAATAAAGCTGATAGAGTTCTTGATAGGTTTAATGCTTTACTGAGGTCAAGTAAAACAGAAGAGATGCTAATGGGTATAGAAAGAAATAATATTAACTTTGTAGATGTATTTGAACAAAATAAAGTAGTATTAGTATTGATGCCAGAGGACTATTTTAATGATTATGAATTAAAAGATATTGTAATGACTTATTTTTTAAGCAGAATGAAATTAGCTGGACAAAAGAGAGCTGCTTTAATTAAAGATAGAGAAGCGAGAAAAGTAGTTCATATAATGCTTGATGAAATACATCAATTAGATAATAGTACTAGTTTAATGATTAAAAATATAGCTGAGGATAGAAAGTTTAGAACTACCTATGTATTTGCCTGTCAATTTTTAAAACAGTTTAAAAGCTTATTAGAACCTTTACTAGGAACTGGTTGTAATTTTATGTTCCTTAGTGGATGCCAAAAGGATAATTATAAATTATTAAAAGAAGAAATCGGAGATAAGTTTACTATTGATGAACTTATAAAAATGCCAGCGTTTCATAGTTTAAATATAATTAGAGGAAGGGAGAAAACTACAAGTACTTTTATAACTAAGCTTCCAAAGGAATTAAAATAAATACTCGAAAAATGTAAAATATAAGTTAATAGTTAACTAAATTTTAAAAACTTAATTTCAATAAAATTGAATTTAACCCATCTAAAAACTAAAATTTATTCAAATAATTTACCAAAAATAAATCATAAAAATTGGTTAAAATAACTTATATTAACTTAAGTAAACTTTAACTTTTTTTGTTCAGCTGACCTCTAGCTGACTTTTATATAAAGAAAGAGCCTTTAGGAAAATAAATCCTAAAAGCTATCAATCATTGATATAACTTAATTTGGTGCCGAAGGCGGGACTCGAACCCGCACGGTTTCCCGGAAGATTTTGAGTCTTCTGTGTCTGCCATTCCACCACTTCGGCTTAACAATAAATATGATACCATAATCATAAAAGGATATCAATAGGGAATTTATAATAAATTGTTAATATAGTTTGTCATATTTTAAATAAAAGTATTGTTACTTTTTGATAGATTTGTTAAAATAGATTTGGGGTGATTATATACCCCAGTGGGACTATTAACATCCCATATAACTTAATTAGAGGATATAGCAATTTAATTGTTTGTTATATTTAGTTATCTTGTAGGGAGGAGAAAAAGAAGATGATGTATTCAAGCGAAGTTCAAGAAATGTGTGTAATTGCTAAGGGACCAAACCATGGCCCAGCACCAATCCCTGTAGAGGGTAAATGGGTACAAGCTAAAGAAGTTAAAGACATATCAGGATTAACTCACGGAGTAGGCTGGTGTGCACCTCAACAAGGAGCTTGTAAATTAACTTTAAATGTTAAGGATGGTATAATCGAAGAAGCTTTAGTTGAAACAATAGGATGTTCAGGAATGACTCATTCTGCTGCAATGGCTTCAGAAATATTACCAGGAAAAACAATATTAGAAGCTTTAAACACAGATTTAGTTTGTGATGCTATAAATACTGCTATGAGAGAATTATTCCTTCAAATAGTATACGGAAGAAGCCAAACTGCTTTCTCAGAAGGAGGACTTCCAATAGGAGCTGGTCTTGAAGATTTAGGAAAAGGTTTAAGATCACAAGTAGGTACTATGTACGGTACTTTAGCTAAAGGTCCTAGATACTTAGAAATGGCTGAAGGTTATATAACAAAAATAGCTTTAGATGAAGATAATGAAATCATTGGATATAAATTCGTTCACCTAGGCAAAATGATGGAATTTGTTGCTAAAGGAATGAGTGCAAACGAAGCTATGGAAAAAGCTACAGGACAATATGGTAGATTTGACGATGCTGTAAAAACTGTAGATCCAAGACATGAATAATTTAAATTTAAAGGAGGATTTTTAAAATGGCATTATTTGAAAGTTATGAAAGAAGAATTAATCAAATTACTCCAGTACTAGAAAAGTACGGAATGAAAACATTAGAAGATGCTAAAAAAGTATGTGATGATTTAGGAATAGATCCATATACAATTGTTAAAGAAACTCAACCAATAGCATTTGAAAATGCTTCTTGGGCATATGTTTTAGGTGCTGCTATAGCTATCAAAAAAGGATGTACTAAGGCTTCTGATGCTGCTGAAGCAATTGGAGAAGGTCTTCAAGCATTCTGTATCCCAGGTTCAGTTGCAGATGATAGAAAAGTTGGTTTAGGACATGGTAACTTAGGAGCTATGCTTTTAAGCGAGGATACTAAATGTTTTGCATTCCTAGCTGGACACGAAAGTTTTGCAGCTGCTGAAGGTGCTATAAAAATAGCTGAAAAAGCTAACAAAGTAAGAAAAGAACCATTAAGAGTTATCCTAAACGGTCTTGGAAAAGATGCTGCTATGATAATATCAAGAATCAACGGATTCACTTATGTTCAAACTAAATTTGATTACTTCACTGGAGAATTAAAAATAGTTAAAGAAAAAGCTTACTCAAACGGTCCAAGAGCTAAAGTTAAATGCTATGGTTCAGATGATGTTAGAGAAGGTGTTGCTATAATGCATCATGAAGGTGTTGATGTATCAATTACTGGTAACTCAACAAACCCAACAAGATTCCAACACCCAGTTGCTGGAACATATAAAAAAGAATGCGTTGCTGCTGGTAAGAAATACTTCTCTGTTGCATCAGGGGGTGGTACTGGAAGAACTCTTCACCCAGATAACATGGCAGCAGGTCCAGCTTCATATGGTATGACTGACACTATGGGAAGAATGCATTCAGATGCACAATTTGCTGGTTCTTCATCAGTTCCTGCTCACGTAGAAATGATGGGATTAATCGGTGCTGGTAACAATCCAATGGTTGGTATGACAGTTGCTGTAGCAGTTGCTGTAGAAGAAGCAATGAACAAATAATAGGATAGATAAAATTATACACACGTTATTTACTTTTATAGAGTAATTAATGTGTGTATTTTTTTATGCTTAAAAGAGGGTGAAAGGTGAAAAATGAAAAGAATTACGCTAAAAAACAAAAAGAATTCACTAACATTCAAAGAAGGGTTCGAAGAGTATATAGATAATTGCAAAGCTAGGAATTTAAGAGAAGCAACAATAAAACATTATCAAGAGAGCTTTATAAGTATAACAAAATTTATATCTGAAGATACATTAATAAAAGATTTTAATAAAAATACTGTACCTAACTTTGTCATTGATTGCAAAGAAAATTTACAAATAAATGATATTACTTTACATACATATGCAAGAGACTTGAAAACATTGATGTATTTTTTTATGAGAAATGACTATTTGCAAACTTTTAAAATTGATTTACCTAAAACAACTAGAACTCCAATTGAATGTTATACAGATAATGAATTAAAAGTTCTATTAAAAAAACCAGATTTAAACAAAGCCACTTTTCCTGAATATAGGGATTGGGTAATTATAAATTTTTTAATGTCAGTTGGAGTGCGACTTAATAGTTTCATAAATATAAAAATTAAAGATCTAGATCTGGAGAATGAAGTTGTACATGTAATAATGACTAAAAATAGAAGACCTTTAATAATACCATTAAACAAATCCATTATAAAAATTCTTAAAGAATATCTGAAATTTAGAGATTTTGAAACTGAAGAAGAGTATTTATTTTGTAATGTCTATGGTAAACAATTAACCAAAAACACAATTAGCGAATCATTAAGACAATATAACATTAAAAGAAAAATTGTTAAAACAGGGATTCATAGATATAGACATACTTTTGCTAAGAAGTGGATTATGGCAGGTGGAAGTGTAACTACATTACAAAAAATATTAGGACATAGCTCTTTAACTATGACAGAAAATTATATCAACCTGTTAGTTGAAGACTTAAAAAAAGACGTAAATCAATTTAATTTACTAGAAGAGTTTAGTCAACAAAAACATCATATAAAAGTAAAAAAATAATATAGAAAATAAAAAAATCCCCTTGCTAGTGCTACCAACACCACAAGGAGAAACTTAATCACACCAAACAAAAGGTGCAATTACGAAATACATTAAGTTAATTGTAACAAATTATTTAACACAAGTCAAAGCAAAATCTAAAAATTTTTTTGATTTTTTAATTGGTGTGAATAAGTATAGATTTTTTATTTTCTCAATCGTAAGGGAGAATGAAAATGAAAAATTATATTAAAAAAATACAATTTACAGCAGAAGAAAATTTGAGATTTAATCAATTACTAGATAAGCAAGAAAGAAAACACTTAATGAGCATATATAGATTTATGCTAAAGAAAACAATAGATAAGATAATTTTGTTCAATGATAATACACTTAAAGCTAGCTTAAGAGCATTAAGAAAGGCTTATATAGAAGAATGTCATAGTAGTTATAGATGCAAAGAAACAAAGTTCTATGAATTAATGTCTACACTAGAAGAATTACAATTAATAAGAGTAACAAAAGCTAGAACTAAGTTTGGAGCAAACACTTATGAGTTTTGTAGATATTTTAGTAACTTAAAGTTAGAAGAGAGAGCAGAAGAAGTTGCATCAGCCGAAGAGACAATTCTAATTGAGAATGAACAAGAAATACAAATAGTAACAGCAGGTGTTCAAGTAAGTGAAGTCAATGGGTATGAGGATTCTCATTTGGAAAATCTTAATCTTAAGTTATCTTACAATACTTTATACGATGAAACAAAATTTGAAAGTGAAAAAGAAGTCTTAGAAATAGCAGAAAATTTATTAAAAGATTATAAGTTAAGTGCAGATGATAGAGTAAGTGTATTTACACATATAAAAACAAAAATTAAAAAGTATTGGAAGAGAATTAATATAAGTGGTGCTAAAGAATATATTACAAGAATGCTTATAGAAGTTATTGCCTTAACTAAGAAAATTAATAAATCTGTTAAAGCTCCTAAAAGTACTGTTAAGAAAGTTAAAAAGCAATTAAGATTTTCTAATTACAATCAAAGACCAGAAAAATATGATGAAGATGAGTTTTTAGGTTGGGATGATTTAGAACCACTTGAAGTTATAGAAGCTAGAAATAAAGCTAATTTAGAACAATATAAGCTACAAGATGCTTAGAATTAAAATGCTGTTTGATAATTAAATATAGAACCTTCTCAAAGTTATCTTAAAATCAAGATTTTATTTACTTTACCTAAAAAATTTTTTCGCTTTTACAACCATTAAATGGTATAATTTACCTATAGATAATAAATACATAGGGGGAGTTATGCCAATAAAGAATAAGTTGTTACAAGTAAGATTACAATTAGGATATAGAAAACAAATAGAATTTGCTGAATTTTTAGGACTGAATAAAACGCAATACAATAAATACGAAAACAACATGCAACAGCCATCAATCGAAATTTTTTATAAAATATCTAAGAAGTTAGGAATATCAATTGATGAACTAATAGAATTTGAGGAGGAGTAGTTAAAAAACTACTCTTTTTTTCTTGAATAAGATATTTTTTTTGTTTTTTGTATTTTTTTTATCCAAAGTAGGAAACTTTTTATACTACTTTGCGTATAAATATATCATGAGAAATAAAAAGAGGTAAAAAGAAATATGGAAATAGGCATAGATATAGGGAGTAGTATAACAAAAAATTCAAAACTACTTCAATTTGAATCTAAAGTATCATTTTTGGACAGTTTTAACAAAACAGACACCATGACGATTGATGATGAGGAGTATTTCATTGGTATAGGCGAGTATGATAGCAATTATAGAAAAGTTGAAAGGAAAAATCTACTTCCATTGCTATATGGATCTTTGGCTTTAAGTAGCAATGATATTTTTAATAAGGTAGTATTAGGCTTACCAATATCACAATATAAGGCTGATAAAGAAAAATTAAAAAATATCATAATGAATAATGATGAAAAAAATATAGTTATAAATGGAAAAGGCAAAAGACTTGTAATTCAAGATGTTGAAGTTGTCCCTGAGGGTGTTTTAACAGTTGATACTAATAATGATTGTATATTAGTAGACATAGGAGGAAGGACAACAGATATAGCTTTAATAGAAACAATTAATAGAAGAAGAAAGGTTAATAATCCCTTAAGTATACCAATAGGAATACAAAATTTAAAGTCAAATTATATAAAAACTATAAATGCTAGAGAATCATTAGATTTAAGAGATAACGATTTTGATAGAATAGTTAGGAATGGATTAAAGATTTATGGAGTTTCAAGATCTACTGATTATGCAAAAGATATATTTAGAGATTTTGCAACAACATTGATAAAAAAATTAGAAATTGAATATCCATTAAAAACGCATGATTTAAGAATAACGGGTGGCGGAGGAATGATGTTATTTAAAAGTCTGAAAAAAAGACTTAATCATGCTAAGTTAATAAATAATAGTTTATATGCTAATGCTATAGCTTTTGAAAATTATGGGAGGAATATTTGGAGATGAAAATACCAGTAAGTTTTAAAAAAAATGAACAGTATATTTATGATTATGTGATGAAAAAGTTATCTGCAAGTGTTTATATTAAAGAACTAATAATTGCTGATATGAAAAGAAGTAAAATTGATAGTATTAATATAAATCAAACAAATAATAATAACTTTGATTTTTAGGAGGACTTATGGGAGAGATTGAAAAATTGAAAGAAAATTTTACAACATTAGAGTTAATAAATATAGAAACTGAAGCATTAGCAAAAGCTAGTTTTATAGCCCAAACTCAAGAAATTTTTGATTATTTTGCATTACTATTTTATAAAAAGTTGATGCAGGAAGCACTGCTTAGGAAGTGTAAAAAATGATTAATACACTAGCTTTGCTAGGAACAAGTATAATAGCAATCCCAACATTACACTACGTCTGGAATTATGATCCTAATTTCAAAGAAAAGAAAAAAATAAGTGAAAAATGGAATAACATATGTTTAAATTGTAACTTAAAAAATAAAGAAGATATAATTCCATTTTTAAATAACTTAGAAAAAACTAGCTTTGGATTTAAGGCTATAACAGAGTTGCCAAGTGGAATAAGTTTAGAAAAATTAGAGCAAGCAAAACAAACATTAGAAGATAATTTAAATTGTATGTTAGAAATAACTAAAGATAAATATGACAAATTTGTATATCTAAATATAATTAATAAAAAGCCTGAATTTAAATATGAGCCAGTAAGATGTGATACTAATTCGCTTTGGATAGGGTATAAGCACAATGGAAAGCCTTATAAAATAAAACTTAACCAAGATCCTCATTTGCTGATTGCAGGAACTACAGGAACAGGAAAGACATTCTTATTAGCAACTATTTTAGCTAATTTAATTTACAATAATCCTAAAAATATAGAGGTTTATCTATCTCAGATAGTGAAGGGAGAAATAGGAGTTTTTAAAGATTGTAAACCAGTTAAAAAAGTAAGTTATAGTCTAAAAGAAACAGCAGAGATATTAGATAAATTAGCTAAGAAAGTAGATAAAAGAAGTAAGGAATTTACAGATAGGGGAATCAAAAATTTAGATCAATGGAATAGTAAATATGGAAAGCAAGATTTTAAAAAAAGAATTTTTATGGTGATAGAAGAAGTATCATTTTTTATACCAGAAGATACAGAAAATGATGAGATAAAAGCATTAAAAAATAAGTGTTGGTCTAATATATTAACTATAGCAAAAGCTGGTAGAAGTAGTGGTGTACATTTTCTAAGTTGTACACAAAGGTCTACATGTGCTAATATACCATCCGAAATAAAAGCACAAATGACTAGAATTAGTTTTAAGCAACGTTCTGTTATAGATAGTACAAATATTATTAACACAGCAGAAGCAACACGTCTACAACCACGAGAATTTATAATAGATGGTGCAGAGTATCAATATTTAATAGCACCAGATGTCGATGAAGAATTTAAAATACTACAACAATACGTTAAAGAAATTATTGTACCAACTGAAGAAAACACATCTAAAGAAACATATCAAAATCAAGTTCAACAACAACAAGAAAAACATGAACATTTAATATTAAGTAGAGAAGAATATTTAAAAATGCTAGAAAAAGCAAAGATGAAAAATTCTAAAAGGACAGAAGAAAATAAAGTAATTTCTCTGAGTAAAAATGTAATTCAGACAACAGATAGAGATAAAGACATATTGAAGTTTATAGAAAATTATGGAGCAATAACATTTAAACAAGCACAAGTAATATTCTTTAGTAATTTAAAGCAAGGCAGTGCTAGAGCGAGTTGTAGTAGAGTCTTAAAAAAATTAGAAGAGAAAGGGTTTATAAAATCAGAAATTCATAAAGAAATGAAGGAAAAAGTTATTTATATGGTTAAAAGTAAAAGCATACATGATCTTTATATAATTAATGCTTATACAAGGATTAAAGAGTTAGGGGCAGAAGTATTGGAATTTAAGACTGAGCATCACTTGTTAAAAGGTAAGTTAAGACCAGATGCTTATATAGAATTTAAACTTCAAGACCAACTGTATAAGGCTTATATAGAGTGCGATTTATCACATTTTACAGGAGAAAAAAAGATGCAATTGTATGAAAGGTTAGGAGAAGATTTTGTAATAATTATAGGAAAAGAAGATAAGTTATCTTGTTCTAGCAAAAAAATTAAATTAATTCATACTTCAGTGGATTTTAGTAACCTAAGGAATGCAATTAAGGACAAGCTAATCTGTTAATCATTATTCAATAACACTCACTTCGCTCACGCTTGTTCCTATTATTACAACTTTAAAAAGTGGCTTAAATACTTGCTTTAAAGATGTTGATTTGTTAATGGCAAATAGTAGAATAACAGATAAGGTAATAGCTAGTTAACATTCTTAGTTTGCAAGATATGTCATTAAATTTGTTCATAAAAAGGGAGGATTATCCTCCCAAAGTACATACCCTTTTTATACATTACATTAATTATTTCAATAGATACACAGATTAAATGTTCCAATAGAAATATAGTAATGAATTATGCCAAATTAAACGGCTGATACCTGCATGCAGGAGTCGTAATTTTATGACTTAATTAAAATTGAAAGGATATGATACAAATGATAATAACACAATTTATTCAAGAAATTTCCCTATTACTGCTTCTTGGAGTTTTCTATGTATATTATTTATACAAAAAGAATTTTAAGAAAAAAAATAAAGTTCCAGTTATTAAACCTTATTATTTAATGAATAAAAAGGAATTAAAGGAACTTAATAAAGAAGTTACAGACAATATAAATCTAAGAAATAAAGTCTATAACAATTTTAATTTAATGATTAATAATCATTCTATATCAGCTCAAGCAATTTTAGAGATAACACAATTTATCAATGAAGACTTAAAGCTTGATATAGAAAAGTTTCAAAGTGATATTCATTTTATATATCATTGCCTAGATAGAGAGTATATTTCAAATCTAACATTATACACAATCAATACTTTGCTAGAAGTTGAAACTAAAATGTTCTTCTCCAATAAATCTAAGTCAATCCAAAAAATTAGATCTATAAAGAAGAAATCTAAAGTTATTAATCTATATAGCTAAAAGCTATTAGGCAATAGGGTATGTAAATAAGTAAAAACTTAGTTTTTCTTTTCTGATAGTTATATTTTAACCATCAGTTTCTTTTTTTATACAAGAAAATACTTAAAGTAAAGTTTATTTAGAGTTACAAAATCTTAATTAATTATCCATTGTAATAATATTGTAAAATATATATAATTATGTAGAAATTGTTTTAGGGGGATAAAAATGAAAAAATTAATAACAGGTATAATCTCGGCTCTATCAATCACTTTATTGGTAGGTTGTGGTTCAGCAACAACAAGTAGTAAAATTAGTGGGGATGAGGAGTTTGTAAAGATAGCTTCAAAAGCTATAAACAAAAGATGGGATGAGCAAGATAAAGTAACGAATGATGAAAATTCAAACAATAAAAATATTGAAATAGTTGAAAGAGAAGTAAAAACATTAGAGGAGCTAAAGGAAAGATAGAAGATAAAGAATTATTAAAAAGTGCTGAGGATTATATTGAAGGAACAAAAAAACAAATAGAATCATTTAAAACAGAAGATTTTGAATTAGCAGGTAAATTTTCAGAAGAATCAGAAGCTCTAAGAAAGCCAGCTTTAATAAATATGGTTGATAAACATGGACTTGTAATAAATGAAAATAATAAACAGACATATAATGATTTCAAAGCTAAAGCATCTATAATAAATAAAAATAATGATGCTAAAACATTTGCTGAAAAATTAGCTACAGAAATTAAATTTGAAAGTTCAAAAGAGTATGATTGGACTAAGTATGTAAGTATTTTAGAAAATAATAGTGAATTTAATTTTGATTATATATACTATAACGTTCAATTTAAAGATAAAGATGGTGTCGTTGTTGACGATGGAATAATAAATTTAAATAAATTTTCAGCTAAATCTAAGCAAAAAGTTGATGTTTCAACCAATAAAGAACATGAAACAGTTACAGTAGAATTAGATAGTTTTAGTTTAAAAGAATAAATTGTTAAATAAGGGATATGTTAAGCAAAGCATATCCCTTATTTTTTATTCTTTTGTATCTTCTACGATTTCTAATTTTAGTTCCAATGCATCCAGTATAGTTTCTAATTCTCTAACTTTTAGTGTATTTCTAGTAAGTTTATTATTAAGATTTGCAGAAGTTTCTCCTATTTTATCGCATAGATCTTTTAGTGTCATGTCTCTAAGTGCTAATTCACTTTTTATTATTTTTTTTAAGTCTTCACTTCTCATTTTAAACCCTCCTATATACTTATTATACCCTGTAGTATAATTTTATTCAATAAAGTATAAAAAATATTTAGATTTTTGAAAAAAAGCTGTTGACATTATATACTATAGAGTATATAATTAAATCATAAAGTGAATAAATTTATTTTTAAGTATAATAATTAAGAGAGGAGGAGGATGTATGGACAATATAAAAAATTTAACAGAAGAAATGCAAAAGACACTAAAAGAATACATTTTTGAAGATGAGCAAATAGCATATGTTTTAGATATTAATAATACATTACAAGTTTTATTAGTAAGCAAAAGTAACAATACAAATTACTACAGAATAATAGATATAAATAAAACTACAAATAAATATATAAAACCAGGTGTTATTTATATTAGAAGAGAATTAGTAAGTGCAATAGTTAATTTAGAAAATAATTAAAATTATAAAAAGGGTATGGGGGAGAATAAAATGGAAGAAAAGGTCAGAGAAATGGAAGAAAAAATAGAAGAATTAGAAGAATTAGAAGAAAGAGTTGAAGAAAAATATAGAGAGATTAAAAAAATAAATTCTATGATATGTTCATTTTTGGTTATAGATCTTATAAAATTTATAATACTTGCTGTAATGTAAAAAAATATTATTTGTTAATAATTTATTTAAAATAAAATGGGAGAATTAGGGTATGTTGAGAATCGAAATGTATAAAAATAGAGTTGTGGTTAAAGGAAATACTTACTATATCAATGAGAAGGTTTCAGATGAATTATTTGAATTAGCTAAAAATATAGTAGATGAAGAAATAGAGTACCAAGAAATGAATGGTGTTGAAGGTAAGGATATTGAGGAAATATTAGAAGATACTTTTGAAACTTGTATATTAGAATATTTAGAAGAAGTTGCTTAAAATTTAAGAAATATAAGAAGATAAATCACACATACATATAAATATAATGGTGTGAAATTTTATGTTGAAGTCGAGGTCACAAATTGCAACTGTAAATTACAATTTTTAAAAATAGATAAAGAACAAAAGATAATAAATTAAGATAAGAATAGATTAAAAAGTAGGGTAAAAAATATATGAGAGTAATAAGAAGTACTTACGTTACAGAAGAAGCAATGCAATCGATTAAAGAAGATTGGAACAAGCCATTTTCTAATGACAAAGAAGAGCATAATAAAATTTGTAGAGAAATAATTAGAGAAATGGAAAAAGACGAAAAAGAACGAGGCTTTATAATGGAAAATGATTATATATTATACAGAAAAGCGTTAAGAATGTTAGAAATTTAAGAAAAGGAAATTTTCTAATAAACAACAATTTATAATTGTAATGACTATACTAACTATCCTTTACGAGATAATAAAGTTATTACAAATATTAGCTGAAAAACTATTATAAATTGTACAAAAGAATAAACACGGAAGGGAAGTAACAGTTCCCTTCCTATTACTAGAAAATTTCCTATTATTATTATATCTAAGATATAATAATAATAGGAAATTATAGTTAGTTAAAAAACAGTATTAATAAATTATGAACTTGTTAACAATTAAAACAAGGAAATTTATAAAAATGATACTTTTAAAACAAGTGTTATTGTCATTAAAAGTAAGAATACTTCGCGTTTTGTGTGAAAGACGAAGTGTTTAAATAGACATAAATTATTTAATGTAAGTTAATTATAAATTTGTTAACAAATGCTATATAATAAGAGTAAGAAAAAGGTTAAAATCTGATTATATAGGGGGAGTAATTTATGATGAAGATAGAATTAAAAGTTGAATTAAATGATGGACAAGAAGAACTTATAAAGAAAGTTGAGAAACAAATAGAAATCATATATGAAGTTATTTCAGAAAATGATGGGAAAGTAATAAAAATAATAACAGAAAAAGAATTGAATGAAATGATTGATGAAAAATTAAAAAAGGAATTTGGTAGTAAATTTAAGAATGAATTAAGCAATGAAATATTAAAAAAATCAATAAAAAAACTTATTTTTGAAAATAATTAAAATCAAAATTTTATAATAAATAATTAAAAATAAAAAGAATTTAGGGGATATATAAATATGGAATTAAGAATAACATATATCAAAGATATAATAAGGTGTTTTGCTGGTAAATCTATGTTTTATATAGAATTAGAATTGGATTATAATGAAGATTGTTTATTTATGGATTATAGAAAGTTTAAAGAACATATTGAAGAAGGGTTATTAGTTGATTCAGAAGTGTTTTTTGATGAGGTTAAATTACAAAAATATAAGAATTTTTCAAAAAATGATGATAACCAAATGATAAGAAATCAGCTTTATGAATCAGGGGAAGTATGGGGATTGAGTGAAATTATAGACTTAGATACAAACAAATCTAGATTTAAATTATACGAAGAAATGGTAGAAATTGATTTGGATAATTTTGAACAGAAAAAGAAAGAATGGATAAAGAAAATTGAAAAATGTAAGGCTGTTGAAGGTGAAAGAAGGATATATGAAAAATTAAATCTATATTAAATCATTCAATTCAAATAATTAAATTTAAGTAAAACTATCTAGATGCTAATTTTACTTTAGCAATTAGTATCTAGATATAATCTAACAACATATTTAAATTTAAATATAAAATAACCATTTTATTTATATATAATTCTAAAATTTTTAGTAAACGTTTACTATGATTTAAAAGGAATGTTTTATATAAAAACAGAGTAATTTTCACCAAAATTTATTAATATAGGTTCATAAATGGCTTAGTTACTAGCTTTACAGAGATATGCTTAATAATCCTTAAGGGAGAGAATCAATATGTAGAAAAAGTCTAAGTGCTTTAAAGATAGTAAGTAAGCCATTCCTTAAATTTAATTTCCTTTTATTAATATGGTAGATATATATCAGAAATATAAAAAAACTATGTCGACACTCGTACATATACCCAAAGTCAGTATATAAGCTATTTATTGAAGTGAGTTGCCTTTTGCTAATATGGTGATAAAGAGATAAAAAATAAGGCAAAATGATACGGCTTATTTTCTGAAGTGGCTTATTTACTAGGCTTAAGAGCAGTTTATAGTTATCATTAAGGAAGAGAAAAAAATAAGTGATTGTAAAGAACCTGTTTGGTAGCAAACTTAACGCTACGCTATTTGCTACCGAGAAAAGATGGATAATAAGGCTATAAAGCCATAAATAATTTTTAAGGGGAGAATATGAAGATGGAGAAATTAAAACAAATTAAAGTAAATTATTGGACAAACTTAAAAGATACGGAAAAAATGAAATGTGAGGAAATATCTTTAGTAGAAAATAGAATGCTTAGATTGTATTGCAGATATAAAGATATAGAGCTAAAAGATGGAATTAAATTAGACAATATAATAAAGGTTATTTTAGCAGAAGACTATGATATAGCAAAAGAACAAATAGTTAATGGTATAGAGATAAATGGAAGACAATTCAAGTATTTAATGAGTTCACCCAGCATGATGAAAATAGAGGCTACAGAAGAAACAAAAAATAAATGTGAGTGCTTATTCATTGAAAAATCAGAATATGATTTTAAAAGAATTTTAGAAAAAGTAGATAGCTTAGATAAAATGAAAAAGCTTAAAGAGAAAGATGAAATAAGCATAAATAAAGATATAGTTACTAGACTATCTCTAAGTTTATCTGGATCTTATTATATAAATTATCAACCGAAAATAATTATATTACCGTCTACAACTTTTAAAGCAACATCGAATAACTATTGTACTTTTATTAAAAATGATAAAGGATACAAATTTATTGAAAAAGGTAAAGAAGTTGATAATGTTACACCAACGTTTGATTTTGCTGATGGTTGTGGCTTTTTTAATCATAAATTAGAACCGATATTAAAAGCAACTTTAAAAACTAAACAAAAAATTGATTTTATAGGTATTAGAAAATCTGCTTTAGCTGTGAAAGGATTATGTGTTAAAGCTGATTTACACAAACTGTTCGATGATTTATACGATGAAAATATAAAATATGATTATTTCAGAAAAGATAGCAAGGGTAATTATTGGACATTAGATATATATAATAATTGGCAAAATATAAGCAAAGCTGATCTAGTTATAAACACAAATATGGCAAAATGGTGGAAGAACTTCGAGTATTTAAAAGATACGCCAACTAAAATAGATGAAGAAATGAATAATATAATTAAAAAAGATGAAGAGTTGCAAAAATATTCAGATTTAATAACAGGGTTAGAAATAACAAAAATTAATAAGGCTAATTTGCAAACACATACTTTAACAGCCTATCAATTAATTAATAATACAATGCTTACCCCTAAAGAAATATCAGGATTATCAGCTGACACTGAAAGATATTTGAGCAAGATAATAAAGGGAGATATAGATGCAACAAGACTTTATTATAAAGATATAGCAAGAGAATCTCAAGAAGAAATAAGTGCTAGTACAAAAGTTCAAAAATTACTACAGATTAATGAAAATACTATAAAAACACATATAGTTAGTGCAACAACAAATAGAAATATAGAAAAAACTGCAAATCAATTAGCAGGAGGAAGATTTTACGTTAAGGGTAATTATAAAACTTGTTGTATATGTCCTGTAACTTATGCAAGATTTATAATGATGAGAGAAATTGATACAACTAATGGGCTTCAGGCACATGAATTTTATGTACCAAAAGAAATTGGTAATAGAGTAATGAATAGATATCCTCAAGCTGTATTTTCCGAAACTCATAAAATAAAGTTAGTAGAAAATGAATTGTTGGATAAGCATTTTGGACACTTAACTTCAGAATTAATATTCTTTAATCAGGCAGATAGTATGGCTTCAATTTGCTCAGGATTAGATTATGATCTAGACTTTGTTGGAGTTTGGGATAATAAAACATTATGTGATGCAGTTATAGAACCGAAGGATGGCAGACACTTTTTAAACACTATGGACAACGGAGATACCGTTAAACTACCGTATAATATGGAAAATGAAGCATACAGTATTTTAAAAGCAAGTGGAAATATAATAGGAAGTATAGCTAATATTACAACAAAATTATCTAACTATGCACAAGAATTAGGGTATATACAAGGAGAAGAATATTATAGATGGAAAGAATTAAGAGATTATTATTCAAAAGAATTTCTTAAAGATGACTTAAGAAAGATAGCACAATTAGAAGAAGATATAGTTAGCTTAAAGGCAGAAAAGAAATTGGTTAACAAGGAAGAAAGAGAAGGATATGAACAGACTATAGATAATATACAAGATAGAATATATACAATAAACAAAAAAATTAATGGTAAATTTCAAGAGTATTTAGATATGGCACTTCAAGAGAAAAAATTTATATGGTTAGGAGACTGTGAAGAAAAAGTTATAAAAAAATATTTAATAGATCAATTCTATAATTTAAGAGAAGAAATGTATTATGCTTTATTAATGTCACAGTTAGCCATAGATGCACCTAAAACCTTAGTAGTTCCTGACAAAGATGATTTAGCAAGATTAAAACCTTATAAAAAAATGAAATATCCAACCTTCTTACACTATTATAGTTATACAAAAAATAGAGAAAATATCAAGTATATCCCTTATGAGCAGTGTCAATATAGTCATACTGCTTTAAATATAAATGCTAGTAGAATTAATAAAGAGATTATAAAACCATTGCGAGAACAAAAAAATAGAAAAGATAACAGTTCAGAAAAAAATCTTATATATAGTTTATTTAAAGATAAGTGTATAGAAAATAAAAAATGTACTGATGATTTTAAAAAATTATATAGTGCTTATAGAAAAAATAGAGAAAAATACAAAGGGAATACAGAAAAACTAAATATCATTGATATTAAAGGATATGAAAAATATGAGCAGTTAAGAAAAAAATATAATGATGAAGAATTAGGAGATGCACTAATAAAGGCAAGAATAACAAGTAGATTTTTAATTAATTGTTGCTATAATACCTTTGAAAACCTCCTAAAAGACAATGATTTTGAGACAACGGCATATATAGAAGATACAGAAGGGAATATCGATTGGAAGTTTAAAAAATATCGTAAAGTAAAGGCAAAATTGAGAAATAAAAACTTACAATTAATAGATGTTATAGAGAAAAAACAAAAGTTAGGACAAGAAGTAATAAGTCTTAAAGTAGCTAAGACTAAAAATAAACTATTAGAAAAAGCAGTAATTAACATAATAGATAACAAGGTTCATTTCATGGATAGAAACGGTGAAAACATGGGATTTGCTTATAATAACTTAAATAAAAAAACTAGAAAATATGACTATGATTTAAATGAAGGAAGAAAGTTAAATGATAATGAGTTTGAAAGGAAAGAAGTAAAAGTAAATGTATTAGAAGAATGTAAAACTTATTATAAAGTAGCAATAGAGTTATAAAAACATAGGGTACTTTCAAAGTACCCTAAAAATTAGGGGGAATTAAAGTGGAGAAAAAAAACAAATATTTTATAGTAAATAGTGTAAGATTAGCAAAGGCTTTAAGTTTTCTAGGATTTGATTACTATGTTTATACAGATAATGGAAAAGAAATATTTAGCTTTATTGACAGTAAAGAATTAAGACAAGCTAGAGCTAATCTATTAAATTTAAGAAAGATATATCATGTAGATTATAAATAATAGTAAAATTTTAAGGGGAGAGATTTTAAGATGGAGAAAAATATTTTTATTAAAATACCAAATTATTTTGTTAAATCAAGTAAGGAAGGAAATGGAGGATTACTAAAAGAGGTAGATAATAAATTATTATTAGTAGCTTCTTATCTATATCTAAAGAAAGATTTAATCGGAGAAAGTTCAACTACGTTAGAAGACATAATTCTTGAAACAGGTTATAAACCAAAAGCTGGAGAAGGAAAAAATAATGAAATATTTAAAAAAATGCTTATTAAATTACAAAATAAAGGTCTCATATCAGGAGTAACAGAAGATTTAAAATTAAAAGAGCTTATAAAAATAAAAACAAATTTCTTTGAAACAGATGATGATAATAAAGATATTTGTTTTTTTATTATTGATTATAGTATTTTTAGGAAAATAGTAGAAATTAATAATGTAGATAAAGCAATTTTATATAATTTATATTGTTATATTAAGAGTTGTATAAAAACTATAGATAAAAATATAGATCAAGTTGTTCAGGGTGGTAATTATCCAGTTGCTTATCCTTCATATCAAGCTATAGCTAAAAATATAGGGATTAATGAAGGTACTATAAAAAAATATTTAGATATTCTAGTAGAAAATAAATTAATTTTATTTGGAAATGCAGGAGTTTATAGTCCAGTTGGGAATAAAAAAGCAGTCTACGAATCAAACAATACTTATATAATCTATAAAAATGAAGAAAGTGTAGATATGCTTAAAGAAGCTATAAAATTCTATAAAAATAGATTAAAAGAAACAGGATATGTGTTTAAGAAAAATTATAAAACTGATAATAGAGTCATTGGTGGGAAAATGACTGCGATAAAAAATAAAATAAAAGCTGGAACAGCAACTAAAAAAGATTATGACAAATTAGAAGAGTTAGAAGCTATATGTAATAAAAAGAATAGAACTGAAATTGATATTATTAAAAATTTATTAGAAAATAAAAAAATAATATCTGAATATTACTATGATATAGCCAATGAAAAAGCTGGAGATAAATATACAAAATAGAAGAAGAACTTCAAGTGATTGATGAAGATAGGGAACTATTAGTTAACTATGATGAATATTACAAAGCAATGTATAGTTACTTTATATCTAAACAAAACATTGATAAAATTGAAGAGAAAGAAAAAATCAAGGTTATAAAAACTTCTGATAAAAAAATTGGATTTGTAGTAAATAGAAGTGCAATGTTAGAAGAAATTGATAAGCTAAAAAAACAATATAAGAATATGTATAAAGAATCATTTACATTAGAAAAAATAGGGTATAGTAATAAAAAACAATTATCAAAATTTACAGATGTAGAGTTATTAAATTTTAGGAATACATTTAGAAATATAGTAGAAGCTAAGAAAGATGAGATAATAGAAAGTTTATGGGGATAAGTGCCTTTTCTACAAGGGATCAAAATAACCTCTTCTAAGAGTGCTTATATAAGTATTATCTTAATTTATATCATTTATATATTTTTTTAGAGTTCTTTTTGATAGAGGGGAGTGATTTAGTCCCTTATATATAATGCTTATTAAGGTTAAAGGGGAGTGATTTAGTCCCCTCTGTAAGGTGCAGTAAGAGATACTAATAGTAATAAGAGTTACTAATTACTTTCTAAACGCGTAAACGCATTTATTGATGAATTTAATTACTATATATATGTTATAATGAAATAGAAAATTTGAAGTATATCATCATCATATGGAAGGATATTTATTATGGAGAAGATAGAAGTTGGTTTAAAAATAAATATGAGAGAATTGGAGGATATTATAGGGAAAAGTGCGATAATTATAGAAAAGGATGCTAATATAAATGTATATACTGATGGTAATTTATATGCTGTTGAAATATTAGAAATATATAATAAATGCATGTTAGCTGAAAATAGAAAATATTGTTGGAATAATGTAATTATAGTTAAAAGAATATAAAGTGAATTAATCATATAGGTCAAGCTAGATCGTTGCGCTACGCTACACTTTACTCTAGCTTTCCCTTTTGAAGTGTTGGAAGGTGATAATATCTTTCATTGCTAATTTTCTTAATTCATTATTAGGCATAAGATTAATTTCTTATGTCTTTTTTTATACAAATAATTAAGAGTACATAAAACAAATATTAAGGTTATGCTTTGTCCTTAAAAGCGTAGGAGGATTTATGATAAATGAACAATTAATAAGTATAAAAAATAGAGTAAGTGCATTAACAAGAGAAGAATACATTTGGGGACTTACAGAATGCAATCAAACAGGAACTATTTCTTGTGCAATATGGGACACAGAATATAATATTATTACTAATTTTAATACAAAAGAAATAGCTGAATTTAATAATTTTGATGAGGTTACGATTGTACAAGAATTAATAATATCATTATATAGAGAAGAAATAAATTGGAGAAAAGAAAGTATTAAATTCTTAAAGCAACAACAACAAAGTAAAATAAAATCTTTAGCAACTTGGTACAAGAGAAATAATAAAGATAAAGTGGAAAGTATTACTAAGGAACTTGTTGAAGCACATAATACAATAGAACAAGAGAAAAAGAAAGTTGCTTACTTTAAGAATTTTATTAATAATTTCTATACAGTTAAAAAACAATTAGAAGATTATGAGTGGTTATTAAGTTAGCTGCTCTTTTTTTATAGTAAAAATTAAAAATAAATATTAAAGTTATGCTTAATCTTGAAAAGCAAAGAGGAGTAAAATATGAAAAATAAAATGATAATTGAAGGAAATGTTAGAGTTGCTGGAGTATATGCAATGTATATACAAGAAAATGGACAAGAGAAAATACTTTATATAGGAAGTGCAATAGAAATAAATGATGCTTTAAGTAGACACTTATATCACTTAAAACGTGGTTTATATGCTAATACAAATAAAGCTATATTGCAAAAGTATTATGATTTAGAAGAATTAAGATTTAAAGTTTTAAGAGAATCTAAATTAGTAGACAAAATATCAGAAATGAGTTTAAAAGATAAAGAAGCAGTCCAAAAGTCTTTAGAAGTATTAGAGCAATTCTATGTTAATTTATACCGAGATACTATTTGCAATAAAATGATGATTGTAAGAAAGCATAGTAGTAACAAAAATAGTACAAGCACTTATAAAAGACGTAGATCAAATCTAGGCAGTAAGAATCCAAACTCAAAGTTTGATGAGGAAATTGTTGCAGGTATATTGTGGCTTAAAGAGAATGGTTATAAAGCAAAAGATATTAAGAAACTTTATGAAGAGTACGATATAAATGATTCTTATATTTGTCGAATTGGTGTCAGTCGCTGGATACATTTAGAACCTAAGAAACCTGATTTTATTTAATTTAAGTGAGGTGTGTAAATATGTTATCAGTAGTGTTAGATGTAGCGTTAATTATTCTTATATTTAGAGAGGTAATAATATATAAAAATAACGATAAGAGAATAGATAAACTAAAAGAAGAAAGTGATAAAATGAATAAAGAGATAAGAAAAGAATTAGAAAAAATAATTGCAGAAGATGGAAAGATAAGAGAAGAAAATGAAAAATTAAGAGAGATTATTAAGAACATAGATTAATTTCTATGTTCTTTTTATTGTGGGGGAATTAAATGAATAGGTATAGAATGTATTTTAAAAATAGAGATGGGCATGTTGTGCTTGATAGCAAAGATACTATAGAAGATATTATTGTTAAAATAGGAAAAAATACAGAATACATAAGAATTGGAGACAGCATTATTAATGTAACAGAAATAGCTATAATAACAGAAGTTTAGGAGGAATGTGTTCAATGGCTATTCTTAAGATGTGTCCTCGATGCAGAAACATGATTGATAGAAATGCTAAGTTATGTGCTAAATGTACAGAGAAAGAACGAGAGAGAAAGAAAAGTTATGATAAGACAAGAGATAAAGATATAGTTAGTTTCTATAATAGTAAAACATGGAAGATAATAAGAGACTTAGTAAAGAGTAGAGATAATAATTTATGTTTGCTTTGCTTAGAGAAAGATAGAATAAGTGTATGTAATGTTATACATCATGTCGTAGAAGTAAGAGAGGAATGGGACAAGAGATTAGATAAAGATAATTGTATTAGCCTGTGTCATGACTGTCATAACAAAGTTCACGCTGCTTATAAAGATAAGGCTATTAAGAAGATAATACAAGAAAAATTATTTAATATAATTAAAAATTGGACTAGGGCTAGGTAAAAATGTTTTGGTAGATTTCTTCTAAACCCCATGCCCAGTTTTCTTCACGCAAATTTCCCAAAATGAATGCTTAAGGGATAAATAATATAGAAAGGTAGGTGATTGCTATAGCTAGACCTAAAAAACCACTTGAGTTACAAACTAAACATTTAACTCAAGAAGAAAGAGCTGAATTAGAATATCGGCAAGAATTAATAAAAACAAATTCAGATCAACTCGAAAAGTCTCCGAAGTGGCTTAGAGATAAAATAGCTAGAAATGAATGGAAAAGGCTAGTTGAACAATTTAGAACAATAAGTGTTATCTCAAATTTAGATTTAAATAACCTTGGTGCTTATTGTAATGCCTATTCTAGTTATATAGAAACAACAAAATTATTGAAAGATGAACCTTTAACAATACAATATACTAACAAGGGTGGTGCTACTAATATTATAGAAAATCCTTTGATAAAAATTCAGATGAAATATAGTGATGAGATGAGGAAATATTCTAGTCTTTTAGGATTGAGTATTGATAGTAGATTAAAATTAGCATCAATCAAGTCAACTGAAACTAAGAAAGAACTTACAGATGAGTTTTGGGATATATAAAATGACTATTTTAGATGAATTAATACAATATGCAAATAATTGCTTAGAAGATAAATTTGTATCTGAATATGAAGATTATATATCTTGTCAAAAGCATAAATGGGCTTGTAAAAGGTTTCTGAATGATCTAGAAAGAATAGAAAATGATGATAATTTTAATTACTATTGGAATGAAGAAGAAGCACAAAAGATAGTGAATTGGTTTAGTTACTTAAGACACAGCAAAGGAACGTTAGCTAATAAACCTATAATTTTAAATGTATGGCAGAAGTTTTGCTTATGTCAAATTTATGGATGGAGACACAAACAAACAGATTATAAAAGATTTAATCAATCCTTTATAGAAGTGGCTAGAAAAAATGCTAAATCTCAAATGGAATCTGGTGTCGTTCTCTATGAAATAGCTACACAATCTACAAAAAATAATGAGCTGTATGAAGCTTATTGTGCGGGAACTAAAAGAGAACAATCAAAAATTATTTTTGATGAATGTATTCTTATGCTTAAAGGCAGTCCATTAAAAAGTAAATTTAAAATTACAAGAGATAGGATTACACATATAAAAACAGGAAGTTATCTTAAAGCATTGTGTAAAGAAGATGGTAAAAAAGGTGATGGAACTAATCCAGCTATACTAGTTCTCGATAGATATATTTGTCGAGTTTAAATCGGGCAATATCGGTGAAAGCTAAGTTATTAAGAATAGATAATATGCCAACACCGAGATAACTTATATATTTAAAAGTATATAAACATCGTAGAGCATAGAGGATGAAACTAATTTATAGAATATAATTCCTCCAAGAGTGTCCGACACCTCATAATTAAATAAATTGTGTGATGAAGATGTATGCCGAACTAGGTATGAATAGACATACCGTAATGCGAGGAAACTCCTAGAACATAAGGATAAAAAGCCTTATAGGGTAACAAAATGGAATATCACCAGCATGAAACAACAGAATTTTATGATTTAGGTTATGGAGCTAATACAAAAGAATCATTGTTGATGATAATAACTACGGCTGGAGTTGATTTAACATTTCCTTGTTATACTCAAGAATATGAATTTTGTACAAATATATTAAATCATAGTATAGATGTAGATAATGATAATTATTTCGTTGATATACTTGAGATAGATAAGAAAGAAGAAGTAACTAATATAAGAAGTTGGAAAAAGGCTAATCCAATTAGAATGACTTATGCTGAAGGTGTTGATAAGATACAAAAGGCATATAAAGTAGCAATGCAAATACCAGAAAAAATGCCCGGGTTTCTAACTAAGTGCTTAAATTTATGGGTACAAGCTAAAGAAAATGGATATATGGACATAGAGAAATGGAAAAAATGTGAGGTTAAAGAGCTACCCATAAACACAGAAGGTATGTCAGTTTGGGTGGGGTTTGATATGTCTACAAAGATAGATTTGACTTCTGTTGCTTTTATAATACCTTATTTAGACAAAGGAATAAAAAAATATATTATTTCTACACATAGTTTCATTCCTAACAGAGAACGTTTACAAGAAAGAACACTTAAAGATAAAGTATCATATGAAGCATGGGAAATGAATGGATATTTATCTGTTACTGATACACAAATTATAAATCAAAAGCTGGTTTGGGAGTATGCTAAAAAGGTTTGTGATGAAAACAAATGGTCTATAGCAGGTTTATGTTTTGATGAAAATAATGCTTCACAGATGATGTTAGATTTAGAAGCTGAGGGATATAGAGTATATAGTGTTCCTCAGTCTCATAGGTCTTTAAGTGAAGCGACTTGTAGTTTTAGAGAACAAGTGTATGAAGGAAATATAGTTTACACTAAAAATCCTTTGCTAAATTTTGCTATGAGTAATGCTGTTGTAACAACCAGCAATCAGAAGGTGAAAGTAGATAAAGATGCTACAAAATTTAAGATAGATCCTGTAGATGCTATTTTAGTATCTTTTAAATTTGCAATGTATTACGAAGTTGAAAGTAATTTTGATGTAGATGAATGGCTCAATGAAGATTGGTAATTGCGGAGGGAGGTGAAATATTGGGGATAAAAGATTTATTTAACAATAAAACAGAAGAAAAAAAGGTTGTTGAAGAGAAGACCACAGTTGATTTAAATGAATTAGTAAATAGAGTTAGAAGTGTTGGAGATATAGGTAGTAGTAAATTAAATAGTGCTACTTATTATAGCTGCATGAATATTAGATGTAATGCTGTTGCTAAATTACCTTTGAAATTATACAGAGAAAAAGAACAAGGGAGTGAAAAAGCTACTAATCATTATCTTTACAGTTTACTTAAAAGTAGACCAAACAAATTTATGACAACTCATGATTTTCTTTTTTTAACTGAATTTTACAGACTTGATAGGGGTAATGCCTTTTGGTATATAAGTACTAAAAATGGGAAAGTGGATGGATTATATATATTAAATCCTGACTTGATAACAGTATTCATTGATGATGTTGGAATAGTTGGAGATAAAATGAATGTCTACTATATTTATAGAAATAGTAGTGAAGAAATTATATATGATGCGGATGAAATATGTCATTTCAAAAATTTTGCAGTTAAAAATAATGGATTAGAAGGTACTTCTATAAAAAAATATCTATATGACACAATTGAAAGAGAACAAAGAGCCGCAAAGGTTATAAGCGAAAAATATAAAACAGGGCTGATAAATCCGCTGATTGTAGAATATGCAGGTGATCTAAATGAGGCTAAACAACAAAGCATAATAGCTAAATTTGCAAAAATGGGTGGTGCAAAAAATGCTGGTAAGGTAGTGCCAATTCCAACCGATTTTAGGGTTAATCAGTTGGAAACTAAATTAAGTGACAACCAATTCTTTGAAATGCAAGGGTTAACTACAAGACAAATAGCCAATGCGTTTGGGATTAAAGGTTTCCAACTGAACGATATGGAAAAATCTACTTATAACAATATAGAACAACAAAATAGAGCATTTTATTCTGATACTCTGCAAAATGTTTTAACTATCTATGAACAGGAAATGGACTATAAAATAATATCTAAAAAAGAACAAAATGAATTATTTTGGAAATTTAATGTAGATAGTGTTGTCAGATCAGATTTAGCGACACGTTACGAAGCTTATACAAAAGCAATTGCAAGTGGGTACATGACTATTGCAGAAGTTAGAGACAAAGAAGATTTACCTTTTATTGAAGGAACAGATAAATTAATAATTGGAAATGGTGCTAGTATTCCGTTAAGTGATCTAGGAAAACAATATTCAGGAGGAGGTGAAAAATAATGAATAAAACAATAAAAATGAATTTACCAAGGATTAAAAATTTGACTGACAAGGTTGAGTTAAGATTTGATGGTGAAATAGTGAGTTCAGAATGGGACAAGTGGGAAAATGTAGATACTTGCCCTCAGGATGTTTTAGATATCTTAAAATCTGTCGATGAAAATTCTAATTTAGACATTTTTATAAACTCAGGTGGCGGTAGTGTATTTGCTGGTATAGCTATTTATAACATTTTAAAGAGACATAAGGGACAAAAGACTGTATATATCGATGGATTAGCTGGGAGTATAGCAAGTGTTATAGCTATGGCTGGGGATAAAATTATAATGCCTGCAAATTCTTATTTGATGATCCACAAACCTCTTTGTTGCTGTGCAGGTAATGCTAATGACATGAGAAAAACAGCTGATACACTTGATAGTATAGAAGAAGGAATTCTTAACACTTATGTTACAAAACTAAAAGATGACATTGAATTAGAGACTATAAAAAATATGGTCAACGAAGAAACTTGGCTGACTGGAGCAGAAGCAAGTAAATACTTTAATGTAGAAGTAATTGCAGAAAATAAGGCAGTTGCTAGAATTGATAAGGATTATGGATATAAGAATATGCCAAAAAATCTATTAGAAGTTGAAAATGAACTTGGGGAAATAGAAAATGAAAAATTAAAGTTATCAATTGAATTAGAGTTAATCTAGTTCTTTTTTTATGCAAAAAATTAATGAAAATATGAAAGTGAGGATTATAAAACATGAAAAAAATTGATGAAATGAAACAAAATTTAGAAGGATTAAAAAATGAGGTGCAAAATTTCTTAAATAAAAATAAAATTGCAGATGCTAAAGCAAAGATGGAAGAAGTTAAGAATATGAAAGAAGCAATAGCAATACAAGAAGAATTAGACAAAGAAGAAATGGAAAGGGTACAAAATATGATAAAAGAAGAAGGGAAGAAAATTGAAGGTAAAGAAGTTAGAAATAAAACAAAAGCTTTTATAAATACAATAAAATCTGAGGTTGTAAAAGGTTTTAAGATGTCTAAAGAAGATATAGATATAGTTAATGCAACTACCATGACAGAAGGCGTTGATAAAGATGGGGGATTAACAGTACCTAGGGATGTAAGAACAGAAATAAAAGAATTAAGAAAAGCTGATGATTCTTTAGAATTATTAGTGCATACAGAAAAAACTACAACTCTTTCTGGTTCTAGAATTATAGAAGTTAATGCAGATCACACGCCTTTCGATAATGTCGAAGAAGCAGAACAATTCCCAGAAATTTCAACTCCTGAATTTAGAGATGTAGAATATAAAGTAAAGAAAAAAGGTGGGATTTTAAATGTAACAAGAGAATTATTAGAAGATAGTGATGAAAATATATTAGCATATTTGAAAAATTGGATAGCAAAAAAATCTAAAGCAACAAGAAATGCTTTAGTGGTTGCTAAATTAAAAGAAGTTTGGGGTAAAAATCCAGTTCAAATAGCGAATTTTGATGATTTAAAAGATATATTAAATGTACAATTAGACACTGCCTATGAAGCAACTTCTATTGTTTTATTAAATCAGGATGCTTTTAACTATTTAGATAAATTAAAAGATGGGGACGGTAAATATATATTACAACCAGATCCAACTAACGCTACTAAAAAATTATTGTTTGGATTATATCCTGTTAAAAAAGTTTCTAATAAAACTATGCCAACTGTTGAAGGCAAAGCTCCTGTTTATATTGGTGACCTAAAAGAAGCTATAACAATTTTTGATAGAGAATCTTTATCTATAGATTTTAATGATAGATCTGATTCAACATGGAAAAATGATAAAGTAGCTATGAAAGTAAGGGAAAGATTAGATATACAAGAAGTTGTAGAAGAAGCAATGATAGGATGCGAAATAACAATAGGACAAGCATTAAAAACTAAAAAATAATTAAAGAGGGATTAATTTCCCTCTATTTTTGGGAGGGATATAATAATGGAACTTAATATAGTTAAAAATTATTTAAGAATCGATTTTGAAGAGCATGATAAATTATTAGAGTTACTAATATCTGTTGCAAAAGAATATATAGAAGATGCTATAGGCAAATATGATAACACTAGAAAAAACAAATTATTTTATTATGTACTCTTGTTAGCGATATGTATGCAAATAACTATTTTTCTATAGATAAGAATATGCAAAAAAATAAAATAGTTTCTTCTATTATATTGCAAGAACAGCTGAGGTATGAAGATGAATTATAATCTTAACAATAAAATTGAAGTTTGGGATAAAGTAGAAGTTGAAAATGAACTTGGGGAAATAGAGCATAAATTTGCTAAGATAAAAAATATTTGGAGTTATGTAGTACCAACTGGTGGTACAAAAAAAGATAATTCTGCTGAGATAAAAATTAAAGTTATTATTAGAAAGTTAAGTCTTAAAGAGATAAATAATTCTATGTACTTTATTTATAACAAACAGAGATTTAATATAGATTATCATCTTCCTCGGTTTGATAACAATGATTTTATTGAAGTTTATTGTACGCTGGTGGTGGAATAATGGAAGTAGACTTTAATTTAAGAGAACTAACTAACTTTGAAAATAAATTACTTGACTTAGCTAATAAGAAAATGCCTAATGAATGTAAAAAATTTATGAGACAAGAAGGAAGTAAACTAAATAAGAAAGCAAAAGCAAAAGCTAAAAGTAAAGTTAAGAAAAAAACAGGGAATTATCACAAATCTATAAAAAGAGGAAAAGTCTATAAATATACTGGTAACGGGGGATGGGCTATAAGAAGTTATTCAGCATCACCACATTCACATTTGATTGAAAAGGGACACAGAATAGTTGTAAACGGAGAAGAAAAAGGATTTGTAGAAGGAAAACATATCTTCGAAGATACAGAAAAAGAATTTCAAAGTGAATTCTATAAAGATACTCAAAAATTTATTGATGAAACACTTGAAAAGGGGCTGAATTAATGATTATAGAAATTTATAAGTCTGTAATTTTAAAACTAAAAAAAATTATAAAAAATAGTGGGTTTAACGGACTAAAAATAATCGATGAAGAAGTCGAAGGCACTATAATAAGACCTTCAATCAAACTAACTTTAGATGATGTTAATAGTGAAAACTTAACATCTGAGTATAATAATAATAATTTGAAGTTTAGACTTTATTTCTTTGCAAAAGACAGGAATAAGTATAAATTAGATAATTTAAAAATGTCTGAGATTTTAGTAAAAGAATTAACTTTTATTGAAGTTAACGATATTGTGATTGATATTGAGGAACTACAGATTGAAACAGTTGATACTGTTTTAGTTTGTAGTTTTTCTATTAATTATTATGAAATTAATAACAAGAAAAATTATGATTCTGATAATGAAGAATTTATGGAAAATTTAATTTACGAGGAGGAAATTTAATGTTATCATTGCCAATTATTGATATTAAATTTAAGCAATTAGCAAATACTTTAGTAAAAAGAAGCGAAAGAGCTATAGCTTGTTTAATAATAAACGATGAAAAACAAACAGAAAAATTAATTAAATATAAAAGCTTAAAGGAATTAGATAAAGATAAATCTAAATACACTGATGAAAACTTACAAGACATAAAAGATTGTATGGAATATGGAGTTGCTGAAATGTATGTGGTTAATGCTGATACGGTTGAAGCAGGACTGGATTTAATTGAAGAAAATATAAAAACTTGTTGGATAGCATCTAATGTTGATAACAGTTCAAGCGAAATTATTAATTTTATAAAAGAGCATGAAGTAAAAGGGAAAAGTTATAAAGCTGTAGTTTACAAAGGTCAAAATATTGACAATAAACATGTGGTTAATTTTGTAAATGAAAAGGTAATCTTTAATGATAAAAGGGGAGAGACTACTGGAGACAAGTATATTCCTAGTTTATTAGGACTTTTAGCTAGTAGTAATGTTGAAAGAGGGGTTACTTATAGAACTTGTAACAAGCTTATTAGATGTACCGAAATAGCTGATGTAGATGCAGAACTTAAAAAAGGTAGTTTTGTACTAATTAATGATGATAATAAAGTAAAAGTGGGGCTTGGAATTAATACATTGGTTACGTTTAATGAAAGTAATTCTGAAGACATGAGACATATAGATATAGTTGAAGCAATGGATCTTATACGAGATGATATAACAAATATCTTCAAGGAAGAGTATATAGGGAAAGTAAAAAATAAATTAGATAATCAAATTTTATTTATTTCTAGCATAAATACTTACTTGGATGTTTTAGCAAAACAAGATATTTTAGATTCTGATTATAAAAATTATGCTGATATTAATGTAACTGCACAAAGACAAGCTTGGTTAGGGGTTAAGCCTGAGTCAGAAAGTTGGAGTGATGAAGAAGTAAAAGTTAAAACTTTTAAAAGAAACGTATATCTACTAGGTGATATAAAAATATTAGGTGCTATGGAAAACTTAATGTTTGACATAACTATGTTTTAGGAGGTAAAAGAATATGGCATTTAATCCAAACAGGATTTTAAAAGGTAATAATGGTTACGTATGGTTAAATGGAGAACTACTAGCAGAAATAAAGAGCATTGAAGCTAAGATAACAGGCAACTTTGAAGAAGCGAATGTATGTGGAGATAATGCAACACATCATAGTTATACAGGCTGGACAGGTGAAGGAACTACTGTTTTACAAAAAGTAGATAGTAAAGTCCTTAAGTTGGTAGCAGATTCTTATAAAACAGGTATTTTCCCTGAGTTATCTGTAATAACTAAGTTAACAGATGTAGTAACTAAGAAATCTGAAAGAACTGCTATTAAAAATATGATTATAACTGAAGCTATGCTCGCTAAATTTGAAGCGAAAGCATTAGTAGAAGAAGAAATACCATTCAAATTTAGCGATTACGAAATTTTAGAAACAATTTAGAGGAGTGAATTATTATGAGTAATGATGCAATAAAAAGATTAACATTTAAAGATATTATAGCTAAAAAGGCTTTATTAGAAAAAAATAAAAAAGAATATAGAGATATTTATTGTCCAAATTTAGAAGGAAATTTATTATTCAAACTTCCAAGCGATGAAGAAATATTAGACTTGATGGAAGACATAGATGAAAAAGATACGAGACAAGTTTATGAGAAAGCTAAAAAGCTTATATACACTCATTGTGAAGCTTTAAAATCTAAAGAATTACACGAAGCTTTTGAAATAGTAGATCCTTTTGATATTGTTTCAAAAGTATTTTCTATGGGACAAGTATTGAAGGTTTTTGATAAACTTACAGAGCATTTAGATCTAGACGAATTCAGTGAACAAATAAAAAACTAATAGAGAATGATGCAGATTTTAATATGTATGCTTTTTATGTTGCTCGAGGCTGGAAATTACATGAATTAGCTAATCTTGATATAAGAGAAAAGCTTTTTTTGTATCATTCTCAAAATAATTTTTATAAAGAAGAAGCTGAAAAATATAAAGCACTATTTGGAAGTAAGTAGTGCTTTTTAAATTTTAACAGAGGGAGGTGAAATGATGGGAAGAGCTATTAATGCAATATTAAATCTTAAAGATAAATTTTCATCAGCATTGCAAAGAACTACTGGGAATACAAAAAAGTTTGAAAGACAAGTAAAAAAAACACAAAATAGAATTAATAAAATGGCTAAAAGTACAGTTAGTGCTTTTGGAAATATTGTAAAGGCTAGTGCAACAATGGCTGGAGCAGCAGGTGTAGCATTAGCTGGAATAGGAATTAATTATGCTTCTGATTTAGAGGAAGTTCAAAACGTTGTAGATACTACTTTTGGTAATATGTCAAAAAAAGTTGATGAATGGAGTAAGGGAGCATTAGAAAAGTTCGGGCTAAATGAATTAAGTGCAAAAAGATATAGTTCTACTTTAGGAGCATTAATGAAATCGAGTGGAGTTAGTTCAGATAAGCTTGTAGAGATGTCAACAAACCTAACAGGTCTTGCTGGGGATATGGCTTCATTCTATAATTTAGAGCCTGATGTAGCTTTTGATAAACTTAGAGCCGCAATAAGTGGAGAAACTGAACCTATGAAGGCTTTAGGAGTTAATATGTCTGTTACAAACATGGAAGCATTTGCATTAACTAAAGGTATAAAGAAACAATGGAAAGCTATGAGTCAAGGGGAACAGACTACATTAAGATATCAGTATTTAATGGAAAAGACAGCTGATGCACAAGGAGATTTTAATAAGACAAGTGATTCGTTTGCTAACCAAACAAAGTTAATGAAAGAAAATATTCTACAATTAGCAGGTAGTTTAAGCAAAGGTCTACTACCATTTCTAGCAAAGATGGCTAAAAAACTAAATGACTTCATTAAGGGAATTAATGTAGATACTGTAGTTAAGAATATTCAAAGTGGGTTTGAAAAAGCTAAAAATTTCATCAGTGGTTTTATACAGGTACTTAAAAAGCTATTGCCTATTATTTTAGGAGTTATTGGAGGATTAGCAGCATTTGTAATGTCAGTATGGTACTAGCTTTAAAGAAAGCTTTTAATGCAGCAAGTACAGCAACTGGATTATTAGCAAAAGCAAATGCACTACTGAATGTTACATTTTTAACTAATCCTATATTCTGGATTGCAGTTGCAATAGGAGCATTAATTGCAATAGTTATAATTGCATATCAAAAATGCGAATGGTTTAGAAATATAGTTAATGGACTTTGGGAGAAATTTAAAGAATTTGCATCAGGTTTATTAGCAAATATGATTCCAGTCCTTCAAAATTTATATTCATGGTTTAACGATAAAATAGTACCTGTTATTCAAAAAGTAGGAGAAATACTTAATTGGTTATGGCTTAATGTACTAGCTCCACTTGGCTTTTTTATAGGTCAAGTGTTTCAGATGGCGTTTGTTACGGCTTTTACTTTCATAGGAACTACTATACAAAATATAGCTGTTACTATAGGAGCTGTAATTGATGGGCTAATGAGTATTTTCAATGGAATTTTGGAGTTTATAATTGGAGTTTTTACTGGGAATTGGGAACAGGCTTGGAATGGAGTTAAAGAAATTTTCTTTGGAATTTGGACTTCATTAGGAGGAATAGTCACAGGAATTCTTAATGGTATGATTGATGGTATAAATGCTGTTATCAAAGGAATTAATTCTATGCTCTCTTTTAAAGTGCCTGATTGGATTCCTGTGATTGGAGGAAAGGGAGTAAATGTTAATATTCCGACTATTCCTAGGTTTGCAAATGGTACAAGCTATTTCTCAGGTGGTCTTGCACAGATTAATGAAAGAGGTGGAGAAATAGTTGACTTGCCTAACGGAAGCCGAGTTATTCCAGCTGATAAAAGTAAAAAAATGCTTGAAAATTCAAGAGGAGCTATAAAGGTAGATGTTAATATAGCAGGCAACGTCATTGGAAATAAAGAATTTATGGAGGCAACAGGAGCATATGTAGCAGAAAAAATTAAAGTTGCTTTGTTAAATAGTTAGGAGGGATGTAGATGGCAGATATATTTTTGAGTAGTTTGGATAGATCGGAAGTTTACAGACTTCCTATCATTCCAACAGATTTACCTGATTTAGAAAGGGCAATTAATAGCGAAGAGTTTGAAACTAATGGAGCTGGTATCTATAGTTTTCAAACTACAATATCATTGTTAACCTTTACAATAGAAAGTTTTTTACCAGCTTATAGTGATAAGTATAGTTGGAGCAAAGGACAAATTAATCCAGCAAGTATTTTAAATTTAATTAATACTAGTATGGCTTATAAAAAGCCTATTCGAGTTGTCATGGACAGAAATGAAAATAAAGATATGAGTAAAACTGTAATTAATATAGCTTGTACTATAGAAAGTTTTAGTTATAGGATAGCTAAAAATCAGGACATATATTATAGTTTAAGCCTAAAGGAATGGAGGGAAGTATAATGTTAAGTTTATATTATAACAATACTGATATACTTCCTAAAAGTAATAATCTAGCTTGGAGTAGTGATGGTGATAACTTCGGAATAGAACTAAGCTTTGATAGTCTTTATGACTTAGAAGAAGGGGAAAGCATTACCCTTTGGGATGATAATATAAGATTTTTTGAAGGGATAATAGTAAAAAAATCTTATATTAACTTTTCTAATAGCTATAGTTGTTTAGATTATTCTTTCTATGGGAATAACGAAACCTTAATACAGTTTAATAAAACTGCTGCTAGTAATGCACTTAAAGAGTTATGGAACAACTTTGGAGTTTACATTGAAAGTATAAATATTCCTACACTTATAGATCAATTATTTAAGGATAAATCTTTAAATGATATTACTAAAGAAATTTTAGAGTTAGCAGAAACAGATCAAGGTAAAAAATATTTTTCAGAATTTCAAGGTGCAACTTTAAAAATATTAGAAGCTTATACTGAAACTATTAATCCTAAATTGTTAATTTCTAAAGAAATAAGCTATGATACTGATTTAAGTGAATTAAGAAATAAAATAATAGTAGTTAACGATGGCGAAGAAAGCAATACTATACATGCTGTTGAAAGTGATAATAATAGTATTAATAAATATGGATTATTACAGGAATACTTAACTGTAAGTGAAGAAGAACAAGCAAAGGCTATTAATATGGCTAGAAATACTTTAGCTGAAAAGAATAGGATTAAAAAGAACTTTTCCTTTAACTGTATAGCTTTAAATGGTGGATGTAGCATAAAAGCTAATAGATTAATTGACTTAGGTAAAGAATTTTCAAAGTATGGCATTACAGGAAAACAAAAAATTAAAAGTGCTAGTCACAGCTATAACAATAAAATTCACAAAGTTGATATTACATTGGAGGTATAGGAATGGCATGGCAACATGAATTAGCAAGAGAATTTAAAAAGAGAAACAATAACAGCAAATTAGGTGCATTGGTTGGGAAAATTATTTCCACTAATCCAATTAAGATTAGCTTACTTAATGGACAAGTTATAGCACAAAATAATATTTATATCTGCAATAGTGTATTGCTTGATGATATTACTTTAGATGTTGATTATAATTTAGATAATATAGCAGAACATGGAACAGTAAACACAAGTGGTAATCTAACTATTAAAAATGAATACTTAAAAAATACTGATTTAGTTCTAGTTATCTGTAGTGAAGATAATGGAACTTTTTTTGTTATAGACAAAGTTAGGAAGGTGAGTTAATGTTACCTAAGCTTAATGTAGACTTATTAGAATTACAAGATAATATTAATAAGCCTAGCGAAAATAAACCTAAGAAAACTTTTAAATTTAATTTCGATGAAGGCGAATTTATTTTTTCTGATGGCAAGATTGATGTAGCTGAAGGTATTGACTCCATACAGATATGGATAGATAAACTATTGAGAACAGAAAAGTTTAAATATTCTATCTATGAGAAGTATGGCATAAGGTTAGAGGATTTATTGTTTAATTCAGATTTCCCTAAAAGTTTTATTGAAAGTGAATTGCAAAGAGAAATTACAGAGGCTTTACTAACCAATGAAAATATAGAAAGTATAGATAGTTTTACTATTGAAAGACAACATAGAACTTATTTAATAAGTTTTAATGTGAAAATTAGAAATGGTAATTTCTTTATTCAGGAGGTGGTATTGTGACGAAAATATTAGAAGAAATGTTATCTAAAGTTCCAGATGATTTTGATAAATCAGAAGGTTCTTTTTTTTATGATTTATTAAAACCAGTTGCTGATGTTTTAGAAGATAGTAGAAGTATTACGGAAAGTATTAAAAATAAAGCTTTTGTGGATACTTCAACAGGTGAATTTCTTGATAGAAAAGCTAATGAAATAGGGCTTGAAAGAAGAAGAGCAAGTAAATCAAAAGGATTAGTTAAAATAACTGGAGAAGCTGGGGCAGAAATACGAATAGGTATGCAAGTTGCATCAGATAATTTATTTTTTAGAATTTCAGAAGATAGAATTATACCAGCAAATAAAACTATTGAAGTTACTGCTGAATGTGAAATTGAAGGCAGTATAGGAAATGTTGTTATAGGTGCTATCAAAAGTTTTCCTCAAACTATACAAGGGTTAACATCAGTTACTAATTTAAGTACTTTTACAGGTGGATATGATGAAGAAACTGATGATAGTTTAAGAGAAAGGTATTATGCTAAAGTTAGAAGGCCTTCGACAAGTGGCAATGTTCAAGATTATATAAATTGGGCAAATGAAGTTGATGGCGTAGGAGGAGTTAAAGTTATCCCTTTAGCTAATGGCAATGGAACAGTTGAAGTTGTAATAATTAATTCTAATAGCCTTCCTGCTGATAAAAATCTTATAAATAATGTTAAGGAGAATATAGATGGGAAAAGACCAATAGGAGCAACTGTGAGCGTTTCTAGTGCTACAGTTAAAGATATTATTATTAGTGTAGATTTAATTGTTGATATTAAAAATTATGATGTTGAAATAGTAAAAGAGGAAGTTAGAAAAGCTATTGATGCATATATAAAAGCACAAGCATTTAAATCTGATTATATATCTTATGCTAGACTTGGTTCTGTTATTTTTAATGTACTAGGAGTTGCTGATTATAGAAATTTAACTTTAAACAATTCTACTGAAAATGTAAGCATTTCTAATACTGAAATAGCAGTTTTTAGGGAGGTTACATATGTATAGTAATCTCCCTAAATACTATAAAAATTCTAAAACAGTTAAAACTCTTGGAAGTATAAATAAAGAAAAACTTCATGATCTTAATAATTTTATATTAACTTCATTAGATAATTTATTTATAGAACATTCTCAGGAACTTGGAAGATATGAAACTATATTTGGTCTTCCTATTAATCCGACTATAGCAATAACTGAAAGAATAGCAAGAATAAAAGCTAAACTACAAGGAACAGGGACAACTTCTATTGATGTAATAAAAAATATTTGTTTAGGATTTACAGATGGAAGAGTTGAAGTTGTAGAGAATAATGAGAATTATGAATTTATAGTTACTTTTTTTAGTGGTAGTATAAATGACAGTAAGGAACTAATAAAGCAAATTGATGAGATTAAACCAGCACATCTGAACTATCAATTAATAGCTTCTATAGCAAATTTTATAAGAGTTTATTCTACTAAAAAAGCATTTAAACAAGAGTTTTATTGCTGCAATGAAGTAGAAACAAGTGTAGAACAGTTTACAACGAAAGAGGTGGTAATAGATGTTAGCTAGTTATATTAAAGAAGAAATAATGCAGCTAATACTTAATAAATGTGTTAAATGTCAATTTGAGCTAAATGGAGTTTTGCAAGAAGTTGAACTTTTAAAAAAAGAAAATACAGGTGAGGGGTTATCTGTATATGTTACTTTTGGCAATAGAGTAGGTCTAATCAACAATATAAAAATAGTTGATGCTAATAATAATCCTATATTAACAGATAGTAGAGAATTTAATAAGACAAGCAAAGAAGTACTGACTATACTTCTTAGAATAGACCGTATGGAGGTGGTTTAATGTCATATGTGAAGACAAAGTGGAAAGATAAAATAGTTAATGAAGTTGGAGAAATTATTCAAGAAGGTACTCCATTGAGTGCTGAAAATTTAAATAATATTGAAGCTGGTATAGAAGAAAATACTGAACAATTGTTAGATATTAAGCAGGAAACAGAAGTAAAGGAGAATCAAATAGTTGAGGCTATTAAAAATCCTAGTTTAGAAGGTTGTGGATTGAAGTATTTAGTTAGAGAAGATGCGGAGATATGTATTTCAGGAACTGCCGAGAGGGATAGCTCATACTATTTTCAAGAAACAACTGTAACATGTCCTGCTAATAAATTAATGTATATAATATCTATTAGAATAATATATGGTAGGCCTTATTCGGGCTCTAATTCAGGTAGAGTTGGAAATTTTGAGTGCACATACTTTAAAACACCAAAATTCTCTATTCAACAATTTTACTCTAATTTAATTTTTGCAGAAAATCTTTTTATGGGTTGCGGGGTTGATCCTTATGATTACTCAAATGGAGTTGATGTAAATAAAACTATTTTAATACCTAAACCAATTGAAAAATTCACTATATCAGGAGCAGAAGTGTCGTACGTATTATTAGATAAAGATAAGGGAGGGATAGATTACAATGATTTTAATTAAAAGTGAAATTTTAAATGGTATAGTTTATAACACATACGACAATGGAATAGTTGAAAGCTATGAATATATAGAGCCTAGCGAAGAACCGCCAATAGAAGAAGTTATTCCGCCAGATATTCCTCCTACAATTAGCGATGATGATTTAAAATATTTAGAATATAAATTAAAAGAGCAAGATAAAAAAATATTTAATTTAGAAAATGAAAATGCAGATTTACTTTTAGATGCTGCAATAAAAGATATTGAAATAGAAAGTCTTAAAAATGATATTGGAGACTTAATGTTAGAAGTTGCATTAATGGGAGGAATGAGGTAATGGATTGGTATAAAAAGATAAAAAAATATTATGAAGATGGTATTTATGAAGTAGAGCAAGTGAAAATATTTGTACAAGCAAAGAAAATAACAGAAGAAGAATTTAAACTGATAACTGGACAAGACTATATAGTTGAAGAATAGAAACATATTGTTCAGCAATATATTGAGAGATTTAGATTAATTCTAAGTCTCTTTTTTTATAAAAATGACAGTTTAGAAATGACCTTAAGAAAATTATTTTAAAGAGGTGAAAGAAGATGGAACAAATAATAACAAATTTAGGCTTTCCCATAGCTTGTGTGATGGGATGTGCTTATTTTATATATACAACTAACCAGCAACAAAGAGAGGATAATAATAAAAGAGAAGAAAAACTATTTGCACAACTAGATAGATTTGGAGAGAGTTTAGATAGTTTCAATACTACTTTAATTAAGATAGATACTAGATTAGAAGCAGTAGAGAAAAAAGTTTCAGGGGAGGAGAAGTAAATATGATATATGGTATTAATGATGGACATTGTTTAACTGGAAAAGGAACAGGAGCAGTTGGATATAAAAATGAAACTGATATGAATAGATTAGTTGGTAAAAGATTAAGAACTATGTTAAAAGAATCAGGTCATAGTGCTATAGATTGTACAGTAGATAAATCAAATAATGATTTAGCTGATATAGTAACATTAGCAAATAAACAATATTTAGATTTATTTATATCTTTACATTTAAATTGTTTCTCAGATAAAAATGCAAATGGTGTAGAAACTTTTTCTTATGCTAAAAGTGGAAAAGGACATGAATATGCTGTTAAAATTCAAAATGAATTGGTAAGCTCTATAGGGTGGAAAAATAGAGGAAAAAAAGAAGCTAATTTCTATGTCCTTAGAAACACAAATGCTAGTGCTGTATTAATAGAACTTGGATTCTGTTCAAATAAAGAGGATATGGACAAGTGGGATACTGAAAAAATCTGCAGGGCGATATTTAAAGCTATTACAGGAGCTAATTATATTCCAAAACAACAAACTAATTCTACTACAACATCTAATGTTTACAGAGTTTTTGTAGATGGAAAACAACGAGGAACAGCTTATGCGAATCATAAAAATATTTTAGGAATGGTAGAAACAGCTCTTAAAAATAATGCAACTATTATAGAAGTTAAGAAAAAATAAAAGTTATTTTAACAATATGAGTAATATATTGAAAAAAATTCTAAATAATAATATTATATATTTGAGAGAGTTATAATAGCCAATACACTTATCAACTTTTAATTACTATGGTTAAAAGTGCACATTTAAACTTATAAATACAAATTATATCTATAAACTATACCTGTTTATGCTATCAAAATTTGATAAATATACTTTTTACACCACTTTTATAAGTTTAAAATCAGTAAAAGCAATGCAGTTTTTTAGCATTGCTTTTATTTCATTTGCACGAGGAATAAATTGTAGAAGTTTACTTAATTCTTTTAATCTAAAATTTATAATTCATTAAAAATTTCATTATTGAAATATACATAAGAAGCAATAAAATAATTAAAGTTATACCACCAACTACTAAAAGACTAATATCCATATAATCTCATATTTACAATTATTAACAAATTATTTAATTTATAATCATTTTTAATATGGTAATATATTTGTTGGGGTGATGAAATGAAAGAAAAAATGAAAGTTAGTGTTTTTGAAAGGACTTGGTTTACTGTATTAATGCTTATTGTATTTTTTCCAGTTGGTCTTTTCACTATGTTTAAGTACAAAAAATTTAATAAGGTAATAAGAACTATAGTAACTGTATTTTTTGGATTTATGCTTGTAGGTTATTTAACTTCTGATAGTGAATCTACTCCTAGTAAAGTTGAAAATAAAGAAGTAATACAACAAGATGATAAAAAGGCTAAAGAAGAATCAGCACCAGTAGTAGAAAAAGCTCCTGTTGAAACAAAAAAGTCAACAAAAGATATGATTACAGCTGCTATACCTAAATCTATTGATAATGTAACACAAGTAAACTATGTAGAAGGATTAGAGGGAGATAGAAGTCCTGTAGTTTTTATAATGAATTTATCAGATAATCTAACAAATAATTTTATGATTAAAGGTGCTTATTTAGATGCTAAAGCAATTATACAAGCAGTTGATGCTAAAGTAGGAGATAAAATAAGTTCTTATCAATTTATGTTTAATACTAAATTTATAGATAAGTATGGAAATGAATCGGAAGGAAAGGCATTAAGTTTTGACTACAGTAAAGATACTGTAGATAAAATTAATTGGGATAAAATACTTACTGATAATTTTATAGATCTTAGTGAAAATGAATTTGTACATCCAGCGTTAACTAAGTAGTAGAACTATAAATAAGTTAAAAGAAATAAGAAGATTAAAGATAGAGAATAATAATTTTTTAATATTGTATGATCTAATCAAATCATACAATATTTTTTTATACATATTTTAGAGAAAATATTGAATTAGATATTTTTTTAATTTTAATACTATATATTAATGTAGAGATTTTTTATTTTAAAATATTTTTAAAATTTTTATTGAATAGTTAGTGTACGTTGAGTTATAATATAAACAAGTATTAACGTGAAAATATGTTTTTGTTTAACCTCACTGAGGTAGCTAACTGTCTTTGCTGGTTCTTCATCAGTTCCTGCTCACGTAGAAATGATGGGATTAATCGGTGCTGGTAACAATCCAATGGTTGGTATGACAGTTGCTGTAGCAGTTGCTGTAGAAGAAGCAATGAACAAATAGGATGGTAAGCCATTCTTTAAAGTTCTATATTTAAAATTTGAATAGATTTTGTTTATAAATTACTAATCACGTCATTTTGTAAAAAGGCTATGACGTGATTAGTTTTTTTGTATAAAGAAAAATGAGATTAGGAGGAAATATCTAATCTCATATAATATTAACTTAATAAATTCTATTATTCTCTTAATTTCATTAAAAAAATTATATTTTCATTGGGGATATATAATATCAAACTAGATTTTAATTAATTAATATAATTAGTTGACAATAATTATTATTTAGATTAAACTATTAAATATAATAATTAGAAATAAATATATTTGAAATATCGTAAGTAGAGATAGATATATAAATAGAGGAGGAAATAGTTATGAAAAAGTTGTTTAAATGCACTGTTTGTGGATATGTAGCTGAAGGAGTTGAAGCACCAGAAGTTTGTCCAAAATGTAATTTAGGAAAGGATAAGTTCGTTGAACTTAGTAAGGAAGATGCTGATAAAATTTATGCTTCAGATAGAACTAACAGCATTCATGCTGAAATTATTTTATTAGCAGAAAAGATTGCTAAACTTTCAGAAGAAGGTATAATATTAAACCTTGATCCAAAGTGTGTATCTGGTTTTGAAAAAGCAAAAAATGAAGCTTGGGTTATAAAACAAAGATGTAAAGCAGAGCTTGCAGGGCATATGGCTAACGGTAAGTGGTAAAATTATATTTTTATTTAAACAAAAAGGGAAGTAAAAAAGTATTAAATCTAAATGAATCAAAATAGAAAATTGATAGTGAATGATTTATAGAAATATAAGTTGTTCACTATTATTTTTTTTATTTTAAAGAGAATATAGTTATACTAAAAAATAAAGTATATGAAAATAGTAGTTAGAAATTGTCCATAAAATCTAAATTTTTTTCATTATGCTTTTTCAAATTTATTGGTAAAGTATAGATATAATTTAAATTTATTTTTAGACTTGATGAAAACCTTTAACTTTTTAATATCTAAATTTCAAGGGGGATATTTATGAAGCTACGTAAAAAAAGTAAAAATAAAAAAAATTATAAAAAAGGTGGAAAAAAACTTAAGTTATTAATGGCGGTATTTTTATCATTTTCTATTGCTTCTTCTATGGTAAGTTGTACTGCTTTTAATCAAAAGAAGAATGTAAATGAATTTAAGTATACAATAAGTAAAGAAGTAACAAATCCTGAACTTATAATGAATAATCAACCAACAGCACCTCATTGGTTTCCGTCTGAATTATTAAATTGGACTCCTAGTAATGACAAAAATATTAATTTTAATAAAAGTACTATAAAATTAGCTAATAGGGTTAATAAGGATAAATTATTTCCTGTAAATGATACGCAATCAAAGGATAAAGAGATAGTTGCTATTTCTATAATGAATAGTAGTACAAGTGGAAATCCATCACAAGGAAGTAATAAATTTTCATCTAATGTATTTTCCTATTGGCAGTATATAGATAAGATGGTTTATTGGGGAGGTTCATCAGGTGAAGGGCTTATAGTCCCTCCAAGTGCTGATGTTATAGATTCTGCACATAAGAATGGAGTTCCTGTTTTAGGAACAGTATTTTTCCCAATGACAGAGCATGGTGGAAAAATCGAGTGGTTAAATGAATTTTTAACTAAAGATTCAAATGGGAATTTTCCAATGGTTGATAAACTTATAGAGGTTGCAAATACTTATGGTTTTGATGGATGGTTTATAAATCAAGAAACACAAGGAACTGAAGAAGAGCCATTAACAGAGGGGCATGCTGTTCTTATGAAAGATTTTATAAGTCAATTTAAAGAAAAAGCTAAGGAAAATCTTGAATTAATGTGGTATGATTCAATGACTAAGGATGGTAAAATGGAGTGGCAAAATGCTTTAACTGATGAAAATAAATTTTTCTTAGTTGGAGATGATAAAAAAGCTATTGCAGATAGTATGTTTTTAAACTTTTGGTGGACGACTGATAAACTTGCTGATCAAAATCTTTTAGAAGCTTCAACTAAGAAGGCTGATGAACTTGGAATTAATCCTAATAAATTATTTGCTGGAGTTGACATTCAACAAAATGGAATAAATACACCTATTCGCTGGGATTTATTCGAAAAGGGGAATACCTCTTTAGGATTATATTGCCCTAGTTGGACTTATTCATCAGCACAATCTATTGATGATTTTCATGATAAGGAAAATAGACTTTGGGTTAATGAAAATAATGATCCTTCAGTAAAAACAATGGCAACAGATAAAGAATGGAAGGGTATTTCTACTTATGCTATAGAAAAAACAGTTATTAATAACTTACCTTTTGTTACCAATTTTAATTTAGGACATGGATATAATTTCTTTATTAATGGTGAAAAAGTTTCAGAGACAGATTGGAATAATAGAAGTATGTCTGATATTATGCCAACATACAGATGGATGATAAAAAATGAAGGTAATAATAAGATAGATGCTAATATAGATTATGCAAATGCCTTTTATGGTGGAAATTCAATTAAATTATCTGGAAATTTAGATAGTGGAAAAGCATCTACAATTAAATTATATAGTGCAGATTTGAAATTAGAAGATAAAGTTTCATTTAAAACTACTATAAATGCCTCTAAGGAAGTTAATCTTGATTTAATATTAGAATTACATGATGGTTCAACTGAGATTTTAAAGTCAAAGGATAAGGTAACAGCTGATACTTGGTCAACTATATCTTATGATGTTTCTAAGTTATCTGGAAAATCTATAAAAACAATTTCACTTGGTTTATCTTCAGATGAATCTATAAGTGGATTAAGAGTTAATCTTGGGAATATTTCCATAACTAAGGATGCTAAAGAAGCTTCTTCAACAAACTTAAAAGTTGATGATAAGGTTTTTGATGAAGATGGTATGTTTGCAGGAGTAAAATTATCATGGGAGAGTAATAAAGATTCTGATACAAGTCATTTTGAAATTTATCAAACTAATCAAGATGGCACAAAATCTTTCCTTGGTGTTACTCCAAGTAATAATTTCTTCTTGAATGCTTTACCAAGAGAAGGTGAAGAAAATACAACTAATTTTGAAGTTCTTGCTATTAATAAGAATGGAGAAAGAGGAACTAGTTCAAGTGCTTCAATGGAATGGCCAGATAATAGAATTCCTAAAGCAGAATTTAAAATTTCAAAAACATTAGTTGCTCCGGGCGAAGAAATAACTTTAGAAAATATTTCTTCTCCAAATTCAGAAACTTTTGCTTGGGAATTAAAAGGAGCAAAAGTAGAGAGTAGTACTGAAAAATCACCAAAGGTTGTTTACGATAAAGAAGGTGATTATACAATTAAGTTAGTAGCTAAAAATAAGTCTGGAGAAAATACTAAAGTTCTTGAACAAGTAATAAAGGTTACTAATGAAGCTAAAGAGCTAGCTAATTTATCAGAAGGTAAAAAAGTTGAAGCATCATCCTTTGTAAATAATAACAAAGCACCTCAATTTGCTTTTGATGGGAAAACAGATATAAAATGGTGCGCTACAGGAAAAGCACCACATTCAATAACAGTAGATCTTGGTGGTGTTAAAGTCATAAGTGAAGTTGCTATGGCTCATGCAGAAGCAGGTGGTGAAAGTGATGGAATGAATACAAAGGCGTATACTATTGAAGTTAGTGAAAATAGTGTAGATTTTACAGAAGTAGTTAATGTTACTAGAAATTCAGCAGCTAATACATTAGATACATTTAAACCTGTGAAAGCTAAATATGTAAGAGTTACAGCAATAAAGCCAACACAAAATTCTGACTCAGCAGTAAGAATATATGAAATTCAAGTTAAAGGTATTAAATAGTTTATAAAAATTAATAAGAGATGAATCTGTAGTTAAACTAACCATATTGATTTTTAAGAAAAAATTAAGATATGGTTAGTTTTTCTTATATTATTTTGAATATTTTAAAGTTTAATATAATATTTTGCTTATGATATAATATATATTATTTTAATTTATATTATATATAAGAAGAGGTAAAAGAATGAATATACAGATATTTGGAACTAAAAAATGTAATGATACTAAGAAGGCTGAAAGATTTTTTAAGGTGAACTTCAAAGTGTAAAAAAAGCTATTGGACTTGAAAATTTAATTAATAAAAAATCCAAAGATTATGTTAAATTAAATATGGATAAAATAAGAGGAGCAGAAACTCGTGAAGATATGCTTTTGAAGAATCCATCTTTGTATAATACTCCTATTGTAAGAAATGGAAAAGAAGCTACTGTAGGATATGCTATAGATATATGGAAAACATGGGAATAAGATATAACTATTTTCTTCTAAAGTAAATTAATACTTTAAATTTATTCATATATTTTAGAGAAGTGAAGTAAATTTAAGTGTAGTAATTATTTTAGGAGATTCAATATGGCTATTTATGTAGTGCTCATAATAACATTTATTCTTTTGGGTATATTAAGCTTATTTAAAGGAATTAAAGAAGGTTTAATAGCATCTGTTATAGGTGGTGTTGCAACGGTATCTATAGGATTCATCCACTTTATAATTAGCAAGGTAAATATTTTTTTTGGTAAGTATAATATAACAATGAAGGATTTTTTTACGTGGTTACTTACTATTGCTTTAGGAATGTTAATTTTTGTTGTATTATCATTTATAATAAAAATAAATAGTAAATCAAATAATTCTATGAGTGCAGGACATAGAAGAAGAAGAAAATAAAAAAGACTATACTTTTAAAGCATAGTCTTTTTTATTACTTATTAGCATAAGTTTGTACTATAAATTCCTTTGCCTTTAATTCTATAGAATCATCTAAAGGCTCTAAATTAATTTCTTTATTATACTTCTTTTCTAAAGCTAATTTTATAAATCTATCTGCAAGTTCTGGATTCTTTGATAATAATGATCCATGAAAATAAGTTGCAAATGTATTTTTATATACACATCCCTCAGCTTTATCTTCTCCATTATTACCATATCCAGCTAAAACCTTTCCCATTGGTTTTAATCCTTTTCCAAGATAAGTTCTACCAGAATGATTTTCAAAACCAACATAAGTTTCATTAAATTCATCATTATGAATAACAGTATTTCCGATAAATCTAGTATCTCCAGCTTCGGTGTAAACATCTAGGATATTTAATCCATCTATTTTTTCACCATTAGCCATTGTATAGTATTTACCTAGTAATTGATATCCACCACATATTGCAATTAATACTTTTCCATCTTCAATATAATCTTTTAGTGAATCTACTTTTTCTCCAACTAAGTCTGTTGAGACTATTGATTGTTCAAAGTCTTGACCTCCACCCCATAAAACTATATCGTGATCTTCTTTTTTGAAAGTATCTCCCATAGATATATTTGACATAGTAACATTTATGCCTCTAGCTTCAGCTCTATGTTTTAATATTAATAAATTCCCTACATCTCCATATACGTTTAGAAGATCAGGATATAAATGACATAAATTAAGTTCCATTTTTATTAACTCCTTTCTATCTACCATAACTTCTCTATATACCCTTTTGAATGTAGGTATTTTCTAAAGTTTATCATAGCAGTATAGGTAGCTAACACATATATTTTATCTTGTGAAGACTTTTTAAAGTTTTCAACTAATTTTTCGTATTCTGACTCCATTATAAATTTAGAAGGATCTAATCCAGCTATTTTAAGTCTTACAGCCATATCGTATAATCTCATTCCAGATATAAATACTTCATTAATATTCATGTTAGCAAGTTTTTCAAATTTAACATCCCAAATCCAAGATACGTCTCTTCCATCAGCATAGTTATCATTAAGCATGAAGGCAGCTGAGAAGGCATTAGAGTTTAGACATAAAGTTTCTAAGGCTTGGTTATAACCAGCAGGATTTTTTACTAAGATTATTTTTAACTCTTTATTGCCTATTTTAATAACTTCTTGTCTACCAAAACTTGAACTTTGACTTGTAAATGATTTTTCAATCACTTCATCTGATATATTAAATTCTTTAGCTATTGAGTAAGCACACAGAGCATTATATATATTGTATAAACCTGATTGAGTTATAGTAAATTGTGATCCATTTAATTTTACTACTGAACCATCAGGATTTAAATCAACGATATCAGTAACTTTATATGTTAAATTTTCTCTTTTAAATCCACAATTAGGACAATAAAAATCTCCTAAGTGATTATAAGTTATGAAATTATATTCGTAAGGTGATTTGCAGAATTTACAAAACTTAGCGTCAGCATTTATATCTATTTTAGTATCAGTCATTGGTGATTTTTCAAATCCATAATAAACTTTCTTATTAGGAACATCTAGCTTTGCTAATAGTGATTCATCTCCATTTAATAATAAAGTAGTTTCTGGAACTTTAACAATTCCTTCCATAATCTTACTTAAAGTAGTATAAACTTCACCATATCTATCTAATTGATCTCTAAATAAATTAGTAATAGTAATTATTTGAGGAGTTATATGTTCAGTTATAAATTTAACGTTAGCTTCATCGACTTCTATAACAGCATATCTGTTTTTATTTCCAGAAAACTTATAATGTTCAACAAATGAACTAACTATACCTGGATACATGTTAGCACCTGTACTGTTTGTTATTACATCAAATCCATTTGCCTTTAATACATTATAGATCATTGATGTAGTAGTAGTTTTACCATTTGTTCCAGTAACTAATATTACATTATAATTAGCTGCAACTTTTTTCAAAATATCTTTATCCATTTTTAAGGCCATTTTACCTGGATAGTTACTTCCACCTTTAAACAAGTTTTTTGCCAATGATTGAGCCATTTTTGTTGTTAATATAGCAATTGTACTTATTTTAAACACCGCCTAACTTTTAAGTATGCAAATTATGTTAAATATTTATTATATCTCATATTATCTAAATAACATTAAATATTATATTATATATTATAGGGAATGTAAATTGCATTATTTACAGTGAATTAACATAATAGTTTAAAATATATTTTTTAATTTAACATTATACATAAATAAGTAAATAGACATACATATAATTAATTTAGTATAATAGAAATGTTTAACAATAAAATATAAGGGGAGGAAATTAATGAATTTTTTATTTATTTTTAAGGCTATAATTATAGCTATTGTAGAGGGACTTACAGAGTTTGTTCCAGTTTCTTCTACAGGGCATATGATTTTAGTGGGGGACTTAATAAACTTTAGAAATTCTACAATGCCTCAAGCATCTCAGTTTACTGAAATGTATGAAGTTGTAATACAATTAGGTGCTATTTTAGCTGTTGTAGTTTTATATAGGAAGAAAATTTTTGGTTCTATTGTTGAGTTTTTTAACTATATAATCGGGTTTATAAAGAAAGATAAATCTTTAGTGAAGAAATCGGAGACTGGTTTTAAATTTGGCATAAACGTTATTTTAGGTAGTTTACCAGCTATGTTCTTTGGATTAGTTTTATATGATAAAATCAAAGGCTTATTTAACACAGATTCAGTTGCTATAGCTTTTATAGTTGGTGGTATTTTGTTAGTAGTTATAGAAAGTTGGTATTTGAAGAATAGAAAGAAAAGAAGAGAAGCTAAATCTGTTGATGAAATAACTTATAAACAATCTTTATTAGTAGGCTTTTTTCAATGTTTAGCTATGTGGCCAGGAATGTCTAGAAGTGCTTCAACTATAATGGGAGGATGGGTTGCTGGTTTTAATACAACTGTAGCAACAGAATTCACCTTCTTTTTAGCTATTCCAGCTATGGTTGGTTCTTCAGCTTTAGACTTATTGAAGTTTGATTATTCTATAATGAATTCAACTTATTGGGTAGCTTTAATAATTGGATTTATAGTAGCTTTTGTAGTATCACTTATTGTAATAGAAAGGTTTATAAGCTACTTAAAGAAGAAACCTATGAGAGTTTTTGCTATTTATAGAGTTTGTGCTGGTATAGTACTAGCAGTATTATTATTTACAAAAATAATTTAATAGTTATATATATGGCCTGTATATGGTTTGTCTAAAAGACTAATCTATGCAGGTTATTAATTATATTAAATTATCAATTTCATTAAATTACCATTGCAAGAAAGTATTACCATAGTATATAATTTTAATAGGTACTATTAATCATATTGCCTGAATAAAATTAAATTGGTCAAAAAATTCTTAACCTGTAATATTTAAGTGGTAAGAGGGGGAGAACACATGTCTAAGAAAATCAAAAAAATAGCTTTATTAACTGGGGGTGGAGACTGTCCAGGGCTTAATGCAGTTATAAGAGCAGTAACCAGAACAGCTATACTTCAATATGGTTACGAGGTAATAGGGTATAAATTTGGGTATAGAGGATTATATAATAATGATTATATAAAGCTAGATTTAAATTCTATATCTGGAATACTTCATAGAGGCGGAACTATATTACATAGTTCAAATAAGGATAATTTATTTGACTATCAAGTAATTGAAAATGGTGAAACTGTAAAAAAAGATGTATCAGATAAAGCTATAGAAAACATGAAGAATTTAGGAGTAGATGCACTAGTTGTTATAGGTGGAGATGGAACTTTAACTTCAGCTAGAGATTTTGCTAGAAAAGGAGTTAATGTTATAGGTGTTCCAAAAACAATAGATAATGATTTATTGGCAACAGATGTTACATTTGGATTTAATACAGCTACAGAAATTGCTTGTGAAGCTTTAGATAGATTGCATACAACTGCTGAATCACATCATAGAATAATGTTGTTAGAAGTAATGGGAAGAAATGCTGGATGGATAGCTTTAGATGCTGGTATCGCTGGTTCTGCAGATGTTATATTAATTCCAGAAATACCATATGATCTTAATAAAATAGTTGATAAAGTTAAAGAAAGAGAAGAGGCTGGAAAGCAATTTACTATTATTGTAGTTGCAGAAGGTGCAAAACCAAAAGATGGAGATGTTGTTGTTGCGAAAATAGTTGATGATAGTCCAGATCCAATAAGACTAGGAGGCATAGGGAATAAAATAGCTGCTGATTTAGAAGCTATAATTAAGAATCATGAAGTTAGAAGCACAACTCTTGGGCATATTCAAAGAGGTGGTAATACATCTGCTTATGATAGAATACTATCAACAAGATATGGAGTAAAGGCTACTGAACTTATAAATGAAGAATTATTTGGTAATATGGTGTGTTTAAAAGGACAAAATATATCTTATGTAAGTTTAGAAGAAGTTATCGGTAATACTAAGTGTATAACTGCTAATGATGAAAAGGTTGCAGCAGCTAAAATGATGGGAATTAGTTTTGGTGATTAATGTTATTATAAAGTTAAAATCAATTTAGATTTCAAATTGATTTTTTAGCTTATATTTAATTGGTTATATAAGTTTTATTATAATATAAGATGATTTACTAGTAGGTATCGGTAAATCATCTTTTTTTATATATAGAAAAAATCTGACTTATATTAAGAGTACTTCTTTTGGTTATATATTTAGTCTTTTTGTAAATACTAAAATTAGAAAGCATAAAAATACGAACATTAAATTAAAAATTACTATTTTTGTTCATATTATTTATTATTTATGATATAATTATTTTAGGAATTTTTAACAAATGTTTTAGGAGGGGATTAAATGAAAAATTTATATAATAATCCGTTGAATTCTAGATATTCATCATCAGAAATGTCATATATTTTTTCTGATCATATGAAGTTTTCAACGTGGAGAAAGTTATGGGTAGCTTTAGCAGAGGGAGAAAAAGAATTAGATTTAAATATAAGTGAGAGACAAATAGAGCAGTTAAGAGCATACATAAATGATATAAATTATGATGTAGCTGAAGCTAGGGAGAAAGAAGTAAGACATGATGTAATGAGTCATGTTTATGCTTATGGTAAACAGTGTCCTGAGGCAAAGGGGATAATACATTTAGGGGCTACTAGTTGTTATGTTGGTGATAATACAGATATTATTGTTATGAAAGAAGCTCTAAGCTTAATTAAAAAGAAAATTGCTGTAGTATTAAATAATTTAAAAAAATTTGCTTTAGAATATAAAGATATGCCAACTCTGGGATTTACACATTTTCAGCCTGCTCAGTTAACTACAGTAGGAAAAAGAGCTACTTTGTGGATGCAGGATTTAGTTATGGATATGGAAAATTTAGAATTTTTAATAAGTACGTTGAAACTTAGAGGCGTAAAAGGAACTACTGGTACACAAGCTAGCTTTATGAATTTATTTGAAGGTGACGAAGAAAAAGTGAAAACTTTAGATATTATAGTAGCAAAGAAGATGGGGTTTAATAAAAGTTATGCTGTCACTGGTCAAACATATCCTAGAAAATTAGATTCTATAGTTTTAAATACTTTATCTGAGATAGCACAAAGTGCCTATAAATTTTCCAATGACTTAAGATTACTTCAAAGTATGAAGGAAATAGAGGAGCCTTTTGAAAAAAGTCAGATAGGATCATCTGCTATGGCTTATAAAAGAAACCCTATGAGAAGCGAACGTATGGGATCATTAGCTAGATACGTATTGGTTGATGCTTTAAATCCTGCTATCACTGCAGCTACTCAATGGTTTGAAAGGACTTTAGATGACTCAGCTAATAAAAGAATTGCTATGGCAGAAGGTTTTCTAGCTCTAGATGGTGTTTTAAACCTGTATATAAACATTTCTGAGGGAATGGTTGTTTATGATAAAGTTATTAAAGCACATGTAGAAAGTGAATTGCCTTTTATGGCTACCGAAAATATAATGATGGAATCTGTTAAACGTGGTGGTGATAGACAAGAACTTCATGAAATAATTCGTGAATATTCAATGGAAGCCACTAAAAGAGTTAAGGGTGAAGGATTATCAAATAATCTTATAGATAATATAATTAAGGATGAAAGATTTAAGTTATCTAAGGAAGAAATATTAAAAATAATTGATCCTATAAAGTTTACAGGAAGAGCTTCTAGTCAAGTTGTTGAATTTATAGAAGAATATGTAAACAATATATTAGAAGAAAATGAAGAGGCTTTATCTATAAAAAGTGAAATAAACGTATAAAAAAATTTTTTCATAAAAAACTACTATTGAGGTGATTTTTTATGAAGTTGACTATTAAGTCTGTAGAACGAGATAATGAGAATAAAATAATAAGTTATACATTATCAAACGGTAAAACCATTTCTGTTTCTGAATATGAAAATATGGTAAAAAATAGAGAAATATAATATTAGAAAATAGGAATTGTATAAATAGAATTTATATGATTCCTATTTTTTATACTATAAATATTTTTTTGTGTAAATTTTCTTAAAAAATCAATGTTAATAAAATAATTTAATAATAGCAATACATTATATTGTAATACTTAATGTATTACTATTTAAAGATAGAAAGGTGAGGTATAATAGATGTTGTTAGAAGTTTTATAAAGCTATAAAATAAAATGTTTTCAAAAAAATATAGTAATACCAATTGAAACTTTGGATATTGATGAAAAAAACTATTTTATTTAATATTTGTTTATCACAACATCTATTTATCATAAGTGAAAATAATTAAAAATTTGCAATTTATATAACTACATCTAATTGAATGTCTTTTATATTTGAGTTGCTTGGTAAAAATACTTACAACGATTTTAATAAAAAAATGAATTTGAAAATTGAGAGAAGGTAATTTTGGTAATTCGTTAAAGTTTTAAATTTTATTTTTCTGCATATGAGTGTTGTGAATTAGAAAGGTATATGGGTTGGGTGTGATAAGATTAAATCGTTAAGTGGTTATGGGGGTTAAAGGATTTAATCTTTATATAATTTCGTTAAATTGTTATTTAACGAAATTCGTTGTTAACAATGAAAAGTGTGGTATAATATAGTTATATCAATGTATTTAGGAGAAAAAGTATATGAAAGATACAACGAAAAAATATAAATATAAAAACTTCGTTTATACCGAAGAAATAAAAAAACTTTTAAATGTTGAGTTAAGTAAAAAAGATAAGGAAAAATTAAAAAAAATATATAATAATTATAAAGCTGAAAATAATAATAGAAATTACGAATATATAATAAAAGATATTTATATACTTTTAGAAAAACAAAAATTAAACACTAAAGATCTCGCTGATATATACAAAGTGAATATTAGAACAGTTCAAATTTGGCTAAAAGAATTAGGGCTTAATAGAAGTAAATCTAAAGCTAAAAAAAATTCTAAAAGCAACAGGAATACGGAAAATAATTTCGAAACAATAACTGAGGATAATTTCTTTTTTAATAGTAATGATAAAAATAATGATTTTTTTGGAAATAAAAATTTAAACTTAGTTATCAAAGGACCTGAATCTCTAACGGATTTCTTGAGTTATTTGGAAACAATAAAAGGTAAATCTCCAAATACGATAATTGGATACAGAACTGATTTGATATTGTTTTTCAAATTTCTAAAAGCTTATAAAAGAGGGTTGCCTAAAGGTGTTGAACTTTTAGAATTAGATATAAGTGATTTGGATGATAATTTTGTAAAAGAAGTGCAACTTAGAGATTTATATGCCTTTTTAAGTTATGTTGAGCAGGTTAGGGATAATGGTAATTATGCCAAATCAAGAAAAGTTGCTGCTTTGAAATCTTATTTTAAGTTTCTTCAAAATAAAATAAAAATAATAAAAGAAAATCCAACTGCAGATTTAGAGACTCCTAAAATTGAAAAGAGAAACCCTATATATTTAACCTTAGAAGAAAGTATTAAACTACTTGATAATATGGATAAAGATAATAAAAATTATAAAAGGGATTACTGTATTTTAGTTTTATTCTTGAATTGCGGAATGAGATTATCGGAACTTTGCAACATAAAAATAAGCAAATTCAGAGGAGATACATTATCTATTGTAGGGAAAGGTGATAAAGAAAGAGTTGTATATTTGAATAAACTTTGCATAAAAGCGTTAGATGAATATTTAAAATTTAGAGAAGGGCTCAATATACCTGATGAATATAAGGATTTTATGTTTATATCTTCAAGAAATAGACCGATTAATAAAAGAACTGTAGAATTGATGGTTAAAAAGTATACTACACAAGTTGGGCTTGGAACAAAGTATACACCACATAAATTAAGGCACACTGCTGCGACTTTGATGTATAAGCATGGGGAGGTAGATATACGTAGTATACAAAGTGTTTTAGGTCATGAAAATATATCTACAACACAAATATATACCCATGTTGATGATGATGATTTAAGGGAGGCAGTTAATAAAAACCCTCTATCTAATATATAAAAATAGAGTAGGTCTCCCCTACTCTATTTTTTCTTTATTCTTCTAAGACCAGGAGCTAACTCTTCTGTATTTTCTTCTAAGAATAAATCATCATTAAAATCCATATCTTCTAAGTATTCTATATGTTCGAAGGCATCTTCGTATTCTAAATTATAATCTTCTAGTTTTACTCCCCAATCACTTTCCTCTTTTTCTAACACTAGATTATCTAAAGTAAAATTAGAATCTGTTAATTGACTTTCTAGAAAAGCATTCTCTTCTTCTTTTTTAGCTATACTATCTATATTTATTGCTTTAATATCTATACCTTCCATCTCTAGGCATTTGCCACAGTTATTGCAAGGTTTCCCTCCGATTATATCGCAAATATCATCTTCATTAATAATATGCATGTTATTCATTCCTTTCTTAAATGGTGCTTTATATTATAACAAATAAAACTAGTAATGTTAACTCCTATTTTCTAATGTTTTTATTTTAAATTCTAATTCTTTTATTTCTAAATTATGCTCTCTTTTTAAGAGGTTTATACGCTCTTCTAATTCGTTTTTGTATCTTTCAGAATACTTACCTTCTAAAATATTCAATTCCGTCTTATGGTCGCTTCTAAGTCTTTCTATAAGTAATTGATATGATTTTTTCTCTTCTAATAAATCTTCGATTCTTTTTTCATTTATTAATAATTCTTTTTTTACATTACTTATATTTTTCCTTTCTTCCTCTAATTCTCTATTTAATTGATTTGTTTTATTTTTTTCTTCTAACAAATCTTCTTTAACTTTTAATAAAGATTCGTCTATTTTTTCTTGGTCTGATATTTTTTTTTCTAGTTTTTGAACTTTCTTTTTCAATTCTTCTGATAAATCAAAATTTCTATTAGCTAATTGAGTTAAAGTGCTTTTACTTTCTTCTAAATTTTCTAATTCCTCTTTATATTTTTTTTGTTCTCCAAGTAATTCTTTGATTTTTTCTTTCAACATTTGTTCTTCTTTTTGTTTTATTTCCAATTTTTCTTTCAAAGTTAAAAGAGCCTCATCTTTTGATTCTAATTTTTTCACAAAAGATTCTTTCGCTCTATTTTCAGCATCTTCACTTAATTGTAATGATGTTACAAAAAGTCTATTTATTTTATTTATATAATCTTGAAAACTTTCTATTTCTAATTGACGTGTTACTAATGTGCTTTTAGATTGTTCTGTTTCATAAAGGTTTATAAGAGCATCTAAACATTGCCCTTGGTTTCCGAATTCTGATGCAGCTATTTCTTTAAATTTGGAAAACGTATCTTCATCTACTCTGAAGGATTTTACTTTTAATTCTTTATTGTTCATAACCTTCTCCTTATTTAGTATTACAGTAAGTATTACCAGGTAAAGTAATACTTATTGTAATATAATAATAACATTACCAGATTAGAGTTGTCAAATAAAGGATTTTGATATTGTATATAATTATTATGATTTTTATAAAGAAGAACGTATGTTTGATATAAGCTCATACTTATGATATAATGAGTACAATAATATTATGAGGTGTGTATTATGGCAGATCAAATTACTCAAAAACAAAAAGAGGTTTATGACTTCTTACTAAAATATACTAATGATAAAGGGTACCCGCCTTCAGTTAGAGAAATATGTGAAGCAGTTTCATTAAAATCAACATCTACTGTACATGGGCACTTAAAAAGATTAGAAAAAAAGGGGTATATATATAGAGATCCTACTAAACCACGAGCACTAGAGATTGTAGAATTATCAAATAAGAAAGAAATGATTTCAATACCAATAGTAGGTCAAATTACAGCGGGAGAACCTGTCTTAGCTGTTGAAAATATAGAAGATAATTTTCAATTGCCTATAGATTATGTCAAGCATAATAAAGACTTATTTATGTTGAAAGTTTCTGGTGAAAGTATGATTGAAGCTGGAATTTTAGATGGTGATCTAGCTATAATAGAAAAATGTACTACTGCAATAAACGGAGAAATAGTTGTTGCTATGATTGGTGAAGAAGCTACTATAAAAAGATTTTTTAAAGAAAAAAATCAATATAGACTTCAACCAGAAAATAGAAACATGAAACCTATAATAGTTAAGGAATGTTCTATTTTAGGAAAATTAGTTGGTATTTATAGAAATTATTAAAAAAAATGACTGCATTAAAATAGGATATATTCTATTTTAAGACAGTCATTTTTTTATTTATTGTACCAATTTTTTATTATTTCTTTGCTTTCATTGCAAGGATAATACCAATGATCAGTATTATTATTGCCTATAGCAAATACAGAAAATCCTAAAATCCAATCTTTTTTTGAAAATACCTCTTCATAAGCTTTAAAACAATTTGCTTGTTCAGTGTCATTAACGGTATTAGAAATATTTTCATTCCATGGTTCTATAGCAGCACCAGCCTTTTTAGGAAAACCTAATTCACCAAAAAATATTGGCTTATTCCATTTTTTATGAAGTTCATATAGTTGTTTTACAACATCCTGTTCTCTATTATACCTAGTGGTAGAATATAAATCATTTTTCAGTTGCTCTACAGTGTTATATTCATTATTAGAAAGTTCAAAATAAGCAGCAACACTTATGAAATCTACTCTTGATAAGGTTTCATTATTTAATACATCATCAAAATTTTTATAACTATTTCTATCCCACTTAGCTGTATACCACCAAGAAACTTTATATGTTATAAACCCTTTAAAATTTTTTCTTATATAAGCTATTATATTATCCCAATAAGTAGAATAAGAATATAAATTAACAAAATTAGATGCTATATTAATAGCAAAAACGTTATATGGAATTGCTACTTTATTTAAAATTGGTTTAATAACATTATCTTCCCAATTTTCAAAAAATAATTTTTTATCAGTTGGATTAAAATTAGTTTCATATTTAGAACCGTTATCAATCCAGGGATATGGTTCTAAAATAATTTTAACATTAGTCCCCTTTAGCTCCTTTATTAACTCTATAGCCCTATCTAAACTCCAATTCTCAATTTCTACTTCATTAGAATTCAAAGTCTTTATATTTACAACTATAGGTATATTTATTGTATTTAAATTCATAGATTTTATATCATTTAAAGCTTGAGGGATTGTATAGTCTGTAGCTAAATCTCCAGATTTTAAATCTCTATATTGATTTATACTTCCATAACTAGAGTTTTTTTTATTGATATAGGTAAAACCTAAGAAGAAAGTTATCACAATAATTATTATAATAGAAGCTATAGCAATTATTTTTTTTATCATAGTTTCTCCTTTCAATGATTAAAGCTATATTACAGTCTATTAAGATTATAATATAGCTTTAAAACTTTTTATTTATATTTCTTGAATTTTTTCCTAAATAATAATCCGATTATAATAAATATTATAATTAACATTATTATAAAAACAACTATAGACATATTTATATTATATTTTTTAGTTTTATTAGCCTCTATTTTATCTTGAGGTAAATCAAAACTATAATTAATTACATTTCCATCATTATCTAAAATTGAAACATTATCTTTAAGCTTATATATATCTTTAGAGTTATTTAAAATGTCGCTAGCAAGATTTAAATCCTCTTCTTTAGGACTTGAGATGACTAATAATCCCTTAGAAGAATTAAATGGTGATTTTAATAATTGTAATGTAGTTATATTTTCACTGTAATTAGGTAATAATTGAATCTTAGGATTATTTAATTCATATCCAGTAAAGTCCTTATTAAACTTAAGATATAAAGAATTATTTATATCTTTTATTGCAGTATTATTAGCTGGAGTGCCTAACATTATTATATTATAATTACTCATAGAATTATTAAAATTATTAGCTGTAATAACTTTGATATTTCCGTTATTATACTTAGAATACCTTCCAATATAAGACATAATATTTGCTGCAATAGTTAAATTATTATTACTTAAGTCATTAGGTAATACAAATAATATATTATTAAGCTTGTTATTCTCCACAAATGGATAAGGATAATTATTGAAACTATAATAATCTCTATTACTAGTTGGTAAACTTACATAAGATTCATTAGAGATAAAAGCCCATGGATTTTTATCGTCTCTTGCTGTGCATTCTTTAGCATTTATAGCTAAATTGAACTCTATTCTAACATTATAGTTATTACTTTGAGTTATATCCTTAGGAATACTAAAGGTAACAGAATCATTATCAGCATTTGCTTCTGTTAAATTTTTACTCCCTATAGGGATATTATTAATATAAGCAGTTATAAGTGAACGATTAAAATCTAAATCTTTAGCATATCTAAATTTCAAATTAAGTGTAGCTCCATTTTGAACTAATTTATTTGGAGGAATTGAAAAATTATAATTAGCAGTTTGAAGTAAAGGCCCTCTTAAAATTACATTTCCATAACCCAAATCTTTAAAGCTTAATAAATCTCCTTCTTTAGAGTCATTTTGTATATCATCAACATTTAAAGAACTATTTATAAAAATACTGTTTTGATTAGCTTGTTCTAATAATGTTGGATTATATAAAAATTTTACTGCTTCATTAATCGTTGAATCACTCCCTATAATAAGTAGTATATTATAGTTAGGGCTAACTGGATTAGCTATATTTTTTATTAATGTTTCATTTTTAATAGCTTCAAGCTCTTCTTTAGTTAATAAAGAACTTATGTCCGTAGGTAAATTATTTTCATTAGCAATAAATATAATGTTTTTATTTTTAAAATCATCTATAGAATCATACGTAGTAAAATTAACTTTAGTGTTAGCATCCCCTCCATAATTTCCCAAATAACTGCTTAATTCCATAGCAGCTGAAAGAGTACTAGAAGTCGGATTTTTAGGGGTAACAACATTAATAGTACTATTAAGTATAGTATTATCTATAAATGGATAAGGAAATTCATTTAAATTAAATCTTGAGCCTTTATTACTATAATTTAAATGAACATAAGAATCCTTGCTAAATTCTATCCAGTTTGCTGTGTTTGAGTCATCTGCACATAAATCATTACTTATTCTTCTATGTGTTTCAATGGTTATTATATTATCTCCAGATTTAAGTAATTCACCTCTTATTGGAACTTTTATTTGTTCATTATAATTATTTTTTCCTGCCAATCTAATAGAATATATACTTATTCCATTTACTTGAACTGTTAATGTTGATTGATCACTAAGAGTTAATTGGCTCTGAGTAAAAATAAGGTTTAGAAATGAATCCTTAGGCTTCCAATTTTTTTGAATATAAAAAGAAAAACTTTGTGATCTAGCTACTCCTACAGATTTTAAATCATTATTAAACATAAAATTTATAGAATTAAAATTTTGATTAGCATTAGTAGGAGTTTGAATATCCTTTGTTGGCATAGGTTCAGCATAGGCCTTTTCCGATGAAAAAAGTGTTATAGATGAAAATGTAATAATAAGTGATACTATAATTAAAATAAATTTCTTCATATTACTCTTGTCTAACCTTTCATTAGAATCTTTCAGTTTTATACCATTTAACCTCTCTTTTAAATAATTTATCTCTTATAAATTGTATAAGGCTATTAATAGCAACTATTAACCATAATTGACAATAAGTAAAATACATAATTGGAACTAGAACTAAATTATCTATTGTACTCTCTCCCTTTTCTATGGCTAACGTTACATATATTTCTAAAACAAAAAGTATGTAAGCTAATATCCATAGTAAAGTAAAATTACCACTTATACTTATTTGTATATTAGTAAAGATACTTAAGCAAAATAATATATCAGATATTATTACTGAAAATAAAAAGAAAAAATATACACCAAAGAAATAAATTATATCGAAGGTAATTTTTGAAGGTTTTTCAGTTAATAATACTTTCATATACTTGCTTATAACATATATATTACCTTTTGCCCATCTCGTTCTTTGTTTAAACCATACCTTCACAGTTTCAGGTTCTTGTTCCCAAGTTACTGCTAAAGGCATAAATGCAATTTTATAGCCTAATTTATAAATTCTAAAGCTTATTTCTGTATCCTCAGCAATAGCTTTAGTATCCCAGCCACCTAACTTATTTATTATATCTCTTCTAATAACAAAGTTTGTTCCTGGTATGGTGCAAAGATTAAATAAATTCCATCTACCACCTTGAGACATCCATTGAAAACTTAAAGTTTCTATATTTATAAATCTAGTTAAAATGGAGCTTTTTTTATTTCTGGTTCGAAACTTACCTATTACAGCACCTAAGGAATTATCATAATGTATTCTAGTTATTAAATATTTTAAAGCATTTCTTTCAGCTGTATTATCTGCATCATAAATTGCTATATATTCACCCTTTGAATGATTAAATCCTATATTAAGTGCATTAGATTTACCTTTACCACCTGTTATTTTATCTGTATTTATGATTTTTAAATTATCTCCCTCATAATTCTTTTTTACTCTTTGTAATTCTTCATTTGTTTTATCAGATGAATTATCATTTATTACTATTATTTCATATTTATCCTTTGGATAATTTAACAATAATAAAGACCGTACTGTATTATAAATAACTTTTTCTTCATTATGAGCTGGTATCATTATAGATACTGTAGGACAATTTGAATCTTCAATTAAATTAATATCCGATTTAAGCACTTTTAAGTAATATATATAACCATTGAAAGCTAAAAGGATATTTATAAGTAATAAAATCCAAATAGAGATCAAAGAAAATATAAAAAGCATATTAACAATTTCTAATTTCATAAAACTCACCTTAAAAATTTCTTTTTATTTAGGTATCTATAATATATAAAAACAATTAAAAAAATAATGCAAAATCCTCCAACTATTATTATTAATATATTATTTATTTTTCCTATAATTGAAGTTTGTTTATTATTGAAATCTGAATTCTTATAATTTGTAGATACTCTACCATTATTATTTTTTATATATGAACCATTAAAAATTATAGTGCTAGAAAGTGTTTTAACATCAACAATTATTGCTTTTTCAGATTTTATACAATTAATTATACCTTCAAAAATTTCTAAATTAACATTGGAAGGTATAATAATATTTGAAAAACTTCCATTAGGTAATGCTGAAAAATAATATTTAAACTTTTTAATATAAAGCTCACTTTCTAGGTTATTAATATTTAAATTATCCATAACAAAAGTATTAGATGCATTTACTATTTTATAAGGAAAATCTGATACATTAAGATATTTTGAAGTTGAATCTCCTAATAGGAATAAAGAAAAATTATTTTTTAACTCTTCATAATGTTGAAAATTATTTTCTGATAAATATAATCCTAAAGGATATATACCATTCTTCAATAAATATGATAATAAATCATTATAATTATTGATAGAATTATCATTTAAAATTATACTGCCACCTAAATTTTGAATCTTATTTAATGTATTTATTACATCCATAGAATGATTGGATATTAATTTACTTGATATAATTACCCAAAAAGAAATATTTTCTTTGTGAAGATAATTCGAATATTGTAGTACATTATCAATATCATTTATACTATTTAATTCTAAAGTAAATGAAACTTCTTTATTTGTGGATGTATCAGAGATATTAAAAAAGCTATGTAAATTTTCACAAAATATATTCATTAATATTTTAGAATTAGGTACTACCGTAACATACATTATATTCTTATATTCAAATATATAGGGAAAATTTTATATCTCCATCACTAAAATTACTTTTTATATTTAATCCATTTAACCCTTGAAAAGTATAAAAAGTATTTTGTATGTTAATAGGATAAGTATTATTATTAAAAGTAACATTAGTAGCGATAGTATTATGTTCAATAATATTTATAGAAGAACTATATACATTAAGCAGTTTATTAAGTCCTGTTCCAATCCAACATATTGGGATGTTTGAATTTTTAATATTGTCTAACAAAATAGAATTATTAATTTTCTCTTCAGAATTTATAATAATTACTTTACTATAATTGTTAATTAAATTATTGGTATAATTATTTATATTTATAGTTGTAATAGTATTAGAAAAAGCCTTACTAATAAACTTAATATTATTTAATATTTGGGAGTTATTTAATTGATTATTATAAATTATTAGAGTTTTCCCATTTATAGGTTCAGCGAAAACTTTATCATTATTATTCAATATAAATAATAATGATAAACTCATGGTTATTATAAAAATAATACTTTTTTTATAAATCATATATTGTTTCCTCTTCTGCTTTTTCTTTAAATTCAAAGGCATTTTTAATATTTTTGCTATATTGAACTATACCTATTTGTAAATCTATTATTACATTTTTCCCACTACTTTTAAGTTTTAAATTTTCTTTTGATATTTTATCTTTTATTCTATTTTTTACAACTTCAGCTCCTTTTATATCTGTTTCAATCATTAATATAGCTAAAGTATGATCTTCTAAATTATATATAGAATCTTCTAATCTAGTAGAATCTTCTAAAGCTCTAGATATACTATCTAATAGTTCATTAAATTCATTTTGGCTTAATATAGATTTTATTTGGTTTAAGAATGGTAATTTAATCACCATAAGAGATAAATTAGTATTATGTCTTATAGTTCTGCTTATTTCTCTCTCTAAATCTAAATAAAAAGCCTTTATGTTCTTTAATCCTGTTCTATGATCTATAGTAACTAATTCTTTATACTTATTTATTAGATCAAAATTTTCATCTGCTATTTCATTAATTGATTCAGATATTTTACCTGTTATATAAGCTAAAAAAGGTATTAATATTATCCACATGTATACAGTTAGTGGTAATTGAGTTGAAAGAGAAAAACTATAATATATTTCATAGCTAGAATAAAGAAATATTATAAATATGCTACTTAATAGTCCCCAAATTAACTTTTCAAAATAGGCTATGAATAATACAATTATTAAAGCACCAAATAATATAAAATTATTAAATGAATCAAAATCCTTTGATAAGAATATAAAGCTAAACAATATAAAGAAAACCAAAATAAAAAGCACAAAAAATAAATCTAATTTTTTTAACTTATTATTCATAATCCCCTCCTATAATTTTTTCTATTTTATACTCCCTAAATAATTTTAGAGTTATTTATTCTATATATAAAGATATAATAATACTTTTTTGTAAATAAAAGTAATTAAATTTGTTAAAAATTCATTAAATATTTCTATTTAAAAAATTTTTTATAGACCTATGTAATTTTATGTAAAAAAGATGATTTCTAAATTCTCTAGAAATCACCTTTTAAAAATAATTATTAGTTATTTATTACATTATTTAAAGCTATTAATATAGCAATTTTTGAATGGTCAAAGGTTAATCCACCTTGCATATATGCTACATAAGGCTCTTTTATTGGAGCATCAGCAGAAAGTTCAATAGATGATCCTTGAATAAAAGCTCCAGCAGCCATTATAACTTCATCATTATATCCTGGCATGGACCATGGTTCACATTGAACAAATGAGTCTATTGGTGACCCATATTGTATTCCCTTACAGAATTTTATAAGTTTATCTCTATCCAAGAATTTAATTGCTTGTATAATATCACTTCTTTTATCATTATATTTAGGAAGAACTTCAAAACCTGCTAATTCAAAAATTCTTGCACAGAATACAGCTCCTTTAACAGCTTCCATAACAATATGAGGTGCTAAAAATAAACCTTGATAAAATTCTCTCATTACATTGAAAGTTGAACCACATTCTCCACCTATACCTGGAGTTGTCAGTCTATAAGAAGCTTGATCTACTAAATCAGCTTTACCTACTATATATCCACCAGTTTGAGCAATTCCTCCACCAATATTTTTTATTAAAGAACCAGCCATTAAATCAGCTCCAACTTCTGTTGGCTCTTTTATATCTACAAACTCACCATAGCAATTATCAACAAAAACAGAAATGTCCTCTCTAATTGCTTTCATTTCTTTTATTGCATCTCCAAGTTCATCTACTGAAAATGCATTTCTCCATCCATAACCTGTAGATCTTTGCATATGAACTAATTTTATAGTCTTATCTTCAGATAATATTTTTTTTACTGTTTCTATATCTATTTTTCCATCAATTAGATCAACTTGTTTATATTTAACTCCATACTCTTTTAAAGAACCTGTTCTTTCAGTACTATCTTCAACGCCTATAAGTTTATGTAAAGTATCATAGGGGCTTCCTGTAGCTGCTAATAATGTATCTCCAGGTCTTAAATTTCCGAATATAGCAGCTCCAATAGCATGAGTGCCATTTACAAAGTGTGGTCTAACAAGAGCTTTTTCACATTTGAAAATTCTAGCATAAACTAAATCAAGAGTATCTCTTCCTATATCACCATAACCATATCCAGTGGAGTTTGTAAAATGGGTATCTGATATTCTTTCTTCTTGAAAGGCATTTAAAACTTTTATTTGGTTAAATTCTCTTATTTCATCATAATATTTAAATTCATTTTTTATATCTTTCATTGTAGCTTCTAAAAGTTTAAATGTTTTATCATTGAATTGATATTTTTCTTTTAATAAATCTTTTGTAGCATTTATCATAACTGTAACCTCCAGATTATTAACATATTTTTAATCCATAAATTATATTAGCATAGGTACTATAATTAGGCAAATTAAGAGATGAAAGGTTATTTAGTTATATCAGTTATAATTAGATTTATGATTTCTTCCTCACCTTTAAATTTATCTTTGTCAATAAATTTAGTTCTTGGGTCTTTTCTAAACCATGTTAGTTGACGTTTAGCATAATTTCTACTTCCTTGCTTTATTTTATCAATGGCATCGTCTAATGATAATCTATTGTTCAAAGCTAATAAGAGTTCCTTATATCCTATTCCTTTCATAGATTGCATATTTTCATTTAATCCCATAGCTTTTAATGATTTAACTTCATCTATAAGACCTCTTTCTAACATTATATCTACTCTTTTATTTATTCTTTCATATAGCTTTTCTCTATTCATATTCAATACATAATAATACAAATCATAATCACAATTATAGATATTATTATCAACAAATGAACTAAAAGGTTTTCCTGTATTTTTAAAAACTTCTAAAGCTCTTATAACTCTTTTTCTATTGTTAAAGTGTATATTTTTAGCACTCTCTGGATCAACTTCCTTTAATAAATCATGGATATGTTCATTTCCATGTTCTTCTGCTAATAAATTTAATTTTTCTCTATAACTATCATCTTTTTCACTTTCAGTAAAACTTAAATTACATATTAGAGAATTTATATATAATCCTGTTCCACCTACTAAGATAGGTAATTTACCTCTTGAATAAATATCTTTAATTTTTTCTTCTGCTAATTCCTTAAAATCAGCTACTGAAAATTCTTCTGTAGGTTCTAAAAAATCTATTAAGTGATGGGTTATTCCTTCTTGTTCTTCTTTACTTATTTTTGCAGAACCAATATCCATATGTTTATATATTTGCATTGAATCAACAGATATTATTTCACCATTAAGTTTTTTTGCTAGTTTAATAGAAATATCTGTTTTTCCTACAGCTGTAGGACCAGCTATTATTAATAATTTATCTTTCATAATTAGTCCTTTCTTTTATAAAATTCTTTTAAATTTTTTATCTAATTCATATCTTGAAAATTTAATTATAGTTGGTCGTCCGTGAGGACAATGGAAAGGATCATCCATATATCTCATATCTTCTAATAATTTTTCCATTTCTGCAATAGATAATATATCATTTGCTTTAACAGCAGCTTTACAAGCTAGTGTAGCAATTTTATTATACTTAACCTCAACAGTTTTACCAGAACCTAAAGCTTTAAGATTATCTATAATAGATAATAATAAGTTTTTAGGGTCTAATTTATTTAAAAAGTAAGGAACTTCTGTTATTTTTATAGAACTCATTCCAAAGCTTTCAATTTTAAAACCAGCATTTTCGAATAAATCTTTATTTTCCTCATAATATCCATAATCATTTAAAGATAATTCTAATACTATAGGTACAATAAGTGGTTGTATAATTAAATCTGCATTTTCTATAGAATTTATATAATTTTCAAATAACAATTTTTCATGTGCTGCATGTTGATCGATTAAATACAAATTATCATTGTATTCAGCTAAAATATAAGTTTTGTTAAATTGACCAATTATATTAAGTTTTGGAATTTTAGGCTCAATATTAGATATCTGATCATTATTATTTTTTATATTCTTTGTGTTATTCTCATCATAATCTTTTTTTTCTTCTGCAACACTTTCTTCTACTTCTAAATTATTATTATCAAAATTATTAGAATTATAATCTATATTATCAATTTTGTTTAAATCAACTGGTATAGATACAATTTTCTTTTTTAATTCAGGGTTATTTCTAAAGTTTTCATCTATAGATTTATATTCATCCTCTAATTTAGTTAATTCATTTATTTTATTTTCAAATGTTAATTGATTCACTTCTTCTTTTTCTTTATAATCATCAACAAAAATATCATTTTCTACATTAAACTCATCTTTAACATAGTCTCCAAAGGCTTTATGAACAGCTGAATAAACGGCTGAAAAAACTTCCCTTTCATTAGAAAACTTTATTTCAGATTTAGTTGGATGTACATTGACATCGACTAGCTCAGGATATATTTCTATGAAAAGTATAAAAAAGGGGAATTTATCACTTGTATTAAATGACCTATAAGCATTCTCGACTGCTACATTTATTGCCCTATCTTTAATATATCTTTTATTTACAAATATACTTTGATTACTTCTAGATTTTCGTGCTAATTCTTTATTTCCTATAAAACCATATACAGTAATAGTATCTAAATGTTTTTCAAATTCTATTAAATTTGAACTAGTTTCTTTATTATAAACACTTCTGATAGTATCAACTAAATTTCCATTTCCATAAGTATGTAATACCTTTTTATTATTACTAAATAATTTAAATGAAATATTAGGATTAGCTAAGGCTATCCTATTAATAATGTCACTAATTATAGCTGTTTCCCTTGAAGTCGATTTTAAAAATTTTTTTCTTGCAGGAACGTTAAAAAATAAATCTCTCACTTCTATTATAGTTCCATTATTAATTCCAACTTCTCCATCATAAATTATATTTCCTGCTTCTAAAGAAATTTCTCTTCCTTCCTCTTCATGAGCTACTTTTGACTTAAGAGATACTTTTGAAACTGATGCAATAGATGCTAAAGCTTCACCTCTAAATCCCATGCTATTTATAGAATATATATCAGATATATTTTTTATTTTAGATGTAGCATGAGGCATAAAAGCTTTTTTTAGATCATCTGGTTCTATACCATTTCCGTCATCAATTATTTTTATTAGTGAAGTACCTCCATCTAAAATTTCAATAGTTATATTTGAACTATTTGCATCTATTGAATTTTCAACTAATTCTTTCACAACAGAAGAGGGTCTTTCTACAACTTCTCCTGCAGCTATTTGATTAGCTGTATTTTGATCTAGTATATTTATTTTCCCCATATAAATTCAATCCTTTTATTTAAAAATTTAGTGACTAAATTAAAAAAGTATTTAAAAAAGCCACTATTAAAATTTATATAAGCTGTTTAGCTTCTTTTATTAATTTATATAATTCATTCATCGCATCCATTGGAGTCATTGATAAAACATCCAAATTTGCAATATTATTAAGTATAGTATCCTTTTCTAAAGTAGAAAAAGATAGTTGAATGTTTTCTGTATCATTTTTAGTTTTTTCTATTTTAGTAGTTGCAACTTCTTCACTCGTTGTAGTTTCTTTTAAAATATTTTTATCATCTTTAATATCCGTAGTGCTTATAGAGTTCATATTCTCCTTGAATGAATTATCCTCAAGATCTTTTAAGATATCTTTAGCTCTTTTTATTACATTTTCAGGAAGTCCAGCAATTTTAGCAACCTCAATTCCATAAGACTGGTCTGCTCCTCCTTCTACTATTTTTCTTAAAAATACAATATTATCTTCTAATTCTTTTACTGCCACAGAATAATTCTTTACCCCTTTTAGCATTCCCTCAAGCTTAGTAAGTTCATGGTAATGAGTAGCGAACATTGTTTTACATTTTAAGTTTTTACTTATATATTCTATAACGGACCATGCTATACTAAGTCCATCATAAGTAGAAGTTCCTCTACCAACTTCATCTAATAATACTAAACTTTTTGCTGTAGCATTTTTTAATATATTAGATACTTCCCACATTTCAACCATAAAAGTTGATTTTCCACCAGCTAAATCATCAGAAGCACCAATTCTAGTAAATACTTTATCACATATTGATATGTTTGCTTTATTTGCAGGAACAAATGATCCTATCTGAGCCATTATTGATATTAATGCAACTTGCCTCATATAAGTTGATTTTCCAGCCATATTTGGTCCTGTAATTAATAATATTTCATTATCATATAAGTCTATTAATGTATTATTTGCGACAAATTCACCATTATCAATAACTTTTTCAACTACAGGATGTCTTCCATCAAGTATTTCTATTATACCTTCTTCATTTATTTTTGGTTTAACATAATTGTTTTCATTAGCAATTAAGGCTAAGGTACTTAAACAATCTAATATTCCTATTAATTTTGCTGTTTCTTTTAATCTATTTATTTGCTTTTCTACTTTATTTCTTATATCTATGAATAAATTATATTCTAAAGTAGTTAGATTTTCTTCCGCATTTAGAATTTTATCTTCCATTTCTTTAAGTTCTTGTGTTATAAATCTTTCAGCATTAGATAATGTTTGCTTTCTTATATAACGTCCCTCTGGTATTAAATTATAATTCGCCTTAGAAATTTCAATATAATATCCAAATACCTTGTTATATCCTACTTTTAAAGACTTAATTCCAGTAAATTCACGTTCTTTGTTTTCTAATGCTACAATCCACTCTTTTCCGTTTACTTTAGCAATTCTTAAACTATCTACCTCTTCGTTGTAGTTATCTTTTATGATATTACCTTCCTTAATAGTAATTGGAGCTTCTTCATTTATTCCTTCAGTCAATAGACTTTCTATATCAGAAAGTTCATCTAAATTATCATATATAAATTTTAAATATGGACTAGAACAATTTGAAAGTTCCTTTTTTAATGAAGGTATTTTTTGAAGAGATGTCTTTAAAGATAGTAATTCTTTAGCATTTACATTTTGGTTAGATATTTTACCTACAATTCTTTCTATATCATAAATACTTTTTAATGCTTCTCTTAAATCTTCATTTAAATATATATTATTAACAAGTTCTTCTACTGCATCTAGTCTATATTCTATTTCCTTCTTTATTAAAAGAGGTTCTTCTATCCATTTTCTAAGAGTTCTCCCCCCCATAGAAGTAGCACTTTTATCCATAACCCATATAAGACTGCCTTTTTTATTTTTCTCCTTTAAGGATTCTGTCAGTTCTAAGTTTCTTCTTGAGCTACTATCTATAGTCATATAATTAACTATATAATATCTCTCTAAAATATTTATATTTGATAAAGTCATTTTTTGAGTTTCAAAAATGTATTTCATTAGAACTGATGAAACTACTTTACAATTAATATCTAAATCTGCATCAGAATAGTTATTAAATTGAGAAATCATTTCTTCTTCAGAGCAAGAGAAAAGTGAAAAATCCTTTATTGTTATTAAAGATGGAATTATACTCGTAATCATTTGAACTTTATTAGAATCAAAATGTGAATCAATAAGTATTTCTTTAGGATTTATTTTAGATAATTCATCTAAAAGTAGAGAATCATCTAATTGAAATGATGTTACTTTAAATTCTCCAGTAGATATATCAGATGAAGATATAGAATAACCATTTTCATTTAAAAAAATAGCACTTATATATGTATTTTGATATTCAGCATTTGTACTGTCTACATATGTACCTGGAGTTATTACTTTTACAACATCTCTTTTAACTATACCTTTAGCTACTGAAGGATCTTCAACTTGTTCTCCTATAGCAACCTTATATCCTTTTAACACAAGTCTAGATATATATGAATTAGCTGCATGAAATGGAATTCCACACATAGGTGCTTTTTCTTCTAGACCACAATCTCTTCCAGTCAAAACTAATTCTAATTCTTTAGATGCTGTTTTAGCATCTTCAAAAAACATTTCATAAAAGTCACCAAGTCTAAAGAATAAAATACAATCTTGATATTTTTCTTTTATTTCCATATATTGACGCATCATTGGTGTTAATGCCATTTATATTCCCTCCTAATTTTTGTACTTGAAACCTAAATTAATTAGAGTCTTCAATTAAATTGAAACGACTTAATAAAAATAAAGAACTCTAACTTAATCATAGTTGAATTTACTTTAATTATTAATATCACCACAAAATAAAAAACTTTAAGTAGAATTATATTAATTAGTAACTATGATACAAATATATAAATATGTCAATTTTGAATTTAGATTTTTAAATTATACTTTATATTCTATCATAATAACAAAATTAGAGTAATAATGCTATAAAAACAAGCATTATTACTCTAAGTAAGAATTTATATTTTTATTTTACTATTTCACCTTCAAGAGAAAAACCTTTTGATTTTATAATTTTAACATCCACTAATTTTCCTACTAATGATTTATCTCCTGGGAAATTAACAAGTTTTCCTGATCTGCTTCTTCCAGTTAATTTACTATCATCATTTTTGCTAGGTCCTTCAACAAGAATTTCTAATTTCTTACCTTCAAGAGTTTTATTTTTCTCTTTAACAATAGAGTTAACAGTCTCTACTAACTCATTAAATCTTCTATGTTTTATTTCGTCTTCTATTTGATTTTCCATTCTATCTGCAGGTGTATATTGTCTTCTTGAATATATGAATGTAAAAGCTGAATCATATTCAACTTCTTTTACAAGTTCTAATGTATCTTTGAAATCTTCTTCTGTCTCACCTGGGAAACCTATTATAATATCTGTAGTTATACCAACATTAGGTATTTCTCTCTTTATGTCTTTTATTAAGTTTATATAATATTCTCTATCATAATGTCTATTCATATCCTTTAAGATTTTAGTTGATCCACTTTGTACAGGTAAATGAATTTGTTCACATAACTTATCACATTCTTTTATTGCCTTAATAACATCCATATTAAGATCTTTTGGATGTGAAGTCATAAATCTTATTCTCTCTATACCTTCAATTTCATTTAATCTTCTTAATAAATCAGCAAATGAAAGTTCTTCTTCTAAACCTTTTCCGTAAGAATTAACATTTTGTCCTAGTAATGTTACTTCCTTATATCCTTCAGCTACTAAATCTTTAACTTCTTTTTCAATATCTTCAGGTTTTCTGCTTCTCTCTCTACCTCTAACATACGGAACTATACAATAAGTACAGAAATTATTACATCCATACATTATAGTAACATAAGCCTTAGTATCGCTTTTTCTATCCACAGGAATTCCTTCAACTATTCCTTCTTCTTTATTTAATATTTCTTTAACTTGGACACCATCCTGAATAACTCTATTTAAATATTCAGGGAATTTATAAGCATTGTGAGTTCCAAAAATTATATCTACAAATGGAAACATATTTAACACTTTATCTGCCATGCCCTTTTGTTGCATCATACATCCACATATAGCTATTATTAAGTCTGGATTTTTTTCTTTTAATTTTTTTAATTGTCCAAGATTACCAAAAACTTTATTTTCAGCATTTTCTCTTACACAGCAAGTATTAAAAATTATTATAGATGCAGATTCTCTACTATCTGTTAATTCATAACCTATTCTCTTTAACATTCCTGAAAGCTTTTCAGAGTCCTCTTCATTCATTTGACAACCCCAAGTTTCTATGTAATACTTTAAATTTTTATTATTCATAAAAAAACTCCTTTATAAAAAATAACCTCACCATATTATATAAAATTTAAGTGTTTTTTTAAAGTCTTTTATATTTATTCTAAAAATAAAGTAATACTTTTTTATATCAGTTAAATTGTAGCTATAATAATAAATAAAAAAATTGACTAGCTTTAACTAGTCAATTTCATATATATTTAATTCTTTAAAATACTTAAATCCAACTTTTTTATATAAATGAAGAGCAATTTCATTAGCTCTATCTACTTTTATATAAATTTTATTTATTCCAAAGGCTTTAGCTTTTTTTATTAGAAAACTTAAGAATATTTCTCCATACCCCTTACTACGATATTTATTAATTAATCCAAAATTAGCAATATAGTAATTATCATCAATAAAAAGAACCTGTCCATACCCAGCATAATTACTATCTATCTTAATAAAATAGGCTAACTTTGGAATATAGTTTTCTTTTTTACATTCGTATATAATATCATTTTCTTTGAGAGGAATTCTATTCTTATCGAAGAAAATTTCATTTTGAATTTCACATCTTTCTTTTAAATTTAACTTTAAATTAAACTCCTCAAATTCGTAATCATTATAAGAATTTTTAAACTCGTATAAATTCATATTATCTATATCAGAATTTAATATTAAATTAGAACCTTTTGTATTATTAATCAATTGAAAAAATGTTTCGTCTTTTGTAATTAATTTTAATGTCTGATTTTTACTCTTTAATTTATAAATTTTCTTATCTGAAAAAAATAACTTATTAATTAAAATACATTTTTCTACTTCAAAGGTATTGAAGTCAATCTTCTTTACAAATAAAAGCATAATTAACTCATTATTATGACTTATTTTTTTGAAATTAAATAAATTAAAAAAATTAAAATTTTTATTATGTTCTTTTAAAGTTAATTTAATTGTATCTTTTAGTTTGAAATAATCTAAAATTGATAAATTTTCAATAATCATAAATCCCTCTTATAATTTAATAACATGATATTATATATTATTTTCTTTCAAGAATACTTATGACTTCTTTTATTATATAATCTGGCGTAGATGCTCCAGCAGTTATTCCTATAGTTTCACAATTGAAATTTATAATATCTTCTGTCAAATCATCTTTATTTTCAATATGATATACATTACTACATTCTTCTTTACATATTTCATATAATTTTGTTGTATTGGAACTACTTTTTCCTCCGATAACGAGAACCATATCTGCTTTTTTAGCAATATCTCTAGCACTTTTTTGTCTAGTATCTGTAGCTAAGCAAATAGTATTGAAAGCTATAAATTCTTTACATTCATCTGAAACTTTAGCTAGAACTTTATTCCAGGTTGATTTCTTTTCTGTTGTCTGTGAAACAACACAAACTTTTTTAGGAAGTTCAACATCTAAATTATCTAAATTAATTATAATAGCTTCATCATTGCACCATCCATTTATTCCTATAACTTCTGGATGGTCTTTATTTCCTATTATTAAAATTTTATATCCTAAAGAATAATATTTTTTTACTTTTTCATGTATATTAGTTACATAAGGACAAGTATTATCTTTAACAATGAATCCATTGTCATTTAAATAATTTATAGTACTTTCTTTAACACCGTGAGATCGTATAACAACTACATCCCCTTTATTTAAATCAGAGAAATTTTCATTATTTATAGCAATTACACCTTGTTTTTTTAAATCATTTACAACATTATTATTATGAATCAAAGGACCTAATGTATATATATTTTCGCTACTTTCTGATTTTATTTTTATTGTTTCATCTACGGCCCTTTTAACTCCAAAACAATATCCAGAATTTTCAGCAAGTATTATTTTTCTTTTCATTTAATAAAATCCTCCAAATTTTATTTTTTTACATATGATGAAATTAAATTAACAACTTCATCTATATTTAATCCAGTTGTATCAATTTCTATAGCATCATTAGCCTTCTTTAAAGGATCAACTTCTCTTGTAGAATCAATATAATCTCTTTTTATAATTTCTTCTAAGATATTATTGTAATCTACTTCTATATTTTTATCCTTCAACTCTTTAAATCTTCTTTCAGCTCTTTCTTCTGCACTAGCTGTTAAGAAAAATTTATAATTAGCATCTTTAAGAACAACTGTTCCAATGTCTCTTCCATCCATTATAACATTATATTTTTGAGACATTTTTCTCATAATTTCAACTAATTTAACTCTAACCTCTTTAATAGATGCATATTGCGAAACATTATTACTTATTCTCGGTGTTGTAAGTTCCTTATTAATATTTTCACCATTTAGTATTAATTCATCATTTATAAAACATATATCCATAGTATCTATTAAAGATTCTAATTTTAAAATTTCAGTTGGGTTTATATTTTTTTCTAGAGCTTTTAAAGTTACAGCTCTATACATAGCCCCTGTGTTTATATAAATTAAATTTAAATTTTTACCTATTATTTTAGCAATAGTACTTTTTCCAGCTCCTGCTGGTCCATCAATTGCAATTGTAATTTTGTTATCCATAAATTTACACCCTCTTTAATTTATTTCTTTTCCTGCTAAATATCCTGTAGAAAGAGCAATTTGTATATTATATCCACCAGTAAATGCATCCACATCCATTAGCTCTCCTGCAAAGGATAAATTTGATATTAATTTAGATTTCATTGTTGAAGGATCTATTTCTTTTACAGATACTCCCCCAGCAGTAACTATGGCCTCTGATAAAGGTCTTAATCCTAAAATATGCAATTTAAAACATTTTAGTAAATTAACTAAATTTTTTCTTTCATCCTTTGTAATTGAATTAACTTTCTTATTTTCCTCTATTTTAGATTCACTAATAATAATTGGAATTAATTTTTGAGGTAACAGCTCATTTAAGGAATCTTTAAAGTCACTATTGATGTATTTCTTAAAGTCCTTTTGAATTCTAGCATCAAGTTCTTTTTCTGTAAGAGCAGGTTTTAAATCTAATTCTATTGTATATTCTGTTGTTTCTTCATCCTTAATGAATCTACTAGCTTTTAATGAAAGTGGTCCAGATATACCATATTTCATAAATAATATTTCACCAAAATCTTTATATAAATATTTTTTAGAATTATTAGACTTAAGTGTTAATTCTATGTTTCTTAAGTTTAATCCTGCTAAATCTTTAATAAAATCTTCTTTTAATTCTATAGGAACTAATGATGGTTTTAATTTTGTAATATTATGTCCAAGTTTTTTAATTATTTCATGACCTTTACCATCAGAACCAGTTAATGGATATGAAACACCACCAGTACAAAATATAAAATAATCACCTTTGATTTTTCTTCCATCTTGTAAAAGCAAATACTTTATTTTATTATCTTCACTCTTTGCATCAATAACTTTACTTTCTAAAAGAATTTTTACATTAGCAGATTTTAAAGCTCGTTTCATTCCTGATATTACATCAGAGGATTTATCAGATTTAGGAAACATCCTTCCTCCACGTTCAGCTTTTAGTTCAACTCCATTGTTTTTGAAAAATTCTATAACATCAATATTAGTATATTGATATAAAGAGCTATATAAAAATTCAGCATTTCCATATATATAATCAAAAAAATCACTTATATCTTTTGAATTTGTAACATTACAACGACCTTTTCCCGTTATAAACATTTTCTTGCCTAATCTATTATTTCCATCTACTAATGTTACTTCATTTTGTTCTGCTGCTTTTATAGCAGCCATCATTCCAGCTGGACCAGCACCAACTACTATCACTTTGGCCAATTTATCAGCTCCTTAAAATTAGTTAAAACATTTTTATGATACAACTTTATTATTATAATTGTCAAATCTTAAAATTTTATTTCTATATTAGTATTTAATATTTATTTACATTAATTTATAACTTACTTTCCTTTACTAAATATGAATCTTAGTTCGGTTAATTTTACTATTTTTCTTTTTGTTTTACAATATTATTTTCATCAATTTTCTATTTTTAATTGTCTATTTTTATTTTAATTGCAGAATTAACATAAGAAAAGATAACTCCTGCTTTTTAAGGAGTTATCTTTTCTTAATCTATATTGTTTTTGTTATTTGAATAGACATTGTAATCTTTCCAAATGTTTTCTAAGCTTTCAAAAGTATGAGTTATTTTTTCTTTTTCTTGCATTCCCACAGATATTATTAAAGCATTTATTATGCTAAGAGGAGCAACAAGTGAATCTACAAATGATGCCATATTACTTTGAGCAATTAAGGTACAATCAGCATTAGTAGCTAAAGGAGATATTAAGCTATCTGTTATAGCTACAACCCTTGCATTTCTACTTTTCGCAAATTCTAATGCATCTATTGTCTTTAATGCATATCTTGGAAATCCTATACCTATTATTACATCACCTTCACCTATATTTATCATTTGATCAAATATATCACTAATTCCGCTAGAAACCACTTTTACATTTTCTAATATTAAATTAAGGTAAAATCCTAGAAACTCTGCTAAAACTGTTGAACTTCTTAGTCCTATTATATATATTCTTTTAGCCTTAAATAAATCAGCAACTACTTGTTCAAAATCGTCATTATTTATTTTTTCTAAGGTAGATCTTATATTTTCTATATCAGCTTTTAAAACTCCTTTTAAAGGATTCTCTTCCTTTATAAAATCACTAGATAATTCAAGTCTCTGTACTGTAGTTAATTTATTTTTTATTAATTCTTGTAATGACTTTTGTAATTTAGGATATCCTGAAAATCCTAATTCTATAGCAAATCTAACGACAGTAGACTCACTAACCCCTACATTTATTCCTAACTTGGCTGCTGTCATAAAAGCCGCTTTATCATAATTGTTTAATATATATTCAGCAATTAACTTTTGCCCTTTACTAAGCTTAGGAAACTTACTTTGTATAAGTTTCATTAAATCTTGATTATGTTCCATATACATTTTCCTTTCTAAAACCTAAATGAAAATGAAATAAATATATATCAATTCTATCATTTTACCTTTTTTTCTTCAAGTTATATTTTCTCTATAACTAATAATGAAGGTGGATTATTAGGTCGATTTATAAAATCACTAAATAATACTCCATATTTATTTGTAGGTAGAGTTTTTGCAAGTTTTAGAATGGCATCTTTCTCTAAATTCCCCTCTTCATGACCAGAATATATAGCAATTAACATTAAGCCATGTTTACTTAATAAATCTAATCCTTCCTTAATACTTTTTATTGTACTTTCTACTTTTGTTGTAATATGTTTATTTGCACCAGGAAGATAGCCTAAATTATAAATTATACAATTAACTTCTTCATTTATATAATTTTTGAAATTTTCATGACTATCTAAAATAACTTCTACATTCTTTTTGCTTTTAACTATATATTTATCTGTTGATTCTTTTTGAATATCAAATGAATAAACTTTTTCAAATATTGTACTTAAAAAATCACTATCGTGTCCATTTCCTAAAGTAGCATCTATAGCTACATTCTTCTTATCAATTTTTTCTCTTACAATATCATGAATTAGTATATTAACGCTGTTAACATAATTAAACATAAATCCTCCTAATTTAAAGATTTTAAATATGATATTTCCTTTTCGTTTAGATATCTCCAGTGACCCTCTTTCAAATCATCTAAAGATAGCTTTCCAATAGCAATTCTCTTTAAACTTAAAACTTCATGGTTAAAAGCAGAACACATTTTTCTAACTTGTCTATTTTTCCCTTCATGTATTGTTATTTCTACAACTGAATTACCTTTACCCTCTTTAACAACTTTTATCTTTGCAGGAGCTGTTATATATCCTCCTATATCAACACCAGCCTTAAATTTTTCTAATTGTTCTTTTGAAAAGCTTCCCTTTACAGTAGCTAAATATCGTTTTTCTATTTCTTTTTTTGGATGTATTATTTTATTATATACATCTCCATCATTAGTCAGTAATAATAATCCTGAACTATCATAATCTAATCTTCCTATTGGATAAATTCTTTCTTTTACATTCACTATATCTAAAATAGTTTTTCTATCCTTTTCATCACTATTACTTGTAATATATCCAGTTGGTTTATTTAAAATAATATATACTTTATTTTCTTCTACTTTTATTATATTACCGTTTACTTTTACTACATCATTTTCATTCACTTTAAATCCTAATTCTGTTATAAAGCTTCCATTAACTTCAACATTACCATTTAAAATTATTTCTTCACATTTTCTTCTAGATGCGACACCACACTTAGCCATGTATTTTTGTAGTCTTTCTTCCATATTGGACCTCCTTAGTCTATTAGACTATTATATTTTAAATAATTCTTAAAATATAAGCAATACTTTCATAATCTTTTAAACTATTATGTAAAAGATAATCTTAATTTAAATTATTTTATCTAGTGACCAGTATCTGAAATACTCAAGCTTTTATAAATTGAAAATAAATAATCATATTTTCGTAGATAACTTTCATTAAAAATTAGATAAAGTTTTAGTTCTATCTGTGAATTTAATAAAATTTTATGTAAAGCTAAAAAATGAGCTAATATAATAGCCCATTTTTTAGTTTATTTTTAAAGCCTACCAAAAGAAATTGTTTCTTCCAAAACATCCAGATCTACATCCGTTAAATCCAAATCCACCTAAAAGGAATAACCATAAAAGGTTATTAGAACCAAATAAACCACCATTGTTACAACAACCACTTGCCCAAGAATTGCAACAGCAATTATTGCAGCAATTGTTACAGCAAGTATTGCAGCAAGTGTTACAACAAGGATTACAGCAACAATTATTACAACATCTTCTCTTTGACATAATATCACCTCTTTTACTACAATATATTCTAAACTCCATAAAAGTGTGATTTTTATTTGTTATTGTATATAACTAATTTTATATTTATAATAAAATTAAAATAATAAATTGGAGGGGTATTATGTCTTCAAGAAATAGAATGGTTGCACCTAGAAATATAGTTAATACAAAACAATTATATACCTTTTATATATTAAAGGAATTATCTAAAAATGAAGAGATATTTGGTAATAAGGTTTTAGAAACTTTCAAGAATACATTTTCTAATTCTCCATTACCTTTTCCTGTTTCCTCTAGTACAATATATGATACATTATATTCTATGGAGGAAAATGGACTTGTAGTAAGTAGATGGATAGGAGATGAATTTATAAATAAAAGAAGTAGAAAGATATATAAAATAACAGATGAAGGTATTAGATTCTACCAAACTCATGTTGCTGACTATATAGATGCACTTCATAAAAACAAGGCAACATTAGATGTTTTAATAAAAATGCTTTCTTAACTAAAATAATCATCTAATATTAGGATTTATCCTAAACTATTAGATGATTATTTTTTATATTGTTCCTTTTACCTTATTATAAATATCTTCAGTAACTTTCCATCTGTCATTACAATTTAAAACAACAATAATAATGTTTCTATCTTTGTTTCTAACCGATGAAACAAGACATTTACCAGCCTGACCAGTATATCCTGTTTTAACTCCGTTAGCCCCTTCAATACGCCATAAAATTTTATTAATATTATTGTAATCTCTTGAGAAATTATAAACATTTCTTCCTAAAGATTTAGTTGAAACAATTTCTCTGAATGTATCATTTTCCATTGCTACTGATGCAACCATAGCTAAATCATAAGCAGTTGAAAAATGCTTAGAGCTATCTAGGCCATGAGGAGATTGAAAATTAGAATCTACTAAGCCAATAGATTTACTAAAATTATTCATCATCACTGCGAAACCATCTATGCTTCCACCTAAGTGTTCAGCTATAGCTATAGCTGCATCATTACCAGATTTATGCATTAATCCCCACAAAAGTTCTCTTAATTTTATTTCTTCTCCAGCTTTATATCCTACTTTAGATCCTCTTATAGAAGAGGCATTTTTAGATATTGTTACAGTATCATCTAAATTCCCATAATTAATTGCAACTAGAGCTGTTATTATTTTAGTAGTACTTGCCATTGCAACATTATCAAAAGCCTTCTTTTCAAATAAAATTTCTTTAGTCTTTCCATCTATAGCAATAGCATTTCTAGCAGTATTTGCTATAGATTGAGCGTATGTAGTTACAGGAAAAGTAACTATTAACATAAGTGATATTAATAAACTCATTAATTTTTTCATAAAAATTCCCTCCAATAGGTAGCCTTTTACTTAAAATCTATATTTTTTGAGAAATTGTAGTAAAATTTATTAAATTAGCTAATACTTAATATAGATATTTAAGGAGGCTTTTTATGTTTAAACTATTTATTACATTGGTTATTATTTTAATATTATTATTTCCTATAAAAATTAAATTATCTCTTTTTTTTGATGGAAATAACTTCGAAATAAAATTATTTAAATTTAATATTTTAAAAATGAATATAAGTGAATTATTATTGAAAGTTAAAAACTTAAATTCGAAAGATAAAAAAACTAAAAACGAAAAAAAAAGTAAAAAGAAAACAGTATACTTATTAAAACATCTTGATATAAAAAAAATAAATTTAATAAATAATTTTATAGATAATAAATATAAACCAAAGTTAATTATTTATAATGATATTTCTTATTCACTATGTGATGCAGCTATTACAGCTATAGTTTACGGTTTAATAAGTGCTGTATTTTACTCTTTTTTTGCTACTATTAATTTATTTTTTAATTTAAAAATAAATTATAATAAAATAACACCTATTTTCGAAGATAAAAATTCAATTAGTTTTTTTAATAAAAGTATAATTAAAGTTAATCTTGTGCAAATTATTATTATGATAGTAATTATTATAAAAAATACAAGATTTAAAGGAGGAACCCAAAAGGGGAATACATATGGAAAATAAACACCCACTAGAAAGTTTAATGAAAAGTACCTTAGAAAATTTAAGAACTATGATTGATGTAAATACTGTTATAGGTGAAACTATTGAAACTAAAGATGGCACATATATTATTCCTATTTCAAAAGTTTGTTTTGGCTTTGCTTCAGGAGGAACAGATTTCCCTAAAACTAAAGAAACTTTAAATTCAGAAGGGAAATTTCCCTTTGGTGGTGGATCAGGATCTGGAGTATCAGTAAAACCAGTGGCATTTTTAATTTTTAAAGATAATAATATTAGATTATTACCTGTAACACAGTCAAGTAATCCTTATGATAAATTAATTGATACAGTACCTCAAGCTATAGAAATGTTAAAAGACCTTTTAGATAAATCCTGTAAAGGAAAAAAGAAAAAAAATGAAAATAATAATGATATAGTTAATGAATATGAAGATATTGACTAACCAGAAGAAAAAGAGAGTTATGAAAAATTATCTTTCATAACTCTCTTTTTTTGTTTCATTGTTATCATCAAATAATTCAATTGAAGGCAATTCATTAAGTTCACCTAATGCAAAATGTCTTAGAAATTCATCTGTTGTTCCATATAATATTGGTCTTCCAGGGGCATCTGCTCGTCCAGTTTCTTCAATTAAATTTTTTTCTATTAATCTCTGAATAGCACTTTCACTTTTTACACCTCGTATTTCATCTATTTCTATTTTAGTTATAGGTTGTTTATAAGCTATAATAGCTAAACTTTCTAAAGAAGCTTGTGATAAAGATTGCCTTGTATTCTTTTTTAGTAATTTTTGTATGAAAATACTATTTTCATTTTTTGTTACTAACTGAAAATTTCCATTAATAGTTATTAAGTTTATTCCTCTATCTTCATTATCATAATTTAATGCTAATTCTTTTAATACAGATAAAACTTCCTCTATTGGTAAATCCATTGCTTTAGATATTTCAATTGGACTTAATGGATCTCCACTAACAAAAAGTAGTGATTCTATTATTGAAAATAACCTTTTTTTATTTGATACTTCTTTGAATTCTATTTGAGATATATTATTCAAATTCATTATTCCTTTCTATTATTATTTCATCAAAATTATTATTTTGAATGACTGTTATTTCATTATTTTTAATCATTTCTAATAAAGCTAGAAATGTAACTACAACTTCTAATTTACATTGACAATTTATTATTATATCAGAAAAATTCACTATTGGTTTGAATTTTATACTATTTTTTATTAATTTAATTTTATCTTTAATTTTATATTGATCTACTTTTATTTTTTTTTCTATAACATTTCCATGATTTTGTTTTTCATTATATAATCTCATTAACTTATTGTATAGATTATATAAATCTAACATAGAAGTATTTTTTAGATAATTAAAGTTATCAATTTCTTTTACATCTTCTATTATTTCAGGCTTTTTTGTAAATGATGTACCAGCATCAAAATCCTTGCCTTTAAAATATTCCGCTATAAGTTTAAATTTTTTATACTCATTAAGTTTAACTAAAAGTTCTTTTGTCGGATCTTTATCCTCTTCCTCTTTCTGCTCTTTTGGTAGTAAAGTTTTTGATTTTATTTCTATAAGCGTAGCTGCCATTACAATAAATTCTGAAGTTATTTCTAAATCTAATTCTTTCATAAAATTTATATAATCTAAATATTGTTTTACTATTTCTTCTATTCTAATTTCATTTATATCCATTTCATTTTTTTTTATTAAATGTAATAATAAATTAAATGGCCCATCAAAATTAGATATTTTTATTATTGGCATTGCCATGAACAACTCTCCTAACATTTTATTTAATTATATAATAATATCAAAATACTTAAACAAAAGGAAGTCTTTCAAACTTCCTTTTGTTATCAATTTTTAAGAAAATAAACTATTAAATTTAATTTTGATTTTTTCCAAGAAACTATTTAAATTTAAATCTCTATCAGAGTAAAGATCTATTTCTCCTATTAAACTATCATCTATATAGTATTCACACTTACCTGCTTTTTCATTAGCTTTGAAAACAGTCTTGTTATCATCTATTTTAACCTTTTTAACTATTTTTTCCTTCATACCTTTTGGATATGTTAAAGTTAAATCAGTACAGGCTTTTAATATTATGTATTTATCTCCTTTTTTATTAAATATACATTTTTCAATTTCTGAATCTTTAGTTGCTATTTTACTACTTTCAAATTTTGAAAAACCATAATTCATCAACATACTTGCATCTCTATTTCTTACTTTATAGGTAGGGGCACCCATTATTACAGCTAAAACCCTAGTTCCATCTCTTTTAGCTGTTGCTGATATACAATATTTAGCTTCATTTGTAAAACCGGTCTTAAGACCATCACACCCATTAAAAAATCTTACTAATTTATTATGGTTCACTAATTCTATAGGACTTCTTCTGCCTTCAGAAATTGTTTCCATATATTTCCCTGAAAATTTTAAAATAGTTTCATGTTTGAGAAGTTCCCTAGACATTATTGATATATCATAAGCTGTTGATAAATGTCCTTGTATAGGTAATCCAGTACAATTTTTAAATGTAGTATTTTTCATCCCTAATTCACTAGCACGCTTATTCATCATTTCTACGAAGGCTTCTTCACTTCCACCTAAATATTCAGCAAGGGCAACTGCTGAATCATTTCCTGATGCTATAGCCACTCCCTTTAAGAGTTCTTCAACAGTTCTAATTTCTCCAGTATCCAATAACATTGTGCTTCCACCCATTTTTTTTGCATTTTCGCTTACTGTTACTTTATCATTTAATTTAATTTTCCCTGAATCTACAGATTCCATTGTAAGTAACATTGTCATTATTTTTGTTACTGAAGCAGGTGCGAATTTTTCGTTAGGATTTTTCTCATATATTATTTTACCACTAGAAACCTCCATTAATAAAGCAGATTTTGCATCTACATCTAAAGCAGATGATTTTTCAGTAGATGTTTTTTCATCAGACATTACAGTGAGTGGTGTAATAGCTATAAAAAATAACATTAAAGTTGAAAGTAATATAGCAGCAATTCTATTTAGTTTAATTTTCATATAAAAAACTCCTTTCATAAATAGCATTTCCAAAAAGAAAAAAAATATGAAAGTGAACTTAATATTAACATATATAAAAAAATAGTAAGAAATGAATATATATTCATTTCTTACTATTTTTATAGTGATTGTTCAATTGTTCTAAATTTATTATATCTATTATTTTTAAGTGTTTCTGCATCTAAATCAGCTAATTCATCTATTGCTGATAAAATTGTTTTTTTTATTAATAAAGAAGCTCTATCTGGATTTTTATGAGCTCCCCCTAAAGGTTCTTTTATTATTCCATCAATAATATTAAAGTTTTTTAAGTCTTGAGCTGTTATTTTCATTACTTCAGCAGCTTCTTTTGCTCTGCTACTATCCTTCCATAAAATAGTAGCAAATCCTTCTGGTGATAATATAGAATAAATAGAATGTTCTAGCATATAAATTTTGTCAGCAATACTTAGAGCTAATGCTCCACCACTACCACCTTCACCTATTACAATAGAAATTATAGGAACTCTTATTCCCATTAAACTAACTAGATTTTCAGCAATAGCATAACCTTGCCCTCTTTCTTCGGCTTCTAATCCACAAAAAGCCCCCGGTGTATCTATAAAACATACTACTGGTCTATTAAATTTATCTGCTTGTTTTATTAATCTCAGTGCTTTTTTATATCCCTCTGGATGTGGCATTCCGAAATTTCTTTCTATATTCTCTTTTGTATTTTCACCTTTACATATACCAATTATAGTATAAGATCTATTTGCTAAAGTTCCTATTCCACCCATAATAGCTTTATCATCACCAAATGAACGATCTCCATGCAATTCTATAAAACTATCAAAAATGGACTCAATGTAAAATTTAGCTGTAGGTCTATCTAGTCTTCTAGCTGTTTCTACTTTCTCCCAACAACTCATTGTTCTTATTAAATCTCTACTCATTTTACACCTCGTGAATTTTCAAAATTTTACTTAGTAAATGTCTTAACTCTTTTCTATTTACTATTTTATCCACAAATCCTTTTTCTAATAAAAATTCTGATTGTTGAAACTTATTTGGTAATTTTTCATTTATTGTTTTTTCTATTACTCTTCTACCAGCAAATCCTATTAAGCAATTTGGTTCACTTAATATAATATCCCCATCCATTGCAAAACTTGCAGTAACTCCACCAGTAGTAGGATCTGTTAATATAGTTATATATAAAAGTCCAGCCTCTGAATGTCTATATAAAGCTCCACTTATTTTCGCCATTTGCATAAGAGAAAATATTCCTTCTTGCATTCTAGCACCACCAGAAGCTGTGAAAATTAGTAATGGAAGCTTTTTTTCTGTAGCATATTCGATTAATCTTGTTATCTTTTCACCTACAGCTGATCCCATGCTTCCCATCATAAAATTAGGATCCATTACAGCTATAGCAACTTTAATATGATTTATAGCTCCAATTCCTGTTATAACAGCTTCATTTAAATTGCTCATTTTTTCAGTAAGTTTAACTTTTTCATTATATCCTTCAAAATTTAGAGGATTTCTCCCTTTTAGAGTAGAATTTAATTCAACAAATGTATTTTCATCTAATATATTTTTTAATCTTTCTTTAGAATTTAATCTAAAATGATAATTGCAATTAGGACATACATTTAAATTATTTTTTAAATCTTCTGTATATAAAAGAGCATTGCAGTTATTACATTTACTCCACATTCCTGTAGGGATATTAGGCTTATCTTTTTTTTCAGATTTTAGTTCAACTTTACTTACTGTTATTAATTTTCTTCTATTTAGTATATCTGTTAACATTATTTATTCACCAACTTATTTGATAAAAATGATGTATCATATGAACCATCTATAAATTTATCATCATTTAATATATCAAAATGATAATCTATATTAGTTGTAACACCTTCTATTGCAAATTCATCTAAAGCCCTTTTCATCTTAATTATAGCTTCATTTCTATCCTTACCATGGACTATTAATTTACCTATCATTGAATCATAACAGTGAGGAATTTTATAACCAGGATAAATGGCAGTATCCATTCTTACACCGAATCCACCGGGAATATTAACGCTTTCTATTACACCTGGACAAGGCATGAAGTTTTTATAAGGGTCTTCAGCATTTATTCTACATTCTATAGAGTGACCATTTATAGTAAGCATATCTTGAGAAATAGATAATTTTTCACCTGAAGCTATTCTTAATTGCTCTTTAACTAAATCAATATTAGTTATCATTTCAGTTATTGGATGTTCTACTTGTATTCTAGTATTCATTTCCATGAAATAAAAATTATTATTTTTGTCTAAAAGAAATTCTATAGTTCCAGCATTTTCATAATTTACAGCTTTTGCAGCAGAAATAGCTGCAGAACCAATTATTTTTCTTAATTCATCATTTAATATACTAGATGGAGCTTCTTCTATAACTTTTTGATTTTTACGTTGAACAGAACAATCTCTTTCAAATAAATGAACTACATTTCCAAAACTATCAGCTAATATTTGAAATTCTATATGCTTTGGATTTTCTATAAATTTTTCTATATACATTGTATCATCATTAAAATTTGCTTTAGCTTCTGCTTTTGCATTATTATAATTTGATTCAAATTCTTCTAGTTTTCTTATTATTCTTATTCCTTTACCGCCACCACCAGCTGCTGCTTTTATCATGACAGGAAATCCAATTTCTTTAGCTATACTTAAACCATGTGTTGCTGATTCTATAACGCCTTCATATCCTGGAACTATAGGAATATCTGCTTTTTTCATAATTTCTCTTGCTCTAGCTTTATTTCCCATAAGTTCTATAGCCTGCCAAGATGGACCTATAAATTTTATATTGCATTCTTCGCACATCTTTGCGAATCTAGGATTTTCAGATAAAAATCCAAATCCAGGATGTATAGCTTCTGCCCCTGTTAGAACACAGGCACTCAATATATTGGCTATATTAAGATAACTATCCTTTGAGTTCCATGGTCCAATACATACGGCTTCATCAGCAAGTTTTACGTGAAGTGCATCTTTATCCATTTCGGAATAAACCGCTACAGTTAAAATTCCAAGTTCCCTACAGGCACGTATAACTCTTACAGCTATTTCACCCCTATTTGCAATTAATACTTTTTTAAACATAAAAATCACCTAACCTATTGTATTGCGAATAAAATTTCACCACTACAAGCAATTTTACCATCAACAGATGCAGTTCCTTTTCCTATTCCTACAGGTCCTTTTAATTTTGTTATTTCTACTTCTAATTTTAGAACATCTCCGGGAACAACTTGTTTTTTAAATCTAGCTTTATTAATACCTGCAAAAAGTGGAGTTTTACCTTTAAATTCTTCTTTTGTAAGTAAAGCAATAGCTCCAGTTTGTGCTAATGCCTCTACTATTAATACACCAGGCATTATAGGATATTCTGGATAATGCCCTTGGAAAAATTCCTCATTGGCAGTAACATTTTTATATGCTATCACTTTAGATCCTTCTTCAAGATATTCAACCTTGTCAACCAATAAGAAAGGATATCTGTGTGGTAATATTTTCTTTATATCATTAATTCCTAACATTAATTATTTCCTCCTAACTTTAAATAAAGGTTTTCCATACTCAACCATCTCTCCATTTTTAACCATAATAGAAACTATTTCTCCATTTATCTCTGATTCTAATTCATTCATAAGTTTCATAGCTTCTATTATACAAAGAGTATCACCTTCTTTAATAGAATCACCAACTTTAACAAATGGATCTAAATCAACTCCAGGTGCTTCATAAAATGTTCCTACCATTGGAGATGTTATTATTGTTAAATTTTCATCTATTTCTTTTTCTAAAGAATCAACAGAGTCTCTTTTCTTATCTAAAACTTCTATATTATTTTCTATTTTGCTACTGATATTTTTGTTTGTATCGATTGACTTATCACTTTCATAATTAGAATAATCAGAAGAGGAAGTGTTTCTCACTTCTGATTTATCCATTTTTAAATAATTATCATCTAATTTTAATTCAAATAAACTTATATTTGAATTATCTATTTTATCAATTAATTCTTTAATTTCTGTTATATTCACTATAACCACCTCTAATTATAATTTTTAAATAATAATGAAACGTTATGGCCACCAAAACCAAGTGAATTACTTAATGAATAATCAATTTTTTTATTAACTCCTTCATTTGGTGTGTAATTTAAATCACATGCCTCATCTTTAACTTTATAACCAATAGTTGGTGGTACAAAACTATCATTCATAGCTTTAACACAAATAATGGCTTCTATAGCTCCAGCTGCACCTAGTAAATGTCCTGTCATTGATTTTGTTGAAGAAATAGAAATATCATATGCTCTCTCTCCAAAACAATTTTTTATTGCTTGAGTTTCAACTTTATCATTTGCAGCTGTACTTGTTCCGTGAGCATTTATATAAGCTACATCATTTTTATTAATTCCGCCTTCTAATATAGCGCTTTCCATTGCTTTTGCGGCACCTTCACCATTAGGATTTGGAGATGTTATATGATAAGCGTCACTTGTTGCTCCGTATCCAATAACTTCACCATAAATTTTAGCTCCTCTTTTTTTAGCACTTTCTAAACTTTCTAGTATTAATATACCAGCTCCCTCACCCATTACAAATCCATTTCTCTCCTTATCAAATGGGATTGAAGCTCTTTCTAAATCTTGTGATGTACTTAGTGCTTTTAGGTTAGAAAAACCTGCAATTCCAGATCTAATTATTGCCGCTTCTGAACCTCCAGCAATAACTATATCCATATAACCATGTTTTATTTGTCTAAAAGCATCCCCTATAGAACTTGCTCCTGATGCACAAGCACTTACAGTAGAAGCTGATATACCTTTTGCACCATATCTCATTGATAATGTACCAGAAACCATATTTATTATTGAACTAGGAATATAAAATGGTGATACTCTTTTTGGACCTTTTTTTAATAATACTTCCATTTGAGATTCCATTGTTGTATATCCACCAATTCCAGATCCTACAATAACTCCAAATCTATAAGGATCAATATCTTCTATTTTTAATTTTGCATCCTCCATAGCCTCATCTGCTGCTTTAATTGCAAGATGAACAAATTTATCACTTCTACGCGCTTCTTTTTTTCCCAAATAATCTTCAGCACTAAAATTTTTGACTGTTCCTGCTATATGAACATCATATTCTGTTGTATCAAAATAATTTTCTTTATCAATTGTTGTAATTCCACAAACGCCATCTTTTATATTATTCCAAAATTCATTCACATTATTTCCGACTGGAGTTATTGCTCCAAGTCCTGTTATAACTACTCTATGTTCCATTTAAATCTACTCCTTTTTACATTACCATTCCGCCGTCAATATTTATTACTTGCCCAGTTATATAATTTGAGTTATCTGATGCTAAAAATGCTACTAATTTAGCTATGTCGGATGGTGCACCTAATTTTTTTAATGCAATATTAGTTTTTATAGACTTTTTAACTTCTTCAGGTAATTTTGCTGTCATATCTGTTTCAATAAATCCTGGTGCAATAGCATTTACTAGAATTCCTCTAGAGCCAAGTTCTTTAGCCATTGATTTTGTTAAAGCTATTATACCTGCTTTTGATGCTGCATAATTTGCTTGCCCTGCATTTCCTATTACACCTATTACAGAAGCCATATTTATTATTTTTCCATATCGTTGTTTAAGCATAACCGTTGAAACTTCTTTTGAACAATTGAAAGTACCTTTTAGATTCACATTTATTACATCATCAAATTCACTTTCACTCATTCTTAAAATAAGATTATCTTTTGTTATACCTGCATTATTAACAAGAATATCTATTTTACCATAGTTATCTTTACAAGTTGAAATAAGTTCTTTTGCATAAGCAACTTCTGAGACATCACCCTTTACTAATATAGCTTTTCTTCCCAAACTCTCAACTTCACTTTTTAATTCTTCAGCCTCTTTATCAGAACTTCTATAACCTATAACTAAGTTAGCACCTAATTTTGCAAGTTCTAAAACTATAGCCTTTCCTATACCTCTAGTGCCTCCTGTTACAATGGCACATTTATTTTCTAACATTTACTAAATTACCTCCATTTCTTTTAATACATTTATTGTTTTATTTAATGATTCTATATTTTCTACATTTAATATAATTGCTTCTTTAAATATTTTCTTTACAAATCCACTTAGAACTTTACCTGGTCCTATTTCTACAAATATATCTACACCTAAACTTTTTATATATTCTATGTTCTTCATAAATAATACAGAGTTTTCAACCTGAGTTTTTAATAATTTTCTAACATCATCTGATTTATCATAGCTTATACCTTTAACGTTTGAAAGTACAGTTCCATTTATCTCATTAACAGTAATTTTAGCAAGTTCTTCTGATAATTTTTCAGCAGCTGGTTCTAGCATTGAACAGTGAAATGGAGCTGAAACAGGAAGTTTAACTGCTCTTCCGCCTTTTTCTTTTACTAGTTCTATTGCTCTATCTAAAGCTGTTAATTCGCCTGATAATACTATTTGTGTTGGTGAGTTATAATTAGCACATTCAATTATTCCATAGTGAGAACACTTTTCTAATATTTCTTTTATATCATTTTCTGATAATTTTAAAACTGCTACCATTCCACCAACACCAGGTTTAACAGCTTCTTGCATAAATATTCCTCTTTTTTCGACTAATTTCACTATTTCTTCAAACTTTAAAACATTATTGTTTAAAAGTGCTGAATACTCTCCTAAACTTAATCCACAGGATATATTAGAATGAACTCCTAAAGAATTTAAGGCTTTTAGTATAGCCATATTAGTAGTAACAATACAAGGTTGTGTATTCTCAGTTTTATTAAGCATTTCTATTGGACCATTAAAACATATGTCGGTAATATTTCTATTCAAAATTTTATTTGCCTTATCAAATATTTCCTTACTTTCTTTAAAATTTTCATAAAAATCCTTTCCCATACCTACATATTGAGATCCTTGACCTGCAAATAAAAAAGCAATTCTTTTCATAAAGCCCTCCAACTAAACTTTAAATTTATAGAGGCTATAGATATATAGCCTCATATTATTAAATGAAATTAACCTATTAATTTTTCAACATAATCTACTGCATCTTTAACAGTTTTTATGTCATTTGCTTCTTCTAATTTAATATCAAATTCTTCTTCAATATCCATTATTACTTCAAATAGATCTAATGAATCTGCTCCTAAATCTTCAAAAGTAGTTTCTAAAGTAACTTTACTTTCTTCTATCTCTAACTTGTCACATATTATTGTTCTTATTTTTTCAAATACCATATTGTATTCCTCCTAAAATTTAAATTTATTATAATTTATATGAAATTAAATTACAAACACCATTTAATCAGGGTTCCACCCCAAGTTAAACCTCCACCGAAGCCTATTAATAAAATTTTATCACCTTTTTTTATTTTGCCAGATTTTACTCCATCATATAATGCAAGTGGAACACTAGCAGCAGATGTGTTTCCAACATCTTCTAAATTGGTTATGAATTTAGACATAGGAATATTTAGTCTTCTTCCTATAGTTTCTATGATTCTATAATTGGCTTGATGTGGTATTACAAAATCAATGTCATCAATTGAGATATTTGCTTCTGATGTAAGTTCTTTAACTGCACCTTCAAAAGCTTTAACAGCAAATTTAAAGATTTCTCCACCATTCATTGACACAAAATTATCACTTTTTTCTTTATCTACAAAAGGATTTCTTATATTAAGTGCATCAACTACTAAAGCATCCCATTTATCTCCATCAGAATGTATTTTAGATGATATTATTCCATATTCTTCATCTTTTGATAAAATAGCTGCACCAGCTCCATCTCCAAATAAGACACATGTAGAACGATCTTCCCAATTAAGTATTTTTGAAAAAACCTCAGCTCCTATAACTAAGATGTTTTTTGCTGTATCGGCCTTTATTAATGAAGATGCAAGATGTAATGCATATATAAACCCAGTACAAGCTGCGCTAACATCAAAGGCAGCAGCGTTTTTAGCTCCTATATTTTTTTGAACTATACATGCAGTAGATGGAATAAATTTATCTGGGGTACATGTAGCAACTATTATGTAGTCTAAGTCTTCTGCTTTTAAATTGCTATTATTTAGAGCTTCTATAGCTGCTTTAGTAGATAAATCAGAAGTATTTTCTGTAACAGAAATATGTCTTTGTTTTATTCCTGTTCTTGATACTATCCATTCATCGCTTGTATCAACTAATTTTTCTAAATCAGAATTAGTTAATACATTTAAAGGAACATAAGAGCCTATTCCTATTATTTTAGAGTTACTCATAATCATTCTCCTTTAAATTTTCATCTATATATTTTTCTTTAAAAAACACTGTCATTTTTTCTAAAGCGTCAACTAATACTCTTTCTTCTTCACTATTAAGAGAACTAAGTGCATTGTTTATCATTTCTCTGTGAAATCTTTCATGTATTCTATAAGCTAATTTTCCCTTTCTAGTAAGTTGAACTAATACAACTCGTCTATCAGTTTCAATTCTCTTTCTTTCTACATAATCTTTTTTTATTAGCTTATTAATAGCAGTAGTTAATGTACCAACAGTTATATTTAAACTATTAGCTATTTCAGACATAGTTTTAGATTCTTTATATCCTATAGCCTCTATAGTATGAATTTCTGTTACGGATAAATCAGATAATATTCCATTTTTAAAGCTTTGTTGCTCAATTAATAATATATCATTAAAAACTTCAACAAAAAGTTTATTTAATACATCTTTACTTTTCTCCATTATTATCAGCTCCTTAATTAAATATTTTACTACAAACTTTATCATAAGTTAAATATTTTGATTTTCAAAGCAGTTATTTTGATAATCAAAATATACTACAATTACATGGAACTGTCAATAAAATTTTAGAAATCTTGTAAGTCTTTTTAGTAAGTATTTCCAATATAATAATAAATTATCCTAAATTAAAAAATTTAGGATAATTTATTAAATGAAAGAATTAAAGTCTCCCTCTCAGAAGTTAATTCATTATATTTTATTTTAGCTTTTTCAAACATTATTTTTGATGCTTTTACACTTTCTGTATTGCTATATTTATCTGAGAGATATATAACTTCTTTAATACCAGATTGTATTATAGCTTTAGCACACTCATTGCAAGGAAATAACGTAGAATATATTTTACATCCCTCTAGTTCCTTTCCAATACTATTTAAAATTGCATTTAATTCAGCATGACAAATATATGGATATTTAGTATTAAGAAAATCTCCTGTATTCTCCCAAGAAAAATCATCATCAGAACATCCTATAGGAAGCCCATTATATCCTATTCCAATTATTTTATTATGTTTGTCAACTATACATGCACCAACTTGTGTATTTGGATCTTTACTCCTAAAAGAGCTTATTAAAGCTATTCCCATGAAATATTCATCCCATGAAATATAATCTTGTCTTTTTGATTCCATAATATCCTCCTAGATTTAGAATTTAATATCATCTTATTAAAACAAAAAATATCATATTTTTTTAAATATAATTTATAATTAAATTTATTTTTTTATTTTAAAATTAATTATATTTTATCAAGTTGTAATATTTTCAGCAACTTCATAAAAAGTAAAATCCCTTTATCTAAAGAATTTAATTCAAAATATAAAATCTTATTTTTATTATTAAATTTATTTCTTTCATTAATATATTATTTTTTTTAATCATTCTTAAATTTACTTTTTATTTTGAAAGTAATTTTTTTAATTTATTAATAAATCTAAAATTAACTTAACAAATATTGTTTATGTACTAACAAATTTATATTAATAATTTTTCTTAGAGCTCTAAGGCATAATAAAGATATACTTCATTATACAAAAATTAAATTGTATTTTATTAAATAATAAAGATAAAATTTATTAATTCATTAATTTAAATGATTTTTTAATAAAGTATTAATAAATGTTCTTGGTTGCAATTTTTATTGCAATATATATAATTAGAGTCATTATATACAACTACAACAACATTAAATTTATTTAAAACATAATACACGTAGAGGTGGAAATTGAAAAAATGAACATTTCAAATTTATTACTTGGAAAGTCTTTAAAAAATGATGATGTAAAGGAAAGCAAATTGAATGTTTTGTGGGGCTTACCTATATTAGCAAGTGATGCTATATCATCAGTTGCGTATGCTGGGTCAGCTATATTATTAGTACTATTACCTGTAGCCGGATTATATTCATACAAGTATATGTTATATGTATCGGTAATGATATTATTTTTAATGTTTTTACTTATTTTTTCATATAAACAAGTTATTGATTGTTATCCAGAAGGTGGAGGGGCTTATATAGTTGCAAAAGATAATTTAGGACCTAAAGCTAGCTTAACTGCTGCTGCTGCATTAATGGTTGACTATATTTTAACAGTAGCCGTTAGTGGAACAGCTGGTACTGAAGCTATAACATCAGCAATACCACAGTTATTGCCCTATAAAGTATTAATAACAGTAATTCTCATTATATTATTAACTATAGGAAATTTAAGAGGAATAAAAGAAGCATCTACCGTATTTGGTGTTCCTACTTACGCTTTCGTATTGGGAATTTTAAGTATGATAGTATTTGGGTTAATAAAATATCACGTATTTCATTATCAACCTAAAGCATTATATCCGCTACCTACTTTTTCAAAAAATATAGGTATACTATTATTCCTAAAAGCTTTCGCCTCTGGTTGTACTGCGTTAACAGGTATAGAGGCAGTTAGTAATGCGGTTCCTGCATTTAAAAAACCATCTCAAAGAAATGCTAAAATTGTATTATTCTTATTAGCACTTTTAGTATTCCTTATATTCGGTGGATTATCTTATTTATCAACAATATATAATGCAGTACCATCTGATCAACAAACAGTTATATCACAAATTGCTACACAGGTATTTGGACGTAATGTAATGTATTACTTTATCCAAGCAACTACTGCAATTATATTAGTTATGGCTGCAAATACTGCATTTTCTGGGTTACCATTACTACTATCAATAATAGCTAAAGATGGATATGCACCTAGACAACTAACTAAAGTTGGTAAAAGACTAAGTTACTCTAATGGTATATTATTAATAGCAGTAGTATCAAGTTTATTAGTAATAGGATTTAATGGAAATACAGATGCCTTACTACCATTATATGCTATAGGTGTATTTATTTCATTTACAATAGCTCAATTCGGTATGCTTGTTAGATGGATGAGAAAAAAACCTAAGGGATGGGTAGGTAAAATGTTTATAAATGGGCTTGGAGCTATTATGACAGCCTTTACTGCCGTAGATATAACTGCTACTAAATTCCTAGAAGGTGCTTGGGTTATTTGTTTATTAATCCCTTTTTTAGTTTATTTAATGATTAAAATACATAAGCATTATAAAATAGCTAATGATGCATTAGCTATAAATTGTAATTGCTTTAAAGCAAATCCTAAAGAAGGAAAAAGGTATTTTATATTACCAGTTAGTTCATTTAATAAAAGCTTTGTTAAAGCTTTTAACTATGCAAAATCAGTAGCTGATGAATTAATTGTGGTTCATATTTCAACTAACAAAGCATGGACTGAAAATCTTTTAAAAGAATGGAATTCTTATAATTTAGGTGTTGAATTAGTTATAATAGATTCCCCATATAGAGAAATAAGATCACCATTAATAAAATTTATTGAAAAAACTAATAAAGAAATTGCTCCTAATAATACCTTAACAGTAGTTTTACCACAATTAGTTACATCTAAAAATTGGGATAACTTACTTCATAATCAGTTAAGTTTTATAGTAAGAGCCTCTTTATTAAAACATAGGGATATTGCAGTTGTTACAATTCCTTATATAATTTAAAAAATATAATAAAAAACCTTAGTAATAAGTTTCCATTAGTTAAGAAACCAAAATTACTAAGGTTTTTTTTTCTATTATAGATATTCTATTATATTAATTGCCATGATGAATCGCTTCCAGGTATAGAATTTGTCCACCAATTAGCTTTATAATTTTTATTATTATATCTAACCATATCTCCACTATTATAGGCTTTTCCTTGTGTATAATCTATACTTCCATCTTCATTAATTTCAACTATTAGTTCCCAAGCAGCGCTTTTATCTGGAGCTTCTCCTTGATTCCACCACTTAGCTTTGTAATTTTTACCATTATAAATTACTATATCTCCTGTTAAATAAATTTTAGAAGGATCATAAGTATCCTTATTAACTACGTTATCTTTAACAGTAATAATTATTGTTTTTTTAGTTTCAACACCATTACTATCAGTTACAGAATAAGTTAATTTATACTCTCCAACTTTTGAAGTATCAACTTCTCCTGTTACTTTTATTTTAGATGTTAAATCTCCATCTTCTTTGTCCATAGCAGTAACTCCTGCTAGCTTATCAAATTTTTCATTAACTAATATTGTTTTATTTTCAACTCCATTTATTACAGGTGCTGTATTTTGAGCTTCTTCTCCATCACCAGGTTCAGTGAAATCTTTACCATATATATTTTGTTTTGCTATTTCTGTTCCACTTTCATTCATACGTTGAACTATATTTATACCCTTTATAGCAGATGTATCTTCTTGAGCTGTCGGTGTTGATAATTTAAATGTATAACTTTGTCCTGGTTCTATATTTTTTCCTTCCCAAACACCTTTTAAATCAACTGATGTTATTCCATCTTTTGTTGATACCACACCAGCCATATGATCTCCAGCAGTTAATGAAACATCACTAGCTATATATAATTTAGGAGTTTTTATTGTTTCTCCTCCTCTTTCAACCTCTTTTAAAACTGCATCTGATTCTTGAAGCGCTTCTTTGTTTTTTATTGTAATTTCATATCCACCACCTGAGCCCCATTCTTCTTTTACAGTTTTAATGGTACATTCTATATCAAGTGTTGAATAAACTATTTTATTTTCAGGTAATTTAGCAGCTCCAAAAAGACCTTCCTTCGTAACCTTGGTTAATTCATCTCTTTTACCAGAAGAAGTTTTTGCATCTTGTGATGCCATCCAAGCAATCATTCCACCTAAATTATTTTCATTTACATATTTTGTTTTCTCAGTTACAGAACGTTGATTATCATAAGTGAAAAATGCTCCTGTTTTTGAATCATATAAATAAGGTGCCTTCGCTGTATCATCCCAATATTCCTTCAATCCAGGATATGCTGCTTTAAGCTTATCCAAACTGCCATAAGACCAAACTCCACCTCTTCTTCCACCTTCACCAACTTTTAGAGGAGCCTCATTAGCACCACCTCTAGATGGTGTTTGATCTGCATCTTTCGCTACAATTTCAGCATTTCCAAATAGTCCTGGTAGTGATGAATCAGAACCTTCTGATACCTTTTCCCAACCTCTTGTATAATAAGCAGCTCCAACAACTATTTTTTCTGGTTCTGCACCTTTGCTTATCAAATAATTAACACTTTGATCTACTGATAAACCAGCTTCGAGATTTGGATCATTAGGATTTGCATATAATCCTGTTTGATGTCCACTTGTTTCATCCCAAGCTCCTCTCATATCATAAGTCATTATATTAGCAAAATCTACAATATCAAATAATTTATCTATATCAATACCTAAATCTAATTTTGCTTTAGGTGCTGGCAATGCTACAGAGACTTCATATGTTTTTCCTATTTCTTTTCCCTTAGCATCTAATGCATTTCTTAAATCTTGTAATAATTTTATATAATTTTCTTTATCTTCTGGTCTTGCTTTTGTTGTTCCTTCATCATTTTGATTATCAACTTTATCTGGATCTCTTTTTTCTGCAGGGTATTCCCAATCTAAATCAACAAAATCCATATTAGTATATTCTACAAATTTAACCATATTCTTTACAAAGTTAGCTCTTGCAGCTGCATTTGCTGCAACTTCTGAAAAATCACCTGACTTAGACCATCCTCCAACAGATATACCTATTTTTAAATTTGGATTTTTAGCTCTTAATTCTTGGAAAGCTGATAGAATTCCAGCGTTTGCTCCTCCCCATTGAACTCCAGTTTCACCAACAGGAGCACCAACAGCTGCATCTTTATCTGTAAACTGTAAATTACCATTAGCATCAAAATCTAAAAATGCAAAATTTAAATGAGTTAATTGATCAGCAGGAATATCTTTTGGATAAAAATTTCCTTGTCCTCCCCATATAGACCAATCTCCATAATACATTACATTTCTTTTTTGATTTTGCTTTTGAGTTTGTGCTTGTTTTTCAACAGCTTGTACTGTTGTTATAGGAAAAGTTGTAATTGTTGCACCTAACAATATAGAAGTTAGTGTACAGAATACTACTAATTTTTTAGCCTTTTTTTTAAAAGCTCTTTTAGCCATAAAAATCCCCCTTGTATTAAATGAAAATAATTACATATCCTAATTTTACCATTATTTTTTGATTAATCAATCATTTAATTTATTTTTATTAATAATATATTTTTAATATTTTTTGTTTTTTAATTATCATTTACGAGTATTTTATTTAAGAGTTTATTATTGTATAATACTACCTTTTAAAAGAATAATTAATAACTTCTTAGATATACACAAAAAAAGAGTATCTTTAAAGCAGAATTTTAAATTCTACTTTATGATACTCTTTTTTTACATCCCTATATCATGTCTAAAATATTTCCCCTTAAATTCAATGAAGTTTATTTTATCATAAGCATCTAAAATTGCTTCCTTATTGCTATCTCCCACTCCAAGTACAGAAAGAACTCTTCCTCCTGATGTTATCATTTTATCTCCATCTAATTTAGAACCAGCAAATATAATATTATTTATCATCTTTTTATTAAATTCTATTTCTTCCCCTTTATTGAAAGGTCCTGGATATCCTTCAGAAGCTAAAACAATATTGCAACAGGACTTATTTTTCCATCGTAAATCAAATAAATTTAAACTCCCTTTTAAACTATATTCAACCAACTCTAACAAATCACTGTCCATTAATTCTAATACTGACTGTGTTTCTGGATCTCCCATTCTCACATTATATTCTAATAAATAACATCCTTTCTTTGTTATCATTATTCCAAAAAATATTATTCCGCAAAAATCTAAATTTTCTTCTTTTATTCCCTCTAAAGTTTTTTTCATTATATTTTCTTCAAAATCCTCCATTACTTCTTTTGTAACATATGGATTGGGAGCTAGTACACCCATCCCTCCTGTGTTAGGCCCTTTACCACCATCATAAATTTGTTTATGATCTTTTGCAGAAATAAATGGTTTTATTGTTTTCCCATCTGTTATAGATAATATAGATGCTTCAACCCCTTCTAAATATTCCTCTATTACGACTATACTTCCAGCACCATTAAATATATCTTCTATCATAATCTCTTTTAAAGCATTTCTTCCCTCATCATAATTATGACAAATATAAACTCCCTTTCCAGCAGCCAATCCATCAGCTTTAATAACAATAGGAAATTCTTTTTTTCTTAAGTAATTTAAAGCTTCTTTATAGTCACTAAAGGACTCATGTTCTGCTGTTTTCACTGTATATTTCTTCATAAAATCTTTTGAAAAACTTTTACTTCCCTCTAACATTGCAGCTTTCTGACTTGGACCAAATACCTTAAGTCCCTCTTTCTTAAATATATCTACTATTCCATCTATAAGAGGTTTTTCAGGTCCAACTATAGTTAAATCTATTTTGTTATTAATAGCAAATGTTTTTAATTCTTCAATGGAATTTATATTTATATTCACACATTTATTTTCTATTGCAGTTCCACCATTTCCTGGAGCACAATATATCTTACTAACCTTCTCATTTTTAGATATCTTTCTTGCTATAGCATGTTCTCTACCACCTGATCCTATTAATAATATCTTCATATAACTAAAACTCTCCTAAATAATTAATGTTTGAAATGTCTTACGCCTGTTAAAATCATACTTATTCCTAATTCATTACATGCTTCTATTGATAGCTTATCATTGATAGAACCACCAGGTTGAATTATAGCTTTTATTCCATATTTTCCTGCCTCTCTAACACAATCATCAAATGGGAAAAATGCATCAGATGCAAGAACTGTCGCTCCTTCTCCCCTTTCTAAAGCTTGAGATGTTGGCCAGATTCTATTTACTTCACCGCCACCAATTCCTACTGCTTTTTTCCCTTTTGCAACAACTATTGCGTTAGATTTAACATATTTAACAACCTTCATCGCAAACTTTAGGCTTTCTATTTCCTCTGCTGTAGGAACTTTTTTAGTTACAACCTCTAATGAGTTTATAAATTTATTATCCTCATCTTGAACTAGGATTCCACCATCTACTGATACTACATACTTATTATTTGCTGGTTTTTTATTCATTTTTAAGACTCTTAAATTTTTCTTTGTTCTTAATACCTCTAGAGCATCCTCATCAAAATCAGGTGCTGCTACTACTTCTAAAAATATTTTTACCATCTCTATTGCAGTCTTCTTATCTAATTTTCTGTTAACTGTAACAATTCCTCCAAATATAGAAGTTTTATCACAATCATAAGCATTTAAATAAGCTTCACTTATATTTTCTCCGATGGCAACTCCACAAGGTGTATTATGCTTAAGTCCACAACAAGCTATTTCTTCAAACTCATTAACTACTTTCCAAGCTATATCTAAATCTTTTATATTATTATAGGATAATTCTTTCCCATTCAAAACTTCAAAATTATTCATAGCACCATCTACTTCAGTTGAAACATAATATGCTGCTTTTTGATGTGGATTTTCTCCATATCTTAAATCTTGAATTTTTTTATATGATAAGCTTAAATAATCCCCAAATTCCTCCTCATCATTTAAAAGAAAATTAGAAACCGCTGAATCATAAGCCCCCATCAAATTAAATACTTTTCCAGCTAATTTTTTCCTAGTTCTTAAAGAAACTTCTCCCTCTTTCATTTCATTTATTACTTTTTTATAATCATTTATATCACTTATTACAACAACATCTTTAAAATTCTTAGCAGCTGATCTTAACATAGTTGGACCACCAATATCTATAAATTCTACTTTTTCATTAAAACCTATGTTTTCTTTTACTTTTTCAAAGAAAGGATATAGATTAACAATAACCATATCTATAGTTTCTATGTTTCTTTCCTTTAGTGTTTCCATATGTTCTTCATTATCTCTTATAGCAAGAATTCCTCCATGAATAACAGGATGTAAAGTTTTAACTCTTCCATCTAACATTTCATCAGAATTAGTTATTTTACTAATTTCAGTAACTTCTACTCCATTTTCTTTTAAATACTTATAAGATCCACCTGATGATATTATCTCAATATCACATTTTCTTAAAAACCTTGCCATTTCTAATATTCCAGTTTTATCATAAACGCTAATTAATGCTCTCTTAATCATAATATCCTCCATTTAAAATTAATTTGAAGTTACCAAATCATAATCTTCTATTGATTTCTTACTACTTAATTCCTTTAAAACCTTTGGAAGTAATTTATGCTCTTCTTTTAAAATTCTTCCCTGAAGATCTTTAGCTGTATCTTCTTTATAAACTTTAACTATACTTTGATCTATTATTTTTCCTTCATCTACTCCATCATTTACAAAATGTACTGTGCAACCAGAATATTTTACCCCCTTTTTTATAGCCGCTTCATGTACTTTTATTCCGTACATTCCTTTCCCACAAAAACTAGGTATTAAAGAAGGATGAATATTAATTATCTTATTATTAAAAACTTTAATTATATCCCCTGTTAAAATCGATAAATATCCAGCTAACACAATAAAATCTACCTTATTATTTAATTTTTTTAAAATTTCATCACTCAATTTTTTTCCGTACTCATTCATATCTAAAACAATAGTGTTATAACCTCTTTCTTTAGCTATATTTATCCCCTTAGCATTTTCTCTATCGCTTATTACATATCTTAAATCAATTTTATCTAAGTATCCACTTTCTATATTATCTATTATTGAAAGAAGATTACTTCCCCCACCAGATATTAAAACAGCTATTCTAAGCAAATCCCTTCACCTCCAGTTTTAATATAACCTAATTCCACTGGATTTTCTCCTAATTCCTTTAATATTTTCATAGCATTTTCTTTTTGTTCTTTATCTATAGCTATAACAAACCCTATTCCCATGTTGAAAGTATTATACATATGTTCTTCTGATACACCTCTTTTTATTATTTCCTTAAATAAAATTGGAATATTGTAAGATGCTTTATTTATGACTGCTGTAAAGTTTCTATTTCCAAACATTCTCGGAATATTTTCTATAAATCCCCCTCCAGTTATATGAGCCATTCCGTTTATCTTAATACTTTTTAACAGTTCTAAAATTGGTTTAACATATATTCTTGTTGGAGTTAATAATAACTCTCCTGCACTTTTATCTCCAATCTTTTCATCCAAATTCTCAAATATTTTTCTTGCAAGAGAATAACCATTAGAATGTAACCCAGAAGAATGTAAACCTATAAGAATATCCCCTTCTTTTATTTTGCTTCCATCTATAATCTCTTCCTTTTCAATTACACCAACAGCAAAACCCGCAACATCATATTCTCCTTCTTTATAGAATCCAGGCATTTCTGCTGTTTCTCCCCCAACTAAAGAACACTCACTTTCAATACACCCATTAGAAATTCCCTTTACTATATCAGCTGCTACCTCTGCCTCTAATTTCCCACAAGCTATATAATCTAAAAAAAACAACGGTTTTGCACCATGACATAAAATATCATTTACGCACATGGCCACACAATCTATACCAATGGTATCATAAATTTCTCTTCTAAAAGCTACATCTAACTTAGTTCCAACTCCATCTGTTCCAGAAATCAAAACAGGTTTTTTATACCCTTCTGGAAGTTCCACAAAAGCTCCAAAGCTTCCTAATCCACTTAAAACATTTGATGTTAATGTTTTTCTTGCATATTCCTTTATAAGTGATACTGACTTATATCCTTCTTCTATATTAACCCCTGCTTCTTTATAGGTTGTTACCATATAAAACTCCTACCTTTCCTTTATAAATCTTCTCCCTTTTCTATTGGTGTTGAAACTGGATAAATACCATTTAGACAACCTAAACAGAATCCTTTATTCCCATCACTTAAACTTTCTAGTAAATTATCTATGCTTAAATAATCTATGGAATCAACACTTATAGCTTCTCTTATTTCTTCTAATGAATTATTTGCACCTATTAAATCTTTTCTATATGGTGTATCAATACCAAAGTAACAGGGATATTTAACAACTGGAGATGCAACTCTAAAGTGTACTTCTGTAGCTCCAGCCCTTCTAAGTGATTCTACTAAGTATTTAGAAGTCGTCCCTCTTACTATAGAATCATCAATTAAAATCACTCTTTTACCTTCTACATTTGGTTTTAATGGGTTTAACTTTACTGAAACTGCTTTTTCTCTCATTTCTTGACTTGGCGAAATAAAAGTCCTTCCTACATACTTATTTTTAACAAATCCAATATCATATGGTATTCCTGAAGCTTTTGCATAACCAACTGCTGAAGATATTCCTGAATCAGGAACTCCTATAACTACATCAGCTTCAACTGGACTTTGCTTAAATAACATCTCACCCGCCCTTACTCTTGCTAAATGAACATTTATTCCATCGATTACGCTATCTGGTCTAGCAAAGTATATATATTCAAAAGCACAAGTCTCACAAATTGTTTTTTCTGAGTAAATAATGCTCTTAATTCCTTCTCTTGATATAATGACTATTTCTCCTGGATTAACATCTCTAATTAATTCTCCTCCAATAGCATCTATAGCACAACTTTCTGAACAAAGAATATAATCATTATTTAATTTTCCAATGCATAAAGGTCTTATTCCATTAGGATCACGAACTCCTATAAGTTGATCCTTAGTAGATATTACTAAAGCGAAAGACCCTCTTACAGCTTGTACAGCACCATGAATCGCTTTTATAATCCCTCTTTTTGCTCCTCTAGCTATTAAACTCATTATAATTTCTGAATCACTAGTAGTATGGAATACATAACCTGAATCCTCTAATATTTCTTTCATAATATCTGCATTAACTAGATTACCATTATGAGATATAGCTATATTCCCCAACTTGGTTGAGCTTACTAAAGGTTGGGCATTCTCTATTCTTGTATCACCAGAAGTAGAATATCTAACATGTCCTATAGCTATATTCCCTTTTAATTTTTCTAAGTCTCTTTCAGTAAATGCTTCAGTAAATAATCCTAAATTTTTATGCATGTTTATAGATTCACCATTTGACACAGCAATGCCTGCGCTCTCTTGCCCTCTATGTTGTAAAGCATATAATCCATAATAAGTATATCTAGCTACATCTGTATTTTCATTAGAGAAAATACCAAAAACCCCACATTCCTCTTCCATTTTATCTTTTATAGAATCATACATATATTCACACCCCATTTAAGAAATTACCCTTTTATTCTATTTAATATCTCTACATAAGCATCTTTTACATTACCTAAATCTCTTCTAAATCTGTCTTTATCTAATTTTTCATTAGTATTTGCATCCCAAAATCTACAAGTATCTGGTGATATTTCATCAGCTAATATAATTTCACCATTTTCTGTTCTTCCAAATTCTAATTTAAAATCTATTAATTTAATATTTTGTTTTAAGAAAAAGTCCTTTAATAACTTATTTATTTTATTTGTCATTTCATAAATTTCTTTTAATTCTTCAAATGTTGTAACCCCAATTGCTACTGCATGATAATCATTTATTAATGGATCTCCTAATTTATCATCTTTTAAACATATTTCCATTATTGTTGTTTTTAATTGAAATCCTTCTTCAAGACCTAATCTTTTAGCCATACTTCCGGCCGCAACATTCCTAACTATTACTTCTAAAGGTACAATTTCTACTTTTTTACACAATTGCTCTCTCTCATTAAGCTTCTTTATTAAATGTGTTTTTACCCCATTTTTCTCTAGCATGTCAAATATTAAACAAGTGATATTATTATTAAGTGTTCCTTTTCCTTCGATAGATCCTTTTTTTTCTCCATTAAAAGCTGTTGCATCATCCTTATAATAAACTATAACTTCATTTTCCTTATTACTTCTAAAAATAACCTTTGCTTTTCCTTCATATATCATTTCTCTGTTTTCCATTATAATTCAATCCCTTCTCTATTTTCTTTTATGAAATTTTCCTTCATAGTTTCTCTAAAATCTTCTAATTTAATTTTTATATCTTTATATTTTAATGATAAAATTTGAACTGCAAGCATCCCCGCATTATAACTATTGTTTATTCCAACAGTTGCTACTGGAATAGATTTAGGCATTTGTACTATAGAATAAAGAGCATCTAACCCTTCAATAGCTCCTTTTATAGGAACTCCTATTACTGGTAATAAAGTTTGAGAAGCTATTACTCCTGGCAGATGAGCAGCAAGACCAGCTCCTGCTATTATTACTTCACAACCATCTTTTTCAACTTCTTTTAGAGTTTGTGTTAACTGCTCTGGAACTCTATGAGCAGATAAAATAAAAGCTTTATATTCTATACCAAATTCTTTTAAAGCCTTTGCAGCTCCTCTCATTATTTCTGTATCAGATTTACTTCCAAAAAATACAGCTACTTTCATTACATTTCTCCTCTAAATATAAATTTAATCCTATTATTTAAAATATTTAACACCTGATTCAAATACTTTCTGATCAAAGTTACCTTCTACATTTTTGTATAGATTTTTTCCAATTCTCTCTGAATGTCCCATCTTTCCTAATACTCGTCCATCAGGACTTGTTATGGCTTCAATAGCAAAATCTGATCCATTTGGATTATAAGGCATATTCATTGTTGCTTTCCCATTTAAATCAACATACTGAGTAGCTACTTGTCCATTTCTTATTAATTCATTAATTATTGTTTCATTTGCAACAAATCTTCCTTCTCCATGAGATACAGCTACTTTGTAAATATCATCAACTTCAACTGAATTGAACCATGGAGATAAATTAGATGAAATTCTAGTATTCACTATGGAACTTACATGTCTACCTATCTTGTTATAAGTTAATGTTGGCATATCCTCTCTTGGATTTGTGATTTCTCCATATGGAACTAATCCCAACTTAATAAGTGCTTGGAAGCCATTACAAATACCTAGCAGTAATCCATCTCTATTTTTTAATAAATCCATAACAGCATCTTTTATTCTCTCATTTCTAAATACAGTAGCTATAAATTTACCAGATCCGTCTGGTTCATCACCTGCTGAAAAACCACCTGGAAGCATTATAATTTGAGATGATCTTATTTCTTCTTCTAACTTTAATATAGAATCTTCTAATTGTTCCTTATTTAAATTTCTAAAAACTAAGACATTACTACTTGCTCCAGCTCTATCAAAGGCTCTTTTACTATCTTCTTCACAATTTGTTCCAGGAAATGCTGGAATTATTACTCGTGGTTTAACTATATTATTTTTAGGAACTAGTATTGTTTTCTTATAAAATTCTAAATTATCTACTTTTTGATTAATGTCCTTTGTTTTTATCTTAAATACTGAATTTAATCCATCTTCCCATAAAGCTATTAATTCATCTAAATCAAAATTTTCATTTAAAATATTCAAATTCTTATTATCTGTAGTATGACCTAATATTGTATAATTTATATTAGTTAGTTTTGATAAATCAAAGTCATTATTTACTTCTAAAATCATTGATCCATAAAGTTTGTCCTTTAAATCATCTTTTTTCACTTCTTCATTTAGAATAAATCCTATTTTATTACCTATAGCCATCTTAAATATACCTTCTAATATTCCACCTTCCTTTATTGAATAAGCAGAAATAACATCCTTAGTTTCTATAAGTTCTCTTATTTTTGATAAATTCAACTTATATTGTTCTATATCTAATAATTCATTTTCTTCTCTGTTAGTTTTTATAAGAAGAACCTTTGAATTTTTATTTTTAAATTCTGGAGATATAATATTATCTACCTTCTCTACTGCTACCGCAAAAGAAACTAAGGTAGGTGGTACATCTAATTTATCAAAACTTCCTGACATAGAATCTTTCCCACCTATAGCTGCCAAATTTAAATCTATTTGTGCCCTTAATGCTCCTAATAAAGCTGCAAATGGTTTCCCCCAACGCTCTTCATCTTTTCCTAGTCTCTCAAAATATTCTTGCAAAGTTAATCTTACTTTTTTATAGTCTCCACCTATGGCTACTACCTTAGTAACTGCCTCAATCACACTATAATAAGCTCCATGAAATGGACTCCAACTTGATATTAATGGATTAAATCCTGATGTCATAATAGTACAGTCTAAGGACTCCCCATTTTCTACTGGAACTTTAGCAACCATCCCTTCTGAAGGAGTTAATTGATACTTTCCTCCAAAAGGCATTAATACTGATCCGGCTCCTATGGTTCCATCAAATCTTTCCACTAATCCTTTTTGTGAACAAATATTTATATCTTGTACAAGTTTAATAAATTCTTCTTTTACAGATTTAAAATCTCTTCTTTCAAAATAATTTTCATTATTTTTTGGTGCTCTTACTTTAACATTCGCTTCTTGCTTAGCACCATTAGTATTTAAGAAACTTCTTTTAAGATTCACAATAAGTTCATCATTCCAGAACATTCTCATATAACCTGTATCTGTTACTCTCGCAACTTCAGTTGCTTCTAAATTTTCTTCTTCTGCAAATTCTATAAATTTCTTTTTATCTTTCTCACTAATTACAACCGCCATTCTTTCTTGAGATTCTGATATAGCTATTTCCGTTCCATCTAACCCCTCATATTTTTTAGGAACTAAACTAAGGTCTATATCTAATGAATCACAAAGTTCACCTATTGCTACCGAAACTCCTCCTGCCCCAAAATCATTACATCTTTTTATTAATGTAGTTACCTTTTCTTTTTTAAATAATCTTTGAATTTTTCTTTCAGTTGGAGCATTTCCTTTTTGAACCTCTGTACCACAAGTTTCTATTGATGTTACATTATGTTCTTTTGAAGAACCCGTAGCTCCCCCACAACCATCTCTACCTGTTTTCCCACCTAAAAGAATTATTACATCCCCCATTTCTGGCTTCATTCTTACAACATTTTTTTTAGGAGCTGCTGCTATAACAGCACCGATTTCCATTCTTTTAGCTTTATAACCTTCATGATATATTTCCCTTACCTCACCTGTAGCCAAACCTATTTGATTTCCATAAGAACTATAACCATGAGCTGCCCCTAAAGTAATTACTCTTTGTGGCAATTTTCCCTTTAAAGTTTCATCTATGGGATTTCTCGGATCTGCACTTCCTGTTATTCTCATAGCTTGATAAACATAGCTTCTTCCTGATAAGGGATCCCTAATAGCCCCTCCTAGACATGTTGCTGCGCCACCAAAAGGTTCTATTTCTGTAGGATGATTATGTGTCTCATTTTTAAACATTATAAGATAATCCTGAAAACCTTCTGTTGTTTCTAATTTCACATTTATTGAACAAGCGTTAATTTCCTCTGATAAATCCAAATCATCTAATACACCTCTTCGTTTCATTTCCTTCATAGCTATCACAGCAATATCCATAAAAGTAATATCCTTATTTTTGTCTTTATATATTACTTTTCTTATCCCTTCATATGTAGCTAAAGTTTCTTTTAATGGATTGGTGAACTTATTTTTTTCGATTTCTATATTTTTTATTACGGTTTGGAAAGTTGTATGTCTGCAATGATCTGACCAATAAGTATCTATTACTTTTATTTCTGTTATTGTAGGATTTCTTTCTTCTTCTTTAAAATATTCTTGTACTAGAAGAAGATCATTTATAGTCATTGATAAGGAATTAGATTTATGAAATTTCTCTATTTCTTTTAAGGAATAATCTATAAAATCATTTATTTTCTCAATAGGTTGTATTTCTATATTATTTTCCATAATCTTATTATCAAAAGGAGATACTTCCTTAGAGTCTACATTATTTATATAATATTTTTTTATTTTATATATATCTTTCTCTGAAACATTACCTTTTAAAATAATTACTTTTCCAGTTTTACACTTAATCTTTTCTCCATTATTTAAAATGAAATAGCATTGTTCTGTTGAATCAGCTCTTTGATCATATTGTCCTGGTAAATATTCCATAGCAAAAGCCTTTTCATTTTCTGAAAAAACAAACTCTTCTTTATATAAAATATCAACTTGTGGTTCATGTATTATACTTTCAATGCCATTTAAATTTTCCTTATCAAAAGTATATTTATTTAAAACTCTAACATTCTCTAAATTGATGATATTTAAGTTAAGCTTAAAATCATTTAATAGCTCTTTGGCTTCTACGTTAAATCCATCCTTTTTTTCAACAAAAAATATAAACCCCATTTCTACCTCCAAATTACGAACTTTATTTTAAATTTATAAATTATTATTCGTTTATTAATTTAATATTACCATTTTATTCTATTAGTGTCAATTCATTTTTTGTTTTATTATATTATTCATTTACGAGTATATTATTTAAGAAAATATATAAATTATAAATTTATTTTTATTAAAAAGAAGTATCTTCGAATCATAAAATTTATGTTCTAGATACTTCCTTCAATTATTCCTTTTTCTTAATTATACTTTTTAGTTTTGTGAAACTCTCATCATATTTCTTATGAGATACCTTTGGAAAAGCTTTTATTAAAGTTTTTTCTCTTCTACTTATAAAAATTTTTTTACTAAATTTTTCTCTTAAATTATTTTTTATTATATTGCTACTCGATTCTAAATTCTCTTTTTTTAAATCATCTAAAATTTTCTCTAATTTATAGACTTTTTTATTTATTGATAGTAATGCTTTTACACATTTATATAAATCGATGAAGAATATTATAAAAAATAAAAATACTAGCATTAATAGAAAATCTTTTGATATATTATTTAATACTTTCAACATTAAAGGATGAATAAATTCTATTAGTATTAAGGCTAATAACCCAAATAACACAGAATTTATCAAACATACTCTCCCATGTATATTAAATTTATTGTTAGAATAATCCCACCATTTTGTTTTGAAAAGCCATTCTAAAATACATGCTGTAACATATTCGATAATAGAAGCTAATATAGCACCTAATAAAAATACTACTCCCCATTTTCCTTTCATATTTCCTAAGAATATAATTGTTAGAATAGCTCCTACACCATATATGGGACAAAGTGGCCCTTTTAAGAAACCTCTATTTACAATCTCATCATCTACAATAAAACAAAATACAACCTCTGTAGCCCAACCAATCATACTATAAATGAAAAAGCAAAAAAATAATTTTATTAACATTCTCCTTCTCCTAAAATGATTACTACAATATTAACTTACACTATATAATATATTTTTATTTTTTTTAGTTATTATAAAAAAATAAAGTGATGGATAAATACCTTATCCATCACTTATTTTTTAATTTGTTGCTTTTTTAAAAAAATTTTCTTTTAAAAACTCAACTATTTTTGACATAACATTAGCTAATTCTTCTTTATCTTTTTCATCTAGTCCATTTAATTTTAATAAAACAGAGTTAATATAAAAGTTATTATCTTTAAATTTCACATTATAAACTGCTCCTAAATTAAACCTTATAGGTTTTGCCATAGCTTCCTTAGAGTATATATTTTTAGTTGTAATCATAAATCCACTATTTCCAAAAGCAAAAACCGTACTATCAAATAATAATAAAGGCTTTTCATTTTCTTCTAATTCAGCGTAAGAATTAATGGTATTATTAAATTTTTTCTCCGCTATTCTTCCTTCTGTATGCATATATAAATATTTTCTTAAGTTTTCTGATTTTATTGAGTTTAAGCTCTCCATAATATAATCCATTATAGGTGATTTCTCTTCTTCATTATTATCTAATTCCATAGTATTTATAAATATTATAAGTTCTAATAGATCCCTCATCTCATATAACTGCTCTTTTGTTTTTATATGAGCAAATTCTATGACTCTATTATTTAATACTATTTTATTACTATCTTTCACCTTTACTGAATCTATATATCTTAATTCCATACTCCAAGGATTTTCCATTCTATTTTTACAACATATTCCTTTATCAGTAATTATAAAACCTTCCTTAGCAGATCCAAATCTTGAATTATCATAAACAAATAAAATTTCTTCAGCCTTATCAATTTCTAAAACATAAGATGTACATGCATTACTTAATTTTTCAGAATACCCAGTGGTCAAGTCTTTAAAGTATATTTTTTTACCAAGCTCTCCCCCTATAATTTTGGATATTTCTAAAATTATTTCTTTTATGTCAGTATTTCCACAATTTAATAAATCGCTCATTAAATCATAAAACTTATTTCCTTCTAAATGCAATTTAAGAGATTCTACTAATTTTTTATTTTCTAAAGATGAAGTTTCTTCCATGAACCCTACCATATTTTCTATATTAGATTGTAAATCTATTATTTTTTCTATTTTAAAAATATTTCTATAACTTTCTAATATTTCATTTATAAGAAATTCAACATATTCCTTTCCTTCAGTTAAATTAGAACATAATTTGAATTCTTTCTCTTCTGTATTTATAAATACCCCTTCAAAATATATACGTTCTCCCTTTATTACTCTAGAATAACTTTTAACATTAACATCTATGATATCTTTTAAATATATATAATTATTTTCATAACTTGAATAAATCTTACTAGTAGTTATTAAAAAATACTCCTTTTTAGAAGAAAAATTAGACTGTTCTGAATACACAAAAACAACTTCTTCTGCCTCTTCACTTCTATTTATAACTTTATAAAATTCGGGTATCTTTATAGCTCCATTTTTTTCTCTTATACATATATCTAACTTTATTATTTTTTCTAAATATTTAGTATATAATGCTTTAACTGATTCAGCAAATTCTATTTCTTTAATTTCTTCCTCTGTTAATGGTATTAATTTTTCAAAGACTTCATATTGAATTTCTCTGAAATAATTTTTGTCTAAAATATTTCTTTCTCTTAATTCTAATAAAGCTTCTTTTCTTTTTATTTCATCAAATTCTAATTCTTTTATAGCATTCAGGCAATGTCTTAAAAGAGATTTTTTACCTTCTATATCTAGGTTCTCAAAAATGTCAATTTCAGAAGAAAAACCAAATATACTATATTCTGATTTAAAAGCTTCCATATCGCTTATACTATATTTAAATTTATTTTCATTTATTAACTTAATTAAATCTTCATCTCTTAATTTTTCCTTTTTAGCTCTTATTAATTCCTTTCTAAAGCCCTTAGCTCTTAAATTCAAATCAACATTTTCAATATCTATGTTGCTTAAAATAGATCCGAATTTTTCTATTTCTCCTTCAAATATTACATCTACATTATCTTTTAAATTAAATTTATTTATTACATATTCTGCTAATATCCTTTTTAAATCTATACTTATATGATCAGGAATTAAATTTAACTGCTCTTTATAAAATTCTATTTCAGTAGCTTTTATTTCTTCTAGTAATCTACTGTTTTTTTCACCACAATTATCTATTATATCAATAGCTCTATTTAAATAATTATACTTTACAAAAATATTTGTTTTAAAATATCCAAGTTCTACATATAATTCTTCACTATATGGATACTCTTTAACACTATTGCTTAATATATCCATATAATTATCTAAATCACTTAAATAATTTGCCCTACTTTCTATTGAACGATTAACTTTTTCTCTTATTTTAAATAATTTATTTAAATCTCTTCCATAATCTTCTGTATAAATATCAAAGTTTGCTATAGCACATTTATTTACAAACTTCATTGCTTCGAAGAATAATTCATTTAGAATTGATCTTATAGAACTTATACCATTATTTTTTTTCATAAAATCTAAATATATTTTTTCTATTTCTTCTTCTAGCATATATATAGATTCTGTTTTAAAATAGTCTTTATTGCTATTACTTAAGTAGACATTTTTACTTTTTTCTACGCTTTTTTTGATTTCTTCTAGAGGTACATTATTTTTATTCATAATCCCTACTTTATTCATTTGTTTAATTAAAGTATCTAAGCATTGCAATCCAAAGATTTTTTCAAATAAAGCTCCTTTTGGGAAATTTTCTTCACATACTTCTTCTTTTGTCAAAATATTATAAGTATAATTTATTAAATCTCCATAACATTCTTGAAAAATTATTAATATTCTTTCCTTCTTATGAATTTCTTCTAAGTTTGTATTTAATATTTTCTCTTTTAGTTTTTCAAAGCAAATTAAGCACCCGTTAAAAAACAATAATTTTAAACTTTCCAATTTGAATTCTTTATTATATATATCTAAATAATCATTAAAAAACTCATCATTTTCAAATAATTCTTCATAATTATTTTCAAACAAACTCATATATTTATTTATTTCTTCTTCTGAAATTTCTTCTTTTTCATCTTTTAATAAATTAGAGCCATCTTCACATTCCTCAAAATCATTTAGTAATGTTTTAGCTAATTTTATAGCTGAGTCCATATCTGTTGTATCTAAATTTTTATTTTCTATATACAATTTTATTTCCTCTAAACACTCTTCTTCTAAAACCTCATTTTTCTCTAAAATAGATTTTATAAAATTAATTAGTTCCTTTAGTGAGTTCTTTAGAGTTTCTTCCTTTTCACTTAAATCTATATCTTTTAATTCTAATGCTTCTTTTCTTTTTTCTAATATAATTTTGCTTTTTAAATCATCTAATTGATTCTTAAAAAACATTCTCTTGTAGCTTTCTAAATATCTTTTAATATTTATTTCATTAATATCCATAAGATAAAACTTCCTCCTTTTGTATGCTGGAATAATATTCTATTTACAATATTTATATAACGAATTTAGCAAATACTTTATAATTCTACAAATTCTTTATTCTTACCTTCTAAATATACCATTTTTTTTAGTAAATTAACACATTTATAATATATTTTTTTAAATATAAAAAGCCTTTAAATTAAGTCTTTTAGGTAATTCAATGATTCTTTACTCCAAAATTCAAAACTATATATTTGTTTTTCTTAATATTAATTGCTATAATTATAAATCAAGATAAGTGATTAATATTTCAATAACATTAACTATAACGGAGGTTAAGACTCTAATGAATTCTACAATAAAGCAAGCATTATTAAAATTTATCTTAAGTTGCATAATTTATTTTGCTATGAGTTTATTACTTTCATCCTTTGCAATATTTGATACAAATTATCCAATTTTACAAAATTTTTTAGTTAATTTTTCTTTTTTACCTTTAATATTTCTAGGTATGATTATAGAACCATTATATAAAAATGTATTTAGCCAAACAAAAATTCTCAAATGTACAATGGTTATTATTTTCATTATTTTTATTGTCATATATGCTTATTTTCTTAATGAAATAAACTTCATAGCAAATTTATAAATATTATAATGAAGAGGAACCCATCCAAGATGAAGTTTTTATCTTGGATGGGTTCTTCTATTTTTATTTATCAAACTTTTATATTTTGCTATTTTTCTTTATTTTCCTTTAGTAAATCTCCTATTGCTGCTACACTTCCTAAAGATGATATAGATTCCATAGGTAATATTAATTTATTAGCTGGACTATTAGCCATTTCCTTTAAAGCTTCAACTTGTTTCAATGCTATTACCACTTCATTAGCACCTGAATCTATAATAGCTTTATTAACCTTTTCTATAGCCTTTGATTCTGCTTCTGCTATAGCTTCAATAGCTTTTGCTTTTCCTTCAGCTTCTAGTAGTTGAGATTCCTTAAGCCCCTCAGCTCGTCTTATATTTGCTTCCTTCTCTGCCTCTGCTTCTAAAATTTTTGCCTGTTTTTCTCCTTCTGCTTTAGCTATTTCACTTTGCTTCATACCTTCTGCAGTTAATATTACAGCTCTTTTATCTCTTTCAGCTTTCATTTGTTTTTCCATTGCTTCTTGAATTTCTCTAGGTGGCATTATATTTTTTATTTCTACAGATAATATTTTTATTCCATAAGCATCTGTTACTTGGTCTATTATTTTTAAAAGTTCTAAATTTATTTTATCTCTTCCTGAAAGGACTTCATCTAAACTCATATTCCCTACTATATTTCTCATATTTGTTATAGTTGAATATACTATAGCTGACTTATAATCCTCTATATTATAAACAGCATCTTTAGCATTCATTACTTTATAAAATATAACATTATCAATTTGAATATTTACATTATCTTGTGTTATTACTGTTTGTGGCTGAATATCTAATATCTGTTGCTTTGTTGATATTCTTTTTCTAACGAAATCTACACATGGTATTGTTATATGCCATCCAGGTTCTAATAATTTATAAAATTGACCAAATCTTTCAAGAACATAAATTTGTCCAGTATTTACAATCCTTACAGAGTTCACTAATAAAGTTAACACTATAATAGCTATAATAGCTATTATCATTAAGCCTACTAAATCCATAAAAAATCCCCCTTTATTTTTTAATTATTATTTTGTTTCCCTTAACAGATATAACTTTAAAAATTTCACCCTTTTTTATTAAAGCTCCTTCATTTTTTAAAGTCCAATAAACTCCTTCTAATTTAACTAATTCTTCATTTTCTATATCTTGTTCTGCTAAAAATTCCTTACCTATTAATCGTTCTTCATTGCTTTTAAATCTATTTTTATGATTCTTTGCAATATTTTTTTTAATTTTAGGACTTACAATTAATATAAACAGAATTCCAATTACAGCAAAAACTATAATTTGTATATGACTTGCTACTCCAAAAATGTTTAAAACTAATGCTATTAAAGCTCCAATAGAAAATCCTGAAAATAAAAAAATCGAAGTAAATAAATCTACTAAAATGGCAATAATTATAATAGCTAACCACAATATTCCCATAAATATCTCCTTAAAATTATTTATAAATATCTAATATTAGCCCTTGTATTTCATCAATAGTTTTAGCTACATCTAAAACATCCTTCTCATCGTTTAACATAATCTTCATAAGATTTTCTAACTTTTCATCTATAGTATCTATAGTTATAAAATATTGTGTTTGCCAAAAACTTATATCCTTTTTTGTACTATATATATATGGTAATATATTATCTAAATATTCCTTTATAAGTCTTTTGTATGCTCTTACATCCGCATAAGACTTAGTTATTATTAATTTATTCCCTCCTTTTTTTATTTTTTCTATCAATCCCTTTAATTCTTCCTCATTTTTTCTATCACGTGCTTGATTAAAATTTTTAGAAAAACTACGGTTTTCCTCAATTTTAACGTCCTTATTTATGGTAGATTTACTATTTATCATAGTTCTAGTTCTTGAAATTTCCAAATTATCCCCCCTTTTACATATATATAAATCATACAATAATAAAAACAAAAAAAAAGTACTATAAATATTTATTTATAGTACTTTTAAAATTTATTAACATATTAAACCAATTTAGTTCCATTACTATCCTGAGTTATTAATCTTCTTTTCATAAGACCACCTAATGCCATTTTAAAATAATTTTTTGAACATTTAAAAGTTCTCTTTATGTCATCAGCTGAACTTTTATCATTAAATTCCATTTGACCACCATTTTCCTTTAAGTAGTCCAAAATTTTATTTTCTAATATTTCTTTCTCAGTTAATCTATTTTCTCTTATTTGGATTTTTACCATTCCATCTTCATAAACTTTGCTTATTTTCCCTGATACAATATCACCTGGTTTGATATCAGTGAAATATTCAGTATTTAAAACAGTTCCTTTAAATTCATTGTTTATTGCCACACTTAAAGATTTATTTGTTTGATAGCCATAAACTATTCCTGATACATTATCTAACTTCTTTGGTTCTTCCATATAATCTAAGTATCTGTCTACATCTGTAGTAGCTGCTATTCTTCCAGTTTTATCTATATATAGGTATACTAAATATGATTTCCCTACTTCCATTTCATAGAGCATTTCTTTTTTAGGAACTAATATATCCTTTTCTAAACCAAAGTCTAAAAATGTTCCTATAGGACTATTTTCAACTACTCTTAATACAGCTAAATCTCCAACTGTTGCTAATGGTTTTCTAAGAGTTGATATTATTCTATCCTTAGAATCTCTATATATAAATACCTCTAATTTATCTCCTATATTTATTTCTTTACCCTTAAGTTCACTTTTAGGTAAAAGTATATCATCCTTTGTTCTTCCTGTTCCTCTATCTAAATAATATCCAAATTCAGATTTTCTTATTACCTCTAAAACATTAAATTGACCTATATTTATCATTTTTTCCTCCTTATATGTGAAATTTAAATTAAGTAACAGCTAGCTCTTATGTAAAAAATCAACCTTCAATTGATTTTAAAATTGAAATCTTCAATTAAATTAACAAATTAAACCTTATTTATTTCCTCTAAGCCCCTAACTATATCTAGATAAAATAAAAATATAGTTATAGTCTCTATAAAATTAGAATAAATATTTATTATCTTGCAATTTAAATAAAATTATCTTATATATTTAAACTAAAATCTAACTAACTATTTATTTCATTAAATTTAACACTTAACCTTATATCATATTAAACTTCTTTTTTTGAATTGTAAAGATTTTATTTAAATAGCGAAATAAGCAGGTGAGTTTATTGAATAAAAAAAATAAAAATTATTTATATTACGATGATTTAATATTCCTATATGGCATTCCACATTGTCATAGTAATCTATCTACTGGTGAAGGATCTATAATTGATCTCTTAACCTTAGCCTATAAAAATTCTTTAGATTTTATATTTATAACTGATCATAATGATTATATAAACAAAAATTTAAATAATTCTATAAGTAAATGGCAAACTTTAATAAAAACCATAAGAAAATTTAATAAGCATAATAATTTCATAGCTCTCTCTGGATTTGAGGCAAAAACTTCTGAACTTGGCCATTTTAATATAATTAATACAAAAAGTTATTTTAAAGGTGTTGTAAAGAATTTTAATGATATGCTCATATGGATGTTAAAAGAAAATCCTGAAAATGTACTTATCTCCATAAATCATCCACATAAATATGTTGATAATATACCACTTAATGTAATATCTAATAATTATATTAGAACCATAGAAGTTGGTAATGGTATATATAATAATAAATATACAAATCATGAAAGTTTCTATTACAATCTTTTAGATAAGGGATGGCATTTAGCCCCTATTAACTCTCAAGACAATCATAAATTAAATCTTGATAAAGCTGAGAACTTGACATGTGCCATTACAAAGTCTTTTAATAAAGATGCCTTATTAGAAGCCTTTAGAAAGCTTCGAGTTTTTTCTACTGAATCTAAAAGCCTAAAACTTTATTTTACAATCAATTCTACATTTATGGGTTCTACCCTTACTATCTCCGAAAAAGAAGAACTTAATTTTTTTATAAATGTAGATGATAATATTAGAAAAATTTCTAAAGTTGAAATTTTATCTAATAACAGAACAACAGTAAAAGAATTTAAAGATATTAATCTTCATTCAGTTAAAATATTATTCAATAAAAAAATAAATATAAAGGAAAATTGGTATGTTATCAAAATTACCTTAATAGATAAACGTGTTGCTGTAAGCTCTCCAATTTTCCTTGAAGTTTCTCCTGAATTAGAAAAAGAAAAAGAAAAGGAATAAAAATAAAAGCTAAATTCTATAAAAATTAAAATTTTATAGTAATTTAGCTTTTTAATTAAATTTATTTAATCGCTATAAGTTTTGCTTTTTATTATTTTTAACTCTATTTGGTTTAGCTTTAGCTTTTATAACAATTTTCTTTTCTTTTTTTATTCTTGGATTTCCATTTGTATAAACATCAAAGAACCAAAATAATATTATTATTCCAATACCTTCAAGAACAATTTTCAGCCATGTATTTGTTACAAAGAAAAAACCTAATCCTAAAAATATTAATGATGCAGCTAAAAGAATCCATTTGTTAACTACTACTTTATTAAAAACAAATTTAGTTAATAATGCATAGGATCCAAACACTATTATAGCACCAGCTACAACTGATAAGATCCAAAAAATTATATTCATACTCACCCTCCTATATATAAATTCTAATTATTATATTAGAATATTTTACATTTTTTTTCAATAGTCTATTTGTATATTTTTGATTAATTCCTACTTTATAAACTAGCTTATTTTTCATTTATTTTATTATTATGTAAAAAAGATGAGAATATTATTATTTGCTTAGGTTTTTTTATTAAAATAAAAATTTATTGCTAATAATTTTATTAATAACTACTCTCTAAGCCTTTATTTTTCAACAAATTTAATTAACATTTTATCAACTTTATTGATTTTTTTTTATTTTTCTGCAACTTTTTCTTTAAATTTGTTTTGTTATTTGATAGAATAGTAATATCATAAAAGATAAATAATAAATAATATGAGGTGGTTTTGTGTCTTTATCAAACTCAATGCATTTAGATGAATTAGATTTACAAATTTTAGACATACTGATTAAAGATTGCAGAACTCCATATCTTGAAATAGCAAGAATATGCCACGTATCTGGTGGTACCATTCATGTTAGAATGAAGAAAATGGAGGATTTAGGCATTATAAAAGGAACTAGAATACTATTAAATCTTTCAAAATTAGGTTATGATGTTACTTGTTTTGTAGGTATTTATGTTGATTGTACATCCTCTTATAATGAAATATTTGATAAATTAGGATCAATTAAAGAAATAGTAGAATTACACTTAATTACAGGTAGTTATACTATATTAACTAAATTAGTATGCAAAAGTATTTCAGATCTACAAGATATACTATTAAATAAAATAAATATAATAGAAGGAATCAATAGAACTGATACATTTATTTCTCTATCTCAACCAGTAGATAGAAATATACAACTGTAAATCTATACAACAGAGAAGCACTAAACTAGTGCTTCTTATTTTTTCCACTTATAATAACTATATAATTCATCTCATAGCTATTCAATATATTTACTCTAGATTCATTTAATGAAATTTTACAATTCTTATTAATGATTTCCTCTGAACTAGATATTATTAATAATGAAAGAGATGTACGATATATCTATAAAAAAACTGCCCTAAGGCAGTTTTTTTATTATAAATTTCTTATTATCTCAAACATTTCTAATGCAGCTTTTCTTGGACCTATTTTTTCTTTTCCCTTTATAGCTAAACACGTATTTATTTCCCCTACTTTAATTTCCTTTTCAAACATTTTATTAAAATATTTTTCTAATAAAACATCGCACTGTTCACTTTTTTGAGCAGGTCCAAAAGGATTTGCAAAGTAAGATTCTACTAACCCATTTTCAGTAGTAGTTCCTTTTGCCATTCTTGCACCTTTTCTAAATACCTCTATAGCATCTTTTGAATTTTCAAAATATCTTATGGATTTTTCACTATCTTTTATAGCAGTATAGTTATTAGCATATAAGAATAAATCTACCTTATATCCCTCCATTATTTCATTATAAGTAGCTACAGGTAGAACTAATCTTGCATTTATTTTATCAGGATTCATAAATATACTTCTATCAATCTCTTTAAATGCATATCCTGGATCTAAATCATCCAATCTAACAAAAGCTCCTATTTCAGTCCCATATCCATATATATTATCTTTTTCTATTTTTATAGTTCCCATATCATCAAAAACAATGGTCATATCACTTATATAATCTTCACTTAAAGTTCTAAAAGCTTCTAAACTTTCTGATTTTCCTGCTCCGCTATCACCCATTATAACTACATTAGCTTCTTTTCCTGTTTTTAATAAAATTTTAACCATAGCTCCGTGTATAGGTAAATTACCTCTTTTTATCATAATTAAGTTATGAAGCGTTAAAATCATTTTTTTCATATACCCAAAATAATCAACTTCATCACTGTAATTTATATATCCTACCATCATATCATTTTTATTATCATCATAAAATTCAGTTCTTAAAGGACCATCTTCCTTAGCCCCATACACGTATATTATATCTGGTTTTTTACCTCTATATTCATCTGATTTTGCCATTTCAAAAAGGTTACACAGAGTAATTCCATGTGACATAAAATCTCTATGGAAATATACATAAGCTAATAATTCTCCAACTTTAGCTGGATAACAAAACCAATGTTCCTTATTTAAACTTATATTTCTAATAGGATTCTCGAAGGTCTCTGTAAACATTCCATCACGTGTATTTTTCTTTGGATATGTTATAAATGGAGTTTCTAAAACTATACCGTCTAGGAAGCTTATATCCTCTAACACTTCATATCCTTTTGGTATTGGCCATAAAACATTATTTAACATCAAACATGCATTTCCACCAGCTGGAAGTTGTCTATAAACTGTTGGAGTATCGTTTAATAAATTCTTTGTAATTCTTCTATAAAATCTTAAAATCAATTGTGCAAATTGAGTATTTGCCTCTGTAAAGCTTACTGCCGCTATACCACTTTTTATTCTATTATTGTGAATAAGAGTATATCTCTCCATCTTTCTCCAATAAGAATATATTTCTTCTATTACATTTAATAATTTATTTGGATCTTCCAATAGTGGTTTGAAATTCTCATTACAACTTATAACTTGAGTCGCTTTCATCATAGAAAGTAATTTAAAAGAGCTAATTAAGTACTTTCTTATAACTCTTATTTCATCTGTCCCTGAAACTGAATTTAAAAATCTAAAAGTATTAGTTCTTTTGTCTTTTGACTTCTTTAAATAGGATTCAATTACTCTTTCAAAGCCTTCACTATCCATTATTGATTCAAAACTATCACAATATTTTGCTGTAAAATTAACAGTTACCTTATCATTGCTCATTGAAAATTCTTTTTTCATATAATAAGCCCCCCATAAACTTTTTTTATATTTAACATAATTATTATCTTTATTTTACTTTTTTTATTATATCATCATTTTGCAATTTTAAAAATATTTTTTTTCATTTTTTTATTTTTTATTTTTCTACAATATATAATTTTTTAAAAAACCGATTATAAAACTAATATGTTTTATACTATTTTACATACTTCATCTCATATTTTTATAATTAAAATTTATTTACCTCATAATTATTTTATACTGTCTAGCCCCTTTTTTTGCAAGTATTTATCTTTATTTCTTTCAAATATTAATTTCAAAAAAAGATTTTTTATTTTTTTTATTTTCGATGTATTTTTATCCTAAAAATTGGTTATTAAATATTATTATATATTATTTATTAATATTTTCCAATATTTTTCTTTATTACTTTATAAATCACTAAAAGGAGGTGCTAATATTGTTTAAATCAAAAAAAATTTTCTATTTTATTTTTTCTCTACTTATATTTATATTATTGATAACTACAAACAACTTTTTTTCAAAAAGAAATTATATAAAAAATTTAAAGGTCCATTATATAGATGTAGGACAAGGAGATGCAACTTTAATAGAGTATCTTGACAAGAAAATTTTAATTGATTGTGGACCTAATTCAAATGAATCTAACTTACTTAAATACCTAAGTGGTTTAAATATAAACAAGATAGATTATATCTTTATAACTCATCCTCATGAAGATCATATAGGTAATTTAGATAAAATTATAGCTAACTATAAAGTCACTTCTATATTTATGCCTAAAGTAAATTTTGAAAGTGAAGATTTATCTAAATCATTATCTTTAATAAAAAATAAAAATATAACTTTATATAATTTAAATAAAGATTTTAAAATAAAATTTGATGAAAACTTCTATTTAGAGATTTTCTCATCTTCAAAAAAAAATTATGAAAATATAAATAACTTTTCTCCTTTGATTAAAGTTATTTTTAAAAAAGATAGCTTTTTATTCACTGGTGATAATGAAGAGCTTGGTGAATTAGAATTTATTAATAAAGATATTAATGTTGATATTTTAAAGGTAGGGCATCATGGAAGTAATACTTCATCCACTAATATATTTTTAGAAAAAGTTTCTCCTAAAATTTCAATAATATCTTGTGGCAAAAATAATTCATTTAATCATCCTAATCCTAAAGTTTTAGAGAGATTAAATAAACTCAATAATAAAATTTACAGAACTGATGAAGATGGAACTATTATAATTAATTCCTATGGAAAATCAATAATAGAAATAGAAAAAAAGTAAGCACTAATATTATCTGTGCTTACTTTTTTTATAATGCTTTTTTTTCTTCATCATTTTTTTCTTCATCATTTTTTTCTACTTCTATTTCTATAGATTCTTCCTCTTTCAATAATTCTTTTTCTTTTTCAACAAAACTATTCCAATTAACTAATATTTTAAATAAATTTACTACATCCTGTTCATTATAAATTAGTATTTTTTCAATTTTTTCCTTAGGCATTCTTTCAAAGTATTCTCTATCCTTTAAGACTTTGTGAAAAGTTTTTGCTAAGTTTGAACCTGAAATAAGTTCACCCTCTCTTATTATTCCAAACTTCTTTTCTAAAGCCTTTAATCCAATACCTTTTTTAAATATATTTTCATATATCTTTTGAATATCTACAGATTTAAAATAATCATTAAAATTAAAATTAATTCCATATTTCGCAAACAAATAGTTTATTACAGTAAAATCATTATTACCTGAAAAAGTGACTATATATTTTTTCTTTTTATTTGAACATATATCTATAAAATATCTTTTAGCTAGATAAAGTATCTCCTTACCTTCATTTTTATTTTCTATCATATATTGAGTAACTTTTATATTATTTTCCTTTTCATCATAATAGCAAGCACCAAAAACCCCTATACATTTTGGCTTTTTGTATACATAATGTTCTAAGTCAAAATATACTGCATTTTTATATATTTCTTTATGATTACCAAAAGTAATAGCATCTTCTTTATTAAAACTATCTACTTCTACAATTCTTTCTCTTATAATCACCTTATCACTCTTTTCTAAAATTAAATAGTTGTGCTATGTTATATTATAACATTATATTTACATATTAGAATAGATTATTTCTTCATTTATTAAATATTTTACGTTCATAAATTATTTCATGTTCATAAATTATTAACCATTTGTTATCGTAAAGATAATCATTTTTAATTGACATTGTTGTTCAAAAAGTGATAATATTAACTTGCAGATGATAATTATTTTCAATAAAGGAGGAGCATATATGAGCATTTGTGATTTAAAAATAGGTGACCAAGCTATTATTAGTAATATAGAAGGAAATGAAAAATTAACAAAAAGGCTTCTTTCTCTTGGTTGCATCGAAGGAACTTCTATAAAATTAAAAAGAAAAGCTCCTTTAGGAGATCCATTAATAATAACTTTTAGAGGATTTGATATAGCTCTTAGAAAAAAAGATGCTAAAAAAATATATATACAATAAACTTTTAACAAATGATAAGGGGGAATTCTAAGTGAACTCAGTAGCCTTAGTTGGCAATCCTAATGTTGGGAAAACAACTTTATTTAACTTACTTACAGGTTCTAATCAAAAGGTTGGGAACTGGGCTGGCGTTACAGTGGAGAAAAAAGAAGGAATTTTTAATAATGTAAAGGTTATAGACCTACCAGGTATCTATGCAATGGATGCCTTTTCTAATGAAGAAAAAGTTGCCAAAACTTTTTTAGAAACTTCTTCACCACAGGCCATTATAAATATAGTAGATGCATCAAACTTAGATAGAAATTTATATCTAACTATGCAATTAAAGAAATTTAACATTCCTATAGTTTTAGTTATTAACATGATTGATGTAGCAGAAAAAAAAGGAATTTCAATAGATTTTAAAAAACTTGAAAAAGAATTCAATGTTACTGTAATTCCAATTGCTGCTGCTAAAAATATAGGCATTGATGAAATAAAAAAAATATTACAAGAAGATAAATTAAATGACTTAAAAGTAGATACTAAAGTTTATAACTTAGGCGATGAAAAATCCACTTACTCATTTATAGAAGAAAAACTTTCTAAGATATATAGAAGAGATTCTTTATCTAACTCTACAGCATTTACTGAAAAATTGGATTCAATATTTTTACATCCTATACTTGCCTATCCAATATTTCTTGCAATAATGTTTTTAATATTTCAATTTACATTTTCATGGGTAGGACAACCTCTTTCAGATATGTTAGGTGATTTTATAGATAATAGTTTTATGCCTTATATTGCACATCTATTAAGTGGTTCTGCCCCTTGGTTTAGCTCATTAATAGTTGATGGTATTATATCTGGTGTTGGAGGTATTCTTTCATTTTTACCTCTTATAGTATCATTATATCTATGCATCTTCATCTTAGAAGATAGTGGTTATATGGCTCGTGTAGCCTTTTTAATGGATGGAATAATGAGAAAAATGGGCTTATCAGGAAAAGCATTTATAACAATGACTATTGGATTTGGTTGCTCTGTTCCTGCTATAAGTTCAGCAAAAACTTTAGAAAGTGAAAAAGATAGAAAACTTGCTGCATTATTAGCACCTTTAATGTCTTGTAATGCTAGATTACCAATTTATCTTCTTTTTTCTTCAGTATTTTTCCCAAGACATAGTGGATTAGCTGTTGCTTCTATGTATATAATTGGTGTTCTAATAGCCTTTCTTTGTGGATTAGTATTTAAAAATACATTATTTAAAAAAGAAGAAGAACCATTTATAATAGAACTTCCTGAGTATAAAGTTCCTGATCCAAAGAGTGTCTTAAAACAAATTTGGGAAAAATCAAAAGGGTTTATTATAAAAGCAGGTACTATAATCTTTGCAATGAGTGTATTAATCTGGTTCCTTCAAAGTTTTAATTTCCATGGTTTAACTGATAATATAAACGAAAGTTTTTTAAGATACATAGGTGAATTTTTTGCTCCAATATTCAAACCGCTAGGTTTTGGAAATTGGCAAGCTTCAGTTTCATTATTATCAGGATTAATGGCTAAAGAAACAGTACTATCCACTATGGAAGTTATATATAATGGTAATTTATCTACACTATTAGGTTCCCATTTTAACAGTATTTCAGCTTATACCTTTATGATTTTTGTACTTCTTTATACTCCATGCATTAGTGTTTTAGGAATGCTAAAAAAAGAATTTGGTGCTAAGTTTATGGCTAAATCAGCACTTTTCCAATTTTCATTAGCATGGATTGTATCTTTCTTAATATTTAACTTAGGATCTTTGCTTATTTAGTAAGGAGATGAACATATGATAGAATATATAATAACAGGATTAATAATCCTATCAGTTGGATTTATAATATTTAAAAACTTAAAAAAATCTGCAAAAGGACAATGTAATTGTTCTGGATGTAGTTCTAATTGTTCTAAAAGAAAAAAAGAGGCTAAATAGCCTCTTTTTTTACATTTCCTCTACTACCTCTACACCTATTAATGCTAATGAATTTTTAATAACTTGAGCTGCTGCCTCTATTAATTTTAATCTAGCAACCTTTAGTCCTTGATCCTCAACATTTAATACTGTATGTGCATTGTAGAACTTATTAAAGTTTTTAGCAACTTCAACTGCATATCTAGTAACAATTGAAGGCTCTAATTTATCTATAGCATTTAATACTACATTATTAAAATCTTCTAATGATTTTGCTAATTCAAATTCTTCCTTTGAATTTAACTTACTATAATCTGCATTTCCTTCAACTTTCCCAGCTTTTCTTATAATACTTTTTGCTCTTGCATAAGCATATTGTACATATGGTGCTGTTTCACCATCAAAACTAAGCATTTCTTTCCAGTTAAATACAATATCTTTTTCTCTAGAATTTTTTAAATAAGTAAATATAATTGCTCCAATTCCGATTTTCTTAGCAACTTCTTCTTTATTTTCAAGATTTGGATTTTTTTCTTCTATTAATGATTTTGCATTTTCTACAGCTTCTCTTAATAAATCCTCTAATAATACAACGTCACCTTTTCTTGTTGATAACTTTTTATCTGCAAATTTAACTGTTCCAAAAGGTATATGAATGCAATCTTTAGCCCATTCTTTTCCTGCTAATTCTAAACTCTTAAATACTTGTTTAAAATGTAATATTTGGTCTTTACCAACAACATATATACATTTTTCAAAATTATAATGTTCTTTTCTATAAATTGCTGCTGTTAAATCTCTAGTTGCGTATATTGATGCTCCATCTGATTTAACAACTATACATGGTGGCATGTTATACTCATCTAGCATTACAACCTTAGCTCCATTACTTTCTGTAAGTATGCCCTTGCTATCTAATTCATTTATAACAGCATCCATTTTATCATTGTAGAAGCTTTCTCCAGCCCATGAATCAAAATCTACACCTAATATTTCATAAATCTTATTAAACTCTTTTAAAGATAAATCTTTAAATCTATTCCATAAAGCTGTTTCTTCTTCTTCACCATCTTCTAATCTCTTAAAGTACATTCTACCTTCTTCAACTAAAGATTCATCTTTATCTGCTTCATCGTGGAATTTAACATATATTCTTAAAAGTTCTTTTATTGGATCTTTTTCTAAAGCTTCTTCATTTCCCCATCTCTTATAAGCTGATATTAATTTTCCGAATTGAGTTCCCCAGTCTCCTAAGTGATTTATTCTTATTGGATTATACCCTTCAAACTTATACATTTTATATAATGCATTACCAATGGCTGTAGTAAATAAATGTCCTACATGGAATGGTTTAGCTATATTAGGTGATGAATACTCAACAACTATATTTTTATTTTCTCCTACTTGAGATGCCCCATAGGAATCCCCTTCACTTAATACTTTGTTTATTATGGATTGGCTAAATGATGATTTATCTAAAAAGAAATTTACATATGGTCCTAAAACTTCAATTTTTTCAAAACCATCCTTGTTTATTTTCTCTGATAATTCTTGTGAAATCATATTTGGTGCTTTTCTCATAACCTTAGCAAGTTGGAAACAAGGAAAAGCATAATCCCCCATTTCTGGTTTAGGAGGTACTTCTAAAAGTCCTTCTATTTTCTCTACTTCTAAGTCAACATATTCTTTTATTCTTTCTGCAATATTTTTTTTATAATCCATTTTATCATCCTCCTATTTTTTACATATAAAAATCCGTCTCTTATTCTTAAAATAAGAGACGGACTATTATCCGCGGTACCACTCTAATTGATATTAAAATCCACCTTATATAAGTTAACGCTATAATGCGACTATCTTACTTTTTAAAAAAATTTCTTCAGATAGCATCTCATAGGCTCTTTTCAAATATTATTTCTTACAGAACTCACACCAACTTCTGCTCGCTTAAAGAAATTTAAAATATTTTACTTTTCCTAATCATAGATTTTTATTCTTAAATTGTAATATGATTATATCAATTTACTTTAAAAATTGTCAACTATATTGATAAAATATCAAAATATTAATTTAATAATTTTTTTCTAATTAAAAATACCAAATATAGCATAGGCTATTCTTATTACAAAATTTTGAACTATTATATTAGGATAGCTTAATACTCTATTCGCTAATAATATTATTGCAAACAAGATAAGTATTTGATATTGACTTACAAAATTAAGAATATTATATGCCCATTTAGGTTTAACATCTTCTAATATTCTAAACATATCTAATCCTGGCATTGGGATTAAGTTAAATACAAATAAATTTATAGCTACTACCATTGTTAGCTGAAATATTTCTGTTATTATTGCCATAATAACATTATTAAAAGTAAACCCCAAATTTATACATAACATTGTTATTATAGCTGCTACTATGGCTACTATTAAAAATGAAAATAATCCTGCTAAACTTACTTTTAAATTATCCTTTTTTGAATTCTTAAAAGCATATTTATTAATTTCAGCATCTTTTCCCCATCCAAATCCTGCTAATACAATCATTATAAATCCTATAATATCAATATGTACAAAAGGATCTAATGATAAATTTCCTTGCATTTTCTGTGACTTATCTCCTAGTTTATAGGCAATTAAAGCCCTTATAAAACTATGAAAAGTAAACACTATAAGTATTCCTGGTATTATCAAAAACTTTTGTAATAAAAAGTTCGACACTAATTTTCACCTCCAAATTTCTTCTCTCATAGATATCTTCTGTAACATTTAATTTTTTAAAAATTAGAAATAAGTAAATGTATATCCCTAGATATTTTTCACTAAAATTCAGTTAAAGCTTAACTCTCTCTGAATTAAGTTTGAGTTTATGGTATATTATATCACATAAAATTTTAAAAAACACCTCTATAATAAAGGATTTTATTATAGAGATGCAATGTTTAAAGAAAATTTACAACCTTTTAGATGCTTCGTATGCTAGTGGACTTCTTTCACATTCGTCATATTTTAATGTTACTTGGTAACAAAGTTTACTGCCCTTCATCTTTTCTGAAGCATAACATAAGCCATTACTTCGTGAATCTAAAAAAGCTTGATCTATTTGTTCAGGATCACCAATTAAAATTATTTTAGCTCCCTCTCCTGCTCTTGTTATTATAGCTTTAACTTGTTTTGGAGTTAAGTTTTGTGCTTCATCTATAATTACCCATGACCTGGCTATACTTCTTCCCCTTAAATATCCTACTGCTTCAGTAGTTATTATTTTTCTTTCAAATAATTCCTCTATTTTATCCCTAAGTTCTAATTCATTTTTATATCTCTCATTTTCGTCAGAATCTATTAATATTTCAAGATTATCATAAATAGGCCTCATAAATGGAGCTATCTTCTCCTTTTCTGACCCTGGCAAATAACCTATATCCTCATCCATTGTAACATTAGGTCTGCAAACTAATATCCTTCTATATTCACCTGTTTCTTCTTCTAATATTTTTTGAAGTCCAACAGCTAAAGAAAATAAAGTTTTGGCAGTTCCTGCTGGTCCCTTTATTATTACAAGAGGAGAAATTTTAGCATTAGCACTTAAACACTCCAACATAAATTTTTGACCAACATTCCTTGGACTAATCCCCATAATATTACAACTATCCTTATATCGTAATGGTACTACCTTCTTCCCATTAAATCTTCCCAAGGCTGTTTGTTTTTCATTATCATTACAATGAATTATTAAAAATTCATTTACCTCTAATTCTGGTGATTCATAAGAATTTTTCTTCTCATTAAAGACTTGTAATTCCTTAGCATCTAATTCTTTTTCTTTAAAAAACTTATCTAAAATATCCTTTGATGCATAAACATCAATTCTTCCACTATATTGCTCCTCAAACTTAGGAACTTCATCTTCGTAAAAATCTGAACTTTTTATATCAACAGTATCAGCCTTTATTCTTTCAAAGGTATCTTTCGTTATTAAATATACATCTTCTCCTGAATTTTGTAAGGCTTTGCAAACCTGAATTATTCTATTGTCAGCTTTTTCTATACTCCATGATTTAGGAATTTTTGTATCATAATGATTTGTCTCAACTCTTAAAGTTCCTCCATTACTTAATACAACGCCCTCACTTAATTTACCATTTCCTCTTAAAGAATCTAGCATTCTTGCAGCTAACCTAGCATTAGCTCCTAATTCACCATTATTTTTCTTCATATTATCTAATTCTTCTAATACAACCTCTGGTAATACTACATCATTATCCTTAAAGGAAAATATCGCCATAGGTGAATATAATAATACATTAGTATCTAGAACATAAGTTTTTTTCAAACCAATCACCCTTTCAGAAAAGCATCTTTATATAAACCCTCCCTATAACATTATATGCAAAAATTTGGAATTAATTTATTTTACCCTATTATTTTCATAAAAATTTGTTATAATAGTTTATAAAACATAGTTAATAGGAGTTTTAAATGAATACTAATGAATTAAAATTAAAAATACACAATGAAAATTACAAAAAATCTATATTATTTTTTGATGAAATTTCTTCAACCAGTGCATACTGTAAAGAGAACTATAAAATATTAAATGATAAATCTATAATAATAGCAAAAAAACAAACTTTAGGACGTGGTAAAAATAATAGAAAATGGCTTTCTCCACCTGGTGGCTTATACTTTTCTATTTTATTAAAAGATAATCTTCCATCTATTAATTTATGCCAACTAATACCTCTAATTGTCTCTGTTGCTGTTTTTGAAGCATTAAAAAGTTTTAATGTATATTGTAAAATAAAATGGCCTAATGACCTATTGATAAATAATAAAAAAATTTGTGGGATTTTGGTTGAAAGTAAAATATCCTCTTTTGGCTTAAGTTATATAGTTATTGGTATTGGTTTAAATGTTAACTCGTTATCCCCTGCTGACGAAAACTTAAATGAAATTTTTGCATCTTTAAAAGAAGTTTATAAAACTACTTTCTCTTTAGAAGATTTACTTGCATCTATTGTAAACAATTTAGATAATCTATTCCCTAAATTAAATTCTAATTTAGACTCTGTTTTAAATATATACAAATCAAACTGTTTATTTCTTAATGAAGAAGTTACACTAGTAAATAATAATGAAAAAATTCAAGTTAAAATATTAGATATAGCTAAGGATGGTTCATTAAAAATATTACATAATAATAAAATTAGATTTATTAATTCTGGTGAGTTTTCCATAGATAAAAAACACTTAAAATAAAAAGCCGATTAAAATCGGCTTTTTATTGTTCTTCTTGCTTATTTTCTTCTATTCTTTTATGATCATCACAATCTTTTTTCTCTTCTTTCATCTTTATATGATCACAATCTTTTTTATGCTCATCACCTTTGTCATGATAGTCATGTTTTTTATGATGCTCCTCTTTCTTATGGCAATCCTCTTTTTTATTATCTTTAGTTTTCTTGTTTACTTTTAGTATTTTTGTATTTTCTAATGTAACCTTTTTATTGCTCAAGTCTTTTACTGTACCTTGTAATATTATTTCATCACCTTTTTTTATATCAACTAACTTCGAATTTTCTTCCTTTGATATTTTAAATTCACCTTTTTTAAGCATTCCATCTTTTGTTGATATTAAATAGCATTCATCATTTTTATCAACTTTGTGTACAATGATTTTCATACATACATTTTTATTTTTTACTTTGCTGCATCTTTCTTGATCCTTTGACATTTCCAATATTTCAGCTAAAGATATTTCTTTTACTTCTTCCTCTGAATTCATTGTTTTTTCTTCTAGCTTATTATTTTCTTTTTTCTCATCTTGAACCCAAATAGTTTTATATCCATTTGAGTTTACTTGATTAGTTTTTGCATAACAAATTGAACCCATTGGCATTAATGTTATTACTAATGTTGCACACATTATCTTTAGTTTATTACTCATTTTAATTCCTCCTATATTCGTAATACTAAAAATAATATTCCACAATAATTTAATATTTATTCATTGTACTTTTTTTATTTTACATAATTTTTATTTTATAATATTATATAGCTATAACACTTGTTTTATTTGGAGGACTATTAATGAAATTATTATTTTTTGATACTGAAACAACTAGTATAAAACCAGGTAGTATTTGTCAACTTAGTTATATAACAGTTGATACTGATTCTAAACCTCAAGTTACAACTGGTCATAATTTCTTTTTTACTGTTGAAGATATGGATCCAGCAGCTGAAAAAGTTCATGGTTTTTCTTTAGAAAAATTATATGATTTAAGTAATGGACAGTATTTTGAAGATTTGGTTGGAGAATTTTTAAATGATTTTATAGAAGCTGATTTTGTAATAGGACACAATGTTCAATTTGATATTAAATTTTTAAAACATGAACTATCTGCATTATATATGGAAGAAGAATATAATCCTAAAAATATTTTCTGTACAATGCAATATTATAGACCTATTTGTAAAATTCTAAGACCTAGTGGTGATTTCAAAAATCCTAAGTTAGAAGAAGTTATTAACTTTTTAAATATTACCCCTGAGGAAATTGCTGATACAGCAAATAAATTATTTATGGGTAGTGGAAACTATCATGATGCCCGTTTTGATACTGCTGCCACTTATTTAACAGTAATTAATGGTATAAAAAAAGGGTTAATACCTAAAAACTATTTTACTAATTTATTGAACAAATAACAAAAAAGCTAATTTGTAAGTATAAATAATAAATTTAAAATTATTTATATCAAATTAGCTTTTTATTTTTTTACATGAGAGGTGCAAAAACTCTAAGTATTGCTCTTAAAATTCTATTAGACCATTTAACATTTTTACAATCCTCTAAAGTAAATCTTTTACACTTTTCTAAATTCTTCAAAAAATCACTTTTTATTTCTTCTACTGATTTAGTATTATATAAAAATACTCCACATTCAAAATGTAAATAAAGACTTCTATAATCCATGTTTATAGATCCTACAGTTGCTATTTTATCATCAGACACAAATGTTTTAGAATGTATAAAACCTGGAATATATTCATAAATTTTAACTCCACTTTCAATTAAATGACTATAATAAGCCCTTGTGACAATATGAGCATACCATTTATCCTCTATATGAGGAGTTACTATTCTTACATCAACTCCACTTTTTGCCGCTAATACAAGGGCCGTTACAAGTTCATTATCAATTATTAGATAAGGTGTGTTTATATAAACATAATCTATTGCCTTATTTATTATATTTAAATAAATGTTCTCACCTACAGTTTCCCCATCTAGTGGACTATCACCATAAGGTTGAACATACCCATCACATATAAATTCTTTCTCTTTATGTATAGTAGGTTTAAACCTCTCGTAATTTTCCTTTGTATTTTTTTCAAAGTTCCAAGCTTGAAGAAACATTACAGTTAAATTCCATACTGCTTCTCCCTCTATCATTATTGAAGCATCTTTCCAATGACCATACTTAACAATTTTATTAATATACTCATCAGCTAAATTTATACCTCCAGTAAAAGCTATATGACCATCTATTATTGTTATCTTTCTATGATCTCTATTATTCATTTTTAATGATAATAGTGGAACAAAAGGATTAAACACTTCACATTTTATACCCTTTTTCTCTAAAACTTCATTGTATTTATAAGGTAATGTTTGAAGACATCCCATGTCATCATAAATTACTCTTACTTCAACACCTTCTTTAACCTTACTTTCTAGTACATTTAATATAGAATCCCACATATCCCCTTTTTCAATTATGAAATATTCCATAAATATATAATGCTTAGCTTTTTTTATTTCTTCCATTAAAACTTTAAAAAATTCTTCTCCTGGAGATAAATATTTTGTTGTAGTATTTTTATAAATAGGATATCCTGCATAATCCTTAATATATTTTACTTGATTAAATACTAACTTATCTTGATTTTTTATCTCTTCTAAAATAGATTGATCCTGCTTCATCAAGGGCTCAAAATCTTCATATGCTGCTTGTATTTTTTTTCTAAATTTCTTACTAGTCTTATTTCCACCAAATATTAAATAGAATAAGCCTCCAAAAACTGGTACTAAAAGAACAGGAATAGTCCATGCTAATTTATAGGATGGATTATCATTCCTACTTACTATATACACTACTACCATTATACTTATTGCAATGAAAAGTGCGTATAAATAAATAAATGATTCACTTAAATCCCATATAGCATAAAAAAGTATTGCTAATTGCAATAATATAAGTATTCCTACTATAGCCATCCTACTAAATAGAAATTTTAATATTTTTTTCATTTTATCTCCTTTATAACTTAGCTAATTTATTTTTTCTACTTAAATTTATGTATATTAAAACAATGGCTGAATTATAAATTTTATATTTCCTTTAAATTTTTTAAAAGTTCGAAAGTTCTCATTTTTCTTATTGGGTGTAATTTATTTGGTGCAATTTCATTTAAAGGAGCTAAAACAAATTCTCTTTCTTCCATCCTAGGATGAGGAAGTATTATTTCATCATCTTCTGAAATTAAGTCATCATAATAAATTACATCTAAATCTAAAGTTCTAGGACCCCATTTTATTAAACGCTCTCTTTTTAATTCTTTTTCAATATCAAGTAAAAATACCATTAATTCCTTAGGTGCCATTAATGTTTTTACTTCACAAACACCATTTAAAAAATTATCCTGATTTTCATATCCCCACGGTTCTGTTTCTATTATAGAGGATACTTTTAATACTTTATTATATTTAGACTTATCTATTAATTCTAATGCATCCTTTATATTTTTATGTTTGTCTCCTAAATTTGAACCAAAAGATAAATAAGCATAATGCCATCCTCTTTCAATTTCTATATAAACAGTATCTAAAGTTCTATGAATAGGTGCCCATGGTTTTTTTACTCTTACTTTAACAAAAGAAACCATAGGATATTCTAATAACGTAAATTCTGCTATTTTCTCTGCAACAGTTTCTATTAAATCATAATTATCTTCTTTCATTAATTTTTCTATTTTATGAGCAAGTTCCCCATAATGAACTGATTTTTTTAAATCTCCAGTTATAGCAGCTTCTCTAGTTGATAAACTCAATTCTATATCTATAACAAACTTTTGTCCTAAAGCTTTTTCTTCTTCAAATACTCCGTGATTTGCAAAAACCTCAAAATCCTTTATTACTACTTTATCCATTATTAAATTATTTCCTCCTTACTATAGCATCTGTCATTTTAGCTACTCTTAAGTTTTCTTTTACATCATGTACTCTTATAAAATCACAACCCTTTAAAATACCAATTGCAGTAGTTGCTACAGTTCCTTCAACTCTTTGATCCACAGGTAAATCTAAAGCTGTTCCTATCATAGACTTTCTTGAAGTTCCAAGTAACATAGGATATCCTAAATCCATCAATTCCTCTAGTCTATCCATTGTTTCTAAGTTTTCTTTATAAGTCTTTACAAATCCTATGCCTGGATCTAACATTATATTTTCTTTTTTTACGCCTGCTGAAAGAGCTAATTCTATACTTTCTTTTAAGTCACTTTTTATTTCCTCTATAAGATCTTTAGAATACTCACTATTAAATCTATTATGCATAAGGCAACAAGGAACATCATATTTTGCTGCTACTTCTTTCATATAAGGATCTTTCTTAAATCCCCATACATCATTTATTAAATCAGCTCCTGCTTCAATTGCAAGCTCTGCCACTTTTCCTTTATAAGTGTCTATAGAAATTGGTATATCAAAATTTTCTTTAATTAATTTTATAATAGGAACAACTCTTCTTGCTTCTTCCTCTTCTGAAACCGGTACATGATTAGGTCTAGTTGATTCTCCTCCGATATCTATAATATCAGCACCATCCTCAATTAATCTTTTAACCTGCTTTAAAGCTTCATCCTTTGAATTAAATTTTCCACCATCTGAAAAAGAATCTGGAGTTATATTTAAAATTCCCATTATATATGTTCTTTCTCCTAATTTAAACTCTTTATTTCCTATTATCATATTATCTCGTCCTTCCTTAAGTTAATACTTTATATAAAGATTCTTTTTTTCTTCATTCCAATAACATTCTTTTTTTGCTTTGCACTGTATACAATCTCTAGAAAGTTTATCAGCTGAATAAAATATGTTCTTTATTCCTGAAGAATGACTATCCCTGTGTGCCCCTATAGCATCTAATATAAAAATTCTTTCTTCCTCATTGAAATCACAATCCTTTAATATATCTTTACTTATATCTACTGAAGCTTTATGATGATCTATACCTTCTTTATATTCTAAACATCTACCTATATCATGTAATAAGCCTACTGCATATATAACTTCTTTATTGATTTTTATTTTTTGTTCTAACACCATTATATAAGCTAATCTACTCATTGTAAGGAAATGATTCAAATCATGTTTACAAAAAACTCTTCTTTTCTCAAATTCCTCTATTTCTAATAAGCATTTTTTAAAAATATTATTATTTAATATTTTGTTTACTCTTCTCATATTTAACTTGAAACTCCTTAATTTTCTTATTTTCGAGTATTCTTATTAATTTAATTCTATACCAATCATTAAAATTCCTTTAAAAAATCTGAATACTTACTAATTATTTCACTTAAAAATATATTTTCATTAAATTTTTTCTCTTCAAATTTAGATACTTTAATTATTCCAACTAAAGAATTAGTAAGAAAAATACATTCACTTTCTTTAAAATCCTCTAAAGTAAATTTTCCTTCTTCAACTTCAAAGTTTTTTATTAGCCACTTTCTTATTGTTCCATCTAATAGCCCCAACTTTACAGCTGCTGTTTTTATTTTATTATTTTTAATAAAATAAACATTACTTATGGCTCCTTCTGTTATAAAGTTATTTTCATTTAAAAATAACACTTCATCAAATCCACTTTCTATAGCTTTATTTCTTTCTATTATATTTTCTATATAATTAATAGATTTCACATAAGGCATAATTGATGTGCTATTTCTCCTAACACTACTAAGCTTAAGTTTAAAACCTCTTTCGTAGCTATTCTTTGTATAAATAATATCTTTTGTAATAGCAACTATATTTTTATCTGTTAAGATAATTTTTAAAGAACAATTTTTTATTTTCTCCTTTTCAATAAAACTTTCAACTTCTTTTACACTGATAGTATTATTTATTTTAAGTAAAGAAGCACCTTCTTGCAATCTATTTATATGTTCTTCTAAGAACACAGCTTTATTCCTTATTAAGATTGTCTCAAATACACCTTTTCCAAAGCATAATCCATCATCTAATATAATATCATTTTTTATTTCCCAATTTACATAAATCATCTTAATACCTCTATTAAAGCTTTTGCTTTATCTAAAGTTTCATAATACTCCATTTCAGATAAAGATTCGATAGTTATTCCACCACCAACACCAAAAGAAGCTTTATTATCTTTTTTTACTATAGTTCTTATTACTATATTAAAGTCACAATTCCCTCTTAAATCAAAATATCCTATTGATCCTGTATAAATTCCTCTTCTCACACCTTCAAGTTCTTCTATTATTTCCATAGCTCTAATTTTAGGTGTTCCTGTTATAGAACCGCCTGGAAAACATGCTTTTATACAACTTACTGAACTTTCACTTTCTTCTAATTCTCCGACTACAGTTGAAACTAAATGAAAAACAGTATCATATTGTTCTAACTTAAAGAGCTCTGTTACCTTTATAGAATTTGCTTTGCACACTTTACTTAAATCATTTCTTTCTAAATCTACTATCATTAAAAGTTCTGACTTATCTTTTTCACTCTTAAGTAATTCTTTTTTATTTAATTCATCCTCTTCTTTATTTCTGCCTCTTGGTCTTGTACCTTTTATAGGTCTTGTTTCTACTTTATTATCTAATACCTTTAAAAATCTTTCTGGTGAAGAACTTATTATCTCAATATCTTCTAAATTTAAGTAAGCTGAGAATGGAGCCTTATTTATTTTTCTTAATTTTTTATATATTTCATATCCATCTTCTTCGCAGTCACATAGAAATCTCTGAGTCATATTAGCTATGTAAATATGTCCCTCTACAATATAATCTTTCATTTTATCTACTGCTTTTATGTATTCATCTTTTGAGAAATTAGATTTTAAATTATTTTCTTTAACTTCTCTATGTTTTTCATTATTTTCTTTAAATTTATAATTTATTATTTTATCTTCTATATCATCTAAACTATTTTTAGATAATATCTTATCTTCATATAAAGAAGTAATATATATCTTATCACTAAGCAAGTCAAATATAATTAGGTTATGAAAAAATAAAAAATAACTATCGTAAACTTCATAATCTTTTATAGAACTTTCTTCTATATGTTCTAAGGACCTCCCCATATCATAAGAGAAATATCCTATAGCACCTGATATAAAAGGGATTTCTTTTCTTAAATTTTCATCTATCTTAAATGATTCTATAGTTTCATTTAGTAGTTCAAAAACATCTTTATTTACTAATTTTTCATTTAAGTACACTAAATTTTCCTTAGACTTAATTTTTATAAAAGGATTTATTCCTATAAATGAAAACTTAGAATATTCACTTTCTTCTTTTGAACTATCTAACATTATAGTATCTTTTTTATCCTTCCATATTTCATAAACTTCATTTACTTTTAAATTACTTTTTATTTCTCGTATTAATAATTCCATCTATATTTCACCTCTACACATTCTAACAAAATTTTTTAATATTAAATGTCCATATTCGGTTAACTCTGCTTCTGGATGAAATTGTACGGATTCTATTTTATATTCTTTATGCCTAAGCCCCATAATTACATTGTCTTCACTTCTTGCTGTTATAATTAATGGCTCCTTAACTGTATTTTCATCTACAATTAAAGAATGATATCTAGTTACATTAAATTCTTTTTCTATAGAAAAAAATAATCCCTTTCCATCATGTTTAATCTTTGATATTTTCCCATGTATAGGTTTTTCACCTTTTATTACTTTAGCACCAAAATAACTTCCAATACATTGGTGTCCCAAACATACTCCTAAAATCGGTATTTCACTTTTAAAGGTATGAATTATCTCTAAACATTCTGTAGATTCTTTAGGTGATTTAGGTCCTGGTGATATTACAATTCCCTCTGGATTAATATGTCTTATCTCCTCTATTGTTATTTTATCTTTTCTTACAATTTTTATTTCTTCTCCAATTTCCTTAAAATATCTAACTAAATTGTAAACAAAAGAATCATAATTATCTATCATTAAAAACAATTATATCTGTCCTCCTTCAAATATGTTAAAATAATTATATCAAAAAAGTAAAAATAAAACTAAATTAAAATAAATTTAATTTACAGGAGGTCACTCTATGAATATAAATGCAGAATTTCATTGTCATTCAACAGCTTCTGATGGCACTTTATCTCCCTCTGAAATAATAAAATTAGCAAAGGAAAAAAACTTATCTATAATTTCCTTAACAGATCACGACACAACTGAAGGGATATCTGAAGCCACAGAAATGGCAAAAAAACTTTCTGTTAATTTTATTCCTGGTATAGAACTTAGTTGTGAACATAAAGGTTCAACTGTACATATACTAGGCTTTTTTAAAGGAAATTATTTTAAAGATGAAGAATTTCAAAAATTTTTACATAATTTGAAGAATAGTAGAATTAATAGAGCTAAGGAAATCGTAAATAGGTTAGATAAATTTTTTAATATAAAAATAAATTATGAAGATGTTTTAAAAAAAGGAAAAGGAGTTGTTGCAAGACCTCATATTGCACAATGCATTTTAGAAGCAGGTTATGATTATGACCAAGACTATATATTTGATAACTTCATAGGAAATAATAGCCCTGCTTATGTTCCTAATAAAAAACTTACTGTTGAAGATGGAATTGCCTTGCTAAAAAAATATAATGCTTTAGTTTTTTTAGCTCATCCTAAATTATTAAAAAATATTACATTAGATGAAATTTGTCAATTTAATTTTGATGGTGTTGAAGCAATCTACTTCCAAAACACTCCAGATGAAAATAATTTTTACTATTCTTATTGTAGAAAAAATAACTTATTAATTAGCTGTGGATCTGATTCTCATGGTAATTTACCTGGTGATACTCGTCATGGTTCTATTGGAATTATGAGTTTAGATAGCTATGATTTCAATAACTTTTTAAAAAAATATAATTTATTAAAACCTTAGAAATTCTAAGGTTTTTTTTATTATTTAAAAATTAATACCCTATATTTTTTTAATTCTTATTATTCAGTGCACTTTACTTAGAAATAATTTATAGTATAATAAAATTGTAATTTATTGATAGTCATTGTTATTTAATTAACTAAATTAAAAAATAATCTTTAGTAATTATCCAAGGATGGTGGAATTTAATGAAACATTTAGAAGTAAAAAATAACATATATTGGGTTGGAGCTTTAGATCCTAATTTAAGGGTTTTTGATATAATTATGTATACTCCATATGGTACAACATATAACTCATATGTTGTAAAAGGAAGCAATAAAACAGCAGTTTTTGAAACTGTTAAAGCACAATTTTTTGATGAATACCTAGAAAGATTAAACAGTTTAGGTGTTAATCCATCTGAAATTGATTATATTGTAGTAGACCATACTGAACCTGACCACGCTGGCTCAGTGTCAAAATTACTTAAATTAGCACCTAATGCAAAAGTAGTTGGTTCAAAAATAGCTATTGATTTCTTAAAGGATATTGTTAATGAAGATTTTGACCATATTGTAGTTAATCATGGTGATGCTTTAAGCTTAGGAAATAAAACTTTAGAATTTATTTCAGCACCATTTTTACATTGGCCTGATTCAATGTACACTTATATTCCTGAAGATAAAGCATTAATTACTTGTGATTCTTTTGGTAGTCACTATTCATGCGAAGAAGTATTTAATGATTTAGTTCCAAAAGAAGAAGATTATATGGATGCTCTTAGATATTATTATGATTGTATTTTTGGACCATATAAACCTTATGTTTTAAAAGGTATAGAAAAAATCAAAGATCTTGATATAGATTTAATTTGTCCAGGTCATGGTCCTGTTTTAAGAGATAATCCTCATAAAGTTGTTGAATTATACAAAGAATGGAGTACTCCTAAAGCTAAAAATACTGAAAATAAAAAAGTTACACTTTGTTATGTTTCAGCTTATGGCTATACTAAGGAATTAGCTGAAAATATAGCTGAAGGAATAAAATCTAATCATAAAGTAGAAGTTAAACTTTTTGATATGGTACACGCTAAACTAGAAGATGTATTGACAGAAATTGCAAACTCAGATGGTATTTTATTAGGATCACCTACTTTAGTTGGGGACTTACTACCTCCAATTAGAGATATATTAACTAATCTTAATCCTATAGTTCACGGTGGAAAATATGCTGCTGCCTTCGGTTCTTATGGTTGGAGTGGAGAAGCTGTTCCTAATATAGAAAATAGATTAGAAGAATTAAAAATGAAAATTTTTGGTCCTGGTATGACAATAAAATTCAAACCTTCTGATAACGAAATTGAAAAAGCTAAGAAATTCGGAGATGATTTTGCTAGTTTCATGTTTGGTGAGAAAAACCTTAAATATTCTCCACATAAAAAATCAATGGTTGCAGAAATAGAAGCACCTACAGATGGATCTATGAAATATTGGAAATGTTTAGTTTGTGGTGAAATTTTTGAATCTCCAGTTTGTCCTGAAGTTTGTGAAACTTGTGGAGCTGGAAGTGATCAATTTGTAGAAGTTGAAAATGAAGTCTTTGAAAAAGTTAATACTAATGAACGCTTTGTTATAATAGGTAATGGAGCTGCAGGATTCTATGCTGCTAAAACTCTTAGAGAAATCAATGAAACTTGTACAATTCAACTTATATCAAGCGAAAAAGTTTCAACTTATTCAAGACCTCAATTATCTGACTTAATCAGTGATGACAACTTAACTACAACAATCTATCTTGAAGACCAAAGTTGGTATAAAGAAAATAATATAGAACAATTGTTAAATAAAACTGTTCTTAAAATAGATAATATTAATAAGAATATAGTACTTACAGATGGTTCTAATGTATCTTATGATAAATTAATATTAGCTAATGGAAGCCATAATTTTGTACCTCCTGTTACTGTAAAATCTTTAGATAACAGTACAACAATAGATAAAATAAATACAAATAATTATAGAAATATTAATGGAATCTATAGTATAAAGGATATAGAGGATGTTATGGCTGTTAAAGAAGCTGCTAAAACTATAAAGAATATAGTTGTTATTGGTGGTGGTGCTTTAGGCTTAGAAGCAGCTTGGGAACTTAAATCTTTAGGATTAAATGTTAAAGTCCTTGAATTTATGCCTTCTCTTATGAATAATCAACTTGATTTAGAAGCTGCTGAATTCTTTAATAAATTAGCTATGAAATCAGGTTTAGACTTCCAAACTTCTGAATCAGTTAAAGAAATTATCGTTAAAGATAACAAGGTTCTTTCACTTAATTTAAATGGTGGAAATTCAATTGATTGTGATATGCTTATCTTCTCAACTGGTATAAGAAGTAATATATCAATTACTGAAGGTTCTGACATAATTACAAACAGAGGTATTGTAGTAGATAGTAAAATGGCTACAAATATAAAAGATATCTATGCTTGTGGTGATGTTGCTGAATTTAATGGTTTAGTTTATGGAAACTGGCCTGCTGCTATAGAAATGGGTAAAATAGCTGCAATTAATGCTGCTGGCCTAGAAAGAGAATTTAGAAACTTTACTCCTTCAATAATCCTAAGTGCTTTAGATACTGAAATGGTATCTATAGGATTAATAAACTTTAAAGATGAATCTCTTGAAAGCTTAACTCTTAAAGATAAAACAAATGAAAACTTAACTAAATTATTCTTCAAAGATAATACAATAGTTGGTGCTATTGTAATTGGAGATTTAGAAAATTCAGGTAAGCTAATTATGGCTATTGATAACAATTCAAGTAAATCTGAGGCAATACTTAATTTAGTATAAAAAATAGGGCTTATAGCCCTATTTTTTTTGCTTTAGCAAGTATTTTTGATAAATCACTTTTTCTTTTATTATAATTGTTTTTTTCTCCTATAAGTTTACTTTCATCTATGGCCACTCTTATTTCATTAACTGATCTTTCTAATTCATCTTTTCTCAAGTCTTTAAGATTACTTTTTCCCTCTAAAGCTTTTACCTGACTAACTTTTTTATTAATAGCTTCAATTGATTTATTTCTTAATTCTTCTTTTTTTAACATTATTATTTGAGCTAAATTATTTTTAAAAATAGGTAAAGCTATTAAAAATGAATTTTGTATTTTTTCTAATATTTCTATATTACCTTTTTCAATTTCATTTATCATTATAATTGTTTCCATAGCGATTATTTGGGATATATTAAAATCTTCTATCCTTTTTTCTATTGCTTCTAAACTCAAGTCATATTTGATTTTTTCAATTTCTATTAAATTTGTATTATTTCTTTTATTTAATATATCTGTTTTCAAATTTTCAGCCGCATATAAATATTGTTCTAACTCTTCATAAAACCTCATATTATGAAGAAACATCGCCTCTAGCCTCTTGTTTGAATCTAAAATTGCACTCTCTTCATATTTTAGCTCTCTATAAAAATTTTCTAGATTTAAAGCTAGATTACTATACTTTTTTTTTAGAAATTCTATATTTTTTTCTTTCTTAAATAATTTATCTATAAAACTTTTTTTATTCTCTGTAAAATCATCAATATCAAAAGAATCCATTAATTTAGTTAAGCTTTTCAAAGCTTCATTTATACCATCTCTATTATTAATTCTTAGATATTTAAGTACTTCTTCTGATATAGATGCCACTCCCTCATAGATAGCTTTCCCAAATTCTAATATATCATTAACATTTCCCAATTCAATAGAATTAATCAAATTACTATATTGATTATTTACATAAGCATATTCTCTTATATCTGCTTTATATTTTTCGATATTTAAATTATTAAAATCTTTTTTTATTTCTCTAAATAAACTTTGTTCTTCTTTTGAAAATCCCATATTGCTTAACCTCTATTTTTTAAATAATCTTGATAAGAATCCCTTTTTTCTATATACCTTTAATGCCTCTTCCAAATTAAAATTATATTCTATATTTTCTAATCTATGATAGGTTATAAAATTTTTATTTGTCCATTTTTCTATTCCATAGGTTCCAAAACTACTATATAAAATAATATCAACACCTATAGAATTTAAAAACATTAAAACATATAACTCTCTTATTTCTAATTGTTGATTATTATCCCTATATATTGTTATTTTAGGAACCTTATCTGTAAAATCAAAAGAATCTATAAGTTGATAAAACTCTTCTGGCATTGTCATTATAGTAGCTAGATACTCGATTTTACTACTTTCATTAAATTTTGCATTTATAATATATCCATTTTCAAATATGTCATTTAACTTATTCACAAATAAATTTTTAAGGCTCTCTCTATATTTTCTAAATCTATTTCCTGCAACATGAAAGTCTATTTTTTCTTTAGATACTCTTCCTGTTTCATCAAAACATTCTTTATATGATAAAGCCTCTTCATAACCTATTGGATAATTATATAAAGCTAAATTATTTAATACTAAAGTACTTTCCTTATTAAAAATTAATCTTAAAAACTCCCCAAACTTTTCTTTATCATCTAAAATACCTGTTACAACTGTTAAAAAACTAGGAACACTAACTACTTCATTAGATATCTTAAATCCTGGTCTCACTTTTGCATCTTCATTATAGTAAATCATTATTTCATCAAAAGTTGAATTTAAAAGTAAAGAATTTACATTATAATCTATAAATTGCCAAGGCTTGTAAAAACCAGTATTATCATTAAATATTTCTCTTTCTAATTCTGTCTCTGCTTCTTTTCCTATAGTTTTAAATTCTGAAATTACCTTTCCATTATCTAATCGTTCTCTTAAAGGTATAAACTCCAAATTAATTTTTTCTTTAATATAAAATGAATACTCTTCTATATTATAAATATATTTATCTATATCATTTCCTTCCGGAGATAAATATAAAATATCCATTCCTAATAGCTTAAGAAAGAGCATTAAATATGCTTCCTTTTTACTTGAACTCCCATAAAAAATAACTTTATTAGTATTATTATCATCCCAAGTTCGCCCTTTTACAAAATCAAAGGAACTACTTGCAATGAATTTTAATAAGCTTAAAATTTCATCCTCCTCCATAAAATTTTTCTTCAAATACTCATTTATAAAATCTAAAGCTTTGTAAATTTTAAAATTTAAAGAATTATCCTCACTTACACTTGTATATTTATAAAATTCTACACCATGTACTTTAGCTTTCTCTTCTACAGTACTATTATTTTCTATACTTAAGGGTAATTCTTGAAAATTAACGTATTCTTTTTCTTCTTTATTTATTCTTGCTAAATTATTGTTATATTCACTAACGTTATCAATTCCTAAGTATCTACAAAAATAAGAATTATACTCCCCTAAAATTACCCCTCTATCTATTTGTGATTTACAAATATCCTTAAAAATATTATTTGACTTTATATTATTAAAAGATAAATTTATAAACATTTTTCCTCCTACGATATATATGTATTACTTTATATTATATATCTTTTCCTTTTAAAAGAATATATTAGATGGAAATAAAATAAGGATGTACACATCTTATACATCCCTATTGTTAATATAACAAATTATCCTTATGCTCTTTTAAAAAGAATGTAATATACCTGCCATATCTATAAGCCTAAAATTAATTCAGATAGAGTTTTAACTCCATCTGAATACTTAGCAATCTTTAAGACTATTTATTTCTTACTTATAGAATATAGGAGTATATTAATCAAATAAGTTACTTACTCATTTTATACTCTTCTAATGCTCTTGCTAATTGATCAGGACAAGATGTACCTCTTCCCTTGCAATCTATTCCTTTAAGCTTTTCTATTACATCATCTATATTCATATTTTCTACTAGGTTGCAAATACCTTTTAAGTTACCATCACACCCATTAGTGAAATTAATTGATTTAAGACTTCCATTTTCTACGTCAAATGATATTTCCTTTGAGCATACCCCTGTAGTTTTATAAATCATTTTCTCCTCTCCTTTAACTTTATATAATTGCTATAGCTTCAATTTCCACTTTAACATCTTTAGGTAACCTAGATACTTCAACTGCTGCTCTAGCTGGTTTTATTTCTCCATCAAAGTACATTGCATATACTTCATTCATCTTTACAAAATCATTTAAATCTGTTAAAAAAACAGTAGTTTTTACAACTGAACTTAAATCAATTCCAGCTTCTTTTAATATAGCTTTTACATTTTCTAAAGATTGCTTAGTTTGTTCTTCTATTGTTTTTGGAATTTCATTGTTAGTTGGGTCTACTGGTATTTGTCCTGATACAAATAACATGTTCCCAACTTTAACTCCTTGAGAATAAGGACCAATTGCTGAAGGCGCCTTGCTAGTATTAATAATTTCTTTATTCATATGAATCTCCTTTATTGTCAATTTATTACTTATATTAAGATTTTAATATACTAACATATTTTTTTCAATAAATTTTCTATTAATTATTGTCTTCAACTTTTTCCTTAACATCATTTAACTTTTTCTTACTTTCAGTACTATCATCTAAAAATCCCTTACATTCAGTAGTTGGATTATTTAAAATTCCAGCCATAACTAATATTGATAGAATAGCTGTTACTATTTGATCGTAATTCTCTGGCAATATATTTATATTGAATCCTTTTAAAACCATTGGAATTAAAGCTGCAATTGATATCCATAATCCATAATTTTTTAATCTATCTCTTATACTAAGTTTATTCATTTCATATATCTCCTTTACCAAAAGATCTTCATATAATATTCTATTCTCTCTAAGAAACACATGTTCTTAATAGAACTTTATTTAAAATCCAATCCTAGATAAAGAAAGATTTATTCATCGAAACTTCAGTAAATTATCTAAGGAATACCTTCCACTTATCTCTAACTTATAAAACATTATCATTATATGTATTAGTCATCATATAAATAAATGGGATCTTTATAGAAATAATATCTATAAAAATCCCAAAATCAAATTATCCTCTTTGATTCTTAAGCTTGTTCAAAGAATACCTTATAACATTTTTTAGTTTCATATATATCTATTTTAGATGCAACTTCCCATGGTGCATGCATATTTTGAAGTGCGACTCCACAATCTATAACTTCCATGTTATACTGAGCTAAAATATATGCAATTGTTCCACCGCCTCCTTGGTCTACTTTTCCAAGTTCAGATGTTTGCCAATGAACACCATTAGTATCCATTAAGTTTCTTAAATATGCAACATATTCCGCATTAGCATCATTACAACCTGATTTTCCTCTTGCTCCTGTATATTTGCTGAATACAACACCTTGTCCAAAGTAAGCACAGTTATTCTTTTCTACTACTGATGGATAATTAGGATCATAAGCAACAGTTACATCAGCTGATAACATTTTAGAATTTTGTAATGCTCTTCTAACTTTTAATTCTGAATACTCTCCCATTCTATCCATTATTTCACCAATAGCATTTTCGAAAAACCTTGAATGCATACCAGTTGCACCAACACTGCCTATTTCTTCTTTATCCACAAATAATCCAGCTATTGTTTTTATTGGATTTTCTACTTCTAATGCTGCCTCAAAAGAAGTATATGCACAAATTCTATCATCATGTCCATAACCCATAATCATACTTCTATCAAGTCCTAAGTCTCTTGCTTCCCCAGCTGGAACAATCTCTAATTCTGCTGATACAAAATCCTCTTCTGATATACCATATTTTTCATTTAATATTGTTAATATATTTAACTTCACTTTTTCTTTTTCTTCTGATTCTTCTAAAGTTGGAAAACTTCCTGCTAAAACATTTAAGTCTTCACCTTCTATAACTTTAGCTGCTGTCTTAGTTAATTGGTCAGCAGATAAGTGAATTAAAAGATCTGAAATTCCTAATACTGGATCATTTTTATCTTCACCTATAGCAACTTCTACTTTTGTTCCATCTTTCTTTACAATTACTCCATGTAAAGCTAATGGTATAGTAACCCATTGATATTTTTTTACTCCACCATAGTAATGAGTATCAAATAAAACTAATCCATTATCCTCATATATTGGATTTTGTTTTAAATCTATTCTTGGAGCATCAACGTGTGAACCTATTATTCTTAAACCATCTTCTAAGTCATCTGTTCCTATATTAAATATAGCCAAACTCTTTCCTTTGTTATTAACATAGACTTTATCTCCAGCTTTTAATGTTTCCTTATTTTTTATAACTTGTTCTAAATTTTTATAACCTTTAGCTTCTGCTTCTTTAATAAAAACATTTATACTTTCTCTTTCTGTTTTAGCCACTGATAAGAATTTTCTATATCTTTCTCCTAAATCAAAAACATCTGTTCTTTCACTATCAGAATAATTTTTCCAAATATCCTTTTTTTCTCTAGTTAAACTTTTCACTTCAATCTCTCCTCCATATTAATTAACCAAATATATATTAACACATTCTTTAATTAAATTCTTCTCTTGATTCAATCATCCTTTTTTCTATTATATCTACAGGATTTGTATTTGACATTAAATTATATCTATAGTTAGCTGCTGCTGCTTCTATTATTACAGCTATATTTCTTCCTGGTCTTATTGGGACTCTAAGTTTCTTTAATTTCACACCAAGTATTTCCTCATAATTATCAATAATTCCTAGTCTGTCGTAATCACCATCATCCTTCCAATGTTCAAAATGAATCATTATTTTTATATCTTTTGATGGCAATATAGAACTTAATCCGTATAACGCAGAAACATCTATTATTCCCATCCCTCTTACCTCAAGCATTCCAAAAGTAACATAAGGTGATGTTCCTATAAGTTCTCCATCTATTTCTTTTATATCTACAGCATCATCTGTTACTAATCTATGTCCTCTTTTTATAAGCTCTAGAGCTGTTTCACTTTTTCCAATTCCGCTTTCTCCAGTTATAAGCATTCCTATACCATAAACATCTACTAACACTCCATGTAATCTTGTTTCTGGTGCCATTTTATCTGATAAATAAAGTGTTAACTTACTTATAAATTTAGTAGTTATTATTTCAGTTCTAAGTATCCATGTATTATTTTTTCTAGCTACTTCTAACATATCTTCATGAACTTCTAAACCTCTAGTTATTATCAAGCAAGAAATATCAAAAGAAAAAAACTTATTTATTCTTTTTCTTCTTAAATCTGGAGCCATATCATTAATAAAGCTCCATTCAGCCTTACCTATTACTTGAATTCTCTCTGGAGTAAAATAATTATAAAATCCAGCTAATTGAAGCCCCGGTCTATTTATATCCTGAACATTTATAGGAATATTTGAATCCCCTTGTTGGATTATTTCTAAGTTAAAGTCTTTTATAAGCCTTTCTACTGTTACTCCCACTCTACATCACCCTTTAATACTATTTTTTTGTTGGTCTTATCCCCTCTAACTGACTTCTTAAATTATTTTTAAATCTATTTATATATTCTTTTCTTAAAACTTGTTGTTCTTCTTTTTCTTCTTCTGTCAATCCACAATCCTTACTTTTTCTAGATAATTGATTTATTCTTTCTATTAATTTATTTTCATCCATTATTTTTCTCCTTTTGTTTACAATTAATATTTATATATTCTATTTTACATTACTTTATAGTTTTTTATCAACAAAAAAACGTTTGATAATATTCTACATAATATTCTATGCAATTGCTAATTTTGTTATAATTAATATACTTATATCTATACCAATGCTACATCCTTATTATATTTATTGTCTTTATTTGTTTTATATTGGCTAATTTTTGATGTTTTTTATATTTTACATTTTCTACCTTTTGTTATATAATATTACCATATTCGATAGATAATTTTAATAGTATTTGTCTAATTAATGTTATTTTGGAGGTAAAAAATGACAATAAAAAGTTTAAGAAAAAAAATAGCTAGACGTCAAAAGTTATTATATATTCTTTTAATTTTTTTAAAAAGAACAAACCCATTAGTTGTAAGCTTAAGTCAAAATTTAGATAAATTTATTGTAAAAGAACAAAAATACTTAAGCAGAAAAAGAAATTTAAAACAATCCCAAAACCCACAAGTTACTAAACTTAAAAAGGTCTCTTAATACTTCCTCTTTCTTTTAAAAAGCTATTATATGTTCAATCCACATAAAAAACTCTAACCTTTCTTCTACAACATTTACTAAAATTTACATCCCCTTTGTCCAAATTTATAATTGGACAAAGGGGAATTACTTAACATATTTAATACTAAGCTTTCTTTAGATATTAAACTTAATTATTTATATATTTACCTTTCCTATTTTTTTTCTTTACTATACAGATTAATAAAATTATAGACATTAATATTATTAATAAACTTATTAATTGAGCCATTCTCATCCCTAAGAAATATAAGCTATCTGTTCTAAGTCCCTCAATAAAAAACCTCCCTAGAGAATATAATATTCCATAAGCAGCTAATACAATTCCATTATACTCCTTACTAAATTTATATAATATAAATAATAAGACTATTCCTATAGCAAAATCCCAAATACTCTCATATAAAAATGTAGGATGATAATAAACTCCATTTATATTCATACCACTTTCTATAAACTTAGGAAATTTACTTATAAAATCTACACTTACAATTCCTCCATGAGCTTCTTGATTGAAGAAATTTCCCCATCTTCCTATTCCTTGAGCTATTATTAAAGAAGGCATTGCTAAATCAGCATACTTAAGAAAATTTATATTTTTTTTCTTACAATATATAATAGATGCACAAATTCCTCCTATTAAAGCTCCATGTATTGCTATTCCACCATTTCTAATATTTAATATACTTACTAAATTCCCCTTATAATTATCAAATTCAAAGATTACATAGTATAACCTAGCTCCTATTATAGCAAAAGGAAATGCTATTAAAAATATATTTAAAATACTATCAAAATCTAATTTTAATTTTTTAGAATTAACATATGCTATGGTCAAAGCTACCCATATTCCTATGGCAATTATTATACCATACCATCTTATATCCAAGCCTAAAAAGTTAAATGCAATTGGATCCATATAATTCCCCCTTTTATATTTTATTTGTACAAATACTTTTCTCTTTACCACTAATTAATTTTTTTCTCTATATCTAAATATACAACTATTATTAAAAGATACTAAAGATAAAAATACAGAGTGTTTTATTAAAATTATAACAGTTCATAAATGAAATAATTTTAAAATTAAGTAAACTTAATTTTAAAATACTAAAAAGCTTCAATATAATAAGAAGGAACCACTTTTATAGTAGTTCCTTGTATTTTTTCTTAATATTTTATTTCTCCAGCTTTGTACATTTCTATAACCTTATCAATAAACTTAACTTTTTCATCATCAACTAATCTTCTTACTGATAATAACATTTCTATATTTTCATCAGAACTTCCTTTAATATCTTCATGTTTTTTCTGTTCTTTATTTGTATTTGTATTATTCATACTATTTATATTATTCATATTATTATGCATATTATTATTCATATTGCTATGCATATTATTCATGTTATTCATATTATTATTGTGTGTTTGTCTATTATTCATATTGCTTAACATAGACATCATAGCTGCTATATTTCCCGGCATACCTCCTGCCATATTTCCTGCTAGATTTGCCATCGGATTGCCCATAGGATTAGCCATAGGATTATTCATTCCATTTCTATTAGCAGCTGGATTATTCTGCATTCCTCCAAGCAATTGCCCTAACATATTTATATCAAACCCATCTCTATTCATTGATGTCATAAGCGTAGATAATTTATTCATATCCATATTATTTAAGCCTAACATTTCTAGCATTTGTGGATTAATACCCCCAAAGGAGTTATTTCTATTATTCATTGGTTGCATATAGTCATCATCTCTAGTTCTATGTCTTCTTTTTGACATTCTAAAACCTCCCTTCTTTATTTTTTATGTATTTTATTATATTTTTTTGGAGGGCAAAGCCCTCCATCTTAACTACATTACAATAAATAATTTATATTTATACAAGATACAATAATGTGGTTATAAATAGTTATTCATAAAAAAACCTAATCTTATTTATTAAAAGAATCCTCTATTTCCAAAACCGCCATTTCCACAGCCGCCACATAGTAAGATTATTATAATTAACCACCAGCAATTTCCGCCACCCCAGTTGTCATTTCCTCCGCCACAGCAGCAATTACAGCAACAAGGACAACAATCGCAACAACATCTATCATGTTTTCTGCCTCTTCCTCTGCAACAACAACAGCATCTGCCGCCGCCCCAGTTTCCGCCGCCGCCCCAGTTTCCACCGAAGCCGTTACCACAGCCACCACAACATAATAATATTATTATTATTAGCCACCAGCATCCACCGTTTCCACCACAGTTATTTCCACAACAACAGTTTTGTGGGAAGCATGCATTTGAACATCCACAGTTTTCATTATTTAATATTTCATTTAGTTCCATAACGAAACCCCCTGTTATTTAATTTTTATTTGTTTTATAGTATATATTATTCTAAAATTATACATTTGACACTATTTTTGGAATATTATATATTTTTTTTAATATAAATTACTAAGGGCCTATTAACAAAAATAGGCTAATCATTTTATAAATAATGATTGTATGGAACTAACCTATAAAAATAAATTTTACTTAGAAATAAAGACCTTTTAATTACTAATTTATCATAAATCTTTTATCATATATTACTAATTAAAAATTAAAAATATTACAAAAGGGACTAAACCAAAGTTAGTCCCTTTTACTTATAATATACAATTAAAAATTTCATCTAATACTTTTACAAAGTAAAATCTTTAACATTTATTAATTATTCAAGTTCATTTATGTCCCCAAATAATTCATCTATAATCTGATCTTTTCCATTCTTATTAAGAGATGAGAAAAATAATAATTTTTCTTCCTTAGGCATTCCTAATGTAGCCCTTATTAATTTTTCACTTTTTGCAACTTCATTATTTGAAATCTTATCTCTCTTAGTTGCAACTACCTTACAATCATATCCGAAATGATTTATCCAGTTATACATTAGTACATCATCTGCTGTTGGCTTATGTCTACAATCAACTAATAGAACTACTCTTTTTAAAGGTTCTCTTTCTGTTAGATAAGTTTCTATTACTTTTCCCCAACTTTCTTTCTCCTTTTTAGATACCTTAGCATATCCATACCCTGGTAAATCAACTAAGAAAAATTCATTATTTAATAAAAAGAAATTTATTAATCTTGTTTTTCCTGGAGTTTGACTTACTCTAGCTAATTTTCTTCTATTTGTTAATGCATTTATTATTGAAGACTTTCCTACATTTGATCTTCCAACAAATGCAACTTCTGCTGCTCCACCTTCTGGATACTGCGATTTTTTAACTGCTGATATAATAAATTCAGATGTATTTATTTTCATATATATTTCTCTCCTATTATTTAAACTAAGACGTTACTCAAAACCTCTTCTACATTTTCTACTGCTATAACTTTAATACTTTCAAGTATTTTTTTGGGTATATCTTTTAAATCTTTTTCATTTTTCTTTGGTATTATAACTGTATCTATTCCAACTCTAGATGCTGCTAATATCTTTTCTTTTAATCCACCTATAGGAAGAACATTACCTCTCAATGTCACTTCTCCTGTCATTGCTACATTTTGCTTTACAGCTTTATTGCTTAACAATGATACTAAAGCTGTTACCATTGTTATTCCTGCTGATGGTCCATCTTTAGGCACAGCCCCTTCTGGAACATGTATATGAATATCCTTATTTTTATAAAATTCTTTTTCTTTGATTTTATATTTTTCTGAATTTGCCCTTACATGTGAATAGGCAGCCTTTGCAGATTCTTTCATTACATCTCCTAAGTTTCCAGTTAAGTCTAATTTACCTGTTCCATCCATAAGTAATGCTTCTATGGTTAAAGTATCTCCACCATAGGCAGTCCATGCCATTCCATTGACTAAACCAACCTTTTCACCATTACTTATATCATCAAAAGTATATAATCTATCACCTAAAAACATTTCTATAGATTTTTTGGTTATTTGTATATGTTTTTTATTTTTTTCTACCATATCTTTTATTGATTTTCTTATAACTTTTATTATAACTCTATTTAACTGTCTAACTCCAGATTCTCTAGTGTAATAATTTATTATTTCATCTAAAGCATTATCTGATATTTTTATACTTTCTTTTATAGCACCATAGTCATTTAAAGCCTTAGGAACTAAATGCTCCTTAGCTATATACTTCTTCTCTTCATAAGTATATCCAGATAATTGTAAAATACTCATTCTATCTAGCAAAGGTCTAGGAATATTTTCTAAACTATTTGCTGTAGTTATAATTAAAGCATCTGATAAATCTAATGGTATCTCTAAATAATGGTCTCTAAAATTTTCATTTTGTTCTTTATCTAGTACTTCTAATAAAGCTGAATAGTGATCTCCTTGATACTTCATTCCTATTTTATCTATTTCATCTAATAAAAGAACAGGATTCATTGTTTTTGCTTTTTTAATAGCTGTAACTATTCTTCCTGGCATAGCACCTACATAGGTTTTTCTATGTCCTCTTATCTCAGCTTCATCACTTATTCCCCCTAAGGATATTCTTTCAAAGTTTCTTCCTAAACTTTCAGCTATACTTTTTGCTATTGAAGTTTTTCCTACTCCTGGAGGACCAACTAAACATAAGACTGGAAGTTTTAATTGCTCATTAAAACTTTTTACTGAAAGATACTCTAAAACCTCTTCTTTTATTTTATTTAACCCGTAATGAGCCTTATCTAATATTTCTCTACTATTTTTTATATCTAAATTGTCTTTACTATATTGGCCCCAAGGAATTTCTAAAACTTCCTCTATGTAATTCTGAATCACAGATTTTTCTTGAGGTCCTAAATTATCATTATCTATTTTTTCTATTTCTGAATAAAGTTTTTCTTTTATATCCTTATTTACCTTTAATTTTTTAACCTTATTTCTTAAGTCTTTAACTAATTTATCATCAGTATCACCTAATTCTTTTTTTATAATATTTAGTTGTTCTCTTAAGTAATACTGCTTTTGATTTTTTTCAACACTTTTACTTAACTTATTTTTTAAGTTTTTTTCTATGCTTATTATATCAATTTCTTTATTTATTAACTTTATTAATAATTCTATTCTCTCTTTTAAATCAATTAATTCTAATATGTTTTTTTTATCATTATTATCTAGAACTACATAGGCACATATTACATCAACTAATTCATGACCACTCTCTATATCCTCAACTTTATTATTTATTGATTTATCTTCAATCTTAGCTTTTATAATAAACTCATTAAATTTATCTAATAATTCTTCCTTTAATACTTTTACTTCTAAATCTATTTTTTTATCATCTTTTAAGGTTACTGCACTTCCACTTATTAATTCTTCTGTTATTTCTATGCTCTCTAATCTTCCCCTAGATATTCCCTCAACTAAAACTCTCATAGTTCCATTATTAAAATTAACTATTTGTTTTATATTACATAATGTACCTACTTTTAATAAATCCTCTTTTGAACATACTTCAGAAAGCTTGTCCTCTTTTTGTGGCACAATAAATATATCTAAATTATTATCTATTGCATACTTAACAGCATTCACTGATTTTTTTCTTCCAACATCAAAATATGTAACCATATTTGGAAATATTGTTGTTCCTCTAAGGGCTATTATCGGAAGCACCCTTTTTTCCACTTCTTTCATAAAATTCCCTCCACACTATTTTTTAGTCTTCTAAAGTATACACATATTACACTAAATTTTCAACTTCAGCTTTAATTAATACTATTACTATAGATATATAAAAATACAAGAATCAGCATTAAAATCTAAGCAATAACTAAAATTTATCCTTAAAATAAATCTTCAGTTTAATTCACTCAAACTTCTAGCTGATTCTTATAATAAATATTCAACTATTTCTTTACTTAATTTAAGTAAAGAATTTTTTATAAATATTAAAAATTACATTGATTCTAGATTAATTCAATTAAAATTATCATTGAATCACCATACTTCATTATGCAGTTTCTATTGTTCCATCTTCTTTTTCTACCGAACCATTAACTAATTCTAATTCTGGAGCTTTTTTATTTTTTATTGTTTCTTCAGTTATTTTAACTTTAACAATATCATCTCTTGAAGGAATATCAAACATTATATCAGTCATAACTTCTTCAATAATAGCTCTTAATCCTCTAGCACCAGTATTTCTTTTTATAGCTTCATCTCCAATAGCCTTTAATGCTTCGTCAGTAAATTCTAATTTTACATTATCCATTTCGAATAACTTAGCATATTGTTTTACTAAAGCATTTTTAGGTTCTTTTAAGATTTTTATAAGCGCTTCATTATCTAAAGATTCTAATGTTACTATTATTGGTAATCTACCAACAAATTCAGGTATTAAACCAAACTTAAGTAAGTCTCCTGGCATTAGATTCTTTAATAATTGTCCTATATTTTTTTCTTTCTTTGATTGTATTTCTGCTCCAAATCCCATAGAACTTTTTCTAGTTCTACTTTCTATTATTTTATCTATACCATCAAAAGCTCCTCCACAAATAAATAACACATTTGATGTATTTATTTGTATTAATTCTTGATGTGGATGCTTTCTTCCACCTTGAGGAGGTACTGAAGCAACTGTTCCTTCAAGTATTTTTAATAATGCTTGTTGAACACCTTCTCCTGAAACATCTCTTGTTATAGATGGATTCTCTGATTTTCTAGCTACTTTATCTATTTCATCTATATAGATTATTCCTTTTTCAGCTCTTTCAACATCATAGTCTGCGTTTTGTATTAATTTTAAAAGTATATTTTCAACGTCTTCTCCAACATATCCAGCTTCAGTTAAAGTAGTAGCATCTGCTATAGCAAATGGTACATTTAAAAGTTTAGCTAATGTTTGAGCTAATAATGTTTTCCCTGATCCAGTTGGACCTAATAATAAAATATTACTCTTTTGAAGCTCAACATCATCTGATGCTATATTAGCATTTATTCTTTTATAATGATTATATACTGCTACAGCTAAAGATTTTTTAGCACTTTCTTGACCAACAACATATTGATCTAAGTGTTTTTTTATTTCCGCTGGTTTAGGCAAATCAGTGTTTTCTACTTGTACTTTTCCCTCAAATTCATCCTCGATTATTTCTGAGCATAATTCTATACATTCATCACAAATATAAACACCAGGTCCTGCTATAAGTCTTTTAACTTGTTCTTGATTTTTACCACAAAAAGAACATTTTAGTTGCTTCTTTTCTTCGAATTTTGCCATTTTTCCACCTCAACCTTCAAGTTATATAATTATTCTGTTACTTCATTTTTCTTAATTACTTTATCAACTAACCCATACTCTGCAGCTTCTGCAGCTTCCATGAAGTAATCTCTCTCAACATCAACTTTTATTTTTTCTAAACTTTGCCCTGTATTATCACTTAAAATTTTATTTAAGTTATCTTTAATTTTTAATATTCTCTTTGCGTGAATATCTATATCAGTAGCTTGCCCTTGGAATCCTCCTAGTGGTTGGTGTATCATAATTTCACTATTTGGTAGTGCATATCTTTTCCCTTTTGCTCCTGAAGATAATAAAAATGCTCCCATTGAAGCTGCCATACCTATACATATTGTTGATACATCTGGTTTAATATATTGCATTGTATCATAAATCGCCATACCTGAAGTTATTGAACCTCCTGGTGAATTTATGTAAAGATATATATCTTTATCAGGATCCTCACTTTCTAAATATAACAATTGTGAAACTATTAGATTTGAAGTAACATCATTTACTTCACCACTTAACATTATTATTCTATCTTTTAATAGCCTTGAAAAAATATCATAACTTCTTTCGCCTCTACTAGTTTGTTCTACAACCATTGGGACTAAATTACTCATAATTTTTCCTCCTTTTAGATTTATAATTTAACTTATAACTATAATATTGCCATCTATTCAATAATATAATACTTTCTACAATTTAATTATATAAAACTTTTTATCATTTGTTAATCAAATTATTAAAATAATTGCCAGAAAAAATATTCTGGCAATTATTTTGGAAAATTATATAATATTTAAGTAAATTATTTTTCTATTTTAGCTTCTTTAACTAACATATCAACAGTTTTATTTCTGATAATATCAGCTTTTAATGCTCTTTCTTGTGTAGCTATTAACATTTCAGCTATTTTTTCTGATTCTGCTCCGTACATTTTAGCTACTTCATTAGCTCTTTCTTTAACTTCTTCTTCAGTAGCATCTATTTTTTCTACATTTGTGATTTCTGATAATACTAAGTCAGTTTTAACTTTTCTTTCAGCATTTTCTTTCATGTATGATCTCATTTGCTCTTCAGTTTGACCTGTTAATTGGAAGTATTGAGCTAATCCAATTCCTTGGTATGATAATCTTTGTTCTAAATCTTTAACCATGTTAGTAGTTTCGTTTTCTATCATAACTTCTGGTATTTCTATTGTTGCATTATCAACAACAACATTTACTACAGCTTCTTTTAATTCTGCTTCAGCTCTTTCTTTGCTTACTTCTTCAGCTTTTTTAGTTAAATCAGCTTTTAATTCTGCTATAGTATCAAATTCTGAAACTTCTGTTGCAAATTCATCATCTAATTCTGGTAATTCTTTTACTTTTATGTCTTTAACAGTTACTTCGAATTTAGCTTCTTTACCGTTTAATTCTTCTTTTCCGTATTGCTCTGGGAATGTTACTATAACATCTTTCTTTTCTCCAGCAGCTAATCCTATTAATTGATCTTCAAAGTTGCCTATGAAAGTACCTGATCCGATTTCTAATTGATAATCTGTTCCTTCTCCACCTTCAAAAGCTACATCGTCAATAAATCCTTTAAAATCTATTACAGCGATATCTCCTTTTTCAACTTTTCCATCAACTTTACTTTCGATTCTTGCATTTTTTTCTTGCATATCTTTTAATTGTTTTTCTATTTCTTCTTCTTTTACTTCAGCACTTACTTCTTTAACTGAAACGCCTTTGTAATCACCTAATTTAACTTCTGGCATTACTGTTATTTTAGCTTTGTATATTAAGTCTTTTCCTTCACCAACTTCAACTATGTCAACCTCTGGTAAAGAAACTGGATTAACATCTTTTTCATCTAAAGCTTTTTCATAAGTTTCTCTTATACAAATGTCTATAGCATCGTTATATAAAACTTCAGCTCCATATTGCTTTTTAACTATAGCCATTGGAACTTTACCTTTTCTAAATCCTGGCACATTAAATCTATGTGCATTTTTTTTGAATGCTTTATCTAAAGCTTCTTTGAATTGTTTAGCCTCAACTTTTACTTCTAATTCTACTACGTTTGTTTCTATTTGTTGAACTTTAACTTCCATTATTATATTCCTCCTAAATTAAAAGCTCTATTATTTTCATCTTTTATTAAAATCATTTAATAACTTAGATATTATAACATATTATGTCTTTTTTTTTCAAATATTTATTTATAAAATCCTTACATTTAATAAATATATTTTACTTAATTAATAGCTTTATAAATATTATGATATTATTCCTTCTAATTATTTAATCTTTCCTAATTAAAGCTTAAATAATTATTTGATTATATAGAAATACTATGTTATGATTAACTTTGTGTAAAAAATAAAATTTATTATAAGATTCGAATTTTAATTGAAGTTATCTATAAGCAAAAATTATTTCCATATTGTAAAGAAATTTTTTTAATATTTTTAGCTAAAAGATAAATTTAAATGAAATATAAAACTAATCTAATTATAAAACTAATCTATTAAAAGAAAGAGGATAAAGAATGAAAAATATTAAATTTGAAGATTTAGGCTTAAAAGAAAGCCTACTTAGGTCTATAAAGGATATAGGATTTGAAGAAGCATCTCAAATCCAAGCAGAAAGCTTACCTATTACTATTCAAGGCTATGACATCATTGGTCAGGCCCAAACTGGAACTGGAAAAACTGCTGCCTTTGGTTGTGCAATAATTAATAATATGGATACAACAAAAAGAAGTAAATTTCCTAAAGCTCTTATATTAGCCCCAACTAGAGAATTAGCTATTCAAGTAAATGATGAACTTGTTAAATTATCTAAATATGATAAACTTAATATCTTACCAATCTATGGAGGTCAGCCAATAGATAGACAAATAAGATCACTTAAACAAGGTGTTGATATTGTTGTTGGTACTCCTGGAAGAATCCTTGATCATATCAGAAGAAAAAGTTTAGTATTAAGCGGAATAGACTTTTTAATTCTTGATGAAGCTGACGAAATGCTTAATATGGGATTCATAGATGATCTTGAAGAAATAGTTAAATCATTAAAACCAGAAAGACAAACTCTTCTATTCTCAGCAACTATGCCTGCTCAAATAAAAAAACTAGCTAAAAATTATATGAAACCTGATACTCAACATATAGTTATAAAGAAGAATTCTTTAACAGTTTCTAAAATTGCTCAATTTTATTTTGAAATAAAACATAGAGATAGATTTGAAACACTTTGTAGAGTAATAGATTTAGATGAGCCTAATGCTGCTATTATATTCTGTAAAACTAAAAAAGGTGTTGATGAAGTTGTTGAATCAATGCAAGCTAGAGGTTATGTTGTAGAAGGAATGCACGGAGACATGACTCAAAAGCATAGATCATTAACATTAAAGAAATTTAAAGAAGGTAATCTTGACTTCTTAGTTGCTACTGATGTTGCTGCTAGAGGTATTGATGTTGAAGGTGTTACTCATGTTATCAACTATGATTTACCACAAGATATTGAAAGTTATGTTCATAGAATAGGTAGAACTGGTAGAGCTAATAGAGAAGGAATTGCTTATTCCCTTGTTACACCTAAAGAATATATATTCTTAAAACAAATCCAAAAGCATACAAAAAGTGTTATACATAGAAAAAACATTCCTACTGCTGATGAAATATTTGAAACTAAATTTAAAAACATAGTAACAGATGTTAGAAAAACTATTAATGAAGAAGATTTTTCAAAATTCATTCCTGTTGCAACAGAGCTTGATGAAGAATTCAGCTTAGTAGATGTTGCTGCAGCACTTATGAAAATGTTATTTGATAAGAACTCAACTTTCGATTATACTACAAATGAAATAGAAAGCCCTAAATTTGATAAATCTGAAAGAAGTTCTAGAAAATCAGGAAGATTTGAAACATCATCATCTGAAACTAGATTATTTATATCTGTTGGTAAAAGAGATGGTTTAGGTCCTAAAACCTTAATAGACTTCCTTAGAACAAAGGCTAATGTAAGTCCTTCAAAAATAGGAAACATAGATTTAATGGAAAACTTCTGTTTTGTAAATGTAGATAATAAATCAGTAGATGCTATTCTTAAAAATTGTATCGGAAGTAAACTTAACAAAAGAAAAGTTAATATAGAAATAGCTAAAAAAAGAAAATAAAATAGAAACTAGAGGGTAGCCTCTAGTTTCTATTTTTTTATTTCAATTGTAGATTTTTTAGAACATTTTCCTGAACTTTTACAGCAGCTCCCACCTACACTTTTATATTTTTCCATTAAATTCAAATCTATTAAATCTTCTTCTGATAGAACAACTACATTAACATCATAATCTTCATAGTCATAACTATCTTTTAATAAAGTTTTTTCTCTCATATATTTACTCTCCTATTTAAATACAATAATTTAAAACTAGAATAATTAACAAAATACTAGTTTAATTAAATCTTATAAGATATTATAATAATAACATAATAATATTTTTTAATCACTAAAAATCTTATTTATATTTACACTTAATTAAGGAGGACTTAATATGAGCATTCATATCGAAGCAAAACAAGGACAAATCGCTGACACTGTTATACTACCTGGAGATCCATTAAGAGCTAAATTTATAGCTGATACATTTCTAGAAGATGTAATTTGCTATAATAACGTAAGAGGAATGCTTGGATTCACCGGAACCTACAAAGGAAAAAGAATATCTGTTCAAGGTACAGGAATGGGTATACCTTCAATTTCTATATATGTTAATGAACTTATAACTGAATATGGAGTAAAAAACCTTATGAGAGTTGGTACAGCAGGTGGAGTTCAAGAAAAAGTAAAAGTAAGGGATATCGTTTTAGCTATGTCAGCTCATACTGATTCTGCTATAAATAAAATAAGATTCAATGGACAAGATTTTGCTCCAACTGCATCCTTTGATTTACTAAAAATTGCTTATGATACTTCAATAAATAAAGGAATAACTCCTCATGTTGGTACTGTATTGACTTCTGATACTTTTTATAATGATGATCCTAATTCCTTTAAAAAATGGGCTAATTTTGGTGCTTTAGCTATTGAAATGGAAACTGCTGCATTATATACATTAGCAGCTAAATATTCCGTTAATGCTCTTACTCTATTAACAATTAGTGACCATTTAATAAGCGGAGAGCTAACAAGCTCCGAAGAAAGACAAACAACTTTCACAGCAATGATGGAAATTGCTTTAGAAACAGCATTAAAACTTTAAGCTTAAGTTAAAACAAAAATGAGTATCTTTAAAGTGGAACCCCATTTTAAAGATACTCTCTTTCTTTTATACATATTTTGTTGGATTTTGATGTTGACCATTAATTCTAATTTCGAAATGTAAATGTGGTCCTGTACTATATCCTGTAGAACCTACTTGAGCTATTACTTGCCCTTGACTAACTTTTTGTCCTACGCTAACATTTAATTGGCTTGAATGAGCATATAATGTGCTTTGACCATTTCCATGATCAATTATTACCATCTTTCCATAGGCTGTATGCCATCCTGCAGTTGTTACAGTTCCTGATTTTGACGCCTTTATTGCCGATCCATAAGAAGCACCATAGTCAACCCCTGTATGGAAGCTTTGTTTTCCAGTTACCGGATGGACTCTAGGCCCATATGGTGATGTTATTCCTCCACTTGCTGGTTTTATAAATCCTTGTGATGATGGAGCTGTTGCTCCTCCCTCATTTGAACTTGATCCACTTCCACTACCACTTGAACTACTTCCAGCATTATTAGAATTATTTTCAGTAGTATTTGATTTGCTTAAATTATTAAAATATGCTCTTAAATCTGCATTATCTTGATTATATTGTGCTATTTCTGTTTGTATAGCCTTTTCTTCGCTAGAAAGCTTATCATACTCGCTTTGTCTTTCTGATTCTATACTTGCTAATTTAGCTGCTTCTGTAGCATACACAGATTCTAATTCTTGAACTTTAGACTTAGCATTTTCTACTTCTGATTTTTTACTTTCTATTCCTTCTATATTCTTATTTAATTCGTTTTCTTTAGCTTTTAAGGAATTTTCCTTAGCTATTAAATCTTGTTTTGATTCTTCTACTTCCTTAATGAGTTTTTTATCAGTTTTAAGTATAGTTCCTATATTACTTATGTTGCTTATTAAGTCTCCTAATCCTTTTGAGTCAATAAGCATATAAATCATTTTATCTCCTACATTATTCATGTAGCTATATCTAAGCCTTTCATCAAGAATATCTTGTTTCTTATCAATTTCTTCTTGCTTTTTACTTATTTCTAATTTGTTATCGTTTATTTTTACTTTAATTTCATCAACCTTTTTATTTAATCCGTCTATTTCACCTTGTAAGCTGTTTATTTCATTTTCAAAACCTTTTATTTCTGTTCTTGTTTCAGTTAAAAGCTTATTTTGCTTATTTACTTGTTCTTGGATATCTTCTAACTTATTCTTTGCAGTAGATTTTTCTTCATTTACCTTATTTTTCTCTTTTTCAAGCTCTTCTATCTTTTTATTATTTTCTTCTATTTCACTATTTATTTCTTGCTGGGTTTTTGCAACAGCTAAAACACCATTTCCTACCATAGTTCCTGCTAAAGAGCAACACATAATAAGGGTTAGAATTTTACCTTTTTTCATCATTATCCCCCTTTGAATGATTTATTCTCATATAATTATACTAAATCTTTATATTCTGCTGTATATTCTTTTTTCATTATTTCCCTTTTTTTAACTTCTAATTAATATTATTCATTATTTGTTCTTACTAATTAAGTATTTATTAGAAATTATATCATATTTTAGAAATTTTATTCAACGGATAATTAAAACTTAATAAGAATGCTTAAATTTAAAATATCAATCCTGTTTATCTCTAGACTCATAGAAAATTGAAACATTACACTCAGATAAAACAGATATTGTATAGATTAGTTATCAGATAAAAATTTATAAAAAATCAGAGGTATTAATTTTCATGCCTCTGACTTAAAATTCTATTTTATGAATTTGTTTATACCTATTTTTCTAAATAGAAATTTTCTATATTAGTTATTACCCAGCTTCCATTTTTATAACTTATATCTACAAAGAAATTTTGATTTACTGACCTACTTTGGAGAGGTATTCCAAATATATCTTTCTTTATTAAGTAGTTAACAGAAGTTACAATTTTCCCATTATACTCTCCATTTTCAAATTTAATAGTACTTTTTTCTAAGTCAATATCTAAATTATCTAATTTATATATATTTTTTAATATAAAATATTTCTCATTCAATATTTCATATATTTTATTTTTCACTTCTTCTGTTGTACCCTTTATTTCTTCTTTATTTTCTTTATTTAAAGCTGAAAAAATACTATTGTAAAATACTTCCATAGACGTTTTTAACTGAGCTTTTAAATTTTCATTTTTTAGTTCTAAGTTAATATTTATAACTGGATTTTCTTTTATCTCTATTGGAGTACTTGTTATTTCTCCCCAAGGAGAATTATACTTCATTGATATTTTATAAGTTCCATCTGTAGGGAAAGGCCCTTTATCTATAAAATCTTTCGCTTTAACAGCTGTATCTTTATCGTTTATATATATCTTTCCATCTGGATAATCTGTCTTAACAGATATTTTTATTCCATTCAAAGGTATATTTGTACTTTCATTATCTGTTAATATTACTTTTTTCTCACTTTGTAAAACTGCATTCTTTCCCTTATATTCAAGCTTTATATCATAAATTCCTGGTGCTATTAAGTTAAGCTTTTTCTCCTTTCCAGAAATCACACCTTCACTTACACCATTTACATATAAATTTGCTCCATCTAAATCAGTTTTTATGTTTAACTCTCTATATTTTGTAGTAACATAATATTTTTTCCCTAACAAATAATCTTTTTCTTTAATATTCATTGAATAAATAGACTTTCCTGAATTCAAAGAATTTGTCAATTCAGAAATTCTATTCTTATTACTACTATAAAATTCAGTAACAGGCTTTAAATCTTCAGCATTTAAATTTTTATTCATATTGTCAACAACTATAATCTTAGATAAAGCTCTGTTATTTCCCTTGTCCAAAACGGTAGTTAATTTTTTTATAACGTAACTTTTGCTATTTTTTTGAACTGTAAAAAAACAACCTATAAATAGAACAAAAAAGAAACTTATAGAAATTATTAAAATTAATTTTCTATCAAACTTAATATTTAAAAATTTTTTACTTTTAATTGATTGGATTTTAACTTTAAGTCCTTCAAATTTTTCATTATTACACACTTTTTCTTTTATACTATTTAAACACTTTTTAATTTTCTCCTTTAAGGTCACCTCTTTTACCCCTTCCTAAATTACTCTTAAGGCTTTTTTAACTATACACTAAAATATATTATTCTTCTAATATGTTAATTATCCACTTATTACATCCCTTACATTTATATATTTGTATTCCAAATGGATATAAATTCATATTAGAAAATTTTTCAATACTTTCTTCTGATGCTCTAATTTCAGCTATTGAGAAGAATTCATCCTCTTCTGTTAAAGCTCCCATAAGTTCACTTATGTAATTATATTTTGTTCCATTACAACAATCATTTTTTTCAGCACATTCTATTTCTGAAATTTCAAGTTCATCTGAAAAGTCTTGTATAAGTTCTATAATATCTCTAAATTCCTCTATATTATCTTGAAATTCCTCCTCATAAAAATCTATGTTTCCTATTGTAAATAATTTTTTCATAATATCCTCCTAAATACTTTAAATTTTATCTTTTAGCGATTTTATGTAATCTTTCTTTTAAGTTATAAATAAACCTATACTTAGTCCAGGTGGAATTATAACTCCATCTGAATGCTTAGCTAAAGTTGTCTATAAGTGTGAGGCTGTTTATCTCCTACTTAATGGAAGATAAAAGTATTACATCCTCTAGCTATGAGATAAAAATATCTATGTTCTAAATAGATTTCACTAAAAATTCAACTAGAATTCTAATTTTATTAAGTAAGATTAAGTAAATTCATACTTAATCCTAAAAAATCTTCCTTATTCTAAGTCTCATTTTATAATCTAATTTTACCTAGTTTATTAAACAATGTAAATTAAATTTATTATTAATCCAAAATGAACCTTAATTTATAATATTTTAACTTTCTATAAAATATCTCTGTAATGACTAACTTCTATAATACCCTATTTTCCTACAAATTAAACATATACATATCTAGTAACTAAGTTTATTACCAGAAAATATACGGACTTGTAACTATAAATTGAATATATATCTAGCGCCCCTAAATAACTCCCCCCCTAAAATTTATATAAAGCTTTAATTCTCTCTAAATTAAATTTTACTTTATATGCTATACTTAAATTAAAGATTAGTTTTATAAATTTTCAGGAGGATATTTTATGATTTTTGATAGCCATATGCATAGTAAATTTTCCTTTGATTCTAAAATGGATTTTTCTCATATATTAGAAAAGAAAAAAGATTTAAATATAGGAATTATCTTAACAGACCATGTAGATTTAAATTTATCTTTTGTTCCTAAAATAAATATGACAAAATTAATTGAAGAAACAAAAACTTTTAAAAATGATAGTTTTTTAATCGGTTTAGAAATTGGATTATTTTTAGAAAATCCAAATATAATATTAGATTTTGTAAATGAAGAAACTAAAAATTTAGATTTTATATTAGGTTCAACTCATACTATAAATGGAGCAGATTTATATTATTCTTTAAAAGAAGATAATCGTTCAAAACATACAATTTATGAAGAGTATTTAAATACAATTCTTGAAAACATAAAAACCTTTGACTTCTTTGATTCTCTTTCACATATAGATTATATATGTAGATATGCTAATTTCCATGATAATGAACTTTATCTAGATGAATTTAAAGAGTTATTCACTAAAATCTTTCAAATACTCATTGAGAAAAACAAAGTTATAGAATTGAATACTAATAGACTAGAAAATAAAAAAAGTTTTGATGCCCTAGTTGATATCTATTCTTATTATAAAGAATTAGGTGGTAAATATATTACTGTAGGTTCTGATGCACATGTTAAAAGCAAAATTGGAAGAAATTTTGACCTTTTAAATGATTTTATTACTAGGACAGGCCTTAAAATAGTTTATTTCAAAAATCGAACTATGATTATTTAATAATGAAATATAATTAGAGTATAAATAAAATATATTTTAATTATATCTTTATTCTCTATAGAATTAAAAGAACTCCTTCACTTTGCTAAATCATAGCATTGTGAAAGAAGTTCTTTTTTAAATTTATTTAATTACTTTTTCAATATTTTCAAATAACTCTTTATTTTCCTTTAACTTTTCTTCATTACCTAAAGCACATATACAATCTTGGCTTAAAATATTTCTTAACATAGGCTCAAATGATTTTATAGTTTCTTTTGTAGCCTTTATTATATCTCCTCTTTCTTTTACCCTATCTTCATAAGTCACTCCACTTAAATAAAGTGATGTAGCTAATTCTCCTTTAACACTATTGCTTATAGGACTGTCTAACTTTCTAATTGTTCCAATTATATATTTTTGCATCTCTCTATCTGAAACATCAAAATCTTTTAAATAATCACTTATTCCATCAAATACATCAAAAGTCTCTTTTACTTTAGGGTCCCTATAAGATACAAATACTGTTCCACCATCTCTTCTAAAGTTTGACATAACACCATAGGCCCCGCCTTTTACCCTAACATTGTTCCAAAGATAATCAAAACCTAATATAGTTTCTAATAAATTAAGAGCTCCATTATATTTATAGCCACTATTAGTATAATCTCCACCTTTAGCTACATATTGAACATTTCCTTGAACTAATAAAGCTTCTTTTTTATTTTCATACTTAAGGTTATATTCATTGTATTTTACTTCTGAATTTTCTAAAGCTTCTATAAAACTCTTAATTGAAGATTCTAAATACTCATAATCTTTTTTAGTTCCTGAAAAACTTACTATTAAGTTATTTTTATTAAATAATTTTTTAGAAACACTTATAAGTTGCTCTTTAATTTTATCTAAATCAAAGTTTTCATCTAAATCTCTTATAAAGTAATAATAATCAAGACCTGTAAGTAGTTCATCATAAACTCCCTTTTCTGAAATATAAGCTAAGATTCTTTTAGTTGCTATTCTATGACCATTGTCAAAAATTGAACTTTCTATTCTAGATCTTTTTTCTGATAATATTTGTTTTATTCTCTTTTCATCATCTAAATTTGTATTTAAAAGAATATCCTTTAATAAATCAAATACAATAGCTAATTTATCATTTAAACATTTTAATGATACTTCAAAATAACTATTATAAGCTTTTTCTTTTCTTAAATTTGAAATACTATATGGGAAGTAAGATATTCCTCCAGTATTTATATTAACCTTATTAGCTAGCTTTTCATAGCTATAAGTCCCTGCTCCAACTTTACCTAAAATATCACTTAATAATGATAATACAGGAATTTCTTCCTTTGTTACTACCTTTGAATTAAAATATAAATTTAAATATGAAATTTCATTAGTATGGAATTCATGATGTAACACCTTTACTCCATCTATTTCTTTTTCTTCTAAAGGAAGTTTTTCTGGTTCCTTATCTATATCATCTAAGGAAAGTACTGGGATTGCTTCTAGAGCCTCTTTTGAATCTTCTTTTCCTTGTCTTTCCTTTAGTGCTTTACAACTGTCTATAGTTTTTATTAATTCATCTTTACTTAAACTATCTTTATATATTTTTAACTTTTCTTCTAATAATTTAGTTTTTTCTTGATTTAATCCTTTTTTAGGATGTAAAGCTACTAATGAACTATGACTATTATTTAATATATACTTCTCTATTAATTGTTCAAAATAATTTGTTGTTAAAGCTGTTTTAATTTTCTTAAGATCTTTATCATAAGTTAAATTAATTAAAGGATTTTCATCATATAACCAAGTATCCATAATTTTTAAATAATATATTAATCCCTTTGGATATGAACCATAATCTTCTTCTCTCAATTCAAACTCTACTCTGTTTATTGAAGCTTCTATTAATTCTTTGTCTATACCTTCTTTTACTAAGTTCTCTAAAGTCTTCATAACTAAAGATTTGAATTCTTCCTTTTTATCCTTAGAAGCATTCTTAACAATTATACTCATATATGGTTCTTTAATTCCATTATCAAAGTCCCCACTAACTGATTTACCTATTCCAGCATCTATTAATGCTTTCTTTAAAGGTGCAGCAGTACTTCTTAAAAGTAAATGAGTTAAAACCTCAAAAGCTAAATATAATTCACTATCTCCAGCTTTTCCAATGGCAAAGTTAAGACTATAAAAACTTTTATCTTCTAAATCTTCTTCATCTCCAACACCATAAAATAATTCTTCTTCTTTTAGCTTATCAAATGGAACTTGTGGATTTATTGTTGAATCAATATCTTCTTTTTCAAAATTTTTAAGATAATTTTCATTTATAAAAGCTAATTCTTCTTCTATGTTTCCATCTCCATATAAGAATATATATGAATTTGAAGGATGATAATATTTTTTATGGAAATTTATAAAGTTTTCATAAGTTAAATCTGGTATTCTATCTGGATCTCCACCTGATGATTCAGCATAAGTAGTATCTGGGTATAAGCTTCCAGCTATTTTTCTATATAATAATGAGTCAGGAGAAGAATATGCCCCTTTCATTTCATTATAAACAACACCATTATAAGTTATATCAGCATTTTCTTCTTCTAAATTATAATGCCATCCTTCTTGCATAAATATTTCTTTATATTTATATATATTTGGATATAAAACTGCATCTAAATAAACATCCATTAGATTAAAGAAATCCTTTTTATTTCTTGAAGCTACTGGATAAACTGTTTTATCTGGATAGGTCATAGCATTTAAAAATGTATTTAAAGATCCCTTTAAAAGTTCTACAAAAGGCTCCTTCATATCAAATTTTCTTGACCCACAAAGAACTGAATGCTCTAAAATATGTGCTACTCCAGTACTATCATTTGGTGGTGTTCTAAAGCCTATGGAAAATACCTTATTATCATCAGCACTTACGATTTTTATTAGTCTTGCTGCTGTTTTCTTATGTGAAAAAATTAAAGCTTCTGAATCTATTTCTTTTATATAATGTTTTTCTAGAAGTTCAAATCCTTCATAAACATTTCCTATATTTAAATTCATTTAATCATCTCCTTATATTATAATTATTTATCCAATAAAATTATATTATCATTTTTTGCTTTATTTATAATTTTATCATATAAAAATCTATTATACTTAATAAATATATCTAATTTTAATATATTTATCCATAAAAAAATAGAATTGTACCAATTAATCTTCTTTTCTTACTTATCTGAAATTGATACAACCCTATATTAAATTTCAATATAAATTAAAAAATTAAAGCTTAATATCTCTTCAAAGGATTAAGAGCATTGCCTAATTCTTTAGGAAAAAAACCTTATTATTGTATATAAAGAAAAAGCTATAATTGCTATTATAGTTATCTTAACATTACTCTTATTCTTTGCAATTTTATATTCAAAATATGCTCTTATAGATAAAAGAACTATTAATATTATACCTATTGTTTGATTTACTTCAGACCAATTACTTCCTGACATTACATAACTATAAAAATATCCGAAAACTAACGGGAATATTATACAAGCCAAAATACTTCTAATAAAACTTACCTTACCCTTAACTAACTTCACTATAACGCCCCCTTCTTTAATTTAATTTTACCAAATTTCTATTAATAAATCAAAAATTCACATAAAAGTTTTAATTTTATTAAAATTATTGTGTTTTTTGTAATATATAGTTTTTGTATTATAATAAAATAATAAAACTTAACTAAAATTAAATTCTTATTATAGTTAAAATGAATTTTTAATGATAATATATATACTAGTAAATAATTATCTATTAATATTTACTATTTATCATTTATTTTATAAAGGAGAAATTATGTTTAAGTCATTTATATTTTATTCAAAATTTTTATTAGATATGGTTATACAAAAGCCAAAAACTAATGAAGCTAGAAAAAAAATAGCTGAATTTGAAGCTAAAGGACAAATAAAAGAAAAATATCAATATTTACATGAAATTAGCCGTAATTGGACTCAAGGTTATGTAGACTTATCTGGTGCTAATATACATGTAGAAGGTCTTGAAAATGTTCCTAAAGATGAACCCGTTTTATTTGTTAGTAATCACCAAGGGAACTTCGATATATTACTTTTATTAACATGTATAGATAAACCAAAAGGATTTATTGCAAAAAAAGAACTATCTAAAATACCTACTATAGGAGAATGGGGAAATTTCATAGGATGTGTCTTTATGGATAGAGATAATCTTAGAAAATCTGCTGAAGCTATAATTGAAGGAATAAAAATCTTAAGACAAGGTCAATCAATGGTTATATTTCCTGAGGGTACTAGAAGTAAAGGTGGTCCTATGAAGGAATTTAAGGCAGGAAGCTTTAAACTAGCAACTAAAACTAAAGTTCCAATTGTCCCAATAACTATTAATGGAAGCTATAAAGTAATGGATGAGAAAAAATTTATCATTCAAAAAGCAGATATTGATGTTTATATCCACGAACCTATTATTACTAAATCACTAACAAAAGAAGAAGAAGCTGAATTACCTAAACGAGTTGAAAATATAGTTAAAAGTAAATTAAAAACTAAGATATAGCACTAAGCTATATCTTTTTTATTTATTAATACTTCAGTTCTAAAATTCATAAAACCTCTTTATTTTCCTGATTGCTTTTACACAAAAAAAACTGTAAAATATTAAATGGTCAACATTAAAAGTTAAGTTGAACCATTATACAATAATATATATTTCATTTTAAAACCGAATTATATCCTTAAGGAATAAAAACGGGAGGACATTAATGAATAGGACTATTAACAAACAAAGAGAGAAAACCAGGAAGCTCGTAATTATTGGAATGCTTTCTGGTATATGTGTTTTTCTTGGATTAACAGGTTTAGGATTTATAGACATTCCACCTGTTAAGGCAACTATACTTCATGTACCTGTAATCATAGGTGCTCTTATAGAAGGCCCTGTAGTAGGTGCTCTTGTAGGATTCGTTTTTGGTGTATTTTCTATTTACCAAGCTTTTGCTGTTCCTGTTCCAACAAGCTTTATGTTTTGGAACCCCATAATAGCAGTTATTCCAAGAATACTTATAGGTATCTTTAGTTATTATGCTTATAAATGGGCATTAAAAGCAGCTGATAAAAGCATTTTTCTAACAAGTATTTTTTCTAGTGCTTTTGCTGGTCTCTTATTATTTCTTTTATTAGTATCCTTTATTGGTATTGATACAAGTTCTATTATTGGAATAATAATTTTTATAGTATTATTAACTTTCCTTATTAAATACAAAAATAAAAGAAAAAAAGAAATGCTATCAATAGGTCTTGCTGCTGCTGTTGGAACATTAACAAATACTATAGGTGTTCTAGGCCTTACTTATATAATTTATCTTGATAAATTTGCACAAGCTCTACATATACCTACTAAATTAGCTACAGCTTCTATAATAGGTATAGGAATTAGTAATGGTATTCCAGAAATTATCGCATCAATATTAATATCAATTCCAGTTGTTATGGCTGTACAAAGAATAAGAAGAAGATAATAAATTAAAACTTAATTTAGATAGAGTTAAAACTTCATCTAAATTTTAATTCTATGCCTGTTTATCTTAGACTTATAGAAGTTTAAAATATTACAGACACTAGTTATTAAATAAATTTAAGGGTTATACTTAATATTGAAATATATATTCTAAATAAAGAAGACTTCCAATGCAGGTATTTTCCTAGATTGGAAGTCTAATTAATTTAAAATATTTTTATAGCTAATCAAAGAAAAACTGTTTCAAGATGAAAGTTAATTCTTTCTTGAAACAGCCTTATTACACTATTTTTTTAAAGTATACTCATCAGTTGTACTTAATATTTTTTTATTTCTCCCAATTTGTCCTACTTTAAAAGAATTTATATTAGTATCATAAACAATTAATTTATTAGGACTTTCATATTGTGTAGAAACTATTTTATCATTTACAACTACTGCACTTGCCTTTGTAAAGTTTTCTCCATCAATTACTAACATTCCATTATAAATATAGGCATTGGTGATCTTTATATCATCTAAACCTAATTTCATGTTTTTAGTTTTTTCACACTTATCTGCCCCTAAATAATTATCACCATTAAGTTGGTCATATTGTATATTCTTAAAATCTTCACCATAGTTCTCACTTCCTGCAATAGCCTTATGGAATGTAGGCATTATTCCACCTTCTAATCCAGCTAAATTAAGAATGTAAGTTGATAATTGATAAGACATTATATCTTGCTCCTTAGGTTTTATACCTGTATTACTCCAAATAAAGTAATTAGACTTATACTTCTCATCTCCATTAAAGTTCTCAGGCTTATCTATAACCTTTAAAGCTGGAAGGTGGTCACTATAAAAACCTATTACTGTTGGTTTCCCTGAATTTTTAACATGATTTACAAGTTCCCCAACATATTTATCTACTTCCTTTAATTTATCAACATAATCTTGAAGTTGATTCTTTTCACCCTCTGTTAAATTGTCACATTGGAAATCATATTGTCCATTTTTAGGTTCATAATCCTCTAAGTATGGTCCATGACTTTCTACAGCTACGTTAAATATAAATTGAGGATTCTTTCCATTGTTTAATATTTCCTCTATAGGTTTCATATTATTCATATCAGATGGATAGTCAGTTTCCCCATTGTAAGTAATATCCTCTATATATTCCATACTTACAAACTTATCAAATCCAAAACTTGAATAAGTAGTATCTCTATCATAAAAATTCCCTTCAAAATCATGGATAGCTGTTACATCATATCCTTTATCTTTAAGTATAGTTGCCATACTTTCAACAGCTTGTTTCTTTAATATAGTGTTATTTGGTATTTCCCCTGCACCTAAATTACTAGCTGAATATCCAGTTAAAACTTCAAATTCTGTTCTTACAGTTCCTCCTCCAAAAGTAGGTACTCCCATTATTCCATGTGGTCCCTCTTGCTCTAACTTCCTTATATTAGGAATAGGATCTTCTGTAAAATTAATACCTTTAAATCTATATGGGTCAATAAAAGACTCTAGTTGGACAACTATTACATTTGGTTTTTCTACCTTCCCATTAACTTTTACAGTTTCTTCTTCTAAAGATTCCTTAATTTTATCTATAGATGTTTTATTATAGGTAGTTGGTTTTTTAGGTTTTAACTCTCTTATGGATTTATAATACGAAACTAAAAATCCATTTGCTTTGTAACTAGCTGCTAAATCCCAATTATAAGTCTTTATCATTCCTATTTTACTATCGAATTTATATAATCCTGTTGATAGAATTATAGTTGATAAAAACATAAATATAGCTCTTTTATAACTAATATCAGTTACCTTCTTTTCTTTAATAAAAGAAAATACAAGTAAAGCTAATGCAATTACAACAGTAATTATTATTATAATAATTAAATTATTTCCTAAGTATTTCTTTGCTATAGATAACCCATCATTAATGGAATACATATCTCCAGCAGTAAGTGGTGTTCCCCTAAATTTCATAATAATAGCACTAGCTATTGATAGACACATTACTATGCCAGAAATTAAGAAATATAAAGTCTTTGGTTTCTTAAAAAAGAATACAATTGATGTTATAGCTAAAAACATTAAGTAATTTAATATAAACAATCTAAATAGAGACCCTTGAAGTATATCTATTATAATTGTAAAAATTAAACTAACCACAAGCCATCCTAGTTCCCTTTTCTTAAGCAAATTACTTTTTAATAATTTATCTTTAATTTTTTTAAGCTTTTCTAACATTTTTTACCCCTTTTCAAAAGAACTACTAAAATATTATATGACTATTATACAACTACTTTATATAATAGTCATTACTATATATCCAAAGTTTTACTATTTGTACAAAAATATATGATAAACTTTAAAATTTATTAATAATTTATGTAAAAAAAATACACGACTGCATATTTTTCCGCAGTCGTGTACTATTAAATATTTAGATTATTTTTCTACTTTTATTTCTAGGTTATTATCTTTTGAATCTATAACTATTGTTTCACCATTATTAACTTCTCCAGCAATAATTAATTTCGCTATTCTAGTTTCTATATTATTTCCAATATATCTTTTAAGAGGTCTTGCTCCATAAATTGGGCTATATCCCTCTTCTGCTATTAAAATCTTAGCTGAATCAGTTATTTTTAAGTCTATATTTCTATCTAAAAGTCTTCCTCTTACACTAGATAAGAATATATCTACGATTTTCTTTAATCCTTCACTTGATAAAGGTTTAAACATTATTATTTCATCTACTCTATTTAAGAATTCTGGCTTAAATCTTAGCTTCATTTCTTCCATAACATTCTCTTTTATAGATTCTTCTACTTCTTCACCTTTATTTTCTAATAAATATTGACTTCCAATATTTGATGTCATTATTATTATAGTATTTTTAAAGTCAACAGTTTTTCCTTTATTATCAGTAAGTCTTCCATCATCTAGTATTTGAAGGAAAACATTAAATACATCTGGATGTGCCTTTTCTATTTCATCAAATAAAACAACTGAATAAGGATTTCTTCTAACAGCTTCTGTTAATTGTCCACCTTCTTCATATCCTACATATCCTGGAGGTGGTCCTACAAGTCTTGAAACTGCTTGTTTTTCCATATATTCTGACATATCCATTCTTATGATATTATCTTCACTATCAAATAAGTTTCTAGCTAAAGTTTTTGCAAGTTCTGTTTTACCAACACCTGTTGGTCCTAAGAATATAAATGAACCTATAGGTTTATTTTCATCTTTAAGCCCTGCTCTAGCTCTAATTACAGCATTAGCTACTGATGTAGTTGCTTCATCTTGACCTATAACTCTTTCTCTAAGTTCATGTTCTAATCTTAAAAGCTTCTCTCTTTCAGTTTCTGCTAATTTAGTTACTGGAATTCCAGTCCATTTTGAAACAATTTCTGATATTTCACTTTCTGTAACTTCTTCTTTTAAAAGTGCTTTATCATTGTCTCTATCTATAGCTTCTTCTTTTTCTTTTATTTCTGCCTCTAACTTAGGTATTATTCCATACTTAATTTCGGCAACTTTATTTAAGTCATATTCTCTTTCTGCTTTTTCTAAGTTTCCTTTTGCTTCATCTAATTGAGTTTTTAAATTTCTAACAGCTAAAATATGACCTTTTTCTTTTTCATATTTTGCAGTCATTTCATCATTTTTAGATTTAAGTTCTGCAAGTTCTTTTTCTAATATTTCAAGTCTTTTCTTTGAAGCTTCATCTTCTTCTTTTGAAAGTGCTTCTTTTTCAGTTTCAAGCATTAAAAGTTTTCTTCTTGTTATATCAAGTTCAGTTGGAAGAGAATCTATTTCACTTCTTATCATAGAACCTGCTTCATCTATTAAATCTATAGCCTTGTCTGGTAAATATCTATCTTGAATATATCTATGTGATAATTTAGCAGCAGCTACAATAGCTGAATCATGAATTCTAACGCCATGATGTATTTCGAATTTTTCTTTAAGTCCTCTTAAAATTGAAATAGTATCTTCTACAGTAGGTTCACTAACTATTACAGGTTGGAATCTTCTTTCTAAAGCCTTATCTTTTTCTATATATTGTCTATATTCATCAAAAGTTGTAGCTCCTATACAATGAAGCTCTCCTCTTGCAAGTAAAGGCTTAATTAAGTTCCCTGCATCCATAGCTCCATCTGTTTTTCCAGCACCAACTATAGTATGAATTTCATCTATAAATAAGATTATTTCACCATTAGCACTTTGAACCTCTTTAAGAACAGCTTTTAATCTTTCTTCAAATTCACCTCTATACTTAGCTCCTGCTATTAAGGCTCCCATATCTAAAGAAAATATCTTTTTATCTTTTAAAGTTTCAGGAATATCTCCTCTAACTATTCTTTCTGCTAACCCCTCTACTATAGCAGTTTTCCCTACTCCAGGTTCTCCTATTAATATTGGATTATTTTTTGTTCTTCTTGATAAAATCCTAACTGTTCTTCTTATTTCTTCGTCTCTACCTATTATTGGATCTAATTTATTTTTCTTTGCTAAATCTACTAAATTAGTCCCATATTTAGCTAAAGCATCATAGGTTCCTTCTGGATCTTGAGTATCAACTCTTTGGTTACCTCTAACAGCTTGTAAAACTTCTAAAAACTTAATATCAGTTATAGAATTTTTACTTAAAATCCTTCCAACTGCTCCATTTTTATCTATTTCCATAAGAGCAATCATTACATGCTCTACACTTATATATGAATCTCCAAACTCTTTAGAGATCTCTTCCGCTTTCACTAATACTTCATTTATTCTTCTTGTAGCAGTAACTCCTGAACTACTTGCTGCTGCACCTAAAACTTTAGGAAGTTTCTCAAGTTCAACATGAATATCATTTTTAACAATTCCAGTATTTACTCCCATTTTTTCAATTACATTAGATATTAATCCATCTTCTTGATTTACAAGAGCTGAAAATAAATGAAGAACATCTAATTGTTGATGATTATATCTAACTGCTATACTATAGGCATCATTTAAAGCCTGTTGGACTCTTAATGTCATTTTATCTGCATTCATCTTATCCACCTCTTTAACTTTGTGATAAATTTATTAATTTTTTTTTAAATTTTTGATGATACATTCATCTTAATATATATATTAATACTAAAAAAAAGCAATGTCAAAACATTAAAAATATTGTTAATCTTAATATTAACTGATATCATAATATATATACAATTTTCTAGAAAGGTGGGGTACCTTTGCAATTAACAGTTTTCGACTTTACTAGCGAAAGCATTCAGCTACTTAATGAGTTAAAAAAAGACTTAAATGAATGTGCAGCCATTCTTGATGAATTCTTTTTTAACCTATTGGAAAATAACTGTGATGGTTTTTTTAATATATCAACTAGGGTAAAATCATCATTAAGCTTAAAAGAAAAAATAATAAGAAATAATTACTACCTTTCTTATAATACTTCTCAGGAGCTTTTTAATAACTTATCAGATTTAATAGGAGTAAGAATAGAATGCAGATTTATAGAAGATGAAGAAGCTATTTTAAGATTTATAAAATCTAAGTTCATTCATTTAAATAGAAATAATTTTAATTACTGCACAAAAAATACCAATATTTGTTTAGATTTAAAAGTAGAACAACCCTCAAAACAGAAAAATGGATTTGAACTCTATAGAATAGATGGGTACATAGAAAATAATGGCTTCAAATTTAACTTTGAATTACAAATAAAATCTATGGTTAATCTTTTTTGGAGTGAAATTGAACATAAAATAATTTATAAAAACTATAATATGGTTCTTGGTGATAAATTTTATAAAAACATATTAAACTCAATAAAAAACAATCTATCAATGATAGATAATCAACTTCTTACTATTTATGAACATATGAATAAAATTAATACAGAAGAGCAATTTATAAAAAGAGAACAACTAGAAGCTCTATTATCTAAAATGATATTTGATCTTTATGCTGCTAAAGTAAAAGAAGATTTAGGAGTATCTATAGATTTTAGAAATGCATGTGACATAATAGTTGATTATATATTTTTAAAAAGTACTTGTGATGGTCCTCAATCCTATTACGATACCTTTATTAAAACTTCTATAAGGTTAAATGAAATTTTTAAAAATGATATCTCATTTAGGACACCTATAAGTATAGATAAAAAACTAGAATTAAATTCTGATTTTTCTTATACTGTTGGAAATAGATTGCTTGAATTAATGAATAACGACTTTCACTGGAATTTATTTTTCAAAATTTTATTTGAAATAGAACCTGGAGATCACTTTGAAGATTTTCAAAATTTTATAAAATATTTAGAAAATATATTTTCTAATAGAAAAAGTTATTTTAATTTATACTTGAGATTTGATAGGGATAAAGTTGAACTTATTAAAGGTCATTTTTTAGCCTCTATTTGCAATGCTTTTCTTTCTGTAAATTCCATAGAATTTATATATAGAGATAAACTTTTAGAAATATATGAAGTTTTAGATGATCATTGTAAATTCGTATTTGATGAAATCCCTACCTTTGAACATTATGAACTTTACGGTGAAATTTATTCACAATTTTTATATCTAAAGATTCTTTCAGTTTTCAATACCGCTATTAATGTTCCTATAGCCTTTGACTTTGTTGAAAATCTTAAGGCCTCAAAAAGTAAACTTAAAATAACATCTCGTGGTGTTAACTATGTAACATCTCTAGATAAAGAAAAAGCAGTTGTAAGTACAAAACTTTTAAAATATATTTATGTACGATAATAAGTAATAAAAATGGTTCTGTATCAAATCAACAACTTAATTTATATTACTTTTATAAATATATTTTTTTATCTGCCGAGATAGCTATATAGGTACAAAATGCTGTGACCATTGAACTAGTATTGGAAGCTCTTTATTTTTGAACAATAGTTTCGTTAAAAAATTTCCATTGTTTGAACAAAGTGAGTTTGGAAATTTTAGAAACTGTTGTAGAAAAAATATTAGAGCTTCTTTGCGTAGGTGAGTGGTCACAAATGGTGAACCTATATAGCTAAATAAAAGGCAGAGAGGATGTATCTGTAATTTGATACACCCCCTTTTTTTATTTCATTTTACTTAAATCTACTTTGTTATATTGTTTTAAAAAGTTTCTTAAATCTTCAAGGGCTTCTTTATGTCCATTCTCATTATTTGACTCTATATTTATAGCAAATAGAGGTTCATGTAATGATAATCTAATTAAAAACCACCCATTAGGAAAGTAAACCTTAATACCTTCAAAATTATTTTCTGCTAAAGACCAATCTTCCTTTACTCCTACTAATTTTTCTAAATCCTTTAAAATTTCTTCTCCATATCCCTTAAAATCTGATGAATTTATTGGAAGTCTAAAATCTTTACTTTCCTTAGGATATTCTAAACTTTCTATAAGACTTATAAAATCTTTTCCTTCCTTATTCATATTAGCCATTTTTATTAATAACTTTGCTATTAAGTAAGCTCCATCATCTAAAAAGTAATTTTCTTTTATGGCAGCATGTCCTGAAGTTTCAATTGCTAAATGACTTTCTTCACCTAGACTATTTAATCTTATAGCCTCATTTATGACGTTTTTATATCCTCTTTTAAATCTATGATGTTTTCCACCTAAATCCTCAATAAACTTTTTTAACCCATCTGATGTTACAGAATCTGTCACTATAGTTGAGCCTGGATATTCCTCTAAAACTATAGCTGATATCATAGCTATTAAAGCATTTTTATTTATTTGAGAACCATCTTTACTTACTATAGCTGCTCTATCTACATCTGTATCAAAAATTATTCCCAAATCTGCCTTACTATTTAAAACAGCTTTACTTATGGATTCCATTGCCTTAGGATCTTCTGGATTAGGAATATGATTAGGGAAATTTCCATCAGGTTCTAAAAATTGACTTCCCTCTGTATCTGCACCAAGTTTATTCAAAACTTTGTCTACAAAAAAACCACCTGCTCCATTTCCAGCATCAACTATTATTCTTAACCCTTCTAGAGGCTTTTCCTTCTTAATTTTACTTGTACCTTCTTTTATTTTTTCAACTAATAAATTGCTATAATCATCTATTAAATTTATCTTCTCAAGCTTTCCATTTTTATTTAGTTCCTCAGTAATATCTGCTAATTCTATTATTCTTGCAATATCTTCTTTCTCACATCCACCATTTTTAGTGAAAAATTTCATACCATTATAATAATATGGTAAATGGCTTGCTGTAATCATTACAGCTCCAGTACATTTATACTTCTCCATAATAGTTGTCATAAACATAGCTGGAGTAGTAGCCAATCCACAATCATAAATTGTAATATTATACTTACTAAGTTCTTCTATACAGCTATTTTTTAAACTTTCTCCTGATAATCTAGAATCACAACCTATAGCTATAGATATATCTCCATCATTTTCTTCTTTAAGCCATAAGAAAAAACCTTTTATTAATCTTCTTACCTCTTTGTCACTAAGACTAGGATCCATTCCATCATATTTTATAGCTGTCCCTCTTATATCTGTACCACTTTGTAACTTTTTTAAATTACTCATTTAAAATTTCTCCTTGGTTTATAAAATAAGCCTCATTTTTTGATAAGGTTTTTATTTTTTAGACTGTAAATCTAATCTTATTATTATATAATAAGAATTTATTAGCCTTTATGTCAATGAAAATTTAAGGAAAAAAAGAGATTGCATCTCTTTATATCAGTTGCAATCTCTTTTATAATTCATTTATTTTTTGTTTTAATTTCTTTTCCATTAAATCTATTACTTCATCCAAATTTGATTCATAGTTTTCTTCAATATAATCAAAATCATCTATTATTGCTTTTTTTGATATTTCTAGTATTTTTAATATCTTTTCTTCATTTATTTTTTTATTGTCATAAGTAATAGTTCCTATTAAATTATTATAATCTAAAGATACAGAATTAATTCCAGGTACAATATTAGGTATTCTATCTAATAAATAATTATAACTTGAAATCTCCTCTTTTCCTTTAAATACTGATTCTATTTTTATAACTAATTTATTTTCAACACTTTCTAATACTTTAAATTTTATTGTCTTTTTGGCAATAATATTTTTTATTGTATTCACCGTGTTCCTCCTTATATATTATTCTTTATTATGATATGTTTGTAATTAATAATATATAAGTATTTATTTTTTATTTTTATTTTTTTTCTTCTATTTTTTCTTCTATTACTTCTCCTGAATCAGTTTTTAATAAATCTCTAATCTCAGTTAATAATTGAATATCTTGTGGAATTGGTTTTGCCTTTTCTTCTTTTTTATAAAATTGTCCAGCTATTTTTATACACATGAATATTGAAACTGCAATTATCAAGAAGTTAACAACACTTTGAATAAAAGTACCTATATTTAATGTTATTGCTGGATGTTTTCCAACAGCGTGCTTTAATACTATATTCCAAGAACTATAATTTATTCCACCTGTAACTAACCCAAAAATAGGCATTATGATATCTTTTACTAATGCATTAACTATTTGGCTAAATGCCCCCCTACAACTACACCTATTGCTAAATCAATAACATTACCTTTTATAGCAAAGGCCTTAAAGTCCTCTAACCACTTTTTCATACTATCTCTCCTTAATTAAACTTAATTTTTTCTTTAGCATATGATTCTTTTAAAATCACAAAATAATGCATTGTAAATAATATTTACAATGCATTAGATTTTTATTTTAAATCAAAATAAAAATTATTTTGATGCTATAAGCAACATTTCTCTTAGAACTTTGCAAGCTACTGCTGTTGAAGCTCCACTTACATCATATTGTGGTGAAAGCTCATTTATATCAAATCCAACTATATTTAAGTCTTTTAAACTTAATATTGCATTTAATAATTCTTTAAATTGAACTCCACCTGGTTCTGGAGTACCTGTTCCTGGAAATACTGATGGATCTAGTACATCTAAATCTATAGTTACATAAACAGGTTTTTCTTTTAACTTATCCACAATTACATCTAATGTTTCTAAATTAAATTTATTTGTATATACATGATCTTTACCCCAAGCAAATTCTTCCTTATCTCCTGAACGTATACCAAATTGGAATATTTTATTATCTCCAACTAAATCCCATACTCTATGAAGTACAGTAGCATGTGATAATTTTTGACCTAAATACTCTTCTCTTAAATCTGCATGTGCATCAAAATGAATAATATGAAGATCTGGATATTTATTCACAACACTTCTTACTGAACCTAAAGTTACAAGATGTTCTCCACCAATCATAGCTGGTATTTTACCATCTTCAACAACTTGCTTTGAAAAATCTTCTATATCTTTTAGTGCTCTTTCTGAACTACCAAATGGTAATTCTAAATCTCCACCATCAAATATTTTGTAATCATATAAATCTTTATCTTGATATGGACTATAGCTTTCAAGACCAAAAGAATCATTTCTCATAGTTTGACTTGCAAATCTTGTTCCTGGTCTAAATGAAGTAGTTGAGTCAAATGGAGCTCCAAATACAACTATACTTGCTTCATCATATTCAGCTTCACATCCAATAAAAGTACTTACATTTCTATTCATTTGCTGCATCCTCTAACATTTTCTTAACGTAGTTTGGTAAAGCAAATGCTCCTTTATGAAGATCTGTGTTATAATATTTAGTTTCTATTCCTAAATCATTCCACTTTTCTATCCCTTCATTATTGATTGGATCATGTTTTTTAGAAGCAAATCCAAATAACCAATGTCCTGATGGGTATGTTGGTATATGTGCTTGGTAAACTCTACAAACAGGGAATAATTCTCTTATTCTCTTATGAGCTCTTCCCATAGACTTAGCATATGATTCATAATATGGACTTTCATGTTGGTTAACAAGTATTCCTTCTTCAGTTAAAGCTTTAAAGCAGTTTCCATAGAATTCTTTAGTGAATAGTCCTTCTCCTGGTCCAAATGGGTCAGTTGAATCAACGATTATTAAGTCATATTTATTTTCTATTGATCTAACAAATTTTAGACCATCTTCAAAGTATAAAGTTACTCTTTCATCATCTAATTGACTTGCTGTTTGTGGTAAATATTCTCTACAAACATCTACAACTAACTTATCTATTTCAACCATATCTATTTTTTCTATAGATTTGTATCTAGTAAGTTCTCTTACTGTACCACCATCTCCAGCACCAATAACTAAAACATTTTTAATATTTGGATTTGTAGCCATAGGAACGTGTACTATCATATCATGATAGATAAACTCATCCTTCTCTGTTACCATCATTAATCCATCTAAAGTAAAGAATGTACCAAATTCTTTTGATTTAAATACATCTATTGCTTGGAAATCACTTTTTCCGCTATATATTTGTTCATCAACCTTAATTGAGAAACGAACATTATCAGTATGTTCTTCTGTGTACCATAATTCCATTTTAAACTTCAACTCCTTATTAAATTAAAACTTTTATATAATTTATATCCATGTCCTCTGGACCTGTAACTGAACTACCCTTTTGCTTTGAGTATTCAATAAACTCTATAGCTTCTGCAGTTATAAGCTCTCCTGGAGCTAATATTGGTATACCTGGAGGATAGCACATTACTGATTCTCCTGATATTCTTCCCTCTGCATCTTTTAATAATATGCTTTCCTTTTCAGCATAAAATGCTTCTTTTGGAGAAACTTTAACTATAGGACTTATATATTCATGGTCTATTAAATCCTTTTTATCTCCTGAATGTAATCTTTTGATTTCATTTAATGCAGCAACAAGTCTTTCAATATTAGTGATTCTATCACCAACAGAAATAATTGCTAATACATTTCCTACATCACCAAGCTCTAATTGAATTCCATATTCATCTCTTAATAAATCATATACTTCAACACCTGCAAGACCTACGTTTAAAGTATTAACAATTAGCTTAGTTTTATCAAAAGCAAATACATCATTTTTATTTACTATTTCTTCTGAAAAAGCATAATAACCTTCAATTTCGTTTATTTCATTCCTTGCATAGTCTGCCATTTTTATAATATCTTTAACTATATCTTTACCACGAAGTGCTAAATTTCTTCTAGCAATATCTAAAGAAGATAATAGAAGATAAGAAGCACTTGTACTTTGTGTTAAATTTATTACTGTTCTTATATAATCTGGATTCACTCTATCAGTATTACATAAAAGCATTGAACTTTGTGTTAATGATCCACCCGTTTTATGGATACTTACAGCAGCCATATCCGCACCAGCTTTCATAGCTGAAATTGGTAAATCATCACCAAAATAAAAATGAGTTCCATGAGCCTCATCTGCAAGAACATACATATTATGTTCCTTAGCTATTTTTACAATTTCCTCTATATCTGAACAAATACCATAATAAGTTGGATTATTTATAAAAATCGCCTTAGCATCTGGATTTTCTTTTACAGCTTTTTTAATATCTTCTACAGACATTCCTAAAGATATTCCTAATTCATTATGAATCCCAGGATTTATATAAACCGGTATAGCTCCTATTAGCACTAGTGCATTTATAGCTGATTTATGAACATTTCTTGGCATTATTATTTTATCGCCTTCCTTACATACGCTCATAATCATACTTTGAACCGCAGATGTAGTTCCATTAACCATAAAGAATGCTCTTTTACATCCAAAAGCTTCAGCCGCTAATTCTTCCGCATCTTTTATTACTGATACTGGATGAAGCAGGTTATCTAAAGGTTTCATTGAATTTACATCTACAGATAAACACTTTTCTCCTAAAAATTCTTGAAGCTCTGGGTTACCTCTACCTTGTTTATGTCCTGGAACATCAAAAGGAACTATTCTATTTTTTTTATATTGATTTAAAGCTTCATATATAGGTGCTCTATCTTGTGTAAGCTTTGCCATTATACATACACCCCTTTCAATATATTCTTTTTAGTAAAGATTTTTACCAGCATGAATTTCTATCATTTCTTTTGATAGTCTATCTCTTATCTCCATTCTTTTACTTGGAGTTAATTCATATGGATCTGTATTGAAAAGGTAATTTCCAAGTTCTATTTCCTTTATCATCATCTTTGTATGATAAATGTTAGATTGATACACATTTATATCTGTTGCATCATATTTTTTAAGAGTATCCTTATCTATAAAATCTTGTATAGATGTTATATCATGATCAATAAAACATTTTTGCCCATTTACATCTCTAGTAAATCCTCTAACTCTATAATCTATAGTTATTACATCTGAATCAAAACTACCAATTAAATAATCTAAAGCATTTAATGGGGAAATTTGTCCACATGTAGAAACATCTATGTCAACCCTAAAAGAGCTTATATCTTTATTTGGGTGAAATTCTGGATAAGTGTGTACAGTAAGGTGACTCTTATCTAAGTGACCAGCAACCGTTTCCCTTGTTTTTAAATAAGAAAGGTCTCCTTTATTACAAGAAGAATCTATTAAATTAAAAGGTAATGCTTCCTCTGTTATTAATAGATTAACACTAGCACCTTGTGGCTCATAATCTTGCTTTGAAATATTTAATACATGAGCCCCTATCATCTCAGTGACATCACATAGTATTTTTGTTAAACGTTCTGAATTATATTGTTCATCTATGTATTTAATATAATCCTGTTTCTCTTTTTCTGTTTTTGCATAACACACATCATAAATATTAAAACTTAAAGTTTTTGTTAGATTATTAAAGCCATATAGACGAATTTTTTCGTTCAACCCTAACCTCACAACCTTTCGATAAAATTGATTTTAAATTTTTGCAATATCTTTTTAATTTTCTTTTTGCAATAAATCTATTATAGACTACTAATTTTAATTTGGATATAGTATTTTTTATAAAAAGTTTATAATATTAAAATTTTAATATCAACCCCTCTCTTTATTTAGAATTATTAAAAAAATACAAAAAAATAATCCATTTTTACCCTTAAACGGATTATTTTTCTATTTTTATATAAAATTTTTAATTTTAAAATTTAACTATTTGGAATAAAAGAATTCTTTTAAAATATTTTTGTCGACTTCCTTAATTTCATATTTTTCCAATTCTTTTTTATTAATCCACTTTATTTTTTCGACATTATTGTTACATATAACACGCTCTTTTATAATTCCAGTATAAACCATTAATAATTTTTCATTGATTTCTTCTTCTTTTATTTTTTTTAAATCAAACACTGTTATTTTCAAATCATCGTTTACAGCCCTATTTGCACATTTTTCATCAGTTTCTCTTGCTTTTAACTCTCCAGATACTAAAGACCATCTTACCTCTTCTCCTCTCTTAGCCTTTTTTTGAATTATTAATACATTATTAAAGTCATCTTTTATAATAATCTTACATAAATCACCTTTTGCCATAAATAAAATACCTCCATATACACAAATAAAATGTTCAAATAAATTTTAGCTTTTATTACTTTCTGATTAAATTATACTATATAAATTTATCTACACTATTAAAATTACTTTAATATATTTAAACATTTTCTAAAACTTATAGTTTCTTATTTATTAACAACATCTTATTCAAAGTAAATTTTCATTCAAAAATCAATTCATAATTTGCAAAATTATATAAAAAGTTTTATTATATATATTGAATATTAACAAAATTATACTTGATTTTTATGTGATTTTTTATTTAAAATTTATCTCGAGTTTAACCTATAAATATATAATTATTTCAAATTAATTTAGATATAAAACTTAAGTCAGATAGAATTTTGACTCTAGCTGTATTTTAGCCGAAGTTATCTAAAAAACTGTTTCCGTTTATCTTAGGCTTATAAAAGACTTAAGTATTACAAAAACTAATGATCAAAAAATAAAATTATTTTATTAAAGATTATAATATCTTTCAATTATATAAGGTTATATTAACTTCTCTTGATGAATATACAAATACACTCATCAATTAGTAGATAGATAAAATCATAAGTTGTAGATAGATAAAAATAAGTTAAGGAGAAATTAAATGGATATTTCTAATAAAAAATTAAAAAAAGCCTATACATTTTACCAAACTGGAAGACTTAAAGAGGCACTAAGTCTCTGTGAGAAAATACTAGAAAAAGAAAGCTGTGATGAAGATGCTTTAGAATTAGAAGGAAAAATTCTTAAAGACCTTGGAAGATTAGAAGAAGCTATTATCACTTGGAAAATCAATGCAGAATATAACGATAATGAAGACGCTAAAAATAGCTTAGCTTCTGTTGATGAAGAGAAAAAGCAACATACTTTAAGTTATGAAAACTTAAGCCAACTTATAAGTGAAGCTGCAAATAACGATAATAACGATATTCAAAACAACTTCATAGATTCACCAAAAGTAGAGGTAGAAGTAGAAATAAGTAGTACTACTAGAGTTAAAGAAGAAGTTGAGACTCCTACTGTAGATGAAAAAGTTGAGGAACCTAAAGTTGAAAAAGTAAAAGATAACAGTGCTGAAATAAAAGTTACTTCAACATCTAAAAAAGTTACCGATTCTAATAAAAATAAAAATTTAAACTCTAAAACAACAACTGTAGAAAAAACAAATTCAAAACCTATAGAAGAATTTAATCCTCAAAATTATGGGACTGCCACTAAAAAATCATCAAAAAAATTACTTTACAGTACTGCTGGAGTTATTATTATCATAATTGCTATTATAGCAGCAATTTATGCTTCAACTAGTGCTAATCATAAAAAAAGCACTACTCCACAGGTAGAAAATTCACAAAGTAAAGAAACACCAAAAACAGATACTACTAATAAAACTCCTGCACCTGAAGTTGCTAAACCAGCTCAACTTACAGATGAACAAGGACAAGCTCTTATTAATGAACTTACTACATTAGCTGAATCTAATTCTATTGATGGTGTAAATAAGTTACTTCAAGAAAATCCTATTAGCGTAATTCCTGAAAAATATGTCAGTGATTATAATAATGCGGTAGGATTTATGGAAACTCAAGGAGTTAACTATTACTATGAAAAAGAAATATCAGCTTATAATAATAAAAATTATCAAGAAGTTATAAATTACTTTAATTCAGCTAAACCTTACTATAAAAACTTTAAAGCAGCTCCTACTATGTTATTCTATGCTGCATCTAGCTATAGTGCATTAAACCAAAAAGAAAATGCTATGAATGCATATAAGGAGTATTTAAAAGAATTCCCTAATTCAGAATATTATACTCAGGAATGTTTATATAACTTAGCTATGTATTATAATCAAACTAATGACTTAACACAAGCTAAACAATATGCTTCTGAATTAGCTAATAAATTCCCAACTTCAATGTATAACAATACTAACATAGAAAATATTTTAAAAAAATAAAATATAATTTTAAAACAATAAAGGATGAGGATGTATCAAATTACAGATACATCCTCTCTGCCTTTTATCTAGCTATATAGGTTCATCATTTGTGACCACTTACTTACGTAAAGAAGCTCTAATATTTTTTCTACAATAGTTTCTAGTGCTAGTTCAATGGTCACAGCATTTTGTACCTATATAGCTATCTCGGCAAATGAAAAAATATATTTATAAAAGTAATATAAATTAAGTGATTGTTTGATACAACCCAGTCCTTTTATTTAATCATATAATCTTATTAATTTTTACTTTATTTAAATATCTTATTAAGTACTAAATTAAGAATCACTCCTACTAATGCAGCTAAGCTTAACCCTGATAAAGATACATTAGTTGTTATTTGTATTCCTATTGGTGCACTCATAAACACTCCTGAAAGTCCAACAAATAGTATTGCCCCCATAACTATTATATTTTTCACATTAAATTTGATATTTTCATTCTTTATAGTTTTTACTCCAACTATCGCAATCATAGAAAATAATATTAAACTTATTCCACCCATTACTGGTGAGGGAATGGATTTAACTATTGCACCAAATTTTCCAATGAAACTAAGCATTATTGCAAATACTGCTGTTATTCTAAGCAATGAAGGATCATAATTTTTTGTTATTGCTAAAACTCCAGTATTTTCACCATAAGTTGTATTAGCTGGACCACCAATAAATGCTGAGGCCATAGTTGCAAGACCATCTCCTAATAAAGTTCTATTTAATCCTGGATCTTCTATAAAGTTTTTACCAACAACTTGTCCATTTGTTGTTATATCTCCTATATGTTCCATAAAAACTGCTAAAACTACTGGAACTATTACCATTATAGCTCCACTATCAAATTTAGGTAATGTAAAATGTGGAATTGATAGTACTGTAGCATTTTTTATGGTCATCAAATCAACTTGCCCTAATAATAAACTTAATAGATATCCTACAAATACTGCTAATATAATTGATATTTGTGAAAGGAATCCCTTAGAAAATTTTCTAATTCCTAGAGCTGTTATTAAAGTTACTAATGATAAACTAACTGCTATAATAGCACTTTTATCTCCACTAACTAAAGATTTAACCCCTGCCATATCTAAAGCTGTTGGTACTAAGTTAAGACCTATTACTATAATCATTGGTCCAACTACCTGTGCTGGTAAAATATCCTTTATTTTTTTCACTCCAATTTTTTTAATAAACAAAGAAACTATTACATAGATTATACCTGCTATAAAGATTCCGCCTTGAGCATATCTCAAATCTCCATAGCTTGCTGCAACTACAGATATAACTGGTATAAATGCAAAAGAAGAACCTAAAAATACAGGAACCTTTCCCTTTGTACAAAAATGAAATATTAGTGTTCCAAGCCCAGCAGCAAATAATGCTACTGATATATCAAGACCTGTTAAAATTGGTACTAATACAGTGGAGCCAAACATAGCTATAAGATGTTGAAATGCTAAAACTCCTCTAATTACTTTTTCCTTAACACTCTTCTGTCCTAAAGATTTCACTTTCATTTCTTTAATTTCTTGCATAAAAAAATCCCCCTATATTATAAGACTTTAAGGAGAACCTAAATCCTCCTTTTTGTAACCTCACTGGATTACATTAAAAAGGTGAAAGTCTCTTAAAGATCACTTACTTCTAGAAGGTTTATAAACTAAGACTTAATCTACATAGAGTTTTGATTCTAGCTGAATTAAATCAAAGTTATCTAAGAACCTGTGTCTGTTTAACTCCAGCTTATAGAAGCTTTAGTTTTACAGACACTAGTCATCAGATAAAAAATATTTATTTCTATTTAAAATTAATATTTTCTTATAAGCCTCACAGGACCTATTTAAAGAACTTTCCATTTCTTTATTGAATTATAACATTAGTTAAAATAGCTGTATATAAATTTCTTGTTAACTTTTTATAAACTATCACTTATAATACACTTTCAAAAACTATGATAAATATTATTAAAAGACCTAATACTATAGAAAAATCTCCTAACAATCCATCAAATTTACTTCCATCAGACTTCATTATATATAATAACCCACTTAAAGCTTGAGATATTCCTAAAAATAATATAGCTAATTGAAATTCTATTATTCCTCCAAAGGCTAATAATACTAATATAATACTTATAGCATCAACTACTATAGTAGCAATAGGTATTAACTTATTTTTAAATGTTTCTTTCAAAACAATCCCTTCTTATTAAATAAAACTCATATACTATAATTATTTTAAAATTCTTCTTACTATTACAAAAATTAAAGGGATATACCAAAATAAATTGATATACCCCAAATAAGTTAACTTATATTATTTTTTTATTCCAAAGTTAGGATTAACTTTTGGGAATAATTGATTATAAAAATTATCAAAGCCATCATCTTCATAAACTACTTTACTTTCATCATTTACATAGAAATTATTCATTGTTTGAATAATTAAATCAAACTTTTTAATATCACTTTCTTCTAAAAGTATTTTATAAAGGTAAGCTAAATGATTTTGCATATGTTCTTGAATTTGCTTTACTTCATCATCATTTAATTTTCCCTCTTTATAAAAATCTTTAATTGGTCCATTTCTATATATAAAATATGCTGATGCCTTAGTTATTCTTTCTATATAATCTGGAACACTGCTTTTATTATCCATAATAAATCTCCTCATATATTCTTAGATAAACATTCTTATTATTTCATCTATTATTTCAATTCCTTCTCAGTCATTATATCTGAAACTTTTAAAAGCTTCTAAAAACTTATCTATATGTTTTTCTTCATGAACTACACTTAAAAACATAGCTTCAAATTGTGATGGAGGTAAATTAAATCCATTTTCAAGCATATGTAAAAAATATTTTTTATACATCTCTTCATCACAAGTTTTTACGTCATCATAACTCTTTACATCTTCTAACTTTGTAAAGAATACTGTCATCATAGCTCCTACTCTATTTATTACCATAGGAATATTATTTTCTTTAGCTATATCTAACATTCCCTTTTCTAACTTCTCTCCAAGTTTATTTATGTGTTCATAATATTCTGGATGTGAATGTAATTTCTTTAAAGTTTCATATCCTGCTGCCATTACTACTGGATTTCCTGACATAGTCCCTGCTTGATATACTCCACCTACTGGTGATAATTTTTCCATAATTTCTTTTCTTCCACCATAAGCTCCACATGGTAATCCACCACCCATGATTTTTGCAAAGGTTACTAAATCAGGTTTAACATTAAATAAACTTTGAGCTCCTTTATATGCTACTCTAAATCCACTCATTACTTCATCATATATTAATAATGAACCATATTTATCACAAAGTTCTCTTAATTTTATAATAAACTCTTCATTCGCTTTAATTACTCCCATATTTCCTGCTACAGGTTCAAGTATTATAGCAGCAATATCATCTCCATATTTTTCGAAAAGCCCTTCAACTTGTTCTCCATCATTATAAATACCTATTAAAGTATTTTCTATGCTCTCCTTAGGAACTCCTAAAGAACCTGGAATCCCATTAGTTAAAACTCCTGAACCAGCTTCTATTAAAAATCCATCAAAATGTCCATGGTAACATCCTGCAAATTTTATTATTTTTCTTTTTCCAGTATAACCTCTAGCAAGTTTTATAGCACTCATAGTAGCTTCTGTTCCTGAGTTAACCATTCTTATCATCTCAATATTATCTACTGTTTCAGAAATAAATTTTGCCATTTCTAATTCTAATTTAGTAGCTGCTCCAAAGGCTATTCCTTCATTAATTTGTTTTTCCATGGCTGAAATAACATCTTTATCACTATGACCAAGAAGCATTGGACCCCAAGCTAAAACAAAATCTATATATTCCTTTCCTTCTTCATCAGTTAATATTGCCCCATTACCTGATTTAATTATTGGTGGATTAATTCCTATATTGTTAAAAGCTCTTACTGGACTATTAACACCTCCTGGAATATATTTTTTTGATTCCTCAAATATTTCTCTATTATTCATTAGTTCTACTCCTTTCAATAAAATACTATTTTTCTTTTATCCACTTAGCTGCATCTAATGCATAATATGTTATTATTATGTCCGCTCCTGCTCTTTTCATTGATAAAAGCATTTCCATAGCTATTTTTTTCTCATCAACAAGTCCTGCCTTAGCAGCTGCTTTAACCATTGCAAACTCTCCACTTACACTATAAGCTGCTACTGGAACGTCTATACGTTCTCTTACATCTCTTATTATATCTAAATAAGAAAGAGCTGGTTTTACCATTATTATGTCAGCACCTTCTAATAAGTCATTTTCAACCTCTACAAAGGCTTCCTTTCTATTGCCAGGATCCATTTGATAAGTTTTTCTATCCCCAAAACTTGGAGTTGAATGTGCTGCTTCTCTAAATGGTCCGTAAAATGCTGATGCATATTTAGCTGAATAACTCATTATTGAAACATTCTTAAATCCTTCTTCATCTAAAGCTTCTCTTATAGCTAAAACTCTACCATCCATCATATCTGAAGGTGCTACCATATGTGCTCCTGCTCTTGCATGAGATACTGCTATTTCTTTAAGTTTTTCTAAAGTTTTATCATTATCTACATAATCATTTTCTAATATTCCACAGTGACCATGATCAGTATATTGACACATACATATATCTGTTATTATTAATAACTCATCAGTTATTTCTTTTATTTTTCTTATAGCCTTTTGAACTATACCTTCATCACTATATGCCTCTGATCCAACACAATCCTTATGATTTGGAATCCCAAATAATATAATTCCCTTAACTCCAGATTCTACAACTTCATTTATGATTTCTTCTAATCTATCTATAGACCAATGGTAATTTCCATCTAAAGAGCTTATTTCTTCTTTTATATTTTCTCCTTCTACAACGAATAATGGAAATATTAAATCATTTTCTGATAAAGTATTTTCTCTTACTATATCTCTTACTAAATTATTTACTCTTAATCTTCTAGTTCTTTTTATCATAACTTTTGAGCTACCCCTTAGGTAGTCTCATTCACCACCTTTTGTTTTATTGAATCTATATAAAGACTATACAAAATTTAGTCTTCTACACTACTTTTCCAAAAATTCATAATCTCTTCTATGAATGCATCTCCATGATGTTTCTTACAAACATATGCTGTATCTATTCCATTTTTAATTAATTCTTCATTGGTTTTTGGTCCCATAGCTATACTATGCTTTTCTTTAAGTTTTTCTAAACCTATTATTTTTATCATATTTTGAACTGTGCTAGGACTTGTATACAATACCATATCAACATTAGCAAATGCATTTATATTTTTAAGACTTCCACATACTGTGTCATAAATATTAACTCTATGAACCTCTAAGCCCATCTCACTTATAGAATCATATAGAAAATCACGAGCTAAGGATGATGCTGGTATAAGAACTTTTTCTCCAACCTTAAGTTTTGATTTTAAATCATCAAATAATCCTTCTGCTACAAAGCTTTTAGCTACTAAAAATGGTACTATACCTCTCTTTATTAAAGCTTCATCTGTGGCTTTTCCTATAACAGAAAACTTTGCTTTAATATCTCTTATATCATAACGTTCTTTTATTAAAGCATCAAAAAAGTTATTTACACCATTTACTGAAGTAAAGATTATATGATCATAATCTTTTAAGTTATTTAAGTAAGGTTTTATATTTTCTAAAGTCGGTTTTATTTTTATTGAATTTATTTCTGTAACTTCAGCTCCTAATTTTTTTAGCTTCTTTTTAAGAGGCGTAGCTTGTTCCTTGGTTCTTGTAATGCATATATTAGCTCCAAAAAGAGGCTTATTTTCATACCAAAGTAATTCCTCTCTTAGGTTTACAACTTCTCCAACCACTATTATACATGGAGATTCTATTTTTGCTATCTTTGCTTTTTCTTCTATATTATCTAATGTTCCAACCACTGTTTTTTGTTTTGAAGTGCTTCCCTTCATAACTATAGCACAAGGAGTATTTTTATCCTTTCCATGGTTAATAAGATTATCTCTTATAAGTGATAAATTACTAAAGCCCATCATAAATACTAAAGTTCCATTTTCCTTAGCTAAAGCCTCAAAATTAACAGTTGAATCCTTAGCTGACTTTCCAGTTACTATATGAAAACTTTGAGCAATCCCTCTATGAGTTATTGGAATTCCTGCATAATTTAAAACAGAAATAGGTGAAGTTACAGCTGAAATAACCTCAAATTCGTGATTATTTTCCTTTATGGCAATAACTTCTTCTCCACCTCTTCCAAAGACATAAGGGTCTCCCCCTTTTACTCTTCCAACAGTATGCCCTTCATTTAATAACTTTACTATTAGTTCATTTATTTCTTCTTGAGTTTTTGAATGAGCGCCTGGCTCTTTTCCACAATAATATACTTCACAATTATCATTTATATAATTTAAAACATTATTTGAAACTAATCTATCATAAAGCACTGCTGTACATTCTTTTAAAGCTTCTATGGCTTTTAAAGTTAATAATTCTTCATCTCCAGGTCCAGTTCCTATAATATACGCTTTTGACATGTATATTTCCTCCTAAACTTCATTAATAATCTTTCTTCCTAACATTTTTCCAAGTTCTATATGGTTGTCTAAGCTTCCTAATATATCTTTTTTTATGATTTTTCCGCCCACTTCATAGGTTCCTATTAAATATAAATCCTTATCTTTTATTTCACTATATACTCCTATTAAACTGTGACAACCACCATTTAATTCCTTCATAAAGCTTCTTTCTGCTTCAACTCTCATTCTAACAACTTTATCATCTAGGGCTTTAAAGAAACTATTGTTTACACCATTTTTTAAACATTCTACACCTAAAGCACCTTGACCAACTGCTGGTAAAAATATAGTTGGGTCGAAATAATCTGTTATTATAGATTCCATTTCTAATCTTTTTAATCCAGCAGCGGCTAAAATTATACCGTCTAAATTTTCTCTTTCTATTTTTTCTATTCTTGTTTGTACATTACCCCTTATTGGGACAATCTCTAAATCACTTCTAAGTAATTTCAACTGTGCTGCTCTTCTTATACTACTTGTTCCTATTCTTGCATTTTTTCTAAGTTCATTAAAGTGTATACCATTCATTGAAACAAAGGCATCTCTAATGTCATTTCTTTCTGGAATAGCAACTAATTCAAATTCCTCTCCTAAATCATAAGGAACATCCTTCATACTATGAACTGCTCCATGTGATGTTTTATTTAAAAGGGACATTTCTATTTCTTTAACAAATAAGCCCTTTCCACCAATTTTATCTAATGTTACATCTAGTCTTTTATCACCTTCTGTAAGAACCAATAATTTTTCAAAAGTTTCCTCTGGGAATTTTTCTTTTAAAAGACTTATTACTCTATCAGCCTGCCATTGAGCAAGCTTACTCTTTCTAGTTCCTATAATTAATGACATCTTAATCAACCCCAATCTATTACTCTTTTTCTTAATTTTAAATTTCATTATCAAAAAACATTTTAATAATTAATTTTTCTTTTCCTTTATCAAAGAAAAACTTAAAATCATTACTACATATAAAATCTATTATTATTTTCTTACTTTCATTATCTAAATTTTTAGCTTCTTTTCTTATTTTAGATACACATAAAACAAAATCATCGTACTCTAAGAGTGTTTCTTTAATTTTTTGAAGTAGAAGCCTACTTAATTTAGGAACCGCTACTTTTGTATTAACTGAATACATGATATTTTTTAATTCACCTTGACTTTGCATTACTGCTAATCCATTTTTATAATCTGTGCAATCAATGTAAATTTTAAAAGCCTCATTGCAATGATTTATAATTTCTCTTCTAACCTCATGATCATCTATAGCTATTATTATTATATGATATTTATTTATTATATCTTTGTAATAGCTTTTTTTAATTATAGTTATTCCCTTTAAGGTTTTTAAATCATTCTCAATTTTTTCTCCTATAACTGTTACACTAATTCCTTTTGCAGTAAGAGATTTCGCCTTTATTAAAGCAGCCTTTCCTCCACCTATTATTAAAATAGAAGCATTTTTTGATATGCTTAATCCAAAAAAATCTATTTCTCTAGAAATATTTTCTTTATAACTCTCAAGCACCCTTCATCACTTCCTTTTAGTCTTTCTTCTTTTAGAAGTTCAATTGCTCTGTTAGTATATGTATTAACTATGCTTTTAAATAATTTTTCTGCAACCTCATTATCATGTTCATTAGAGCTTTTATTTTTAAAGCTTTGAAATCTCTCCATCCAAACTTCATCGCCCTTGATCTTTATTTCTCTTATAAGGCTACTAATATCTCTTAATTGTTCCCATTCTAAATATTCTTTTAAAGCATCTTCTAATAAATATTTATTTTCATTCATTCTCTCTATTCTTAGCTTTTTATTCTCATCATCTAGCATACTTATTTCATCAATGTCATAAAGCTCTACTCCTTTGACTTCCTTAACATTGATATCTATATCTCTAGGAACTGCTAAGTCGAATATTAACATTGCTTTTGAAATATTTTCTTTTCTTACAATACTATGTGGTGCAGATGTTGCTCCTATTATACATTCCACATCCTTTATGTATTCATCCTTTTCACCAAAATTAAGAGCCCTTACTCTTTTATCTGATATTACATCCTTTAATACTTCTTTATTTCTAACCACAATATACAAAAGCTCTGTAGATTTATTTGCTAAAATATTAGTACAAACAGCTTTTCCAATTTCACCAAAACCCATAAGCATAAATTTTGTTTTTCCAGTTTTAAAGGCCATATTTGTTACTATAGATGCTGATGACACTGGTATTTCATACATTTTACATTGTGTTCTAAACTTTTTACCACACCCTATTGCTATTTCAAATAATTTTTGTAATCTATTACAAAGTGCTCCTTCTTCTTTAGCAACAGCATAAGCATTTTTTATTTGACCAAGTATTTGATCTTCTCCTAATATTCTAGACTTAAAACCACATACAACTTCTAGTAAATGACTATAAACTTCCTCCTCTTTTTTGTAAAAAACATATTTAATTAAATCTAAATCCCATTTTAACTCTTCAAAAACCTTTCTTAATATTTCTTCACCATATAAAGAGCTATTAAAATAAATTTCTGTTCTATTACAAGTATTTAATATTACTATGCCTTCTGCAAAATCCTTAAATTTATTTAAATAAATTTTTTGTGTACTCTCCTTTAAAGATAATTTTTCCCTTATGTCTAACTTAGTATTATCTTTAATGCCTATTAATTGAATCATTTCTAATCCTCTTTCACTTAAGTTATAAAATTTAATAAATCATTAAATTGTTTTTTTATCTATGTTTAATTTTATTATATATCACCTCTTTTGTCTATTTTATCTAATAGCTTGTTTCATTGTTATATCCTTTCTTCACAAATTAAAATAAATATTATTGTGTTTTTATATAATTTATTATTACAAAATAACGTAAAAACTGAATGGACTCTATCAAATCAACACCTTAATTTACATTACTTTTATAAATATATTTTTTTCATCTGCCGAGATAGCTATATAAAAGCAGAGAGGATGTATCTGTAATTTGATACATCCCCTCACTTGCACTATTTTCTTTTTAAAACAAGAAAAGTTAAATCATCAAATAATTTATTTTTCTTTCCCTTAAGATTTCCTAGTAAAAATGGACATAAAACAACTGGTCCTATACTACCTGTTATTATATCTTTCATTGTATCAAGTAAACTTCCTCCTTGAGAACTCAACCCTAAAAGTTGATCACCTGCAAACTCCCATATTTCCCAAAGAGCTGTCATTGCTATGGCAAATAATACACAATAAGTAACAACTAATGTTGGATTAACATTTTTAACTTCACCTTTATTTTGTACAATAAATACAACATAAGCAACTAAAAATATTATAAAACCTGAAAGAGTATGTAAAAATGTATCCCAATGAGGAACTTTTCCATAAAATCCATTAAGTCTACCTAAAAACATTGATACAAATATAAAAAATTGAACTAAAAATTTCAAAAATGTAGTAGCATTAAAATTAAATATTTTCATAAGCACCCTTGGCGCTGCAATAACTACTAAAGTTAGTACGCCATTTAAAGAATACATATACTCCTTACTAATCACTCCATAAATAACATAGCCTAAAGTTCCTATATACATAAGAAATTCTAAAACCTCATCATAACCTATTCTTTTCACAAAAAGCCTCCTTATAATTTATTTCCCTTTCAAATATAAGTTTAAGTTTTTTTTCTCTTGTCATCTTTTTAATTTCATGTTCTCTCCTAAGAGCATCTCCCTTCTCATTAAAGCATTCATAATAAAGTAATTTAACAGGTAATCTACCTCTAGTATATTTAGCTCCTTTACCTTTATTATGAGTATCTATTCTACTTTTTAAATTTGTAGTCCATCCTGTATATAGAGTTTTATCAAAACATTCTAGTATATAAACATAATTCATCTTAAAACACCTTTAAACTTAAATTTATCGCTTAATATCATTAGATTTTTTCAACCAAATTATAACATACTTTTTTTGAATTTTTATTAACATCTTTTTATAAATATAATAATAGAAGATGTCTCATAATAGAACTATTTTCCATCCATTTATAGTTGATTTTGCTATGCTGTATTCACTACTTATTTCTGTTACACTCATTCCAGAATTGTATAAATCAGAAATCATTTCTTTATATTCATCTGTATAATTTTTACCTCTACCCATAGTAGAAACACATCCTCTGTAACTAAATATAATTTTACTTAGTTCGATTAAATGTGTCCACTATTTTATACTAATACCAATATTTATCTAAAATTTTTTTAACATCATTACGTCTTTCTACAAATACTTCCTTTGCTCTTTGTAAATCCTCCTTAAGAAATTTAGTTTTTATTATATTTTTATAAAAGCCACTTTCATTGAGTGCTTTAACACCAACATACTCTTTTGCTGAATATAAATATAATTCTATAATGTATTTTTCAGTACTTAAATCATCTGTTTTGCTAAAAAAAGAATAGTAGTCATATAAAAGATTAGTTGTATAGTGATACCAGTATATACTTTCATCATTTTCTTTTATTTTTTCTTCTAAATTGCTAGGTTCATAGTATTCAACACATTCTTTCAATAATTCAAATGCTAATTCATCATTTAAGTAAAATCCTAGTCTATCTATTAAATTTATAGCATCTAAGCGTATATAACTTGCTTCTTTTAATTCATCAGTATAATATTTATCTACCAAAAATTTAGCCCTCTCAACTATTTCATCAATTCCCTCTCTTGTTAATTCTTTCTTATTTATTTTTATTTCTCTTTTCTTTTTATATTCTTCTGGATTTAAAACACTTTCTGTAGATAAACTCTGTAGAGAATCTTTTGTTATTTTTTCAAGACCAAATTTTTCTTCAATTTCAGCACATTTTGCTTCATCTATTTCTAATACATTTGATGATTTTTCAGAATCACTAGTGCATCCTATAAAACTAAACCCTATTCCCAAAATAACAAATGATATAACCCATCTTTTCATAATACATCTCCCTTAAATTCAATAATTTTTTAATATTATATATTAATTAGAATTACTTTTGTTTAGAAAGCACTTCTTTTCATAATTATTTAACTATTAGTATTATCACTATTGAAATATGAAATTTATATAATAAAGGATATAAACTTAATTTTTTTAAATAAACACTGTAGTAAATAATTCCCTAATCTGAATATGTAATAATCAATATTTAAAGTACCTTCTAAATTTTGTATCAAAAAAATACTGTATCATTAAGACACAGTATTTTTTGATTATTTTTTAAAATTATATTTATTTAATTAATTATTGACCTTACTTGCAGCTTTCTCTTTTGCAATAAAATAAAGAGGTAAGGCCATAAATAAAGTTCCACCTATAAAGTTTCCTACAGACACCCAAAGAAGATTGTGTCCAGCTCCTAAAAATGATATGGCATAAGAACTATGCTCCATAAATAAAGGCATTGAAAATAATGTCATATTTGCTATACTATGCTCAAATCCAGCTGTTATAAAAGTATATAAGCACCAAAATATCATTATAAGCTTTCCTGATTCACTTTTTAATTTATAGGAAAACCAAGCTGATAAGCATACTAAAATATTACACAAAATTCCTTTAAAAAATAAATCCATTGCTGGAGTATTCATTTTTAACTCAGCTGATTTTAATATATATTCTGTAACATAAGGCGTTGCTGCATTAGCCTTTACATATAAAAAGGCTGCTATAACTGACCCTATAATATTTCCAATATAGCTTGCTAATAATATTTTAATCATGTCCATAAAAGTAACCTTTTTATATAAAGAACCTATAGACATTATTAAAGAATTACTAGTAAATAAATCTACCCCTACCATTATTACTAAACTAAGTGCAACACCAAAAGATACTCCCATAACAATTTTTGTTCCAGCAACATTTCCATGGTCTAATATACCACCTACAGTATATAGTAACATAACACCTAATCCAACAAACATTCCACCAAGAGCAGCCATGATTATATACCTAATCTTGCTATCATTGAAAATGGTTACTTTCTTTTTTGCAGAATGACAAAGCGCATTCATTTCTTCTGTAAACATATTTGTCCCCCTAAAAATTTTAAAATCCCCATTTATTATACTATTAATAAATTAGCTTTACAACATTTAACTTAAGTTAACTTATTAATATATTATAAACAAAAATAGACTTAGAAGCCTTTACAGCACTCTAAATCTATTTCATATGATTATTATATTAAATATCTTCGCTTTTTTCTAAGCTCATGGCTAAAGTAAGATACTTTATAGCCTCTCTAAGTTCACCAATAACATGGTACATTTCTGCCATTTCCATGTATCTTTCTTTTTTCTCTTCCATTGAAGCAAATCTTATTAACATATCAGTAGCTAAATTCATGTTCATTTCCCATTGAATTAAACTCTTTTGTAATCTATGTATTTTTGCTTTATAAAGATAACTTCTCTCTATAAAGAAATGGTTATCTAATTTTATAGATACTTCCAAAGCTTCTTCACAATACTCTTTTGCTTTATCTATACTGTTATAACTTATTAATCTATTAATAATTCCTAATAATATTTGTATATAAGAAAAACTTTCTATATCCTTAACATTTTTCTTAGTTTCCTCTAGCAATTCTATTGCCTCTTGAGTTTTTTCTGCTTCAAAATAATTATCAGCTATTAATAATGCCATACTATTATAATATAAATTAAATTCACCATTAAAATTCAAGTAAGCATCTAATTCTTTCTTGTAATCTTCTTTTAATTTCATATTTATAGCTGCTAATAATCCATTAATTATTGCTAAGGAATTCTCACTTAAATCTAAATTCAAATCTATTAAAGCTTTTAAAGTCTCTTTTGCTTTAATGTAATCATCCATATTGTAGTAAGAAAATGATAACCAAATAATATTTTTAGCATATTCTTCTCTATATTCTTCTACACCCTTTAACTCTAATTGAGTTTTAGACATATTAAAATATGTAGCTGCATCACTAAAATTTCTTCTAGATAAGAAGTAAAATGCTAAATCTTCATAATAAATTTGTTTTCCATCTTCAACTAAATCTTGTATTTCATTATATATATTTGTAATACTCTTTATCTCTTCTATTTTTTTTCTTTTAGTATATGCTTCAAATAATATATGAATAAATTTAAAAGATAATTCATTGTAATCCTTAGCTAAACAATAATCTAATCTTTCTTTTATATCTTCAAAATCTTTTTCTGTAAGGCTTTTTTCTTTGTAGCTTTTTATACTTGCTTCAAGTTCCATAATATCATTATGAAGTAAATATTCTATATTTAGCTCTAACCTTTCTGCAACCATTTTTAGTATCCACTCATCTGCTTTTACTTTATCATTTTCAATACAACTCATTTTTGATATTGAAATATCAGATTTACAAAGTTCTTTTAATGTTACACCCTTATAAATTCTTGCTCTTTTTATCTTTTCCCCTGTTGATAAGAAGTTCATATTTATCACCCATCTACTTTACTATCAATTTTTTATTATTCCTATTTTTCTAAGACTCTCTATTCCTTTATCTAAATACTTAGCTGATTCATAATCTCTCTTTAATTCTAAATAGAATTTACCTAGAGTTATTGATATTTCTGCCTTTCTCTTTTCTAAGCCATATTTATCTGCAATATGAATCATATCTAAAAGAATAAATTCAGCTTTTTCCTTATTATCTTCTAAGGAAGCAACTCTGTAGCATAAATTATTATAATCTAAAATTCTCTCTATATCGTCATTTTTTAAACTTTCCTTTATTGCTAGTAACATTTCATTACACTTTTCTATATTTTTTAATTTGATGTAGTTTTCACAAATATCTATTAATGTTTCTACAAGTTTATCATCTCTATTATCACTTCTCATTTTCTTAGCTTTTTCATAATGACTAAATGATTCCTCTATATTATCAAATTCATAAAATAATCTTCCTAATGAGTTTTCTATAGATGCAATATCTTTTTCTTGTTGTAATTCCTTAAATATACCTAAGCTTTTTTTAGAATATGTTATAGCATTTTCTAAATCTCCAGCTCTATTATATTCATCACTTAATAAGGCTAAAGCTTCGGCATATCTCTTTCTATCATATATTTTCTCAAATTCTTCCTTTGCTAAGAAAGCAAAATTTATAGCTTGCCTAATATCTTCCATTAAGAAGTAAGTTTTTGATAAATAATAATAAATTTGACCAAGTAAAGTATCCTCAGTTAATTTATTATTTACATACACTTTTTCAGCCTCTTTTAAATATGAATTTGAAGAATGGTATGCTTTTGCCCTAAGACTTATTTTTCCTGCTTTTAAGTAAGTGTTAACTATGTCAACATTACTACCTGTTTTTATAAACAATGCATTAGCAGCAAGGAAAAATTGTTGAGCTAAGGCAAATTCATCTTGATTTAAATATACTTCAGCTCTTAAGTATAAATTCTTTGCTTTTCTATATTCTAAATTATATTTTTCAGCGTAATATAATGCACTTTCAATATGTTGTTCAGCCTTTAAAACATTACCTTCTAATAAATATCTTTCAGCTGTTTGTTCAAAAAATAAACATATTTTTTCTGCTTGTGTTTTTTCTGACTCCATTAAATACTCTACGGAAGTATCTAAAGTATTAGCTAAATATTCAAGTAAATCCATAGATGGATTACTTCTTCCTGATTCAACTAAACTTATTTGCCCTGGAGTTATTCTTTCCCCTGCTAAATCCTTTAGGGTCATGTTTAATTCTTTTCTTCTTCTTTTTATCTTTTCACCCAATGATAATATTTCCATATTCAACTCATCCTTTAAACTGTTCTATTATTAAATATACTGACTTTATTAAATTATAACACATATTTCTAGTGTTTTTTGCATTTATTCTTTAAGTTTTTTTTAATAAAATTAGAATTTTTCAAAATGCCTATAAAAAAAAGAGAAATTTTTTAAAAAAACTTCTCTTTTTTTATTAACTCAATTTTAAAGGAATCTTATATAAGTATTTTACTCTTTAGTTGTATAATTTTTTTCTGATAGCTAGAGGCTGTAATACTCCTATCTTCTATAAGTAGGAGCTAAACATCCTCACGCTTCTAGATAACTTTGACTAAGCATTCAAATGGAATCAAAACTCCTCCTGAATTAAGTCTACGTTTATCTTATCTTTGACATCATTTGATCGTAGCCATCTCCTAAAGCACATAAAGCAACTCTACTAGCTTTTTTTATTTTTCTTTGGGTCTTTCTATCTAGGGTTGGAACCATCATAACACCTATAGTTGCTCCAACTATAGTTCCTGCTGTTATTCCCATTAGTACTTTTCCCATATTTAACACCTCTTTTTTAATTTATTTCAGTGTTATTTTTACCATTATATCGTTACTTATGTTAGTGTATTTTTGGAATATAACTTAATATTTCTTATTTCAAAAGTGCCTCTTTTGCTAATAAATCTGCCATATCATTATATTTATTTCCGCTATGGCCTTTTATTTTTTTAAATGAAACTTTTACTTCTTTCATTTTCTCTTGCATATATGCATTATATTCCTTTGTTAATTCTCTATTTCTCTTCCAAGTTCCTAAAGCCCAACTTTCCACACCTTGATAATCATAACAAATTGTTATTGCCTTTAAATTATTATTCAATGCATATTCAACTGCCTTCATAGCTCCCATTACTTCTCCAGCTACATTCCTAAGAGCTATAGAATCTTCATTATTTCCAATGCCCTTATCTGTATGTATAACATCTCCATCTTTAATTACAACTAATCCATAAGAAAAATTATTCTTAACTTCCATGAAGCTACCATCTACATAAATATTAATACCCTCAAGTGTTTCTTCTGTATTTTCCTTAACTTTAGAACTTGCAACTCTTCCTTCGCTATTTATTTTAAGAAATTCCTTAGCATCTTCTATATTTTCAAAACTTTTATATATAGCACCCTTAGCACCTATAACCTCCTTTTGACACTCTGGCCAACTTTCTAAAATCATAGGAACTCCTGATTTACCAACTGCTACTGCATAATACTTCTTTTTAGCCATAAATAATCTCTCCTTAATTTAAAAGGACTGTATTCTAAAAAAATTAGATACGGTCCTTTGCTTTTTAATTATGTTAAAGCATCTATTACATCATAAATCTTATTTAAATTTTTTGCACCTGTAAAGCCTGAAATATATTCCACAGCTTGTTTAAGCACAATAACAAGTTCATCTTTTCCTTGCCAATTTTCTAAAAGAACATTAGTATCAACATCTGACATTATTCTTTCTAATGCAAATAAAATAACTGCTAATTCATCTAACTGACCTAAAACAGGTATCTTGTCTGGAATTAAATCAAAAGGAAGTACAGTATATCCAAAACTTAATCCTAAAGCTATTCTTGTTTTTTTAGGAACACGCTTATCTTTAATAAGTCTACATATAAGAGCAATTAAATCTGGAATAAACATTATAAAATCACTATATGCTTTAGCATTGTTTGGTATATTTTTTACTATTGCATCTCTACTATGACTATAAACATCCTCAGTTTTTTCTATATTTATATTATAGACATAATCTGAATCATTTAAATCATCACTTTCTAGGTTTTCCTTTTCCCTTTTCTTTAAAGGTTCCTCTTCTTTCTTTTCATTAGAATCTTTAACCTTTTCTTCTTTTATATTATCTAATTCAGCTTCTTCTTCAACACTTATAGATGGCTTATTAGCCATTTCTGGTAAATTAACATTTATATTAGATACTGCAACATCTAGTTTTCCATTAGCCACTCTAGCCTCTGTTAAATCTAAATTTATAAATTTCATATCTTTTATAATCTTTTTTATATCAATTTTGATTTTATCTTCAACTATTTCTATACCCTTTTCTTTAAATCCCTTTAAAGCTATCTTTAAAGCTATTTTTCTAAATACTTTTAGTATACCAATCTTCATAAATGAAGCCTTTTTAAAGCCTAATGTTAATATATTATTCTCTACTCCAACAACCTCAACCGAAGCACTAAATCCCAATGAAATAACTTTTTTAAATGACCCAGCTACTTTTAAAGAATTTCCTTCAAAAATTATTTCATTTAAATTCAGTCCCTCTATTTTCATAAAATCATTTACCATTGATTTTATATCATCAGCACTTAAAGAAACTGTAATTTGCGATATATTCATATATACTCCTCCTCATATTCTAACTTTTAACCAATTTTTTTAAGAGCTAAAAGCTTGTCTTCACTTATATTACTTAAGATCATTAATAACCCATCATCTAGCACTTCTATATCTTCTAAAGTTCCAATTCCTAAATTTAAAGATTCTAATAATTTATATCCATCTATTATTATTTTTTTACCATTTATCATAATTCCTTTATCTTTAAATCTACTTATATTGGTTCCTTCTAATACTTTCTTTACTTTAGAAAATATATCTATTTTTAGTGATGTTACTTTTTTTATTTCCAGGGTAATACTTCTTTCATCAAAGGTCTTTATTTTTAAAAGAATATTTCCATCTAAAGAAAAGAGTTTTTTTATAGTTCCTCTTACCTCTAAAGAACATTCCTTTGGTAAAAATTTAATATTTTTAATAACTAAACTATTACCTCCTATTATTTTTTAACTATTTCCTTTAGTTCTCTTTCTCTTAATAAAATTTTATCCCCTCTCATTTTACTAATACCTTCCTAAATTACCATACTATATACCCATTTTAGTATAAACTATTTTTTTTATTTTTTAAAGAGAATTCCCAATGTAAAAAGGACTGTATGCACTTTTTCATACAGTCCTAAATATTTTAAATTAATTCTTCAAGCATATCTAAAAGCTCATTAAATCTTTCTAAAGTAGCCTCTAATGGCTTAGATGTAGTCATATCAACTCCACCATCTTTTATAGCATCTATTGGATATTTAGATCCACCAGCTTTTAAAAATCCTTTATACTTTTCTATATTTTCTTTGTTTCCTGTTAATATAGCTTTACTAAAAGCAGATGCTGCTGCATAACCTGTTGCATATTGATAAACATAGAAATCTGAATAGAAATGAGGGATTCTCGCCCATTCTATAGCAATTTCTTCATCTATTACTATATCTTCTCCAAAATACTTTTTATTAAGCTCTAACCATAATTCATTTAAATCCTTTGCTGTTAAAGCTTCTCCCTCTTCAATTTTTTCATGGGTAATTAACTCAAATTCTGCAAACATAAGCTGTCTAAACACTGTAGTTCTAATTTGTTCTAATTCTTGATTTATTAAATATAGTTTTTTTCCTTTATCATTTTCATCATTTATTAATTTATTAATCAATAATATTTCATTAGTTGTGGATGCTATTTCAGCACTAAATAATGTATAGTTTCCATAGACATATGGTTGATTTTCTCTTGAATAATATGAATGAATTGAGTGTCCCATTTCATGTGCTAAAGTTGATACATCATTTAAGCTATGATTATAGTTTAAAAGTACATAAGGCATTGTATCATAGCTTCCCCATGAATAAGCCCCTGTTCTTTTACCTTTATTTTCATAAACATCTACCCATCTATTTTTTATACCTTCTTTAAAGATAGCTATATAATCTTCTCCTAGTGGTGCTAATCCACCTTCTACTATTTTTACTGCTTCATCATATTCTATTTCTTCTGAAGTATTTTCAACAACTGGTACATATAAATCATACATATGAAGTTCATCTAATTTAAGAAGTTTTTTCTTTATACCTACATATCTATGAAGAGTATTAAGATTCTTTCCTATAGTTTCTATTGCATTATAATAAACCTCTAATGGTATATTATTTGGACTTAAGGATGCATCTAAGGAATTTTTGTAATTTCTTGTTTTACTATTAAATATAAAAGTTTTTATAGAACTTACTAAACTAGTTCCTAAAGTATTTTCATATTTTTTGTATTCATTAAATAATCCTTTAAAAGCATCTTTTCTTACTTCTCTATTTTTACTTCTAATAAAGTTGCCATAGTTACCTTCTGTTAAATCAACCTCTACACCATTTTCATCCTTAATTTTTGTGAATTTCATATCTGCATTAGTTAGCATTTCATATATATTTTCAGAAGCATTTAAACAATCTGATGCTGATGCTAAAAGAGCCTCCATTTCATCACTTAATATGTGGCTTTTACTTTTTAATAAACTTCTAAATAAGAAATCATATACCTTTAGCTCTTCATTACTATTAATAAATCCTATTAGTTCATCCTCTTCTAAAGCTAATATTTCTGGTTCAAAATAAGAGTTATAACTTCCGAAAACAGCCATAAAGCTTTCTATTTTACTTGCTATAGCTTGGAAATCACTATTAGTAGTATCTTCATGACTTTTCATAGTAGCATATACATATAATTTTTCTAATTTTCTAGATAACTTTTCATTTAGTTTTAAATACTCTAATATACTTTCTCCATTGTTTAAAGTACCCTTAAACTTTTTTATTTCCTCTGATTCACTTTTTAAGCTTTCAAAATCCCTTTCCCAAGCATCTATACTAGGATATACTTTTTCCATATCCCATTTATATAATTCTTCAATTTCACTTCTTTTCTTTAATTCTTTACTCATAAAAACATCCTTTCTTTATCTTATTATTTTTTTATCATTTAATTATAAAACTATGAAACTGTTTATCTCTTACTTATAAAAAATAAAAATATTATAACTTCTAGTCGTCAAATAAAATTTTAATTAAGGGTTGCATCAATATTCTCTAAAAATTTTGACACAACCCCACTAATATTATTTAAAAGTTGAATATAAATAAAGATTAATTATATGTTATTATTTATATTCTTCTTCTTTTCCTTTAATGTTTTCAAATACTTCTTTCATATTTTTATCTATTAAATTACAAAGTTCTCTTATTTTATCTCCCATAACTTTGTCATCCTCTACATAATCAAAATTAATAATCCATGTAGGATTATACTCTTCATCATCTTCCTCTATTTCATAACCTTTACTTACAAAATCATCTATATTAAATAAATCAAAAATCGCGCTAAATTCCCACTCTTCAACATCTTCCTTAGTGTCAAAAATTAAAGTAACTTTCTCATTATAAACAAATAATCTTTTTACATATTCTCTTCCTTCTTCTACAGTATAGCTTCCTAATTCTTTTCCTAAGAACCCAGTTTCACTATCCCTTTCCATTAAAACTAATGATGAAAATTCCATATATATCATCCTTTCTATTAATCTCTTAAATACTGTTCTACTTTATTTTTATTATTACTATAATTTACTATAAATAAATAAGTTATACCCTTATATGTAAATAAAAAACTTCACCTTATAAATTTTCTTAAATTTTAAAAGTAGTTTTAATTTTAGTTCGATTAAAAGTTAGTTTATATTTTTAATACTAACTTTAATTTCTATTAAGGTAAAACTTTAATTTCTTAATGATTAAGTATAAAATAAGTGGTTATACTTTATAATATTTGAAATTTAATTTATAGTAAAATTTAGTTTCTTTAACATATTAACAAATAAAATCTAATAAATCTACTCAAATAGAACTATTTGGAGTGAAAAAGAGTTAATCTTTTCTATTATTTCTATACATTAAAATTTGCTTATTGCAAATAATTCGCATTTTCTGTTATAATCTAACTGCAATATGTGAGATTAATAAGAAATATTTAAAATTAAATTAGGAGTGGGTTACGTGATAAATATAAAATCTCTTTGCTTCTCTTATGATGGAAGCGAAAATTATAATTTAAATAATATAAATTTAAAAATCCCAAGAGGACATTACATATCTGTTGTTGGTGAAAACGGGAGTTATAAAACTACTTTTATAAAATTATTAGTAGGTTCTTTAAAGCCATCTTCTGGCTCTATTGAAAAAAACATAAAAAGTATAGGATATGTTCCTCAAAGATCTGATAACTTTAATTCAGAATTTTCAATTACAGTTTATGAAATTCTAAAAATCCATTTAAAGTCTTTAAAATTAAAGGATTTGCAAGAAATTGATAGAGTACTTGATATAGTCCATATGAAAGAATTTAAAAATTCTCTTATTGGTAATTTATCAGGAGGTCAACAACAACGAATATTTATAGCTAGAGCTCTTTTAGGTTCTCCAGAACTTTTAGTTTTAGATGAACTTTCTACTGGAATAGATGAAAAAACTCAACTTGAAATTTATGAATTACTTAGTTCTCTTAACCAAAATAATAATTTAACTATAATTTCTGTTGAACACAGCAAGGAGAAAGCCCTTAAATACTCCTCTAAGATTATTGAACTTTCCCTTGGAAATTTATCTTTTTATAGTAAAGAAGAATATAAAAATAAGTTAGATTTAATAAGGAGGGAATTATAGATATGCTTGAAATGTTTCATTTTGAATTTATGCAAAATGCCTTTTTTGCCGGAATACTTTTAGCTATACTTTGCCCCCTTGTCGGTTTATTTTTAGTCTTTAAAAGATATTCTATGATAAGTGATACCTTATCTCATTCTTCTTTTGCAGGAATAGCCTTAGGTCTTGTTCTTGGTTTAAATCCAATACTTACTGCCTTTGGTTTTACAATTTTAGCTGCTATAGTTATAGAACTTTTAAGAAATTATTATAAAAAATATGCTGAACTTGCTATGTCTATAATTTTAACCTTCAGTCTAGGTATAGCTATTATTTTAGTAAGTTCAGGAAAATCAGCTATTAAAGTAGATTCCTTCTTATTTGGAAGTATATTAACAGTATCTAAAACAGATTTAATATTAATTACAATAATAGCTATTTGCACCTTTATAACAATTTACTTTTTATATCCTAAACTTCTTTATACAACCTTTGATGAAGAAGGGGCTAGAATATCAGGAATAAATACTAAATTTATAAATTATTTATTTACTATAATGGTTGCTGCAACAATTTCTGTATCTATAAGAGTAATGGGAATATTAGTTGTTTCTTCAATTATGATAATCCCTGTTGCTTCAGCTATGCAACTAAGAAAAAGCTTTAAAGAAACATTAATATACTCTATTTTATTTGGAATAATTGATGTTATAATAGGTCTCTTTTTATCATATAACCTAGATAGTGCACCTGGAGGAACAATAGCTCTTGTGTCAGTATTCTTCCTTATACTATCAATAATTTTCAATAGAAAGAAATAAAAAAAATGAGGAGGATGTATCAAATTACAGATACATCCTCTATGCCTTTTATCTAGCTATATAGGCATATGAAAAAATATATTTATCTGATAGCTAGAGGCTGTAATACTTCTTTCTTTTAGTTTTCTCTCTTCTCAGAGCACTCTTCACATATTCCTTTTAATTTCAAATCATGTTCCACTAATTTAAACCCAACTTTTTCTTTTAACATTTCTTCAATTTGATTCATAGGACATGGTATTTCAACCTTCTTATGACAAAGACTGCACTCTAAGTTATGCTTATGACTCTCTCTTTTTATCCTGTAATTTGCCTTGTTATCTCCTAAAAATATTTTTTCAACTAAACTTTTATTTTCAAATAAATCTAGAGTTCTATAAACTGTTGATAAATTTATATTATCATCTTTTTTAGCTTCTCTATATATATAATCAGCACTTAAACTATCCTTACTTTTTAATAAAATATCATAAATTATTATTCTAGATTTTGTTACTTTTATATTATTATTTTTTAATATCTCTTTTATATCCATAATTAAAACTCCTAATATAGTATGTTATTTATATATTATACCATATAAATAAGTATCTAAATTTAATATTTTATAACAGCTTGTTTAAAGGCATTGTAACTTCTTATCATTCATATTAATTTATATTGACTACTTTTTCTTATGCACTTTCAATAAAAATAATTAATATTTTTCTAAATTTTATATTGATTTAAAGAATAAAATATACTATATTAATTAATGAAGTATGTTTTATTTTAAATAGTATAGCATATATAATTTTTGAAATTGGAAAGGGAGTATTCTAATGAATTGTATAATAGCTCAATCTGGTGGACCTACAACTGTTATAAACTCTAGTGTCTACGGTGTAATAAAAGAAAATTTTGATTTAAATCTATATGAAAATGTTTATGGTGGTGTTAATGGTATAGAAGGTATTCTAGCTAAAAAAATAATAAATCTTTCTTCTATTGACCAAAATAAACTAGAAATTTTTAAAAATTCACCTTCCTCTGGATTAGGCTCCTGTAGATATAAGCTTAAGGATTTTTCAGAAAACGAAGAAGAATATAAAAAGCTTATCTCTATTCTAAGAGAGTATAAAATTTCTACATTCTTTTATGTAGGTGGTAATGACTCTATGGATACTATAGCAAAACTTAGTACCTATGCTATAGCTAAGGATATAAATATTAAGTTCATTGGTATACCTAAAACTATAGATAATGACTTAAAATATATTGACCATACCCCTGGTTTTGGTAGTGCTGCAAAGTTTATCTCAACTTCAGTTCTTGAAACTTACTTAGATTCTAAAGTTTACAGTAATAATGGTATCTTTATATTAGAATCTATGGGAAGAGATACAGGTTGGTTAGCTGCTGCTGCTTCTCTTGCAAAAATTAAAGGAACTAGCTGTGTAGATTTAATTTATCTTCCTGAAAGCTCATTTTCTTTAGATAAATTTATAAAAGATGTACAAAAAGTGTACAATGAAAAACACTCTGTATATATAGTAGCCTCTGAAGGATTAAAAAATAAAGATGGTGAATTCTTATCAGCTACCAAGTCAGAAACCCACGATAATTTTGGTCATAGCCAATTAGGTGGAGTTGGTTCAATATTAAAAGCTGTAATATTAAAAGCTAATATTACAAAGAGAGTAAAAGTTCTTGAACTTGGTGTTTTACAAAGATGTTCTATGCACTGTGCTTCTGAAACTGATTTACACGAAGCGGAACTTGTTGGAAGATACGCTTTAAAAAATTCTATGAATTGTACTAATGGTCTTATGGTATCTATTAAAAGAATTTCAAACTTACCATATAAGTCTGAACCAATATTTATAGAAGCTAATAAAGTTGCTAATAACATAAAATATTTTCCTACTGAATGGATAAATGAAGAAGGTAATGGTGTAACTGAAGAAGCTTTAGCTTACTTAACTCCACTAGTAGAAGATTTAGACTCTACTAACACTTTACCAATCTATGAAAGCTTTGCTATATAATAAAATTAGTAATTTAATAATTAAGGACTATCTCAAACTTCTTATTTATCTTTTTGAGATAGTCCTTTAAATAATACTCCCCTAGGTCATCTTTTAACATTTTTTCGAAATATCTTCTAATATACTTAAAAACTTATTTATTTCCTCAAAATCGTTATACATAGCTAAACTCGCTCTAATCATTCCAGGTCTTGGAATAGTCGGATCTTTAATATATTTATAGGTTTCTGCATCAGTCATTTCTAGCAACCTTTTTGTGTAAGGCTGTGCACAAAAACATCCATGTCTTACTGCTATAGCACCATCTTCAGCTAATTTATTAGCAAGATCTTCATGATATATCCCTTCCATGTTAAATGCTATTACACATAATCTATGAACCACTTCTTTGTTTCCGTAAATTATTACCCTTGGTATTTTTTCTATTTCAGTTAAAAAATAATCCCTTAGCTTACATTCGTGATTCATTATTTTTGAAAAGCCGATTTTATTAATTGTTTTTAGTGCAGCTACTAAGGCAACCACTCCTAAAAAATTTGGAGTTCCTGCTTCAAACTTTGATGGAGCCTCATGCCAATAAACTTCATTATCAAAAACCATGTCTACTGCACCACCACCCTTTAACATAGGTTCTTTCCTATTTAATTCTTCTTTCAATCCAATTACTACTCCAGTTCCAAAAGGTGCATATATTTTATGAGCTGAAAAAACTAAAAAATCAATATAGTCATCCTCTTTAACTCCTTCCATTTTTATTGGTTCATGAGCTACAAGCTGTGCTACATCAACAATTATTTTAGCACCATAACTATGCACTGTTGATGCTATTTTATTTATAGGGTTAATAAATCCTGTTACATTAGAAGCTCCTGTTATAGTTACAAATTTTATTTTTCCATTAGCCTGTTTTAATTTATCCTCAATATCACTTATATTTATTTCTCCTCCCTTATCCACATCTACATATAGCACTTTAGCTACATATCTCCAAGGTAAATCATTAGCATGATGTTCCATTTTTGTGCTTAAAACTTGGTCATCTTTTGATTCTATCAAAACATTTGCTAAAAGATTTATTCCCTCAGTAGTATTTTTAACATAAATTACTGTATATTTATCTTTGTTTTTTATATTAAAAAAATCTAAAATTATTTCTCTCGATCTTTCATAAAGATTGGTACACTTCTGGCATTTTATCCCACTCCCTCTACCAATAGAAGCATAATATTGCAAATATTCATTTACATAATGTTCTACTGATTTAAAGGCAGGAGTTGTAGCACCATTATCAAAATTAATAGGAATTACTTTAGTGCCATTTTTAAGTGGCACATAATCTTCTATTCCAACAAATAAATCTCTAAAATCATTTCTATAAAAAAACATACTACCTACCTCCACTATATTTTATTCAAAATAGCACCATATAGTTACCATTTATATGATTTCCCTTATTAACTTTCTAGTAATTTGAACTTAAGATTCTTTATTAGTATAATTATTAAGTAATATATCTTTAGTTATTTTTACTTAATAGCTATTTTAAAAATATATTCTCAAAATATATTTTTAAAAAGTTATAATATTTTATACCTAAAGATTATTACTCTATAAAAAACAAATTAAAATGACTTAATTTGTTTTAAAGATTATAGACTTTATATAAACTAAGACTTAATTCACATAGAATTTTAACTCTAGCTGAAATTTAGTCAAAGTTATTTAAAGAACTGTGTCTGTCTATGTCTAGTTTATGGAATATTGAAAACAGACACTAGTCATCAAATAAAAATCTCTTAGGATTTAAAGGAGTTAAATATATTATGATAATTTTAAGTTGTAAAAATGTAAAAAAAAGCTTTGGTATAGATGAAATTTTAAAAGATGTAAATTTTTCAATCAATGAAGGAGACAAAGTAGGTTTAATCGGTTCAAATGGAGAAGGTAAATCAACACTTTTTAAAATATTAACAAAAGAACTTGAATTTGATTCTGGTGAACTATTTATAGATAAAAGTAAGTCTTTAGGGTATTTATCGCAAAATCTTTCCTTAGACAATAATAATTCTATATATTCTGAAATGCTTTTAGTTTTTTCTGATTTAATATCCTTAGAAGAAAAACTTAGAACTTTAGAAGTTAAAATGGGAGAACCTTATGACCCTAGTAAAGAAGCTTATCACAATAAATTAATAAAGGATTATACAACGTCTCAAGAACTTTTTGAACATAGAGGTGGTTATACATATAAAGGTGAAATTTCTCGTGTTTTAAAAGGCTTAGGTTTTAATGAAAGTGATTATGATAAAGAAATTTCTTTGCTAAGTGGTGGTCAAAAAACAAGAGTTGCCCTTTGTAAATTATTATTATCTAAGCCTGAAATACTACTATTAGACGAACCAACAAACCACTTAGACCTAGCTGCTATTGAATGGCTTGAAGAATATTTAAAAGCATATAAGGGTACTATTCTTGTTATATCCCATGATAGATTCTTCTTAGATGCTGTAACAAACGCTACTTTCGAATTAATTTCTGGAAAAGTTAATACTTACAATGCTAGTTATACAAAGTTCTTAGAACTTAGAGAAAAGGATATAGAAGTTAGATTGAAAGCTTATAATCTTCAACAAGCTGAAATAAAAAGACAGGAAAAAATAATAGAAAAATTCCGTTCCTTTAATAGAGAAAAAAGCATTAGAGCTGCTGAAAGTAGAGAAAAAGCTCTTGAAAGAATGGAACTTGTTGAAGCTCCTGAAATCATAAGAAGAGCATCTAATATAAAATTTGAGGCACCTATAAAAAGTGGTAATGACGTATTACATGTTGAAGATCTTTCAAAAAGCTATGGTGAAAAAGTACTATTTAAGAATATTTCCCTTGATTTAAAAAGAGGAGATAAAGTAGCCTTAATAGGTGAAAATGGAAGAGGTAAAACAACTTTATTTAAAATATTGCTAGATAAAATAAAAGCTGATTCAGGAAATTTTTCTTTAGGTAAAAATGTTTTTGTAGGTTATTATGACCAAGAACAGTCAGATTTAGATTTAAATAAAACAATTTTAGATGAAGTTTGGGACAGTTTCCCTAAAATGACTACCACAGAAATAAGAAATGCTTTAGCATCATTTCTATTCACTGGTGATGATGTTTTTAAAACTATTGATAAATTAAGTGGTGGAGAAAAATGTAGAATAAATTTATTAAAATTAATGCTATCTAAATCAAATTTCCTTCTACTTGACGAACCTACAAACCACCTAGACATAATTTCTAGAGAAGCCTTAGAAGAAGCAATCTTAAGTTATGATGGAACATTAATGGTTATATCCCATGATAGATACTTCTTAAATAAAGTTATATCTAAAATACTAGAACTTTCTGAAGATAATATTACTACTTATTTAGGAAACTATAATTATTATTCAGATAAAAAGGCAAATCCAAATAGATTTGAAACTTTTAACGAAGAAATTAATAGTGGTAAAACTAAAACACAAATTCAAGAAGAGAAAAAGAAAAGAAGAGAAAAAGAAAAACAAGCTAAGTCTCTTTCTTTAAAAATAAAAAATATAGAAAAAGAAATAGCCTCAAAAGAAGAAGCTCTAGTAGGTTTAAATGAAGAACTTTGCAAAGAAGAAATTTATTCAAACCCTAAAGAAAGTGAACGAGTTCATGGGCTAATAGCTACTATAGAATCAGAAATCCAAGATTTATATACCGAATGGGAAGAAACAACTCTACTTTTAGAAGAGTAATATATTTAAGGTGCTGTATCAAATCAGCACCTTGATAGAAACTGTTATAGAAAAAATATTAGAGCTTCTTTACGTAGTGAGTGGTCACAAATGGTGAATCTATATAGCTAGATAAAAGGCAGAGAGGATATATCTGTAATTTGATACATCCTCTTTTATTTCATGACTATTGTCAGTAATATTTATTTTGTTCCTGTAGTTCCAAAGCCTCCACGATCTGAATTTCCAAAGGATTCTACTTCTTCAAATTCAATTTCAGGCATAACTTCCATTATTCTAAATTGTCCTATTTTATCTCCTTTTTTTATCCATGTACCTTCTTCTTCAACACCATCTACAATTCTTACATCCTTACATTGCAAACAGTATACAGGCATATGCCATTGATCATTATCTCCTATATAAGAATCATCAATTACTCCAACACTATTACTAGCTATTATCTTCCATGTTTTAAAAGTTGAACTTCTTGGTGCAAGGTGACCTTCCCATCCTTTAGGTAACTCTAAAGCAAAGCCTAATGGAATCATTGCACCTTCCCCTACCTTTACAAAAACATCTTTATTTGCAAATACATCAATCCAATTTCCCTTAGCTATTTTTTCTAATTTAGTTGCACCTTCAAAATACTTTATTCTAATTTTCATATGTAATTATATCCTTTCTTATTATTAAATTTTCTTTACTATTATTTTATTCTACTTTTAAATTATCATTATAACATATTATCCTTTAAACCTAAATAAGGGAAGACTATAGTCTTCCCTTATTTAATTAAAATTGTTTTGAAATCCCAAACACACAAAATTATTATCTACATCTACATCTACATTTACAGCAGCACATAGCTTTTTTAACTGCTGCATTAACAGCTTTATTTATAGCTCTCATAGTACATTTATCTACTAATCTTCTTCTCTTGTGAACTATAATCATTCTTTGGTTTCTATGACCTGGTCTTATGGCAAAATGAGCTGATGGGTAATATTGTGCACATTCAAATAAACATGGGTCTAAGTCTTGCTCTACTCTGTATATTCCATCTTCTAAGCAAGTAAATGTTGCAGCACCGTTTTCATCTGTTTTTTTAGTTCCTATTAATTTTTCACATCCACGATCTACTTTATATAAACTAACTGGAGCATTTTCTAATGGTTCACCTTGAGCACAATCTAATCTAGAAACAAGATTTAAAGTACCACTTTGTGGAACTCTTTTACATGGATCTGGTCTCCAAGTTTGTTCACAATCTAATCCATTATCAATATATTCTCCATCGTCGTCACAAGGATCGTCATCATAATCATCATCTTTATCGCATTTGCATTTACATTTGCAATGACGGCTATTATTATTATTATTGTTATTATCTTCCTCAAAATCGTTGTTTGGGTCTCCAAAACAAGGATCCATTGCTCCAAAATCATTATCTAAAAATCCATCGTTATCATTATGGCAATTCATATATTCTTCAAAATTCATCACTATACCTCCTAAAGCACTTTATTTGCTTTACTTAATATATATATATGTAATTACCATTTATTTGGTACCTATTTTCTTCAATTTAATAACTTTTTTTACATTATTTATTTAACCTTTCGACAATTTCTTCACTTAATCTTCTATACAGATTTGCTTTTGTAGCTAAAACAACTGATAATGCTAAATTCTTCTCATATTCATCCTTAAATTCCATACTATCTAATTCCTTAGAATAATTTATTATTTCCTCTTCAAATTCATCTACTTGCTTTACTCTAATATTATTTATATTATTATAAACCCCTTCTAAATCTAAGTTATTTCTACCATTTTCAATATCTTCTACCATTGGCTCTAATAATTTTTGTATATCATTTATAGATAATATACCTTTTAATTCATAAATTAAAGAAACTAATAATATATGTTCCTTACTATACTTTTTTTTCTTTACCGGCATTAGAAGTTTACCCTTAACATAGTTATTTATCATTGTTTTAGTTAATATTTTATCATCTTCTTTTCTTTTTAATCCTTCTAATTTATTATCAAACAATTGTATTACTTGATCCATATATAAATCTATATCTGGTATATCATTTAAATCTATATTATTTATCTTATTTACCTTCTTCACTAGTTCCTCTATATTTTCCATTTTCAATCTCCTATTCTAAACCAAAATTATCTTAATAAAATAATTATATACTATGAAATTATTTTTACAATATAAAGTTTTTAAAACTTATTTATTAATATTTTAAAATATATATTGACTTCATAATACTTTAATAAGATAATATAACTATTATTATAAGTAGTTTTTAAAACTAGATATTTTAAAAAAATTAGGAGGATTTTATGAATAAGATTTTTAGAGAACCTATAAATGGTCTGTCACACTTATTTGGAGCTATTTTATCATTGGCAGCTCTTATAACAATGATAATAAAAGTTTCATTATTTGGTTCTAATTTAACTTTAGAATTTATATCTGTATGTACCTTTGGAATAAGTTTAATATTATTATATAGTGCATCTGCTACTTACCATCTTGCTATTGCTTCAGAAAAAATTTTATTATTTTTAAGGAAATTAGATCATTCTATGATTTTTCTTCTTATAGGTGGCACTTATATACCTTTTTGTTTATTAGCTTTAGATGGTGCTCTTAGAATTGTTTTAACCTCAATAATAGTGTTACTTACTATTGCAGGAATTATATTTAAATTATTTTGGTTTAAATGTCCTAGATGGCTTTCTACATCACTTTATATTGGAATGGGTTGGATAGCAATTTTTATCATATATCCCCTTTACAATTCTATTTCTCTATCTGGAGTGTTATGGTTGCTTTTAGGAGGAATATTATACACAATTGGAGGAATTATTTATGGTCTAAAGCCTAAGTTCCTAGAATTTAAATTTTTAGGATTTCACGAAATATTTCATATTTTCATATTATTAGGAAGTCTATGTCACTTCATAGCTGTATTCTTCTATTTACTTTAATCATAGAAAAGAGATTATTTCAGACAATTTCTAAATATATCATTTTATAGTTATTTTTCTTCATCTACCCAAATTTAATCTAGAAGCATGAGACTGTTTATCTCCTACTTATAGAAGATAGGAATATTACATCCTCTAGATATCAGATAAATCTATATGAAAAATTAAAGGTTGTATGTCCATACTTCGGACATACAACCTTTTAAATATTATTCAAATTCTTTTGATTTTTTTATAAAACTACATATAGTTTCTGATAAAAACTTATCTTGATGATATATTAATTTAAAATCTCTTTTTATATTTTCTTCATCTATTATGTTAAGAACCTCTACATCACCTTTTTCTAATTTTGATGAAACTGCTCTAAAAGGAACACATGATATTCCAAGACCAACTTCTACTAATTTTATTATAGCCTCTACATTTCCAAGTTCCATTGAAATTTTATATTCTATATTTTTTGAATTTAAATAATTTTCTATGATTTGTCTAGTTCCACTTCCCTTTTCTCTCATTATGAATCTATTTAACAAATCATGTTCATCTTTTTCTTTTACACCTTTAAACCCTATGAAAACAAGCTCATCTTTCCAACTATAATCAACTACTAATTCTTTGGATAAAACATTTCCTTCTATAAATCCAATATCAACTTCATTGTTTAAAAGTTTATTTTCAACCTCTTCAGAATTTCCTATAGTTATAACTATATCTATATTTTTATTTTCATCTAAAAATTCCTTTATTATTTTTGGTAAAAAACAAGATCCTATAGTTGTACTTGCACCTATTCTTATTCTTCCTTTTATATTATTTTTACAATCATTAAGTAAAGTAAGTGCTTCATTATGTAAATTCAACACTCTATTCACATACTTTAAATACAATTCTCCTTCATAAGTTAAGTATAATTTTTTACCTATTCTATCAAAAAGTCTTGCACCTGTTTCTGTTTCAATCTCCTTAATTGCTTGACTTACTGAAGGTTGACTTATATAAAGCTTTCTTCCAACTTCAGTCATGTTTAATGTTGTAGCTGTTTCATAAAATATTCTTAACTTTCTAAAGTTCATATACAAACTCCTATTATTTTTTATTAACTTCCTCGTAATCTACATCTATTATAGGTCCATTGTAATCATCATTTGCTTTATTGCTTTTTCCTTCTCCACCCCTAATATTTGTATTATAATAAGTAGTCTTGTTACTTTGATTTTCAAATTCATTCATCTTTTTTAATATTTTTCTCTTAGTATATGCAATATATCCCCATATACCTAATCCTATAGCTGCACTTCCTATGATTATATATGGTAATACAAAGAAAAACACCTTACAAACTACTATTATAAGTATAATTGATATTATTATATTCAATGCATTTTTCATAAAAATCCCTTCATTCATATAACGTTTTTATTTATTATATCATAGTAATATTATTTTTAAAATGATATTAATTTTAATAAAATTTAAATCTTAAGCAAATAATAAATTTAAAAGTATATTAAAAGGTGGGTTTTACCATGTTAAAAAAATTATCAATATTTATTTTTTCGTTTTTTTTCATTGTTTTTAATCAAATAACCTATGTTTATCCCTTAGAAAATCAACCTAAAGTAATTTATTTAACCTTTGATGATGGACCTAGTAGTAATACTGATAAAATCCTTGATATTTTAAAAGAAGAAGAGGTTTGTGGCACATTTTTTTTAATGGGTAAACTTATTAATAATAGTCCTACTACTGTTAAAAGAATCTTTGACGAAGGCAGTGCTATAGGATTACATTCTTTTAGCCACGAAAGATGTATATATAATTCTAAAGAAAAATTTTTAGAGGAAATGCTTAAAACTCAAAAGATAATTGAAAATATAATTGGAGAAAAAGTTTGTATAATTAGATTTCCTTTTGGAACAAATAATATGTCATTTAAGCTTAAAAATGATTGGGTAACTTTACTCCATGAAAATTCTCTTAAAATTTATGATTGGACTCAAGATACTGGTGATGGAACCAATGTTAATCTTGCACCTAACTTAATATTCAAAAATTCTATATCTAAAGATAATAATATTGTTTTATTAATGCATTGTGCTGAAGCTAATAATAATTCTGTAAAAGCCTTACCAGAAATAATAAAATATTACAAATCTAAAGGTTATGAATTTAAAACAATCACTCCTGATACTCCAGAGTTGTATAAAGTAAAAAAATAAATTATCTAAAACATCTTCCTTTAAAATAAAAAGAGTATTCCTAAAGAGAAATAAAACTCCCTTTGAAATACTCTTTGTTTTTTATAAGTATTATTCACTAGTAATAGCATTCACTATATTAGTTGCTATAGCATTAAGTTCATCTTTTCTACACCGTTCTATTGATTCTTCAAAGAAAAGCCTTATTATTATAGTAGGCATATTATTATGTGATATTAAATAATTCTCCCCTAACTTTACACCTCTATCATAATAATTTAAAGTTGAAACTTCCTTCAATATTTTTTCTGCAAATTTGAAAGCTTTTCCATAACCACTAACCCAACATTCTATAGCTTTCTTATGATATAAATGAAAAGAAAATTCTAAATGCAAAGATGAATTTAATTTATTTATATTCCTTACTCTATAACTCAGAGAATCTCCTACAAAATTAAATTTTTCATTCCATGGGGTACAGTCTATAGCCTCATATCCCAATGCATTTAATTTCTCAATTACTAGATTTAATACTTCCTTTGTGTATTGCTCTTCTAATCTATTACCTATAGAATCAGCATTTGGATAGCATTTATATCCTGCATCTAAACTTATTGTCGATCCATTCACTAAATGCATACTATCCCTCCTAGCGATTTTAGGACTTTGTTTATATACTATAGTATGCATAAGTGTTCTTTAAGTAACCATTTAATTTTACATTATTTTACTGATTGACATTACATTATTATTTACTTCATAAACAAAATTTTCATTTAAAGTATTAACAAAAGATTTTATCCAAGCATTTCTAAGTTCATAGAAATTACTTACATCTCCACCTACTTTATCCCAGAATACTTTGTGTAAACATCTTTGAGCTGACCACTCTATTTTATCTTCTGATGAGCTTAAAATTTGATTTATTCTATCACAAGGCATTCCTTCTAATATGTAATCATTCATAGCCTTATAAATATCTTCTGCACTTTCTACATCAGAAATATTTTCTATGTAACTTTTAGCATTTTCTATTCCTTTGTTTTTATATATTTCTAATAAATTAGCTTTTAAATTTTCATTTGCTTTTAATATTTCAGTAGTGTAAAAAGCAACTCTTCCTTCTGCTGAATTTATAGCTTCTTGTAACCAACCATGTATATTGCTTTCATCTATTAATTTATCTAAAGGCTCATCCTTAAGTTTTTCTCCAAATCTCTCATTAGCCTCTTTAACTAATTTATCTATATCAATTGAATTTACTTTTGCTAAAGCCAAAGTATCCTCTTCTAATCCTTCAAACCACTTTATTTTTTCAAATAACCAAAAATGTATTTTACCTAAAAATAGACTCATATTTATTCCTCCTTAGTAATCATGTAAAAATTTCCTAATAGCTATGTTTTTAATATTAAATAACTATAATTATTGCTTTTATCAAAATATTTTACTTGCTTTAAAATAAATTTAAATTTCTTTTTATATGTCATATTATATACTATAAAGCTTTTTTATTCCGTATCCTTTGTTACCAAATTATATAGGTAATCTTTATTTTATATATAGAAGAAAAACTTACTGCATTAAATCAACTTCTTTATAACTTTTGTACCTTAGGTAAACTATGAAATGTTAAACCTATATAACTAATTTAAAAGCAAAAGGGATATATCTATAAGTTCGATACATCCCCTAAGCTTTTTTAATATATAAATTAAATTATTCTTCTTCCACTTCTATTGTATTTTCAACAAATTCATCTTCTTGATTTTCTTCTAAATTTTCATTATTTTTTTTGTCATAAGCAATAGCTGCAGCAAATGCAGTAGCTGCTGCTAATAACATTAGTGCTTTACCTTTTTTTATTTTAAACACAAGCTTCACCTACCTTAACTAAATAAATATATAATTTATAGTTCTTTAATATTTTTTAGGTATTTATTATGGGCTTATACTCTAATAATATTTTATCTAATAGTTAGGTACTATATCTTTTTAATTCATATATAGTCTCAACCTTCTAGATAAGTCCAATTAACTCAGTACAAACTACTAAGTTTATACTTACTATTATACCCATTTGAGCTCTCTTATTCCATTATTTTATAATATTTTTTTCGATTTCCATTCCATTTCATTAACCATTGATGATATTTTTTCAAAACACATTTCTGGATGTATTGTCTTCTCATGTGCTATAGTTAATACAGACATTGACATTGCAAACTTAACTATTTCTTCTATAGGAAGATTATTCATGTAACCATGTCCCATTCCTGCTACAAAAGAATCTCCAGCTCCTGTAACATTAACAACATCTACTTTTCCAGTTCCTATTTTTCCACAATTATCTTTATCTTTATAGAATATTCCATCAGCATCTAAGCTTATAAATACTCTTTCAATTCCAAGTGATAAGAAATAATTACTAGCATTTATTAAATCCTCTTCATCTATAATAGGAAAACCAGCTAATATTTCAGCTTCATGTCTGTTTGGTTTTATTGTATGGAAATACTTTATTAAATGTTTTACATTCATAGCTTTTTCCGCTGAAACTGGATCTAATATAAACTTAGTGTTTTTAAATTTCTTAACCATATACTCCATTATTTCTGGATTATCAGCATCAAGAACCACATATTCTGCATTTTCTATTATTTCTGCCTTCTCATCTATAAATTCAGTACACATTTCATCTATACTTTTCATATCTGCTATGGCTGAAACCATTTCTCCATTTTCATCTAATATAGCTAAATATGTTGGTGTTGATTTACCTTTTAAGATTAATGAATCTGACATATCATAACCATGTTCTTTTCCATGAGCCATTATAGCTTTTCCATTTTCGTCATCACCTACGATAGATATAAACTTTACATTTACTCCTACTCTAGCCATATTTTCTGCTATATTTCTACACACACCTCCAAAAGACATCTTTACCTGTCCAGGTGTTGAATTGTAAGATCTATATTTAGTCTTACTAAATCCAAATATATCTATTATTGAAGCCCCAAAAACTAATATATATGGTTCTCTTCCTGTGTTCATTAACATTCCCTCCAAAATATCTAATTTATCAAATATCTATTATTTAAATTAAATTTAATATTACTTAAATTGGTTTAAATTCTTATTATATTCAAATCCAGCTTTCCCCAAAGTTTCTTCTAATTGTTTTCTATCTATATTATTATCATCACATAAGCTATCTAGAGAACCATAAAAATCTCTAAGCTTTAAGTTTATAATACTATATAACATTAAGGGATCCATTTCCTTAAAATTACTAATTTCCATTTTGTTATCCTCCAATTAGAAATTTAATTTCTCTTATTTTAAATTTAATTTTATTTATTTTCTATTATATATTACTTCAATGACTTCTACAAATATTTTATATTTTTTATTAACAAATTTAATAAAAGTGCATATATTATTATTATCTAATTGCTTTTTATTCTCAAAACTCATACTATCACTTGTTATTTTATTTTTCTCAAAGAAAAGGGCTATGTTCACCATAGCCCTTTTTCCTTTTATTTCACTTCTTTTATTGATTTTATTATTTCAGACTCTATTAACTCTGATTTAGAAAACCCTTTTTTAAAGTATCTTATTTGTTTATACTTTATTCCACCCATTTCAAAATCTAAAACATCAATTCTATCACCTTTATAAACTACCTTTTCATTTTTACCTTTTAATTCTATAATTAATTCCATTTTCAATTCTCCTATTTTCTATTTTTTATTTCTAATTATTCTAAAACCAATTAAAACGCCTAAAACTATTAATGAAACTAAAATTACTATACTACCTTCATAAAAAAAGTATATTAATAGCCCTATTATTAATCCTAGAAATCCTAGTGCTGCTGGCCATATATATTGTTTAGCTTTATCCAATCCATCCACACCTCTATTCTAAAATCTTAATGAATTCTATTCCATTATGCCATTTTTATTGATATATTTGAATAAGAATATTAAATTTAGGAGGTTATAAAAATGACTTTAAATTTAGCTCATAGAGGATTTTCTTCTAAATATCCTGAAAATACAATGAAAGCTTTTATAAAATCTATTGAGGAAGGACATTGCCATGGCATTGAATTAGATGTTCAACTATCTAAAGATAACATCCCTTTAATACTTCATGATGAAACTTTAGACAGAACAACAAATGGAACTGGTTTTCTTAAAGATTTTACTTATTCAGAATTAAGAAAACTAGATGCTGGTCAAGGAGAAAAAATCCCTTCTTTAGAAGAATTCTTAGAATTTGCAAAGGATAATAATATTTATATAAATTTAGAACTTAAAAATAGTATAATCAACTATAAAAACCTTGAAAATATTGTGCTAAATAATATATATAAATTTGGATTAGAAGAAAAAGTAATTGTTTCTTCCTTTAATCATCTATCTATGATAAAAATTAAAGAATTAGATAAATCTATAAAAACAGGTCTACTTTATGATTGTTGGCTTAATAATCCTGCTGACTATTGTCTTAGTTGTGGTGCAGATGCTCTTCATCCTCATTATTCTTCTATTCTTGACAAACAATACCTACAAAACATACTTAATAAAAATATTTCTGTCAATTGTTATACAGTAAATGATGAAGAAGACATGTCAAAGCTTATAAACTTAGGTGTTTCCTCCATTATTACAAACCACCCTGATAAGTTAAACCAATTACTTAAGAAAGGTCTTTAATCATGTTTGATTTACACTGCCATTCTAATAATTCTTTTGACTCAAAGGAATCTATAAACAACATGGTTCTTTCTGCCATAGATAAAAATATTAAATATATAGCTTTTACAGAACATTATTCTTCAAATAAAAATAAAAAAACTTATGGACACTTTAATAAGAAAAAATTTGAAGACGATATATTAAAAGCTTCACAACTATCTAATGAAATAACTATATTAAAGGCATTGGAAATTTGTGAACCACATTTAGAAAATCTAGAATCCATTGATTTAAACGGATTTGACTTTACCATTGGTTCTATTCACAATGTTGGTTCCTTAAGCTTAAGAAATTTATGTAGTAAATATAATAAAATAGATGCCTATAATATTTATTTCGAGGAATATTTAAAAATGGTTACATTAGGTGGTTTTAATATTGCTGCTCACTTAGATTTAATGAACAGATATGCTTTTGATACTTTAGGTAATTACGATTTTAATCTTCATAAAGATATTATAGAAGAAATTCTAAAAAAAATTATTTCTAATGATATAGCTCTAGAAGTAAACTGTTCAGGATTAAGAAAATCTCTTAATTCTTTACATCCATCTCTTGAAGTTTTAAAATTATATAAATCTTTAGGTGGAGAACTTATTACCATAGGTTCTGATGCTCATAAAGCTAGTGATATATTTTGTGGTTGTAATTATGGATTAGAAGTAATAAAAAAATTAGGCTTTAACTATATTTATACCTTTGAAAAATTTCAAAGAAAAAAACACAAAATAAAAAATTAATAGTATTTTCAGAATATATCTCATTAATAAAATATGAATTTATTCTATGTTTATACAGATAATTTAATATTTTTTAAAGAGATATATTGAATTATTATTAAAAGAAAACATTTAAATATATGTTTTGATAAAAAGTTTTTTAAATTTTTATTATTTATTATTTTTTTTGCACACAGAATCGAAATAAAGTGATATAATTAAAACGCATTATTCATACATATACAAATTAATTTTTATGTACGGAGGTTTATGATAATGATGAAAGTTGGAGTTTTAATGGGTGGAATATCTTCTGAAAGAGAAGTTTCACTAGATAGCGGAAATAATGTTATTGAACATTTAGATAAAAGCAAATATGAAGTAATTCCAGTAGTAATTGACAAGAAAACAGATGTAATAGAAAAGGTTAAAGATTTAGACTTTGCTCTATTAATGTTACACGGTAAATTTGGTGAAGACGGAAGAGTTCAAGCTATACTTGAAACTTACGAAATCCCATACTCAGGATGTGGCGTATTAGCTGGTGGTTTAGGTGTTGATAAAGACATAACTAAACAAATCTTACGTTACAATAACATAAGAACAGCTGACTGGTTTGTTGTTAAATCAGTAGAAGAAATAGATTACGCTAAAATCGAAGAATATGGTTATCCTGTAATGGTTAAACCAGTTAATGGTGGTGGAAGTGTTGCTACTTTTATAGTTAAGAAAAAAGAAGATGTTGAAGCTGCTGTTCTTGACGGTTTAAAATGGGACGAAGAAATCATGATAGAAAAGTTCTTAACTGATGCAACTGAAATAACTTGCCCAGTTGTAAACGGAAAAATGACTTCTGTTATAGCTATAGAACCAAAAGGAGAATTCTTCGATTACGAATCAAAATATACTGCTGAAGGTTCAAAGAGATATGTTGTTGAACTTCCAGAAGAATTACACAAAGAAGTTGAAGCAATGGCTGTAGGAACTTACCACGCTCTTAAAACTAGCGTATTAACAAGAGTTGATATGCTTATAAAAGATGGTGTTCCTTATGTATTAGAAGTTAATACATTACCAGGAATGACTAAAAACAGTTTAGTTCCTGTAAGCTTAAAACATTTCGGTATCGAAATGGGTGAATTCTTAGATATGGTTATCGAAGAATCAATCAAAGTTAGAAAAAGAGCATATGACTTAGATAACGCTAGAAATAATGGTGTTGAAGTTATAAAATAATTTTTTAGTATAGGAGGATGTATCGAATTACAGATACATCCTCTTTGCCTTTTATCTAGCTATATAAAAGATTATTCCCCTTTAATATTTTTATTATTCTAAAAATATTTTGTTTAATAAAAAATATTAAATCCTTCATAATAGAAATTAGTTTCTAAAAGATATCTTATAAACTCTGGATCGTCCGTAGCATAAACTCCATTCTCTATAACCTCATAAGCAACTCCACAATAAATTAATGCTCCTATGGGTATTGCTTTAACAGGAATTGAATTTAAACATATAATTGCTGTTCCTGCTCCTATTAGGCTATAAATAACAATTCTTTCCATAGTAATATATTTTTTTATTTGTTTCTTTACCCTCCTTGGTGTGGGTATAGTAATTGCTTTAACTATCATACTTAATATTCCATATTTACATACTATCTTTAAATTATATTATTTCAACACATTAATTAAGACCAATTTTCCTTAAAAGCTTTCCATAAATATATTTAAGAATAGCTAAAAGGCAGAGTGAATGTACCTATAATTTTCATACATCACTCTGCCCTATAAAAATTTTTAAAGTTCTTTTACTTCTTCTAAAGAAAGTCCTGTTTTTTCAGCTATTACAGCTGGTTCTAAAACATCTAAAAGATTTTTAGCTATTTTTATTTTTTCTTTTTTTGCTTCTTCTTTAGCTATTTTTTCATACTTTAATCCTGTAACTGGCTCAAGTAAACTATCTTTATCATAAAAATCTAAATAGGAATAGTCTTCTCCATCAATTTGCCACCCAAGTATAGAATCAACACTTACATTTTGAGCTGCTCTAAATATAGATTTATCAACTCCGTTAAAGTTTTTCTTGAATTCTTCTATCATATCTTTTATTTCAAATCTCTTATTTCCTATTTTCTTAGCTGCTACCATACAAGCACAATTAAGAGGCCAAATTCCTGATCTTTGAGTAAAATTCTTTATGTATTTTTCTTCTATGTAATACATAGGTCTTATAAGCTCTATATCATCAAAGTTTGTAGCCTTTAACTTTGGTAACATGGTTTTAAAGTTTCCACCATAAAGTATGTTAAGCATTGTTGTTTCTATTACATCATTGAAATGATGTCCTAAAGCAAGCTTATTACACCCAAGCTCTTTAGCTTTTGCATATAAAGAACCTCTTCTCATTCTTGCACACATATAACAAGGATAATCTTGTGCTATTTTATCAACCACTGTAAATATACCTGAATCGTAAATATGTACTGGTATATTTAAATACTCACAGTTATCCTCAAGAAGTTTTCTAATATGTGGATGATACCCTGGGTCCATTGCTATAAATTCAACATCAAATTTAACTTGTCCATGCTTTTGTAGTTCTTGAAATAATTTTGCTAAAAGCAGAGAATCCTTTCCTCCTGAAATAGCTATAGCTACCTTATCTCCCTCTTCTACTAATTTGTAATCCTTTATAGCTTTTATAAATTTTGACCATATTTTCTTTCTATATGATTTTACTATACTTCTCTCTATATCTGCTAAGGGTATTCTTTCATTAAAAGGAACTAAAACTTCACATCCTTCACCTGCTATACCGCTCATTTAATCACCTCACTGAATTTCTTTTTAAACTTAGCTTTTATTATAGCAATTATAATTTTAATTTACAATAAAATGAGAGCTAATTTGAATTTGGCTTATTATTCTAAAGAAAAAAATATATACAATTCATATATATAATCCTCATTATTTTTAAATCTCTCAACTTTATCAACATATTTAATACTTTAAATAATATTTTTACAGCTATATTATCATACTAATATTAATCCTTATTTATAAAGTTAAAATTCTGTGGTAAAATATGTAATTATAAAATATATAAAAAAGTTGGGGTGTTATTTATGAAAGCAATAGTTACTGTTGTTGGAAAAGACAGAGTTGGTATTATTTTTGAAGTTTCTAAAATACTTTCTGAAAATAATATAAATATTTTAGACATAAGTCAAACTATATTAGACGGATACTTCACTATGATGATGATAACAGATATTTCAAAATCCTCTAAAGATTTAGATTCAATAAGAAACATCTTAAAGGACTTTTCTAAAAAAGCAGCTTTAGATATATCAATTCAACATGAAGATATATTTAATTCTATGCATAAGATTTAAGGAGGATTATAAATGATTACACAAAATGAAGTACTTGAAACCCTCTCAATGATTAAAGAACAAAATCTAGATGTTAGAACAACAACTCTTGGTTTATCTTTACTTGATTGTGCCAATGATAATATGGATAAACTTTGTAATAATATTTATGATAAAATCACAAAAACAGCTGAAAACCTTGTTAAAACAGCTGAAGACATTGAAAAGGAATTTGGTATACCAATAATAAATAAAAGGATTTCTGTAACTCCTATTTCTATAGTTGCTGCTACTACTAAATCATCTTCTTATGTTCCCATAGCAAAGGCCATGGATAAAGCTGCAAAAGAAGTTGGTATTGATTTTATAGGTGGTTTTTCTGCCTTAGTACAAAAAGGATTTACAGAAAGTGATTTAACCCTTATTAATTCCTTACCTGAAGCTTTAAAAGAAACAGATATTGTTTGTTCATCTGTTAATGTTGGCTCAACTAGATATGGAATAAATATGGATGCTGTTAAGCTTCTTGGAGAAACCATAAAAAAAACAGCTAGTATAACACCTGATGGTTTTGGTTGTGCTAAACTTGTTGTTTTTTGTAATGCTGTAGAGGATAACCCTTTTATGGCAGGTGCTTTTCATGGTGTAGGTGAAGCTGAAAAAGTCATAAATGTAGGCGTTAGTGGCCCGGGTGTTGTTAAAAGAGCTCTTGAAGAAGTAAAGGGAGAAAATTTTCAAACCGTTGCTGAAACAATAAAGAAAACTTCCTTTAAAGTTACTAGAATGGGGCAACTTGTAGCAAGAGAAGCTTCTAAGCGTTTAGATATTCCCTTCGGAATAGTAGACTTATCCTTAGCACCAACTCCGGCTGTTGGTGATTCAGTAGGAAGAGTATTAGAAGAAATGGGATTATCAAACTGTGGTACTCATGGAACTACAGCTGCTCTAGCCCTATTAAATGATGCAGTAAAAAAAGGTGGTTTAATGGCTTCTTCTTCAGTAGGTGGTTTAAGTGGTGCTTTTATTCCTGTATCTGAAGATGAATGCATGATAGAACAAGCTAAAAATGGATTCTTAACTTTAGAAAAGCTTGAAGCAATGACCTGTGTATGCTCTGTTGGTCTTGATATGATTGCCATTCCAGGCAAAACAACAGCTAGCACAATCTCTGGAATAATTGCTGATGAAGCTGCTATTGGAATGATAAATAATAAAACTACAGCAGTTAGAATAATTCCTGTTCCTAATAAGGATGTAGGAGACATGGTTGAATTTGGTGGTTTACTTGGTAGTGCCCCTATAATTAAAACTTCACCTGGAAATTGTGATTTGTTTATAGAAAGAGGGGGAAGAATCCCTGCACCACTTCACTCTTTAAAAAATTAAATTTCTACTATGCTTTTTTATAAAACGCTTTTATGTTATAATACAATGTAAAAGCGTTTTATAATGGCTTATTAAAAATAAACATTATACATATGAAAGGAATTGAAGCGATTTAATGATTACGGTAACTAATGTAAGTTTAAGATTCGGTGAAAGAAAATTATTCGAAGATGTTAATTTAAAATTTACTCCAGGAAATTGTTATGGTGTTATTGGTGCTAATGGTGCTGGTAAATCAACTTTCCTAAAAATACTAGCTGGAGAAATTGAAGCTAATACTGGAGATGTCTCTTTAGCTCCAAACTCAAGAATGTCTGTACTTAAGCAAGACCATTTCCAATATGATGACTGTGAAGTATTAAAAACAGTTATGATGGGAAATGAAAGATTATTTCAAATTATGGAAGAAAAAGATGCCCTATATGCAAAAGCTGATTTTTCAGATGAAGATGGTATAAGAGCTTCTGAACTTGAAGGCGAATTTGCTGAAATGGGTGGTTGGGAAGCTGAATCAGATGCTTCCTCATTATTACAAGGTTTAGGAATCGGAACAGAACTTCACTATAAAACTGTTGGTGAATTAACAGGTGATGAAAAAATTAAAGTTCTTTTAGCTCAAGCTTTATTTGGTAAGCCTGATGTACTTATCCTAGATGAGCCTACTAACCACTTAGATATTAAAGCTATAGAATGGCTTGAAAACTTCCTTGCTAACTTTGAAGGAACAGTTATAGTTGTATCCCACGATAGACACTTCTTAAATATGGTATGTACTCATATTTGTGATGTTGACTTTGGTAAAATAAAACTTTATGTTGGAAACTATGACTTCTGGTATGAATCAAGTCAATTAGCTTTACAAATGGCTAAAGATCAAAACAAGAAAAAAGAAGAGAAAATCAAAGAACTTCAAAACTTTATTGCTAGATTCAGTGCTAATGCATCTAAATCTAAACAAGCAACTTCAAGAAAGAAACTTCTTGATAAAATAACTCTTGATGATATTCAACCATCAAGCAGAAGATATCCATTCGTTGGATTTAAACCAGAAAGAGAAGTTGGTAACGACGTTCTTATGGTAGAAGGTTTAACAAAAACAGTTGATGGTGTTAAAGTTCTAGATAATGTTAGCTTTATCCTAGGAAGAGAAGATAAAATAGCATTCGTTGGAGATGAAATAGCTATCACTACTCTATTCCAAATCCTTATGGGAGAAATGGAACCAGATGCTGGATCATATAAGTGGGGTGTAACAACTTCACAATCATACTTCCCTAAAGACAATACAGAATACTTTGAAGATTGCGATTTAACTCTTGTTGATTGGCTTAGACAATACTCAGAAGAGAAATCAGAAAGCTACTTAAGAGGATTCCTTGGAAGAATGTTATTCTCTGGAGAAGAAGCTTTAAAACAAGCTAAAGTATTATCAGGAGGAGAAAAAGTAAGATGTATGTTATCTAAAATGATGCTTAGCTCAGCTAACGTTATTATCTTAGACCAACCTACAAACCACTTAGACCTTGAATCAATAACAGCAGTAAATAATGGTCTTATGGATTATAAGAGCGTAATATTATTTGCTTGTCACGATCACCAATTCGTTGAAACAATTGCTAATAGAATAATTGAAATAAATGATGGTGCTGTTAAGTTCAATAAAGAATGTACTTACGATGAATATTTAGAAGCTAAATAATAAAAAAGAGGATGTATCTATAATTTGATACATCCTCTTTGCCTTTTATCTAGCTATATAGCTATCCCAGCAGATGAAAAAATATGTTTATAAAAGTAATATAAATTAAGGTACTGATTTGATACATCCTTTTTTTTGCTTAAAGACTAAATAATACAAATTTTATTTTATTAGTTGATTCTTTTAAAAATATATCCTTCTGAATTAAAGTAATCTATGATTTCTGGAAGCATTTCTACAGTTTTTTCTTTCCCTTCTCTATCATGCATAAGAACAACTACATATTGTTTACCTTTTGCAGTTTTCTTCACATAATTTATCATTTCCTCTTTAGTATAGGGCTTTCCTTCAGCATCCCCATTTAAAGAATTCCAATCTATATTTTTTATATTTTCTTCTTCAAACTTTTTATTGAGTTCTGGCAAATTTGGATCATGATAATACTTCCTGCTTCCATAGCCACCTGGCATACGTATTAATATATTTTCACAATTTCTTTCTCCAATTAGTTCATTTAAAACTTCCTCTGTTTTTTTAACCTCTTCTAAAAATGAACCTACTTGAACTTTATTATTCTTATATATCTTTGAAAAATCATGACTATATGTATGATTACCTATACTATGCCCTGCTTCATATAATCTAAGTAATCTTTCCTTATTTTCTCCTAAAGATAATCTTTCTCCCACCACAAAAAATGTAGCCTTTACCCCTTTATCATTTAATATGCTTATTATTTTATCTGTATTAACACTTGGTCCATCATCAAAGGTCAAAAAAACAATTTTTTCATTTTTCAAAGGTCCTTCATAGATATTCTTTAACATTAATTTCACGTCATCTACATCAATAGCCTCATCCACTGTTGGCCCCCCACAAGTTACACCTTCTTTTGTAAAAAAGTCATCTCTTTTCACTGTGAAATTTTTGTATCCTAAATTTAAACTACTAAGAATAAATCCTGCACATAGTAAAATAACTATGTATTTTTTTAACTTTTTTTTACTAATAAATCTACTAATTACACTCACCTTCTATCATAAAAGCCATGAATTGCTTTTTTCATTGATCCTAAATTAAGCCTCATTTTATTATTTAAATAAAAGGATAAATATATTCAATATACCTAAATGTATTTATTGGTAAAAAATTAAGAGTAAAAGTGTTAATTATAAAAATTATAATAACATTTCTACTCTTTAAAATTACTACTTAAAACCCATTATTTTCTGAAACTTCTTTTATCCAATAACCAGATTTTTTTACCTTCTTCTCTAAAGTTTCTAAATCTAATGATATATATCCATATCTATTTTTATAAGCATTGCACCATGACCAACAATCTATAGGTGTCCAAAGGTGATATCCAAAACAATTTGACCCTTCTTCTATAGCCTTATGAAGCCACATAAGATGTTCTTTTATAAATTCAATTCTATAATCATCCTCTATTACTCCATTATCATTTTTAAATTTTTCTTCACCTTCAACCCCCATTCCATTCTCTGAAATATACCATTTTATATTACCATAATTTTCTTGAATATTTTTTCCTATATCATAAATAGCTTCAGGGTATATTTCCCATCCTCTATGTTTATTAATTCTCCTTCCTGGCATTATATAATTATCAAAATACTTATCAGGCATCCATCCTAAAGAGTTATCAAAGTTCTCCTCTTTAGCTTTAACTCTTCTTGGTTGATAATAGTTCACACCTAAGAAATCTATAGTGGATTCCTTTATAATAGCTAATTCTTCCTCTGTACTTTCCCAAAGTACATCATCATTTTCCAATATTTCAATAAGCTCATCTGGGAATTCACCCTTAACAGCAGGATCTAAAAATAATCTATTGAAAAATAAATCTGCAACCTTTGCTGCCTTTAAATCTTCCTCACTATTTGATCTTGCATAAGAAGGAGTTAAATTAACTATAATCCCTATCTCTCCACCATAATTTCCTTCTCTATATTCTTTTATAGCTAGAGCTGAAGCTAAAGAAATATTATAAGCTACTTGAACTGCTTTTTTTCCATTAACTATACATGGATAATGAAATTTATAAAGATATTGTCCTTCAACCACAACTATAGGTTCATTGAAAGTAGTAAAGTACTTTACTCTATCACCAAATAAATCAAAAACTGTTTTAGCAAATTTACCAAATAACTCTACAACTTTTTTAGACTCCCATCCACCATATTTGTTATATAACTCTATTGGTAAATCGAAATGATGTAAGTTCATAACTATTTCTAAATTATTTTCTATTGCTTTATCTATAAGATTATTATAGAATCTTACTCCATCTTCATCTGGCTCTCCTGTTTCGAAATCCTTTATTAATCTTGTCCATTGAATAGATGTTCTAAATGAATTAAGCCCTATTTCTTTTATCATATCTAAATCTTCATTATAGCTATTATAAAAATTAGAAGCAACATTTGGACCTACTCCATTGAAAAATACTTCAGGTTCCTTATCAAACCAATAATCAAAAACACTATCATGTTTTTTATTAAATCGTCCTTCTGCCTGTGGCCCTGATGTTGCAGCTCCCCACCAAAAATTCTCTGGAAATTTATAATTCATCATTAAGCTCATCCTCCCTATATTGAGTACTAAATGGATTATAATATAAAAATCCCATTGATTTCAGTTTATGTATAGACAACACTTTTTTATAAAATCACTATTTAAATCTAACTATTGTATATACAGTTTTTAGCATTTATAATAAATTTAGGGGTGATTTTAAATGACGAGTAAAGAAATTTGTAAAGACATAATTGAAAGTATTATAAGTGGCGAAATACCTGAATGTTCTAAACTACCTTCTGAATCTTCACTTTCATTAAAATATAATTGTAATAGACATACTATTAGAAGTGCACTTCAATATTTAATTGAAAGAGGCTATCTTTTAAAAATTCATGGTGGTTCTACTTATGTAAATAAAATTCCAACAGAACATATATTAAGTCTTTCTTCAATGTTTGATTTGCATGGAGCAAAAACTTTAAAAAGTAAAGTTTTTTATTTTTCTAAAATTAAGCCCTCCCAATTTATATTAGATAAATTAGCATTAAAAGAAGGACAAGAAGTTTTTAAAATAATTAGAGGACGATACATAGATGATACTATTCACCATCTTGAAGAAATTTATATGCCTTATTCTCTTTTTCCAAAATTAAATGAATCCAATTGTTATGCTAGCTTACTATCTTATATTGAAGATCAATGTGGCTATGAAATAACCCATAGTATAAAAACAATTGAAAGTACTCTATTAAGTGAAGATGAAGCTAGCCTTCTTAACCTAGAACAAAATAAACCTATATTACAAATTTCCAATATAGGTTACTTAACTACAGGACGAATATACGAGTATTCAATAAATAAGCATATAAATAAAAAAATAGAATTCTTTGCAAAACGCTAGTATATATAAATAATAGCTATATAGGTTCACCATTTATGACTACTCACATACGTAAAGAAGCTCTAACATTTCCTCTACAATAGTTGCTAGAATTTTCAAACTCACTTCGTTCAGACAGTGAAAATTCTAGCAACTTTTGATTAGAAATGAAGAGCTTCTAATTACTAGTTCAATAGTCATAGCATTTTGCACCTATATAGCTATCTTATTAAATAGAGGAGTATATTTGTAAATGTTATTTTAATATACTCCTCATCATTTTAAATTCCTTCGTATTTTAATCTTCCATTTAGTACTTTAAATCTATAAACGATAAGTACTATAAGACCTTTTGCAACACTTGATATAGAAATACTTATCCATATTCCATTTACTCCAAAATATTTCATTAATATAAGTGCTACAGGTATTCTTAATAAAGTACAGCTTATACTTATAGTTGCAGGTATTTTAGGAAGACCTATTCCTGTAAACATACCATTAGATATTATTTCTACAGCTCCAAATACTTGTGATAATCCAACTATAATTAAATAATCTGAAGCTATATTTAAAGTAGTGTTACTATTAGTTATAAAAATTCCTGCTAGTTGTTTTGAAAATATAACAAATATTAAAGTTATAAATGCCCCATAGATAACACCTAGAAGTAAAGTTTTCATGTATCCATCTCTTATTCTATGTATTTTTTTAGCACCATAATTTTGTCCTGTATAGCTTGCCATGGCTCCATTTAATCCACCCATTATTCTTAAATTTAAGGATTCTATTTGTATACCTACTCTTTGGGCTGCTATAGCATCTGCACCGTAGCTTGATATAAATCTACCAAGTATTATAGTTACTAAAGTAAATAATGTTCTTTGAGTTGCTATAGGTATCCCTAAACTAACAACATCTTTTATTTTTTCTTTACTTATTCCATTACACTTATGGAATCTAAATGGAGAATCCTTAAATGCTAAATATAAAATAAATACTAATAAATTTCCTATTAGTGTGGCAATAGCTGCTCCATAAACACCTAAGTTAATTCCATAAATTAATATAGGGTCTAATATTATATTTACTATAATTCCTACAGCACTTATTTTAAGAGCTAGTTGATTATTTCCAAAACTACTTAAAATTCTTGAAAATAACATATTGAAAAATGATAAGAAAAGGATTGGACCATTTAATGCTAAATAAACATAAGCATGTTCTCTAACATTTGCATCTCCAAAATCAAAAAATGCTATTAAATACTTTCCAAGACATAGAAGTATTAATGCATAAACTATCCCTATTAATGCAGTTAAAAAGATACCTACATTCATATATTCCTTTATCTCATCTTGCTCTTTTGCTCCAATTGCATGAGCTATTTTAGTTCCTGCTCCAACCATAACTAGTGATGAAATTGAATACCCTAAAGAGACAAAAAAGCTTGATGTCCCAACTTCAGCAATAGCATCACTTCCTAGATGTCCAACCCAAAACATATCTATAAGACCGTAAGACATCTGAAGCATAGAACTTCCCATAATGGGTAAAGCTAAGGCTATAATAACCTTAAATACATTTCCAGTAGTTAAATCTACTTTTTTCATTAGTTAAAACTTCCTCCAAACTAGAACTTAGTTTAGATATAAATTATAATTCCTTACTTAATCTAGAGTAACTTAAATAAATTTAAAAATACTAAAAACCCCTCTAAACCAAGTTCTATATATTTTTATCTAATGATTAATATCTGTTAATACCTCATCATTCTATAAACCTAAAGCAAACAAACATACATCATTAAATAACTTAATTTTTAATTCATACAAATTAAGTCTAGATTAAATAATAATACGAAATTAAAAATAAATCAATAGTCTATATTTTCTATAGAAAAAAGAGGTTGCTTAAGCAACCTCTAAACTTTTTCCATATTATTTAAAGTTTTTAAGTAAGTCTGCAAATGGATTATTTATATCTTCTTTAGCTTCCTTTTGCATTTTCTTCATAATTTTATTTACTTCTTTTTTATTTACTTTTTTATTATCTTCAAATCTTTTCTTGAATACAGATTCTTTTTCTCTAAAGTTACAATTTTGTCCTGGACAAACAAATATCTTTCCTTCTCCTTGTCCTCTAAGCTCAAGTTTCTTTTTACACTCTGGACATCTAGCATTTGTAAGTAATGACACTCTTTCTCTATGACCACATTCTCTATCTTGGCAAACTAGCATCTTTCCTTTTTTATCTTTTACTTCTAGAAGATATTTACCACACTCTGGACACTTAGTTCTTGTCATATTATCATGAACAAACTTAGAGTTATCTTGTTTTATTTCTTCAACTACTGCTACAGCATAGTTTCTCATTTCTGTTAAGAAAGTTTTTGGTGATATTTTTCCCTTTTCTATAAGCCCAAGTTTCTGTTCCCATTCTGCTGTTAATGTTGGAGTTTTTAACCCACTAGGAACTAAATCTAAAAGTTGTTTTCCCTTAGAAGTTAAGTAAATGTCCTTGCCTTTTTTCTCTAAAAGGAAGCTATTAAATAATTTTTCAATAATATCTGCTCTAGTTGCAACAGTTCCAAGTCCACCAGTTTGACCTATAGTTTTCTTAAGTGCTTCACTTTCTCCAGACATATATTTAACTGGATTTTCCATAGCTGAAAGCAATGTTGCTTCATTAAATGGTGCTGGTGCTTTTGTTTTTCCTTCTATTAGTTTAGTAGCTGTTAATACTACCTTTTCCCCCTTTAAGAATTCAGGAAGTGTTTGTTCTCTTATATCATCTCCATCTTCCTCTTCATTAAAGTCTGAGTAAAGTTCTTTAAATCCTTTTACCTTTATTACTTTTCCCTTAGCCTTAAATCTTTCATTATTTATTCCAAGTTCTAAAGTAACCTCATCATACTCACAAGGAGGCATTAGAACACTTAAAAATCTTTTAACTACTAAATCATAAACTTTTCTTTCCTTATCTGACATATGAGAAAAATTTGGACTTTGTTCTGTAGGTATAATTGCATGGTGATCACTAACCTTAGAATTATCAACAAAAGCCTTAGTTCCTTTTATTGGATTTCTTGCAATATTTGCTGCGAACTTACTATAAGAACCAACACCACAAGCTCTTACTCTTTCCTTTAATGTTCCTACCATATCATCTGTTAAATATCTTGAATCTGTTCTTGGGTAAGTAAGAACTTTATGATTTTCATATAGTCTTTGCATTAATGATAAAGTTTCTTTTGGTGAATAAGAAAACATCTTATTGCAATCCCTTTGAAGCTCTGTTAAGTCATATAGCTTTGGAGCATAAGACTTTTTAGCACTTTTATTTAAAGATATTACTTCACCATTTTTTCCTTTAATAGAATTTAATATGTTTTCAGCACTTTCCTTAGAATATAATCTACTGTTATTGTTTTTATCTATCCAAGTAAACTTAATTCCTTTACCTTGAGCTTCTATAGTATAAAAACTCTTTGGCTTAAAATTCTTAATTTCTTTTTCTCTATAATCGATAATTGCTAAAGTAGGTGTTTGTACTCTTCCTGCTGAAAGTTGCGCATTATACTTACAAGTTAAAGCTCTTGTCGCATTTAAGCCAACAACCCAGTCTGCCTCTGCTCTTGCTGCTGCTGCTGAATATAAATTATTATATTCTGAACCATTTTTTAAGTTGTTAAATCCATCATTAATAGCTTTATCTGTTACAGATGATATCCATAATCTCTTTATAGGCTTGTTATTTCTCGCTTTTTCTAATATCCATCTTGCAACAAGCTCTCCTTCTCTCCCTGCATCAGTTGCTATTACAATTTCTTTTATATCTTCTCTATTTATTAAAGACTTAACTCCATTAAATTGTTTCATTGTTTTCTTTATAGGGATAAGCTTCATATGTTTAGGTAACATAGGTAGATATTCCATCTCCCAATGCTTCCACTTTACATCATAATTTTCTGGTGCTGCTAAAGTAACTAAATGTCCCATAGCCCAAGTTACAACATATTTATCTCCTTCTAAGCCAACACCAATATTCTTCTTACATTTTAAAACTCTAGCAATATCTCTTCCTACTGACGGTTTCTCTGCTAATACTAATATTTTATTCATAAAAATTCCTTCCTCACTGAATTATATAGTTATTTTTTCTTTTAGTTCATTAAACAAATTGTCCTCTAAATTTTTAGCTTTAATATATTCAAGTCTTCTCTTTGAATAAAATTCTATTTTATAATCACATATGGATTTTCTTTTTTGAAATATATTAACTCTTTTATTACATTCTAATAAACTGTATTTTTTAATAAAATACATTCTTTTTGTAAAGGAGCCACAACTTATAAATATTATATTTTCATCTATACAAAGTCCTGAATTTTTTTTCACCAAAAGTCTCCATATAAAAGTTATTAAAACAACTATAAATCCTATTGGTGATTTAGTCAAAAAGAATATTATTAAGGCAAAAAGACTAGCCCAACTAAGCCAAGATGTATAAAAATTATTTCTAGCTCTTTTAGGTGCCTTCTCTATCTTACTTTCTACTATAAATTCAGGAAAAAGGTCTTTAAATATTTTCCTTAGTCTACGTTCTCCACATAAAGGAAATAACACATCTTCTTCCTTATATCCATTTCCATATCCAACTGCTGAACACTTTATAGTGTATAAATTAAATAACTGGCTTATAATATTTTGTTCTAAAGTTATAGCATGTATATTATTTAATGCTATGGAATAATGTTTTCTAACTACTAAACCATATTCTATATAAATATAATTATTTTTTCTATAGATTTTATATTTATAATATTTACTTATTACTCCAAATAACGATGCTAACATAATTATTAATGTTATTATGACCATTATTAAAAGAGTAAATAATATTATCATTATTAAGTTTTTACCTTCTAAAATCTTATTTTTTATAAGCTCTAGTATAGTTTCTTTCAATTGCCTCGACATTTTTTCATCTGCATCATTTAGTAAACTATACATAGTGTATATTATACCTGCACCTAAAATAAGATTGCTCTTTAAAGTTAACAATAATGGCAAATCTAATTTTGTTATTTTATAAGTCAATTGTCCACTTACATCATAATTTTCAGTAGTGGCAAAATGCTTTTTATAATTAAAAGCTTTTTTAAATTTTTCTCTTTTATCTAAACTAAAAACCATTATTATATTAAAATTTCTATCTTTAGGTGATACACTTTCTATCTTTATTCTACTTAAACCTAAAATCTTGTGAACTATATTTCTATCAAATTCCACTACAGAAATATTCTTAAGTGGTATTGTTAATTCTTCTCTCTCTAAAATACCTTTTTTATATATCAAGTATTCACCATTAACTATAATATATTCATTATTCCATTTAAGAAAAACAAGTATCCCTATTAAAATCATAAGAAGCCAACTTAATTTAATTCCATAGGCTAAGCTAGGAACTATTATGGCAACAATCATAGGCCAAACTTTTCTTACTAATTTATAGTAATATGAGAATATCATATACCAATGATTTTTTGAATAGTATATCATTGTTCTGCCACCATACTTTTTAGTCTTATAGCTTTACAAACATCTTTTGCCATAGAATAATTTAAACATCTTATAGATCGTTTTCTTGCTGGAGTATAAATGTTAATTCTACTAAGCCCTAAAAAGTAATCTATAGGATCTCTAATTATAATGGCATACTTTACATGCTCCATTGGTATATATATATGATTTCTAAAAAATACTCCATAATTAATTTGTATATATTCCTCTGTTATTTCATAATTATAAGCGAAATACTCTATTATAGGAAGAATAAAAATTATTACCAATCCTAAAAAATTCATAACTTCTACTGCTCTAAAAGCAATCATAGAAAACCTATGGGGTATTAATTGATTAAAAGTTCCATAAAGAATATTTATAATTTGAAGAGAAAAAAATCTTACAATGATTATTTTTAATATATATAACTTGCTTAATTTATACTTCCTCATCTTCCCTCCGCTTCTAGATAAACACTTATTATATTATACAATAATATCAATATACTTAACAGTTAAGAATTAAAATAATACCAATAAAAAAACAGCACCAAAGGATTTATACTTACTACTTCCCTTGATACTGTACTTTTAAAATATTAACCCATTAAATACATTTTATTGTTATGGAGTTAAAATTAATTTTTCCTAAATGTCTTTTTACTAGTATTTGATTTTACTTTCTTTTTCACATAAGGTTTCTTTTCTATTTTATCTACTATTTTACCTTCATAAATATATTTCTTTTGAACCTTTATACCTAATCTTTGTGTATAAGTTTGTATTAATTCTTCTTCTCCTGGTGTTGCTATAGAATAAGATATTCCTGATTTTCCTGCTCTTCCAACACGTCCTGATCTATGAAGATAACTCTTAGGATCTACAGGAATGTCTAGATTTACAATATAATCTAAGCCTTTTATATCAAGACCTCTTGCTGCTATATCTGAAGCTATTAATACATTAAGCTTTCCTTTTCTAAAATCTTCAAGTGCTTTTTTTCTTTGTTCTTTTTTACCTTCACCAATTAATGATTCCACATTTATTTTAGTGTATCTTAATTTTTCTAAAGCTATATTTACATCATAAGCTCCATTTAAAAATACTAATACCTTCTTTCCCTTTAATGCATGTATTAATTTTCTTAAATGTTCTAATTTTTCTCTTCTTTCAACTACAAAATAATTATGTTCTATGTCCTTATTAACCTTATTTTTTTCTTTAACTTCCACATACTCTGGGTTATCTATTACTTTTTCTGCAATTTCAAGAGTTTTTCCTGTTAGCGTTGCAGATACTAATAACTTTTGAGTATCTCTCATAAGAGATTTTTTTATGGCATTTACTTCTTCTATATTTTTAAAATGAAGCAATTTATCTCCTTCATCTAAAACTAAGATTTTAACAGTATGGGCAGATATTTTTCTTTTTTGTATAAGTTCTAATATTCTTCCACTTGAGCCTACTATTATTTGAGGTTTTTCCTTTAACTTTTCTATTTGTCTTTTTATATTTCCACTTCCAACAATAGTTGTTGAACTTATCTTTATCTTTGATAAGTTTCTTATTTCAACCATTACATTATTTATTTGTGCTGCTAACTCATGTGTTGGAGCTAATATAATAGCTTGGGTTTCTTTCTTATTCTCATCTATTTTTTCTATTATTGGTAATAAATACGCTAAAGTTTTGCCAGTTCCCGTTTCTGATTGGCAAATTAAATTTTTCCCTTCTAAAACTAAAGGAATTGTTTTTTCTTGTATAGTAGTAGGCTCAGTTATCCCCATTTTTTCTAATGCATCTATTACTTCAACCTTTAAACTTAATTCTCTAAAATTTTTCATTTTAATCTCCTTATGTAAAATTTATAACTAAAAAATAGACTGTATCTATTCTGATACAGCCCTTATTATTTATATTTTAACATAGATTTAAAAAATTTGCTTAATTATCTTTTTAATACTCTTTAGCACTTTCTTCATTTAGAACCTTATCACTTTCCATTCTTTCATAAGATTGCATTTTTTCATCAGTTAATTCTTCTTCTGGTTCTTTCTTTGTGTCATCAACAGGATAATCATTTTCTACTACTTCTTCATGATTTTTTTCTTCTTCTTTTATTACTGACTCATTTTCCTTATTATTTTCTTCTGCCTTGTGCTCTTGTTCTTCCTCTTCAGTAAAACTTTCTTTTTCTTTAGGTTCTTCTTCATCTTTATCCTCTTTTGCTCTGTAAGTAAAAGAACCATCTTCTTTTTTTAACTTTTTATGATACCCTTTCATCTTATCCATAAACTCCTTACTATCTTCACAAGCTTTATCTATAGCCTTACCAATTTTAAACATTGCATCTATTTCATCTTCTGCTGCTTCAATTGCATCTCTTCTCTCTTCCTTAGTGAATCCTGTACCATCAACTAATATTTCTTTGTATTTATCAATTCCCATAAATTTAACTATATCCTTTAAATAACATGAGCTATGATCAAGCATTCCTTTAAAAAGAACAGGAATATCTCCACCACTAGATTGAACAAAATAAAATTTTCTTTCTTTATCATCTAATAAGCCCTTGCATTTCCTTTCAGAAATATCTATAGTTATACCATTTTGAATCACACAATCTAAATATTGTTTAAATGGTGCTGGAAAAAACAAACTCCACATAGGTGATGCAACTACATAAATATCAGCTTCCTTAAATTGATTAGCTAATACCTTTATTCTATCAATTTCATTTCTTGCTCTATGATTTAATTCCTCATAGTCCTCTTCGTTACAAAGTGTATTTCTTCCACAAAAATATTCGTGAGTCAATGTTGGAATATGTTCCTTGTAAACATCAAACTCTTCAACATCAACTTCAGAATCTTCATATTTTATTATTTTATCTATTAATTTTCTAGCTACAGTTTTTGATGTTGAATCTTCTTCTGGTTTTGAGTTTACTGATATGTATAATAATTTTTTCATAATTAACCTCCTCATGATTTCTAAATTAGATACTCCTATCCTTTAATGTAAACATACTTTAAAAGTTTCTTAATTTAGTATTTTCATAAAGATTTTTAATTATTCCTTTATAATTTTACCTTATTTTCCTTAATTATCTTCTCATAAATTTCTTCTAAAGAGCTTATATCAATATTTTTCTTTTTAAGAGAAGCTATTCTTTCATTTATACTTTCCCCAACTTCTTTAATTTCTTTTTTAATTCTTTCCTTTGCTAAAGAATTAAAATAAGTTATTAAATAATCTAATCTAGTAACTTCCTTAGCTTCTTTTTCCTTATTTTCATTCATTAAAGAAACTAATAAATTATAAACCTTAGGTGATGTACTATCTTTATATGTATTTAAAAAATCATTATTTTTACTTGTTTGTTTTGCCACTTTAAAACCCTCCTATTTTAATTGATAATTCTTATTTTTGCTCTTTATTACTTATATATAGTACATTTTTCTTCTTTATAAATCAACATCCTATATCTGCTCTATTATCTTTACATAAACTAAGACTTAATTGAGATAGGATTTTATTCTATCTAAATTAAGCCTTAAGTGAATTCCTTTTACCTTATAAGAAATTATAGATTTTCTAACTCATCATATTTTGAAATAATTTTATTTACAATTCCATATTCAACTGCTTCTTCAGCATTTAACCAATAATTTCTTTCTGTATCCTTTTCTACTTTTTCTAAAGCTTGTCCTGTTGCCTTACTAATAATACCATTAATTCTCTTTCGTACTCTCAATATCTCTTTTGCTTCAATGCCTATATCAGTAGCTTGACCATTAACTCCTCCTAGAGGTTGATGTATCATATACCTTGTATTAGGCAGGGAATATCTATTTTCTTTCTGAGCTCCAAGAAAAACTGTAATTCCTGCACTTGCAACCCAACCAGTTCCTATTATTATAACAGGAGCTTTAATAAATTTAATCATATCATGGATTGTATCTCCAGCTTCAACATGACCACCTTGACTATTAATATATATCTTTATAGGTTCATTTCCCATCTCTTGAAGAATTAAAAGTTCTTTTATAACTCTTTCTGCTAAAGCTTGATTAATTTCTCCTGAAATAACAATAGACCTAGAACTTAATAATTTTTCTGTAACTACATTTGAAGATTCTTTCTCCTTTTTTTCTTCTTCCTTATTCATCTACCTTCTCCTCTCCCCTAAAATATATCCAATAATATAATATACATTATTTATCTCTTATATCACTTTTAATTTTGGTTACTCATATATCTATATACTTCAAAAACATGAAAATAATATATAATAAAATATATAAATATATTTGAATTCTATACAAAGGTAGGAGATTTTTATGATTTTAGAAGCTATTGGTTTTTTTATTATATTTTTCATAGTGCTATACACTGTTATAAAAAATGCTGTTAAAAATGGAATTAAGGAAGCTTTCCCTCCCAATGATAATAATAAAACAGAACTTTAATACTAATTGTGAACTATATCAATACTAAATAAAATGAATCTATATCAAATCAGCATCTTAATTTATATTCCTTTTATCTGCCGAGATAGCTAGATAAAAGACAGAGAGGATGTATCATTCGATACATCCTCATTTTTATTATTTATTATATTCCTTGTTCTAACATTGCATTTGCCACTTTTAAGAAGCCAGCAATATTTGCACCTACTATTAGATTTCCACTATTTCCATATTCCTCAGCAGCATTTTTGGAATTATAGTAAATATTTTTCATTATATCTTTAAGTTTTCCATCAACCTCTTCAAAGGTCCATGACATTCTTAAACTATTTTGACTCATTTCTAAAGCAGATGTTGCAACTCCACCTGCATTAGCAGCTTTTGCTGGTGCAAATAGAATTTTGTTTTCTATAAACAGTTTTTGTGCTTCTAAAGTTGAAGGCATATTAGCTCCTTCACCTACAGCTATTACTGAATTTTCTATTAATATTTTTGCACTATCTGCATCTATTTCATTTTGAGTAGCACAAGGAAGTGCAATATCACATTTTATAGTCCAAATTCCCTTACATCCTTCTGTATATACAGCTTTTGGTCTATAATTTAAATATTCTTTTATTCTTCCCCTCTTAACTTCTTTTATCTCTTTTACTATAGCTAAGTCTATCCCTTCTTCATCATAAATATATCCTGATGAATCTGATAAAGCTACAACTTTTGCCCCAAGTTCTGTTGCCTTTTCAGTTGCATATATAGCCACATTACCAGAACCTGAAATTACTACTCTTTTATCTTTTAAATCTATATTATTGTCCTTTAGCATTTCATTAACAAAGTAAACTAAGCCATAACCAGTAGCCTCTTTTCTTGCTAAACTTCCACCATAGGTAAGACCTTTACCTGTTAAAACTCCATTTTCAAAGGCATTTTTTAATTTCTTATATTGTCCATACATATATCCAATTTCTCTTCCACCAACTCCAATATCTCCAGCTGGAACATCAACATTTGGTCCTATATGCTTACTAAGTTCAGTCATAAAACTTTGGCAGAATCTCATTATTTCTCTATCTGATTTTCCTTTAGGATCAAAGTTTGAACCACCTTTCCCTCCACCTATTGGTAATGTTGTTAATGAATTCTTAAATATTTGCTCAAATCCTAAGAATTTTATTATACTTAAGTTTACAGAAGGATGTAATCTAAGTCCACCCTTGTATGGCCCTATAGCGCTATTAAATTGAACTCTATAGCCTTTATTAACTCTAACCTTTCCACTATCATCAATCCATGGAACTCTAAACATTATAACTCTTTCAGGCTCCACTATTCTTTCAAGTATACCTTCTTCCATATAAACTGGATTTTTTTCTACTACCGGTATTAATGAATTTAGAACTTCATAAGCAGCTGCATGAAATTCTACTTCTCCTGGATTATTTTTCACTAAATCTTCAATTACTTGCCCAACATATTCTTTTGCATTCATTTTTGGTAGCCCCCTTTTTTCATATATTATAATTATAGCACTATTTTAATTGTACTTTAATAAAAATTCCATATTTTTTATAAATTCTCTATTTTATTTGGCTATTAAATTGCTATTATGTCTCTTTTAAATTAATCTCCCCTAAGTCCCATATTTAATTAATTTTTATATAATCTACAAAAAAATAAGACATAGCTCTTATACTACATCTTATTTCTATTAAAATCATTTTATTTTATTTGCTAATTCTACTGCTTCAACCACATCGGTTGCTGTTAAGAATCCCTTATTTTCTAATAGCTTTTTATTAGAATTATTTAGTCCACTTAAAACAACCTTTATTCCTTTTTTGCTGCATCTATCTCTTATTACTCCAATTTTATTTATAACAGTAGCATCTATATTACTTATATTTTTTAATCTTAAAATTAAAACTTTAGTATTATCTTCTTTTACTTCATCCAAAGCATTCATCATTATTTCTACAGTTCCAAAAAATAAAGTTCCCTTTATTTCATAAACTAATATATCATCTGAAATATTTAAGTTTTTTAATGGTTCACTTTTTATTTCTTTTATTTCTAAATCTTTAGACATTCTTCTCATAAAATCAGCCATAGCTATAATCATTGCAACTGCAACTGCTATAGGTATACTTGTAAGAGGTATTAAAATAGCTGTTATTATAGCTAAAGCAAAATCTATTTTAGGTCCTTTTAATAAACCTCTAAATATTTTTATTTTTAACATGTTATATCCTAAAACCATAATTATTCCAGATAAAGTTGATAAAGGTATGTACTCTGCCAATGGCATTAAAAAAATCATTATAAAAAATAGGAAAATAGAATTAAATATTGCTCCAAAAGGTGTTCTTGAACCATGTGTAAAATTCGCTGTAGTTCTAGATACAACTCCAGCAACTGGTGTTCCTCCAAATAAAGCTGAACCTATACATGCTAAACCTTGTGCTATTAATTCTGTATTTGAATCATGTCTTTCTCCAGAAAGTCCATCTCCAACTAAGGCTGCTAATAAAGATGTTATTGACCCTATTAAAGCAATAGTTATTGCTGGTTCTATAAGCTTAACTACTAATGGAAATGTAACATGTGGAATCATAGGCATTGGAATAGAAGATGATATTTTTCCAAAAGAACTTCCTATTGTACTTACATTTAAATGTAGAAATAAAGCTATAGGTGATGTTATTAATATAGCCATTAAAGAACTTGGAATAGTTTTATTTATTTTAGGCCAAAAAAGTACTACTATTACTGCCAATATAGCTATTGATAAAGCTTCTATATTTATAGTCTTTATATTTTCTACATATGTAATCCATTTTCCTACAACATCATTAGGTATATTATTTATTCTTAATCCTAAAAAGCTTGGTACTTCTGTTGTTATTAAAAGTATCCCTATCCCTGTAGTAAATCCCACTGTAACTGAATAAGGTATGTATTTTATTACGGAACCCATTTTTAAAAATCCCAAAATAACTAAAATTATTCCACCCATAATTGTGGCAATAGCAAGACCAGAAATTCCATATTGTTTAATAAGTCCGAAAGATATAAGAACAAAGCCACTTGTTATTCCAGTTATTTGAACTCCACTTCCTCCAAATATTGCTGCTATTAAGCCTCCAATAATAGCTGTAAATATACCCACCTTAGGTGAAACTCCAGATGATATTCCTAAAGCTATAGCTATGGGTAAAGATATTATAGCAACATTTAATCCACCCTTTAAGTCATTTTTTAATTGTGCCTTAGTAAAATCACCACGTTCTCCATTTAAAACAGAGACTAATCTTGGTTTAAACATCTTACCTTCTCCTTTGTATAATTTAATTAAATTTACCTAAATTTCTATTATTATTTTCCTTAAATACTTTTTAAATATTACATCAATTACTCCTTAGATAAATCCTTGTTATATTGTATAACTTTTTCAAATATTTATCTACATTTGAATATATCTTACATTAATATTTTATAAAATTCACATTAAATCAAAAAGGAGAAACTAGTTGTTAATTCCAAGTATACTTAGTTCAAATAAATTATTATTTTATTCTTTAAACTATTTTAATATAATTCATTTAAATTTATTGAGTAAAATTTAATATTAATATTTTTAGTGGGATAATTAAATGAATTTAAAACCAATATTGGGTAAACTTAAAAGTACCAAAGGTATTTAACTTTTCTTATTGCTATATATACAATTATTATACTTGCTTTTTCTTATGCTTTTTCCACTAATGAAAAAAGTTTATGATATAGAAAACATAAGCTTTTAATCGGTTCTTCTGACATTAGATTTCATCATAGCTCTGTTAGTTTTTTGAACCCGTAAATTTTATTATTAATAAAGCCCTCTTCCAATAACCTTTAAAAATTTTTTATATAATCACTTCTTTAAAACCCTTTTTTATTATTAATTTACATTTAATGTGACTTGATAATTTTTATGCTATAATTATTTTAAAACATTAATAAAGGGGGCTTTTTTTATGAAAAAAGAAGCTAATATTGATTGGGGCAACTTAGGATTTTCTTATATTAAAACAGATTATCGTTATGTTTCTAAATGGAAAGATGGAAAATGGGATGAGGGAATTTTAACAAAAGACAATACATTAACAATAAGTGAGGGTTCTCCTGCTCTTCATTATGGACAACAATGCTTTGAAGGATTAAAGGCTTATAGAACTAAATCAGGAAAAATTCAACTATTCAGAGTTGATGAAAATGCTAAAAGAATGAATAGAAGTGCAGCTAATCTTCTTATGCCTGAAATTCCTGTAGAAAAATTTATAGATGCCTGTAAGAAAGTAATTAAGGCAAATGAACATTTTGTTCCGCCTTATGGTACTGGAGCAACTCTATATATTAGACCATTTTTAATAGGAGTTGGTGACAATATTGGCGTTCACCCTGCTAGCGAATATATTTTTTCAGTTTTCTGTATGCCTGTTGGGCCTTATTTTAAAGGTGGCTTAAAACCAGTTAATTTTATGATTGCTGATTTTGACAGAGCTGCTCCTAGAGGAACTGGAAGCATAAAAGTGGGTGGGAATTATGCTGCTAGTTTAACTCCTCATAAAATAGCTGTTGAAAAGGGCTTTGCAGATTGTATTTATCTTGATCCAGCCACTCAAAGTAAAATTGAAGAGGTTGGTGCAGCAAACTTTTTTGGTATTACAAAAAACAACGAATTTGTAACACCATTTTCTCCTTCAATTTTACCTAGCATAACTAAATATTCACTACTTCATATAGCTGAAAATTATCTTGATTTAAAGGTCTTTGAAAGAGATGTTTTTATAGATAACTTGAGTGAATTTGCTGAGGCTGGTGCTTGTGGAACTGCTGCTGTAATAACACCTATAGGTGGTATAGAATATAAAAATAAATTACATGTTTTTTATAGCACTGAAGAGCCAGGTCCTATAACTAAAAAATTATATGATATTTTATATAGTATTCAATTTGGAGACATTGAAGGACCTGAAGGTTGGATTTTTGAAGTATAAAATATTTTTATATGGATATAATAATAAGTGGACTGAAACTATAAGCCTAAAAATATGCACTTAATTTTATATTAAGTTGCTATTTTTAGGTTTTTATTTTTTGTAAGCTAGAGTAAGTAAGCATAGATACCTAAGTAACTTTCTCCTAAATTCAAAAAGATACTTTAGCTTTCTGTAAATTATGTCTTATTTTACAAACTTCTTTAAAGTAATATATATAATTATTATAGAAATAATAGTTAAAAATAATCTCATATAGTTATAATTTATATTTATCAAATTATAACTAACTAAAGCTTCTAAAGCTATAGATGGAATTTTTCCTATAGCTGTAGCTATAATAAATTCTTTTATATTTATGTTACTTATAGCTGCTGCTAAAGTAACAAATCCAGACGGTATAAATGGAAGTAATCTTCCTTCTCCTACTAATATAGCTGCCTTTTTCCCTTTACTTTTTATTATCCCTTTTAAAAGCTTATATTTATCTAGTTCTTGATCTTCTATTCTATTTTTAAATCCCTTTCTATAAATATAAAAAGTAATATAAGCTCCCATCACTTCCCCTAAAAGCGAAATAAAAAAACCCTTTATAGGTCCAAAAAATACTATATTTGCTCCTGTAACAAAAAAAGAAGGTAAAAACCCAGCTACTGCAATAGCTATGCTAACCATCAAACTTATAGGAATTGCTATAAAACTATAAACTTCTAATACTTGCAAAAAATCATTTACTATAAAATTTCCACCTTTCTATTAATAATTAGTACCTTTTTTGTTAATCCTATTAATAATGGTATTTTCCTAAAATTTTAACTAAATTTATTTCATTATATCATTATTTGCTTCATAAAATTATTAATTTTAAATAAAATAATATTAAAAAATATAATTGTTATTATTCTTTTTCCTTTTATATAACAATAAATTTTATTTTTACAAATTTTTATTATATAATTGTTAACTTTTCTTATATTTTTTTTAATTTAATTGAAATTGTATTAAATATACTATATTATTACTTTTATGAACACATAGAAAGTTGGTGGATAAATTGAATGAGGCATTAAACTATGATTCTTTATTTATACTTGCGGTTGTTGCCTTTATAACACCCTTTTTAGTATCAAAACTAAAAAAAATAAAAATTCCTTACCAAGTAGGAGAAATATTTGTAGGTATTATTATAGGAAAAAGTTGTTTAAATATAATCAGTCCAGATATTACCATATTATTTTTATCTAATCTTGGTCTTTCTTATTTAATGTTCCTCAGTGGTCTTGAAATTGATTTTAATGATTTAAAATCAGCAGATAAAAAAACTTCTCCTTTATGGATGTCAATAAAAATGATAATTGTATCTTTTATTGTAGCTATACTACTTAGCTTTTCTTTAAAATTTATTGGTATAAATAAAGGAATGTTATTCTTTGCTTTAATATTTATGGCATCTGCTCCAGGTTTAGTAGTGCCTATATTAAAAAGTAAAAATATGATTAAGAGCACCTTTGGGCAAGTTATTTTAATTTTTAGTATAATTTGTGAACTTACAACTTTAATTGGAATTACTATCATTTCAGCTGTTGCTACTAATGGTATTACTTTTAAAAGTTTTGAATTTATTTTAATATTTATAGTGGCATTTATATTATATTTATTTGCTAAACACTTCCTTAAAATAAATGACTTTTCAGCTGTAGCTTTTAAAAATTTAAATTTAAGTGTTAGAGCTGCTTTTGCTTTAATTTTAATATTAGTTGTAGTTGCAGAAAAACTTCATTCTGAAATAGTATTAGGTGCTTTCTTAGCTGGTATGATTTTTTCTTTACTTGTTGGTAAGGCAAAAGAGGAAATTTCTCATCAATTAGATGGTATCGGCTATGGCTTTTTAATACCTATATTTTTTATTATGATTGGTGTCAATGTTGATGTAAAGTCAGTACTTCAAAGTCCCAAAGCATTAATTGAAATTCCTATGTTTCTTCTAATCTTCTTCCTTGTAAAGATAATTCCTTCTTTACTTTTAAAAAGGAAATTTGGATTAAGAAATGCCTTCTCAGGTTCAATGCTATTAACTGCTCAACTTAGTCTTGTTGTTGTTGCAGCTCAAATAGCTCTTGAATTAGGGTATATAGGAAAAACTGATTATTCAGCCTTTATTTTAACAACAGTATTATCTTGTATAATTTTCCCTATATTATTTGAAAAAATAATAGATTCTAGTCAATGGGAAGAAACTACTGTAGAAGAAGATAAGATCATAGTAAGAGAAATAATTCTTTTAAATGAATATTATTCTGGTAAAGCACTTAAAGACTGTAAATTCCCAGTTGGTTGTAGATTATTTACTATTATAAGAAATGGTATTGAAATAATGCCTACGGCTACTAGTACTTTAGAGTTAAATGACTTAATAATACTAGCTGGAGTTAGAGAAGCAGTTTATGATACTATGAATTTATTGACGGTTTGTGAATTAAACCCAAAATCACTTTAAAAAATTTTATAAAAAATAAAGGATGGTTTATACCATCCTTTATTTTTATTTTCTTACTTCTAAATCAGCATCTTCTAATTTAATTAATTTAGTTTTATGCTTTATTTTGTAATAAATATATGGAACTATAAATATAGGTAATCCAATATATGATGAAATTACTCCACCCCATTGTATAGGTCCTGTTGTGTCGAAGTATGAATATCCTTGACCTAATACAATAGCTACACACATAACTATAGCTAAAATAGTTCCTAGTGGATATAATTTTGCTTTATATTTTAATTTAGATAAATCTTTTCCTTGAGCTATATAAGCTTTTCTAAATCTATAATGACATAAAGAAATACCAAACCATGCAACAAATCCAGCAAGTCCTGATGCAGATACAAGCCATGTATAAACTACTCCTGAACCAAAGAAACTTGTTAAGAAACATGCACATGCTACTATTGTTGTAAATATTATTCCATTTACAGGAACACCTCTTTTATTTACTTTTGCAAAGATTCTTGGTGCCATTCCTTCTTTAGCCATAGCATATATCATTCTACTTGATGCATACATACCTGAATTTCCAGCTGAAAGTACTGATGTTAATATTACTACGTTCATAACAGATGCAGCACCTGCTATTCCCATTTTCTCAAATACCATTGTAAATGTACTAGTTTGCACTCCTGCTTGCTTATAAGAAATAAGAGCACCCATAACTAATATTGTTCCTAGATAGAATAATAGTATTCTCCAGAATATTGAATTAACAGCTTTAGGAACGTCTTTTTCTGGATTTTCACTTTCCCCTGCTGTTAGCCCAACAAGTTCAGTTCCTTGATATGCATATCCAGCAGCTAATAAGATTAAAAAGAATGATTTGAATCCACCAATAAATGGACCACCACCAGTAAAATAATTTTTAAATCCTACCGCTTTTCCTCCAATTATTCCCCAAATCATAAGCACTCCTACTACTAGGAATATTATTATAGTTGCAACCTTTACAACTGAGAACCAAAATTCTGATTCACCATAGGCTTTTGCTGAAAGTAAGTTTAAAGTTACTACTATTACTAAAAATAATGCACTAAAATAACCACTTGGTACATGTGGAAACCAGAACTTCATAACTAAAGCTCCAGCAACTATTTCTGTAGCAATTGTTATTGCCCAGTTATACCAATAGTTCCACCCTAAGGCAAATCCTAAAGCTGGATCTATAAATCTATTAGCATAGCTTCCAAAAGATCCTGTTTCAGGTAAATATGTTGCCATTTCCCCAAGACCAGTACATACGAAATACACCATAATTCCTATTACTAAATATGCCATGAAGGCTCCACCAACACCTGCTTGATGTAATGTTCCTCCCATAGCTAAGAATATTCCGGTTCCTATGGCTCCTCCTAATGCTATCATGGAAAGATGTCTCGTTTTTAATTTTCTTTGAAGTTGTTCGCCATTTCCTTTTTCTTTTGATTGTTCCATCTTAAGTTCCTCCTCTTATGGTATTCCATAAGTTTCTAACTTCGGCAAGCAATAAAAAAGACTCTAAACTTACCTGTGTTTAGAGTCATAATATCAAATCTAATATTTATAAAATATCTATAATTGATGATAGCTCAACACAAAATACACATTTGTGACAGTCATACATATATTCTATGTATGCCCAACATATAACCTTAAGCTAAGAATTACACATTTCGGCAATGTTTCCTTTCTTATTACTTCACAGACAGCTTAAATCTCCATAATAATACTTTTAAATATTGCGCCTCTACCGTCGTTATTAACTTCTATACTATTATCTAACAGCTTTTCGAATTTGTCAATTCATTTTATTAATCTATTTATATTTTATTCATATTTTCAAAAAAAATAAAAAGAGGTCTATATCCCCTCTTTATTTAAAACTTATTCTATAATTCCTTTATTAAGTCTTCACTTAATTCATATAATTTTCTTAAGTACTTAAATACTTCTTCATAAGATGAGTCTCTATATTTTTTTACTTCTCTTAAAGCTTCCATTCTAAAAGTATGTATTTGTGCTGTTGTAAGACCTGCTTGTCTAAATTTCTCTTCATAACTTTCTACCCTTGACATAACTACACCACAAAGTTCATTCATTTTTCCTTTTAGTTCTCTATCATTTATATCAGCAACTTTTTTGCTTAAAACTGATGCTGTAAATCCTAATTTCATGAAGTTTTCTAAATATTTTCTATATTCTAATGTATTAACTTTATTTTCTAATTTAGGTAATCCTTCTTGTCTTTGTTGTTCTCTTATTCTCTCTAATGCTCTCTCAGCTGGATCAACCCTTTTTACAACAACAGGTTCAACTTCTTCTATTTGAATACTTTCTTTTTCAGTTTCTACAGGTTTTACTTCAACCTCTTCAATTTGAATTTCTTCTCTTCTTGAAATTGGCTTAATTTCTTCCACCTCTAGTTTAATTTCTTCTCTTCTCTTTGGAACTTCTTCTAAAATTAAAGTGTTTTCTTTTTCATCTTCTTTTATATTCTCTTTTCTATCTATATTAATATTGTTAGCTTTACTACTTCTAGTTTCATTCATCACTATTGTTTCTACTAATGGTTCCTTTTTAACTTCAACTTTTCTCTCTTCACCTTTACCTTTTAAGAAATCAACAAATCTAACTAAATTTCTTTCTATTTTACAAATTGGTCTATTAAAAACAATTTCTAAATCTATTTCTTTATATTCCTCTTTTAGTGAAGCATACATTGAAGCTAGTACAGAATCCGAACCCTCTAAAGCTACAAATATTTTGTCATTATCTTTTACTATTAAAAACATATAAATCAACCTTTCTAAAACTCACTAACAAACTATTTTATTTAAAAATTTTATTCTCTCCTTTAATTATTTTAATTTATATTTACTTTTTATACAAGATTAATAATATTAGTTTTCATGTTATCAATTAACTTTTTACAATTTTCTTCTTAATTTTTGTCAAAAAACAGTATAATTTAGAGATAAAAAGCAGAAAGGATGCATCTGCAATTTGATGCATCCTCTTTATTTTATATTTAATTTGGAAATTTTTAAATACTATACTTTTTAACTATTTCTTTAAATTCATCTTCATTTAATAATATCCAAGTTTTAAAAGTCATATCCTTTGCTTTAACAGCTCTTGAAATTTCAAGTATCATATCTATTACATTTTCTTCTGCTATATCTGCAATTACTTTCCCTAACTCAGTATTTCCTAAGGAAACATGTCCTCCTATAGATAATTCAAAAGCATTTCTTGTCTCATTATTTACTCTTTTCTTTTTCCCTGCTAAACCTATTGAACCTATTTCATGTACACCACAAGAATTAGGACACCCTGAAATATAAATTCTAGGAAGTAATCCTTCTTCTACTTTATTTTCTTTTAATTTTGCAACTATTTTATGAAGTAAGCCATTACTATCTAAAATACCAATTTGGCAAGTAGTGGCTCCAATACAAGAAACGCTTTGCTCTGCTAGTGTATCTCCACCTTTATGCATTGTTACTGCTAAAAGTTTTTCAGCCTCATCACCATTAAGGTTTCTTATATACATACCCTTTTCCATTGATGTTCTAAATTCTATAAATTCCATATCTTTAGTAGCTTCTAGAATTTCATCTAAATCTGATATCTTTAAAATTCCTCCAATAGGTTGGAAATAAACACTATAAAGTCCCTCTTGCTTTTGTTCTATTAATCTAATATTTTTTATGTCAGTTGCTTTTCCAGCTTTATTTATAACTTTTTCCTCTATATTAATAGATAGCTCATTATTTTCCTTAACTTCTTTTAAATGCTTATTGTAGCAATTTATAAACTCTTCTTCGCCCATTCTTGCTAACATATATCTAACTCTAGCCTTGTTGTGATTTTCCCAATCACCTTCTGCTTTAAACATACTTACCATAGCTTCAACGTAATATAATATATCTTCTTTACTTACTTTTTTTGAAACTACTACTCCTTTTTGAGGATTTCTTCCAAGTCCTCCACCTGCATAAACTTCAAAATATTTTTCACCATTATTTACTCTAGCTATAAATCCTAAGTCTGATACTGTACAGTGTGCCTCATCCTTAGCTGTTGCTGAAAATGCTACCTTTAATTTTCTTGGTAACTTATAAGTTGTTATTTGGTTTAAAAAGTATTTATTAACTTCTAAGGCATAAGGAGTTACATCAAAGGCTTCATCCTTATGAACTCCAGCTAAAGGAGATAATGCTACATTTCTAGGGAAATTTCCACCAGCTCCTCTTGTATAGATTTCTTTTTCTATACCTCTTTTCATTAATTCACATACTTGATCTATAGTGATATTGTGAAATTGTATTGCCTGTCTTGTTGTTAATAAAATTGTATCTAAATTGTATTCCTTAGCCCAACTTGATATGGTAGAAAGTTCATCTCTATTAGTTACTCCAGACATAATTCTAAGTCTTACCATAAAATCTGATGCCCCCCTTTGAGCATAGGATCCCATTCCACCAGATATTTTTTTAAATTGTGGCACAGTAAGTTCTTTATTTAAAAATCGTTTTCCTTGTTCTCTATACTCTTCTATTTCATTTAATAATATTTCTTTTAGATGTTCCATTTTCATCACCTCATAAATCATTCAAATTTAGACTTATTTAAGTTTTTAATCAAATTACTTAGAGTTCATTAATTTTAGTTTGTATATACAAACTATTTTCATTCTATTACTCATCATAATATAATAAACTAAATTCAATTATATATTATATTGAGTTTATACTCTGTGATATTTGTTAAATAGTTAATCTATTAACAAATAATAATAATACAAAGTACCTTGCAAATCTTAAATAAAATAGATTTTATTTACAATTAAATAATACTCTTTTTTCTAATATAATAAAAATACTTTTTTAGTTTTATATCAATAACTTATTACTTATATATATTTTTAACTTTCTCTGCCTCTTCATATAAGTTTTCAGCCATTTTTACTAGTAAACTATTCACCATTCTCTTTTCTTCTTCAGAAAATCCTTTTACCATTATATTGGAATTATAATTTAAAATATCTATAAAGGCTTCTTTAATAGATAAAGCATTTTCAGTTGGATATACTTTATGTTTTCTTTTATCTTTAATATCCTTTTCCTTATATACATATCCCTTTTCCATTAATAATTTTATAGATTTAGCAATCCTAAACTTATCAATTTTCAAAATATCAGCTATATCATCTTGGCATATTCCCTCATGCTTATAAATTTGTATTAAACATCTATATTCACATTTACTTAAATCATACTTACTAAGACTCTTTCCTAGACAATAAGAATGATATCTTGATACTATACTTATAAGTCTTCCAGGAGAAAATCCTTCTGTTAATCCGTTATTTAAATCTATATTATTCATTTAATTAAGTTTCCTCACATTTCTCTAAATTATTAAAAATATTATACTCACATTAGTTGCAAGATACAACTAATATAAGTATAATATTAGTTGCATTTAACTAACTTTATTTTAAATAAAATAAGTATTAAATTCAAATTTAAATAACAAAGGACAAAAATATGAGTAAAAGAGAATTTTTATTATCGTCAGAAAAAGTCCCTAAATCTATTTTATATCTAGGTATACCTACTATTCTGACTTCAATGACAAATGTACTATATAATATAATAGATACTATTTTTATAGGAAGATATGTTGGGTACATAGGTATTACTGCTCTTGCCATATATCTTCCTATTCAAATGTTTATATCTGCTTTGACTTTACTATTTTCTTCAGGAACTGGTTCACTTATATCAAGAAGCCTAGGTAAAAAAGATTATGAAAAAGCAAATAAAATCTCATCTAATCTTTTAGCCACCATATTTTTAATTTCTATAATAATATTTGTCTTAGGCTTTAGTTTTACTAAATACATAGTTCAAATTTTTGGAGCTAAAGGAATAGTTATTCCCTATGCAGTAGACTATGCTAGACCAATGTTTATAGGTACCTTAGTTTCTCCACTTTGTGTTGCTTCTAACAACATCATTAGGGCTGAAGGAAACACTAAATATAATATGAATGGAGTTATTATTAGTCTTATTGTAAATATAATATTAGACTACTTCTTTATAGCTGTATTAGGACTTGGTATTGCTGGTTCTGCTTATGCAACTGTTCTTGCTAAGCTTAGTAACTTTATATATATACTTTATTATTTCAAATTTAAATCATTTATAAAAATTAAAATTAAAGATTTAAAAATCAGTATAGCAATAATTAAAGAAATTCTTCCTGTAGGACTTTCAACTTTTGCTAATAAAATCGCTGCTAGCTTTGGAATGGTCTTTTTAAACCATGCATTATTCTTCTATGGTGGTAATGATGCTATAGCAGTCTATGGAATAATCTATAGACTTACTTCATTTATTCAACTTTCAACTGGAGGTCTTGCAAAGGGTATTCAACCTCTTGTAGGTTTTAATTTTGGAGCCAAAAACTTTAAAAGAATAAAAGAAACTTTAATCTTCAGTTCAATATTTGGTTTAATATTAGCTTCTACATTAACTATAATAATGTTTGTATTTTCAAAACCTTTAATTGAAATTTTCACTACTAACACAGTCTTAATTACTAGTGCTAGTAAAGCTTTAAAAATTTCAATAATATTCTCCCCTATATTAGGTTTGTATTTTATATCAATGAGCTTTTACCGTGCTATAGGAAGAGCAAAAGAAGCTTTTATTTTATCATTATTTAGAAGAGTTATTTTCTTTATTCCATTAATCTTAATATTACCATTAACGGATAATCTAAAATTAACAGGGTTATGGCTTGTACTTCCTTTATCCAATCTTTTATCAGTTATCTTTGCCACAGGCTTTTTAATACATTATCTGAAAACTTCTTCAATGTTTTCACTTAAAGAAAACAGAGCTATATCTAAATAAGATACAGCTCTGTTTTTTTAGAAAAATATTATAAGCTTAAAAATTTATTAAATCTTTCTCTTACTTTTTTTTCACCTAAGATTTGCATTATTGTATATAAATCTGGTGTATTTGTTCTGTGTGTTAAGGCAGTTCTTACTGCTCCAGCAACATCTGATACCATTCCTTTGAACTCTTCAGGATTTGCTTTAAATTTCTTTCTATCTGTTGCATAACCAAGTTCTACTGCAACTTCTTTTAAATCATCAAACCATTTAATATTATCAGTATTGAAATCGTAAGCCTTTGCATAAGCTTCTATTATTCTCTTAGCTTCTGCTAAATCCATATTTTTTGGTAGCTCAACATTTTCTACTGTTTCTTCATAGAATAATTCATCAAAGAAGAAGAAGATTTTTTCCTTAACTTCGCTCCATTTACCAAAGTCTTTTCTTGGTTTTGCTATTTCTCTATCTATATTAAATAGATTTTTTGAAAATTCTTCATCAGCTGATATTAGCTTAAACATATCTTCATCATATTCTTTAGCCCAAGCTGAATAAAGGTCATAAACCTCAACTGCTGACATTTTTGAAATTACATCTTTACTTACATCATGTAATTTAACTAAATCAAATAAAGCTCCACTTTTGCTCATTTTATTTAATTCAACTTTATATTCATGATAGTCAGTTTTAGGGTTAGCAGCTCTCCAATCTTCAAATGCTGAGTTTATTATGTTTAATAAGTACTCAATAACTGATACTGAAGGATAACCTTGCTCTCTGTAATAACTTACTGCACTTTCTGGATCTTTTCTCTTTGAAAGTTTTCTCTTTGATCCTCCATCTACCTTCATAACTGATGGCATATGTGCATATTTAGGTGCTTTAAGACCAAGAACTCTAAATAATTGAAGGTGTATTGGAAGAGATGCAAGCCATTCTTCTCCTCTTGTTACATGAGTTGTTCCCATTAATGAATCATCAATAACGTGAGCAAAATGATAAGTTGGAAGACCATCGCCTTTTATTATAACTACGTCTTGAATATTTTCTGGGAATGAAACTTCACCCTTAACTAAATCTTTAGTTACAGTTCTTTTATTTTCATCTCCAGGTGATTTTAATCTTATTATATATTCATCTCCAGCTTCTATTTTCTTAATAGCTTCTGCTGGATTTAAATCTCTATACTTAGCAAACTCTCCATAACATCCTGGTGTAAGTTTTTCTGCTATTTGCTTTTCTCTTAATTCATTTAATTCCTCTGCTGTCATAAAGCAAGGATAAGCTAATCCTTTTTTAATTAAATCTTTAACAAAAGCTCTGTATATATCAGCTCTTTCACTTTGTTTGTATGGGCCATATTCACCTTTTTCAGTAGTTTCTCCCGTTATACCCTCATCAAAATCCATGCCAAATGTATGCATTGTTTTTAATGTATCATCAATAGCTCCTGAAACTTCTCTTTTTTGGTCTGTATCTTCTATTCTTAAGTAAAATACACCTTCACTTTGATGGGCTAATCTTTCACTTACTAATGATGAAAATACTCCACCTATATGTTGGAATCCTGTTGGACTTGGTGCATATCTAGTAACCTTAGCCCCTTCTTTTAATTCTCTTTTCTTAAATTTTTCTAAGTAATATTCTGGTGTTTTATCAATATTAGGGAATATTAATTCTGCTAATTTTTCAAAACTCATTTTTTCACATTCCTTTTCTTTTAGTTTTGCTGTCTTTTCAGTTGACAGAGAACAATTAACTTTAAAATTAACTCTTCTATATTAACTGAAAAAAAACCTCTCATCCTAAAAAAATAGGACGAAAGGATTAATATCTTCTCGCGTTACCACCTAAATTAACAAATCACTTTGTAATTTGTTCACTCATTAACTTCTTAAGGGAAGTACCCATAAACTTACTTCATACTGGTTTTCAGTTTATTGCTCCAAAGCTTCCTTCCATTAAATAAATTTATTAGGCTCTCAGCTTATGCCTTACTCTCTGTGAAAATTTGATTTAATGTACTCTTCTTTTTCATTGCATATTTATTAAGTTATATCTTTATTATAGATATTTAGTCCTCTATTGTAAATATTTATTTTCCCAATTCATAGATTTTTTCTAGCATTAACTTCCTTCTTTTCATTTTAAATATACTTCTTCTTCTTCTCCTACTGTGTAATAGCATATCTTTTCTCCTTCACTTTAAACTATCATCCATAATATGCTTTTACTTTTAATAATGTTCTCTATGAATTTTATAATTAAAGAACTAATTTACTCAATTCCACTAATGCACATCCATCTAAAGTTCTTATATTATTTTCTTTGCAATAATTACTAATAGCCTCACTTCCTGCTCCTGGTTGTATTAAAACATTTTTTATTTCAAGGTCTTTTGCTTCTTTTAAATACTTTAAACCGTCTACAGGATTTATACATAAATCTATAGCTTCTATTTTAAAAGGAACTTCCTGAAGTGTTTTATAAATTCCCTCTCCCCCTTTTGGATGAACTCCCCCTACAGTGTATCCACTAATCTTAAATTTATCATATATTCTCTTTGCATACTTATTTTCATTGCTAACATCACCAATTACTACCCACTTATTAAAATTTGTAATTAAATCACTAGGTGTCATTAAATCTTTCTCCTTTCTTTTCAATGTTAAATATATTATTTTCTAATTACAAAAAACTTATGTAGTTTAAGGTCAATTATTTTTAATTTATGTACACAAAAAAAATCACATGAAAAATATATTTTCTAGGCTAAATATATTTATCCGTGATTTTTTCTATTAATTTTTAGCTATTAAGAATTTAATTTTTACTCCTTTTGAAGAGAACATTTCTTCATGTTCTGTTACTATATTACCTTCAAAATCACTATTATGAAGATCTCTTGTTATATATGTTATTTCAAAACCTGCTTCTTTAAAATATTCTATAGATTCTTCAAAAAGTTCATCATCATCTGTTTTAAATCTAATTTCTCCACCCTTTTTTAAGAATGTCTTATAATTATTTAATTGTCTTGTATGAGTTAATCTTCTCTTATTATGTCTATCTTTAGGCCACGGATTACAGAAGTTTATGTATATTCTATCAATTACATCTCCATCCCCAAAGGCCTCTGTTATTAAATTTATTTCCTGTGCCATTATTTTAACATTGTCTATAGTATTTATTCCAGCTTCTTCAAAAACCTTTTCTATATTTCTTTTAGCTAAAACAATAACTTCATCTTTTATATCAATTGAAAGATAATTAACATCTTGATTTCTTGAAGCTAACATTGCCATAAATGTTCCCTTTCCTCCACCAAGTTCTAAATGAAGTTCTCTATCAGGATTTTTAAATAAAGTTTTCCACTTACCTTTATTTTCTTTTGGATTTATTACGAAAAAGTCACAACTTTCTAACTCTGGTCTAGCCCAAGGCTTTTTTCTCAATCTCATATTATTTTTATCACTCCATAATCGTTTATTCAGCATTATTATACAGATTTCTAATCTTTCTATCAACTTTATTGAAAATATTTCTTTTCTTATATATAATTAGTCTAAGTTAACTATACTAAAAAAACAAAAGAAAGGATTTTTTATATGAAAAACGCAGATTACTTTATAAATAAACTCGAAATGCTTCCTCATGTAGAAGGTGGTTTCTATAAAGAAATTATTTCTTCTGAGGAATCTATTACAACATCTGATAATAAAGAAAAAAAACTTTTTAGTAGTATCTACTTTCTTTTAAGAACAGGAGAGGTTTCCCATTTTCACCAGCTTACAGCAGATGAAATGTGGTATTATCATGCAGGTTCAGCACTTACTATTTACATGATATCTCCATCTGGAGAACTTATAACTAAAAATCTTGGATTGGATATAGAAAAAGGAGAAGCTCCTCAAATTTTAGTTCCTAAGGGGTATATATTTGGTAGTGCTATGATCAATGAAGATTTTTCTTTAGTTGGATGTATGGTGGCACCTGCCTTTACCTTTGATGATTTTAAATTATTCTCTCAAAAAGACTTACTAAAAGAATATCCTGAACATAAGGATATAATTTTAAAGCTTAGTAAGTAATTAATATGATTATATTTGATAATAAAATTGATAAAAAAACCTTTATATCTAAAAGCATTATATATATATTAGCTATAACAACCTTCTTTGCTTTTTGGGACTTTTTAGGTGCAGATAATGCTTTTGTTGGTGTTGCTATTGTTCATGGAGCTACTATGCTCTTTGATACTGACTTAACAGTAAATCCATTTAAAAATATAGCTAAGTTTTTTGTTATATATCTTTATATAGGTATTTTCCCATTTTTAGCATCACTTAATATTTATATAGGATTTTTCATAAACTTTTTTGCTTTATTTTTTATTACTTATTCTCTAGTTTATGACTTAAAAAAATCAATTTGGGCGCCATTTGTTCTTGGTTATTTATTTTTATTAATTAATCCTATACCAGTAACAGCTTTACCAAAAAGATTATTAGGTCTTTCCTTAGGTTCATTATTTCTTGTTCTTACCCAATTAATAATAAATAAAAATAAATCACAAAATAAGCTAAGAAAAACTTTAAAACTTTTGGTAGGAGACGTTTCTAATAAAATTAATTTATTAATTGAAAATGAAAAACTAGATAAAAGTGATTCTAAGGTAAGCACCTATATAGAAACTATTGTTAATACTATCAACGAGAGAAAATCAACTGATTTATGCATAAGCAATATTGATAATATTAGACTTAACTTCTCTCTTTATATTGAAAGGCTAAACTACTCTCTTTATGATCTTGAACATAATTTAGATGATGACTTGTATAGAGCATTTTTATTAGACTTATCATTATTATTACAAGATTTACTTTCATTTATAGAAGATGATAAAGCTGATGAAAAACTAATATTAGAAATTGAATTATTTACTTCTAGTTACCAAAAATTATTAAATTATAATTATTCCGCTTTTGAAATAATTCAAAATATGGCTATGCTAAAATTTTCTATAAAAAACTTTAATGATTCAAAAATTAAAGATAAAAGTTTACTTAATTTAAATACTTATCTTAGTTTACCAAAGAAATTAAAGTTTAAAAATATGTTTAAACTTAATTTTACTACAACTTCATTAAGATTTACTTATGCTTTTAGGCTTTCATTTTTAATATCAGTTTCTTGTTTTGTTGTTGGGTTCTTTAAAATTCCATTTGGAAATTGGATAACTATAACACTATATGCAGTTGTTCAACCCTATGCTGAAAATTCTAGAGAAAGATTTACACAAAGATTTATTGGAACTGTTGGAGGTATAGCGCTGTTTGTTGTAATAACATTAGCCTTCCATTCTCCTTATATTAAAATTATTTTATTCTTAGCACTTTATTACATATATATGTTCTTAAAAGATTATGATAAAAAAATTATCTGTATTACGGCCATAGTTCTTGGAGTGTTTTTTATGATGGGGAAAAATCCCTATGAAACTATTTTCTATAGGTTCTTATTTATGACTCTTGGAATATTCATAGGTTATTTAGGTACTAAGTATATTATGCCTTTTGATAATAAAACAGCTCTTAGAAATTTTACTAGTCAATACTATAAATTGAGCGAAGATATGCTTCGTTTAGGTCTTAATCATAAATGCGATTATGAACTTTTAGAAAAATTAAGTGATAAAATATTTATAAGTAAACTTTTAGAAGATAAAATAATCTTAAATAATAGTAATTTAGATTATAAAATTATAAATCAATTTGTTTATAATCAAAGAACTTTAAATAATAATATTTATTTTCTTTTCTTTTATCTTTATAATTTACCTAATAAAGATGAACTAATAAAAGAGTTTAAAAGTAAATTAAAGTTTATTTATAAAACTAATATAACTGAAGAATATAATGAAGAAATTTTCGTTAAAGAATTAAAAGAGAAAATTAAAACTACTTTTGATTCTTTAGAAGATCCTACTTATAAAATAATTTCTATAAATATTTATAGAATTCTTCTAAGATTTAAAATTTCAAATTCTCTAGAAAATAAAATACGTAATTCCTTAAATTAAAAAAAGCCATGCAATTGCATGGCTTATAATTATCTTCTATTTTGCTCTTTTTTAGCTTTTCTACAAGCTGGGCATCTTTTTGGCTCGTTATCGAATCCTTTTTCTTTGTAGAATTCTTGCTCTCCTACTGTAAATACGAATTCTGATCCGCAATCACAACAAACTATTTTCTTATCTTCCATTATAAATTACCTCCTTGTTAAAGATTATAGGATTCAATAAATTCTCTAACAATGGAGAAACTTATTTATCTTTAAAATCTTTAATCTAATATATCGCTATTTCTAGCTTAATTAAAGTATACTATAATTAAATATAATATACAACTATTTTTTAACAAATTTAAAATTATTATATTTTTCTCTTATTTTATGCTTTAATTAATATGTATACTATTTCATAAAATAGATTTAATTAAATTCTCATATCACCCTTTAAATTTTATTAATTTAACTTATAGGGTTCAATAAAAAAAATTAGTATATTTATTCAAAACAATTCAATAGCTATATAAAACTTTTCTATTTATAATAGAAAGATAAGTAGTTTAAAGTTATCTTGTGACCTGTGCCTTTTTAGAATATTACAGATACCAGTCATCAGATAAAATTATGTATAAGGAGTGATTTCTATGACAGTAAACCATGGAGCTAATATATTTGATTTAAGTAAAAATTTAGGTCTTTCTAAGGATTCCTTATTAGATTTTAGTTCTAATATTAATCCTTTTGGTGCCTCAAAGAAGGCCCAAGAAGGCTTGAAAGAAAATATTCATATGGTTTCTATGTACCCTGACCCAGAATATAAAGAATTAAAGTCATCAATTTCATCTTATTGCCAATGCAATAGTGATAATATAATCTTAGGTAGTGGTGCAACAGAACTTATATCTTCATTTATAAAAACTATATCACCTAAAAAAGCTTTACTTTTAAGCCCATCCTATTCTGAATACGAAAAAGAATTAAATAAAAATAATTGTATAACAGAAAAATTTTTTGCAAAAAAAGAAAATGAATTTGTAATAAATGTAGAAGAATTAATAAGCTCTATTAATCAATCAGCTTATGATTTAGTAATAATCTGTAATCCTAATAATCCAACTGGATTTGCTTTTACAGCTCTTCAAATAGAAGAAATTTTAAAGAATACTAATAGCTTTATTATGATAGATGAAACTTATATTGAATTTACAGACTTAAATATATTTTCATCTTCAAAATTAACAGATAAATATGAAAAACTTTTTGTTATAAGAGGTACTTCTAAATTTTTTTCCACTCCAGGAATAAGACTTGGCTATGCTCTTAGTTCTCAAAAAGATTTAAAGGATGCTATTTCTAAAAATATTGACCTTTGGAACATAAATATCTTTGCTTCAATAATGGGTGAAATTATGTTTAAAGATGTTGAATATATAAAAGATACCTATGCAAAATTAGAAAAAGAACGTGAATTTTTACTTACTAATCTAAGAAAGTTTAATTCCCTTAAAGTTTTTAATAGCTATGGTAATTTTATTCTTTGTGAAATAAAGGATCAAAGTATAAGTTCTACAGAACTTTATAATAAACTTTTATCTAAAGGTTTAATAATTAGAAACTGTTCTTCATTCCCTACTCTATCTGATTATTTCTTTAGGGTTTGTATACTTAAACCAGAACACAATATTTTACTTATAGATAATTTGAAAGAATTATTAGACTAAAAAAATCAGAGATAGCTAAATGCTACCTCTGATTTCAATTTTATTTAATTATATCTAAAATTTCGTAATCTAGTATTATTTTACTTGTATCTTCTTCTAAATATTCTATAATAGCTAAAGATAAGCTTTTATTATCTAAATTTGAATCCCCAAATACTTCCTGAGCTTTAATTATGTCATCTATAAAACCTACTATTCGCTCTTCCCCTTCTTCTGTTTCTCCTACTATTATATAAGACTTTTCTTCTTTTATTAAGGCATCTTTTCTTAATTCCTTTAATCTCTCCTTAAAGAAATTTTCTATATTATCTTTTATAATTAAATATTCTTCCTCTGTAACTGTATAAGGAATTTTTTTATTTTCATCAAATAAATCTATCTCTTTTTCTTCATCCATAACCTTAGCTAAACTTTGGAAGAATTCATATTCCATAAGCTTTTCACATTCTTTTTTACACTCTTCTGATCTACTTCTATATGAATTTAATCTCTTTTCTATTCTACATCCTCTTATTAAAGCACTTTCTATGCCAGTTAAGTTTACATCTTGATTTCTCATATATATAGAATCGTCTATGTAATCTGAAAACTTTTCTTCTGTTTCTATATCACCTAAAACCTTGTCTACAGCAACACTTCCTATAGCCTCTTTAAGCATTTGTTCTATTTTTTCTCTGCTTTCTTCTTCACTATCCTCTTCAAAAATATTATCTCCTTTAATTTTATTAGGAGCTATTACTTCTATTCTTATAGATTTTTTATTATTGCTACTACCAAAAACCTCATCTATCATTTCATTAACTTCTGTATTCTCATCAGAAAGAGATTCTTCAAATAAGCTATCTATAACTGAATTATCTATTTTCATCACTCTACCTCTTTTGACAAATTTATTATATATTTATATATTATCATAATTTTTTTATTTTAAATATATATTTTTCCTTTGTTATATGTCTAAAATCATAAAATTTAATTGTGTTAGAAGAAGAAAAACATTACAGCTAAAATAAAGTATATTCCAATTAGCACTAAACCCTCTAACCAATTTGATTCTCCATCAATAGATACCTTATTGGCAATAATTACTGCCGAAATAAGAGCTATAAGTTCAAAATTATCAAAAATTATACTCATAGGCTTAAAGAATAAACTTACGAAAACTAATATAGGTGTAACAAATAATATTATTTGTAAACTAGATCCAACAGCAATTTCCATAGATACATTCATTTTATCTTTAAGTGCCATTATAACTGCTGTACTATGTTCTGCCGCATTACCTACTATAGGTATTAAAATAAGTCCTACAAAACTTTCACTAATTCCTATAATTTTAGTCATTGGCTCTACAGCACTAACTAATATTTCACTTTCTACAGCTATAAATATAGTTACCATTATAAGAACAAGTAATGCAAGCCATAATGACCATTGTTTTTTTCCCTCTTCTATTTCTTCTATCTCTTCTGCTACGCTTTCTTCTACATAAAGATCCTTATGAGTTATCATTGAAAATACAATAGTTGCTATGTAAATCAAAAATAAAATTATAGATATTACTACACTTATTTTTTCAGTATTTACCAAAAGGTTCTTTGAAGGTAACTCTTCAAAAAATGCAGGAACTGTTATAGCTATTATAGAAAATAAAAGCATAGTAGATGTAACTTCTATAGCTTTTTTATTAAATTTCTGAGTACTAAACTTTATTCCTCCAGCTAACATACTTGCTCCTAGAACTAATAATATATTTCCTAAAACAGAACCAGCTATAGATGCCTTTACTACTGCAAAAAGCCCCTCTTTTATAGCTAAAATAGAAATAATTAATTCTGTGGCATTTCCTAAAGTAGCATTTAAAAGACCTCCTACTCTATCTCCTGTATAAACTGCAATAGCTTCTGTTGACTTCCCTATATAAGCAGCTAATGGAATTATGGCTAATGCTGATAATATAAATATCCAAATAGGTGATAAATGCATTATTTCTGCAATTATACTTATAGGTATGAATATTAGCATTATATTTAAGAATTTCATTTTTTCACAACCTCTCTAATTTACTAATTAGACTTATCTTAAAAATTCAATAATTTCTTAATTTTAATAATATAAAAATTTAAACTTATCTTCTAAATTAAGTCTCATTTTATTATTTCTATATGTGAAAAAATTTATCCTAGTAATAATAAAAAAGGGGCAAATCAAAATAATAAGATTTTGATTTACTCCCTTTTATTGAAATGAATTTAAATTTTCAAGCATAATCGCTAATGACTCTTCTAAAATCCTTATATTTTCTTTTGGTATACCTTTAAAGATTATATGTAGAAATTCGCCACTAGCTTGTTCTAAGCTCTCTATTAATTCTTTAGAATCTTCTACAATTTTTAGTCTTACTACTCGTTTATCTTTCTTATCTTTTTCTAATCTTATTATTCCTTTATTTATAAGACCATCTAAAGTTCTAGATATCATCCCTTTTGAAATTCCTGAGTATTCAACTATATTTTTTGCAGTATTATATTGGCTATTTTTTTTTAAAAACATTAATATTTCTATTTCATTTTGTGATAATCCATATTGTGAAGTACTTTCTTCTAAAAACTTTTTATAAAGTTTTTTTGCTTTTCTAAAGTTTACTATTAACTCATCCCCATCGCCTTTGTTAATGTTTTCTAAATCCATAGACATTCCTCACTAAAAAAATTGTTTCTAAATTATTATATGATAAAGATTTTTTCAAGTAAATATAATTAAATATCTTTATAGTATTTTAAAAATTTATTAAAACATTTTTATTATATATGGAAATTTTACTTCTTAAAATTAATTATTTTTCATTTGTTATATATTTGTATTCATTTAATCCATCTGATACAATAGGTGACATTTCTAGCTTGAATTTATCATCTCTATTGCATCCTGTAAAGTTTATTATTGTAACATTCATGTTAGGTTTTCCTACTATTTCTATAGGTCTTCCATTATTAAAAATAATAGGTCTTTCTTTAAATGCTCTTACTGCTGCTCTTATTACATCATAAAAGAATCCTTTTCTTATTTCTCTTGAAATACCTAACCCGTGAACATTTCCTACTGGTATTATTCCTATGGTCATATCACTTTTAGCTTTATATAAAGCTCCATATCCAATAGTTTCTCCAGCCTTCACCTTATATATACTATCTACCTTAGCATAATAATCATAAGCTTTCTTAAATCCATTATTTAATCCTATATAACCATACATGATGTTTCCAGCTCTTACTGCTGTAGTAAATCTTGCTGCTTCTCTTAATTTTGAATTTAATATACCACTTGAAGCTAAACAATGTAGATATTCTACTTTTCCTTTATATTTTTCTGTGAATTTTCTAAATAACTTTATTTGTGTTAAAGTATATTCTACATCATGACATTTATGCAGGTGAGTATATATACCTTCTATTTTTACATTACTATATTCTTTTTCTAACTTTTCAATAAATCCATCAAGCTTTTGAGGTTTTATCCCCATTCTATTCATACCTGTATCTACATATATGTGAACTCTATATTGTTTTTCCTTATTTATATAATTAAGAGCCTCTTCATTATCTAAAGTTAAAATTATATTTTCCTTTGGGCTTTTAAAAACTTCTCCCTGTGATAAAGGTGATAATAATAGTACGTCCTTTCCTATATTGCTTACACTTTCAGCATCTTTTAGTTCTCCTACAGCTAAAATATCTACATCATCTTTTATAAAATTAGCTATATTATCTCTTCCAAGTCCATAAGCATTTGCTTTTATTACACCAATTACTTTTTTATTTCCTGACAATTCTTTAACTTTGTTTATATTATGTTTTATTCTATCTACATAAACTTCGCACCAAAAACTCATAATAATCTCCTTTTCTCATTTGACCTTGACCTGTTACGCAAAATAATATATTTTGCAACTTACTTAATCTATTATACCAAAAAAAAAATTTTATTCACTATAATAATATGTTGAGTTTTGGTATTTATATTTTCTAACTATAAATCATAATTAAACTTTACTTCTATAATTTCTATTAATTTTTTTATTTTATTTTTAATGTTTATATCTATATCCTTTTTATAACTTATATAAAAATCATATGTAAAATCAAAATCATCATAATCCACTTCTATAAGTTCTCCGTCTATAAGTTCTTTCTCTATTATTAGTTTTGGTAAAAAAGCTATTACATCTTGTTCTTTTAAATAGGCTTTTATAATATTAAATGAATTAGTTTTTAATTTTATATTTTTAAAAATCCCTTTATTAATTATACTTTCTGTAATTTGCTCATCATCATAAAGAACCACAGGATAATCTTTTATTTTATTTTTATTTATATTTTTTCTAGAAACTATTATAAACTTATCACTTCCTAGAATCTTTGAATGTAAATCCTTATCATTTATAAGATTTTTCCTTATTATTACATCAAAGTTATTATTTATTAAATATGCTTGTTCATTTTTTTTACAACTACTATCTATATTTATATTGTAATCTTCAAATACCTTTGAAATTTTTGCACAGTGCTTAGCAAAAATCATGTTTAATTCTGAATTTGTAATGGCAATTTTTATTTCTTTATTTTTATTTTTCTTACTTTCTATTTCTTCTATTAAGTTTCCATGATAATTTAATATATCCTTTGAAAACCTAAATAACATTTCACCATATTCAGTTAAATTAACCCCTTTGTTACTTCTTTCAAATAACTTAACTCCTAATTCTAGCTCTAACTTTGAAAGTTGATTGCTTAAAGCAGGCTGAGAAATATGTGATTTATCTGCTACTTTAGATATACTTTTTAACATAGCTACTTCTGAAAAATATCTTAAACTTTCTATATTCAATCTATTCTATCCCCTTTAAAATTAATTAGCTAAAACAAAATCTGTATTAATAATTTTAAAATTATCTTTTATTCCTTCAGTTAGATAAACTTTCTTTTCCTTACTTATGAATATGGCTTCCACATCCTTAAGCTCTTTTAAAAATTCAAGACCTTCCTCTATGCCCTTTGTAAATATTAAGGTTGAAAGTGCATCACCATCTATAGATTTATCTGTTATTAAAGTAACTCCAGCTATTTCACTTTCATATGGATATCCTGTTTTAGGATTTAAAATATGATGATATTTTTTACCATCCTGTTCTATGTATCTTTCATAAATTCCACTTGTTACTACTGATTTATCCTTTATGTCTATAGTCCCTACAACATCCCCTCTATCTTCAAAAGGATTTTGAACCCCTATTTTCCAAGGCTTGTTTTCTTCTTTTTCTCCTAAAGCATAGATATTTCCACCTAAATCAATTATAGCTTTATTAACCTTTTTACTTTTTAATATTTTTACTACTTCATCAGCAGTATAACCTTTAGCTATGCTCCCTAAATCTAGCTTCATTCCTTTTTCTTCTAAATAAACTTCTTTACTTTCCTTATTTAATTTAACCTTATTATAATCTATTTTTTCCACTGCCTCCTTTATTTCATTATCTGAAGGAACCTTAGCTTCTGGTAGTCCTATACTCCATAATTTCACAAGTGGCCCGATAGTTAAATCATAACCCCCCTTAGACTTTTTAGAATAATCTAAAGCTTTTTCAATAATTTCAAAGCTTTCATCACTAACCTTAACTGGCTTTATCCCTGCATTATCATTTATTTCATCAAGTTCTGTTTCTGTTTTATTTATACTTACTAAATCTTCTATCTCCCTAATTCGCTTAAAAACTTCATTCATAATCTTCTCATCATTATTATCATAAATACTCACTTTTACCACAGTTCCCATAACCAACTCCGTTTTTGATAAAGTATTATCTTTTTTTGAGTCCTCTTTTTTACTACACCCACCAATAAGAGTTAAAAGGAAAAGAGGCAAAATTAAAACACTTAGTATTTTTGCTTTTTTATTCATCATTTCTCCTTTATTAAACTTTAAATCAAAATTTATCCAAGATGATTATATAATAATTTTATTGACTTTCTATGAATTTCTTCATTTATTAACAATTTTTTTATTCTTTTTACCAAAAAAAGAGTCGCTTTCGCAACTCTTTTTATTCTACTTAAATTTTAGAATCTATTTAAATTCTTATTCAACTAAAGCTATATCAGTTTTACCTTCTTTAGCGTTATTTATTGCTTCAGCAGCTAATTTTTTAGCTAAAGTACTTGAGCTTGTAGCATTTGTAACACCATCTATTTCAGCGCTTTGCTTCTCAACAATTTGCTTTTCTAAAGTTTGTTCAAATTCTGCTGGGCTTGTACCAACTTTTTCTTTCATAGACTTATTATATTCTTCATTATCTCTTTTATTTTCTTTCTTTTCTGCATTGAATTCATTGTAATCAACGTTTGTTATTTTTCCTTCACTATCAACTTTAACTACTATTTTAGCCTTATTTCCTCTATCATCAGCATTTTTAGTTTCAGCTTCATAAGTTCCTTCTTTTAATTTTGCTTCTTGCTCTTCAGCAGGCTTACTAGTTGGTTGTTCAGCTTCTTTTTTCTCTCCCCCACAAGATACTAATGAAAATGCCATTAGTGATGCACATACTGTAGCTATTAATTTCTTTTTCATAAATTTTCCCCTTTCAATAAAAAGCATTATATTTCTTCTCATAATTGGATTATACAGTCTTTTTCTTAATTCTTATCCTATTTTTTAGTTATACAGCATAATATTTTTCTATAATAAAATTAATTTTTTATACATGTTCAAATTTTACCTAAAATATTATAATTATTACTGAGAAACATCTCGAAATTTGTATTTTTGGAGAATTTTGTTATGAAAATTTTAAGGAAGTGTGACATTTTATTAATATTACTATTGATCCTTATATCTTTTTTACCTTATTTTCTATTTTTAAATCATATAAATAAAAATTATAATTCTACCTATGCTGAAATAAAAGTTGATGGTAAACTGTATAAAAATGTCCCTTTATCATCTAATAGTGGTACTAGTAGTTTTATAATAAAGACAATCCATGGTAATAATAAAATATCCATAGAGGATAATTCAATTGCTATTTCTGAAGCTGATTGTTTAGATTCTCTTTGCATTAAGCAAGGCCCTATAAGTAAAGTTGGAGAAACTATAATTTGTTTACCTCATAAGGTTGTTATAGAAATAAAAGGGGAGGAAAGTGATAATACAGATGACATAATATTATCACATTAATGTATATATGAAAAAAAACACTACAAAATTAGTATATATGAGTTTGCTTGTTTCTATGGCTTTAATTTTATCAATTTTTGAATCTATGATTCCAGTACCATTTATAACACCTGGTGCAAAACTTGGACTTGCTAATCTAGTAATAATGATTTCTATTTATAGCTTACCTAGATATAGAGATTCTTTTATAGTTTTATTTTTAAGACTCTTTTTATCTACTTTATTCGGCGGTAGCTTTTCCATGTTAATTTATAGTGCCTCTGGTGGAATACTTAGCTTTATTATAATTGTTTTATTAAAAAAATTCTTTAATAATTATTTATCCATTATAGGTATTAGCGCAGCTGGAGCTGTTTTTCATAACATTGGACAATTATTAGCTGCTGCTCTTATTCTTGAAAATTTCGGAGTTATTTTGTATCTTCCTTTCCTTTCTCTAGCAGGAATAGTTACTGGTATCTTCGTTGGTATAACAGCAAATTATATACTAAATCATTTAAATAAAATACCAAATTTGAAAAAGAACCTATTCATTTATAAATAAAATAGAATAAATTTAATTTATCCCAATATAAATTTAGTGTATATAAATTTTATATTGGGGTGTTTTTTTTGATTATTTTAACTACACCAAATTATCCTGGTAAAGAAATTAAAGAAGTTAAAGGCTTAGTTTCTGGAAGTACAATTCAATGTAAAAACTTTGGTCGTGATATTGGTTCTGCTTTTAAAAACTTAGTTGGTGGTGAAATGATAGCTTATAAAGAAATGTTAGATAAATCTAAAGAAGTAGCTATGGAAAGAATGTCAAAAGAAGCCGAAGCTCTTGGAGCTAATGCTATTATTTCTTTTAATCTCTCTACATCTTCCATTATCCAAGGAGCTGCTGAAATAATCGCTTATGGTACTGCAGTAATAGTATAAAATTAAAAATTTGCAATTTATTAATAAGATTTAAAAGGTATTTCTCATATTTAATCGAATATACTCTATATACTAACTCTAAGGGGGTTTTACAAAAAAATGATTATATTAACTACACCAAATTATCCGGGGAAAGAAATCAAAGAAGTTAAAGGACTTGTATGTGGAAATACCATCCAATGTAGAAATGTCGGTAGAGATATTGGTTCTGCTTTTAAAAATTTAGTTGGCGGTGAAATGGTAGCTTACAAAGAAATGTTAGATAGTTCTAGAAAAATAGCTATTGAAAGAATGTTAAAAGACGCTGAGGCCCTTGGTGCTAATGCTATTATAGGATTCCAACTTTCTTCTTCTGCAGTAATACAAGGAGCTGCTGAAATAATTGCTTATGGTACTGCTGTACTAGTTGAATAAAGAAATAAGAGGATGTATCAAATTGCAGATACATCCTCTCTGCCTTTTATCTAGCTATATAGGTTCATCACTTGTGACCACTCACTTACGTAAAGAAGCTCTAATATTTTTTCTACAACAGTTTCTAAAATTTCCAAACTCACTTTATTCAAACAATGGAAATTTTTTCACGAAACTATTGTTCAAAAATAAAGAGCTTCTAGTACTAGTTTAATGGTCACAGCATTTTGCACCTATATAGCTATCTCGGCAGATGAAAAATACATTTATCTCATAGCTAGAGGCTGTAATACTCCTATCTTCTATAAAGTACGGTAATGAGGTATTATATCCTGATAACTTCCATCTTTCATTAAAAAGCCCTTAGGTATAACTCCTAACTTAGTAAAACCTAGTTTTTCATATAAATATAATGCAGGAGCATTTGCAGCGACTACTGCATTGAACTGTAATATTTTAAAACCAAGTTCTTTAGCCTTTTCTATGCAATCTTTTACTAAAGCTTCATCTATACACAGCCCCTCCTCATTTCCTTTAATAACATAATTAACATTACATATATACTTGTATTGCCCAATATTATTAGGATGTAATATATATAATCCTACAATAACATTACTTTCTTCTTCAACAGCAATTCCTGTATATGATTGATTTTCAAAAAACTTTCTCCCTGTCATTTCATCTAATGTTTCTATTTGTGGAAATACAGCTCCACTTTTAACCACTTCATTCCATATAGCAATAGCACTTTCAATATCAGAATTTACAAATTCCCTCACAATAATTTGCATTAATTTTTTCCTCCACAATTGCTTACATACTATAAGATTTAAAATAATATCTATAAAAATACAATTTTTCTTTACAATTATATATATTCCTAAGAAAATTTTCCTATAATACTCTAATTGATAATTTACATAAAAACTAAATTCCTTTAAAAAAAGAAAATAGGAATATATTAAAAATTCCTATTTTCGCAATTAGATTTTCCTTGAAATTATTAGAGCTAAAACACTATGTGAATTAGGTTTTAGTTCATAGATTTTACTTCCAAATTTCTTTCTGAAGTTCCTTTACTAGCTCCTTATTCATAGGCTCTACTCCCTCTAGCCTGTATTTCATCCCTAAGCCTTCATATTTATTTACTCCTAATACGTGATAAGGTAAAAGCTCTATTTTTTCTACATTTTTCATTTTATCTATATTATTTTTTAAATCCATCAAATATTCTTTTGAATCTGTTATTCCTGGAACAACAACTTGTCTTATCCAAAGTTTTGTATTTGCTTTTTCACAAGCCTTTAAAAATTCTAAAGACTTATTTATATCTCCTCCAACAAGTTCCTTATAATCTTTCTCCTCAATATGCTTCACATCAAACATAACTAAATCAACATATTTTAAAATTTCATCATAGTCTCCAAAACCAACCCCTGCTGTATCCAAAGTAGTATGTATATTATTTTCTTTGCATAGTTTAAGGCATTCTAATAAAAATTCAGGTTGTAAAAGAGGTTCTCCTCCTGAAAAAGTTACTCCCCCACCTGAAGCTTTAAAATAATTTTTATACTTTTTTATTTTATCTACAAGGTCACTAGCACTAATTTCTTCTCCTTTTCCACATTCCCAAGTATCAGGGTTATGACAATAAGCACAACGTAATTTACATCCTTGAGTAAATACAACAAATCTTATTCCTGGACCATCTACAAGTCCCATAGTTTCAACTGAATGAATTCTACCTTTAACCATAATTTCCCCTCCATATTTAAAAGGGGGTTGTATCAAAACTTTTGATACAACCCTCCTAACATTATTTATTCACTTTATATTTAATTTTATAATATCCAATTAAAATATTAAATACTTCCGTGGAATGTTCTACTTATTACTTCTTGTTGTTGCTTTCTAGTTAATCTAGTAAAGTTAACAGCATATCCAGATACCCTTATAGTTAAGCTTGGATACTTCTCTGGATTTTCCATAGCATCTATTAATGTTTCTCTATTGAATACATTAACGTTTAGGTGGTGTGCTCCTTGAGCAAAGTAACCATCTAATAATCCTACTAAGTTTGTTATTCTTCCTTCTTCATCTTTTCCTAATGCATCTGGAACAATTGAGAATGTATTTGATACACCATCTTCACAAACTTCATGGTATGGTATTTTAGCTACTGAGTTAAGACTTGCTAAGGCTCCACTTGCATCTCTTCCATGCATTGGGTTAGCTCCTGGTGCAAATGCTTCTCCAGCTTTTCTTCCATCTGGAGTAGATCCTGTTTTCTTACCATAAACTACGTTTGAAGTTATAGTTAATATTGATAATGTGTGCTTAGCACCTCTGTATAATGGATGTTTCTTAAGATCTTTTGAGAATCTTGTAACAACTTCTACAGCTAAATCATCAACTCTATCATCATCATTTCCGTATTTAGGGAATTCACCTTCTATTTCAAAATCTACAGCTATTCCATTTTCTCTTATTGGCTTAACTTTAGCATATTTAATTGCACTTAATGAGTCAGCTACAACTGAAAGACCAGCTATACCAAAGGCCATTAATCTTTCTACCTTTGTATCATGAAGTGCCATTTGTCCAGCTTCATAAGCATATCTATCATGCATACAGTGAATTACATTCATTGTATCAACATATATTTTAGCTACTTTATCTAAAACTTTCATATAGTTTTCTTTTACTTTATTAAAGTCTAATACTTCGTCAGTTATTGGTTCTATACCTTCAATAACTTTCTTTCCTGATTTTTCATCTATACCACCATTAATAGTGTATAATAACGCTTTAGCAAGGTTAGCTCTAGCTCCAAAGAATTGCATTTGTTTACCAACATTCATAGCTGATACACAACAAGCTATAGCATAGTCATCGCTGTACATTGGTCTCATAACTTCATCATTTTCATATTGAATTGAATCAGTTTTTATTGATACTTCAGCACAGAATTTCTTAAATCCTTCTGGTAATCTATCTGACCATAATACAGTTAAGTTTGGTTCTGGAGCTGGTCCAAGGTTTATTAATGTATGAAGATATCTAAATGAGTTCTTAGTTACTAAAGATTTACCATTTATACCCATACCACCAATTGACTCAGTTACCCAAGTAGGATCTCCAGCAAATAAATCATTATATTCAGGAGTTCTTAAATGTCTTACAAGTCTTAACTTGATTATTAATTGATCTATCATTTCTTGAGCTTCAGCTTCAGTAATTATACCTCTTTCTAAATCTCTTTCAATATATATATCTAAGAATGTTGAAGTTCTTCCAAGTGACATTGCAGCACCATTATTTTCTTTTATTGCTGCTAAGTATCCTAAATATACAGCTTGTACAGCATCCTTAGCTGTTTCAGCTGGATTACTTAAATCAACTCCATACTTAAGTCCCATTGATTTAATAGCTTGAAGTGCTCTTATTTGTTCACTAACTTCTTCTCTTGATTTAATTAACTCTTCTAGCATATCACCTTTTAAGTTATCTAAATCTTTTTTCTTTTCTTCTATTAAGAAATCTATTCCATATAAAGCAACTCTTCTATAGTCACCTATTATTCTTCCTCTACCATATGCATCTGGAAGTCCTGTTAAAAGACCTGCTGATCTTGCTGCTCTTGTTTCCTTTGTATAAGCATCAAATACCCCTTGGTTATGAGTTTTTCTATATTCATTAAAGTGAGCTTTTATTTCTGAATCTAATTCATATCCATATGCTTCTAGTGAACTTTCAACCATTCTCATTCCACCATATGGATTTACAATTCTTTTAAGTGGTGCATCTGTTTGAAGACCTACAATAACTTCATTGTCTTTATCAATGTATCCAGCTTCATAGTTATCAATTCCTGATACTCTATCTGTAGCTACATCTATTATTCCTTTTTTGATTTCTTCAACTATTAATGCTTTTGCCTTTTCCCAAACTTTATCTGTTTTTTCAGTTGTCCCTACTAAGAAATTTTTGTCCCCAGTATATTCTTTGTAGTTTTTTTGTATAAAGTTTCTTACGTCTATTCCTTCTGTCCATGAACCAGTATTAAAACCTTCCCATTGCTTGTACATAGCTAAAAGCCTCCTTTAATTTAAGAAAATTTATAAAATTAATTGTCAATTATTATCAATTAATTAATATTCTTAATTAATTTGAATTATTATTTAATTTCACTTTATCATTTAAATTATCTATTGTAAATATAGTGAACAAAATTCTTACTTTTTATTAACAATTAATTCTTATTTATTATTTTTTATTAATATTTTAATATTTTCTTTATATTTTATTGATTTATTAATTATAACATATTTTTGGTTATCTTTTACTTTTCTGAAAATTTAAACTTTTTCCTTTTTAACTTTATAGATTTTTTTAAAACTTATATTTTTAAAATAAAAAATTATATTATGAAAAGTAATATAATAATAAAAAAAAGGACTGTATCAAATCAGCATCTTAATTTATGTTGCTTTTATAAATGTGTTTTTTCATCTGCCGAGATAGCTATATAAAAGTAAAAATATTGAGGATGTATCTGTAATTTGATACATCCTCAATATTTTTACTTTATATTTTTTATTTTATATTTCTGCTACCTGGTTTTATATATGGAATTCCTTCTTTACATAAAGGACAATTTTCAGGTTCATAACTTTCTATTTCTAGTTTAACTGAACTATACATAGGATAATCTGTTACCTTTGATGTAGTTCTATCAACTATACATATTACAGCTACAACTATTCCACCTTGTTTTTCTATTACTCTTGCTGCTTCCTTAAAGCTTTTACCAGTTGTTACAACATCTTCAGTTATTATAACTCTTTGACCTTTTTCGATTGTAAATCCTCTTCTTAAAGTCATTTCTCCATTTTCTCTTTCAGTGAATATTGCTGGTTTTCCAAGTTGTCTTCCAAGCTCATAAGCAACAACAACTCCTCCCATAGCTGGTCCAACAACTAAGTCACATTCTATATTATCTTTTTCAAGCTTTTCCTTAACAATACTTAAAACCTTTTCTGCTTTATCTGGATGTTGTAATAGCTTAGCACATTGACAATATCTATTTGAATGTCTCCCTGATGATAATAAGAAATGTCCTTCTAATAATGCTCCTACTTCTTTTAATGTTTCAACTACCATATTAAATTCCTCCAACTATCTATATATATTTTTTACTTTATTTATTTTTTTACTATATAAAAATTTAATCCTGTACTTTTACTTTTAACTAATTTTTAATTTATGCACCCTACAATTTCATTAATATTCTTAATTCCTTCTCTTCTGCAGAATTCTTCCATCCCCTCTATAATTTCGATTCCTGCTCTTGGATTAAGAAAATTCACTGTTCCAATTTGAATTGCTGAAGCTCCTACCATCATAAACTCTATAGCATCTTCAGCTGTCATTATTCCTCCAAGTCCTATAACTGGTACATCTACCACCCTTGAAACTTCATGTACCATTCTAAGGGCTATAGGCTTTATTGCTGGCCCTGAAAGTCCCGCAAACTTGTTATTGAATATTATGTCCCTTTTATTTATATCCACTGCCATAGCTTTGAAAGTATTCACAAGTGAAAGGGAATCTGCTCCTCCCTCTACACATTTAACCGCCATATCACATATATTTTCAGCATTTGGAGATAATTTAACCATAAGTTTTTTATTGGTTAATGCTCTAACTTTGCTAACAATATCCTTTGCTACTTCACCTTTTATTCCGAAGGCCATTCCTCCTGCTTTAACATTAGGACAAGATATATTTAATTCTATAATATCTATATCTGTATCATTTAACTTAACTATAGCTTTTTCATAATCTTCTATAGTTCCTCCTCCTAAGTTAGCAATTACATTAGTCCCTAATGACTTCATTCTAGGCAATTCATTTTTTATGAAAGCATCCACCCCTGGATTTTGAAGTCCTACAGAATTCATTATTCCTTCTGCTGTTTCATATATTCTTATACCATCATTACCTGCTTTTTCATTTAATGTTAAGCCTTTAGAACTTATTCCACCTAATACTCCAACATCATAAAAGTTATTATATTCTGCACCAAAACCAAATGTCCCTGATGCCGCAATTACTGGATTTTTAAAATCTACACCGTTTATATTGACCTTTAACATAAAATCTCACTCCTAAAACTCAACATCTAATCCATTAAATACTGGACCATCTTTACAAGTTCTCTTATTTCCTTCTTTAGTTTTACAAGTACATACAAGACATGCTCCTACTCCACAAGCCATGTGTTTTTCCATAGAAACATAAACATTAACATTGTTTTCCTTGCATATTTCTACTACCTTCTTCATCATAACTTCTGGTCCACAACACAGCACTGTATCATAGTTCTTTATATTCTCTAAAAGAGGTTCTGTTATAAATCCTTTATATCCTACCTTACCTGTATTAGTACTTACAATTGCTTTATCCACATAAGCTTCAATTTCATTTACTAAGTAAACTTCATCTCTAAATCCTCCATAGAAATCAATTTTACTTTTCTTTTCCTTATTTAAAGCTTTTGCTAATTCAAGCATTGGGGCTACACCTATGCCACCGCCAACTAGAGCTACTTTTCCGTAATCTTGCTCTAAAGAAAATCCATTTCCTAATGGTCCTATAATTTTTATATTCTCTCCCTCTTTAAGGTTTGAAAATTCATTTGTACCCTTTCCAACTACAGCATAAAGGAATCTTACTACGTCATTGTCCACTTCACAAACACTTATAGGTCTTCCTAAAAAGCTTTTTTCTCCTTTAAGCATATAAAATTGCCCTGGCTTTATTCCTTTTTTATGTTTAAGTTTCATAGAGTAAATTCCCTTTGAAACCTCTATATTTTCAATTATTTTGCTAGTAATATATTCCATAATAAATATTCCCCTTTGCTATTTTAAATTATTTACTGCTAATGCTATTTCATCTCTCATTCTTATAGCTTCTTTTCTAGCACATTTAGCAAAGTTCTCTTCATCCCCTTGCTCCTTATAAGCAAGTAATATTTTTCTTGAAGAATTTACAACTCCTCCATTACCATCATTTAAATACATAGCAACATCTTCAGCTTTTCCGCCCTGTGCTCCATATCCTGGTATTAAGAAAAACATAGAACTTAAATCTTTTCTTATTTTTATAGCTTCTTCTACATGGGTACATCCTATTACTCCACCTATAGGACTATATCCACATTCTCCCTTAATACCTTCTCCCATTTCTCTCAATTTTTCTCCAACTATATCGTAAACTCTTTTTCCTGAAGTTGTTTCAATGTATTCTATATCTTCTGCACCTTTATTAGATGTTCTTACTAATGAGAACACTCCCTTTTTACCACTCTCTAAGTACGGTAAATATGGCTCTATGCTATCCATTCCCATATATGGACTTAAGGTTATAAAATCAGCTTCAAAATCTCCTTCAAAGTGAGCCTTAGCGTACATAGTTGCTGTTGCTGCTATATCTCCTCTTTTTATATCTGCTATACTTATAGCTCCTTTTTCTTTTATATACTTTAAAGTTCTTGAATACGCCTTTAATCCTTCTAATCCTAGAGCTTCATAATAAGCTATTTGTACTTTATAACAAGCTACAACATCTAAAGTTTCATCTATAATTTTCTTATTAAAATTAAATAATCTATCTTCATTGTTAGTAAATTTAGCTTTAAATTCTTCTGGTATATAAGTAAGACTTGTATCAAGACCTAAACATACAACTCCATTTTCTTTTACTTTTTCATATAATTTATCTATTATTACCATTTTAAAACTCCCCTTTATATACTACTTTACCTTGTTTAACTGTTAATACTACATCTCCACTGAGCTCTTTACCTTCAAAGGGAGTATTTTTACTTTTTGATTTCAAGTTTCTTCTGTCTACTATAAAGTGTTTATTTAAGTCTAATAATACTACATCCCCATCATATCCTGGTTGTATCTGCCCTTTATTTAGTCCTAGTATTTCAGCAGGTTTTCCACTCATTAGGCTACTAAGTTTTGATAAACTTATTCCTCTTTCTTTAACTAACTTTGTATAGCAAATTGAGAATGCAAGCTCTATTCCAATCATTCCCGGAGCCCCATTTTTCTTATCTTCATCACTATGTGGTGCGTGATCTGTTCCTATACAATCTACATAACCAAGATTTATAGCTTTTATTAAAAAATCTACATCTTCCTTTTTTCTAATAGGTGGATTAACTCTATAATTACTTATAGTATCATCTAAAAATATATGGTGTGGAGTTACTTCACAAGTAATATTAGCTCCATCATTTTTTCCTTCTATAATGTATTTCATAGCTTCTCTTGTACTAACATGTGCCATATGAAGTCTTGCTCCTGTGTGCTTTGCAAGTTCTATATCTCTCCATGTCATTACATTTTCAGCAAGTCTCATATCAACTTTTGAAAAGTTTTTATCTTCAGCATGAGACATTATAATCCAGTTATTTTTCTTAGCTATTTCCATAGCTTCATATATAACCTTAGAATTATCTACACCTTTTCCATCATCTGTTATAGCTTTTATATAATCTAAACCTTCAAATTCTTTTAAATGGCTTAAGGTTTTTCCATCTAAATTTTCTGTTATAGTAGGACATTGATAAACATCTACTAAGCCTACCTCTTCTCCTTTTTTTCTTATACTATCTATAATTTCTTTACTACTTGCAGTTGGATAAGTGTTCCCCATAAGAGTTACTGTGGTATATCCTCCTCTTACAGCAGCCTTTGAACCTGTTTCTATATCTTCCTTATAAGTAAATCCCGGATCTCTAAAATGTGCATGAGTATCTACAAAAGCTGGCATAAGAACCATTCCTTTACCATCTATTATTTCTACTCCCTTTCCAAAATTATTTCTTATTTTATCTATAGTTCCTAAAGCTCTTCCTATGTCTTTTATCTTTCCGTTTTCTATATAAACATCACCATAAAAATTATGACTTGAATCAATAATTTGAACATTTTTAATTAACAAATCCATACTTAATCCACCCTTTTACTTCACTTTATTTTCTGCACTGCAAAATTCACATAAATATACGTCATTTTTCCCTTCTACGTGCTTAAATATTGGTTTTGCATAACTCTCGTGATTTGTTATACATTTAGGGTTTATACATTTAACTGTTCTTCCTTGAAATTTTCTTTTACTTTCCATATTAAATTACCTCCAACATCTTAGCTATTAATGCCATTCTTACATACATTCCAAATTTTGCTTGCTTAAAGTACTTCGCTCTACTATCCTCATCTACTTCATAGCTTATTTCATTTACTCTTGGTAATGGATGCATCACTATAAGATTTTCATCAGCTAATTTCATCTTTTCTTCATCTAGAATATATATGCCTTTTAATCTTTCATAGGTATTTAAATCTTCAAATCTTTCTCTTTGAATTCGAGTCATGTATAAAATATTAGCTTCTTTTATTCCATCCTCAAGACTTGTTATTTCTTTATATTCTATATTGTTTTTATCTAAGACTTCAGTTTTAATATAACTTGGTAATTTTAATTCTTCTGGAGAGATTAAAATAAATTTATTATTTTCATATCTTGAAAGTGCTTTAATTAAGGAATGCACTGTTCTTCCATATTTTAAGTCTCCACAAAGTGCTATGGTATTTCCACTTAAAGTTCCCTTATATTTTCTTATAGTAACTAAATCTGTTAAAGTTTGAGTTGGATGTTGATGCCCTCCATCTCCAGCATTTATTATTGGAATTTCTGAATATATTGAGGCAAGCTTAGCCGCTCCCTCTAAAGGATGTCTCATTGCTATTATATCTGCATAGCAATTAACTGTTTGAATTGTATCTCTTAAAGATTCACCCTTTGATACTGAACTTGCTCCTGGTTCTGAAAAACCAATAACTTGTCCGCCAAGTCTTAGCATAGCAGCTTCAAAAGATAATCTTGTTCTTGTACTAGGCTCGTAAAATAATGTACCTAGTATTTTACCTTTACATAGATCTGCATAATCCTTTGGATTATCTATTATTTGATTTGTTAAATTAAAAATATCCTCTAACTCTTCTAGAGTTAAATCCTGTGGTTCAATTAAATTTCTGTTCATTATTTCACTCCTTTTTAACCTCACTGTGTTAAATTTAAAGAAGCCTAAGCTATAATTAGATTTATAAAAAAAGTCTTCCTTTTTTATAAGGAAGACTAAAATACTCTAATTAAAATAAGATAAACAAATATTATCTAATATATAACTTCCTTATTGACCTCTCTGGATCAAATTAAAGGTTTCTTAAATTGACTTAATTCTATCATTTCATTTAGAAAGTGTCAATAAAAAAATAAATTTAATCTAATATATTAAACTTCTATTTATTATTCTCTATGATTTTTAGAACTTAAATATACCTCTATACAAGAAATTAATATATATTGAACTAAAGTAAAATTCAGCTTTAAAGCAATAAAAAAAGATTAGAAATGCCAATTTCTAATCCTAAAATTCAAAATTTTATAAAGCTTTAGATTTCAAAGACTTGCTTCTACTTTCCTTAGCTCTGATTATATTATAACACATAGAAATCTTGATTCAATGCACACTTTATGGTAACTAAACTAATAGATTCCTTAGTGCTTTAAATTTAAATAAAGACTTTTTTTAAAACAACAAAGCCTAAAAATAAAAAAAGACTAGAAACGCCAATTTCTAATCCTAAAAGCAAAAAGTTTTATAAAGCTTTAGATTTCAAAGACTTGCTTCTACTTTCCTTAGCTCTGATTATATTATAGCATATAGAAATATAGATTCAACACTCACTTTATGGTAACTGAAGTTATAAATTCCTCTTTAAAAGAAACTTTTTAATATTAACATAAAAAATAGAGAGGATGATCTATAATTTTCATATATCCTCTCTTTAAATCTTTTATTAATGCCAATTATTAGTTATATTATCAAGCATCATTTTCCCCGATTTAGCAAGGGTTACAGTTCCATAAACAGAATTTGGTATATCCTTTGACATAACTGTAAAAGTAAAATACCCCTTATTTAAGCTAATAAGTTCAGTGTCATTTTCTACACCTTGTTTATCACCTGTTTTACTTGAAATATCATATTTTAAATCTTCTGTTATATATAAAGCTAATTTATTTTTTATTTGTTGTCTTCTAAGAATATCTATAAGCATTGTTGAATTATTTTCGTTTAGATAAGTAGCATTATATAAACTTTTCCATATATAGCACAAATCATAAGCTGTTGTTATGTTTTCTATGTCCTCTTTATTAGCTCTTTCATCACAGGTTTTTCTTTTAAGTTCTGTATTTTTAAGTCCAATTTCTTTTATTACTGTATTTATTCTATCCATAGTTAATATATCTATTATTTTATTAGTTGCAGTATTGTCACTTTGAATAAGCATAGCCACTAATAATTCAAATATTGTATATTCTCTCTCATTAAACTCGTGTATAATCCCAGTACCGTAAACTTTATCTTTACCTTCTATTTTAACTTTATCTAAAAAACTTAAATTTCCTAGCTCCTCTTCCTTTATTAAGGCTATAGCAATAGGTAACTTCATACATCCTGCTGCTGTCATTTTAACGTTTTCATTATACCCATAGACATACCCACTAGATAAATCCTCAAAGAAAAAACTATACTTACCAATTCTTGATTCTAAATACTTTTTTATTTCCTTCATATTACCCACCAGCTTTCTTATTCCTATACATAAATTTTATCATATTTTTTGAATTTTTTGAAGTATTTAACTATTATTTTTTATTAACTTATAATGAATAAAAAACTAATTTTTTCCTCATAAATACTATTACTATTTTATTCATTATTTAATTATTTATTCAATAAAATTTAAACAAAATAAAAAAAGCTCACTTAAGTGAGCTTTTTTTATTAGTCTTCTAAGTTAGCTATTAAGTTAGCTATTTCTTCAGCTGCTAAAGCTTCGTCATCACCATTTGCAATAACTGTTACTTGAGCATCTTTCCCAACAGCTAATGATAAAACACCAATTAAGCTTTTGATGTTAGCTTTTTTACCATTGTACTCTAAGCTTACATCTGACTTAAATGATGAAGCTTTCTTTACTAATAAAGTTGCAGGTCTAGCATGTAAACCTGTTGAATTTTTAACTAATACCTCTTTAGTTACCATCCACACACACCTCTTTACTTTCTTTTAAATTCCATTAACAAAATATTATGCTAATCAACTTAATTATAATAATTTTTGAGAACAATTTCAAGTTAATTTAGCTTTTACATCAAATTATTGACAAATTCTTTAATTCTCTTAACACCTTGTTCAATATTTTCTTCACTAGTTGCATAGGATAATCTTATATAGTCATTTAAGCCAAAAGCTACTCCTGGTATAACAACTACGTTTTTATCCTCTAACAGCATTTTAGAAAATTCTAAAGAATCTTTTATATTATATTTTCTTAATATCTCAGATATGTCAATGAAAACGTAAAATGCACCAGTTGGTTCAATATAACTTACATCTTTTATTTCATCTAAAAGTCTAACCATCATTTCTTTTCTTTTTTTAAATGTAGCTACCATTTCTTTCAATTCATCTTGTTGTCCATTAAGAGCCTCCCAAGCTGCATATTGAGCTATAGTATTAACATTAGAAGTAATATGACTTTGTATATTAGTCATAACTTTTATTACCTTCTCTGGTCCTGCTGCGTAACCTATTCTCCATCCAGTCATTGAATAAGATTTTGAAAAACCATTTATAACAATAGTTCTATTAAAAGCATCTTCACTTAAAGAAGCTATGCTTACATGCTTACAATCATCAAGATATATTAACTTTTCATATATTTCATCTGAAATTATAAATAAATCATATTCTTTCGCTATATTAGCAATTTCCTCTAGCTCTTCCTTTGAGTAAACAGATCCTGTTGGATTATTTGGACTATTTATTATAATTGCCTTAGTATTTTTATTTATAACTTTTTTTATATCATTCTTAGTTATTTTAAATCCATTCCCTTTTGCAGTTTCTACAAAAACTGGTACTCCATCAGCTAATTTAACAAGTTCTGGATAACTAATCCAATAAGGTGATGGTATTATTACTTCATCCTCTGGATTTAATATTGCACTAAATACATTAGCTAAACACTGCTTAGCTCCTGTTGAAATAATTATATTTTCCTTTGAATAATTTAACTCATTATCTTCTTTTAACTTTTTAACAATAGCCTCTTTAAGTTCTACTATTCCTGATACCGCTGTATACTTTGTTTTTCCACTTTCCATAGCATCTATGGCAGCCTTTATTATATTTTCAGGTGTATTAAAATCTGGCTCACCTACTCCAAAACTAATAACATCTTCTCCTTGAGCTCTAAGCTCTGCTGCCTTGGCTGTTAAAGCTAATGTCAATGATGATGCTATACTTGAAGTTTTTTTTGAAAGTTCCACAAATATCATCCCCTCTAAGTAAAATATAATAAAAATATATCACTTATTTATAAGAATGTAAACTTAAAGAGAGGCTATATCACTTCTAATAGCCTCCCTTTAAATTTATATCTATCTCGGTTGAATTATTAATTTTATTGCAGTTCTTTCTTCTCCTTCAATTTCAATATCAGTAAAGGCAGGGATACATACTATGTCTTTGCCTGTTGGTGCAACAAATCCCCTAGCTATTGCAATAGCTTTTATCGCTTGATTTATTGCCCCAGCTCCAACAGCTTGGATTTCTACTATATTTTTTTCCTTTATTATAGCAGCTAATGCTCCTGCTACTGAATTGGGATTTGATTTTGTTGAAACTTTTAATACATCCATTTCTAAAACCTCCTACAATATCGTTTTCATCAAATATTATTATGTTTTACTAATATATAAAGAACCTGCTTTTTATTTATAGGCTCTTAAGTATATATTCTACAAAGGTTTACAAAATCCTTTTATTTTTAAAAAATAATAAAAAAAGAGCTGTATAAAACAGCTCCTTATAATCTAACTCTTAATTTAATTGAAATTTTATTTTGCGTAGTCAACTGCACGGGTTTCTCTGATAACATTGATTTTTATTTGTCCTGGATATTCAAGTTGCTCCTCTATATCCTTAACAATATTTCTAACAAGTTCCACAGCTCCCGCATCATCAACTTGATCCGGTTTAACCATAATTCTTATTTCTCTTCCAGCTTGAATAGCAAATGACTTTTCTACTCCTTCATAGGAATTAGCTATTTCTTCTAATTTCTCAAGTCTCTTAATATAAGCTTCAAGAGTTTCTCTTCTAGCTCCTGGTCTTGCTGCTGATATAGCATCTGCTGCTTGAACTAATATAGCTTCAATACTTTGCATTTCCATATCACCGTGGTGAGCTCCAATTGCATTAACAACTAAAGGAGATTCGTTATACTTCTTAGCAAGCTCTGCCCCTATTACTGCATGAGGACCTTCATATTCTTGGTCAACACCTTTACCTATATCATGAAGTAAAGCTGCTCTCTTCGCAATAGTAGGATCTATTCCTAATTCTGAAGCCATAAGTCCAGCTAAGTGAGATACTTCTACAGAATGCTTAAGAACATTTTGTCCGTAACTTGTTCTGTATTTTAATCTTCCTAATAGCTTTATTATTTCTGGATGTAATCCGTGAACTCCAGTTTCAAAGGTTGCTTGTTCACCCTCTTCTTTAATATCGTTTTCTACATCTTTTTTAGCTCTTTCGACCATTTCTTCAATTCTAGCTGGATGTATTCTTCCATCTACAATTAATTTTTCTAATGCCATTCTAGCTACTTCTCTTCTAATAGGATCGAAGCTTGAAAGTATTACTGCCTCTGGAGTATCATCTATTATAAGATCAACTCCTGTTAATGTTTCTAAGGTTCTAATATTTCTACCTTCTCTACCTATTATTCTACCCTTCATTTCATCATTTGGTAATGCAACAACATGAACTGTTGTTTCAGAAACATGATCAGCTGCACATCTTTGTATAGCTGTAGTGATGATTTCTCTAGCTTTTTTATCAGCTTCTTCTTTAGCTTTACTTTCTATGTCTTTAATCATCATAGCTGTTTCATGCTTAATTTCCCTTTTAACTTCCTCTAATAACATTTCTCTAGCTTCATCACTAGATAGATTTGATATTCTTTCTAGTTCTTCTCTTTGTTTTGAATATAAATCATTAACACTTGCTTCTAATTCTTCAACTTCTAAAACTCTTTTATTTAAACTATCATCTTTTTTCTCTAATAGTTCTGCTTTCTTATCTAGAGCTTCTTCTCTTTGAATAACTCTTTTTTCTAGTCTTTGAATCTCATTTCTTCTTTCACGAGATTCTTTTTCTAAATCTGTTCTAAGCTTGTGTGCTTCTTCTTTAGCTTCTAATATCGCTTCTTTTTTTGTAGCTTCTGCTTCTTTTTTAGAATTCTCAACAATATCTCTCGCTTCTTTTTCTAAAGCATCTAATTTTGTTTTTGAACCTTTTTGTATTAAATAATATTCTATAACTCCAGCTACAATTAGTATTACTACCCAGATAACTCCTGCGATAATATTCATAATTAAACACCTCCTTGCATAGGCATATCTATAAAGCAAAATTGGCCTTTATAAAGGTGTCATATTTATTCTTACTGTTATATATTGAATATGATAAACCAGTATTTGTTATCATTGTATAGTATATCGCCTCTTATGTCAAGTTATTCACCCTATTTACATAGTTTTATTATATATTGATTTTACTTATGTTAAACAATTACAAAGCCTAATAAAAAATTCAAAGACACACCCCCTAAATATCTCCTACTACAATTCAATTAATTCAAAATTCTAGCTCAATCAAATCTCCACTTATAAATATATTTCTTTATCTATTAAAGTAGCTATATATTAAATATACATAACCTACTAAAGGCTAAAAATGCTATATCTAATCAGCACCTTAATTTATATTACTTTTATAAATGCATTTTTCATCTGCCGAGATAGCTATATAGGTACAAAATGCTGTGATCATTGAACTAGTACTAGAAGCGCTTTATTTTTGAACGATAGTTTCGTAAGTGACTATCTAAATCTTGATTTAGTTATAGGAACTTACTCAGCGAGCAAGACGAGTCGAGTTTCCTTTTAAAAGAAGCTCAGTGCTAAACACACTGAGTAACTTCCAGTTACCAAATCATAGATTTGGACTGTCAGTCAAACAAAGTGAGTTTGGAAATTTTAGAAACTGTTGTAGAAAAAATATTAGAGCTTCTTTACGTAGGTGAGTGGTCACAAATGGTGAACCTATATAGCTAGAAAAAAGACAGAGAGGATGCATCTGTAATTTGATACATCCTCTTTAACTATTTATTTAGAGCTTTCTTCTGCTTCTTCTACATCTTTTTCTAATGTATTTAATGGCATATCATATTTAGCTCTTATTTTATTTTCTATTTCTAAAGATACTTCTTTATTTTCTTTTAAATATTGCTTAGCATTTTCTCTACCTTGACCAAGTCTTATATCTCCATATGAGAACCAAGCTCCACTCTTTTGAACTATTTCTTCTTTAACACCAACATCTATTATGTTACCTTCTCTTGAAATACCTTCATTATACATTATATCAAATTCAGCTTGTTTAAATGGAGGTGCTACTTTATTCTTAATAACTTTTATTCTTGTTCTATTACCAACAACATTTTCACCTTGTTTTATTGAGTCTATTCTTCTTACATCCATTCTTACTGATGAATAGAATTTAAGCGCTCTTCCACCAGGAGTTGTTTCTGGATTCCCAAACATAACACCAACTTTTTCTCTTAATTGGTTTATGAATATAGCAACACAGTTAGATTTATTTATTGTACCTGATAATTTTCTTAAGGCTTGTGACATTAATCTAGCTTGTAAACCAACGTGAGAGTCACCCATTTCACCCTCTATTTCAGCTCTTGGAACTAATGCCGCAACAGAATCTACTACAATAACATCTATTGCTCCTGAACGAATTAAAGCTTCTGCTATTTCTAAAGCTTGTTCACCTGTGTCTGGTTGTGATATTACTAAACTATCAACATCTACTCCTAATCTTCTTGCATAAGCTGGATCTAAAGCATGTTCTGCATCTATGTAAGCTGCAGCTCCACCCTTCTTTTGAGCTTCTGCTACTATATGTAATGCTATTGTTGTTTTACCTGAACTTTCTGGTCCATATATTTCTGTTATTCTACCTTTAGGAACACCACCGATTCCTAATACTCTATCTAAATCTAAGCATCCTGTAGAAATAGCTTCTACATTCATAGCTCCGTGATCTCCTAATTTCATTACGGCCCCTTTTCCAAATTGCTTTTCAATTTGTCCCATAGCCATCTCAATTGCTTTTAATTTATCTTCATTTATTTTTGCCATAAAAACCTCCTAATAGAACATTTGTTCTTATTTTATTATAATTTATTATTTATCTTATGTCAAATGAAAAGATGAAGTTTTACCCTAAATTTTGGTAAAACTCCATCCTTAATTATTTACTTATTTTCTTTTTTTATACTACTTATCTGTACTTATTATACCTTTATTTTTTACAAAATAATCCCATCCTGAAATTATTGTTATAATTACGGCAATATAAAATATAGCTAAAGGAATATACTCTATAAGGGCAACTGATAAATTAGTTGTCATGATTGTAGTTGTTATAGATGGTATTATTTTAATACTCTCTACTATTAATAACAATATTATTGCAAGCATTTGGAAAACAGTTTTTAATTTTCCCCAATTACTTGCTGCTATTACTTTTCCCTCTGCCGCTGCTATAGTTCTTAGTCCTGTTACTGCAAACTCCCTTGATAAAATTATAATAACAGCCCATGCTGGTATTACATCTAATTGAACTAATGACACTAAAGCTGCTGTAACTAAAAGTTTATCAGCTAAGGGATCCATAAACTTACCAAAATTAGTTATTTGATTTCTTGATCTTGCTATATATCCATCTATTTTATCTGTTATTGATGCTATTATGAATATTATTGTAGCAATAATTACTCCATAATAATTACTGTCTAAAATCATAAAAATTACAAATAGAGGAACTAAAAATATTCTTAATAAGGTTAATTTATTTGCTAAATTCATCCTTTACAACTCCTATTAAATCATAATCTAAAGCTTCTATTATCTCAACATTATAGAATTTACCCTTTTCTAAATCACTTCCTTTTATAAATACCTCACCATCTATTTCTGGAGCCATTTCGTAACTTCTACCCATATAATAATCTTTATTTTTATTTTCTATTAAGACTTTATATACTTTTCCAACTTTAGCCTTATTGATTTCTCTTGAAACCTCTAGCTGAGTAAGCATTGCTTCCTTTTCTCTTTCTGCCTTAACTTCTTCATCTATATGGCCTTCCATTTTAGCTGCTGGTGTATCCTCTTCTCTTGAATACTTAAATACACCTACTTTATCTAATTTTATTTCTTTTAAGAAATCTTTTATCTCATTAAAATCTTCCTCTGTTTCCCCAGGGAATCCTACTATTAATGATGTTCTTAATACTATATTATCAACACGACTTCTTAATTTTTCTATTTTAGCTATAATTTCTTCCTTTGTTGTTCTTCTAGCCATTCTTTTAAGAACATTATTACTTACATGTTGAATTGGTAAGTCTAAGTACTTACAAACTTTATCATTTTCTCTTATTTCTTCGATTAACTCATCGTATATTTCTTCTGGATAGCAATAAAGAAGTCTTATCCACTCTATTCCTTCTATTTTTGAAAGCTCTCTTATAAGTAAGTGTAATGTTTGTTTTCCATGAAGATCCATTCCATAATAAGTTAAGTCTTGTGCTACTAATATTAATTCTTTTGTCCCTTTTTTAGCTAGCATCTCTGCTTCTTTTATTATGTTATCTTCTAGTCTACTTCTAAATTTCCCTCTTATCTTAGGAATTATACAATAAGTACAGAAATTATCACACCCTTCTGCAATTCTTAAGTATGCAGTTGATTTTTCTGTTGTCACAATTCTTATTCCTTCATTGATAGTTTTATCAGTATATGTAACTGATAATATTTTTCTTGGATCTCTTATAAAGTCTTCTATTAACTCATCTATTTTTCCATAGTCATTAACACCCATCATTATATCTACTTCTGGCATTAATTCTAATAACTCTTTTCCATATCTTTGAGTTAAACATCCTGTTGCTATAAGTAATTTACATTTGTGCTTATGTTTATATTTAGCCATATCTAATATAGTATTAATAGATTCTTGCTTAGCTGATTCAATAAATCCGCAAGTATTAACTATTAATATATCAGCTTCCTTAGGATCATTAGTTAAAACATAATTACTTTCTATTTTCCCAAGCATTATTTCTGAATCTACTCTATTTTTATCACAGCCTAAGCTGACTACTCCAACTTTGTATTTTTCCAAAATTTATTCCTCCTGAATGTTTAATTTATACTTTAAATAAATTGTAATTTTTTTCTAAGTAATATATACTCACATATAATTTTAAATGTCTTTCTTTATTTAAACAAGTTTTTTTTCTAGTGCTTTTCTAACTCTTCCTTAGTTTTTAAAACTTGTCTTGGTTTATTCCCATCTCTTTTAGAAATAATACCCATTTCTTCTAACTGTTCCATAATTCTAGCAGCTCTATTAAAACCTACTTTCAATCTTCTTTGAATAAAGGAAGCAGATACTTGTCCTGATTCAACTACAATTTGTATAGCTTCATCTAATAATTCATCTCTATCTTCACTATTTCCACCTTCACCGCCTACAGAAGCAGAATTTATATGCTCTAAAATTTCCTCTTCAAAGGCTGTATCTACCTCATCTTCAGAATCCTTAATATGACTTACAACCTGTTCAACTTCCTCCTCAGATATAAAGGCGCCTTGAACTCTTAAATTATTAGATTCACCTATAGGACTGAAAAGCATATCTCCTCTACCTAAAAGTTTTTCTGCCCCAGCACTATCTAATATTGTTCTTGAGTCTATTTGGCTAGAAACTGCAAAGGATATTCTTGATGGTATATTAGCCTTAATAACTCCTGTTATTACATCTACAGAAGGTCTTTGAGTAGCTAAAACAAGATGCATTCCTGCTGCCCTTGCCATTTGTGCTAATCTACATATAGAATCCTCAACATCATGAGGACACACCATCATTAAGTCTGCAAGCTCGTCTACTATTATAACTATATAAGGTAATTTTTCACCAACTTTTGTTCTTTCAACAAAACTATTGTATGAACCAATATTTCTTACCCCAGTTTCTGCAAAAAGCTTATATCTTTTATTCATTTCATTTACTGCCCAATTTAAAGCTCCAGCTGCTTTTTTTGGTTCTGTAACAACTGGTATTAGAAGATGTGGTATTCCATTATAAACATTTAACTCTACCACTTTTGGGTCAACCATTAAAAGCTTCACCTCATCTGGTGAATATTTATATAAAATACTAACTATAAGGGTATTTATACAAACACTCTTACCTGATCCTGTTGCCCCTGCAATAAGTAAGTGAGGCATTGCACTTAAATCTGCAACTATAGCCTTACCTGTAATATCTTTTCCTAAGGCACAAGCTACTTTTACTTTACTCTCTCTAAACTCCTTAGATTCTATTATTTCTCTAAAGTATACTGGAGTTTGTTTTTTATTTGGTACTTCTATACCAATAGCAGATTTTCCAGGTATTGGTGCTTCCATTCTTATACCACCAGCTGCTAGTCCTAGTGCAATATCATCAGATAAATTTACTATTTTACTTACCTTTATTCCAGCCTTTGGTTGAATTTCAAATCTAGTTACTGAAGGTCCTTTTGTAACTTGAAGTATTTCTGCATCTACACCAAAACTTTTTAAAGTTCTTTCTAGCTTTCCTGCATTTTCTAATAATTCTTTTTTATCTGCATTATTCATTTTTGAATCATTATTTAAAGCTAGTAAATCAATAGTAGGAAAAGTATATTTCTCCTTCTTTTCTTTAGTATTATTTAATGTATGTTCTATTTCTTTATCTACAGAATCATTAACTTTTCTTTCAACCTTTTTATTCATTTTACTTTCTTCTCTTATAGGTTCCTCGACAATGGTAATTTCTTTATCTATAGTTTCTTTAAAATCTACTTTTATTTCATTTGCATTTACATCTTCATCTTCATCTATTTTTGAATTCTTCATAAAATCTAATATTTTCATTTTATTATTGCTTCTTGTCTCATTATTTAAACCTATTGAGCTCTCTAAGTAATCTCTCGCAAAAGGAGTTGTATTTTCTTTTTCATCATTATTATCATCTTCTACATACTCTCTTTCTCGAGTTTTTCTATTGGTTTTTATGTTAGTTCTTATGTTAAATTTCTTTTCTTTTACATCTCCCATTAATCCTCTAATATTATAATTAAATATAAGAATGGAACATATAATATATACAGCTATAACTAATATATATAAACCTATGTACCCTATAAGCTTGTATATAGGTAATACTACTAGAAATGTTATTATACCTCCATGCCAAATATAGCCATTAGAACTGTACATTACTATACTTTCTAAAGACTTTATTAAACTTCCTGGAATATAAAATGTACTTAAATCTAATGTTTCTAACAAAATTAAGGTTCCTATGATAAGTCCTGTAACTCCCCAATATTTTCTTGAAATTACGATTTTTTCTTTCATAAAATAATATCTTACTGCAATAGCTATCATATATATAGGAATGAAAAATGCTCCTACTCCCATTAAAGAAATAAATACTTTTTTTGATATAACACTTAAGTATCCAGCTTTATTACTATATAGGCTAAACATAAAAATAAGTGAACAAGAAATAACTAATATACCATAGATCTCACTATTATCTTTTGATTGTTTGGTGACTTTATTAGTAGTTTTCTTATTACTGTTACTTTTTTTCTTGCTTTTTACATTCGCCATTTTAAAAAACCACCTCACTTTTCTATCTATATAATAATATAAAGTATTTTTCAATTATTTTCTATATTATTACTAGAATAAAATTAAGTTCATTAATATTTAACTGTTTTATCTCATAGCTAGAGACTGTAATCCCCCTATTTTCTATAAGTGTGCAATAAACAGACAGCCTCACTCTTTTAGATAAGAATATCTAAGCATTCAGATGGAGCCAAACTCCACCTGAATTAAGTCTACGTTTATCAAATTACTAGCATCTCTGTATTACTCTAAAATTCTACAAACTAAAAATAAATACACATAAGCTCCTAGATAATTTCTTCTAAATTTAGTATGAATCCAAGTTTAATTCTCTCTCCATTAAATCTTAATTTATGTATCTTTAATATGAATAAAGAAAAGGGCTGTATTAACAGACCCTTTAATGATATAGTTTATAATTGTTTACTTTTCTCAGCTTTTTTACTTATGCTTTCATCTATTAACTGATTAAGTTTATCTAAAGCTTGCCTTACACCACCAACCTCATCTATTAATCCACATTTAACTGCTTCTTTACCTATGAGTATACTTCCCATATCATTTAATAAATCATTATTTCTCATCATTAAATCTTTAAGAGTATTCTCTTCAATATTGGAAGTTTTAACAATAAAATTATTTATTCTTTCCTGCATTTTCTTAAAATACTCAAAGGTTTGTGGAACTCCTATAATAAAACCATTCATTCTTATAGGGTGTATTATCATTGTTGCTGATGGTGATATAAAAGAATAATCAGAGGCCGTTGCTAAAGGAACTCCTATAGAGTGCCCTCCACCTATAACTAGAGATACAGTTGGTTTGCTCAAGCTTCTTATTATTTCTGCCATTGCAAGACCTGCCTCTACATCTCCACCTACAGTATTTAAAACAAAAAGTACACCTTCAATTTTAGGATTTTGTTCTAAATCTATAAGTTCTGGAATCATTTGTTCATACTTTGTAGTTTTTACTTGGGAGGGAGCTTCTGCATGACCTTCTATTTGGCCAATTATTGTTATTACTTGTATGGTTTCCCCATTATCTTCTGACTTATCTACGATTCCCAATTCTTTTATTTCTTCTACTTTATCTTTTTTATTTTCTTTTTCCATTTTCAGCCCTCTCTTTCTAAAATTATCTTTTACAAAGAAAGGGCTTTTTATTCTTAAAGAAATGCTTTGTGTAAAGATTTTATAGCTTGTTTAACTTTTGAAGTTTCTACCAAACACCATATAGTCATATGTGAATCTGCACTTTGAAGTACTTCTATTCCTTCCATATCTAAAGCTGATACAACATTTGCCATTACACCTGGTGTTCCTCTCATTTTAGAACCAACCATAGCAATCTTACTTAAATCGCTTATTATATTGTATTTTATATGATATTCATCCATTATAGCTTTAAATACTTCTAAATCCTCTTCTGAAATAGTAAATACTTTTTCCTTTGGGAATATATTTATAAGATCTAAGCTTATATTGTTCTTTCCTAATATATCTAAAACTACTTTATATTTTTCTTTATTATCCTCATTTTCAGTTAAACTAATAGAAACTTGAATTCTTCCATCTTGGTGTGTTATACCAACTATTATATTATTGCTTTCTAAATCTCCTACATTGTCAATTATAGTACCTTTACAACTTGACATAGTATTTCTTATAACTAGTGGTATATTTCCTCTCATAGCAGCTTCTACCGCTCTTGGATGTATTACCTTTGCTCCTTGATCTGCAAGTTCAAAAATTTCAGCATAACTTATTTTATCTATAAGCTCTGCGTCATTAACAATTCTTGGATCAGCGGTCATAAGACCATCTACATCTGTAAATATTTGTACCTCTTTAGCTTTTAATGCTGAGCCTAGTATTGCTGCTGTTGTATCACTTCCACCCCTACCTAAAGTTGTGAAGAACCCATTCCTATCAATACCTTGAAAACCAGCAACAACAGGTATTTTATTACTTTTTAATATTTCTACTATATTTTTAGTATTTATGTCTATAGGATTTGCACTAGAATAATTATCATCTGTTAAAATACCAGCTTGTCCTCCAGTTAAAGGAACAGCTTCTAAACCTTCTTCTAAGAGTTCATTACTCATTACTACAGTACTTATTATCTCTCCACAACACATAAGCATATCTGTTGCTAACTTATTATTTGACTTAAATTCACTATCTAACATTGATAGTAAACTATCTGTTGCATAAGGATCTCCCTTTCTCCCCATAGCTGATACTACAACCACTGGTTTAGCCCCTAATTCTAAGGTCTCCTTAACTTTTTCGATAACCATTTTTCTTCTTTCTTTAGTAGAAACTGATGTTCCACCAAATTTTTGTACTATAATTTCCAAAAGATCACGCCCCTATATATTTGCTTTGCGTATAAACTCTTGCTCTGCATCTAGAATTATAGTCTTAGCACCAATTTTCTTCACATAATCCCAGTCCACTTCATAATAGTCACTATTGTTAAACAATCCAAACTTTGATGTTCCTATATTTAGAAGCAATAGTTTAAATTCGCCTTTCTCATCTATTATTATATCATTACTTACTAATGTATTGTATTTTTCTCCGTCATTTACATTGATTATTTCGTATCTTTCCATTTCGCTTAAATATTTAATATTATTATCCATATAAATCCCTCCATATTATAAAAAATATGTTGAGACTTTAATTACTATGATAGTTTTTACTAGTAAATATAAATATATTTGCAAATTAAAATTCTATTTGATCACTAGTGTCTGCAATGCTCCACTATTCTATATATTAGGTATAAAGAAACACAAGCACTTAATTATTTTAACTGAATTAAATCTTAATTTATGTACTCTGAAATATTATAATATGTTTATCTGATAACTAGCGTCTGTAATACTAAGGTCTCCATAGCTTGACATAAACAAACGCATATCCCTAGATAACTTTGGCTAGAATTCAACTAGAATCAAAATTCTATCTGAATTAAGTCTTAATTTATTCATTACTCAAGACACTGTAAATATTCATTTCCTAACTATATAGACAAAAATAAAAAGGCAATATTATTGCCCTTCTACATTATTCTACGTCTTTTGCTGTTTTATTTTGTTCTTGAAGAACATCTTTTCTTGAAAGATTAACTCTTCCTTGTTGATCTATTTCAGTAACTTTAACTAAGATTTCATCCCCTACTGAAACTACATCTTCAACTTTATTTACTCTATTTACATCTAATTTAGATATATGAACTAATCCTTCTTTATTTGGAAGAACTTCTACAAAAGCTCCAAATTGAGTTATTTTAGTTACTTTTCCTAAATATATTTCTCCAACTTTAACTTCTTTAGTTAAGCCTTCTATTATTCTAATAGCTTCTTTCACACCTTGAGAATCTTCTGAAGAAACATAAACTAATCCATCTTCTTTAATATCTATTTTAACTCCAGTATCAGCTATAATTTTATTTATAACCTTACCACCTGCACCTATAACATCTCTTATTTTTTCTGGATCAATCTTAAGAGTTGATGTTTTTGGAGCATATTTAGAAACTTCTTCTTTTGCTGCTGGAATACATTCAGTGATTTTATCAATAATCATTAATCTTGCTTTTCTAGCACCTTCTATAGCATCTCTTATAATAGTTTTTGATAAACCAGCTATTTTAGTATCAACTTGTATTGAAGTTATACCTTTTTCTGTTCCTGCAACTTTAAAGTCCATATCTCCAAAGAAGTCTTCTATTCCTTGAATATCTGTTAATACTTCTTCTTCTGTTAAATCTTCTGAAGTTATTAATCCCATAGCTATACCAGCTGCTGGTCTTTTTATAGGAACACCTGCATCTAAAAGTGCTAAAGTACTTCCACATACTGATGCTTGAGAAGTTGATCCATTTGAACTTAAAACTTCTGATACTAATCTAATAGTGTACGGGAATTCTTCTTCTGAAGGAATTAATGGCTCTAATGCTCTTTCTGCTAAGGCACCATGACCAATTTCTCTTCTTCCTGGTCCTCTTAATGGTCTTACTTCTCCTACGCTATATGCTGGGAAGTTATAATGATGCATATATCTCTTTGATTCTTCTTCACCAATTCCATCAAGTATTTGGAATTCACCAATACCACCTAATGTTGCAACTGTCATAACTTGAGTTAATCCTCTTGTAAATATACCAGTTCCGTGAGTTCTTGGAAGAACATCAACTTCACAACTTATTGGTCTAACTTCATCAAAGGCTCTACCATCTGGTCTAACATGTTCTTTTAATAGCATTTTTCTAACAACTTTTTTTTGTATGTTATATACTATTTCTCCAATGTCCCCTAAAACTTCTTGGAATTCTTCTTTTTCATTAAATTCTTCTGATATTTTTTCTTTTACAACATCCATTGCTGCATTTCTTTCATCTTTATCTTGGATGTGCATAGCTTCACTTATCATATCATAAGCAAAGTCTTTTATTGCTTCTTCTAATTCTGAATTAACAGTATAAAGAACAGGCTCTTTCTTTTCTTTTCCGAAAGATTTCATAGCTTCTTCTTGGAATTTTATTATATCCTGTGATTTTTCAAATCCAAAGTTTATAGCATTTATCATAACTTCTTCAGGTATCTCATTTCCACCTGCTTCAATCATCATAACTCTATCCTTAGTTGCACAGACTGTTAATTCCATTTCACTTTTAACTCTTTCTTCTGATGTTGGGTTTAGTATGAACTCACCATCTATTAGTCCAACTTGAACAGCTGCTACTGGTGTAGTGAAAGGTATGCTTGATAGACATAATGCTGTAGATGCAGCATTGATTGCTAGTATTTCAGGTAAATTATCATTTTCTACTGATACAACTGTACATACAACTTGAACGTCATTTCTATATCCTTTTGGGAATAATGGTCTTAAAGGTCTATCTACAGCTCTACCATTTAATATTGCTTTGTCAGAAGGTTTTCCTTCTCTCTTTAAAAATCCACCTGGGATTTTTCCTACTGAATATAATCTTTCCTCATATTCTACACTTAAAGGAAAGAAGTCTATTCCTTCTCTTGGTTGTTCTGATGCATTAACATTTGTTAAAATTACAGTATCTCCATAACTCATAAAAATAGCAGCATCAGAAAGCATTCCAACTTTTCCGAATTCAACCTTAAACGGTCTACCTGCTATGTTAGTTTCATGTATTTGATTCATACTGAGTCCCTCCTTTCGGTACTCTATTGGTAAAAGTTTATAATTTTAATATTTTTAAAATAATAGAGCGGAAAAAACCCGCTCTACTAAATTATCTTCTTAATCCTAATTCCTTAATTATAGCTCTGTATCTTTCGATATCTTGCTTAGTTAAGTAGTTTAATAATCCTCTTCTTTGTCCAACCATCATTAAAAGACCTCTTCTTGAGTGGTGATCTTTCTTATGAGTTCTTAAGTGATCAGTTAAAGAGTTTATTCTTTCTGTTAATAATGCTATTTGAACTTCTGGAGAACCAGTATCTCCTTCGTGTCTTCCGTATTTTGCTATTAATTCTTGTTTTCTTGCTTTATCCATTGATAAACACCTCCGTATAATTATCCCCATAGTTCCATGAAATGAGACGGTACCCTCAAATCTTAGGACTAGGTTCTTTATGATTATATCAAATGTAATTTTTCTTGTAAATAAAGTTTTACAAAATAATTTTAAATTTTCTTTGCTCAGCAAAATTTTTATCGCTTTTTAGTTGATTTTTAAGTTCATCTAAAGAATTAAATTTTACGTTTCCTCTCATTCTTTCAATGAAATATACTCTTATTTCTTTACCATATATATCACCTGAAAAATCTAATATATTTGTTTCTACAGTTATAGTTTTACCATTTACAGTAGGATTATTCCCCACAGAGGTAATTCCTCTATATATTTCACCATCTAATTCTACATTTGTATAATATACTCCCATAGCTGGTAATACAGTATTTGCTGTTATATTAAGATTTGCTGTAGGAAATCCTATAGTTCTCCCTAATTGCTTCCCGTGTATTACTTCCCCTTTTATAGAATAAGGTCTAGTTAAAAGTTCTGTAGCTCTATTTATTTCGCCATCCTTTATTAATCCTCTTATAAAGGTTGAACTAATAACTACTCCCTCATCTTCTAAAGCACTCATTACATATAAATCAAAGTTTAATTTTTCACTTAAATCTCTAAGTAAGTTTACATCACCTTTATTTTTAAACCCAAATTTATAATTAAATCCAACCACTATAGCTTTTACATTGAATTTTTCTATTATTTCTCTTATAAATTCTTCTGGTTCAATAAGCATAAACTTCTTATCAAATTTAACTAAGCAAGAAATATCAATTCCTTCCTTTTCTAAAATATTAAGCTTCTCATCATTATCCATAATTACTTTAGGAGCTTTACTTTCATCTATAATCTCTAATGGATGATTTTTAAATGTATATACCATACTTAATCCATCATTTTTTTTACTTAATTCAACAACTTTATTTATTAAAGTTAAATGCCCTTTATGTAATCCATCAAAACTACCTAAAGCTACATATACATCTTTGTTAAAATTACCATTAAAATTTTCATCTACTAGAATCATTTACTTCTCCTCATATTAACATCTTTTCGATTTTAAAGCCCTTTTCAGTTCTTTTTCCTAATCCTAAAAGATTATTTTTTTCATCGTAAACTCTATATAATTTTTCAACTTCTAATTTCTTACCTTTATATATTTTGTTGTTTCCAACACAAACTCCATTTATAAGTAATTTTTTAAAATTATCATCTACTTCAAATTTAGGAAAATCAACTAGAGCATCCTCTAAAGTTAATATGTACTCTTCTACGTTTTCTTCATTTAAATCTTTTATATTTACAGAATTTTCTATTTTAAATTCACCATTTGCAATTCTAACTAAAGCAGTCATTGTTGCTCCAACCTTTAACTTTTCACCTATATCATAACAAAGACTCCTAATATAAGTTCCCTTAGAACAACTTACATCCATAGTAATATAAGGTAAATTTATTTCTATATTTTCTATAGAATTTATAGTAATTTTTCTTGCTTCTCTTTCAACTTCTATACCTTTTCTAGCAAGTTCGTATAATCTCACACCATCTTTTTTTAATGCAGAGTACATAGGAGGAACTTGTTCTATTTCTCCTTTAAATTCGCCTATAGTTTTAATGATATCTTCTTCTTTTACATTTTCAATTGAGTTTTCTTTTATTACTTCACCTTCTAAATCATAAGTAGTAGTAATAACCCCTAACTTAAATGTAACTCTATAGACTTTTTTATTTTCCATTATATATTCTATAATTTTAGTAGCTTTTCCTAGGCAAACTGGTAATACTCCAGATGCCTCTGGGTCTAATGTACCAGTATGACCTACCTTTTTTTCTTTAGCATACCTTCTTATTTTAGCTACAACATCAAAGGAACTTTGGCCAGTGTTTTTACATACATTTATTATTCCATTCATTACATCAACTCTTTTTCTAATTCTTTTATAATAAGTTCTTTAGCTTCACTCATTGTTTTATTTTTTATTATAGCTCCAGCTGCTTTTGTATGCCCACCGCCATTAAAGTTTTCAGCTATTTTTCTTACATCTAGTGTATCCTTAGATCTAAAACTTAATTTTATTCCATCACTAGATTCCTTTGCTAAAACACATCCTTCAGTTCCTTTTACTTTATTACCAAAAGAAACAATATCTCCTGAATCAACTTTTTCAAGACCAGCATCTTTAATCATAGCCTCTGTTATTGAAATAAATACTATTTTTCCATTGCAAATAAGCTCCATATTATTTAGAGCTGCTCCTGTTAATTTTAACTTTGCGAATTCTTTATTATCAAATAATTCTCTATGAACTTCATCATGTGCTATGTCTTTTTCTAAAAGACTTTTAGCTATACTATGAGTTCTTGGTGTTGTATTTGAATATCTAAATGACCCTGTATCTGTAACTAAAGATGCATATAAAGTTCTTGCTATCTCTCTAGTTATTTCTATATTTAATTCTGTTAATAACTCAAAAATTATTTCTGCTGTAGCAGCAGCTTGTGTATCTGTATAATTTAAATCTCCATAAAGATCATTTGATAAATGATGATCTATATTTACTAATTTACCTTTAAAGTCTTTTAAATCTGCAGATATTCTTTCATAGTTACCACAGTCAACTACTATAACAGCTTCTGTTCCCTCCACTGGCTTTGAAAACTCACCTGTAATTTCCTCAGTATATGGCAGAAAGCCTAGATTATCCGCAGGTACATCCTTTGAGATAATATAAGCTTCTTTCCCATAATTTCTTAAGCCTTGAAGCAGTGCTAAAGCACTGCCCATGGCATCACCATCTGGAGAAACATGAAAAGTTATAGCTATTTTATTAATTGATTTAATAAATTCTGCTATTTCATGTAATCTCATTTTTATTTCTCCTTTATTTTTTCTAATAAAGAATCTATATGCATTCCTTGCTCTATAGACTTATCTAATTCTATAATTATTTCTGGAGTATATCTTAAATTGATTCTATGCCCAATTTCTTTTCTAATAAATCCAGCTGACCCTTTTATAGCTTCAAAAGTTTCTTCTTCCTCTTCTTTTTTAGTTGAGAAAATACTTAAGTAAACTTTAGCATATCTTAAGTCCTTTGTTACTCTAACATCAGTTACACTTACCATTGCTTTTATTCTTGGGTCTTTTATACTATTTCTAATTATATCACTAACTTCTTTTTTAACTTCTTCGTTAATTCTTCCGCCTCTATAATTAGCCATAATTTATCACCTCTTTTAAAGTTCTTTTCTTTGTATAGCTTCCATTGTAAATGCTTCTACAATGTCTCCCTCTTTTATATCATTGAACTTCTCTAGACTTAAACCACATTCATATCCTGCTTTAACTTCTTTTACGTCATCTTTAAATCTCTTTAATGATGCAAGCTTAGTTTCAGTTATAACTATACCATCTCTTATTAATCTTACGTCAGCATTTCTAGTTACTTTACCATCTAAAACATAAGCACCTGCTATAGTTCCAACATTTGATATTTTATAGATTTGTCTTATTTCTACATTTCCTAATACTACTTCTTTATATTCTGGTTCAAGCATACCTATCATAGCAGACTTAATATCTTCTATAGCTTCATATATAACTCTATAAGTCTTAACATCTACACCTTCTGCATCAGCAGCAGCAACTGCATTAGCTGATGGTCTTACGTTAAATCCTATTATTAAAGCATTTGAAGCTGCTGCTAGTGTTATATCTGTTTCTGTTATAGCTCCAACAGCACCATGTATAACTCTTACTCTTACGTCTTCAGTACTTAATTTTTCTAAAGATCCTTTAATAGCTTCTACTGAACCTTGTACATCAGCCTTTATTATAACTGATAATTCTTTTACTTTACCTTCTTTAATTTGGCTATATAAATCTTCTAATGAAACTCTATTAGCTGAATTAAATCCTTCTTGTCTTTGTTTTTCAACTCTACTTTCTGCCATTTGTCTTGCAGTTTTTTCATCCTTAACAACTAAGAATCTATCTCCAGCTGCTGGTACTTCTGATAATCCTAATATTTCTACTGGAATTGAAGGACCTGCTGATTCAATTTTTTCTCCATCATCATCAAACATAGCTCTTATTCTACCATAAGTACTTCCTACTAATATAGAATCTCCAGCTTTTAAAGTACCATCTTGAACTAATAGACTAGCTACAGCACCTCTACCTTTATCAAGTTTAGCTTCTATAACTGTACCTTTTGCTTTTCTATGTGGGTTTGCAACTAATGCTTGCATTTCTGCTGTTAATTGAACCATTTCTAATAAAGTATCTAAGTTTTCACCTGTCTTAGCTGATACTGGAACTGCTATAACATCTCCGCCCCAATCTTCAACTAATAAATTATGTTCACTTAACTCTTGTTTAACTCTATCTATATTAGCAGCTGGTCTATCTATTTTGTTTATAGCTACTACCATAGGAACTTTAGCTGCTTTACAGTGGTTTATAGCTTCTGCTGTTTGTGGCATTATACCATCATCAGCTGCAACAACAAGTATAACAACATCTGTTATTTGAGCTCCTCTAGCTCTCATTGCTGTGAAAGCTTCGTGTCCTGGAGTATCTAAGAAAGTCATTTCTTCTCCTTGAACAGTTACTGTATAAGCACCAATATGTTGAGTTATTCCACCAGCCTCTCTAGCTGCAACCTTAGATCTTCTAATAGCATCTAAAAGTGATGTTTTACCATGGTCAACATGCCCCATTACTGTTATAATAGGTGGTCTCTTTTCTAAGTTTTCAGTTTCGATTTCTTCTTCTTCAAACTCATCTAATTGATCATCTACTTCTTCTTTATAAGCAGTTACTTCAAATTTTTCTGCAACTTTTGATGCAGTTTCAAAATCTATTTCTTGGTTTATAGCTGCCATAACACCTTCAAATATTAAAGTTCTTATAACTTCATTTGATGGTTTATTTAACTTTTCAGCTAATTCTTTAACTGTTATAGTTTCTCCAATTTCGATAACTTCTATTGGTCCATTATCTACTTCTACTTCTTCTTTTTTACCTTTTTTCTTTTTCTTTTTCTTTACATTGTTAACTTCTTCAGATACTATTTCCTCATATTCATCAACAATGCTTCCTTCTTCTCTGCTGCCTTTTATAAGTTCTTTTATTAATTCAGCATCTTCATCCTCGATTATACTCATGTGGTTTTTAACCTCAATGCTGAATTCATCCATTAATATCTTTATAAGACCTTTGCTAGAAATTCTTAATTCCTTAGCTAATTCATATACTCTTATCTTTGACATATATTCACCCCCGAAAAATCTATAGTTTAAAATTATATTTCATAAGACAATAATTTTTTTGCCATATTTGAATCCATAATTCCAACTATGTTTATTTCTGTTTTTCCTATACTATATCCTAACTCTTCTTTTGAAAAACCATCAATATATGGTATGTTGTGTTTTTCACAGAGTTTTAAAAATTTATCTTTAGATCTTTCTGATAAATCAGTTGAAAATATAATTAAATGTATCTTTTTTTTACCTATTATCTCTTCACATTTATTATACCCGTCAACAGTATTACCTGATCTTTTTGCTAAGCCTAAAAAACTTAAAAATTTACTTCTCATTAGATATTTCTTCCTTTAACCTTTGGTAGATTTCTTCACTTATATTACTTGATAAACTTCTATTAAGTCTTCTAGCTTTAAAAGCCTTCTCAAGACATTCTTCACTTTTACAAATATAAGCTCCTCTTCCAGCCTTCTTACCTGTTAGGTCTACAGAAATGTTATCTTCTTTGTCTTTAACAACTCTTATAAGCTCATTCTTAGGCTTCATTTCCATACATCCATTGCACATTCTCATTGGAATCTTTTTTATTTTCATAACTATCACCCCTCGCTTAGAGTAATACTATTCTGCTTGTGATTTGCTCTTGATGTCTATTTTCCATCCTGTAAGTTTAGCTGCTAATCTTACATTTTGGCCTTCTTTTCCTATTGCTAATGATAATTGTGAATCTTCAACAACAACTTGAGCTGATTTACTTTCTTCATTAACAGTAACCTCTAATACTTTTGCTGGGCTTAAAGCATTAGCTATATATTCTTCTGGATCTTTACTCCATTTGATTATATCAATTTTTTCATTTTTAAGTTCATTTACTATGTTTTGAACTCTAACACCTTTAGGACCAACACATGCTCCCATTGGATCTACTGATTCATCATTTGAATGAACAGCTATTTTAGTTCTTGAACCTGCTTCTCTAGCGATGCTTTTTACTTCAACAACACCTTCATAGATTTCTGGAACTTCTAGTTCAAATAATCTTTTAACTAAACCTGGATGAGTTCTTGATACTAAAACTTGTGGTCCTTTTGTAGTATCTTTAACTTCAACTATATATAATTTTAACATTTCGTTGAAGTTATAATTTTCTCCTGGCATTTGCTCATTAGGTCCTAAAATTGCTTCTATTTTTCCTAAATCAACAAAAGCATTACCTTTGTCTTTTCTTAAAACAGTACCTACAATTATATCATGCTCTTTTTCAGCAAATTCATTATAAATTATGCTTCTTTCTGATTCTTTTATTTTTTGTATTACCATTTGTTTAGCTAATTGAGCAGCCACTCTTCCAAAGTTTTTAGGTGTTACTTCTATGTCTACCTTATCTTCTAATTGGAATCTAGCATCTATTTCTTTAGCTTCTTCTAAGCTTATTTCTGTAGAATCATCATAAACTTCTTCTACAACTTCTTTTTCAGCATAAACCTTTATTGTACCTTTTTTTAGGTCTCTTCTTATTTTAACATTTTGTGCTTGACTTGAATAATTTTTTTTATAAGCTGCAATTATCGCTTCATCTAATACTTCTAATAATTCTTCTTCGCTTATTCCTTTTTCCTTAACTATTTCTGTTAACGCCCCTAGAAATTCTTGGTTCATTGCAGTTCTCCTCCTTAAACTATATCTCTCCTTGTAAATTTGCTTTTTTAATTTTTTCCCTAGGAATATTTATATTTTGACCTTCCACGTCAACTACTATTTCGTTATCATTAGCTGATTTTAATATACCTGTATACTTTTTCTTACCTTCTACTGGTTTTGAAAGAATAATTACTACATTTTTCTCTATAACTCTATTAAAGTGTTCAGTAGTTGCTAATATTCTATCTATTCCAGGTGATGATACTTCTAAGAAGTCTACATCAATATTTTTCTCCATTTGTTTTTCATCAAAAATTTCATTTATTCTTCTACTAACAACTTCACAATCTTTAAATCCAACGCCTACTTCAGCTTTATCTATATAAAATCTTAAATAATTCGCATTATTTTCTTTAACATATTCAATATAATATAATTCATATCCTTGCTCATTTATGACAGGTTCGAATTCATTAGTTAATTCATTAACAATTAATTCTTTTTTCATCATTCTTCCCTCCTTATTCAATTTTATCACTAAACTAACAACATTTCTAAATTTACTCATATGTAAAAACGCAACCTTTTTCTAAAGTTGCGTTTAAACAGAAAGAGCGGGCATTTTTTCCCACTCCTTAAATCTAAGCTATTAGCATAATACTTTCAATTATTATGATATCATAGTAATTACTTGATTACAAGTTTAATTTAATATTAACCTGTTTATTACCAATATATGGGCATTTTATATATTTAGTCACCTTATTAAATATTATCCCATCTTTCAATTAGATTATACAAAATTTGTTTCTAAATTTATATTATCCAAATAAACTAAGTTGGTTTGTATCTTGCATTCCTTCAAGACATCCATGAACACCTAAAGTTTCTATTACTGTTTTTGATATTTTTGCTCTTATTCTTAAATCTTCCTTTGAAATAAATTCTCCATCTTTTCTTGCTTCAACAATAGCCTTAGCAGCATTATCTCCAACACCTTGAAGAGCATTAAGAGGAGGTCTTATTCCCTCTGGTTCTATTTTAAATTTCATAGCATCAGAGGTGTATAAGTCAACTTTTTGGAACTTAAATCCTCTTTTATACATTTCATATGAAATTTCCAATATAGTTAAAAGCCCTTTTTCCTTAACTGATATAGCATTACCTAAAGCATTTAACTCATCCATTTTTGCCTTTATAACCGCTTCACCTTTACAAATTAATTCAGCATCAAAGTCATCTGCCCTAACTGAGAAATAAGTTGTATAGTATGCTTCTGGATAATAAACTTTAAAATAAGCTATTCTAACTGCCATCATAACATAGGCAACAGCATGACCTTTTGGGAACATGTATTTTATTCTTTTACAAGATTCTATATACCAATCTGGTACATTATGTTCTCTCATTACAGCTTCATCTTCTTCACTTAATCCTTTTCCTTTTCTTACCTTCTCCATAATAGTAAAGGCTGTCTTAGGTGGTAAATCCTTATACATAAGATAAACCATAATATCGTCTCTTGTTGAAATACAATCCTTCAGAGTTGTATATCCTTCTTTTATAAAGTACTGGGCATTATTAAGCCAAACATCAGTACCATGTGATAATCCAGATATTCTAACAAGGTCTGCAAAACTTTTTGGTTGAGTATCAACAAGCATTTGTCTAACAAATTTAGTCCCAAATTCAGGTAGTCCATAACTACCTACTTCACAGCCTAACTCTTCCTTTGTTACCCCTAAGGCTTCTGTAGATGTAAATAAACTTATAACCTTTGGATCATTAAGAGGAATAGTCTTTGGATCCACTCCTGTTAAATCCTGTAACATTCTTAAAACAGTAGGGTCGTCGTGACCTAGTATATCAAGTTTTAGAAGTCTACCACTTATTGAATGGTAATCAAAGTGAGTTGTTATTATATCTGTATTTACATCATCTGCTGGATGTTGAATTGGGCAGAAGTTAAATATTTCATTATCTTGAGGAACAACCATAATTCCCCCTGGATGTTGCCCAGAAGTTCTTTTTACTCCTGTACATCCTATTGTTAGTCTTTCTATTTCTGCTTGAGAAACTACTATATCTCTTTCTTGAAGATATTTTTTCACATAACCATAGGCTGTTTTTTCAGCTACTGTACCTATAGTTCCTGCCTTAAATACATAACCTTCTCCAAATAGTACTTCAGTGTATTTATGAACTACTCCTTGATATTCTCCTGAGAAGTTAAGGTCTATATCAGGTTCCTTATCCCCCTCAAAACCAAGGAAAGTTTCAAATGGTATATCATGACCATCTTTAATATATTCTGCTCCACAATCTGGACATTTTTTATTAGGTAAATCTGCTCCTGAACTAATTGACCCATCTAAAAAGAATTCTGACTTTTTACAATTTGGGCAAACATAATGAGGTGGCAAGCCATTAACCTCTGTAATATCAGACATAGTGGCAACGAAAGAAGAACCAACAGATCCCCTTGATCCAACTAAATATCCATCTTCTAAAGATTTTGCCACTAATTTTTGAGCTATAAGATATAACACTGCATAGCCATTGTTTATTATGGAATTAAGTTCCTTATCTAGTCTCTTTTGAACCACCTCTGGAAGAATATCTCCATAAATTGAATGCACCTTATCTAAGGTCATCCTTTTTATATCTTCCTCAGCACCTTCTATTTTAGGTGGGAATGTTTCATCTGGTATAGGCTTTATTTCTTCTATTTGATCAGCTATTTTTTGAGTATTATAAATAACTACTTCCTTTGAAACCTCTTCTCCTAAATATGCAAATTCCTTAAGCATTTCTTCTGTTGTTCTAAAATATAAAGGTGGTTGATTATCACAATCTCCAAAACCTTGCCCCGCTTGAATAACTCTTCTAAACGCTTCATCTGTAGGATTAAGGAAATGTACATCACAAGTTGCTACAACTGGTCTATTCATTTCTTGCCCTAAATCATATATTTTTTTATTTATTTCCTTAAGTTCATCATTATCTTTAACATTTCCCTTTCTAACTAAATGAGCATTATTTCCTATAGGTTGAATTTCAAAATAATCATAGAAATCAGCAACCTCTTTTAGTTCTTCACCTGTTTTCCCTTCTAAAACAGCCTTATAAAGCTGACCTCCTTCACAGGCTGAACCTATTATTAATCCTTCTCTCATTTCAGTTAAAAGAGTTTTTGGTATTCTTGGTTTTCTAAAGAAATATTTTAAATGGGCATCTGATACTATTTTATATAAATTTTTAAGCCCTTTTTGATCTTTTGCTAAGATTATAACATGATGTAATGGTTGCTTTTTAACATCTACATTTTCTAAAAATTCTTTATTTAATTCCTTTAGAGTATTTATTTCTAATTCCTCTTTTAATTTTTTAAAGGATATAACTAAAATATCTGCTGTAGCCTTGGCATCATCAACAGCTCTATGGTGATTTTCAAGACTAACACCTAAATGCTTAGCAACAGTATTTAATTTAACCCTCTTTAATTCAGGGTATAAAAATCTAGCTAGTGGTACAGTATCCATAACTTGATTTTTAAATGTTCTATCTAAATCTTTAAGGTTTTTCTTAATAAAAGATATATCAAAGGCTGCATTATGTGCTACCATAGTTGCATCACCAGTGAAGTCCATAAATTTTGGAAGGATAGTTTCAATCTTTTCAGCATCCTTAACCATATCATCAGTTATTCCTGTAAGATCTATAATTTCTGCTGGTATCATTCTCTCTGGATTTACAAACTCACTAAATCTATCAATTATTTCACCATTCTTTATTTTTACAGCACCAATTTCTATTATTTTATCATTTTTGCTAGAAAATCCTGTAGTCTCTAAATCGAAGACTACAAATTCTCCATCTAAATCTCCCTCTTCTCCATTTATAACCATAGGAGTTCCATTATCAACTAAATAACCTTCTACACCATAGATTATTTTTATGCCATGTTTTTTCCCTGCACTTTGAGCATCTGGGAATGCTTGAACAACACCATGGTCAGTTATTGCTACAGCTTTATGACCAAATTTAGCAGCTTGCTTCACTATATCAGAAGCTGAAGATACTGCATCCATCATACTCATTGTTGTATGTAAATGAAGTTCAACTCTTTTTTCTTCACTATTATCCATTCTTTCTACTTTTGTCATTTTACAAATATCTCTAGCCATAATTACTACTTCTTTAGCATAAGGGTCCATAGTAGCTTCCCCTCTTACCTTACAGTAGAAACCTTTTTTAACATGTTCTAAAACCTCTGAATCTTTAGATTTTAAGAAACACTTAACAGCTATAGAACTTGTATAATCTGTTATGAAGAATGTTAAAATAATTTTTCCAGCTCTAGTTTCAAAAATATCTGTTTTGAAAACTTCTCCTGTTATAGCTACAACTCCAGAACCTTGATTAACTTCTTTTATGTCTATAGACTCTTCCCTTATAGCTCTACCTAAAATAATATTTTCATTTTTAGGACCAGCTTCCTTTGAATATTCTCCATAGGATTTTTTCTTTTCAGCAGTTTTAGGCTGAGCTGGTTTTTTTACACCTTCTACCTGTCTAGTTTTTATTTCCTTAGCTAATTCTTTTTCTGCTTTTACTTGTATATCAATATAACTATTATCCCTAAGCTCTTCATTATAATTCACTTCAATATTACAGCTTAAATCAAAAGTTGCATTTATTATATTTCTTATTTTATTATCTATTTTATTTTTTTCATTAAGCTTAACTAAATAATCATAACCTGATTCTAATATAAGGCTATTATTAACAACAGTTCTCTTTGCCGTTGTTAAAAGTGGCTTCATCATAGGATATTCCTTAACTACTGAATCGATTATGTTTAACCAATATTTTGTTGACACATCCTCTAATGTTGCATTAGATATATTAATAAAAATAACTAATTCTATTTCTATATCCATTCCTAGTGCTTTTTTTATGTATTTCTCTATATTTTTTTGATTTTCCTCACTAATTTGATCCTTGCTTTTTATTATAACCTTTAGTAAATTTCTACTCTTTACTAACTGAAATTTTTCTATTTCAAATTCTAAGTCATAAAGTTTATCATCTTTTTTTAATGTATCATTGATTTTTTTAATAAACTCAGCACTCAAAATAACATCTCCTTTTTAAAGTGTAAAGAGGCTGCATTAGGTCAACCTCTAAATAATTTCTCTTACCTTTATAAAATATATTATTCCTCTCCTAAGATTTCTATATAGTTAGCTAAAAGGCAGAGGGGATATATCTGTAATTTTGATACATCCCCATTATTTCTATAGTTCTTCTATAGTTTTTATTAATTCTTCTACTAATTCTTCTTCTTTAACTTTTTTATAGATTTCACCTTTTTTAAAGATTAAACCTACACCTTTTCCACCTGCTATTCCAATATCAGCTTCTCTAGCTTCTCCAGGTCCATTAACAACACAGCCCATAATAGCTACCGTTATATTTTTTTTATAACCTTCTAGTCTTTTTTCAACTTCATTAGCAATTCCTATTAAATCAATTTCTGTTCTACCACAAGTTGGACATGATATAAATTCAATTCCACCTTCTCCATATCCAAAGTTAGCTAGAATTTCTTTACCTACTTTAACTTCTTCTATAGGATCACCTGTTAATGATATTCTTATAGTATCACCAATACCTTCTGCAAGTAAGGTTCCTATTCCTATAGATGATTTTATAGTTCCTCTCCAAGGAGTTCCAGCTTCAGTTACACCTAAATGAAGAGGATAATCTACTTTTTCAGAAGCTATTCTATAGCTTTCTATCATTGTTTTTATATTAGATGATTTTAATGATATTACTATATCTCTAAAATCTAACTCTTCTAATATTTTAACATGTTCTAAAGCACTTTCAACTATAGCTTCTGCGGAAGGTTTACCATATTTTAATAAAAGTTCTCTTGAAATAGATCCAGAGTTAACACCTATTCTTATTGGTATATTTCTTTCTTTACAAGCTTTTACTACAGCTTCAACTCTATCTCTACTTCCTATATTTCCTGGATTAATTCTTATAGCTGATATACCATTTTCTGCAACCTTTAAAGCCAATCTATAATCAAAATGTATATCTGCAACTACAGGAATATTGACTAATTTAACAATATCCTTAATAGCTTCAGCAGCTTCCATATCTGGAACTGCACATCTTACTATTTCACATCCGGCTTCTTCTAAAGCTTTAATCTGTGCTACAGTAGCTTCTACATCTCTTGTGTCTGTATTAGTCATAGATTGCACAGATACCTTTGAGTCTCCTCCAATATATACATTTCCAACTTTTACTTTTCTAGTTTTTTTTCTATTCATTTAATCACCTCTTATATGCTTACTGGGAATATTATATCCTTCAGTACCACAACAAGCATAAGTCCCATTAAAAGCATAAATCCAACCATATTTACATAGCCAACAAACTTTGGAGGTATCTTTTTTCTTGTAATAGTTTCTATCAATAAAATAAAAATATGTCCTCCATCTAAGGCTGGAAATGGTATTAAATTAAATATCCCTATTTGCACGCTTAAAATAGCTATTAAAGAGAATAAATTCCAAATCCCTGCCTTAGCAGCCTTACTTGACATTTTTATTATTGTTATAGGTCCTCCAACATCAGTTTTAAAATTTGCTTCCCCTGTAATCATCATCTTTAATGATAAAAAGGTTTGCTTACCTAAAGAACCTATTTCTTTAAAACTCTCACTTATGGCTTCTATAAATTTAGGTTTTTCAACTTTTTCAAATTCAATACCTATTCTATAACTATTATCAACCATTTCTGGATTTATAACTTTTTTAATTTCTTGACCTGCTCTATCTATTATCATTTCAATAGGGTTTCCTTTACTTAATGCAATACCAACACTAACATCTCCAGTTGTAATAACTTTACTTCCATTAACCTTCATTATCTTATCTCCAGCTAAAAGTCCAGCTGAAGCTGCTGGTGAATTTTCCATTGGCACTTTTATAGTGTTGGTTCTAAACCCAAAATTCATTATTATAACCATGAATATGGCTATAGCCAACAACATATTCATAAAAGCTCCTGCACCAAATACAACAGCTCTCACTAAAGGAGACTTATTGCAAAGCGCTCTATTATCACTACTCTGTATTTCTTCATCTTCATTTTCTCCAAGCATTTGTACATAGCCACCTATAGGAAAGGCTCTTATACTATAATCAGTTTCTCCTTTATTTACAGAGAAAACCTTCGGTCCCATTCCTATTGCAAATTCTTCTACTTTAACACCATTTAATTTTGCTGCGACAAAATGACCAACCTCATGAATTAATATTATAAGCCCTAGGCCTAAAATCGCAAAGATAATATATATCATTAAACCCCTCCTAGAATAAAATTCCCCCTATAAATTAAGAATTATATTTTTTATAAATATATTCTCTAACTTTTTTATCCTTATTAATAACATTTTCTAAAGTTATTTCTTCTTTATATTCAAATATATTCATTATTTCTTCTATTATGTTTCCTATATCTAAATATGATATTCTTTCTTCTAAAAATAATTCTACTAAAACTTCATTAGCTGCATTCACTATAGTTGGCATAAGACCACCAAGCTTACCAGCTTTATAAGCAAGTTTTAAACATTTAAAGACATCCATATCAGGTTTTTCAAAATTTAATTTACTTATAGTAGAAAAATCTAACTTTCTTTCTACATTCCCTTCCCTATTAGGGTAATTTAATGCATATTGTATAGGTAGCTTCATATCAGGAACACCTAATTGAGCCATAACAGCACCATCAGTATATTGAACCATTGAATGCACTATTGATTCTGGATGAACTATAACTTCAATATCATCATAAGGACAATCAAATAAGAAATGTGCTTCTATTACCTCTAATCCTTTATTCATTAATGTAGATGAATCTATAGTTATTTTTCTTCCCATTGACCAATTTGGATGTTTTAAAGCATCTTTCACTGTAACCTTCTTTAAATCCTCTAGAGTTTTTCCTCTAAAAGGTCCTCCTGATGCTGTTAATAATATTTTATCTATTTTATTGTGGAAATTACCTTGTAAGCATTGAAATATAGCACTATGTTCTGAATCAACTGGCAATATTTTAACTGAGTTTTCTTTAGCTTTTCTCATAACTAATTCTCCTGCCACAACAAGAGTTTCTTTATTAGCAAGAGCAATATGCTTTTTAGCCTCTATAGCTTTTAAAGTTGGCTCAAGACCTATCATTCCCACTACTGAAGTTACAACTATTTCAATTTCCTCTAAAGTTGCAACTTTATTTAGTCCATCTATACCGAAAATTAATTCACATTCTATGTTTTCTTTTTCTAAAATTTTCTTTAGTTTGTTATAGGAATCCTCATAAGTTATAGCTACAACCTTTGGTTTAAATTCTTTTATTATCTCTAAAGTTAATCCAACATTTTTATGTGCTGATATACCTACTAATTCAAATTTATCCTTATGATATCTTAAAACATCTAAGGTTTGAGTACCTATTGAACCTGTAACTCCTAAAATAGAAATTTTTTTCATTATTATTTTCCTCCTTGCTGCTAACCCCCTACGACCATATATAGTAATTTCTATATATAATGTATATTTTAAATCATTACTATAACAAATACAACTTTGTTTAGTTTAATAAATAAAAAAACCCTCTCGATTTAGAGAAGGCTTTTTTATTTATTTGATTATCATAAATGCTAATGTTAGATAGAAATATACTACTATTGATGAAAATAATATACTATCAAATCTATCTAATATTCCTCCATGTCCTGGAATTAGATTACTATAATCTTTAACTTCAGAATATCTTTTTATTGATGATGCAACTAAATCTCCAAACTGTGAAAATACTCCACATAAAAGTCCTATTAATACATAATTCCAAAGAGGTATAACATTAACATGAGCATATCTAGATATTACAAATCCAAAAATACCGCATATTACTGCACTTCCTATCATCCCTCCTAAAGACCCTTCTACAGTCTTTTTAGGACTTACTTTAGGACATAATTTATGTTTTCCTAAATATTTTCCAGAATAATAAGCAAAAGTATCACATCCAAAAGAAGCTAAGAATATAAGCCAAACTAGGTAGTTTCCACCTTTCATTTCATTTACTAAAAATATTAAACTAAAAAATACACCTACATATATAAATCCTACCATAGTCATTGCTGAATCTATAAATGTATACTTTGTATTTATCACTGGAAAACAAAGCAAAACTGCCATTCCTATTATTATTATATAAGATAATATTTGAAAGTTATTTCCACTCAAATAATAACAAAACAATAATATGTATCCCATAGACATTATAGGTTTCATTTCTTTTACTTTAATAACTTTATAAAATTCATAAATACCTAGTATTGATAAAAAAGCTACTAATCCCTTTAACCAAATACCACCTAAAAATATAAATATAATCAAAGGAGCTAATATCAAAGCTCCCAAGTATCTGTTATTAGACTTCATACATCCAACCCCTTAGCTTTATTTAACTCCACCAAATCTTCTATCTCTATTTTGATAGTCAGATATAGCTTTTTTTAAAGCTTCTCCATCAAAATCTGGCCAGTTTATATTTGAATACCAAAATTCTGAATATGCACATTGCCATAGTAAATAATTACTAATTCTCTGTTCTCCACTCGGTCTTATAATCATATCTGGATCTGGCATACCCTTAGTATCTAAGTAGTTTTCAAAGCTTTTTTCATTAAATTCCTCTAATGTTATTTTTCCTTCTTTGTAATCTTCCATAACCTTTTTTATAGATCTAATTATTTCATCTCTGCCACCATAATTAAATGCTACATTTAAAACTATTCCAGTATTATCTTTAGTTTTATCTAAAGCCATTGCTATTTCCTCTTGACAAAAATCTGGTGTTTTTGTTATATCACCTATTATACTGATTCTAACATTTTCTTCATGGAGTTCATTAATTTCTTTTCTTAAGAATTCTACTAAAAGCTTCATAAGGGCATTAACTTCATCTTTTGGTCTCTTCCAATTTTCAGTTGAAAAAGCATATAAAGTTAAGTATCTAACCCCTAAACTATTACATTCTTTTAAAACTTTCTTTATAGCAGCCATACCAGCTCTATGTCCCATGGTTCTTGGTAATTTTCTCTCTTTAGCCCATCTACCATTACCATCCATTATAATTGCTATGTGCTTTGGTATATTTTCCATATCTAACTCTAATTCTTCAATAGAGTTATTTTTCTGCTTGTTATTGAAAAATTTTACCACCAAGACACCTCCCAAATTTTTAAATATAAAAAAACCTGCTAAAGAAAGCAGGTTAGAAAAATTATAAAGTCATAATTTCTTTTTCTTTAGCTGAAATTATAGTATCAATTTCTTTTGTAAACTTATCTGTAAGTTTTTGAACATCTTCTTCGCCTTTTTTCACATCATCTTCTGTGATTTCACCGTCTTTTTTCATGTTCTTTATCTTATCATTTCCATCTCTTCTAATTGATCTTAAAGCTACTTTTGCATCTTCACCATATTTCTTAACTTTTTTAACTAAGTCTTTTCTTGTTTCTTCAGTTAATTCAGGAACTAATAATCTTATTATTGTACCATCATTTGAAGGGTTTATTCCTAAATCTGATTTTAATATAGCTTTTTCTATATCTTTTAAAGTTTGTTTTTCCCAAGGAGTAATTACTAATAATCTTGGTTCTGGTGATGATATATTTGCAACTTGGCTTATAGGACACATACTTCCATAGTATTCTACTTCTATTTTATCAAGCATTTTTGCATTAGCTCTTCCAGCTCTCATTGTCCCTAAGTTTTCTTTTAAAACAACTATTGTTTTTCCCATTTTAACTTCTAATGACTTTACTAATTCCTTCATGTAATAAAAAACCTCCTATTTTTTAGAAACTATTGTTCCTATTTTTTCACCCATTATAGCTCTTTTTATATTTCCTTCATCATCTAAAGCAAATACTATTATTGGAATATCATTATCCATGCATAATGATGTTGCTGTTGAATCCATAACTTGAAGTCCTTGCTCTAATACATCAATATATGATAATGTTTCATATTTTTTAGCATCATCATATTTGTGTGGGTCCTTGTCGTATACACCGTCAACTTTTTTAGCTAAAAGTATTACTTCTGCCTCTATTTCAGCTGCTCTTAAAGCTGCTGTTGTATCAGTTGAGAAATAAGGATTTCCTGTTCCTGCTCCAAATATAACGACTCTTCCTTTTTCTAAGTGTCTCATAGCTCTTCTTCTTATAAAAGGTTCTGCAATCTCTTTCATTTCAATAGCAGTTTGAACTCTAGTTTTAACACCTAAACTCTCTAAAGAATCTTGAAGTGCTAAAGCATTAATTGATGTTGCTAACATCCCCATATAATCAGCAGTAGTTCTATCCATGTCTCCACCGCTTCTTCCTCTCCAAATGTTTCCGCCACCAACAACAGCTCCAACTTCTACACCTAAATCTACAAGTTCTTTTATTTCTTTTGCTATTCTTTTCGCAACTTCAAAATCGATTCCGAATCCATTTTCTCCTGCTAATGCTTCTCCAGATAATTTAAGCATTACTCTTTTATACTTACAAGCTTCCATCGCAAACTCCTCCAATTGAAATATACTTTTATTTTTAAAAAAAGAGAACACAAAAGTGTTCTCTTATTCATTTAATTCTTATTTTGCTCCCATTTTAGCAACTTCTTCAGCAAAGTTCTCTTCTTTCTTTTCGATACCTTCTCCTCTTTCGAATCTAGCGTATCTTACGATTGAAACTGGAGCTCCGATTTCTTTTGATTTTTCTTCTAATAATTTAGAAATTGTCATATCTCCGTTTTTAACCCATTGTTGGTCTAATAAACATACTTCCTTGAAGTATTTCTTTATTCTTCCTTCAACCATTTTTTCAACGATTTTTTCTGGTTTACCTTCGTTTAATGCTTGTGCTCTGTAAACTTCTCTTTCAGTTTCTAAGCTCTTAGCATCAACTTGATCTTGTGATAAGAATAATGGATTAGCAGCAGCTATTTGCATTGCTACATCTTTAGCTAATTGCTCTAAAACATCTGATGTTTTGTCGCAAGCTAATTCAACCATAACACCTATTCTTCCACCACCGTGAATATATTCTTGAACTAATCCACTTTCAACTGAGAATCTTTCAACTCTTCTTAAGTTCATATTTTCACCGATTTTAGCTATTAATTCAGTTAAAGTTTCTTGAACTGTTTTTCCAGCTAAATCTGCTGCTAAAACTTCTTCTACTGAGTTTAATTCTTTTTCTGCTACTAATTTAGCTATGTTGTCAGCTAAACCTACGAATTCTTCGTTTATAGCAACGAAATCTGTTTCACAGTTTAATTCGATTATAGCACCTTTTTTCTTATCTTCTGAAACGTAAGTTTTAACTATACCTTCAGCAGCTATTCTTCCAGATTTCTTAGCAGCAGCTGCTAATCCTTTTTCTCTTAAGAACTCTACTGCTTTTTCCATATCTCCATTTGTTTCAGTAAGAGCTTTTTTACAGTCCATCATTCCTGCACCAGTTTTTTCTCTTAATTCTTTAACCATTTTTGCTGATATCATTACAATTCCTCCTAACTAATTAATGGAAAAGGTACATGAAGCAAGCTTCATCTACCTTTAATAATTTATTACTCAGCGATTTGTTCGCCTTGTCTTCCTTCTATTGAAGCATCTGCCATTTTGCTAGCTATTAACTTAACCGCTCTTATAGCATCATCATTTCCTGGGATTACATAGTCGATTTCTTCTGGATCACAGTTAGTATCAACTATAGCAACTACAGGGATTCCTAAAATCTTAGCTTCTGATACTGCATTCTTTTCTTTTCTTGTATCAACAACAAACATAGCTCCTATGTTTTCTACTACTAAGTTTTTGATTCCACCGATGTTCTTTTCTAATTTATCCATTTCACCTCTTAATTTAATAACTTCTTTCTTAGGTAAAACGTCGAAAGTTCCATCTTCTTCCATTTTGTGTAATTGCTCTAATCTTTCAATTCTCTTTTTCATAGTTTTGAAGTTAGTAAGCATTCCACCTAACCATCTGTGGTTAACATAGTGCATGTTTGATCTTATAGCTTCTTCTTTTATAACATCTTGAGCTTGTTTCTTAGTACCAACGAAAAGTATGTCTTTTCCTTCTACTGAGATTTCTCTTAAGAAATCGTAAGCTTCTTCTGCTTTTTTAACTGTTTTTTGTAAATCTATTATGTAGATTCCGTTTCTTTCTGTAAAGATGTATGGAGCCATTTTAGGGTTCCATCTTCTAGTTTGGTGTCCAAAGTGAACTCCAGCTTCTAATAATTGTTTCATTGAAATTACTGACATTAAAAAATCCTCCTTATTGGTTAATCCTCCACTATCTTTATCTTAAAAAGAATCCTTAACTAAAAGGCACCACTTTTTAAATTGGATAGCGTGTGTATTTTATTACCTTTGATAGTATATCATAGTGAAATAAAACTATCAACATAAAAATATACTTTATTTAAATTTATTTTATTTTTTTAAGTTCATCTAATAATTTATTATTTAAAATTTTAATATGAGTCCCTTTCATTCCCAAACTTCTAGACTCAATAACTCCTGCACTTTCAAACTTTCTTAATGCATTTACTATTACGGATCTTGTTATACCAACTTTATCTGCTATTTTTGATGCTACAAGTAGACCTTCATTCCCGTTTAGTTGATCAAAAATATGTTCTACAGCTTCTAATTCTGAATATGATAAAGTTCCTATTGCTAATTGTACTACAGCTTTATTTCTTGCTTCTTCTTCAAGTTCACTTTGTCTAGCTCTTAGCATTTCCATTCCAACTATAGCTCCACTATATTCTGATAAAACTAAATCCTCATCATTAAAATGTTCTCCAAATCTTGCTAGAATTAACGTTCCAAGTCTTTCCCCACTTCCAACTATAGGTAAAATAGTTGTTATTTTTTCTGATACTACACAGTTACCTTGTTCTTCAAATACACATAAGCCTTCATTTGGTAAATTTGCTAAAGTGTCATGAATGTTTAGTAATTTATCATTATAATCCTTTGGAAATTTCTTATCATTAAGAACCTTTTCAATCATTATTTTACATTTAAAATTTTCTGAAAAGGCATACCCTAATATTTTTCCTTTTTTACTTATAAGATATACATTACACTCTAGAACATCACTTAACAATTTACATATGTCTGCAAATGCTACTGCTTCAGTTCCTGACTTTTGTAATATTCTAGTTAACTTTCTTGTTTTATTAAGTAGTGTGGACATGAAACTCCTCCTTACAAATATACCGCCCCTTTTAAATTCAAATTATTTAGAATTTTCTAAATAATCATTATAAATATAACATAGGGTTTCAATGTTTTCAAGGCAATTTCTTTAACTTACCATTTTTAAAGCTTCATTAATTTTCATCAGTTTTTTCTACTGTTTCTTCATCTGACTTAATTTCCACTTTTTCTTTACATTCCTTATTACTACATTCTAAATAGTTACCTTTAGCTTTAGAATATTTCTTAACCATAAACTCACCACATTTAGGGCACTTTTCATTTGTTGGTTCACTCCAACTTACAAAGTTACATTCTGGATAATTAGAGCATCCGTAAAACTTATTTCCCTTTTTACTTCTTTTAACTAAAATATCTCCACCACATAATGGACATTTAGCATCAACCTTTTCTACTATAGGCTTTGTATTTTGACACTCTGGATATCCAGGACAAGCTAAAAAATCTCCAAATCTTCCATGTTTTATAACCATCATTCTTCCACATTTATCACATGGAACATCACTAACTTTATCTTCAATTACAATTTTAGATATTTCGCTTTCAGCCTTTTTAATATCCTCATTTAAAGGAGTAAAAAATTCATCAACAACTTCAGTCCATTTTAAATCTCCAATTTCAACACTATCTAGCTTAGCTTCCATAGCAGCTGTGAAATCAGCATCAACTATTTGTTTAAAATATTCTGACATTATTTGATTTACTATTACACCTAATTCTGTAGGAGATAAAACTTTCTTTTCTCTATTTACATACTTTCTTCCAACAAGAGTTCCTATAGTTGGAACATAAGTACTTGGTCTTCCTATTCCTTTTTCCTCTAAAAGCTTAACAAAAGATGCTTCAGTATATCTACTTGGCGGTTGAGTAAAATGTTGTGTTCCTTTTATTGATTCTAAAATTAATTCTTCATCTTTTTCTAAATTTGGAACTGCTACATCCTCTTCTTCATCTGTTGTAGTATACTCATATAATTTCATAAAACCATCAAATTTAATATTTGATCCACTTGCTCTTAAAATATAATCTCCATTTTGTATCTCAACACTATTTGTATTTAAAATAGAATCTTCCATTTGACTAGCAACAAATCTTTTCCATATTAAAGTGTATAATTTGTATTGATCTCTTGATAGATTTTTTTCTGCTATTTCTGGAGTTATTTCAACATAAGTTGGTCTTATTGCTTCATGGGCATCTTGAATATTTTTCTTACCTTTAAATACTCTCGCTGTTTTAGGGAAGTATTCTTCTCCATAAGTATCAATTATAAAACTTTTAGCTTTTTCTTGTGCTTCAGTTGATATTCTTACTGAGTCTGTTCTCATATAAGTTATTAAACCAACTGTTCCATAACCTTTAACTTCTACACCTTCATAAAGTTGTTGTGCAACAGACATTGTTTTCTTAGTCATATAGTTAAGTCTTTTGCTTGCTTCTTGTTGAAGTGTACTAGTTGTAAAAGGTGCTAATGGCTTTTTAGTTCTAGTTCCCTTTTTAACATTTTTAACGATATAAGAATTCTCTTCTAGTTCTTTCATTATAATGTTAGCTTCTTCTTCATTATTTATAACAACTTTCTTTTTATTTTTAGTTGCTAATTTAACTGGGAACTTTTTCTTATCCTTTTTTAAACTTATGTCTACTGTCCAATATTCCTTTGGTTCAAATTTTTCTATTTCCTCTTCTCTGTCACAAATCATTTTTAAAGCTGCAGATTGAACTCTTCCTGCACTTAATCCCCACTTTACATTTCTCCAAAGAAGTGGACTTATTTCATATCCAACAAGTCTATCTAATATTCTTCTAGCTTGTTGTGCATCTACTAAATCTTCATTTATTGCTCTTGGTGATTTAATAGAATTTTTAACTGCTTCTTTTGTTATTTCATTAAATTCTATTCTACATTTTTCTTTACCATCTAGCTTTAATATATTGGCTAGATGCCAAGATATAGCTTCACCTTCTCTATCAGGGTCGGTTGCTAAATATATTTTATCGCTTTTTTTAGCAAGTTTTCTAAGCTTAGTTAAAAGCTCACCTTTCCCTCTTATTGTTATATACTTTGGCGTATAATTTTCTTCTATATTAACACCTAATTGACTTTTAGGTAAATCTCTTACATGTCCCATTGATGCTTCAACTACATAGTTTTTTCCTAAATATTTCTCTATAGTTTTAGCCTTTGCTGGTGACTCTACTATTACTAACTTTTGACCCATAGTAACCCCCGAATTCCGGAGTTTGCACCCCCTTTAAGTATTCATAATATTTTTGGCAAAATAATTTCCTGTTAATCCAATAATTTCGTTATTGAATTGCATTTCAAATAATAACTCATTAATCATAGAAATGTCAATATTAGTTTCTTTTTTAATTTCCTCTATATGTCTCGGATTTTCCTCTAATAGCTTTAATATTTTTACTTTTAAACAATTACATTTTTCTTTTCTACTCTTATTTCTTACATAATTAATATTAAATTGAAAAAATATATCTTCTACATTTTCATAAATATTAGCACCATCTATTATTAACCTATTACACCCTTCGCTTAATGGCGAATATATACTTCCTGGAACTGCTATAACTTTTTTTCCTTGTTCCACAGCATAAGATGTTGTTATGACAGCACCACTTTTTTTAGCTGCTTCTGTTATTATAACCCCCTTTGCTATGCCACTTATTAGTCTATTTCTATAAGGAAAATTATATGGCATTGGCTGTTCACCTGGTAAGTATTCTGATATTATCACTCCATTTTCAATTATACTCCTAAATAATTCTCTATTTCCTTTAGGATAAATAATATCTATTCCACATCCTAGTACTGCTACATTAAATAAATTTTTATTAACAGCAGTCCTATGAGCTATGGTGTCTATACCTAGAGCTCCACCACTTACAATACCTACTTCTTGCCCTTCTAACTTAGAAACAATATCCTTAGTAACTGAAAGCCCATAATTAGTTGGCTTTCTAGATCCTACAATCCCTATAAAATCTAGTTTATTTATTTTATCAATTTTCCCTTTATAAAATAATGCATAAGGTTTATCTTCTATAAATTTTAATTCCTTTGGATAAGTTTCTTCATTATAAGTTATTATACCAAATTCTTTTTTCAATAAACCTTCCTCTATTTTCTTGATTTTATCATTATCTATATAAAATTCAAGTACTTTTTTAAATTTTTTGTCATTTTTAAATAATTCTTCTTTATTTTCATAGATATATTTATAGTTTTTTGTTTTACTTTCTATATATATTTTAGTTTCGCCACTTGCTGGAATAGCTATAAACCACAACTTATATTTATCTATATTCATTATATTATTTCACCCCTTATATTTTTTCTATATCCTAAAGCCTCATATATATCTTCTTTTGAAATTTTTTCCCTTCCATCTAAGTCACTTAAAGTCCTTGCAACTTTCATTATTTTATGTAACACTCTACTACTTATTCCAAAATTATTATATATTTTATTTAGTAAATCGTTACAATCATTGTCTAGCACTATATACTTATTAATATCAGTAAATCCAATTTCTGAATTTCTCTTTATATTAGAATTTTTAAATCTTTTCTCTTGAATTTCAATAGCTCTAAAGACTTTTTCTCTAGCCTCTTCTATATTTATTTCCTCCTTTGAATCACATAAAAGTTCCTCAAAGGAAGCATAAGCTACAAAGGAAAATATATCTATTCTATCTTTCATAGCCTTAGATAATTTATTTTCATATCTTTTTATAGAACCCTCACTACAAGTGCATAATCTTTCCTTATTTCTACTCATATAATTTCCACAAGGACAAGGATTATAAGCTCCAACAAAAATAAAATTCGCTGGATAAGTAACAGCTCCCACATTTCTAGATATATTTATTTCTCTTCTTTCTAGTGGCTCTCTTAAAGCTTCTATTATTTTTTTATCAAATTCTAATAATTCATCTAAAAACAATATCCCATTATTAGCAAGAGTTATTTCTCCTAATTTTAAATCTCTTCCTCCTCCAATTAATCCTACCTCTGTAGTGCTATGATGAGGACTTCTAAAAGGTCTTTCCTTTATAATTCCTTTCTTTAAAATTCCTTTTACACTATATATCTTGGTTGATTCTAGAGCTTCCTCAAAATTCATTTTAGGCAATAATTCTATCATAGACTTTGCCAATATAGTCTTTCCAGACCCCGGAGGTCCCTGTAAAACTATATTATGTCCTCCTGCCGCTGCTGTGATTAAGGCTTTTTTTGCTCCTAGCTGTCCTTTTATACTACTAAAATCTTTGCTCTTAACAATCTTAGGTTTATACTTTTTTACTCTTTCAGCCACTAAATTATCATAGATTAAAAATTCTATAACTTCTTTTAAATTATTTAAAGGATATATTTTCATTTCGGATATTATATTACACTCTTCTAAGTTTTCAACTGGTAATATAACCTTTTTTATTCCTTCATCTTTCGCCTTAATTATTCCAGATAATCCTCCATTTATTGCTCTTATATCACCATTTAGAGATAATTCACCTAAATATAGAATTTTATCCTTGTGAATATTTTCTATTTGATTACTTTCCAATAATATACCTATTGCTATGGCTAAATCAAAAGCAGAACCTTTTTTTCTTATATTTGCTGGAGCTAAATTAACTGTAATTCTTCCTAAAGGAAATTTATACCCCGAATTTTCTATGGCTGCTCTTACCCTATCCTTTGCTTCTTTTATTGATGTATCTGCTAAACCAACAATATTAAAAGCTGGCAACCCAGCTGCTATGTCCACTTCTATATTTATTAATACACCATCTATGCCTTCATAAGTCGCGCTAATTAAACTTACTGCCAAACTGACCCTCTCCTCTTTAATTAGATTTTTAATATATAAAAAACTTAACCTAAAAAATATCTATAAACTAAGATTTAACTTAGATGAACTAATTCTTATTTTTAGATTATTGTCATTAAAGAGTACTTTTTAAACACATTAATGATTAAATATTTAATCATTGCCCATAATAAAATATAAGTTGGTGATGTAAATGAAAAAATATAATAAGTTAATAGGTAACTACGGTGAGGATATAGCAGTAAAGTTTTTAATAAATTCCGGCTATAAAATTATACATAAAAACTTTAAATGTAAGTTAGGTGAAATTGATATTATAGCAACAATAGATAATATAATTGTTTTTATAGAAGTTAAAAGTAGATATTCCTCTTTATTTGGTGGTGCCGAAGAAGCTATAAGCCTACAGAAAAGATATAAAATTATTAAAATTGCAACATACTATCTAACTATTAAAAAAATATCAGGATTTCTAGTAAGATTTGATAGTATAGAAATTAATTTCTCTAAAGTTAATTCAACCTATGAAATAAATCATAAAGTAGATGCCTTTAGACCTAATTACTAAAAATAAAAGGTTGTATATAACCTATTTTGATAAAATCAACAATAAGTTACATATAACCTTTATTAAGATTTATATTAAATTTTTAAGAAAACTTTTTCTATGTATTTCACAAGGTCCATTTTCTTCTAAGCCTTTTATATGCGCTTTAGTACCATATCCCATATTTTTTTCAAAATCATAGAATGGATACTTTTTAGCGTATTCTTTCATTAAGTTATCTCTATATACCTTTGCAACAATTGAAGCACATGCTATAGACGCACTCTTCCTATCGCCTTTTACAACATATTCATTAGCTACATCATAATTTTTTATTAAATACCCATCTGATAACACTAAATCTGGCTTAATACTTAAACCATCACAGCTTTTAATAAAAATATTATTATTACAATAAGCTATGCCCTTTTGGTCAATTTCTTCATTAGTACAATAAGCTATAGAATAACTAATAGCTTTTTCCTTAATTTTTTCTGCTAAGTATTCTCTTTTACTTTCAGATAATAATTTAGAATCATTTATTTCTAATATAATGTCATCTAAGTCATTTAAATTCAAAATTACCGCACAAGCTACAATAGGGCCTGCTAAAGGTCCTCTTCCAACCTCATCAACTCCAGCTAAAATTTGATTTTTAACAAAAGCTCTATCAAATTCATACATGGTTCTTACTCTATTTAGCTCTTTTTTAAATCCATCTATTTTCTTTTCTAGTCTTTCTGCTAAAGCTAAGACATTTTTTCTTTTATCTGTTCTTAGTATATCTACTACTTCATTTAAATTTTCATAATTTTCTTTAGTAATTATTATACCTTTGACCTTTTCATTGACCTCTTTAAAATTATACTTTGCTAAATTTTCTTTTAAATCATCAAATAACATCTTTAATCCCCCAATTTAAGGTCTTTCTAAGCTTATATTTCCTATTTTTCCGCCTCTAAATTCGTCTAAAAGCATTACTGCAATTCTATTGTAATCAATATTATTTTTAGACATTATACAACCTCTTTTTTTAGCTATATTATCTAAATTTTCAAGAGGATTATCACTTAATTCATCTAACTTATATCTAGCTTTTAATAGTTCTGGTGCTATTTCTTGAAGTCTTTCAACTAATTTAAGAGCAAGTTCTTCTATATCCATTATTTCATCCTTAATAGCTCCTGTAAAAGCTAAGTTAAACCCAACTTCTTCTTCAAATTTAGGCCATAAAACCCCTGGTGTATCCATAAGCTCTATTCCTATAGAAGTCTTTATCCATTGCTTATTTTTTGTTACTCCAGGTCTATCTCCTGTTATAGCTATATTATTTCTAGCCATTTTATTTATAAATGTAGATTTACCAACATTAGGTATTCCAACAACCATTACTCTTGTTGTTATGTTAACTAATCCTTTAGCTTTTAATCTATCATGCTTTTCTTTTAATAACTTTAATAATGCGGGTTTTATAGCTTTAAGACCTTCACCTTTAAGTGCATTTATCTCAATTACTTGAGTTGTTTCGTTATTTAAAGCCTTTGACCATTCTTTATTTACTTTGCTATCTGATAAATCACTTTTATTTAATAATATTATTCTTGGTTTATCTGCAACAATTCTATCTATTTCTGGATTTTTTGATGAATAAGGGATTCTAGCATCTCTTATTTCTATTACAGCATCAACAAGCTTTAAATTTTCTTGTATTAATCTTCTAGTCTTAGCCATATGACCTGGAAACCAGTTTATTGCCATATAATCACTACCTTTCTTGAAATCTCTATAAATCTTAATAACTTATAAGCTAAAAGTACCTATAAGCCATATAAGATTTTATTTATCTCTTAACTTATCATTTCTTAGCCTACCTATTAAATATGGTAGCATTAGAAATGATAGCTATTATTTTCACTTAATTATATTTTTTTATATAATAAAAAACGGGACTATGAAAGCCCCTGTTTTCTATAATAAATTAAATTATCTAACTTTTAATTCTTTAACTTTAGCAGCTTTACCTACTCTGTCTCTTAAGTAGAATAATCTAGCTCTTCTTACTTTACCTCTTCTTGTTACTTCAATCTTTTCTATGATTGGAGCGTGCATTGGGAAAGTTCTTTCAACACCAACACCGTAAGCTACTCTTCTTACTGTGAAAGTTTCTCTTATTCCACCATTTTGTATTTTTATAACTGTTCCTTCGAACATTTGAGTTCTTTCTTTTTCACCCTCTTTAATTTTAGCGTATACTTTTATAGTATCCCCTACGTTAAATTGAGTTAAGTCTGATCTTAATTGTTCTTGTTCGATTGCTTTAATTATGTTATTCATTGTGCATTCCCTCCTTGAAATTAATTGACGTTCTTTAACAAATTCTCTATGCCAGAGGAACGCCCGTACTAGCACAAAGCTTATTTTATCATAGCTTAGTTTCTTAATCAATATATTTTTTCTTATTTTTCTAATAATTTTTTATCTTCTTTTGACAATTTTAGCTTATTAAATAAATCTTTTCTTCTTTCTTTCGTTATTAGAAGAGATTGTTGTCTTCTCCATTTTCTTATATTTTCATGATGTCCAGATAATAAAATTTCTGGTACTTTTTCACCTTCAAATTCTACTGGTCTTGTATATTGAGGATATTCTAAAGTTCCATCATAAAAAGATTCATCAGTAAAACTTTCTTCTCTTCCTAATACCTCTGGAACTACTCTACATATAGAATCAATTACAGGAATAGCTGCCATCTCTCCTCCTGTTAATACAAAATCTCCTAAAGATATTTCCATATCAAAATATTTGTATGCTCTTTCATCAATTCCTTCATAGTGACCACAAACAAATATAAGTTCCTCTTCCTTTGATAGTTCATTTATTAAGTCTTGATTTACCTTTTTCCCTCTAGGTCCTAAGAATATAACTTTTCCCTTATTACTAGTCTTAACACTTCTTATAGCATCAACAACAGGCTGCGCTGCCATAACCATTCCAGCACCTCCACCATAAGGGTAATCATCTACTTTTTTATGTTTATTATTACTAAAATCTCTTATATTAGTAGTTTTTATATCTATGATTCCTTTTTCCTGTGCTCTCCCAATAATACTATGATTAAATATGTTAAACATTTCTGGAAATAAGGTTAATATATTAATCCTCATCCATCCATTCTCCTGATGGCTTTATAGTTATTAGAGCATCTTCAATATTTATATCCAATACTATTTCTTTTAAAACTGGTACTAATATTTCTTTATTCCCTTTTACCCAATAAACATCATTACTTCCTGTTTTTATAACTTCTGATATTTTTCCATATTCAAAATCATTAGTATCTTTAACTGTACAACCTAATAAATCAGCTATAAAATAAGTATCCTTTGGTAACTTTACAGCATCTTCTCTTCTTACTTCTAAATAAGGTCTTTTAAATTTTAACTTTTCTGCTTCATTCATTGAGTTTATACCTTCAAGTTTTAAAACAACCTTATCTTTTACATATTTAACATTTTCAACATTTACTTCTTTACCATTTAAAAAAACTTTTTTTAGTTTGCTGAATCTTTTAATATCATCAGTTAATGGCATTACTTTAACATCACCCATTACACCATGAGTATTTATAATTTGACCAATTCTTAAAAAATCCTTCACTTAATTTCCACCTCTTTTTCAATAAGTAAACTTTATTAAGTTTCAATTTATGTATAAAAAGAGTTAGGTTTCCCTAACTCTTTAAACTATTTCAACTACAACTCTTTTGTTTTCTTTTACTGCGGCTGCTTTAACTACTGTTCTAATAGCCTTAGCAATTCTCCCTTGTTTTCCTATTACTTTTCCCATATCATCTTTTGATACTGTAAGCTCTAGTACAATTGACTCCCCCCTAGAAACTTCATTAACTGAAACTTCATCTGGGTTATCAACTAAAGATTTAGCAATTAATTCTACTAATTCTTTCATAAATCAAACTGCTAATTCTAGCAGCCAACACCTCCTAGAAAACTATTTGCTTATTCCAGCGTTTTTGAATAATCTCTTAACAACATCAGTTGGTTGAGCACCATTGTTTAACCATTTTACAGCTTTTTCATTGTTTATTTTTACTTCAGCTTCTGGTTGAGCTACTGGGTTGTAGAATCCGATTTCTTCTATAAATCTTCCGTCTCTTGGACTTCTTGAATCAGCAACAACTATTCTGTAGAAAGGAGCTTTGTGAGCACCCATTCTTCTTAATCTTATTTTAACTGCCATCTTACAATTCACCTCCTTTTAAAAATAATAATTATATATTAACTCATAAACGGCATTCTGCCGAAAAGACCTTTTTTCGGACTTTTCTGTAATGACTTTAATTGCTTCATTTGCTTTTTCATCATCCCATGACCTTTGATGAGTTTATTAACATCTTGAACTGTTACACCAGCACCCTTTGCAATTCTTTTCTTTCTTGAACCAGAATTTGATAAAAGATTTGGATTTTTTCTTTCTTTATCAGTCATTGAATAAATAATGGCTTTAACTTTTTCCATTTCTTTTTCACCACTTGATAAATCTAATCCTTCTAAATCTTTTGAATTAACTCCTGGCATCATTTCAAGAAGCTTTGTTATAGGTCCTAGTTTTTTCATTTGCTCCATAGCTTTTAAATAATCATCGAAATTAAATTCTTGATTAGTCATTTTCTTAGCTAATTCTTGAGCATCTTTTTCATCTATAGCTTCCTGAGCCTTTTCTATAAGAGATAATACATCTCCCATACCAAGTATTCTTGAAGCCATTCTGTCTGGATGGAAAACTTCAATATCATTCATTTTCTCACCCATACCTACAAATTTTATAGGTTTTTCAGTTACTTTTCTTATTGATAATGCAGCTCCACCTCTTGTATCACCATCAAGCTTAGTTAAGATAACACCACTTATATCTAGGTTTTCATTGAATGTTTGTGCTACATTTACAGCATCTTGACCTGTCATTGAGTCAACAACCAATAGAACTTCTGATGGATTTGCAATTTCTTTAACATCCTTAAGTTCTTGCATTAATTCTTCATCTATGTGAAGTCTACCTGCTGTATCTATAATAACTACGTTATTACCATTTCTTTTTGCTTCTTCTATTCCAGCCTTAGCAATATCTATTGCTTTAACCTTATCTCCCATAGAGAATACTGGAATATCAATTTGCTTACCAACTACTTGTAATTGTTTTATAGCAGCTGGTCTATATATATCACAAGCCACTAATAACGGCTTTTTGTTTTGCTTTCTAAGATGTAAGGCTAATTTACCAGCCATAGTTGTCTTACCTGCACCTTGAAGACCAACTAACATAAATACTGTTGTTCCACTTGATGAATAAGTAAGTTTACTTTCTGACTCTCCCATAAGATTAGTAAGTTCTTCATTTACTATCTTTATTACTTGTTGTGCTGGAGTTAAACTTTCTAAAACTTCTTCTCCTACACATTTACTACTAACATTAGCAACAAATTCTTTTACAACTTTGAAGTTAACATCAGCTTCTAATAAAGCAAGCTTTACTTCTCTCATGGCTTCTTTTATATCTTTTTCAGTTAATTTGCCTTTACCTTTTAATCTCTTAAATGCGTCTTGTAATTTTGACGATAAATTATCAAAAGCCATGTTCAACCTCCTATGCGTTTATAATCTCATCTATATTTTTTTCTATAAGCTTTAATTCTTCTGAACTAAGTGCTTTATTTAGAGATATTTTCTTTAACATCTCTTCTTTTAGCATAAGTTTTTTATTATGCTTTTTCAATAGTTTGAGTTTATCCTCATAAGCTGATAGTTGCTTTGAACATCTCTTTATTAAATCGTGCGTTGCTTGCCTACTAGTTTTATTTATTTCAGCAATCTCTCCTAAAGACAAATCTTCGTTGTAATAAAGATTCATTATGTTAAGCTGTTTCTCAGTTAGTAAGGAACCGTAATAATCTAATAATATTGATATTTCAAATCTATCTTCCATATAACCACCTTACTTACATATGCTATAATAACAGAACTATTTTGTACTGTCAAGTATTTTTACTTAACAGCACTTTAGTCCCTTATCCAAGTAACAGAGCTACTTTCGAAGTTTTTCTAGAATTTTCTTTAAAAATTATTTTATATTTTTTAAAATTTATCTTACTCTTTTTTATATAAAAAATAAATAATACTCTAACTTTTAAAAAATAACTTTTATTACTTTTAACACAAACTATTAAATTAAATAATTAAAATTATTATTTTTAATTTTACTATTTATTTTATCTAATGACTAGTGTCTATAACACTCTAATCTTTTATAAATTATAGATAAATAGACACAGCCTACTAGATAACTTCCACTAAAATCTATACAGAGTCAAGACTCTATATGAATTAAGTCTCAGTTTATAATAAAGCTTCAGCAAAATCCTTTGCATTAAATTCTTGTAAATCATCAACACCTTCACCTACACCAATATATCTAACTGGTATATTTAAAGTGTTTTTGATAGATATAACAACTCCACCTTTAGCTGTTCCATCTAATTTAGTTAATATTATACCATCTATAGGACAAGACTCCATGAATTGTTTAGCTTGAATAACAGCATTTTGACCTGTTGTTCCATCTAAAACAAGTAAAGTTTCTTTTTCTCTATCCCCTAGCTCTCTATCTATTATTCTATTAATTTTAGCTAATTCATCCATTAGATTTTTCTTATTATGAAGTCTTCCTGCTGTATCACAGATTAAAAGATCAACATCTCTTGCCTTAGCTGCTTGCACAGCATCAAAAACTACAGCTGCGGGGTCTGAACCTTCTCCATGTTTAACTATATCAACTCCGGCTCTCTCACTCCATACAACAAGTTGGTCTATAGCTGCTGCTCTAAAAGTATCAGCTGCTGCTAATAAAACTTTTTTACCTTCTGCTTTATTCTTAGCTGCTAATTTTCCTATAGATGTTGTTTTTCCAACTCCATTTACTCCAATTACAAGCATTACTTTTTTCTTGCTTTCATCAACTTCTCTATCATCTCCTTCAAGAAGCATTTCTTCTATAACAGCTTTCATAGCTGGTTTTACCTCTTGTGGGTCATTAATTTTTTCTTGTCTTATTTTCTTTTTTAATCTTTCTATTATCTCTACTGTAGTATCCATTCCAATATCAGACATTATAAGAATTTCTTCAAGTTCTTCATATAAATCATCATCTATTGTTATAGCTAACTTTAATGTTTCATTTATTTTATCAGTTAAACTATCCCTTGTTTTAGTTAAACCAGTTTTTAATTTATCAAATAATCCTCCAAGCATAAAATATTCTCCTTTTTAATTAATTTTTATTTAAATCTACAGAAACTATTTTTGATATTCCTTTTTCCTCCATAGTAACACCATACATTATATCTGCTGCCTCCATAGTACCTTTTCTATGAGTTATAACTATAAATTGTATATTCTCTGAAAAAGCCTTTAAGAAATCAGCATATCTATTTACATTTGCATCATCTAATGCAGCTTCAATTTCATCAAGTATACAGAATGGTGTTGGTTTCATTTTTAATATCCCAAATAGTAAAGCTATAGCTGATAGCACTTTCTCTCCACCAGACATTAAGTTAATGTTTTGAATTTTCTTCCCTGGTGGTTGAACTCGTATTTCTATATCTCCATTAAGTTCATCTGTTTCATCTAAAATTAGTTTAGCTGATCCTCCTTTAAATAATTCTTTGAAAGTTTCATCAAAGTTTTTATTTAATATATTAAAGTTCTGTCTAAACATAACTCTCATTTTAGATGTCATTTCTTCTATTATTTCTAATAACTCTTCTCTTGATTTTTCTAAATCTTCTTTTTCGCCTGTAATGAACCTGTATTTTTCGGATAAATCTCTAAATTCCTCAATAGCATTTACATTAACAGTTCCTAAAGCATTTATTTTGCTCTTTAAATAATTTATATTATTCCTATGTTTTTCTATACTTTCTATAGGAACATAATTCTTTAATTCCTCTTCATAAGTTGTATCATAGTCTTCTAATAATTTTACTGATAAGTTTTTCATTTCACTTTCTTGTCTAGTATAAACTATTTCATTTTTATGAAACTCTTCTTCTTTTTTAGCTAATTCTAAAGTAAGACCTTCTATATGACCTTCTGAAATTTCAATATTTTTCTTTATTTTTGATTTTTCTAAATCATATTCTTTGCTCTTACTTTCTAAATCTATTATATTGCTTTCTTCTCTATTTATAAAATTATTATTTTCTGTTATTTTACTTTTACTATCTTTAATAGAATTATTAGCTTCCTCAATAGAACTTTCTAATCTTTCCATATTGGTTTTGATTTCTGTAATTTCTATTTCTCTTCTTTTGAGCTCTTTACTTCTATTTAAAACAAACTCCTCTAATTGAGCATTTTTAACTCTAAGAACAGTTTCCTCTTCCTTAAGCTTAAGTAAATTTTCCTTAAGCTCTTTAAGTTCTTTATCTAAGTCTTCAATAGCAATTTTATTACCTAATTCTTTTTCATTAGTGTCATGAATTCTCTTATCTATTTTATTTATTTCTTCTCTTATTTCTATAACTCTATTATTTGAAGTTTTAAGTTCATTTTCTAGAGATTTAGATGAAGTTTTTATATTTACTATTTCAACTTCTATTCTTTTAATTTCATTTTCTATATTTAATATTTCTATATCTTTATCATAAATATTTTTTCTTAAGTTTTCTTCTAAAACTTTTAATTTCTCAATATCTTTATTTATATCAATTCTTTGCTTTTGAAGCTCCTCTAAGTTTACCTTATTTAAATTTATGTCCTCTTCTAAAGTTAAGATTTGATTTTTTCTAGATATTATGCCCATATTCTTTTGATAAATACTTCCACCAGTCATTGCTCCACCAGCATTAAGTACCTCTCCAGATAAAGTAACTATTTTATATTTATATGATGTTTCTTTAGCAAAGGCTAATCCACTGTCTATATCCCTACATATAATAGTTCTACCTAAAACATAATTTACAATATTTTCATATTTGCTATTAAATTCTACAAGCTCTGAAGCTATCCCTAAATATCCATCAATAGTTTTAAGATTATCACTTATTTTCAACTTATTACCCTTAATAATTGATAAAGGTAATAAAGTGGCTCTTCCAAGTTTCTTTTCCTTTAAATATTCAATAATAGACTTAGCTATTTTTTCATCTTCTGTTATTATGTTTGAAATAGTACTACCTAAGGTTACTTCTATTGCTGTTTCATATCCTTCTTTAGTTCTTATTACTTCACCAAGAACAGCTGGCTTACTATTGTTTAACTTAAGAGATCCACTTTTAATGTGGGACATTATTTTTTTTACAGATACATTATACCCCTCATATTGATTTTCTAATCTCTTAAGCATTTCTTTATTAGCTTCTAATCTATTTAATGAAGCTGAAATTTTAGCAACCTCACTATCTTTATTTTTTAAATCGTTATATAACTTCTTTAATTCTTCACTATTATTTACTTGCTTATTATTTATTTCTTCTTTTTCTATCTTAAGACCATCTATTTTTTGCGCTAAATTCGCCTTAGTCAAAACATTTACTTTTAATGACCCTTCTAAACTAGATACCTTAGATTTAATATCTTTTAGTTTATCTTCTAAGTTTAAGAGGTTGGTCTCTGATATTCCCTTTTGATTATTTAAATCATTTAATAATCTTATAGCAGCTAGATTTTCTTCATTTATCTTTTTTAGCTCTAACTCTTTTTTATCATTTAATGAAGTTAAGTATGCTATATTTTCTCTACCATCTACGATTTTTTCTTTAAAATCTGTATACTCTAAATTTTTCTTGGCAAACTCAACCTCTAACTTATTCTTTTCTTCAATTAAAGATTTTATCTTTTCTTTACTATTTTTTATATTTACTTTATTTTCTTCTAACCTTACTTCATAGTTTTTAATTCTTTCTTCTAAAAGATTTATTTCAGCCTTAGAGTTAGATATAGCATCTCTTTTACTTATGTATAATTCTTGCTTTTCTAAATTCTTATTTTCTAGATTCTCTAGATCTTCTTTTAAAGATTTTACTTTTTCTCTAGCTTCTTTTAATTTATTTTTAGCAGTATTATTATCATAGTTCAAAGCTTCCATTTCTTTATTTCTATTTTCTATTTCTGCTTTTAAACTATTTATATTATTTATAATCAGACTTATATCTTTTACTCTAAGTTCATTAATTAATTCTAAATATTTTTCTGCTTTCTCTTTTTCCTCTTCTAAAGGATTCAATCTTTCTTCATAGGTATAAATTATATCATTTATTCTTGTTAAATTTTCTGCTGTATTCTTAAGTTTCTTTTCAGCATCTATTTTTCTAGATTTAAATTTAACTATACCAGCAGCTTCTTCTAGAAGAGCTCTTCTATCCTCTGCTTTTCCATTTAATATAGCTTCTATCTTACCTTGTCCTATTAATGAATAACCCTCTTTACCGATTCCTGTATCCATAAATAGATTTACTACATCTTTTAATCTACATTGCGAATTATTTATTAAATACTCACTTTCACCTGACCTAAATATTCTTCTTGTAACTTTTACATCCATAAACTCTATAGGTAATTCACCTTCTGAGTTATCTAAAGTCAAGGAAACCTGAGCAAGCCCTATAGGCTTTCTATATTCAGTACCAGTAAATATTACATCTTCCATTTTAGATCCTCTAAGTGTCTTTGCACTTTGTTCACCTAAAACCCATCTTACAGCATCTGAAACATTACTCTTCCCGCTTCCATTAGGTCCAACAACCGCTGTTATACCTTTATTAAACTTAAGCTCTGTTTTATCAGCAAAGGATTTAAATCCTCTTATTTCAAGAGATTTTAAAAACATATATTTAATGCTGTCCATAAAAGATTTTTATCCTTCTGAATAAAATTTTTCTTTTACGGCAGTTCCTCCTTTCTAAAAAACATAAATTATTTTAACTATAAATATTATTCCAACATTTTTTTACTTATTTAATTACTAATTACAAAATATATCTTAACATAATTTCAATGGTAAAATCTATTTTAAAGTGTTTAAATTTATAAAAATAAGGGACTTTATCAAATAGATAAGTCCCTTTATTCCTTATAATTCAACAGAGAATCTCTTATCATTATTTATCAAATAAATTTCTCTTATTGAATCTTTATCTTTTCTAACTTCAACACTTAAATTAGTATCTTTAAGCTTATCTTTTAGTTTATTAAAATACTTCTTTTTATCTGCATAAAGTTTTGAAACCACGTTATTGTGAATGCTTATAGTAATAGGACCACTTAAAGAATTTTCATTTATTATTTTATAAATATTTTTATTTAGTAAACTACTTTCCACAAGCTCTCTAAAAGCTGGATGGAATGGTCCTGCTACTACATCTTCCCCTTCTGCAATATTATCAGTTGGCTGAAGTCCTATTCTTATAACATTTATGTTTGCTTCTTTATATAAAACATATACTTCTTCAGCTATTTTAACACACTCTTCTAAATCATATGGGATATATGTCCCTTTGTTATACATATATTCCATAGGAGTATCCTTTATAGTTAATGCTGGATATATTCTACATAACTTAGGATTCATAGCAATTGATTTTTTAGCTGTTAGTATATCCTTTTCCCTATTATCTCCAGGAAGCCCTAACATTATTTGATGCCCTAAAACAAACCCATAATCATTTATAAGTTTAGATGCTTTTGAGACATCTTATTCACTATGCCCTCTTCTTGATTTTTCTAATACTTCAGCATCTAAAGATTGTACTCCTAATTCTATTATATCCACATCATAAGACTTAAGATGATCTAATATTTCTTTGTTTATATAATCTGGTCTAGTTGACAATCTTATATAATCTATTGTACCCTTAGTCTTATACTCTTTTGCTACAGCTAAAAGTTCTCTTTGTTTATTTATATTAATAGCTGTAAATGTTCCTCCAAAGAAAGATAATTCAACTGTTGAATTTTTTCTATCTATAGTTTCTAAATACTCCTCTACAGTATTTAAAACGAAATTTCTATCAACATTATTTTCAAGTTTATATTTTGGTCCTACAATTAACTTTGTTTCCTCTCCTGTAATTCTCCCTTGATTACAAAAGGCACAATCATGTGGACATCCTTCATGTGGAACAAATATAGGAATTATATAATGTTTTTTTGTCATTTTGTTTTTTCAACCTTTCCTAAAGCTTCCTTAGCTGCATTTTGTTCAGCCTCTTTTTTAGAGTATCCTTCTCCACATCCCATTACTTCTCCATTTATTCTAACTTGGGTGAAGAATATTCTTCTATGTGGTGGTCCCTCATATTTTATAAGCTCATATGCAATATTAACTTCTCCATTTTTTTGAAGAACTTCTTGAAGTCTTGTTTTAAAATCTAAAATAATTTCTTGATTAATTGCTTTTCTTATTATTTCTTCAAATCTAGTTAAGATAAATTCCTTAGCAACTTCAATACCTCTATCTAAATAAATAGCTGCTATTACAGCTTCTAAACAGTCGGCTTGTATAGATATTCTATTTCTACCTCCTGTTAACTCTTCACCTTTACTCATTCTTATTATTTTTCCTAATTGCATTTTGCTTGCAACTTCAAAAAGAGAATTTTCACAAACTATTAAAGCTCTTATTTTTGTTAATTCACCTTCTGACTTATTTTTATAACTATTAAATAAATTTTCTGTTATTGTTAATTGCAGTACAGAATCTCCTAAAAACTCCAGTCTTTCATTATACTTAATATCCTTAAACTGATTGGCAAAAGAACTGTGCGTTAATGCCGTTATCAAAAGTCCTTTGTCTTTAAAGTCTATACCTATCTTTTTCTCTAGTTCCTTCACATTTATTTCCTTCACTTCTAACCCTCACTCCTTAAAGGTTTATTCTTCAGGTTGTTTTTCTAATAAAATTCTTCAATTAAATTTTATCATTAAGTGATGATTTATGCATCATTTCACTTATAACAAACTCAAGAATAAACCTACTTATTTCTGTCACTCAATATAACAAAATCCCGCTAATGCGGGACTTTTTCTACTCTTCTCTATGTTCCTTAATGTATTTAACAACATCCGCAACTGTTATAAATTCAGCAGCATCTTCATCAGGTATTTCCATTTCTAATTCTTCTTCTAAAGACATTATTAACTCAACAACATCTAATGAATCAGCTCCTAAATCCTCAACAAAAGTTGAATCCATAGTTATGCTATCTTCATCTACTGATAATTTATCAGCTATAATTTCTTTTATCTTATCAAACATTACGAAATCACCTCCTAATATCGACCTATATAGATATTATTATATATCTGTAAATTCGTCAATATTACATTAATAGAATATTTTAATTTTTATTGTAAAATTATTATAAATTTTCAATTTCCACCTTAATTTTATCTATTAATTTATTATTATGGAACTTTCTTGCTTGACCTATAGCATTTTTAAAGGCTTTACCATCAGAACTGCCATGAGCTTTAATACAAATACCATTTACACCTAAAAAAGGTGCTCCGCCATATTCCTTATAGTCCATTTTCTTTTTTAAATTTGAAAAGCTTTTGGATAAAAATACAGCTCCAAATTTTGATAATGCAGAACTCATTATTTCTTCTTTTATCATTGATAAAATAGTTTTTGCAGCTCCTTCATACATTTTTAAGATAGTATTACCTACAAAACCGTCACAAACTATTACATCAACTTCTCCAAGAGTAACATCTCTTGGTTCTATATTTCCAATAAAATTAAGATTGCTTTCTTCTTTTAATAATTGATATGTTTGCTTAGTAAGTTCATTACCTTTCTCTTCTTCCACACCAATATTAACTAAACCAATCTTTGGATTTTCTTTTTCCATTACTGAATTAAAATATACCTTCCCCATTTTAGCAAATTGAACTAAATAAGATGGTTTACTATCTACATTAGCCCCAGCATCTATTACCATGAAAGGACCATTTTTTCCTGGCATAAGTGGTGCTAATGCTGGTCTTTCTACACCTTTTATTCTTCCTACTATAAATGTAGAACCAGCTAAAAATGCTCCAGTGCTTCCAGCTGATAAGACTGCATCACAGTCTCCTTCTTTAACTAAGTTTAATGCTTTTACTAAACTAGAATCTTTTTTCTTTCTCACAGCCATTACTGGGTGCTCATTAGTGCTTATTCGCTCTGTCGCATCTATAAATTCTACTTTACTTTTATCATAACTATATTTTGAAAATTCCTTTTCAAGAATATCTTTAGGTCCAGTTACAACTAAATTGATATCATCAAAACTCTTTAATGCTTCTATACAGCCTTCTATTTCTGCATATGGAGCATTATCTGACCCCATAGCATCTACAGCTATCCTCACTTTGAAACACCCCTTTTTTTCTTTAATATAAAGAAAAGAAAGTCATAAGACTTTCTTTATTATTGTGCATCAGTTGAAACTATTTCTTTACCTTTGTAATGTCCACAGTTTTTGCAAACTCTGTGAGCTAATTTCATTTCGTGGCATTGTGGGCATTCTACGATACCTGGTAAGCTAGCCTTGAAAGTTTGAGCTCTTCTTGAATCTCTTTTTGCTCTATATGTTTTTCTTGCTGGATTTCCCATTGTTACACCTCCTTATTAGTAAACAGATCTCTTAGCTTATCAAATCTTAAATCGATATTTTCATTTTCACAATTACATGTGCCTTTATTTAAATCAGCACCGCAACTCTGACATAAGCCTTTACAAGCATCTGTACAAAGTCTTTTTATAGGTAAGGTTGAAATTACATTATTTACTATTACTTCAGAAATATCAATGATATCTCCTTCTACTAAAGTAATATCTTCATCTTCTTTATAATTATTTGAAAACTTCTCATCAAAGTCAATATCAACTTTATAAGAGAAATTTTGTAAACATCTAGAACATTGCAATTCTAAAGTAGTTTTAATATTTCCAGATATAGTTACTACATCTTCAATAAAACTTAAGTTTCCTATAAACTCAATAGGTTCAATGAACTTTATTGTTTCACCTGAAACCTCTACTTTTTCTTTTTCCAAAGTAAATTCTAGTGCTTTACTTTTTTCTTTTTTTGAAGTCATTTCTGAAAATTTAAATTCCATAACATTACAGTAGAACACTCTACTTATTCACACTCCAAACTATAATTTAATTGCAAATAACACAGATACTATTATATAAAGTTGATATTTAAAAGTCAAGCTATTTTAAAATTATTTTATTAATGCTAGTGTATCTTTAGCAATCATTAACTCCTCATTTGTAGGAATAATGAATACTTTAACCTTTGAATTTGCTGTGCTTATTTCAGCAATTTCTCCTCTTACTTTATTCTTTTCTTTGTCAAGTTCAATTCCCATGAATCCTAAGTTTTCACAGATTGTTTCTCTTTCTGAAGCTGAATTTTCACCAACACCAGCAGTGAATACTACAACATCTATTCCACCCATGCTAGCTGCATATGAACCTATATATTGACTTACTCTATAACGGAACATATCTAAAGCTAATTGAGCTCTCTTGTTTCCTTCTTTTGCTGCTGCTTCAATATCTCTAAAGTCACTGCTTACACCTGAAATTCCGTATACACCTGATTGTTTATTCATTAATGTATCTACTTCTGAAGCTGTGTAGTTTAATTCATTTATTAAGAATGTTACAACTGTTGGATCTATGTTTCCACATCTAGTTCCCATTACTAACCCTTCAAGTGGAGTGAATCCCATACTTGTATCATAACATTTTCCATCTTTAACTGCTGATACACTTGATCCATTTCCTAAATGACAAGTTACTATTTTAAGATCTTTTATATCTTTTCCCATAACTTCTGCAACTTTAGCAGATACATATTTATGTGAAGTTCCGTGGAATCCATATTTTCTTATATGATGCTTTTCATATAATTCATAAGGTAAACCATACATAAATGCTTTCTCAGGCATTGTTTGATGGAATGCTGTATCAAATACAACTACCATAGGTACAGATGGCATTAACTTTTGGCAAGCCTCTATTCCCATTATATGAGCTGGATTGTGTAATGGAGCTAATTTTGAAGCTTCTCTAATATCATTTATTACTTCTTCTGTAACTATTGCTGATTTAGTGTATTTTTCTCCACCGTGAACTATTCTATGTCCTACAGCTTTTATTTCGTCCATTGATTTTATAACACCATTTTTTTCATCTATTAAGGCATCTAACACTAACTTTATTGCTACATTGTGATTTTCCATTGGTGTTTCTACTATATATTTATCTCTACCTTCAACTTTTTGAGTTAAAACTGAACCCTCTATGCCTATTCTTTCTACTAATCCTGAAGCTAATACATCTTCATTGTTCATGTTTATTAATTGATATTTTAAGGAAGAACTTCCACAGTTTATTACTAAAATATTCACCCTTACAACCTCCTAAATTTACTATTTTCTTTTTTATTGTGCTTGTGCTTGAACTGCTGTTAAAGCAACAACATTTACTATATCATCTGAACTACAACCTCTTGATAAGTCATTTATTGGCTTAGCAAAACCTTGACAAACTGGTCCTATAGCTTCTGCATTTGCAAATCTTTGAACTAATTTATATCCAATATTTCCTGCTTGTAAATCTGGGAATATTAATACATTAGCTTTACCTGCAACATTACTATTTGGAGCCTTTTGATGTGCTACTTTTTCTACTATAGCAGCGTCTAATTGTAATTCTCCATCGATATCTAAATCTGGTCTTAATTCTTTAGCTATTTCAGTAGCTTTTCTAACTTTTTCTACTAATTCATGATCTGCACTTCCCATTGTTGAGAAAGATAACATTGCAACTTTAGGATCCATTCTACAAAGATTTTTAGCTGTATCTGCAGTTGCTATTGCTATTGATGCTAATTGTTCTGCTGTTGGATTTGGGTTTACTGCACAGTCTGAGAATAATAACATTCCACCCTCTCCATATATTGAGTTAGGTACCATCATTATAAAAAAGCTTGATACAACTGATACTCCAGGTGCTGTTTTGATTATTTGAAGACCTGGTCTTAAAAGATCTCCAGTTGTATGAACTGCTCCTGATACCATTCCATCTGCATGATCTTGTTTTACCATCATTGTTGCAAAGTATAATGGATCTCTCACTATTTTATCAGCTTTCTCCATTGTCATCCCTTTATTTTTTCTTAATTCATAGAAAGCTGTTATATATTCTTCTAAATTTTCTGATGTATCTGGATCAACTACTTCTATTCCATTTAAATTAACATCTAATGTTAAAGCTTTATCTCTTATTTTGCTTTCATTTCCTATTAATATTACCTCAGCTAGCCCTTCTTCGTGTATTTTCTGAGAAGCAATTAAGTTTCTATCCTCATCTCCCTCAGGTAATACTATTCTTTTCTTATTTGAACGTGCTGCCTTCCAAATTTCTTTCATAAGTTCCATGTTCTTGTTCTCCTTTCATCTTTAAAACTATTGTTAAACATTCATATATCTCCCATATACTACTATACTCCTATACTATCATATTTTTCAACAAAATATTAATAAATAAGTAAATTAAAAATTGTCTGAAAATTAATAAAGTTATTTTAAATACTTTGACTTAATTAGGTAAATATAGTACTGTAATATAAAAAATATAAATAAAAAAGGTGATAATATGAATATAACAGGGATAATTACCGAATACAACCCCCTACATTTCGGCCACATTTTACATATAGAAAAATCTAAAGAAATTACAAATTGTGACGGTATAATTTGTGTAATGAGCGGTAATTTCGTTCAAAGAGGTCTTCCTGCTATAATTAATAAATGGGATAGAGCTAAAATGGCCCTAGAAGCAGGTGTTGATTTAGTCTTAGAATTACCAACTCTTTATGCAATCTCATCTGCTGAACACTTTGCTTTTGGTGCAGTTTCAACTTTAAATTCTCTTAATATAGTAAGCAACTTATGCTTTGGTTCCGAGGAAGGAGATATATCACTTATAAAAATTATTTCTCAAATCCTTTCTGATGAGCCAGAAGAATTTAAACTCCTTTTAAAAGAAGAACTTTCTACTGGTCTTCCATTTCCTAGAGCTAGAGCTAAAGCTTTAAATACTTTTTTATCTAAATACAATAACTTATCTATTGATGATAGTAAGTTATTAGACTTCTTAAATAGCTCTAACAACATATTAGGAATAGAGTATTGTAAATCATTAATAAAATTAAAAAGTAATATAAATGCAGTTACAATTAAAAGAGAACATTCTAACTATAATGATATAAATTTAAACACTACTAAATTTCAATCAGCAACAGCTATAAGAGAACTTTTATATAAAAAAGATTTTCTATCTACAGAAAAATTTTTACCAGATTTCTCTTATAATATTCTTAATTTCCAAAAAGAATTTAGCGAGGTTAATGAAATTTATAATTTTGTGAAATACAAAATCATTTCAGATCCCCAAAGTTTAAAAAATATTTCTGAAGCTACTGAAGGTCTTGATAATAAAATATTAAAAGAAATTGTAAATTCAAATAACCTAAAAGAATTAATTGAAAATTGTAAAAGTAAACGCTACACCTATACAAGAATCTCTCGTATTATATGTAATATTTTTCTAGGTGTCACTAGAGATTTTGACTTATTAAAGAAATCTACACCTAATTATATTCGTGTATTAGGTTTATCACCTAAAGGTTCTAAAATACTAAAAGAAATAAAAAAGAATTCTGACATCACAATAATCACAAAAATTCCATCTAAAATAGAAGATCCTTTATTAAAATTAGATTTAAAAGCTACTGACTTATATTCTTTACTAAAGCCTAGTATGAAATTAAATAGCGATTATTTGATTAGTCCTGTAATAAAAAAATAAGTTAAAATAAAAAAGGGACTGCAAATCAGCCCCTTAATTTATATTACTTTTATAAACGTAGACTTAATTCAGGTGGAGATTTTAATTCCACCTGAATGCTTAGTCAAACTTATCTAGAAGCGTGAGACTGTTTATCTCCTACTTATAGAAGATAGGAGTATTACAACCTCTAGCTGTCAGATAAATGTATTTTTTCATCTGCCGAGATAGCTAGATAAAAGGCAAAGAGGATGTATCTGTAATTCGATACATCCTCTTTTATTTTACTCTTAATTTTTATTTAAAGGTCTTCTAAGTTCTTTAACATTTTCTCTTATAATAGATGATGTTGAACTCATATGATCAGTAAGCTCTCCTGCAAACTTTTCCACATCTCTTTTCATATGTTCTAAAAGATTAGCAGTACTTGCTTCTATTTCTTTTTCAAGTTCTGTTAAAACTTGATCTGCATATTCTCTTGCGTATATCCTTACTTGTCTTGCTTCACTCTGAGCTTCAGATTTTATTTCTTCTGCTACAAGTCTAGCTTCTTGCACTATATCATGATTTTGAACTTGCTTCTCTAAAAGTTCCATAGTCTGAGATTTAGCTGCTGAAAGATGCTCATTGGCAGAACTTAAAATTTCTTCTCTTTTTGAAACAACCCACTGAGCTTTTTTAAAATCATCTGGATATAACTGTTTTATTTCATCTAAAATTTCTATTACTTCTTTTCTATCTAGCATTATTTTTCCTGTCATGGGCATTTTTGATGCGCCATTAACAATTTCATATAAATAATCAATAAGTTCTAAAGATTTCATTCCTTCATCAACCATACTATTCCTCCGCTATACTTTATAAATTTATTTTCTTAACAGTTAGTTTTTACCGTACCATCTTCTATTCTAACCTTAATATTAATTCACCAAATTCAGTTAGACCGAAAAAATTCTCTAAACTAAGACTTATCCTATATAGGTTAATTTAAATTAATTTTCACTTTATTTTTTATTGCCATTTCAACATTGGCAGGCACAAATTCTTTTATTTCTCCACCAAAACTAACTATCTGTCTTATTGCTGAAGAACTTATATATGAATATTCTGGATTAGTTGACATATGTAATGTCTCCACATTTTCATTTAACTTCTTATTCATTAATGCCATTTGGTGTTCATATTCAAAATCTGTGCTGTTCCTAAGCCCTTTTATTATAATTCTAGCTTCTTTTTCCTTCATAAAATCAACTAATAAACCATTGAAACTAACAACTTCTACATTATCTAATCCTTTAATAGCCTCTTCAATAAGCTCTTTTCTTTCTTCTATAGAAAAAAAACCTTTTTTATCTCTATTTATTAAAATAGCTACTATAACCTTAGAAAATATCTTGCTAGCTCTTTTTATTATGTCTAAGTGTCCATTAGTAATAGGATCAAAACTTCCAGGGTAAACAGCTATACTCATAGGATTACTCCTCCTCTATTTTATATAAACAAACTGTAGTATTTCCATATTTTCTACTTCTAATTAATTTAATATGTTCTGTTCCTTCAAATATTTCTTCACTTGTATCTATTTTAGTCATTATTATACCTTCTTTATGAAGAAGATTATTATCATCAATTATTTGCATTGCCTCTGGTATTAAATTTTTAAGATAAGGTGGATCTATAAATATTAAATCAAAAACCTTTCCCTTTGTTACCATCGACTTTAAAGCCATATATGCATCCATATTTAAAGTTGTACATACATCATTGAAATTTAAATTATCTACGTTTTCCTTTAATATAGGGTATGTAACAGGACTTTTATCTACTAAATAACACTCCTTAGCTCCCCTACTAGCTGCTTCTAATCCTAAACTACCTGTACCAGCAAAGACATCTATTACAACAGCATCTGGAATATATCCTTGTATCATGCTAAACATAGCTTCTTTTACTCTATCTAAAGTTGGTCTTGTTTCCATAGTAGCTGGTGAAAGTATCTTTCTTCCCTTTGCTCTTCCTGAAATTATTCTCATCCTATTGCCTCCTTAGTTTTCTTAAAATATATTTTACCATAACAGTTATAGTCAAACAATTATTATGTTAATTAAAACATATATAATTACTTGTTCTCTCTAGGTTTTTCCAAATTTCTTCTCTTAACTTAATACTTTGAGAATCACTTTTTCCTAATATTACTTTTGCCTCTTCATTGGCACACCTTAAAATCTTTACATCTTCAACTATATCTGATAATATAAATCCTTCTGAACCATGCTGTCTCATACCAAAGACTTCACCAGCACCTCTAAGCTTTAAGTCTTGCTCTGAAATATAAAAACCATCATTACTTTCAGTCATTATTTCCATTCTTCTTTTGGTTACATCATTTTTTGCATTGGCTATTAATAAACAATAAGATTTGTATTGCCCTCTACCAACTCTTCCTCTCAACTGATGCAATTGAGCAAGACCAAATCTTTCTGCATTTTCTATAATCATTACAGAGGCATTTGGTACATTAACTCCAACCTCTATTACAGTTGTTGATATTATAACTTTTGTCTCATCATTTTTAAATCTATTAATCACTTCATCTTTTTCTTTTGGCTTCATTTTTCCATGAAGTATTTCCATTGGTATACCAGCTAAAATTCCACAACTTAATTCATCGTATAATTTTTCAACTGAATTTAATTCTAATTTTTCATTTTCTTCAATTAAAGGAGATACTATGTATACCTGCCTTCCTTTTTTAATTTCTTCCACAGCAAAGCTATAAGCCTTTTCTCTCTTTTTCATTTCTACAAGTTTTGTATCTATAGGCTTTCTTCCTGGTGGAAGTTCATCTATAACACTTATATCTAAATCACTATAAAGATATAAGGAAAGTGTTCTAGGAATAGGGGTTGCAGTCATTACTAAAACATCTGCCATTTTATTTTTATTCATAAGTCTACTTCTTTGTTCAACACCAAATCTATGTTGCTCATCTGTTACTATAAACCCTAAGTTTGTAAATTCTACATCTTCTTGAATTATGGCATGAGTTCCTATGACAAATACTTCTTTTCCACTTTTTATTATTTCTTTTATTCTATTTTTTTCTTTTTGACTTGTAGAACCAGTTAGTAATTCTATATGCACATTAAAATCACTAAGCACCTTTATGGCTTCTTTATAATGTTGTGCAGCAAGAATTTCTGTAGGCGCCATAAAAGCTACTTGATATCCATTTTTATATACATTAAAAAGTGCAATAATAGCAACTAGAGTTTTTCCACTTCCAACATCCCCTTGAACCAATCTATTCATAGGAACATTTCTCTTTTGATCCTTCAATACTTCTTTTATAGCACTAGATTGTGCTCCTGTTAATTGAAATGGAAGGCTTTCTTTAAGAGCAGCCAATTCTTCCGTAAACATTTTAAATTCAATGCCTTTACTGCCCTCTTTTATTCTTTTTTTCATTGCTAGTATCTTTACTGAGTATGTAAAAAGTTCTTGAAATTTCAATCTATCTATTGCTAATCTTAAGCTTTCTCTATCCTTCGGAAAATGTATATTTCTTATAGCCATATCTAAGGAGCATAAATTATATTTCTTTATTACTTCAGCAGGTAAATTTTCCTCTATATTTATAGTTCCAAGAATATTATTTATATACTTCACTAGAACTTTATTATTTAAATCACCTTTTAAAGAATATATAGGAATTATTTCGCCTTTAGTTGCATCCTCACAAGCTACTATAGGATTTATTACCTCCATTTTAAGGCCCTTCTTTTTAAAGTTTCCTATTAAATTATATCTATCTCCAACTTTAAAATTTTTAATTATATAAGGCTGATTAAACCATACACCTTTTACTACTATATTTTTGTGATGAAATGTTATAGTAGTTAATTTTTTATTAGTTCTAGTTCTTATAGTTCCTTCAATAGCAACTACCTTACAATTTAATATAGCTTTCTCTTTTTCAAAATCTGACTGTAAATCTAACTCTGCATGAAGAAAATCATAATCTCTAGGAAAATATAATAATAAATCTAAAATAGTAAAAATACCACATTTATTTAACTTTTCTTGTAATTTAGGTCCTACTCCTTTTATGGTACTTACTTCATTGTATATATTCAAAATATCCCTCCTAAATAAAAAAAGCGACTATGGGTCGCTTTTTTACTCTACAGCCATTATGAAATAATATAAAGGTTGGTCTCCTTTATAACATTGAACATCATAATCACTATATTTTTCTTCTATACTTTCAATGAAGTTTTCAACCTCATCTTCTTTACAGTCTGAACCATAGAATATAGTTATTAACTCAGACTCCTCATTACACATTTGGTCTAATAAATCTTTTGCAACTTCATAAGGATCTTCTCCAACTTCCTTAATCTTACCTTCTAGAAGTCCTAGAATATTCCCTTCTTTGATTTCTAAACCATCCATTTCTGTATCTCTTACAGCGTAAGTTACTGATGCTGATTGAACATTTTCCATAGCTTCTTTAAGCTCTGCTTCATTAGTATCAACATCTTCTTCTGCATTAAACATAGTTATACATGTTATTCCTTGCGGAATTGTTTTTGTTGGTATAACTCTAATATCTTTATCTGATACTTCAGCTGCTTGGTTAGCTGCCATTATTATATTTTTATTATTTGGAAGTATAAAAATATGTTCTGCATTTAACTTATTAATAGCATCTACCATATCTTGAGTACTTGGATTCATTGTTTGACCACCTTCAATTACATAGTCAACTCCAAGATCTTTAAAGATATCCTTCATTCCTGATCCCATAGCCACTGATATAAATGCATATTTTTTTGCTTCTGCTTCCACTGCAGCTTCTTCAGCTCTTGCAAAATCCTCTGCATTTGCAACCATATGTCTATGTTCTTCTCTCATATTATCTATTTTTATTTTTGATAGCTCGCCTATAGTAACTGCCTTTTGTAAAACTTTACCTGGGTCATTAGTATGAATATGAACTTTTATTACATCTTCATATCCTACTACTATCATTGAGTCTCCTAAGCTTTCAATTTCATCTCTAAATTCGTTAGCTTTATTTGCATCTCCTAATATAATGAATTCAGTACAATATCCGAATTTTATATCATCTGCATTAACAGTACTTTGTGCACTAACTTCAACAGACTTTTCACTAGCTACTTTTGCTGGAACTTCTATTTTAAGGTCATTTTTTAAAGCTTCAAGCATACCCTCTAAAATTATTAATAATCCCATTCCACCAGAATCTACAACTTTAGCTTTCTTTAAAGCTGGTAACATTTCTGGAGTTTTATCTAGCATTATTTTACATTCTCTACAAACGTCAACCATTAATTCTTCCATGCAATTAGCATTTGATGCCATTGCTACTTCACCAGCAGTTCTTATTATTGTTAAAATTGTACCTTCTGTCGGTCTCATAACTGCCTTATAAGCAGCCTTTGCCCCTTCTTCAATAGCAGCAGCAAATTCTTTTACTGAAACTGTTGCTTTTCCATCAAGGCCTTTTGAAATACCTCTTAATATTTGTGATAATATAACCCCTGAATTACCTCTAGCACCCATTAAAGCACCTTTAGATAATTTCTTTGATACTTCACCTATATTGTCACTATTAAATCCATCAATTTCCTTTACTGATGCTTTAAAAGTCATTGACATATTAGTTCCAGTATCTCCATCAGGAACTGGAAAAACATTTAGTGAGTTTACATAATCACTTTGTGATTCTAATCTATTAGATGCATTTTGCATCATAGCATAAAAATGCTCCCCACTTATATTTTCATATTTCATTATAATTTACCTCCTAGACTCTTACAGCTTGAACATTGACTGTTATAGCTGATACCTTTAAGCCAGTATAATTCTCTACATTATATTTTACTTTTTGAATTATGTTATTTGCAATAACTGAAATTTTTGTTCCATACTCAACCATTATGAAAAGTTCAATGGATAAATTTCTATCTTTATGATTTATTTTTACACCTTTTGTTAGATTTTCAAGTTTCATTAGTTCCCAAAGACCTTCAGTGGCACTTTTTGATACCATTCCAACAACTCCATAACATTCCATTGTTGAAAGCCCTATAATCTTTGATAACACATCATCTCCATAGGTTACATTACCTTGTTCGTTTGAATATCCAATCATGATGATTCCTCCTCAACTATTCCATATAATATATTCTATATTAAATACTGTTAATATTCAAGAATATTCTTTGATAATACCCCTATTTTACTTTTATTCATCAATTATTAATTTATTTTTTATCACTTATTTTTATTTTTATTAATTTACTTTATTTTTATATTATTTAATATTTTACTTGCAATAAATATAATGTTTGTGCTAGAATAATATTTGTCCTATTGAAGATTTATCTTCAAATGAAGGAGGTGTTTTAAATGGCAAGAAGATGCGAAATATGCAACAAAGGTGTTGTTTCAGGAACTCAATACAGTCACTCACACAGACAATCAAAGAGAACTTGGGCTCCTAACGTAAAGAAAATAAAAGCTATCGTTAAAGGTACACCTAAAACTATAAACGTTTGTACAAGATGTTTAAGATCAGGTAAGGTTCAAAGAGCTATCTAGTTCTTTGATAAAAATGCAATTGCTTCACAATTGCATTTTTTTGTTGCTCAAAAATAAAAATCCTATAAAAGAAAAATAATCTTCATTATTAATATCTCCAGCATTAGAGTTAATTATAATTGAAGATTATCTCCTTTTAATAAAATTTTTACTTAGCTATGTATTTAGCTATTTCTTTTTAAAGATTCTTATTATTCTCCCGATAAATTTAGGAAGCTTTATTACTGTAATTTTCATTCATTTCACCCTTTTTTAATTTACTATAATATATATTATGCAAATTAATGTGAAAATGTTCCTAATCTTGAGAATATATAATAATTAATGTACCACTTTTAAAATTTACAAATATTTTTTCTTCTTGAAATTCATTAGAATTACAAATTCCTTCAAAGGGTTTCAATTCATAATTATTTAATTCATATTTACTTCCCTTTAAAGTTAAGTTTTCTACATTGCCACCATAGGCATAAAAAGAAACATATTTCATACCTATATTTTCTATAACTATACTTTCCTTTGTCATAGTAATTATATTCTTATCATCTATTATATAAGCCTTTATATCTTTTTCTATAGCCTTCTTTAAAAGACCTATATTTGCCATGAAGTGATCTAATCTTCCACCAGTCATAGCTAATAAGTATATTTCTGTAGCTCCTAATTCTATAGCCTTTTCAAGTCCTAATTCAGAATCAGTATAATCCTTTTCAGGTGGAAACTTAACAAATTCAAACTCTTCTATTTTCTCTTTTGATAATTTAGTTGAATCAAAATCACCTAGTAAATAATCTGGTTTACTATTAAAATCTAAAAATACATCTAAACCACTATCTAAGGCTATAGAATAATCAACTTCTTCTTTATATTTATTAAATAATTCTATTGATGGTCTTTCACCTCCACCAACCATTAAAATCTTCATTTTAAGCTAAAGCCTCTCTTAAACCTTTTATATTTTCTTCTATTTTTTCCTCTTTAAATACTGCTGAACCTGCTACCACAACATTAGCTCCTGCTAAGACAACATCTTTTATATTATCTTTTCCTATTCCACCATCTACTTCTATTAAAAGATCATTATTTCCACATTCCCTAGCCATTTCTTTTATTTCTTTTATTTTATCTAGAGAATAATCAATAAACTTTTGCCCACCAAAACCTGGATTGACAGACATTATAAGTACCATATCTAATTTTTTTATTACATTCTTAAGTAAAGTTGTACTAGTTCCCGGATTTAATGATACTCCAACTTTAACCCCTTTTGATTTTATATATTCAATAGCTCTATCTAAATGTCTTTCTGCTTCATAATGTATAGTTATAATATCTGCTCCTGCATTTACAAATTCATCTATATATCTTGAAGGTTCCTCAATCATTAAATGAACATCAAATACCATATCTGTTAAAGGTCTAATTGCTTTCATTATTGGGAATCCAAAGCTTATATTAGGAACAAAATTCCCATCCATAACATCTATATGTAAAAATTCTGCCCCTCCTTTTTCTACTCTTTTAACATGTTCTCCTAGCTTTGAAAAATCTGCTGATAATATTGATGGTGCTATTTTTACCATTTATCTCACTCTCCCATTTTGTATTTCTTCTAAAGTCTTTATATAAAAATCATATCTCAATTTATTTAATATGCCTTCTTCTACTTTTTCTTTAACCTTACATCCTGGTTCTTTATAATGGTTACATCCTCTAAATTTACATTGTCCTTCATATTCATTAAACTCTGGGAAACAATATTTTAATTTTTCTTTATCAAGAAAGCTTATATCTAGAGTAGAGAAACCTGGAGTATCAACAAGATATCCATCTTCTATTTCTATAAGTTCACTATGTCTTGTGGTATGTTTACCTCTTCCTAACTTTTTGCTTATATCTCCAGTTTCCATATGCTCTTTTTCTATTAACGCATTAAATAAAGTAGATTTTCCAGCACCAGAAGGTCCACAAAGAACAGTTATATTACCACTCATTTTTTCTTTTAAACTTTCTATGCCTTTTCCTTCCTTCGCATTTATTAATAAAACCTCATATCCAATTGAATTTATAGCTGATTTTATTTCTGAAATTTCTTCTTCTGTGCATATATCTATTTTATTCAAACAAACTATTGGTTCTATATCGTTATATTCACAAAGAAGCAAAAATCTATTTAATAATTCAATATTTATATCTGGATTCTTTATTGCAAAAACTACAAAAGCTCTAGTTACATTAGCAACTGTTGGTCTTATAAGTTCTGATTTTCTTTCATAGATTTTCTCTATTACACCTTTTCCCTTGTCTATTTTTATTTCAACCATATCTCCAACCATTGGCTTCAATGATTCATATCTAAATTTTCCTCTTGCTTTGCATTCTATAATACCTTCTTCAGTTTTTATATAATAAAAGCCACCTATTCCTTTTATTATTCTACCTTCCATTTTGCCTCCTCTTATTTTTATTTTAAAGATTTCGCCTTAAAATTATTTCTCTATATTTATAATAAACAAAATACTCTATAAAATGCAAGAAATCCAAGAATAAATTTCTTGGATTTCTCTTTTACTTATTTATTTTTATTAATTTTGATTTTTGTTAACACTTATTCCATTGCTAGTACTAGCGCCTTTTCCTTTTCCTGTATTGCTTGAATTACTTGGAGTTGCGCTATGACTATCTTTATTTTGATTTTCTACATTTGGTTTCTTATCAGATGTATTTGATGATTCTGTTCCATGTTCTACTTTACTGCCACTATTATCTGTGCTTCCAGAATTCCCTGTATTTCCTGAATTATCGGTATTACCTGTGTTTCCTGAATTATCAGTATTACCTGAATTTCCAGCATTACCTGTATTTCCAGTATTATCTGAGTTACCAGCATTAGCACCATTATTTCCTGAAGTATCTCCTCCAGTTGGTGGTTTCGGAGTTGGCGTTGGTGCAACATAATCTCCATAATAAGTTACAGTAACTGCAGATCCACTCTTAACACTATAACCACCTTGTGGGTCCTGTGCATATATTTTTCCATTATCTGCTACTGAACCAGCTACATTACCTTGAACAGCATTTATAGTCAATCCTAAATCATTTAATGTTTGTTTTGCTTCTGCTACAGTCATACCTGTTAAGCTTGGAACTTCAACCATTTTTACTTGTTGACCTTTACTTACTATTATACTTACTGAACTATTTTTAGGTACTTGTGTTCCTGCTGCTGGATTTGTTCCTATTATTTGTCCTTTTGGTACTGAATCACTATAACTATATGTTGTATCACCTACAGTCAATCCTTGACCTTCTAGAGTTTTCTTAGCTTCACTTAAAGACATATTGCTTACATCCTGAATAGTTATAGCCTGTGGCCCTGAACTTACAGTTATAGTTATATTAGTTCCTTTGTTAACTTCAGCTCCACTTGCTGGACTAATACTAATTACAGTTCCAGCAGGTGCATCATTTGCTACTTGATTAACAGTGAATTTTAAACCTAATTTATCTAATTGAGATTCTGCTTCATTAGTTGTTAAATTCACAATATTAGGAACTGTAACCTTCTGACTAGATGCTTTTCTATTACCTAAGGATATTCCAGCATATATCCCTCCGCATACTACAATAATTGCTATTACAACTATTATAGCAACACCTGATCCTTTTCCACCTTTTTTTCTTGGCTTTTCATCTAACTCATCATACTCATCTTCGTAATCATCATATTCATCCTCATCTTCCTCATAATCATCATCTTCTTCATATTGATGATGATTTTCTTCAGTATAAAGAGGAGTATTTTGATAAATAGTGTCATCCATACTAACTGGTGACATTACTCTAGTATAATCAGTATCATCTTCAGCTTCTTCTTCATCAATTGTCATATTAGGATTATCTTTTACTCTTTCTAAATCTATCTTTAGATCTACTACACTATCATATCTTTCATTAGGATCTTTAGCCATACACTTTAAGATTAATTGATTTAATCCTTCTGGTATCTCTGGATTTATTTCCTTCGGTGGAATAACATTATCTTGTATATGCTTTAAAGCTACTGTTACAGCTGAATCTCCATCAAAAGGAACCTTTCCAGTTGCCATTTCATAAATAACTACACCTAATGAATATATATCTGTTCTGAAGTCTATATAACTTCCCTTTGCTTGTTCTGGAGAGAAATAATGAGCTGATCCCATTATAGTATTAGTGTGTGCTAGAGTTGAAGAGTCCATTGATTTCGCTATACCAAAATCAGTTACCTTAACAACACCCTCTGCAGTTACTAATATGTTATGTGGTTTTATATCTCTGTGAACAATATTATTTTTGTGTGCACAAGCCAATGCTGATGCTACCTTTATAGCTATTCTAATAGCTACCTCATTTGGAAGGTGTCCTCTTTCTTGAATTATTTTCTTTAAAGTTTTTCCTTCTATAAATTCCATGACAATATAATTCATATCATCTTGGTTTCCAACATCTAATACGTTAACTATATTAGGATCAGAAAGGGTAGCAATTGCTTGAGCTTCTTTTTTAAATTTTCTTATTATTTCTTCATTTTCTTTAAAAGAATCTTTAAGAACTTTTACAGCTACAAATCTATTAAGCTTTCGGTCTCTAGCTTTATAAACTATAGCCATACCGCCTTCTCCTACTTTTTCAAGGAGTTCGTATCTGTCTCCTAACAACATATAATTCATACTAATTCTCTCCTCCAAAAACAAGAACTGTTATGTTATCTTTGCCGCCTTCGCTTTTAGCCTTTTCAACAAGTTTTTTACATGATTCTTGTAAATCATAAGAGTCTCTAACTTCATCCAATATAAAGCTTTCATCTACATCATTACTTAATCCATCTGTGCATAAAACAAAATAATCATACATGCCTTTAGGAACATCATAAATATCTACATCAACTGTTTCATTAGTTCCAACAGCCCTTGTGATTATATTTCTTCTAGGATGTTTTTTAGCTTCTTCTTCAGTTATACTACCTGAATCTATTAATTCTTGAACTAATGAGTGGTCTTTAGTTATTTTTTCTATTCCTTCATCATTAATTCCATAGCAAACGCTATCTCCTACATTTACTATTTGAATTACTTCTGGTAAAACTAATGCTGATACTATAGTAGTCCCCATACCGGATAATTTTTTTTGATTTGCTGCATGATTATAAATCTTTGTATTTACATCTATAACGGCATCTGCTAACAAGTCATCCTCTTCATAGTCTCCAAAATTTGTTTTTACAAAGTCTATTATACCTTCAACAGCCATTTTACTAGCTACTTCTCCAGCATTATGACCTCCCATACCATCAGCAACTATTAAAAGTTTATACTTTCTCCCTAAATGATAGTCACCATAGTCCTCATTGATTTGTCTTACATTTCCTATATCACTTATAAATCCTACCATAAACAAACCATTCTCCTTTTTAAATCTACTTAGATTCTAAATAACTTCTTCTTAATTGTCCACATGCTGCGTTAATATCTGCACCTTTCTCCTGTCTTACTGTAGCCTCTATACCATAATTATTAAGTATTTTTCTGAAATCCTCTATAGCTTTAGGTGTTGATTTTCTGAACGTATTCTCTTTAATTTCATTTACTGGAATTAAATTAACATGACATAAAGTTCCACCAATTAAACTGCCTAAACTTCTTGCATCTTCTTTACTATCATTAACACCACTAACTAATGAATATTCAAAAGTTATTCTTCTGTTAGTTTTCTTTACATAATAATTACATGCATCTAATATTTCTTTTATTGAATATTTATTAGCTATAGGCATGATTGCCTTTCTTTTTTCATCTGTTACAGCATGAAGAGAAATAGCTAAAGTAACTTGCATTTCTTTATCAGCCATATCATATATTTTAGGAACAATTCCACAAGTTGATAAAGTTATATGTCTTTGACCTATATTAAGACCATAGTCTGCATTTACAAGTTCTAAAAATTTCATTACATTATCATAATTGTCAAGAGGCTCTCCACTTCCCATTAAAACTATATTAGAAATTCTTTCTTCTAAAAGACTTTGAGCTACTATAACTTCGCTTAACATCTCTCCTGCAGTTAAATCTCTAACTCTACCTTCTAATGTTGAAGCACAGAATTTACATCCCATTCTACATCCAACTTGAGTTGATATGCAAATAGTATTTCCATGTTTATACTTCATTATAACACATTCTATTATATTACCATCTTTAAATTTTAATAGGAATTTTTTTGTTCCATCAGTTGATGACATTGCATCTAAAACCTCTGGTAATTCTATAGAAAAATGTTCTTTAAGTTTTTCCTGCATTGCCTTTGGCACATTTTTCATTAAAGAAAAGTCATAAACACCTTTATATATCCAGTCAAAGATTTGTTTAGCTCTAAATGCACTTTCCCCATTATTTTTCATCCAAACTTTTAATTCATCTAAGCTAAAATTAAATATATTTTCCATTAAAGTTATCTCCATTTTATAATTTCTTTAGTTTTACCATGAAGAAACCATCCATAAATTCATTAGGTAATATAGTTATAGAACCGTCAACATTATATATAATATTATCACTGTCTCCAACAAATACCTTTTCTATTTTGCAATCCTTATTTTTTTCTAAGAATCTTTCTATAATCTCTTCATTTTCTCTTTTATTTAGTGTACAAGTTGAATAAACTAACTCTCCACCTTTTTTAAGATAATTCCAAGCATTATCAAGTATTTCTTTTTGAACTTTTATTATATTTTGAAGTTCTCTAGTACTTTTAGTCCATTTTATTTCTGGTTTCTTTCTTATTATTCCAAGTCCTGAACAAGGAACATCTAAAATAATTTTATCAGCAAAAGCTATATATTTAGGATTTAATTTAGCTGCATCCATTATTTCACACTCTAAATTTTCAATTCCTAATCTCTTAACATTTTCTTTTATAAGTCCTATTTTATGCTCATGTATATCAAAAGCTAAAACTTTTCCAGTGTTCATCATAAGCTCACTTAAATGAGTAGCTTTAGTTCCAGGAGCACTACATAAATCCATAACAATTTCTCCTTCTTGTGGATCTAAAAGTGGAGCCACAAGCATTGCACTCTCATCTTGAACTGTTATAAATCCTTCTTTATAAAGGCTATTATTTTCTATAGAACTTCCTTTTCTTATAATTATAGCTTCTGGACAAATTCTTCCTTCTTCAACTTCATAAGAAGCTTCTTCTAATTTTTCAAAAACAGTATCGTAATCTTCCTTTAATCCATTAACCCTAACTGTAACAGCTGGTGTTTTATTAAGACCATCTAATATTTTTTCTGCTGTTTCCTTACCATATTGCTTTATAAATAATTCTACCATCCACTTTTCAAAAGAATATTTATAAGCTAAAAGGTTACTTCCTGTGAAATCATCAGCAAAATCTCTTTTTTCATTTCTTATATAATTTCTTAAAACGCCATTTACAAATTTACTTAAAGAAACTGATTTTTCTTTAGAAAGATTAACTGCTTCATTTACAACAGCATAATCTGGTACTCTATCTAAAAATCTCATTTGATAAATAGCACTTCTAAGTATATTTAATACTTCCTTATCAATTTGATCTATGCTCTTCACGAAACTTTCTAGTATTATATCTATAGTTTTTTTGTACTTTATTGTTCCATAAACTACTTCTGTTATTAAGGCTCTATCTTTTACATCTATATCTAGACCACTAAGTCTTTTGTTTATTTCTATATTAGAATAAGCCCCATTAAAAATAACCTCATCTAATATTTCTACTATTAATTTTCTTGTATTCATACGTTACCTCATTTATTAATCAGAATTTCTATTGCTTAATGCAATTAATCTTAATAATTGTGCTACTGCCATTAATGTTGCTGCTACATATGTTAATGCTGCTGCACCTAAAACTCTTCTAGCACCACTTACCTCTCCAGCATCTAAAATACCCATATTAGAAATATCTTTAATAGCTCTATTTGATGCATTAAATTCTACTGGTAAAGTTACAACTTGGAAAGCAACCACTGCTAAAAATAGTATTATTCCAATATTAGTTAACATAGGAAAACTCATAAGTAAACCTACTAAAAATATTATCCAAGATGCTCCATTAGAGAAATTAACTATAGGAACTAGTGAATGTCTAATTTTTAATGGTGCATAACCTTCATAATGTTGTTGTACATGTCCTACCTCATGGGCTGCAACACCAATTGCAGCTAAAGAACTTCCATAGTAAACATCTCTAGATAATCTAACTGTTCTAGTTGTAGGATCATAATGATCTGTAAGATTTCCAGCCACTGGTTCTATATTAACATCATAAATTCCTGCATTATTTAATATCATTCTTGCAACTTGTTCACCAGTGTATCCTCTATAGCTTCTAACACTATTATATTTATTAAATGTTGAGCTTACTTTAAACTGTGCCCACATTGCTAAAATTATAGCTGGTATTAAAATTAAATATGTTCTATCAAAATATAACATTATATTAAACCCCTATACTGTTATTATTTTATAATAATTTTTTCCCTATTTCTATATCATTCCCATTTATAAATTGTTCAACCATTAATGGCTTTCCATTTGGGAATTGTAATTTTTTAATTATTAAATTTCCTTCTTTAGTGCTTACAACTATACCCTTTTTATCTGCTTTTAAGATAATCCCCGGTTCTTTAGCTGATTTTGAAGGTTCAAAATCACTTTCATAAACTTTCATTACTTTATCATCATAAAGAGTAGTTGCTATTGGCCAAGGATTCATTCCTCTTATATGGTTGTGAATTTCTTCTGCACTTTTATTCCAATCTATTTTTGCAATTTCTTTATTAAGCATTGGTGCATAAGTACTTTCTTCATCATTTTGCTTTATAGGTGTGACTTCACCATTAGCTACCTTCTTAATAGTTTCTACTAAAAGTTCTGCTCCTGATAATTTTAATTCTTCATAAAGCTCACCAGCGGTCATAAACTTAGATACTTCAACTTCATTTTTTAATAACATATCACCAGTATCTAATCCAACATCCATAAGCATTGTTGTATTTCCAGCTATCTTTTCTCCATTAATTACACTCCATTGTATTGGTGCCGCACCTCTATACTTTGGTAATAATGATCCATGTAAATTTATACATCCATACTTAGGTATATCTAAAACATCTTTAGGTAATATCTGTCCAAAAGCTACAACTATTATAAAATCTGGTTTTAGTGATTTTAAATATTCAATAGCTTCCACATCATTTCTTATTTTCTCTGGCTGTAATACTTCTATATTATTTGCTACTGCAACTTCCTTAACAGGAGAAAATGCTAATTTCTTTCCTCTACCTTTTGGTCTATCTGGTTGAGTATAAACTGCTTTAACACCAAATTCCTTTATTAAAGCTTCAAGGGATGGCACTGCAAAATCAGGTGTTCCCATAAATACTATATTCATTAAAATGTCCTCCTATCTATTATAATCCACAAATAAAATACCATCTAGGTGATCATATTCATGTTGTATTGCTCTAGCTAAAAGTTCAGTGGCCTCTAGAATAAATTCTTTACCTTCAATATCTTGAGCTTTTATTTTTACATATGTCGCTCTTTTTACTTCATCTCTTTCTCCAGGTAAACTTAAACATCCTTCTGGACCTAATTCTTCTCCTGACTTTTCTAATATTTCAGGATTTATAAATACTTTAACTCCAGTATCATCTTGAATATCAACTACAAATATTCTTTTTAAAATTCCAACTTGAACAGCTGCTAATCCCACTCCGTCATTGTGATACATTGTTTCTATCATATCTTTTACTAAGATTTCAATTCTTGGAGTTATTTCTTTAACTTCTTTACTCTTCTTTCTAAGTATTTCATCATCTTCTATTCTAATATTTCTTATGGCCATTTTTACCTCCTATATTAAGTTATTAGGATTGATATCCATAGTTACTCTTACTTCATTATATATGTCCTTAGAGATTTCATAAAGACTATTTTTTACAATTTCAGCATTTACATCATTAATATTACCCTTTAAAAGTATTTGCCACCTATACATATCCTTTATTTTTCCCACTATTGAAGAACAAGGTTTATAAATTATTATATCATTATAATTTTTCAAAGAATTTCTTAGTGCTTCATATAGCATATTACTAGTTTCTATAATCTTATCATAATTAGTACTACTTATATTAACTACCATAAGCTTTGAAAAAGGTGGATAATCCATAGCTTTTCGTATTTCTATTTCTTTTTCAAAAAATTCTTCGTAATTTCCTGAAGTTGCAGCTTGTAAGCTATAATGTTCTGGGCTATAACTCTGAACAATTACTTCTCCTTCTTTTTCTCCTCTACCAGCTCTTCCACTAACCTGAGTTATTATTTGAAAGTTTTTTTCGCTAGCTCTATAGTCTGGTAAGTTCAAAGTTGTATCTGCTGCTATAACTCCTACTAAGGTTACATTTTCAAAATCAAAGCCCTTTGCAACCATTTGCGTACCTATTAATATATCTGCTTCCCCTCTTTTAAAAGAATTATAAATTTCTTCATAAGAATTCTTTTTCCTCGTTGTATCTACATCCATCCTAAGAGTTTTAGCATCTTTAAAATAATGTTTTACTGCCTGCTCAACCTTTTCTGTTCCTGTACCAAAATATTTTATATATTTACTTTTACACTTAGGACAGCAAGGTTCTATTCTTTTAGTTTTTCCACAGTAATGGCACACTAAAAAACCATTTTTATGATAAGTCATTGCTATATCGCAACTTTCACATTCATAAACAAAACCACAACTTCTACAAGAAACAAAGGTAGAATAGCCTCTCCTATTTAAAAATAAAATCACCTGTTCTCTTTTTTCTAACCTATCCTTTATTTTAAAGTATAGTTCTCTACTAAACATAGCTTTATTATTATTTTTAAGTTCTTCTCTCATATCCACTACATGAATTTCTGGCATTTTTTTATTGTTTACTCTTTCAGTAAGTTCTACTAAATTGTACTCCATTGTTATAGCCTTATAAAAACTTTCTAAACTTGGAGTAGCTGAACCTAAAACTACTTTGCATCCTCTCATCTGATGCATATAAGAAGCTACTTCAATGGTATTATATTTAGGATTCATATCTGATTTATAACTACTTTCATGTTCTTCATCTATTATAATAAGTCCTAAATCTTTAAAAGGTAAAAATATAGCTGATCTTGCCCCTACAACAAGTTTTACATCACCTCTTTTTACTCTTTGCCATTCATCATATCTTTCTCCATCAGAAAGTTTACTATGGAATACTGCTACGTCTTTTCCAAACCTACCTTTAAATCTTTCAATAATTTGAGGTGTTAATGCTATTTCTGGAACTAATATAACAGAGCTTTTTCCTTCCATAAGCATATAACTAACTAAATTCATATATACTTCTGTTTTGCCACTTCCAGTTACCCCTTTTAGTAAAGAAATTTTATTTGAATTCATTATGGAATCATAGGCATCTTCCTGCATAGGAGTTAATTTTTTAGCTGGATAACTTTCATACTCTCTATAATCACTTCTATCAACTTTTATTTCTAGAGATTTTATAGCACCTAAACTCTCTAACTTATTAAGCATATATGTTGAAATCCCAAAATTTCTATTCAATTCTGCTTTACTAAATCCACCACTATAATTTTTTATTTCCTCTAGAGCTTTTTTTTGATTTTCATTTAATCCGTCTATATATTTATTAAATACTATTATATTCTTAGTTTTCGCTTTATTCCCACTCATGATTTTAGGAGGAATCATAACCCTAAGAGCATCTATATATTTGCACAGATATCTTCGTCTTAAAAATTCTATTAATAAAAAATTTTCTCTTTCTAAAAGTGGTTCCTTATCACATATAGATTTTATGTATTTATATTTTATATTATCATTTTTTTCTTCACTATAGATATGAAAAATAAATCCTTCAATGGGTTTATTTTTCATACCAAAAGGAACTGTAACCCTATGACCAATTTTAATTTCTTCCTTCATAGAATCTTTAACTTTATAAGTAAAAATTCTATCTATAGAGACAGCCTCATTATTAACTACTATATCTGCATAAGTATCCATAATCTTTCACCTTTTATTTTTTTATAATAAAAAGGGGCCTTTTAGCGCCCCTTTATTAAGTCAAATATATTTTTAGCAACTTCTCTTTTACTCATTTTTTCTAATGATAATTTGAAGCCTTCTTTACCTATTATTGTTACTTTATTATTATCAGTACCAAAACCAGTATCCTTTGAGAGAATATTATTAGCCACTATATAATCTAGGTTTTTTCTCTCTAACTTACTTTGGGCATTTTCTATCAAATCATGACTTTCAGCTGCAAATCCAATTATTATTTGGTTCTTTTTTTGCTCTCCTATAGTTTTCAAAATATCTCTATCTCTTATAAGATTAAGTTCTAACCCTTGAGAACTCTTTTTTATTTTTTTCTCACTATATTCACTTGGCTTATAGTCTGCAACTGCTGCTGATTTTACAACAATATCCGCCTCTTCAAATCTATTTAAAAGGGCATTATACATTTCTTCATTAGTAGAAACATTTATAACCTCAATTCCAAAAGGAGCTTTTAAATTTGTTGGGCCACTTATTAAAGTAACATTAGCCCCCCTATCTCTAGCTTCTTTTGCAATTTCATAACCCATCTTTCCTGTAGACCTATTAGTTATAAATCTTACTGGATCTATAGGTGCAATAGTTGGACCTGCTGTTACTATAACGTTTTTCCCTTGTAAATCTTTGTTTTCATTTAGGACAGATAAAGCATATTCTACAATAATTTCTGTATCTTGTAATTTCCCTTTACCTAAGTCTCCACAAGCTAATCTTCCACTTGCTGGCTCTATAAATTTATAGCCATATTTTCTTAGCTTACACATATTATCTTGAACTATTCTATTTTCATACATATTTGTATTCATAGCTGTAGCAAAAACTACAGGAGCTTTAGTTGCCATTATTGTAGTTGATAACATGTCATCTGCAATACCATTTGCAACTTTTCCAATGATATTTGCTGTAGCTGGTACAATAAGCATTAAATCTGCTCTTTTTGCTAAAGAAATATGTTGAATTTCAAAAGCCTTTGGCTCTGCAAACATATCTACTATAACTTGATTTTGACTTAAAGACTGAAAAGATAAAGGTGTAACAAATTCTGTTGCAGATTTTGTCATTATAACCCTAACATCTATATTGTGCTTTTTAAGTCTACTAACTACATCTAAAGCTTTATATACGGCTATTCCTCCCGAAACTCCTAAAACAATACATTTATTTTCCATAGTCATACTTCTTTCTTAATATTCTACTGATTCGTAAGTTACTGAACCTTCATTTATTTCTTCTACAGCTATACTTAGCGGTTTATGTGAAGATGTTTTTACTGTTATTTCTGATCCGTCAATTATTTGTCTAGCTCTTTTTGAACTAGTTATAACTAAAGAATATCTATTATCTACCTTTTTTAATAAATCTACTATTGATGGATTAATCATAGAGTTGTTCATGAATAAAATCCTCCTTTGAATCTAAAATTGTTTCTTTTAATCTATCTACTCTACATTTTTCAGCAGTTAATATACTTTCTATCTTATTCACTGCTGCATCTACTGTGTCATTTACTACTGCATAATTATATTTTGACACATAATTAATTTCTTGATAAGCTGATTTAAATCTAGTCATTAAACTCTCTGGAGTTTCACTACCTCTTTTAATTATTCTTTGTTTTAATTCTTCCATTGATGGAGGTAATATAAATATGAATACTCCGTCTTCTGAGCGTTCTTTAACTTTTAAAGCGCCTTGAATATCTATTTCTAATATTACATCTTTTCCTGAATTAAGAATTTCTTCTACATTTGATTTTGGAGTACCATAATAGTTTCCATAAACCTCTGCATACTCTAAAAAGTCATTTTCATCAATTCTTTTTAAAAATGTTTCCTTATTTAAGAAATGATAGTTAACACCATCAACTTCTCCAACTCTTGGAGATCTTGTAGTTGCTGAAACAGATAATTTTATTTCAGGGTGCTTTTCAAGTAGCGCCTTACATATAGTTCCCTTACCTGCTCCTGAAGGACCAGATATTACAATTAGTACACCTTTATTCTTCTGATTTTCTAAATCCATTATTCATCAACCTCTTCTACAACTTCTTCTTTAGTTGATAATCTATGAGCTACAGTTTCTGGTTGAACTGCTGATAGTATAACATGATCTGAATCAGTTATTATAACTGCTCTAGTTCTTCTACCATAAGTAGCATCTATAAGCATTCCTCTGTCTCTAGCTTCTTGTATTATTCTTTTTATTGGTGCTGATTCAGGACTTACTATAGCAACTAATCTATTAGCAGATACTATATTACCGAAACCAATATTTATTAATTTTATACCCATATTTCGCCTCCTAATTTATTCTATGTTTTGTACCTGTTCTCTTATCTTTTCTAAGATGTTTTTTATGTCAATAACTAAGTTAGTTATCTCTAAATCTGTAGATTTTGAAGCTATTGTATTTGCCTCTCTATTCATTTCTTGCATAATAAAGTCTAATTTTCTTCCAATAGGCTCTTCTAAATCTAAGGTATTTCTTAAATGGTTTATATGACTTTTTAGTCTTGTTATTTCTTCGTCTATAGCAGCTTTATCTGCAAATATAGCCACTTCCATAGCAAGTCTATTTTCATCAACATCAACCTTATCCATTAATTCTTTTAATCTTTCCTCTAATTTTAATTTATAATTTTCAACTATAACAAAAGATTTTTCCTCAATGGCTAATACAATATTATTTATATTTTCTGTTTTTAATATTATATCTTCCTTTAGTTTTTTTCCTTCAAACTCTCTCATATGTACCATACTTTTAAGAGATTCATCTAAAAGAACTTCTATCTCTTCCCAGATTTCATCTAAAGATTCTTCTTGTTCTTCTATTTGAATTACTTCAGGATGTCTTGCTATTAAAGAAATGCTTAAATCATCTTTAAAATCAGAAAATTCTTCCTTTAGAGTCATTAAAGCTTTAGCATATCCCTTTGCAAAATCCATATTTAAATTTACAAGCGATTGACCTTTTCCATAATTCTTATAATTTATGAATAAATCAACCTTTCCCCTGCTTAATTTTTCTTTGATTTTTCCTCTTATTTTTTCTTCTAAGGATATCATAGCCTTTGGCATTCTTATATTTATATCTATATATCTATGATTAACACTCTTTATCTCTAAAGAAAAGCTTCTTTCATTTCCTTCTTTACTACTAGCCCTTCCAAAGCCTGTCATGCTTTTTACCATCCCTGAACCTCCTTAAATTAGTATGTTATTAATTTTACTCTATTAACTCAATCTAAGTCAACGGTTTGTTAACAAAAAATTAACATTTTTAATCATTTATTTTTCCCTTATTATTTAACCCTTACTTCTTCTTATTATTCATATTATTATAAGCAAACTTTTATATTCTTTTATAACAATAATATCAACAACAAGCTCTTTATTCTGTCTCTACTTATTGCTTAATTTTAGACAAAAATAAAGGGGTTATATCAGTGAATAGTCACAAATGATGAACCTATATAGCTAAATAAAAAGTAGAAAGGATGTACCTATAATGTGATACATCCTCTTTGTTAAATAATAAATTATAAAATCATCTGTTCTATAAGTGGCATTGCTAACTTAAATAAAAATACTATTGCTAATATTAACATAGCCACTGATATTTTTTTCTTTTCTTTACCGAATATATTATTAACTATATTTAATGCAACATAAGTTAATACTCCTATAGTTAATCCATCACCTATACTGTATGTTAAAGGCATTAATGTTATTATTAAAAATGCTGGTAATGCTTCTGTAATTTCTGAAAAATCTATTTTTAATATACTACCCATCATTAAATACCCAACATATATTAAGGCTGGTGCAGTTGCACAAGATGGTATAGCTACAAATATAGGAGAGAAAAACATTGCTACTAAGAAAAATCCTCCAATAACAACAGCTGTTAATCCAGTTCTACCGCCTTCTTCAACACCAGCTGCACTCTCTACAAAGGTTGTTACTGTAGATGTTCCCATTAAAGCTCCAACTGTAGTTCCTATAGCATCAACCATTAAAGCTTTCCCTACATTAGGTATGTTTCCATCTTTATCTAACATATTTGCTCTTGAGGAAACTCCCACTAAAGTTCCTATAGTATCAAAGAAATCGACAAATAAAAACGTTAAAACTATAATTGCAAAATTTAATATATTTTCAGCGCTACCTAAGAAAGAAAAATCTATTTTTCCTGCTATAGGTGCTAAAGATTCAAATTTAAATATACCATTTGGTAGAAATATATTCATTGCTGCCGCTGCTTCTCTATTGAAGTAAGCATATATCCAAGCAACTAAAGTTGCTCCTACTATTCCCCATAAAAGAGAACCCTTTACCTTCTTCTTTTCTAATACAGCTATTATAATAATTCCTAACATTGTTATTAAAACAGTTGGTGAGAAGAAGTTACCAAGTTGTACAAGAGTATCTTTATTACTAGTAACCATGCCAGAACCACTAAATCCTATAAAAGCTATAAATATACCTATACCACCAGTTACAGCATACTTTAAATTAAGGGGTATTGAATTAACAACGGCTTCTCTTACCTTAAATAGAGATAATAAAATAAAAATAATCCCTTCTACAAATACTGCTGTTAAAGCTGTTTCATAAGAAACCCCTTTTCCTATAACAACAGAAAATGCAAAGAATGCATTAAGTCCCATTCCAGCTGCTAAACCAAAAGGTAACTTAGCATATACACCCATTAAAATACATGCAAAAGCAGCTGATAAACAAGTAGCTGTAACTAAAGCTCCTGCATCCATCCCTGTTGCACTCAATATAGATGGATTTACAGCTATTATATAGGCCATAGCTAAAAAGCTTGTCATTCCAGCTATAAATTCCCTTTTTACATCAACATTTTCTCCAAAGTAACTTATAAATTTGTTTTGCTTTTTTACTGAATTATTCATTTTTCCCCCTAAATTAAAAATAAGTTTTTGATAGATTAATTCAATCAAAAACTTATTTTATACAAATATAAAATAATATTTCAAAGTTATACTTAAACTCCCCCTTTTAAGCACAACTAAAAGAACTCGAAGAATCAATCTACGAATATTATTTTACATTTCTTCTTTTTATTTGTCAATAGAGACGAACCATTTATTATAAAAATTATTTGTTAGTTCGTGTATAGATTTTTTTCAAAGCTTTCTTTTATATCTTTATAACCATATTTAGCACTAAGTAATAATAATAATTTTATTCTTATCTTTTGGCTAGGCATTGATTCTCCTAATATAACTCCCAGATTAGTAAGCTCTTTTCCTCCACCTGCATATCCATAAGAATCATATACTCTTCCTTCAAAACATCTTGAAGTTAATACAACTACTATACCCTTATCTATAGCTCTTTTTATTGGTTCAACCATAGTAGGAGGTACATTTCCTCTACCTAAGGCTTCCACAACTATTCCCTTATATCCATTTTCAATTGCTAAATTTATAAAATCATTTTCTATACCAGCAGCACACTTAATTATAGCAACCTTTTCAGTAACCTTTTCTATTGGAATATAGTCACAATCCTTTACTTCTCTATAGAATATAACTCTATTATTATCAACTATACCTATAGGACCAAAATTAGGCGTTCTAAAAGCATTTAAAGCCATCGAGTTAGCCTTTGTTACTTCTTTAGCACTATTTAATTCTCCATTAAAACAAACAAGAACTCCTCTGCCTTCTGACTCTTTTGAAGCCGCTGTACAAATAGCTGCTGTTAAATTAGCAGGACCATCATATCCAAGCTCTGAACTACTTCTCATAGCTCCTGTAACCACTATTGGTTTATTGGTTTTTATAGTTAAATCTAAAAAGTAAGCTGTTTCTTCTAGAGTATCTGTACCATGAGTAATAACTACTCCATCAATATCATCTCTTTTAATTAAATCAGTTATAAATTTTGAAAGTGCGGTCATTAACTCAATAGTCATATGAGGACTTGGTAGAGATGAGAAAGTATGATCTTCTATTTCAGCATAATCTTCAATTCCTCTAACCTTAGCCATTATTTCCTCACCTGTTAGATTTGGCACTGCCGCATGAATTTTTTCATCAACTTTCATTGATATTGTTCCACCATTAAAAACTACTGCTATTTTCTTCATTTATGTCACTCCCGAATATAAAATTTATATTTTTTCTTTTATTTCGCCTTTAATGATTATACTATATATTCATGGCTTCTGCTATCTTTAAAATTTTAAAGGAAACATTATATTTATTTAGCTTACACTACTCTTTAGCCTTCTTTTTCTTTTCTTTAACAACTAAATCAACAGCCTTAATAAAGACAATAGCTATAATTCCTCCATAAATAATTCCTCCCTCTAAAGCACCAAATCCAAAATTTCTCCCTAATTTAAAACACATTTCATAAAAGAAATCATACATACCATCTACCTCCTCACAAATTTTCACTTAAATTTAGTAAAATCATCTAATTACTCCATCTCTCAATAAATAAATGGAGATACATAATAAATATGCATCTCCATTATTATCCTTCACTATCTAATAAAATATTCTATTTTTTGAAATTAAATACTTCATATTTAAAACTTACAGAATCTTTTTACTAGAATATTATACAAATTAAATTTCCATCTCCTTCATTAATAATTTTTTGAAGAGTTTTTTGTATTTTTGTTTGTATATTTTCTGGCATCTTATAAAGCTTGTTTTGAAGTCCCTCTTTAACTAACATCTCTAAAGATTTTCCAAACATATTACTTTGCCATAACTTTTCTGGATCACTTTCAAATTGTTCTAATAGGGCTTTAAAGACCTCTTGAGTTTCTTTTTCAGTACCCATTATAGGACAAATTTCAGTTTCTATATCTGCCTTTATCATATGAAGACTAGGAGCACTAGCTTTTAACTTAACTACATATTTTGATCCTTGCTTATCTATATCAGGTTTTTCAAATTTCATTTCTGATAATTGAGGTGCTACAAGTCCATAGCCAGTTTCCTTAACATCTTTTATAGCTTCTGAAACCTTGTCATACTCAACTTTTGATTTTCTAAGTTCTTTTATTAAACCTAGTAGATCACTTTCATCTCCTAGTTCACAATCACATATTTCACTAATTATCTTATAGAATATACTTTTTTCTGGATTCATAGATATCCTTGCAACACCATTTCCCAAGTTCATTTCTGAAATATCTAATAATCCTAAGAAGTCTTCCTCCTTATATTTGTCTATACACTCCCTTATATCTCTTACTTTATATATGTTTTTGCACATATCTTTTACTATGTTCAAAAAGTTGATCTTTAACCAATGAGAAGGGCTTAGCTTCTCAATCCACTCCGGCATATCTATATTTATTTCTTTAATACTAAATTCTTTTAAAACCTTTGTGAATATGTTATTTATATCATCTTCTCCCATAGAAGAAACATCCATTATTTGAACAGGTACATTATACTTCTGTTCCATCTCAACTTGTAATGCCTTTGTTGATTCATCATTTGGTTTTGATGAGTTAAGTACAATTATAAAAGGTTTATTTATTAATTTCAGTTCACCAATTACTCTCTCTTCTGCTTCTAAATAATCATCTCTACTTATCCCTGTTATACTTCCATCTGTTGTTACTACAAGACCTATAGTGGAATGGTCTGTTATTACCTTCCTAGTTCCTATTTCAGCAGCATCTTCGAAAGGTATTTCATAGTCAAACCATGGGGTTGTTACCATCTTTGACTCTTCTCCTTCCATATAACCTAATGCCCCTTTAACTATATATCCTACACAGTCTACCATTCTAACATTAAAAGTTATTCCTTCGTCAAGATTTACCTCTACAGCTTCATTGGGTATAAATTTAGGTTCTGTTGTATGAATACTCTTTCCAGATCCACTTTGTGGCAATTCATCCTTAGCTCTTTCTTTCTTATAAGTATTTTCTATTTTTGGTATAACCATAAGATCCATGAATCTTTTTATAAATGTTGATTTACCTGTTCTAACAGGTCCTACTACACCTACGTAAATATCTCCTTGGGTTCTCTCTGCAATATCTTTATATATATTAAATCCTTCCAAAGATATGTCCCTCCTATAATTATTTATTATCCATATATATATATTATTTTCTTTCAAAAAGTATACTCTTTTTTTATTTTTTTATAAAAAAAATCTATAAATTATAGCTCCTTTTATTAGAACTAAATTTATAGATTTCTTATAATTTTAATTATTTATTTTTCTTTTTTAATTCAAGAAAACTTTGATTTCTTAAAGTTTATAATTTTTCGTCCTTTTTATCTCTTACCATTAACTTTACTATAGCTTCTTTTACATTTGCATTTTCAAAAAGAACACTATATAAAGTATCTGTTATAGGCATTTCAATATTTGTATCTTTTTTCATCTCGTAGAAAGCTCTACAGGCTTTTATACCTTCAACAACCATTCCTACTTCTTTAACGGCCTCATTTAATGATTTTCCTTGACCTATTAATATACCAGCTCTTCTATTTCTAGAATGCATACTAGTACAAGTTACTATTAAGTCTCCTATACCAGTTAGACCGTAAAAGGTATCAGCTTGACCGCCAAGATACATTCCTATTTTTCTTATTTCCCACATTCCTCTTGTCATAAGTGCAGCTTTTGAATTATCACCATAGCCAAGACCATCACATATTCCTGTAGCTAGGGCTATTATATTTTTAACTGCTCCACCTATTTCAACACCAATTATATCTTCATTAGTATAGATTCTGAAATTTTTATCCATGAATAAGTCTTGAACCTTTTTAGCATATTCCATATGCTCAGAGCTAGCCACTAAAGTTGTTGGTATTGCTTTTGCAACTTCCTCAGCATGACTTGGTCCTGATAACACTACTAGTTGATTATCCGGAAGTTCATCATTTATAACTTGCGATAATCTCATATTTGTTCCTTCTTCAATCCCCTTAGCTATATTTATTAAAACCACATCATCAGAAATTTTTCCTCTTAACTCTCTTGCTATAGTTCTTATAACATGAGATGGAACTGCTAATACTACATAATTGCAATTATTTAAAGCATCCTCCATATTATAATAAGCTGTAACATTATGAGGAATATCTAAATCTTCTAAATATCTGCTATTTTTTCTATTTATGTTTATATCATCTACAACTTCTTTATTTCTATCCCATAAAGAAACTTCATATCCTTTGTTTGCTAAAAGTAAAGATAAGGAAGTACCAAAGCTTCCTGCTCCAATAAAGGCTATCTTATCCATAAATAATTACTCCTTTCTTTGTCTATACTCTATTTGAAGACCTGTTCCTGTAAAATCAAAACTACTTCTTAATTGATTTTCTAAATATCTTTCGTAAGAGAAGTGTGAAGCACTTGGATCATTTACGAAGAATATAAATTTAGGTGGACATACAGCAACTTGAGTTGCATAATATACCTTAAGTCTCTTTAATGCCACTACTGGTGGTTCTTTCATAAGTATTGCTTTACTTATTACATCATTTAATATACCAGTACCTATTCTCTTTGAGTAATTTCCATAACACATTTTTGCCATTTCTAATACTTTATGAACTCTTTGTCCTGTTAAAGCTGAAATGAATAAGAATGGTGCATAAGATAAGAATTTAAGATTTGATTGAAGATCTTTTTGGTAGTTAGCCATAGTCTTTCCATCTTTCTCTATTAAATCCCACTTATTCACTATAACAAAAATAGCTTTATTTAATTCATGAGCATATCCAATTATTTTTTCATCTTGATCTGTTACGCCTTCTGTTGCATCTATCATTAAGATACATACATCTGCTCTTTCTATAGCTGCGTAAGTTCTGATTACTGAATACCTCTCAATTTCTTCTTTTACTTTGCTCTTTCTTCTAAGCCCAGCTGTATCTATTAATGTAAATTTACCTTGTTCTGTTTCTAAATAACTGTCTATAGCATCCCTAGTTGTTCCTGGAACATTACTTACAATTACTCTATCTTCACCTAATAATTTATTTATAAGTGATGACTTACCAACATTAGGCTTTCCAACCATAGCTATTTTTATATTTTCTTCTTCCTCTTCATCTTCATTTTCTTCTGGGAAGAATTTAACAACTTCATCTAACATATCTCCAAGACCTAAACCTTGTGATGCTGATATAGTATTTGGATCACCTATTCCTAAGTTGTAAAACTCATACATGTTAGCTTCATCTTTTAAATTATCTATTTTATTTACTACTAGAACAACTGGTTTTTTACTTTTTCTAAGCATAGTAGCAACTTCTTGGTCTGCAGCTGTAAGACCTTCTTTACCATCAACTATAAAAACTATTACATCAGCCATTTCTATAGCTATTTGTGCCTGTCTTCTCATTTGCTTTATTATGATATCTGCACTTTCTGGTTCTATTCCACCAGTATCTATCATTGTAAAAGGTCTTCCAACCCATTCTGATTCTGCGTAAACCCTATCTCTTGTAACTCCTGGAGTATCTTCAACTATAGAGATTCTCTTACCTGCTAATCTATTAAATAAAGTAGATTTCCCAACATTAGGTCTACCTACTATTGCAACCATAGGTTTGCTCATTTTAATTCCTCCTCGTAGTAACTCTATTTAACGTGAATATAATTCACTTTATAAAACTAAAATAAAATGTATTGTATATTCTTTTACTATCATTATGTTATATTACATTAATTATAGAATACAGTCAACTCATTGAATCTTCTCTAAGTCCTTTTCAAGGAATTTTACTTTCACACTTTCTTCACAAATAGGCAATTCTATAGTAAATTTTGTTCCCTTAGAAACTTCACTCCATACTGATATAGTTCCTTCAAAATTATTTACTATATGCTTTACTATAGCTAGCCCTAAACCAGTACCTCCATTGTTTCTTGATCTAGCTTTATCTACTCTATAGAATCTTTCAAAAATTCTATTGACATGTTCCTGTGCCATTCCCACTCCATTATCCTCAATGTCTATAATAATCTTATTGCCAATATCTCTAGATTTTATCCATATTAACGTATTATCTCCTGCATATTTTATAGCATTATCCACAATATTTAAGATCATTTGCTTAAATCTATCTTCACTGCCATATAAGAAATTATTACTTTCATTTTTTAAAATAATACCTATGTTCCTCTTTTTAGCATTACCTTCCACTATTAAATTAATCTTATCTAAAATATCTTTAGGACTAAATACTTCTTTTATTATATTATTATCTTTTCTTTCAATTTCATATAAAGATAATATATCTTCTATGAGTCTTGTTAATCTATCAGATTCCTCTTCTATTATACCTAAAAACTTCCCTCTAGTTTCTTCATCATCAACATATTTTAAAGTTTCTGCAAATCCTTTTATGGATGTTATTGGAGTCTTAAGTTCATGAGATACATTAGCAACAAAATCTCTTCTCATATTTTCTAACATTTTATAATCTGTAATATCCTCTATAGAAATTACACACCCTCCACCATTAACACCTTCTAATATTCTATCTACCTTTACTTTAACATATCTTTCTGTTGGTTTTGTTATTTTAAAATCTGACTTCTCTATATTATTTTTTATAGCCTCTAATATTTTTTCTTCCTCTATTACATCTTTTATATTTTTTCCAATAAGATTATTATCTTTAATTTTGAATATTTCTATTGCACATGGATTTATTAAAATAATATTTTCATTTTTATCAAGAGCTATTATTCCACTACCTATACTTTTTAAAATGGAAGTTAATCTTAATTGCTTACTTAAAAGTTCCCCCATAGTTTCTTCTAATTTATCTGCCATATTATTAAATGATGCACTAAGACTTCCTAATTCATCATTAGTTTTTATTTTAACCCTCTTATGAAAATCTCCTCTCGACATTCTTGCTGCTACTAATTGTAATTCCTCTATAGGTTCAATAATAGTATTCATAACTCTACTAGTTATTATTATTCCTATTGTCAAAGTAATAATAAGAGCATATAGATAATATTTCATATCTTTATCGTATATAAGTTTAGAATTATCTCCAATGGCAGTAAAAAGTATCAAATCACCATTTTGAAGTTTTTCTTCATGAAAATATTTATTTTTTTCAATTAATTCACTTTTTATAATTGAAAATTCACTACCTTCATCTTTCTTGTCAGAAGAATCATATAGTATTTTTCCATTATTATTTGCATAAATTATTCTAATTTTTTTACCTTCACTACTTAAAGAAATTTTATTAATTTCATCAAGGCACTTTTCTCTATTTCCATAATTAGAATTTAAAAAGTAAGTAGTTGTTTCACTATATTCCTTTAATATATTCTTTGAATATTCTGCATCATTATAATTTGATATAAGTAAAAAAAAGCTTGTAATTACCCCTAAAGTAAACATTATAACTAAAATTGTAGATGTTATTATCTTTTTTTTCATATCCCCCGAATCCTCATTAACTAAAATTTAGAGCATTAATTTTCTTTAATGTAAGCAAATGAAAATAATCTTCCTGCATTTTCTGAGTCTCTTCTATAACTATGCATTTTATATTCTTTATTGCAGTTAGTACAAATATTTAAAGATTTTATATTTTCATTGTCAATAATCCCTTCTAATTGCTTTCTAATAGCATATTCTAAACTTAATATTCTATTATCTCTTACTTCCTGTCCATATTTTTTGGAAAATTTTTCTGCCAATTCTTCACTAACCTCATAACAACAGCTACCAATATGAGGTCCTATTAATCCCTTAATATTCATTGCACCATACTTATTTTTCATTATTTCTGCTGTTTTTCTTGATATATCTCCAATAGTTCCTTTCCAGCCGCTATGTATTGCTGAAATTATATTCTTATCTGGATCATATAATATAACAGGAACACAATCAGCTGTAAAAACTCCTACTATTTCACTATTTTTATTTGATATTATGGCATCTCCACTTTCTTTTAATAAGTCTTTTTCATCACTTGTCTCAAAAATTATTGAACTGTGTATTTGATTTGTATATTTAACTTCATTTACAGAGAATAAATCTTTTAACCTACTTAAATTTTTTGTTCCTTCTTCTGTATTTATTTTATAAGATACATTCTTTTCAGCTGTAGAAAATAATATATTTACCTTTCCATCAACAAATTTAATAAATTCCATATTATCTAATTTTATTATTTCAAACTTTTCCATATAAATCTCCCATCTATAACTTGTATATTATTTACTTTTAATTTTAACATAGTCTATATTAAGTAAAAATATTTATTTTTTTATTAAATAAAATATAAATAAAGTACTCTTATTCATAACTCTAAAGCATAGTATTTTTTAAAAATTATTTTATAAAATAAAAAAAGATAATCACTTACTAAAAATGATTATCTTAATCTATTATTCTTCCATTAAGTTTTTTATTTCTTCCATAAAAGTGTTTATATCAGTAAATTGTCTATATACAGAAGCAAACCTTACATATGATACTTCATCTATCTCTTTAAGCTTATCCATTATAAGCTCACCTATATAATCAGATTTTATTTCGCCAATCATTTTATTGCTGATTTTTTTCTCTATGTAGTCAGCTATCTCTTCAATTTGCTTTCTAGAAACTGGTCTTTTTTGGCATGCTTTAATTAGCCCTGTTATTATCTTGTCTTTATTAAAATTCTCTCTAGTAGAATCTTTTTTCACTACAAGAATTGGAATATCTTCAATTTTCTCATATGTAGTATATCTCTTTCCGCAACTTAAACATTCTCTTCTTCTTCTAATAGATGTAGAATCATCTGAAGCTCTAGAATCTACCACTTTACTTTCTTCATAAAAACAATAAGGACATCTCATTTTATTCACACCTTTCTTCCTTTAGATGTAAATATATTATACAGTCTTTTTGTGAGAATTTCTATATTTCTCTTAATATTTTTTCCTTTAAATCTACTAATATACAGTCCATCCCAATTTTTTTTACATTCTCCCATTCTATTTCTATAAATTCTTGCTTAGAAAACCATGAATCTTTACTTACTGGAAGCAATAAAGATTCTACTTTATATTTATCACAATCAACTTTTACATCTACAATAAAGCCTAATTTTCTTCCCTCATTTATATCAATAACCTCTAAGTTCCTTAATTCTCTTAAAGAAAATAATCTCTCTTCAACCATAGAATTCTCCACTATTTTTCACCTCTTCATAAAAATAATCTAATATAGAACAAACATAATTTCTTTTAATATTATGTTATTCTATATTAGATTAAATTATTCCAATAATTTAAACATATTTTCTCATGTGTTTTAATGCCATTTTTTCTAATCTTGAAACTTGAGCTTGAGATATACCAATTTCATCAGCAACTTCCATTTGTGTTTTTCCATTAAAAAATCTAAGAGTTAATATTAATTTCTCTCTATCATTTAATTTTTTCATTGCTTCTTTAATTGATATATTTTCTAACCAATTTGAATCTTGATTTTTTGAATCACTTATTTGATCCATTACATAAATAGCATCTCCACCATCATGATATATAGGCTCAAATAAAGAAACGGGGTCTTGTATTGCATCTAATGCAAATACAACCTCTTCTCTTGGTATATTTAATTCCTTTGCTATTTGAGATACTGTAGGTTCTTTATTATTATCATTTATTAGTTTATCTCTAACCAATAAAGCTTTGTAAGCAATATCTCTTAAAGATCTACTAACTCTTATAGAATTGTTATCCCTTAAGTATCTTCTTATTTCACCTATTATCATAGGAACAGCATAAGTGGAGAACTTGACATTCTGACTTAAATCAAAGTTATCAATTGCTTTCATAAGTCCAATGCATCCAACTTGAAATAGGTCATCTACATTTTCTCCTCTATTATTAAATCTTTGAATTACACTTAATACTAATCTTAAATTTCCTTTTATAAAATGCTCTCTACACTCATAATCTCCTTTACTCATTCTAAGAAGGAGTTCTTTCATTTCTTTTTCTTTTAATACGGGTAATTTTGATGTATTAACACCACATATTTCTACTTTATTTATCATCATAGTTTAAAATCAACCCCTTTGAAGTAATTAACCTCGTGCATTTTAATTATTTCCTAGAGGTTTAAATTTTATACCATTTTATTTATTTCCTTTTTCAATCTTTTTATTATTTTCTTCTCAAGCCTTGATATATACGACTGTGAGATCCCTAACATATCTGCAACTTCTTTTTGAGTTTTTTCTTTAGTTCCAAATAAGCCAAACCTTAATTTTACTATTTCTTTTTCTCTTCCTGATAAATTATCCATAGCTGTAAATAGTAATTCTTTATCAACTTCATCTTCTATTAAATTATAAACAATATCATTGTCTGTCCCCAATATATCTGATAATAAAAGTTCATTTCCATCCCAATCTATATTTAAAGGTTCATAAAAAGATATTTCTGCTTTAACTTTATTATTTCTTCTCAAGTACATTAAAATTTCATTTTCTATACATCTTGATGCATAGGTTGCTAATTTTATTTTTTTATCTGGTTTAAAAGTATTTACAGCTTTTATTAATCCTATTGTTCCTACTGAAATTAAATCTTCTACTCCAACTCCTGTATTTTCAAACTTTCTAGCTATATATACAACTAACCTTAAATTTCGTTCTATCAATATAGTTCTTATGCTTTCTTCACCTTCAGCTAAATTCGTAACTAACTTTTCTTCCTCTTCCTTTGTAAGAGGTGGTGGTAAAACATCATTTCCTCCAACATAGTATACCTTTTTAACAAATATCTTGAACTTAGTCAAAATTTTATTAATAAGAATCTGAATTTTCTCCATTTCTTTACCCCCTTTTATATTATTGCCCTTGGTAAAAGTGCATTATATTCATCAGTTTCACTGAGCTTTGTATCACAAAATCCTACCATTGCTGTTCTAAAAAATTCTACGCCATCTTTATTTTTTAATTTTACATCCTTCACTTTTATAGCTTTCATTTTTTCACTTGCTCCTCCAACTCCCTTATAAGGAATATGAAAACATTTGGAGTCTTCTAATTTATAGTAATTAACTTCTTTCTTTTCTAATATAATTACAGGCAAGGATGTAACTGGTTCTATAAGTTCATTACCTGTATCTAAAAAAGCTTTAGTTTGTACTACTTTATTGTCTAAAGTAAATTCAATATCAAATAAAAAATTATTTATAATTGCTCTTTCCTTGAAGTAACAATATATTCTATAGGCTATTAAATAAAAAACTATTATAGAAAAGATTAAAGCTTTCATGGAATAGCTATTAATTACTATACCTTTCGATATATCATAGGAATTATCCATCAAAGATAAAAATAAACAAACACCAGAAAATCCAATTGTACTCCCAATAAATACTAAAGTAGTTTTTATTAAAGTTAAAATATTAATTTTTCCTAATGCTATTTTAATCATCAGAAGAGAAAATAGTATTTTAAATGGGAAATAAGAAAATACTTTTATACTATCTATAACCATAGTTAATGTATAAATAGTACCCAAAAAACTTGCTATAATTATACTTTTATAATTAATATTTCTTCTACATAATTGCATAGTTATAACTACAAGAAATAAATTTATTAGAAAATTTTCTAATATTAAAACATCTAAATATACTACCATCATTCTCCTCCTTCTTTTATTATTATAAATCTTATAATTACAAAAATTTGTCGCAATATACATCTTGATTTCAATTTTTTTCCTATTTTTTTCTTCCTATTTTTTATTTATATATCAAAAAAACTTTTATTTTTTTCTTTTATTAAAATAAAAAATACAACAAAAAAAAATTATTAAAATTATTTGCTGAATAATAAAATAATTTTTTATTTCTAAATATTAAATTTATAGAATATATATTTAAAATAAAAAAAGAGCATGTATCTTACCCCTTAGATACATACTCTTTTTTTTCATTTTTATCTGATAACTAGTGCCTGTAATATTCCAAGCTTCTATAAGTTTGAAATAAACAGACACATATTCCTAGATGCTTCCACTAAAATTTAACTAGAATAAAACTCTATCTAAATTAAGTCTCAGCTTATCTTCTAGTTCTTCTTAAGAATGCTGGAATACTTAAATCATCTTCGTAGATTTCTTCTTTTTTCTTCTCTTCAACTTCTAGTGTAGCTGCTACTTCTTTCTTAACTTCAACTTTTTCTTCTTTAATACTCATCATTTTATTTTGAGTTTCTCTATCAAAGCCTGTAGCTATAACAGTAATTCTTATTTGATCCTTTAATGATTCATCAATAGCAGTACCAAATATTATGTTCGCATCTGGATCTGCTGATTCTTGAACGATTTCTGAAGCTTCATTTATTTCAAATAAACTTAAATCTGCTCCTCCTGTTATGTTTATAAGAACCCCTGTAGCTCCTGTTATTGAAGTTTCAAGTAATGGTGAACAAATAGCTTCTTCTGCTGCATCCTTTGCTCTTGAATCTCCTGATCCTGTACCAATTCCCATATGTGCAAGACCTTTATCTACCATTACTGATCTAACATCCGCAAAGTCTAAGTTTATTAAACCAGGGTTTGTAATAAGGTCAGATATACCTTGTACACCTTGTCTTAATACATCATCAGCCTTTTTAAATGAATCTAATAAAGTTGTCTTTTTATCAACCATATTAAGAAGTCTTTCATTTGGAATAGTAACTAAAGTATCAACTTTTGCTTTAAGGTTTTCTATACCCATTTCTGCGTGTTTCATTCTTCTTCTACCTTCAAATGGGAAAGGTTTTGTAACTATACCAACTGTTAATATCCCCATTGATTTTGCAATTTCTGAAACAACAGGAGCTGCTCCAGTACCAGTTCCGCCGCCCATACCAGCAGTAATGAATACCATATCTGCACCTTTTATTGCTTCTGTTATTTCATCTAAACTTTCTTCTGCTGCTTTTTTTCCTATTTCAGGATCTGCTCCAGCTCCAAGACCTTTAGTTAATTTATCACCTATTTGAATTTTATGAGTTGCATGTGAAAGCATTAAAGCTTGTTTATCAGTATTGATTGCAATAAACTCAACATCTTTAAGACCTTCCATTATCATTCTATTGACAGCGTTACTTCCTCCGCCACCACATCCTATTACTTTTATATTAGTAAAATCTTGCATATCTACATCAAAATCTAACAAAATAACTCCTCCTTCTAGAATATATCACCTAAAAAACCTAATACTTTTGATAACTTTCCTTTGTTTTCCTTTGAATCTTTATCTTTAAATATTGTATTTTTAGAAACTATTTCTTTTGCTTTATTGTATGTTACAATTGAAAATACATCTTTTTTATATAATAATTTTAACCTATCATATACCTCTTTAACAATAGCATTTGACATAATTGTTGAATAAATTTCAAGATTTAGTTCTTCTTTCGTAAAAATAACTATGTTTTTATTAAAAACTCCTTCTAAAAAGGCTTTTATATTTTCAAAATTAACTATTCCTTCTCCTACAATAATTACATTATCTATTCTATCATAATCCACAGATGTTTCTATAGTTTTTTTTATGTAACTTGTAATTTCCTCTAACCTTGCGTTTATTACTTCATATAATAAAGTAGCTTCTATCTTTTCATTTTCAATCTCTATCTTCCCAAAATTATTTCTGATTGTAATGAAATTCACACTATTTTCTACTTTTATTGCTTCTGCTTTATCTTCTTTTATTTTAGTTACTATAGCTATATCTTTCGTTATATCCCTAGCCCCTAGTGGTACAGTAGATATTTTCTTTATTTTATTTTTAAAGAACATTCCAACTTCAACCTTTTCAGCTCCAAAGTTTATTATTACATTATTTTGTTCTTTTATTTCATCTTCCATTAATAAATACTTATTTAAAGCATCTATAGCTAGTATAAAGCCATTAACATTAATCCCTAAACTCATAATGGCCTTTTTTATATCTGCAATAAAATCTTTTTTACATACAATTAAATTTAATTCAACTTCTAGTAATTTAGATTTCATTCCTAATGGATTTTCTATGTAGCCACTTTCTGTAGTGTAAAAACTCTTAATTATTGCATCTGCAATGCACTCATCTTCTTTAAGCTCAGTAGATTTCCCATTTAAATAAGCTTTTTCAATTTGCTCTTTTTCAATACTTCTGTTTTTATCTAAAGTATAACTACCTTTACTTTCCACAATTCGTATATCTTCTGTTGATAATGCAATATATAAGTCTGATATTTTCTCTTTAGTAGCTTTTTTTAACTTTTCTATAACTTCCCCTATAGAGTTTACAAGTAATTCTAGGTCTTCTATTTTCCCTCTTTTTACTCCTTTAGACTCTACAATAGCTGAAGCTATTATTTTATTTTCTCCAAATTCATTTTTAGACATAGTAGCTGTTAAATATTTATTCCCTATACTTAAGGCAACTATTTTCTCATTCACTCTTTGTTACCTCCCAATTCCGAATAATAATTGACTTAACCTTTAGATTAAATCTACATAAGATTTATAAAAAAAATTCTTATTAATAAGTACTACTAAATAAAAAGAGTTTTTATTTTATTAAAATAACTTTAGCTGACTAAAATACTTCAGCCAGCTAAAATTTTAATAAAGTATCATTCTACTTAACATCTCTCTATCAACTGAAAAACCTAATGCTGTTTCTGATGTTATAATTTTCTTTTTATATAACTCAGCTAAAGCCATATCCATGGTCTTCATTCCATATTTACTTCCAGTTTGTACAGCTGATTCTATTTGATGTGTTTTCCCTTCCCTCACAAGATTTTGAATAGCTGGAGTTGAAACCATTATTTCTAATGCAGCAACTCTACCACCACTTGTTGTTGGCATTAATTGTTGAGAAATAATGCCTTGTAATACAGTTGATAACTGTATCTTTATTTGTTGTTGTTGATGTGGTGGGAAAACATCTATTATTCTATCTATAGTTTTAGAAGCACCAATTGTATGAAGTGTTGAAAATACTAAGTGGCCTGTTTCTGCTGCTGTAATAGCAATTGATATAGTCTCTAAGTCTCTCATTTCCCCTACTAGGATTACATCTGGATCTTCTCTTAAAACTGATTTAAGAGCTCTTGCATAGCTCACTGTATCTTTGCCAACTTCTCTTTGATTTACAACACATTTATTATGTTTATGTAAATACTCTATTGGATCTTCTAATGTTATTATATGAGCATCTCTTGTATTATTTATTTCATTTATCATTGCAGCAAGAGTAGTACTTTTTCCACTTCCTGTTGGACCTGTTACAAGTACCAAACCTCTTTTTTTCTTAGTTAACTCTCTTAATATTTCAGGATGCTTTAATTCCTCTAATGTAGGTATTTTAAGTGTAATCACCCTTATTGCTAATGCTGTACTATTTCTTTGTTTAAAAACATTAACCCTAAATCTTCCTACACCTTTTGCTGAATAAGAAGTATCAAATTCTCCTGATCTTCTATACTCATCATAAAATTCACCTAAAATTTGTTTGGCAAACTCTTCTGTATCTGATGGAGTCAGTGAGTCTTCACCTAATTTGTGTAATGTACCGTTTATTCTTATTACTGGTGGCACACCAACTGTTAAATGCAAATCTGATGCTTTTTCTTCTACTGTTACTTTTAGTAATTCATTTAAATTAAACATGCTCCCCTCCATTAGGATCTATTTCTTAATAGTAAAATAAACAAAAAAATTTGCTTATTCTAATAAACCATAGAATAAGCAATATACTGAAATAAATTATTTACATGTTAAAATTTTAGCTTACTATGATTTACCTAAAATAAATTATAAACTAAAACTTTACTAATTGCTAGAGTTTTTAAAGGATTTAAAGCAATATTTACTACTTCTTCAAATTAAAATTTTTTAATTTTTTCCATGTATAATAAACTTTAAGTTTTAATTTTTAATTAGCACCTAAACACTTCGCTTCTAAATATTTCTTTATTTATACAACTTTTAGATTTTTATCCTATTTTTTCGAATAAATTACTCTATATTATACAATTATGATATAAAAATTTTATTTTTCACTCTATATTAATAATCCGTTATATTTAATACTTATAAATTAACTTATCGTTAATAGCATAATTTTGACAGATACTATCTCTATGTTAATATTAAACAAGTAAAACTTAAATACACATTATAAAATGGAGGAAAATTTAATATGGAAGAACCAAAGAAAAAAAGTAAATTTAAAATAGGATGTTTAGGCTTTATAGGTATTATAATTCTACTATTTATTATTGTTACTATTGCTGGTGGTAACAATGAAAATCCTTCAGTAGTTAAAACACAATCTCCCTCTAATAATTCTACACCATCTCAGGTTTCCAATTTATCTTCCACTACTACAACAAAAAGTTTTAAATTAGGGGAAACTATAAAAATGGGAAATTACGATGTAACTGTAAGTAATCTTCAAAATAAAAAAAGTATAGATGATAATTATGGTAGTAATATATCTAGTACTCAAAATAATTTTGCTATTTTTACAGTAACTTTAAAAAATAATAGTAACTCTCCTATAAGTTCTATTAATTTAGGATACCAACATGTATTTACATTATCTTCTGATAATACTAACTACAATATTAATACCAGTGCTACAATTTCAGCTTTTACTGTAAATAATGATAATAACTCATTATCAACTGCTTATAGTGCTTTTAGTACATTAAGTCCCAATACACCTTATAGTGGATTCCTAGTATTTGAAACTGCTAAACCTATTAATCATGGTACAATAGTTGTTAATTTAGATGGTGAAACAGCAAATATAAACTTCTAAATAAAAGCCTAGTTTTCTAGGCTTTTATTTATGAACATAAATTTTCTTCCTTAATATAAGTATATATAAATTTCTACTTAAAAATATAAAAATTAAATAAATCTCTATAATTATTTCTAACCAACCATTACTGAAATAAAAATTATTTTCTTAATTTAAAATGAATAATAATTTATAACATAGATACACTAATAAGTGTAAAGTTATTTATATAACAATAAAAAGGAGGAAAATATCAATGAGTAGAAGAACAGAACTATACTTAGGTATGGCTGGTGGTATTTTAGGAATAATTGCATCAATATGGAGTGCATTCTACAATGCAGCATGGAATCTTATCTTATATCCTTATTATATATATAGTAATCATATCGCTTTATTTATAATTTCTATTATAGGTATTCTTGGAGCTTCATTAGTTCGAACACATAGTAGATGGGCTGCTACTTGTATGATTATAGCTGCTATTTTAGGATTTATTTTATCCTCAGCATTGTACTTAATACCTGCTATATTATTATTTGTAGGTGGTATAATATCACTATATAGAGGTTATGGACATGATGTAAACTGGGTACATAGACATACTAAATAATAAACGCAGACTTAATTCAGATGGAGTTTTGACTCTATCTGAATACTTAATCGCAGTTATCTAGAAACGTGAAGCTGTAATCAGTAAAAGCCTAGGATTCCTAGGCTTATCTTTATCCACGCCAAGCTTTATTTATTTTATATGTTAATATATCCTCAAATAATGTAAGTCTAAAAAATTTGCTTATTCTAATAAAACATAGAATAAGCAATATACTGAATAATTTATTTTCTTGTTAAAATTTTAATTTATTATACTTCATCCAAAATAAGTTTCAAACTAAAATTCTATTATTTTTTTTTAAAATTAAAAATAATATTTTCTACTTTTTTAAATTAAATTCTTTAAATAATTTTTTTAAAGCTTTTTTTTCTATTCTAGAAACATATGACCTTGAAATACCAAGAATTAAAGCTATTTCCCTTTGAGTTTTTACTTCACCATCTACAAGACCATACCTCATTTCTAAAATTTCCTTTTCTCTCTTTGTAAGTGCATTATTCATCTTTGAATACAATGCTTTCACTTGTAAATTATTCTCTACTTCTTCTACCACTGAATCCTCTTCACTACTCAATACATCAATAAGACATATTTCATTTCCTTCTTTATCCACCCCTATAGGATCTTGAAGATAAACCTCACCTTTTATTTTCTTGTTATTTCTAAAAAGCATAAGTATTTCATTTTCAATGCATCTTGCTGCATAAGTAGCAAGTCTAGTTCCTTTTCCCAAATTAAAAGAATCTATAGCTTTTATAAGGCCTACTGTGCCTATGGATATTAAATCATCCACCTCTTTATTAGGAAAAGAATACTTCTTTACAATATGTGCTACTAATCTTAGGTTCCTTTCTATTAATATACTTTTTGCTTCTAAGTCCCCCTCTTTGAACCTCTTCAAATAATATTCTTCTTCCTTCTCATCTAAAGGTTTAGGAAATGTTGTATTTCCCGTAATATATCCAGTTAAGAATATATTATTACTTATTACATTAATAATACTCTGTAATATGAACATAGAATGTTCCTCCTAACAGTGCTTATTAATATAATATGATTTAAAATTTTAAAATTTCCTATTTTATTTATTTTTTATAAGTTCTAAAGCTATTTCTTTAAATATAGGAGCTGCACTATTTCCTCCTCCTGTACTAAAGCCTTTACTATCCTTATCTGGCATATGTGGCAAAAATACAACCATATTATAATACTTATTATTATTCTTAAAAAAACCTAAAAACCATCCGTGAGATTTTCCATTAGCCTCTGCAGTTCCTGTTTTTCCACCAACTTCTACTCCTTCTATTTTTGCATTGATACCAGAACCATCATTAGTGGCTTTTATCAATAAATTTTTCATTACTAGTGCATCTTTTTCAGATATAACTGTCTTTTCCTCTGCTTTAAAATTTTCTACTACTTCACCATTTTGATTTTCTATACTAGAAAGAATATATGGTTTTTGATAAACTCCATTATTCACTACTGCTGATAATGTTCCTAAAACTTGTATAGGAGTTGCTAATATAGTTTGACCAATAGCGGTAATTCCTGCTGTTGATCCTTCGCCAGGTAACGCTCCCTTAGCTTCCATCCCTGTACTGCTATCTAAGTCTAAAACTTTTTCAAAATATCCTTGCTCTTTAGCAAAGTCAATTAATCTTTCTTTCCCTATTTTATTTCCTAATATAGAAAAAACATCGTTACAAGATACTTCCATAGCTTTTTCCACAGATATTTTACCATGTATTTTTTCTTTTTTACATATATGTCCCTGACAAACATATTCATCAGATAAAGATGTGTTTAAATACTTCTTAGCCGCTTCTAATGTTAATATTTTAAAAGTTGAACCTGGTTCATAGCCTAGTATTCCCCCTGCACCACTAATTAAATTAGGCTCATTTTCATTTTTTTGAGCCATAGCTAAAATCTCTCCTGTTTGACCATCTGTTATGGCAACTCCAATATTAGAAAAATCCTTATATTCTTCTCTAGATAAAACTTCTCTTACAATACTTTGATAATCTTTATCTAAAGTAAGTCTAATGTTGTTATTATCTTTATTTAATTCATAATTATTATTTTCATATATCCCTGTTAGATCTTTTTCAAAAACTTCTTTATGGTTTAAATTATTTTTTACATAATTATTTATTTTCATTTCTAAGGAATTCTCAGCCTTTTTATAATTATCAGTTTTATTCTTAATATTAAATCCTGTGGTTTCCATAATAGTTTTTTCTATACTTCTATTATTTTTTTCTTCTATTTCATCATATTCATAAACATAAATTCCTTTTAGACCATTCATATCTTTTATTTGATCAAAAGCATACTCGCTTATTTCATAAGTTACATTATATTTTTTTTGTACTATATCATTCATAGAAAAGTCTTTTACTTCTTCTAATAATATATAGTTAAATGTCATGAGTTCATCTAAATTTTGATTTCTTGCATTCATGGCAAAGGTTTTTCCATTTATAAAAACCTTATATTTTCTATTATAATTATTTAAATCTTTTCCATTCCTATCTAATAATAGATAGTTATAGTTACTTATTTTTTCTTTATTTATACTATTATTAAGTTCTGTTCCTGTTACAATAGGATTGAACTTATTTTCTATGTAAGCAACCCTTATTATTAAAAAAAATAAAAGGCACATAAAAATTAATGATAATATTTTTATTCTTTTTTCTAATATATATCTTCTATTAAACAAAAAAACACCCCCTACTAGCTAAATACTAGCCAGTTTGGGAATGTTTTATACATTATTTACTTAATATTTCTTTTATTTTAGCTACTAATATATCTATAGCTACTTTATTACGACCACCTTCTGGTATGATTATATCTGCATACTTTTTAGTTGGCTCTATAAATTGGTTATGCATAGGCTTAACAACACTTAGATATTGATTTATAACTGATTCTAATGTTCTTCCTCTTTCATTTATGTCTCTTACCATTCTTCTGATAATTCTAACATCAGCATCTGTGTCTACATAAATTTTTATATCTAATAAATCTCTTATTCTAACATCTTCTAATACTAATATTCCTTCTACAATTATTATTTCCTTTGGCTCTACCTCAACAACATCTTCCACTCTATTATGAATAGAAAAATCATATATTGGTTTTTTTATAGCCTTACCTTCTAATAATTCACCTAAATGTTGTAATAGAAGATCACTATCAAATGCATTTGGATGATCATAATTTGTTTTTCCTCTATCTTCCATTGATAGATGACTTTGGTCTTTATAGTAAGAATCTTGTTCTATCATAGCTATACACTCTTCTGTAAATTGTGCATATATCTCCTTAGCTATTGTGCTCTTACCTGAACCAGTTCCACCAGTTATTCCTATTAGTATTGGCCTTTTCATGCGATTTCCTCCTTATTTGTCGCCTAATTCTAAAGTTTTCTTTCCTTTGACAAGCATATCATTTACTTTTAATGGTGTATCAACTTTAACTTTAAATATCATTTGAGCTCTATTGGCAACATTCGTCTTTACATCTTTTTCAACATCATACATATCTTTTAATTCTACTGCAAAGTAAGAGCAATCTGCTCTTAATACTTCCACTACATCACCTTCAAATACTCTATTCTTTTGTAATATAGTTGCAGTTTTAGTTTCTTCATCATATTCTTTAACCATACCAACTATGTCATAATCTCTTATATATGAAGATTCATCATAGTTTTGTTCTCCACTCTTACCGAAGTAGAATCCTGTATGATAAGGTCTATGACTTACTTTTAAAAGAATATCCATCCATTCTTCTTTAAATTCAAAGTTTTCAGGATCTTCCCAATAACTATCTAGAGCTTCTCTATATGCTTTAACAACTGAAGCAACATAGAATTCACTTTTCATTCTTCCTTCAATTTTAAATGAATATATTCCGCTCTTAACAAGTTCTGGAATATGTTTTATCATACATAAATCTTTTGAGTTCATTATGTAAGTCCCTTTATCATCCTCTATTACAGGATAATATTGATCAGGTCTTGTTTCTTCCACTAAGTAATATTTATATCTACAAGCATTTGAACAAGTTCCCTTGTTAGCATCTCTACCTAACATATAGTTAGATATTAAGCATCTTCCTGAATAAGCTATACACATTGAACCATGTATAAATGCTTCAAGGTCACACTCTTCAGGTAAGTTTGCACTAAATCCATGAATTTCATTAAATGTCATTTCTCTAGCAAGAACTATTCTCTTAACTCCTAATTTATGCCAGAATTCAGCAGCTTTCCAGTTTACTGTATTTGCTTGAGTACTTAAATGTATTTCAAGATCTGGTGCTACCTCCATTGCTGTTGCTATAATTGATGGATCTGCAACTATTATAGCATCTATACCTAAGTCAGCTAATCCCTTTATGTATTCTCCCATACCTTTTAAGTCATGGTTTCTAGTAAATACATTCATTGTCACATAAATTTTTCTTCCTCTATCATGACAATATTTAACTGCTTCTGCTATTTCTTCATTAGTAAAGTTACCTGCAAAAGCTCTTAGATTTAATCTGCTCCCACCTATATATACTGCATCAGCTCCAAAATCTACAGCAATTTTTAATTTTTCTAATGTCCCAGCTGGCGCAAGGATTTCTGGTTTTCTCATTATAATTACCTCCTCTTTGTTATAGCAATTCCATCTCCCATTGGTATAACTGTTGTTATTAAACTATCATCTTTAGAAACCATTTCTAAATATGATCTCATTCTTCTTACGATAGTGATTTTTCTTCTCTTTACCAAATCATCAGAAGCCACCATGCCTCTAAATAAGACATTATCTGCAATTATTACACCTTTATCTTCTAATAATCTTAAGCAATGTGGAAGAAAATGATTATAATGCCCTTTTCCTGCATCCATAAAAATTAAATCAAATTTTTCATCTAAACCTTCTAATATTTCTAAACAATCTCCCTCTAAGACTTCAATCTTATGATTTAAGTTATATTTACTTATATTAGCTCTTGCTAGCTTTACCATTTCTTCACTTCTTTCTATGGTTTTTATGCTAGCTTCTCCATCAGTAGCTGTGTTCATAAGAATTGATGAATAACCTATTGCTGTACCAAGTTCTAATATTTTTTTAGGTTTATTTAAAGAAACCATAAGTTCTAAAAATTTAGCACCTTCTGGTTGAATTATTGGTACTTGATTTTCATGGGCGAACTCTTCAAGTTCCTTAAAAATCCCAGTTTTCACTGGGATTAAGGATCTTAAATATTCTTCCATATAGTCAAATGTTACTCCGTTCATTTAACTCCTCCAAAATTTATTTTCCTATTAACTCTGCTTTTTTATTTTCAAAATCTTGATAGTTATTAGTAAAATAATGTGATCCATTTGCTGTTAATATATAATACAGATAATCTGTTTTAGCTGGTTTTACAGCTGCAATTAAAGATTCTATACCTGGACTAGCTATAGGTCCAATTGGTAATCCTGTCACATAATAAGTATTATATGGTGATGGAATTTTTAAATCTTTATAATAAACTATATCTTGATGCTTACCTAAAGCATATAACACTGTAGCATCAATTTGAAGCTTCATTCCTTTTGCTATTCTATTATATATAACAGATGAAACTAATTCTCTATCCTGATCTGTTCTAGCTTCCTTTTCTATCATAGAAGCAACAGTAACATACTTTTCATAATCAGCTTCTGGTACGTTCACACCTGTTTCCTTTTGAACTTGAAGCATTACTTCTTGGAATCTATTTAACATCATAGATATTATTTGATTCGCATCAGCTGTTTTAGGTATATTGTACGTATCTGGATATAAGAATCCCTCTAAATTGTATCTTCTTTCTGGATTAGGTTTTATATAACTTGGTAATGGATAATTTTTAACTGCTGTTAAAAATGCCTCCTTACTAACTATCCCCATTTGAGCAAGCTTATCAGCTATTTGATTTATATCATATCCTTCTGGTATTGTAACTTTATAACTAGCTATATCACCATTTTCTAGGATTTCTATAAACTTTCCTAGGGATGTATTAGAAGGGATCTCGTAATAACCAGGTTTTATTCCTCCCTTGAAAGAATTTAATTTAAAATATACTTTTGTTAAAAATGGACTTTTTAATATATTTTCTTGTTTTAAGTTATCTAAAACAGAATAAAAAGATTCTCCTTGTGAAACTGTTAAGTTGATATATTTATTTGTTCCAGTATCGAAAGGATTTTCTGATACAGATATATATTTCACAGCAAATACAGCTATATTAATTAAAACCAAAACAACAAATATAATTACAATAGTACGCGTAGACTTCCACAATTTACTCTCCATGGAGTTCCCTCCTACCAACAAATAAAATTACTTTACTATTTTTTTGCTCTACTTGCTGCTCTTTTTCTTTCGTTGCTATCAAGTAATCTTTTTCTCATTCTTACACTTACAGGAGTTACTTCTACTAATTCATCATTAGCTATAAATTCTAAACATTGTTCTAATGTCATAACTCTTGGTGGTACTAATTTAATAGCATCATCTGCTCCTGATGATCTTGTATTTGTTAATTGTTTTTTCTTACATACATTTACTTCTAAATCATCAGCTCTTGAACATTCTCCACAAATCATACCTGAATAAACTTCTGTACCTGGATTTATAAATAAAGTTCCTCTATCTTGTGCATTGAATAATCCGTAAGCTACAGCTTCACCAGCTTCAAATGCTATTATAGAACCTCTACTTCTTCCTGGCATATCACCTTTAACTTTTTCATAACCATCAAATACGTGGTTCATTATACCATTACCTTTTGTATCTGTCATGAATTCATTTCTGAAACCAATAAGTCCTCTAGCTGGTATTCTGAATTCTAATCTTGAATATCCGTTAACAGCTGAAGTCATATTAACCATTTCACCTTTTCTTGGCCCTAATTTTTCCATTACAGGTCCCATAAATTCTTCTGGTACGTCTATAGTTAAGTATTCCATTGGTTCAACTTTAACACCATTTTCTTCTTTGAAAATAACGTTTGGTCTTGAAACTTGGAATTCATATCCTTCTCTTCTCATTGTTTCTATAAGTATTGAAAGGTGTAATTCTCCTCTTCCACTAACTTCAAAACATTCTGGAGTAATTTCTGTAACTCTTAAACTTACGTTTGTTTCAAGTTCTTTCATTAATCTATCTCTTAAGTGTCTTGATGTAACGAATTCTCCTTCTCTACCAGCAAAAGGTGAGTTATTAACCATGAAGTTCATACTTAAAGTAGGCTCGTCTATTTTAACAAATGGTATAGCTTCTGGATTAGCTGCATCTGCTATAGTTTCTCCAATATTTATGTCATTTATTCCACTTATAGCTACTATGTCTCCAAGACCAGCTTCTTCTATTTCTTCTCTCTTTAATCCATTATATCCATATATTCCTGATATTTTGAATTTAACTACTGTACCATCTTCTCTAACTACAGCTGCTTGTTGATTTCTCTTAGCTACTCCTCTTTCGATTCTACCTATTGCTATTTTACCAACATACTCACTTGAATCTAATGTAGTAACTAGCATTTGGAATGGTGCTTCTATATCACCTTCTGGAGCTTTTACATTATTTATTATTACTTCAAATAAGTCTTTCATGTTATCTTTCATATTGTCTAAATCATTTGTTGCTATTCCATCTCTAGCTGAAGCATAAATTATTGGGAAATCTAATTGCTCATCATTAGCTCCAAGTTCTAAGAATAATTCAAATACTTCATCTATAACAACTTCTGGTCTTGCATCTGATTTATCTATTTTATTTATTACAACTATAGGGTTTAATCCCAATTCTAATGCCTTTCTTAAAACGAATTTTGTTTGTGGCATTGGACCTTCATATGAATCGACAACTAATATAACGCTATCTACCATTTTAAGTACACGTTCAACTTCTCCACCAAAATCAGCATGTCCTGGTGTATCTATTATGTTTATTTTCTTTCCACCATAATGTACTGCAGTATTTTTTGAAAGAATTGTGATTCCTCTTTCTTTTTCAAGATCATTTGAATCCATAACTCTTTCTTGAACTTTTTCATTTTCTCTAAATATATTACTTTGTCTTAATAACGCGTCAACTAAAGTAGTTTTACCGTGGTCAACGTGGGCTATAATAGCTATATTTCTTATATCTTCTCTTATAAAATTACTCATTATTTTTCCTCCAATTTTTGGCTGACATATAAAATGTCTGTTTGTTCCAATTTCATGCACAAAAAATTGGATACTTGTCTTAGTACCCAATTTTACTTCTCAATAGTAAATTTTAATGCTTTACTTAAAAAAAGTCAACCTTACGAAATAAGTCAATATATTCTTTTAAAGTAGAATTCTATGAGACTATATTTCCATTATTATAGGTAATATCATAGGTCTTCTCTTAGTTTTTTCGTATAAATAACCTTTTAATTCATCTCTAATTGTTGATTTAATAGTTGCCCAATCTTTAGTATTATTACTTTCACATTTTTCTAAGGCATATCTAACAACGTTTTTAGCTTCTCCCATTAAATCTTCTGATTCTCTAACATAAACAAATCCTCTAGAAATTATATCTGGACCTGATGCTATATACCCGCTTGCCTTATCAATAGTTACTACTATAACAACTATACCATCTTGTGAAAGATGTCTTCTATCACGTAAAACTATATTACCTACATCACCTACTCCAAGTCCATCAACAAATACTTGACCTGAAGTTACACTTCCATTCTTCTTAACAGAGTCTCTTGTGATTTCTACAACATCTCCATTTTCAACAATTAAAGTATTTTCTTTAGGCATACCTAAAGAATGTGCAAGTTCTACATGCTTTTGTAAATGTCTATATTCACCATGCACTGGTACAAAAAATCTAGGATTTACTAAACATTGCATAAGCTTAAGCTCTTCTTGACATGCATGCCCTGACACATGGACACCTTCAGAACTTTTGTGTATTACCTCTGCACCTTTTTTACAAAGTTGATTTATTACTTTCGAAACTAATTTTTCATTTCCTGGAATAGGGGTAGCTGAAATAACTACTGTATCACCTTCCACAATAATTAATTTCTTATGTTCAGAAGCTGCCATTCTTGCTAAGACTGACATTGGTTCACCTTGGCTTCCTGTTGTTATAACAACTATTTTTTCATTAGGATATTTATTGATATTATCAATACTTATTAAAGTGTTTTTCTCCATTTTTAGATATCCTAATTCCATTGCAACTTGAACTATATTTTCCATGCTTCTTCCAGAAACAGCAACTTTTCTTCCATATAGTTCTGCTGATTCTATTATTTGTTGGATTCTATGAATGTTTGATGCAAATGTAGCTATTATTATTCTACCCTTTGCCTTTCCAAATATTCTTGTTAAGTTTTCTCCAACAGTTTTTTCTGATAATGTATATCCTGGCTTTTCTACATTAGTTGAATCTGATAAAAGTGCTAATACACCCTTTCTTCCTAACTCCGCAAATCTTGCAAAATCCATTCTTTCTCCGTCTATAGGAGTATATTCAACTTTAAAATCTCCAGTATGAAGAATAACTCCAAGTGGTGTATGAACTGCTATTGCTACTGAATCAGCTATACTGTGATTAGTTTTTATAAATTCAACTGATACTGAACTTAATTTTATAACATCTCTTGGTTTAACAGTAATAAGTTCCGTACTGCTTAATAAACCATGTTCTTTTAATTTTGCTTCTAAAATACCTAAAGTAAGTTTTGTACCATATACAGGTATGTTAAGTTGTTTTAACACATATGGTATTGCTCCTATGTGATCTTCATGACCATGAGTTAGAAATATTCCTCTAACTTTATGAGCGTTTTTAACTAGATAGGATATATCAGGTATAACTATATCTATTCCGAACATATCTTCATCTGGAAATTTTAATCCACAGTCTACAACTACTATATCATTTTTAAATTCTATAGCTGTTATATTTTTCCCTATCTCGTTAATTCCACCTAAAGGTATTATTTTAGCCTTTAGTTTTTCACGTTTCATCAATTCCCCTCCTTTTGTTTTATTTATATATAACAAAGAACCTTTTATAGTCCTCTATTTTCTACATTCTTTACAAGTTCCAAAAAACTTAACTGCATGGTCTTGTATTATGAAACCATATTTTGATTCTATTTGACTTTCTAAATCTTCAAGTAAGTCATCTTCAACCTCATAAACTTTACCACAATTACTACACACTAAGTGATGATGTCTATGTTGATCTGAATCATTTGCCATTTCATATCTGCTACAGCCATCATTAAAATCAAGTTTATATATAACACCCATCTCTTCTAATAAAAGAATTGTTCTATATATAGTTGCTAGCCCTATTTCTGGACATTGCTTCTTTACTTCATCATATATTTCTTCGGCTGTTAAATGCTTACCATTATTATTAAGTATATTATCAACTATTGCTCTTCTTTGAGGTGTAAGTTTATAACCTTTACTTTTAAATTGCTCTTTTAAAGCTTCATAATCTTTAGAAGTTAATTGAGTCATATCTATCCCCTCTTTTCCTTATTATTCCTCTGACATTATAGTGCTATAAGCTTCCTCAATCATTTCTATTTCAAAATCATTATCTACTGGCACTAATCCTTCATTTCCTTCTTCATCTTCAACAACTTTCATTGCTACCACAACTTCATCATCATCTGAAGGTGATAATATAAAGTACTCATTTTCTTCAATATCTAATTTAGTTACTACTCTAAATTCTACTTCATTTCCTTCTTCGTCCATTAATACAATTGTTTCTAAATCATTTTGCATAAAAAATCTCTCCTTAGTTTTAAATTTATTTTGAAATTCTATCTAAATATCCTTGTAATATATATGTAGCAGCAATTTTATCTACTATTTTCTTTCTCTTTGCTCTTGAAAGGTCTGCTTCTAGCATAGCTTTATGAGCCGCTACTGTTGTTAACCTTTCATCCCAAAACTCTATTTTAGGGTCAAAACTTTCTTTTAATTTTTCACAAAATTCCTTAACCATTTCTCCTGAAGGACCTATAGTACCATTCATATTTTTAGGCATTCCTGCAACTATAGTTTCTACTTCATATTGATCATATATTTTTTTAACTTCTTCTACATCTGCAGTAAAGTTTTTTCTTTTTATAGTTGTAATTCCTTGTGCTGTCCAACCTAATGGATCACTTATAGCAACACCTATAGTCTTACTACCTATATCCAAACCTAAAATTCTCATCTATTACTCCTTATAATTAAAGAGCACCCATAAAGGGCACTCTTTTATTTTATCTCTAAATAAGCCTTCATAACTTCTTCTAGAATTTCATCTCTCTCTAGTTTTCTTACTAAAGCTCTTGCCCCGTTATAATTAGTAATGTAAGTAGGGTCTCCTGATATTAAGTATCCAACTAATTGATTAACTGGGTTATAACCTTTTTCCTCTAAGGCTTTATATACATCCGTTAAAATTACTTTTGTTAAATCCTTTTTATCATTGTTAAAGTTGAATTGCATAGTATTTTCTAAATTATTATTCATAGTTTCGCTACTATCTTTATAGTAACTTCACCCCCTTACAATAATGTAATACTAAAGTGTATTTTTAGTATTCACTTTTAAAATTTATTTTATTCATATACTAAAATATTACTTATCATTTATTATAAACTATAATTTAAGAAATGTACACTATTTTACTAGGTTTTCTAAAACTTTACCTGCTTTTTCTAATGCATTATCTATTTCTGATGGATTTTTTCCTCCTGCTTGAGCCATGTCAGGTCTTCCACCACCGCCACCTCCAACAACAGCAGCAACCTCTTTAATTAATTTCCCACAATGTACACCTTTTTCTACAGCATTCTTAGTTGACATAACAACTAAATTAACTTTTCCATCAATTTCACTTGCTAGAACTACAACTCCAATATCTAATTTATTTCTTATTTTATCACCTAAATCTCTTAGTGAATTTCCATCAATATCTTTAAGTGATGCTCTAACTAGTTTTACTCCGTTAATTTCTACTAAATTATTCATTATGTCATCTTCAGCACCTTGAACTAATTTAGATTTTAATTCTGCAATTTCTTTTTCTTTATCTTTTAATTCATGGCCTAAAGCTTCAATTCTTGTTACTAAATCTTTTTCACTACACTTTAATACTTTTGTAGCATCTTTTAATATTTTATTTTTGTTATCTATAAATTCTAAAGCAGCCATTCCTGTAACAGCTTCTATTCTTCTAATTCCAGCTGCAACACCTGTTTCTGAAACTATTTTAAATATACCAATTTCTCCAGTGTTTCTTACATGTGTTCCTCCACAAAGTTCTTTAGAAAACTCACCAACAGAAACTACTCTAACTTTAGCTGCATATTTTTCATCAAATAAGCATATTGCTCCACTATTTTTAGCTTCATCTAAGCTCATTTCTTTAGTATCTACATCTAGAGTATCCATTATCTTTTTATTTACTATTTTTTCAACTTTATTTAAGTCTTCTTCTGATATAGCACTCATATTAGTAAAGTCAAATCTTAATCTTTCAGCATCTACATAAGAACCTGATTGATTTACATGTTCTCCTAAAACTTCTCTTAAAGCTTCATGAAGCATATGAGTCGCTGTATGGTTTTTAGAAATAGCACTTCTTCTTAATCCATTTACAGTTAATTCAGCTTCTTCATTAACTTTTATAGTTCCTTCTGTAACTTTAATATAGTGAACAAATTTTCCACCAACATTTTTCTTACAATCTAAAACCTTAGCAACACCAGTTTTAGTTGAAACTATACCGTTATCACCTATTTGTCCTCCCATTTCTGCATAGAAAGGAGTATTTTCAACAACTAAGAAACCTTCTTCACCTTCTGATAACTCTTCTTTGAAATCTTCTTCATTACCTAAAACTAATATCTTAGAAGTTAATTCTCTAGTTTCATATCCACCGAAAGTAGTTTCTATACTAGCATCTATTCTATTAACAGGTCCATCACTACCCATGTAGCTGCTTTCTCCTCTTGCACTTCTAGCTCTTTCTCTTTGAGCTTCCATTTCTCTGTTAAATCCATCTTTATCTATTGATAAACCTTTTTCTTCAACTATTTCCTCTGTTAATTCTAATGGGAATCCGTAAGTGTCATATAATTTGAAAGCTTTTTCTCCTGAAAGTTCTTTTTCTTTATTAGCTTCCATTTCTTCTATATAAGCTTTAAGTATTTCCATTCCTGAATCTATAGTTTGGTTAAATCTTTCTTCTTCTAAGCTTATAACACTCTTTATCATTTCCTTATTAGCTTTTAGTTCTTCATAAGCTTCTCCATAATTATCAACTATAACATCAACAATCTCACTTAAGAATAAACCTTTAACTCCTAAAGTTCTTCCGTGTCTTGCAGCTCTTCTTAATAATCTTCTTAGAACATATCCTCTACCTTCATTACTTGGTCTAACACCATCTGAAATAAGCATAGTTACGCTCTTTATATGGTCTGTTATTATTCTTAAAGAAACATCCTTTGCAGAATCTTCTCCATATTTTGAATTAGTTAACTCACAAACTTTAGATAAAATATGTTGAACAACATCTATTTCAAATATATTATCAACACCTTGCATTATAGTTGCTATTCTTTCAAGTCCCATACCTGTATCTATATTCTTTTGTTTTAATTCATTGTAATTACCATCTTCATCTTTTTCAAATTGAGTAAATACAAGGTTCCAGAATTCTACTATTCTATCATTATCAGCTTCTCTTAAGAATTCTTCTGTTGTTTCTACTTTTCCTTCACCTCTATCAAAGTGAATTTCTGTACATGGTCCACATGGTCCAACACCAATTTCCCAGAAGTTATCTTCTTTACCTAATCTAAATATTCTTGATGGGTCTACATCTGTTTTCGTAGTCCATATTTCATAAGCTTCATCATCATCTTGATATATAGTTACATATAATTTATCCTTTGGAATTTCTAATCTTTCTGTTATGAATTCCCAAGCCCATGGAATTATTTCATTTTTGAAGTAATCTCCAAAAGAGAAGTTTCCAAGCATTTCAAAGAATGTACCGTGTCTAGATGTTTTTCCTACGTTTTCGATATCACCTGTTCTTATACATTTTTGACATGTAGTTATTCTAGTTTTTGGTGGAACTTCTAGACCTGTAAAATATGGTTTTAAAGGTGCCATTCCTGCATTTATAAGTAATAAACTATTATCATTTTTTGGTACTAATGAGAATGATTTTAATCTTAAATGATCTTTTTCCTCAAAGAAGCTTAAATACTTTTCTCTTAGTTCATTTGTTCCTATAGATTTCATTTTAATATCCCTCCATGAATTAATCTGATAACTAGTGTCTTATAATACTCCAGCCTTTTATAAGCTAGAGACAAATAAACACACGTCCCTAGATAACTTCCACTAAAATTCAGATAGAGTTTTGGCTCTAATTGAATTAAGCCTTAGTTTATCTCGCAGCCAACAATATTATCTTCTTTTGTAAATTTAAATATTGCTAAGCCTTTTAAAGTAATTTTAATATAAAAAAAGCCCCCAATCCCTAGTAAGGGACGAAAGCTGTTATTCCGCGGTACCACCCTAATTATGTATAAAAAATACATCACTTAATGTTATATAGCTCCAAGACAGCTTCAATAAATTTTCTAAGAAGTTTTCACCAGCCACTCCCTCTCTGAATAGAAAGATTTTATTTACTAATTCTTATCATAGCTTAAATATTAAATTATACAAAAATTATAAAAAATATTTTAATTGCTGTCAACCATTAGAAACAATAATAGTCTAAATCATCATATAAAACCTTAATAATTATTGCTATAGGTATTATTAATATCATTCCTAATATACCACCTATTTTTTCTCCTATAAGAAGTAATATTATAATAGTAAGAGGATGCATGCTTATACTATTAGCTGTAATTTTAGGTGCTAATATATTCCCTTCTATTTGTTGTATTATTATAAAAACTATAAATACAGAAATAACTTTAGAAGGTCCATCTATTAAAGCAACTAAAATAGCTGGTATCATTCCTAACACTGGTCCAAAGTAAGGAATAATATTAAGAATTCCATTTATTAAGGATAATACTAAAGCAAATCTAACATCTATTACAAACAACCCTAGAAAACTTAAAGCTGCTATTACTAAGCATAACACTCCCTGCCCTAAAACATATTTTCCTAATATTCTATCTATATCCTTTGCTATAGATCTTATAATATCTCTCTTATGACTAGGAATTAGATTTTCTAATTTATTGTTTATTAATGAGCTTTCAACTAAAAAATAATAACTTACAATAGGTACTACTGCTAAAGCAATTATATTTTCAATTAAAGCCAATGAACCATAAAAAACTTTTATTGATAAATTCTTTATCATTAAATTTATTTTTTCTCCAAATTGAGCATTTATTATTTCATAAAAGGTCTCTTTTCTCAAATTAAATTTATCAAGAATACTTTGAAGTGCTAATTCAAAAGCATCTAATAAATCTTGTAAATTTAAACTTTCACTTAATATTCTAGGTATTAATAAAGAGAAAATAGCTACAAAAAATAATATAACAATTAAAATTATGGATATAGCTACTAATCTTTTATTTAGTTGTGTTTTATTTAATATACAACAGTATAAAGGTCTTAAAGCATAAGCTATTATAAAGGAACATAAAATTACTAATAATACTTCTTTTATAAATTCTATTTTGTATATTAGAAAGAATATTCCTATAAAAGATATAATAAAAAAAATATATTTGGCTATTTTGTATAAATCTAATTTTTTAAGCATCTTTTTCTCTCCATATACTATGAGGTAAAGATTTTAATTCTACTTCATCTTTTCCTAAGTAAAGAATATTTCGTTTACCAAGAACGCTATTTTGAAGAAGAAATATATCTTTTCCTTTTATGAATTTATAAAAAAATCCTTTTGACCCAATCATAGCTAAAATTTTAAAATTCTTATCAACTATTAAATCTTCTATATTTCCTATAGTTTTTCCCATAGTATTTATAATATTAAAGCCTTTTATATCACTGAACTTTAACCCCTCATAAACTGATATTTTATCTACAACAATTGTATCACCAAATATTATTATATCTTCTATAGAGAAAAAATTTTTTTTAGATAAAAACTTTTTAGGCATTATAAATCCTAAAACATTTTTCTCATAATAATCTATAGCTATATCTTCTACTTCACCTATTTTTCTTCCTGACTTATCAAAAACCTCTAGAGCTTTTAAATTTTTAAGCCTATACAAAGCTTTCACCCCTTCCAATTTAAGCTTAGTATTTGCTATTCTTTGTAAATTAATTCAGTATTTATTTAATTTATAAAAAAAATTAGAGATAATTTAAAATTACCTCTAATTAAAATAATTAAAATAATTAAAATATTTTTATTAATTTAAATTATAAATTAAGCTAGGTTTTCTATTATTCCTCCACCTAAAACATAATTTCCATTATAAAATACAACTGATTGTCCTTTAGTTATAGCTCTTTGCTTTTCTTTGAAAGATACCTTTACTCTACCATCTTCTAAAAGTGTTGCCACTGCTGGTTGTGGTTTTGCTGAATATCTTATTTTAGCTTCAAGCTCTACTGGTCCTTTTGTTAAATCTAAATCTATATAATTTAAATCCTTACATATTAAATCAGTTTTAAATATGTCTTCTTCTGGCCCAACAACAACTTCATTTCTTATAGGATCAATAGAAGTTACAAATACAGGTCTTCCTAATGCAAGGCCTAAACCTTTTCTTTGTCCTATAGTATAGTAAACAATACCTTTATGTTTACCTAATATATGTCCTTCTTTATCTACAAAGTTCCCCTCTTTAACTTTTCCTGGGGCTGCTTCTGTAATATATCTACCATGATTATTATCTGTTACAAAGCAAATTTCCTCACTGTCTTTTTTATTATGTACAGCAAGACCAATTTCCTTAGCTATTTCTCTAATTCTATCCTTAGTATATTCACCACAAGGCATTAGAGTATGTGCAAGTTGTTCTTGAGTCATATTATATAAGGCATAAGTTTGGTCTTTCTTATCATCATCTGATTTTACTAGAACATACTTATCTCCCTTTTTTTCTATTTTAGCATAATGTCCTGTAGCCACATATTCTGCACCAATACCCTTAGCTTTCATAAGTAACTCATCAAACTTTAAGTATTTATTACATGCTATACATGGATTAGGAGTATTCCCTGCTAAATATTCCTCTACAAAATAGTCTATTACATTTCTTTTGAAACTATCTCTGAAATTTAAAACATAAAAAGGTATACCAATCTTATCAGCAACCCTTCTTGCATCATCAACAGCTGAAAGTGAACAACATCCACCTTCTCTTTCTTCATATTCTTTATCACTTTGCCAAATTTGCATAGTGACACCTATAACGTCATATCCTTGTTCCTTTAAAAGATAAGCAGCGACGGAGCTATCTACTCCGCCACTCATACCTATAACAACTTTTTTCTTATTCACTTAATAAATCACCCTTTTAAATTAGTTTCCGTGTACTTCTTCATGGATAGTGTGTGAATGTTCATCTAAGTCTCTTGGCTCTAAACCTTTTTTAACTCTGTAATCATTGATTGCTTTATGTATAGCTTCTTCTGCTAATACTGAACAGTGCATTTTAACTGGTGGAAGTCCATCTAAAGCTTCTGCAACAGCCTTATTTGTTAATTCCCAAGCTTCATCTACTGATTTACCTTTGATTAATTCAGTTGCCATACTTGAAGATGCTATAGCTGATCCACATCCATAAGTTTCAAATTTAACGTCTCTTATTATTTCATTATCATCAATATCAAGATATATTCTCATTATATCTCCACATTTAGCATTTCCAACTTCACCAATTCCTGATGCGTTTTCAATTTCTCCTACGTTTCTTGGGTTTTTGAAATGGTCCATAACTTTTTCACTGTATATCATAATTACTTATCTCCTTTTTCTTTTAAATGATTTTTCCATAATGGTGACATGCTTCTTAATCTTGCTATGATTGGTTCTAATGCATCGATTACGAAATCTACATCTTCTTCTGTAGTTGCATCACCTAAGCTTAATCTTAAAGATCCGTGTGCTATTTCATGAGGTCTTCCGATTGCTAAAAGTACGTGTGATGGATCTAGAGAACCTGATGTACAAGCACTTCCACTTGAAGCACAAATGCCTTCAAAATCTAATGAAAGTAATATTCCTTCACCTTCTATAAATTCAAAACATACATTTACGTTACCAGGTAGTCTTTTATCTCCTTCTGGTCCATTAAGTAATGTATATGGTATTCTTTCAGTTAAACCTTTTATAAGCTTATCTCTTAAAGCTGAAATTCTCTTTGAATTTTCTTCTAAGTTTTCTGTTGCTAATTCTATAGCTTTTCCAAGACCTACTATAGCTGGTGTATTTTCTGTTCCTGCTCTTCTAGCTCTTTCTTGAGCTCCTCCATGAATAAGGTTATCTATTCTTATACCTTTTCTTACATATAAAGCACCTACACCTTTTGGTCCATAGAATTTATGACCAGATAATGATAATAAGTCAATGTTCATATCTTTAACATCTACTTTTACATTACCTACAGCTTGAACTGCATCTGTATGGAATATTATTTTCTTTTCTCTACAGATTTCTCCAATTTCTTTTATAGGTTGAATTGTTCCTATTTCATTATTTGCAAACATTATTGAAACTAATATAGTAGTATCTTTTATAGCGTTTTTAAGGTCTTCTAATCTTACAAAACCTTTATCATCAACATCTAAATAAGTTACTTCAAACCCATTCTTCTCTAAATATTCACAAGTATGTAACACTGCATGGTGTTCTATTTTGGATGTTATTATATGATTACCTTTTTTCTTGTTAGCATTAGCTACACCTTTTATAGCCCAGTTATCACTTTCAGATCCACCATTAGTAAAGTAAACCTCGCTGCTATGACAATTTAAAGCTTTAGCAACTCTATCTCTTGCTGTTGCTATTGCAGCTTGATTTCCTCTTGAAATTTCATAAAATGATGATGGATTACCGAACTTTTCTGTAAAGTAAGGTAGCATTTCTTCTAAAACCTCTGGCTTTACATAAGTAGTTGCTGCATGGTCCATATATATTGTTTTTTGCATTGAACTCACTCCTAATTTTTATGTTTATTAAAACTATATTTGCTTAATTTGCAATTTTTCATTTTCTATTCTTTCATTTTCTATTCTCTCAGCGTCATCTATTATATCTTGTAGAGTCACTGATTCCATTACTTCATCTATGCTATTTTTGATTTTTTCCCATAATAGCTTAGTTGCACAGCAATCTATTCTATCACAAGTTACACCTTCTAAGCATTCAGCTATCTCTATTGGCCCTTCTAGTACTTCCATAATATCAGCTACTGTTATTTCTTCAGGGGCTCTATTTAGAACATAACCACCTTGCGCTCCTCTTATACTTCTTATAAGTTTCGCTTTTCTTAAAGAACTAAATAACTGCTCTAAATAATAATCAGAAATATTTTGCCTTTGAGATATAGCTTTTATTGACACAGGTTTTTCACCATAATTTATGGCTAAATCAACCATTGCCTTTACTCCATATTTACCTTTTGTTGATAGTTTCATTTCTTCACCCCCGACAATGCCGACTAAAATACTAAACTTTACATTACTATATTATCAAATCAGAGTATTATTGTCAACTATATAATACATTTATTTTTTTAATATGTTATCCCAATAGTTCTTTAAACTACTTTCATACTTATTATTTTGTGGTTTATAGTATACTTTATTCTTAATGTTACTAGGTAAATATTCCTGTTTAACATAATTATTTTCAAAATTATGAGGATATTTATATCCTTCCACACCTAATTTCTTAGCTCCTTCATAATGACAATCCTTTAAATGCATAGGTACATCTCCTACATCTAATCTATCTAAATCTGAAAGGGCTTCCTCTATTGCCAATACAGCACTATTTGATTTAGGTAGTGTTGCCAAATATATAACTAAATCTGAAAGAATTATACGTCCTTCAGGCAATCCTACCTTTAAGACTAAGTCTATGGCATTATTGGTTATAGTTAATGCATTAGGGTGAGCAAGACCTATATCTTCTGCTGCTATTATAGCAAGTCTTCTTATTATACTATCTAAATTCCCACCTTTTATAAGTCTAGCTAAATAATGAACTGATGCATTGGGATCACTACCTCTTATACTTTTTTGAAAAGCACTTAATAAATTATAATAATCATCACCAGATGAATCACTTTTTAAATTACTTTGATTTAGCTTTTCTACAAGTTCTGTAGTATTAAATTTCCTTTATTTAAAATAGTTTTTACAGCTAATTCTAATATAGTGTAAGCTTTTCTTATATCACCTTGTGATATATAAGATATATATTCAATAGCATCATCATTTGCAGATATATTATACCCATCATTTTGTAGCTTATCTACAGCTTTTTTCAGCCCTTTTACTATATGTTCTTTTTCTAGAGGCTTAAAAACAAATATATTACATCTACTTAATATAGCCTTATGTATATAAAAATATGGATTTTCTGTTGTACTAGCTATTAAAGTTATTCGTCCATCTTCTATAAACTCCAAAAGAGATTGTTGCTGCTTTTTGTTAAAATGTTGTATTTCATCTACATAAAGAAGCACTCCATTATAATTTAAAAGATTATCTAAATCATTAACTATATCATGTATATCTTTTACAGAAGCTGTGGTTGCATTTATTTTATAGAACCTTTTATCTGTATAATTTGATATAATATTTGCTAGTGTTGTTTTTCCTGTTCCTGGTGGTCCATAAAAAATAGAATTCATAATCATCTTATTTTCTAAAAGATTTTTTATTGGTGTATTCTCTCCAATTATATGTTCCTGTCCTACCATATCTTCAATTACAGAAGGTCTCATTATTTCTGCAAGAGGTTTTATATCTATCACCACTCTTTCAAAGTATATCAGAATACTTATATTTTACTACTCATTTAATTTAATGCCTAGTGCTTTCCTATGATTTAAATAAAAAAAATAGATAACTATTAAAAATAATTATCTATTTTTTGAAAAAATTCAAAAATATTATCTTATTATATCATAAATTAATGGAATTTCATCAAAGCTTTGAGAAATCTCATAATTTTTTATTATCTTTTCTACTGCTTTTTCACCTAAAGCCATATCATTAGCATGAACATAAGCTAATATATCACCAGCTTCTACTTTGTCTCCTCTTTTCTTACCTAACACTATTCCAACAGCTAAGTCTATTATACTTTCCTTAGTAGCTCTTCCAGCTCCAAGTTCCATAGCAATTAATCCCATATTTTCTGAATGTATTTTACTTATAAAGCCTGATTCCTTAGCTCTTACTTCTAATACATATTTTGCTTTAGGGAATTTACTTGTATCATCTATAACTGATATATCCCCACCTTGTGCAGCAACAAATTCCTTTAATTTTGCAAGAGCTGTTCCTTTATTTACTGTTTCCATAAGCATAGCTTTAGCTTCTTCTGTATCTTTAGCCTTTCCAGCTAAAACAACCATATTAGAACCTAATTCTAAAGCTAATTCTAATAAATCCTTTGGTCCATTTCCTTTTAAAGTTTCAATAGCCTCTTCTACTTCTAGAGCATTTCCTATTGCAAAACCTAAAGGTTGATCCATATCTGATATTACAGCCACTGTTTTTCTTCCAACATGTGTTCCTATTGAAACCATTTCCTTAGCTAAAAGCTTAGCATCTTCTGGAGTTTTCATAAATGCTCCATCTCCAACTTTAACATCTAAAACTATAGCATCTGCTCCTGCAGCTATTTTCTTACTCATTATACTTGATGCTATTAAAGATACATTATCAACAGTTGCTGTAACATCTCTTAAAGCATAAAGTTTTTTATCAGCAGGTGCTAAATCTCCTGTTTGTCCACCTACTGCTAATTTTATAGTATTAACATTTTCTATAAACTTTTCTTTAGGCATTTCCACTGAGAAACCTTTAAAACTTTCTAATTTATCTATAGTTCCTCCTGTATGACCAAGTCCTCTTCCTGACATTTTTGCTACAGGTATACCAAGTGCTGCAACCATAGGTCCTAAAACAAGAGTTGTTGTATCTCCAACACCACCTGTTGAATGTTTATCCACTTTAATACCTTCAATTTCTTTTAAATCTAAAACATCTCCTGAATTAACCATAGCCATAGTTAAATCAGCAGTTTCTCTACTATTCATTTTATTAAAAAATAATGCCATCAATAAAGCTGATACTTGATAATCTGGTATATTTCCATTTGAATAATTCTCTATAAAATAATTTATTTCTTCTGTACTTAATTCCTCACCATGTCTTTTCTTTAATATTAGATCATACATTCTCATAGTTCTGCCTCCAATTTCTGATAACCTTTACAAAATAATTCTATCAAAAAATAATGTTGTTTTCAACTTTCCCTCCCTTTATTAACAATTATTTATCAATAATTCACTTTTTGTTCATCTATTTTTTATATTTTAAAGCTTTTCTTATATTTAATATAAATAAAAAATAAAGAACTGTATCGAAATTAAATAACTAAAAGTTTATCTAAATTTTGATGCAATTCTTTACTTTTTTGCTATCTATGCTCTTGGATGTGCTTTTTTATAAATACTATTTATTTTTTCATTATTAATTATTTCATAGTACATATCTATATAAGTCATAACTTGATTACCTAATAACTCTTGAACAACTTTAGCATTAGCCCCATTTTGTAATAAATGCACTGCAAAAGAATGTCTAAAAGTATTTAGATTAATGTCTTTATTAATATTAGCAATAACTGAATATTCTTTAACAATTCTCCAAACACCCTGTCTTGTTATAGGATCTCCACTCATATTTAAAAATAGCTTATTACTAATTTTTACATTTTCCTCTCTAAGAGAAATATACTTTCTTAAAGATTCTCTAGCTTCTTTTCCAATAGGAATTAATCTTTCATAGCCTTTATTATCTTTGCATATAACATAAGATGAATCTAAATTAACATCATCTATATCTAAAGATATTACTTCTGATACTTTCATACCAGTTGCATACATTAATTCTAATAATGCTTTATCTCTAACACCCTTTTCTGTTGATATATTAGTGCTGTTCATTATTTTATTTACTTCTTCAACACTTAATACAACAGGTTTCTTTTTTTCCACTCTCTTTCTTTTTATTGTTGTTTCTGGAACCCTTTTTAAATTTCCCTCTGCCACTAAAAAGTTATAAAAGTTTCTTAAAGATATTATGGTTCTCTGAATAGATGATGGTGATTTTTTCTTGTCACTTAAGTTTTGTATATAAGACATAAGTGGCTTCCCTTCTTCACTTATTTCCATATTATTATCATCAAGAAAATCTAAATACATAGAAACATCAGTAATATAGGCACTAACAGTATTCTTTCTTTTTCCTATGGATTGTAAATATACCTCGTATTTTTTCACCAAATCTCTCATACTAACTCCTAATTAAAATGTTATTACATAATTATTTATATTACAGAAATTGTTATTTAATCACTAATTTTAATAAATTTGGTGAAATATATGTTTCAATTATTATACCGATGGGAATTATTAAAAATAATATCCCTTGAATCATTATATATTCCCCTTTACTTCCATAGTTAACATTTGGATCCTTTCCTAAAGACTTAAATTTAACTAAGGAATTTTTCATTGCAACAATACTTATTAATATAATAATAGGAACTAAAATTAAATTTTGTATTATAATTGTGCTAAATATAATCCCTACACCCTTTCCTCCAAGTATAGTTACTATAGTTGAAAGAGAAAATCCTAAAACATAACCCTTAACTAAATTTATTAATAATATAAAAGGAAATCCTATTAAAGTATAACCTAAAGCAATTATTATAAGAACCATAGGAACTATTGACTTAATACTACTAAATAAAATCTCTTTATAATTTACTTCTTGTCCATTCATAAACTCTAAGAAATTATTAAAATAACTTCCCATCTCTAACTTACTATAATCCCCCATATAATAAACAGTATAAGATCCTAAAACTATTCCTATAAGAAGAAATAATAAAATCCATAAAAATAAAACTCTATTTTCTCTAAGTACATTAGCTATTTTCCCAATTAATTTTTTCACTATTAACCCCTCCCTAAAATAATAATATGATTAACATAATAAATTTATTACTTAGAATTTTTACTATTAAATCTATCTCAATTAAATCTCAATTTATTAAAAGTAAAAGAAGTATGCCAAAGTTTGTTAGACCTCACTTTGACATACTTCTAATTTTATTTTCATTTTTAAATTTAATATTTTATGTAAGTTCCATCAACATATCCTGTATGTTGTCCATATTTCACTTCTAACCATCCATTTCCTAAATTTTTAAGGACAGTTACTTTTTGTCCATTTATAAAACTTCCCATAGCTTCACTATTACTTGTTGGTTTTGTCATTAAATCTAAAGTGTATCCCTTTTTTAAATTTACTACTTCACCTACAACATTTATTTCTTTACTATTCTTTTTAGCAGGCTTATTAAGATTATTTCCATTTATTTGAGGTGTAGTACATAGTTCTACATAAGGTCCCTGAACAAAGCCTGTTGTATTTTCTACAGTAATTTCTGTCCAACCATTACTATAAAGTCTTATTGAACTTATCTTATCTCCATTTGATAATTCTTTTAATATTTTACTCTCTTTAGACGGCTTAGCATATAGAGGTAACTTTTCTCCGCCCTCTAAGTTAACAATTTGAGCATTTACCTTTACTGCTTTACTTTGTACGGCCTTCACCTTTTTATCTGAAATTCCATCATTTTTTGTGAACTTATAAATATCTCCCTCTGGGCCTAAAAAAGCAAATAATTGACCATTTGCTAAAAATGGACACTTACTTAAAGCAACAGAATTAAGGTCAAAAGTACTATTTTGTGGTATAGCTACAATAAATGAAATTTTCTTTCCTAATTTAGCAGAATAATTATATCCTCCCCCAAAGAAACCAGCAGTTGTATAAGTAACTGTATAGTACTTAGGATTTTTTATAGTTACTCCTTTAAAGGAATATAAATTATGAGTGAAAACTAAATCATTCTTATCTAATTCCTCTTTAGATAATTTTTTATTATTAACAAAGTCTTCATCAACTCCTACTTTTACAGTAGGTTTCCAATCCCCAAAATACATAAATAAATTAACACCATTTTTACTACTTCCAATAGAAGGAGCTCCAATATTATAATTAATAGAATTTGAATTATTATTAGACTTTACATTAGAATTATTTGAATGATTATTATTTTCTTTTTCTACATCTTTAGCTTTACTTTGAACTATAACATTCTTTGAATTTTTATTTACTAAGTTATTATTAACTGATGATGTATTAGAATTATTCTTAGTATTATTAGTAATATTACTAGTAGTGCTATTAGATGTTGTACTGCTTTCCTCACTACCACTATTGCTATTATTGTTATTTGTATTAGTAATATTATTGCTATTACTATCTGTTATGCTATTGTTATTTATATTAATTACTGCAACTCCATTAGACCCATTACTTAAAAGAGCATTATTAATAACAGTTGAAACATATTCTTCATATATAAATCCAACTTTATTATTTACACTTATTTTATACCATTGTCCTTGTTTTCCTAATATAGTAAAGTTAGTTCCATTACTTAACCTATCTATTATTTCAGAATTTATAGATGGACTCTTTCTAAGTCTTACATCTGTAGATACATTTATAACTTGCCCTTTCTTTGATAAATCCCTAAAAGTAGCATTAGTACCATTCACTATTCGTTGCATATTAGCTATATTTATATAACCTACTGTACCAGTTTCTTGAACCTTAACTTTACAGTAAGTTCCTTGTTGACCTAGTATAGTTAGCATTTCCCCTACTGATAACTTGCTTATTATACCCTTTCCATTAGATAGTCCATATAAATTAACTTTTGAATTTCCGTTAATAACCACTGCCTCATTGGTTTGTGAACTATTTACATTATTAGACATCAATACATTATTAATTGCATTAATATTTTGACCATTCATAGCTAAGGGAACAGCCACAGAAGAACTAATTGTTGCTCCTGCAATTAATCCAATTAACGCTTTTCTCTTCATATGTTTTCCTCCATTGTTTAATCTTAGTCACTACAAGGAAATTATATAATCATTTCCTATATGAAAATTTACAAATTAGAAACATATTACTTTGTCTATTCTCCTACTTAAAATAATAAACGTAGAGTTAATTCAGGTGGAGTTTTGACTCCATCTCAATGCTTAGTGTTCCTTATCTAGAAGGGTTAGGCTGTTTATCTCCTGCTTATAAACCATAGAAGGAGACACAGATTCCTAAATAACTTCAATTATAAAATTCAGGTAGAGTAAAGCTCTACCTGAATTAACTTTCGATTTATATTAAGTTATCTTAACCGTGAGCATAACCTGTATAAGCATTTACAACCCAGAAAGGCCATTTATTGTTAGGACTCTTATTAAATGGTGTTGTATATACATAATATCCTCCTTGAACTTGAACTATCTTAGTAATAGTTTCACCAGGATAAGATTGAGCTAACATTTCCTTAATATATGTTGTTGCTTGTTCTAAGGAAAATGGTTCTTTTCCTTTATATACGATTGTGCTTAAAGATTCTGCCGCTTTTAATAGTTCATTTGCAGTAATATTTTTGCTAAGTGCTTCTTTACCATTTGCATTTATAAATGCACTTATAAGTTGTGAATCTGAAACTGTTTTAAACCATTGAGGAGCCCACATTGTTCCATCTGCACAATATACTCCAGAACAACCATATTGACCATTTAAAATCCAATATTTCATGACACTCACTAACTGAGAATTTGAAATTGCTTTTCCAGTTCCATTTTTCACAATAATAGTATTTAAACCAAACATACTATTACTATTAGGTTTTATAATTTCTATTTTTCCATTTTCATTTGTTCCATTTGAATTATTAGATTGGGTATTACCTACATGATTAGTATATTGATTTTTTGAGTTTACATTACCTTGTGAATTATTTTTCACTTGACTAGAAGATGCCTGTGAACCATTTAATCCCTTTGTTTTAACTATTATATTCTTTACATTGTTACCTGAATTTGCATTTCTTATAGTGTTATTATTAGCGTTGATTGATGATTGACTATTAATACTAGCAATACTATTTGACGTGTTATTACTATTATTTGATATATTAGTAGATACATACTCTTCGTAAACAAATCCTATTTGTCCATTTACATCTATCCTATACCATTGTCCTTGTTTACCTAATATACTAAACTGCTCTCCATTAGTTAAATACCATATTACATTATTATTAATTGATGGACCTGTTCTCAGTCTCAATCTAGTTGAAACATTAACTACTTGTCCCCTCCCTGACATAGGATTAAATGTTGCATTTGTTCCATTAATTATAGACTTCATATTAGCTATATTTATATATCCCATATCTTTTGTTTCTTGAACCAACACCTTGCAATAATTTCCTTGTGATCTCCCTAATACAGTTAACATTTCTCCAGTGGATAACTTTGATACTAACCCTGTTCCATTGGACAATGCATATAAATTCATAGTTGAATTTCCTTTAACAACAACAGCCTCATTAGTTTTAGAATTTTCATTATTAGTAACATTAGCTATGCTATTTCCCCTTGCTTGTATCACTGAGCTTGATCCATAAACATTACTATTTTCCTTTGATTGATTAACTAATAAAGTTTTATTAATTACCTTGTCATGAGCTAAATTACTTGAAATTGTCGGTGCCATTACCGCTCCACTAACAGTAACACCAGCTATTAAACCTATTAATAACTTATTCTTCATTTATCTCCCTCCTTATAACTTTATAATATATTAATCTTCTTAAAGCTCTTTAACATTTTAGAAACATTTCCATTTCTTATCTGTCACAACTTAGTCACTTATTATTGTCTTTTAACACTCCATTTTTATTTAAAACCTTATCTTAAAATACTTATAAAATTTTAAGAAAATTTTTATCAATATTTATATACATAAATTTCCTAATGTTTATATGTACAAATATTTAAAAGCATATGATTTAGATTACTTATAAATCATATGCCCTATAATTCCGAATTTATTTAAAATTATCAATAGAAAACGTAATTAATATAATCAAAGAAAATGCAAAAATAACTAGAAATAATTCTCCTATTAAATCTATAATAAGCCCAATGTACTCTAATACAATATTATGAAAAGAATATGAAATTTTAAAAAGTATAAAAGAAACAATGAATACTATAAAAGAAGAAAGCACCACCATAGCTATCTTCTTTATACTAGGATTATTAGCTACATTATCCATAAAAAAATCCTCCTTTGTTAAATAAACGTAGACTTAATTCAGGTGGAGTTTTAACTCCATCTGAATGCTTAGTCGTAGTTATCCAGAAGTGTGAGGCTGTTTATCTCCTACTTATGGAAGATAGGAGTATTATAGCCTCTAGCTATCAGGTAAAGTATATTAATTACAATTATAATATTATATAAATTATATCTCTACTTATCTTTTAAATTTTCCTTAATTCATAAAATTACTTATAACTTTATAAAATTTTATAAATTAAATTTCTTAATAAGCCTAATCTTATAAAAACAAAAAAACCTTCCTTACTCTTAAGAAGTAAAGAAGGTTGATATTTTTACTTATTAACTTACTTTATTTTTAAGTCTTAATTTATCAGCTACCATAGCTATAAATTCACTATTTGTTGGTTTACCTTTATCATTGTGGATTGTATAACCAAATAATTTATTAATAGCTTCTATTTGACCTCTGCCCCAAGCTACTTCTATTGCATGTCTTATTGCTCTTTCTACTCTTGAAGCAGTTGTATTATATTTCTTAGCTATTGATGGATATAATTCTTTAGTTATTGCTGATAAAAGTTCCATATCATTTACTACCATAGTGATAGCTTCTCTTAAATACATATAACCTTTTATATGAGCTGGAACTCCTATTTCATGAATTATATTTGTTATTTCAGCTTCTAAATCCATTGGTTTTTGTTTATTTTGAAGAACTGTGCTTTCAGGCATTTCTAAAAATGACATTGATCTTGATTGTTCTTCTGATGAAAGTGTATTATTAAACATTTGTCTTATTCTCTTTGTGAATATATCCATATCAAATGGTTTAACAACATAATAACTTGCTCCTAAAGTAATTGCTCTTTGAGTTATTTTATCTTGCCCAACTGCTGAAAGAACAATAACATTAGGTATTTTATCTAAAGATGAAGAATTTAGTTTTTCTAGAACTCCTAAACCATCTAAATGTGGCATTATAATATCTAAAATTACTAAATCTGGCTTCTTTTCTTCAATAAGCTCTAAAGCTTCTATTCCATTGTTAGCTATACCAACTACAACTATATCCCTTTGATTTAATAAATAATCATTTAATATGTTGCAAAATTCTTTGTTATCATCGGCTATTAATACTGAAATTTTTGAATTACTCATATTTCTCTCCCCTTAACCTATATACCTCTTTATTCCATTTATTTACATTATTTAAATTCGACAAAGAGCTTAAAATTCCTTTTAATTTTCAAAAATTTTATAAATTATATTGTTTTACTCTATATAGATATGTATATTATAACATATTTCTGATAAAAATTAACTTATTTTATTATATTTGTATCTTTCAACATCCATTCTATATATATTCCATAGCCTACGTCAGGTTTATTTATTAACACATGAGTTACTGCTCCAACTAACTTACCATTTTGGATAATTGGACTTCCACTCATACCTTGCACAATTCCACCTGTTCTTCTTAATAACTCTTCATCTGTTATTCTAATTACCATACTTTTAGCACTCTTAGTATTTTGATTTAATAATTTTTCTATTACTACATCATAATATTTAGGTCCATCTTCATCTATAGTTGTTATGATTTGAGCTGGCCCTAATTTTACTTCTCCTCTTCCAGCTACTTCATATAACTTACTTTCATCAGGTGCAAAACTTCTGCTATTTATATGACCAAATATACCACAATTAGTGTTTTTCTCAACTGTACCTAAACTTTCTTTTTCATTTATAAATAAACCTTTTAACTCACCTGGATTTCCAACCTTACCTTTTCTAACATTTACTACAGTAGAGTTTAATATATCTCCTTTGTCGACAGTAAGTATTTTTTCTGTTTCACTATCAGTAATAGGATGGCCTAAAGCCCCAAAGCTTCCTGTATTTTTATCATAAAATGTTAAAGTTCCTATACCTGCTGTGGAATCTCTTACCCATAATCCTATTTTCTTATTATTATTTTTATCATTTAAAATATTAATTGATTTAGTTAATTCTTTTCCATCTCTAAGTACAAGAACAGTTAAATTTTCATTACTTGAATTTATTATTTTTTTCAGTTCTTTTGAGCTATTTACTTCTTTTCCATTTATTTTTAGAATTACATCCCCTATTTCTATACCACAATTATCACTAGGACTTTTAGTAAAACTTCCTTCTGCTGTTTCTATATCAGAAAAAGCAACTGCTAAAACTCCTTTTGTTGAAATTTTTATTCCTACATTTTCTCCCCCTGCATATACCTTTATTTTACCATCTTTGTTTTTTAAATAATTTTCAGTTGCAATCGCATTTTCTATACTTTCGCTTTTTCCTAAGAAAAAATTATTTAAGAAAAATATAGAAGATAAAACCATAGACAAAATTATAAATTTTTTTATGAATTTTTTCTTGTTATTTATTCTTTTCATTTTATCTCCTCCTTTTCATTAATAATTTTCCCTTTTAAAAGCGTATTATCCTATAGTAACTCTGCTATTATATCCAACTAAATATTATTGATATAAATTTTCTCATTTAATATAAATTTTTATTTATAAATTATATAAACAAAAAAAATAGAACTTCTCAGTTCTATTTTTACCAACTTATTCTATTTTATGTGCTTTCTTATAGATTCTTTTTTATTTTTTGCAAGAGCAACCATTTCTCTAGCATTTAATAAAGTTCCTTCTGTTAATTCCACGCCACCTAACATCTTAGCTAGCTCTCTAATTTTTTCTTCTTCATTTATTTTTTTTACTTTAGATGATGTTTTTCCATCAATTACTTTTTTATAAACAAAATAATGATTATCTGACATACTCGCTATTTGAGGTAAATGACTTATACAAAACACTTGATGTTTTACAGAAAACTCATACATTTTTTCAGCTACACTTTGTGCTATCTGTCCACTTATTCCTGTATCTATTTCATCAAATATTACTGTAGGAATATTATCTTTATCTGTAAATACAATTTTTAAAGCTAGCATTATTCTAGATAGTTCTCCTCCAGAAACTATTTTTTCCATAGGTTTCATTGGTTGTCCTGGGTTTGTAGAAATTAGAAATTGAACACAATCTTTTCCGCGTTGATTGAAATTTTCTTCATAGGTTACATCTACTTTAAAATCACATTTATTAAGACCTATGTAAACTAATTCACTTTTTATTTTATCTTCTAAAATTTTTGCACCATCTACTCTTAATTCATGTATATTCTTAGCCTTTTCTTCCATTTTCTTTAGTAATTTTTCTTTCGCTTTCTTTAATTCCTCAATTATTCGTTCTGAATCAACCATTTCTTCCAATTGAGTTTCTAAAGATTTTTCATAGGCTAAAATCTCTTCTATAGTTTCTCCATACTTTCTCTTTAAGGCTGTTATCTCATAAATTCTCGAATTTATAGATTCTAATTCACTTTCATTATAAGATATATTTGAACATTCTGAATTTAAATCTCGTGCTATTTCTTGCAAATCATAAAAAATACTACTTATTTGACTATTTATTCTTTCTATATTTTTTGAATTTTTTTCAACTGCTCCTAAATCTCTATTTATATTACCAATATAATCAATAATAGAACTCCCTCCCATTATTGAACCATTTAAGGTATTATAGGAATTATTAAGAGCTAAACTTATTTTTTCTGCATTAGACATTATATTAAACTTTTCATTAAGTTCTTCATCTTCTCCTATAGAAAGTTTACTATCTTTTATTTCCTTAATTTGATATTCTAAATAGTCTATTAATTTCTCATTTTTTCCTTCTTTACTTAATTCATTTATTTTATTTTCAATTGTCTTAAGTTCTAAATAATCCTTTTTATATTCTTCTATTACTGAATCTAAAAATTCATTATAATAAGAATCTAAATAAATTATATGATTTTCTTTATTTAAAAGATTTTGATTATTATGCTGTCCATGAACATCTATTAGTTTATTAGTTACTTTTCTTAAGTTATTTAAAATTATAGATTTACCATTTATTTTACTTATATTCTTTCCATTTGAAAAACTTTCTCTTGATATTATTAAAATATCATCATATTCAATTTCTAATTCATCTAAAACCTCTTTTAAGGAAGTATTCTTATCCTCTAATAAGAAAACAGCTTCAACGAAAGTTTTTTCACTACCAATTCTTATTAAATCCTTATTAAATTTACTCCCTAAGACATAGTTTATAGAGTCGATTAGTATAGATTTTCCTGCTCCTGTTTCTCCAGATAAAATATTAAATCCCTCTTTAAAATCTAAGCTTAATTTTTCTATTAAAGCAAAATTTTCTATAGATATTTGTAAAAGCATTGCACACCTCCGACAAATACTTAGTTAATCATATCCTTTATTCTTTTAACTAACTCACAAGCTTTTTCTTCATCTCTTAATAATACAAATACAGTATTGTCTCCTGCAATTGATCCTGCTATTTCTCCTAAGCTTAAACTGTCAATAAGCTCAGCTGCTGCATTAGCTGATGCACTTAAAGTTTTAACAACAACCATATTATTTACATTTTCAACATCTATAACTGTACTTTTAAATATATTAGTTAATTTATTTACTACATCATTCTTTTCATCTTTTATTAAAGAATATCTATATCTACCAGTGACATCTTGAGTCTTTATTAATTTTAATGTTTTTATATCTCTAGATACAGTTGCTTGAGTTACATCAAAACCAGCTAATTTTAATTCCTCTGCTAAATCTTCTTGAGTTTCTATAGCCTTCTTATTTATTATTTCTATAATTTTTGCATGTCTATTAGATTTCATTTTATGCCTCCCAATTTATTTCCTATCAAGTATTTTTGTTTTTAATATTTTAAAATAACTCCCTTCTTTAAGAGTAATGATGTTAAATTGTTCTTTACATTGTTTAATTATTATACTATCACAATTATTTAATCTTACTGATTTTTGTCCATCAATAGTTAAATATGCTTCTTCTTTAATGCAAGGAATAATTTCAACTTCACTTTCTCCACTCACTATTAAGGGTTTTCCATTTAATCCATGAGAGCAAATAGGAACTATTAATATTAAATTAAGTCCTGGAGTTATTAATGGTCCTCCTGCAGATAAGGAATAGGCAGTAGAACCAACTGGTGTCGAAATTATTACTCCATCTCCCTTAAAAGATGAATATTCTTCTCCATCAATTAACACAGTATAATGTATCATTCTTGATAGTGTTCCTCTTGCAATTACAACATCATTTAAAGCCTTATTATCTATAAATTCTTTTTCATTTATACTTGTTTCTATCATCATTCTTTTTTCAACTTTATAATTTTTAGCTTTAATTGCTTTAAGTGCTAATTCTAAATCTTTAAACTCAACACTTGATATAAATCCAAGATTACCTATATTTACACCTAATATAGGACAATTTATATATCTAGAAAAATTCCTAGCTACTCCTAATATTGTTCCATCTCCACCTAATACTATTACTAAATCCAAAGTTTCCATGCACTCTACATTATAAGTATCTAAATGTCCCATTACAAAAAGTTCTTTTGGATTTAAATATTCCTTCACCTTATCTCTAACAATCTTTTCTATAACCCCAGTACTATCCTTACTTTTATTAATTATAATTCCTATCTTTTTCATTTAATCACTCTCTTTTTGTTATAGATTTTCATGTGATTTATTTACTATCTCTAATATTATATCATTACTAAAGTCTATTTTCTCATCTTTATCTTTTGATAAATAAATTAGATATTCTCTATTTCCTTCAGGGCCTTTTATAGGAGAATAATCTAAACCCTTTATTGCTAAGTTATTTTCCTTTGCAAAGTTTACTATTTTCTCTATAACTTCTATATGAGTTGAAGCTTCTCTTACAACACCCTTTTTACCAACTTTTTCTCTACCAGCTTCAAATTGTGGCTTTATAAGTGCCATAACTTCGCCTTTTTCATTTAATAGATTTAATACTGCTGGCATTACTGTTGTTAATGAAATAAATGAAACATCTATAGATGCAAAATCACATTTTTCCTTTACTTGTTCTTCTGTTACATATCTTACATTTGTTCTTTCTAAGCAAACTACTCTAGGATTAATTCTCAATTTCCAAGCAAATTGTCCATATCCAACGTCTATAGAATAAACCTTTTTTGCATTATTCTGAAGCATACAATCTGTAAATCCTCCAGTTGAAGCTCCTATATCCATACAATACTTGCCTTCTAAATTTATATTAAAAGATTTTATAGCTTTTTCTAACTTAAAGCCACCTCTACTTACATAGGGTTGTTTTTCTCCTTTAAACTCTATATGAGCTTCTCTATCAACCTTTTCTCCACCTTTGTCTATTCTTTTATCATCTACAAAAATTTCTCCAGCCATTATGCTTCTTTTAGCCTGTTCTCTTGATTCAAAAAAACCTTTTTCAACTAAAAGAACATCTAATCTTTCTTTTTTACTTGCCATACTTTTTCTCCTTAAATAGAACAAAATTCTATTGTTATTTTAATTATTTCTTGTTCACTTATAAATATACAGTTAATATCATTTATTTAACTAAAATATTATATAACATTTTTTTAATTATAAATATAATTTTTATTTAAATTTTAAAAATAAACAAGCCCTAAAATATAACTAATTAAAAACTTAAATTAAAAATTTCATAAGATTTTAAAGCAAGTTTTTATTAAATAGTAATTTTTAGGGCTAAGCTATGATATTTAAACATTAATTTATTATTATAATAAATTAATTATTATATCTTTAATACTTTCTGGATCTAAACCATTTTCTCTATATAGTATATCTACTTTTCCATGTTCTATAAATTTATCATTATAACCTAAATTTACAATAGTATTATTATATTTCTTTGAATTTAAATATGAAAGTACACTTTCACCAAATCCACCTTTTATAATACTATCCTCTATAGTAACTATTTTTAAATTTCTCTTTGCTAATTCATCTATAAGCTTTTCATCTATAGGCTTTATAAATGTAGCATTTATAAGTTCTAGTTCTATACCTTTTTCTTCTTTTATTTTTTCCCAAGCTAAAAGACCATGTTGAAGCATTTTACCATTAGCTATAATAGCTATCTTTTCACCCGATTTTATTCTTTCCCATTTTCCTAATTCTACTTCTTCAAGAGGTTTTAATTTTATATTGATATAATCTCCCCCTCTTGGATATCTTATAGCTACTGGAGCATTTTGCTCTAATGCCCATTTTAACATTGGTTTAACTTCTGACATAAGCTTAGGTGCCATTATTGTCATATTAGGAACAATACTTAAATAAGAAGTGTCAAATACACCTTGATGAGTTTCTCCATCTTCTCCAACTATTCCTGCTCTATCTATAGCAAAAACCACAGGTAGATTTTGTATGCAAACATCATGGACTACTTGGTCAAAAGCTCTTTGTAAAAAAGTTGAATAGACTGCAAATACAGGTTTTAAGCCTGCTTTGGCCATTCCCGCTGCCATTGTAGTTGCATGTTGTTCTGCAATTCCAACATCAAAAAATCTCTTTGGATATTGTCCTGCAAAATTCTTAAGTCCAGTTCCATCAGGCATAGCTGCTGTTATAGCTACTACTCTCTGATCTTCTTTTGCTATATCAATCATAGCTTTTCCAAAAGCATTAGAATAATTTTCAGAACCACTCTTTACAACTGCACCTGTTGAATAATCAAATGGTCCTACTCCATGAAATTTATTAGGATTTTTTTCTGCATAGTCATAACCTTTTCCTTTTCTAGTTATGGTATGTATAACTACTGGTCCATCATCTTCCTTGGCTATTTTTAAAACTTCATTTAACATTTTGATATCATGCCCATCTATAGGACCAAAATACTTAAGTCCCATATCTTCAAAAAGCATACTTGGCACCACTAATTGTTTGATGCCACCCTTTATTTTCCCTAATGATTGTGCTATATTTTTTCCAACATTGCTATTGTTTAATGTAGCATGAATATCTGCTTTAAGTTTTTTATATCCAGGGTCAACTCTAAGTTTATTTAAATGAACTGAAAGTCCTCCAACATTTTTTGAAATGGACATCTCATTGTCATTTAATATAATTATCATCTTTGTTTTATTATAACCTACATCATTTAAGGCTTCTAAAGCCATTCCTCCTGTTAAAGCACCATCTCCTATTACTGCAATTATATGTTCTTTTGTTCCTAGAATGTCTCTAGCCCTTGCCATACCTACAGCTGCTGAAATAGAAGTACTACTATGACCTGTATCAAAGAAATCATATTTACTTTCACAAGCCTTCGGAAATCCACTTATTCCACCATATTGTCTTAAAGTATCAAATTGATTTTTTCTTCCTGTTAACATCTTGTGGACATAACTTTGGTGACCTACATCCCAAATAATTTTATCCCTATCAAAATTAAAATTTTTAAATAAAGATAATGTAAGTTCTACAACTCCTAAATTTGAAGCTAGATGTCCACCTGTCTTAGATATATTATCTATTAAGAACTCTCTAATTTCCTGTGATAAAATTTCTAATTTATGGTTGTCTAAATTTCTAATTATGGATTGTCCTTTAGAATTATCTAATATCTCTAGCATATAATTATCAATCCTTTTTCCTAATTTTTTCTTACTAATAACATTGAAGTTAACATTTTTAGAGATTCTACATTTCCATCTATTCTATCCAACAACTTAATGCAATCACTTGTTAATTCACTACATAATTCTTTACATTTTTCTATACCATAAATTGACACATAATTACTTTTTAAATTTTCTTCATCACTTTTTGCTGGTTTTCCTAAAACCTCTGTGCTTTCTGTTACATCTAAAATATCATCTTTTATTTGAAATGCTAATCCTAGTTTCTCCCCAAAGTCTCCTAAGATTTTCAAGTCTTCTAAGCTAGCTTCTCCCATAATAGCTCCTGATAATATAGATGCTTTAATTAAAGCACCAGTTTTTTTAGAGTGCATGTAGTTTAATGTTTCTAAATCTATTGATTTACCCTCACTTATTATATCAACTACTTGCCCTCCAATCATACCATTAGCTCCAGCAGCTTCACTAATTATCTTTCCTGCTTTTATAGCCTTTTCACCTTTTTCTAAAGCAAAATTCATTAAGATTATCATGGCTTCATTTAAAAGCGCATCACCTGCTAATATAGCAATAGCCTCTCCAAATTTTATATGGTTAGTAGGCATTCCTCTTCTTAGTTCATCATTATCCATGGCTGGTAAGTCATCATGTATTAAAGAATAACTGTGAATCATTTCTATAGCCATTGCCATATCTAAAATCTCTAATGTATTTTCTTTGTAAATAGAATAGGTCAGTAAATTCAATATAGGTCTTATTCTCTTTCCTCCTACATTGATACTATAAGCCATTGCCTCATAAATAAGCTTATTGAAACTTCCCTTCTGATGAAAATAATCCTCAAGAGCTTTGTCTACCCTTTCTTTTAATACTTGTAGATTCATTACTCTTCTCCTCCAAAATTATGTTCTACTCCATTACTTACTATTTTAATTTTACCTTCCATAGAATTCAACTTTTTATACAACTTATTTAAAAGTTTAACTGCTTCTTCATAACTTTCTATAGATTTTTCTAATGATAACTCACCAGATTCCATTGATTCTATTATTTCTTCTAAATTTTTATATACTTCCTCATAGCTTTCTGCTTTTCTTGCCATATTATAAATACCTCTACTTTAAAATTTCAAAAGTTCCACTTACTTTTCCATCTGAAAGATTTAATTCTAATTCTGCTTTATCACTTAATTGTGAAAGCTTATTTATGATGTTCCCCTCATTGTCTTTAATAACAGAATATCCTCTATTTAATATGTTAAGTGGATTTAGATTAATTAAAATATTATTTTTATATTTTATTTTTTCTTTCTCTGAATCAATCTTAAAATTTATTAATCTATCTAAATGTTCCTTCATTCTTAAAAGATCCTCAGACTTATTAGTTATAATTTTCTTAGGATTATTAAGTTCAATTATCCTTTTATATTTTTCCAATTTAGAGAGTTCTGCTTCTATTATTCTATCCATATCTTTCTTTAGTATAAGCTTTATTTTATTAATATTTTCAACTTCATCTTCTAAACTTGCCACAGCAACTTCCCCAGCTGCTGTTGGTGTTGCTGCTCTTAAATCACTAGCAAAATCACATATGGTAAAATCAGTTTCATGACCTACACCAGATATTACTGGTATATTACTATTGTATATTTCATAAGCCAAGTCTCTACTATTAAAAGCCCAAAGTTCCTCTATGGAACCTCCACCTCTACCTATTATTATGGTATCAACAGATTTACTTTCATTAAAAAATCTTATTCCATCTATAAGGGTATTTTCAGCACCTTCTCCTTGTACTTTTGCTGGATATAAAACAATATCTACAGATTTATTCCTTCTCTTAATTACTCTTATTATATCTTTTATAGCTGCTCCTGTTGGTGAAGTTACAACCCCTATTCTACTAGGAAATTTATTTATCTTTCTTTTATAAGCTAAATCAAAAACACCTTCTTTTTCTAGCTCTTTTTTCATTGCTTCATACTTTTCAAACAATTCACCAATTCCAAACTTACTTATCTCTTTACAATAAAGCTGATAAGAACCATCTTTTACATAAACAGATAACCTCGCTTTTACAGTAACCTCCATACCATTTTCCATTAGAAAATTTAAATTTTCAGCATCATTTCTAAACATTATGCAATTTATTTTACTATCTTTATCTTTTAATGAAAAATATATATGACCACTTGAATGGAATTTTAAATTTGATATTTCTCCCTTTACAGATAAATTATTTAATATAAAGTCATTATCTAAACTTCTTTTTAAATAACTATTCACATCTGTAACAGTTAAAGTTTTTAGCTTCATAACTTATTTTAGTCCCTCACAAAAATTTTTAAATAATAACGTAGTAGTTAATGCCCCTACTCCTCCAGGTACTGGTGTTATTAATTTAACCTTATCAATAACATCCTCAAAGTCAACATCACCAGTTATTTTTCCATCTACTGGAGTTGTTCCAACATCTATGACAATTGAATTTTCACCTACATAAGAACTATCAATAAACTTAGGTCTTCCTATAGCAACAACTAGTATATCTGCTTTTTTAGTAAATTCTTTAATATCCTTAGTTTTTGAATGGCATATAGTTACTGTTGCATTTTCATTTAAAAACATTTGAGCAAGTGGTTTTCCAACTATATTACTTCTTCCAATTATAACAACATTTGAACCTTCTATTTTTACATTGTATTCTTTTAATAAAGTTATTACGCTATAAGGAGTACATGGAACAAAACTCTTTTTACCCTTGTAAAACTTTCCAACACTAGCATCACTAAGACAATCTAAATCCTTAGATGGATCTATTAAATTAGTAATTTCTTCTTCATCTAAATGTTTAGGTAACGGTAATAAAAGCATTATTCCCTCTACCTCTTCATTTTCATTTAATGAAATTATTAATTCTTTTAACTCCTCTTTAGATGTATCTTCTTTTAATCTTATTTTTTCAAATTCAATCTTTAAATTCTTTGCTAATTTTTCTTGAAAATCTTGATAGTATATTGAACCTCCATCATTTCCAACAAGTATTGAACTTATTCTTTTATTATTAACTTTATTGCTAATATCATTCTTTATTTGTTCTTTTAATTTTGATGCTATTTCTTTTCCATTAATTATTTGTCCCATAAACTCTCCTCCCTTCTAAATATTATAAATTTTTATATATTTTATCTAAAACTCCATTTATGAATGATATAGATTTTTCTTCTGAAAACTTTTTACAAAGTTCTATAGCTTCATTTATTGAAACCTTAGCTGGAATATCTTCTTTATGCATCATTTCATAAACTGCTACCTTTAAAATGGCTAAATTAACTTTTGCTATTCTGTTTATTTTCCAATTTACTAATTGTGCACTTATTTTTTCTTCTATTATTTCTTTATTTTCAGCAATTCCAATTAGAGATGTTTTTATGTATTCTAAGTCTAAATTGTTTTTTGATATTTCTTCATCTTCCATGAACATATCAAAAACATCTTGTGCACTGTCTCCTGTAATTCCCATTTGATAAACTAATTGTAGTAGATATTCTCTTGATTTTTTTCTGTTCATATTGTCCTCCTAAGTTTTAAACTTATTTTTATACTGTTTTATTTATATATATAAAATCTATTTTTGTCAACAATGAAACACCCTCTGCTTTTTTTCAGAGGGTGATAATTATTTATTGTCTATTTCATTGTTTTCTTCTTCTTTCAAAACAATTATGTTCTGTACCAAAACATTTACAGTTCTTACTTTCAATCCTGTAATTGCTTCAACTGTCCTCTTAACGTTATCTTGCACTTGAGATACTATGTCAGGTATTTTTACACCGTATTGGACTGTTATTGCTATGTCTATTATAGCTTCTTCATCTTCCATGCTTACCTTAACAGACTTTCCTAAATGCTTTTTACCCTTTAACTTTTGAGTTAATCCTTTTGCCATACTTTCTTGATCAAAGATTCCATCAACCTCTGATGCAGCTATTGCGGCTATAACACTTATTACTTCATCAGAAATTTTTACTATCCCTAAATTAGCATTGTCTTTATTTAACTCATCCATAAGTGAACCCTCCTATCAGTTTCAATAAAAACTGTTAATTATAGGTTCATTATAACAAATATATTATTACAATACAATTAATTATTTAGCTAGTTCTATTTGAACATCATATATTTGTGAAACATTCTTTACCATATCTTGAATTTCTATAGTTTCTTTTTCTGTTAGCTTTCCATCTTCCTTAACAACTACTCTTGCACTATCATCTTGAATGAAGCATACTGCCTCAGCAAAGCCCTTACTTTTTATATTTAACTCAATTCTACTTTCATTGCTCGAATTAGTAGTTTTCTTAGTTAACTCCTCTGTAGCTTTTGACTTTTGCTCCTTTGATGTATTTTCATCAGCTATTATTGCTCTAAGAGTTTGAACTGCTTTTTGATCTTCTTGTTCCTTTGTACTCTTTAGCTCATAAAAATAATCATTTGAAGTTTCTTCACTTTTCTTGTTCTCTGTATTTCCTTTATCTTGATTCTTATCAGTTTCTTTCACTGCTGCTGTATATTGTCCATTTTCAACCAATTGAGTATTTACTCTATGAGCTAAAAGCCCAACACAAATTATTCCAACTAATAATGTTAATAATATCCCTGCTTGTTTTGGTTTTATACCATTATTCATAACTTAAACCCCTCCTAAAATTAATTCATATCCATAGGTAATACACTTACTTTTTCTAAACTTATGTCATATAAGCTAGCTACTGCTTTTGTTATTTCATATTTTATTTTTTGTTCTCTAGCTCCTTCTGCAACAATCATAACTCCTACTACTTTAGGTTTTTCTGTTTTCAAAATTAGAGGTTCATCACCTTTGCTTCCTGAAGTAACAACTACTTTTTCTCCTCCTGTTTCTTGCTTTGTAAATTTCTTTCCCCCTGAATTATCAGATTCTTCTACATTATTTGTTTGTGTATTCTTATCTACTGCTGGTATTTTCTCTTCACTTCCATCAAAGGTTAGCTTAGCAGTTACCTTACCAACACCATTTATTTTTCCTAAGATTTCTTCAAGTTCTTTTGTTTGAACTCTTTCATACTCTTCCTTTGTTATTTCCTCTCCCTGTGCATCAACAACTGTTGCTTGATTATTAGGATTGGTATTCTTATTGTTAGATATATTATTTACATTAATAAAATATGACAATGAAAAATATATAAGAAGCAATACTAAAAGTGCAATTATTAATGGTGCTACTTTCTTATTCTTCATTATTTTTTCAAGAAACTTATTTAATGAATTTTTATCCATCTCTACACCCCTTATTTTTCTATAACATTTATTAAATCTTCATTTACTTTTAATTCATTACTGAGACTTTTCTTTATCTCATTACTAAATGCAGTTTCTTTTATTTCTATTTTTTCATTTGGATTAACTATTATAGGTTCAAAGGTTCCTTTATTTCTAGATATAACCGTAACTGATTTTATAGTAGTTTCATAGTTCTTAAAATCTATTTCTCCATCCATTTCTACTTTAAAATCTTTATCTTCATATTTCTCTCTTAAGAATTTTTCACAATTATTTTTTAAACTATATAAAACATACTCACTACTTCTCTCACTCTTATAACTTTCCTTTCCTTCCGTAGACCTTTCCATTTCCTCTAATGCCATTTTTACCTGCTCTCCTATATTTTCACTTGAGGTTAAAACTTTTATAATAGGAGTTAATATAACAGCTAACACTATAAGTCCTAAAACAAAACTTTGATACTTCTTAAAACTATTATCTGGAAATATGAGTTCTACTGCTGATATAAAAACTATTATTGTAGTGAGAGTTATAATAAAACTATTTAAGTTCTCCATCTTTAACCTCCAACTATAAACTTCCCTGCTGATGCCATTATGGCTATGACTATAAAGAATATTACACTAACACTTAAAACAGCTGAAAATAGCATTGTCATAGAATCACCAACAGAGCTTATAGAATTAACCATTCGTTTATCTGCTACAGGCTCTACTAAAGCAGCTACTATTCTATAGGAAAATATCATAACTATTAACTTTATAAGTGGATATACTAATATTCCTATAACTACAATTAACCCCACTGAGCTTATAGCACTTTTAAGTAATAAAGAATATCCTGCAATAGTACTAATAGCATCTGAAAAAGCTTTACCTACTATGGGTATAAAATTATCTATAGCAAATTTTGCAGTTTTTAAGGTCACTGCATCTATAGTACTTGAAGTTATCCCTCTTATGGCTATAAGAGCCACAAATATTGTTAGAACTCCTCCTTGAAGCCACATAGCAATTTGCTTTATAAGTTTACATAACTTGTCTATCTTATAAGTTTCAGAAATGTTATTAACAAATTGAAGAACAAAATAACCAAGAATTAAAGGAAAAATTACATACATATAGATCTGAGGTGTTAAAGATACAAGCATAAGTACTATAGGATCTAATGTTAATGCTGTTACAGCCCCTCCAGCTGTTCCTATTAAGAAGACTAATACTGGCATCATTACAGCCATAAAATCCATTAAATTTTGCAAAACATCCTTAGCAATTCCTAAAGCCACTAAGAAACTACTTGTGAGCAACATCATCATAACAGAGTAACAAGCAAAAAAAGCTACATTAGATAAACTATTGTTTTTAAAAGCATCCTGTAGATTTTTCATAAGTGCTCCTATTATAGCTATTATTAAAACAGACATTAGAAGTTTTATTGTTACATTAATTTCTCTCAAACTATAGTTTATTAAAGTTTTCACTACAGCCCCAAAACTTATAGTTCCTTCTCCATTAGCTAAGAAATTTTGCACATATTCTTTAACTGAAATATCTCCAATTAATTCACTGTCTAAATTTAATCCATTTACATAGTTATAAAATTCTTCTATAGTACTATTATTTTCAATATCTTCTTTAGCCTTATTAAGTTCCTCTGATTGTTCTTCCACTTGTTTATTATTTTGTCTTTCTTTCTCATTTGCTTCTACCCTAGAAGCATTAAAATTAAGAATTAAAAAAGAAATTAAAATTAAGTTTATTATTTTTTTAAACATGGTTACACCTACATTATTTTTAAAATTGAATTTAATACAGCCATAAGTATTGGAATGGCTAATATTAATATCATTATTTTTCCTGAAAACTCAACCTTTGCTGCCAAACTACCAGCTCCGGCATCTTTACATAATTCTGAACAAAAAGATGCTAAATATGATATACCAAGTATTTTTAAAACTATTTCTATATAAGCTATGTCAACCCCTGAATCAGTTGCTATTTCTCTTACAAATCCTAAAACTTCACTTATTTTAGGAACCATAAATATAAAAATCATTATCCCTGCAACAATTAAAATATTAACTGCAAAAGATTGCTTATGTTCTTTTAAAAACATATAGAAAAATAAAACTACTAAGGCAAAAGCTACAATCTTTAATATATCCATAATAAACACCTATAACATAAACATTGTTTTCACTGAATTGAATAAATTACTTATTAAAACTACAACCATAGTTAAAATTATTACTATTCCTGTTAAATTTAATATTGTTGCTATTTCATTCTTTCCACTTGCTGTAAGAACCTTATCTAATATAAGCAATATTATTCCAATCCCACCTATTTTAAATATTAAGCTTAAATCTACCATTTCTCTCCTCCCAAATTTCTACACCAAAAATATTACTAACATAACTCCAAAACCAATGCCTAAAGCTCTATATATTTTAGTATTTTTATTACAGTCCTTATGTGCCTCTTCTATTACTCTATTCATTTTTTCTTTTGCAAACCTAAAAATCTGTTCTTGTCCATAAATATCTGTTTCTCCAAGAGATTTAGATAAATCTAATAAAATAGTAAAGTCATCATCCTTTAAGCTGAAATTTTCCCTTTCTTTACTAATTATTGATTGAAAAGTATCATACACACTTCTACTTGTCCCCTTAGTAAGTTCTTCTCCAACAGATATAAATAATTTATTCAATGGGTCCTTTGCTCTTTGTCCCATTTCTATAATTGTTTCTGGAAGACTACTATAGTTATAAATAATTTCATTTTCTATATCTATTAGTATTCTTTTTAATTCTGTTAACTCTAAAAATCTTCTTTTGTAACCTTCTCCATATATATATCCTATTAGTGAACATATTATTACTATTAGACCTAATATCAATGTTTTTAACATCTTTATACCCCTTTTACTCTATAGAGTAATTATTGATTCAACAGTTCCAATTCCATCTTTATTACTTAAAACAATAATTTTTTTTATCATTTTATTGTCTAATATATCTTTAAAGACAGGGCGCTTATAAATATCCTCTACCTCATTTCCATGGATTGTTACTATAACATTAACTCCAGAATTATATGCCATTATTAATGCTTCTATATCCTTATTAGTTCCTATTTCATCACACACTACTACCTCTGGTGCCATAGTTCTTATAGCCATTATTATTCCTTGGCTTTTTATACAATTGTCATAAATATCGGTTCTTATTCCTACATTCATCTGAGGAATTCCTCTATAGCAAGAAGCTATTTCACTTCTTTCATCTATTACAGTAGTTCTTTTCCCTTCAAATTTAAGAGGTGCATATCCATTGGAAATATTTCTTGTTATGTCTCTCAATAATGTTGTTTTTCCACACTTAGGGGGAGAAATTATTATAGTGTTGTTAATTCTATTTCCATCTATTATTTCTTTCATAAGCTTATTTGAACAACCTATAACTTCTCTTGCTACCCTTATATTTATAGAACCTATATGTTTTATAGTTTTTACTGCTCCATTTTCAATTACACACTGCCCTGAAATTCCAATTCTATGTCCCCCCTCTATAGTTATATATCCTTGTTTTATTTCTTCCTCAAATGCATAAATGGAGTAATTACTCACTCTCTGTATAATACTTTTCATATCTTCTGCTGTAACTCTGTAATTCTTTATTATCTCTTTATTATTTTTAAGTACAATTATGGGCTTTCCTATAGCAATTCTTATTTCTTCTATAGATTTAAAATCCCTATCAGATTTCACTTCATCAATTATAGGTTTGGATAAAAATCTAATTATTCTATCCAAAATATCCCTCCTTTCTTACTACAATAATTAATATTACTTTACATAAGAAAATATTACTTAAATAAAAAAATTCCCTAAAAAGAGAATAAAAAAAAACCCATGGCTTTTAAGCCACAGGTTTAAAGTTGTATTTCTTTTGTACAATATGGACATGATAAACTTTCTTTATTATCTAAAGCTGATTTTTCAACATATAAAGGATTATTGCAGTTTGAACATTTGATTTCAACATATTCATCTTCATACTCTTCAAGCTCTTCAAAAGTTACTTCCTCAAATAACTCTTCTTGAACCTCTGATAAATCATCATTTATTAAAGAAAGATCTTCTGTAACTGATTCAACATTTACTTGAATCGCTTCTACTTCATCAAATAATTCATTAACTACTTCTAATAATTTCTTATTGAAGGGATTATTTAATTCTTTATTACTTTCTAGAATTTCTTTCAAATTCTTTAGATTTTTTCGTACATTATCCACTCTATACACTTCCTTATAATAAATATGCTAAGTCCGTAAAGAACTTAGCACAAAATTTATTTTAAACTCTTTCCATGTATTCGCCAGTTCTAGTGTCTATTCTTATAGTAGCACCTTCTTCAACGAACATAGGAACGTTAACAACTGCTCCAGTTTCAACAGTTGCAGGTTTTAATGCGTTTGTAGCAGTATTTCCTTTAACTCCTGGGTCACATTGAGTTATTAATAATTCAACAAAGTTTGGAGCTTCTACTGAGAATGCTTCACCTTTGAAGAATTTGATTATTGCTGTCATATTTTCTTTTAAGAACTTAATTGCCCCTTCAACTTTTTCGTAGTTTAATGGGATTTGTTCGTAAGTTTCGTTATCCATGAAGTAGTATAACTCTCCATCTGAGTAAAGGTATTGCATTTCTTTTCTTTCGATAACTGCTTCTTGTAATTTTTCAGTTGGGTTGAATGTTCTATCTATAGCTCCACCTGAAATAACGTTTCTTAATTTAGTTCTTACGAAAGCTGCACCTTTTCCTGGTTTAACATGTAAGAAATCTAATACTGTGAAAACTTGTCCATCTAATTCAAAAGTTGTTCCTTTTCTTATATCACTTGCTGATATCATTGAGTATCCCTCCAAAATCTATTAATTCCTTTATAGTATAACCCCATCTAATATAAATAATTCAAAAACTTTTATATATCTGACATATTTACTATAAATGTATTCGCTTTACTGTCTGCTTACATAAATGTAACAACCATTATTTTATCAAATGCTACATATAAATGCAATTATTTTCAGTAAATTTATATTATCTACGAATTAGTTAACATATATATTTATAATTGACAACTTAGCATTTTTAACTAATAATTTTCCAAATTAAATAGTTAGTTAAAAATACTAAGTCTTTTTTGCTTCTCTGCTAAAATTACTTTCTTAAGAATAGATATACCCTTTATTTAAATTAAATATTACCTTATGTTAAGTTCAGTGTCCCTACTATTTTCTCTATATCTCCACTTATCTTGTAATCTTCTATAGTTATTTCCTTTTTTGATAAAATATTTAAGTATTCCTTTAAGTCTTCATAATTTCCCTCAAAGCTCACAGTAGCTTTATAAGTCTTATTATTTTTATTTATACTTTCTATTTTAATATTCTTATGTTCTATTATTCCCTTAAACTCTTTTAATGACATACTTTTATCTTCTTTTTCCTTTATTACTTCTTTCTTCTCTTTTAAAGCCATTTTTTCATTTTCTTTTTTTAATAAAGAATTATAAGTAATTGCTTCATAAAAAAGAAGCATTAATAGAGCTATAAGTAATATATAAATCTTTTCACCTTTCACACGATTTCTCCTCTCACTTGGATATAACTTTCATCATTATTATAATTAATATTTGTAATATTAAATTTATCTAAATTTGATAATTCTAAAATAAACCAGTCACTATAAATACCATCAATTTTAAATGATAAATTATTTCCTTGAAAATCTAGATCATAAACTCTACTTTCTTTCAATATATTTTCTAAAAATTTTATCTTTTCTAAAGTAATTTCATTATTATTTATTTCTATATTTTCTGTTACTTTTTCAATATCTGTTTTTTCATCTAAGCTTTTTATTCTCTTTTTATTCATAGCATTTATATTTAATAGCATTATATTCACCATTAAAATTAAAATAATCATTATTTTTGCAAACTTTATTCTCTTACGATTAAAATTTTCAACATATTCATTACTATTAAAGTTTTTGTTTTTCTTTAAAAATATTTTTATCCCCTCCACTCAATATATAACTTAACTTTTCTTTCTTGTGACTATATATTAAAAAAGCATCTTTCTTACTCTCTATAATATTTATATTTTCCTTAACGTTTTTCTTTATGTCTTCTATAAGACCAATATAGTAATTATATAAATTTTTCTCCCTGCAACCAGCTGCATAAATAAGCTTTCCTTTCAAGTAAAATTTAAATATATAATCATTATTTTCTTCAACCAAGTCTAGATAAATATTATTACTAAACAAACTAATTAAATTTTTAGGGAAAGGCATTTTTATTTCTTTAGTTTTTATGGGCTCTCTACTATTTTTATTTATATAATATACAACTAAATATTTTTTCCTTTGAAATTTTATAATTTCATAATGTGTAAGACCATTAAAATCTCTAAAAGCATCTTCTAAAACATCTTTCATATTCTTTCTCTTTACTTTATCTAAAGATATTATCTTTATAAAAATATTTTCATTTAATTGACTTTTTTCTTTATACCTCTTTAACACGGCTTGTTCTCCTTTCAAAAAATATAGTTCCATTTTCTCTAAGAAGTCCTTTATAATATACTTCTGTTTTCTTATTAGTGTTTTTATTTATAACCATCAAAAGAAATAAAGCACTTTTATCATTAAATTTCATTTCATAGACTTTTGATGAAGTTTCTAAGAAATAACTTTCATTTACAACAGATTTAAAATCTAATTCTTCTTTTGATAACTTTTCATTTATTATTTTTTCAAATTCCTTTACTACATCATAATAAGCATAGTTCTTTTTATAGTTATTTAACTTATCTCCTCTTTTTAAGATACTACTTTCTCTAAGTGTTGAAATATATAACGAAGTTACTATAGATAATATTAAGGTTAACCATAAAACCAATGAAATTGTTACAAAGCCTTTTTTATTTTTTGTAAACAAGATTCTCCATTTCACCTTCCTCAAATTCAATTGTTATATATATTAAATTTTCCTTTTCTTCTACTTCAAAACTTTTTGCATACTCAATTAAAGTTTTTTCTTCACCAACATAAAATAAACTTCCATCTAGATTGTATTTATAAGGCCTTTTATAAATAATTTTATCTTTTATAGAAAATCTATCTCTTAATATTAATTTATCTTCTTTATAATAAATATCTATAGTTGTGTGAAAAACTTCTATGTCTATTATTTCTCTACTTCTTAAAGCCCCGTCAAAATGCAAATCAAAATTGACTAAAGCTATTTTCTTATTTTTATTTTTCAATTCTTCTTTATAGACTTTATTTATAAAAAGACTTAAATTCATAACAAAAATTATTAAAAATGATACTAAGGATAAATATAGCAAAAGTTCCATTAACAAATATCCTTTTCTTTTCATTAAATCCCTCTGTATTTTATAAATCCAACTTCATCTTTACAATTATTAAATTGCAAGTCGCATTCTATATATCTATCTTCTTTATTTATAATCAGCCTACTAGAACTCCCTATATTTTCCTTACTTATACATTGGATTATATTTTTATTTTTAACTTCTTCTTTTTCAGTGATATTTATATAATATTCTCCATTTTCAAATTTACTTAAGCTATGATAATCACTATTATTTTCTAACTCTTGTACAATAAAATAAATCAACTCATTATGCTCTTTTCTTTTCCTTAAATTTATATAGCCTTGAAACATAGAAAATATCACCAGTGTAAATATTGATATTATAGCCGAACCTACAGCTATATCTATTAATAAATATGCTTTTTTCTTCATATTTTAAATCCTCTAATTTATTTTTATAGTATGCTTTTCCTCTAAGCTATCTAAAAATGTAACACTAATATTTTTATTTATAAAACCATTTTGATTTATTTTTATTTCAAAGCTCTGTCTAGCTTTTAAATTTTTAAGATTAAGTTCTTTCTTTTCATAAGGATTACTAAGTTTTAATTTATCATATTCTGCTATATAAAATATTTCACCCATTACATTAAAATCTTTGCAAATTAACTTAGACTCCAAAATAAACTGTTCTATTTCTAATAATTCATCCTTTATTTTCACCTTTTTTTCTTGTTTTTTTAAATACATAGTTGAAAGAGGAAATAAAGTAACTATAATGGATAATAACCCTAAATATATTACTACCTCCATTAAGGTCATTGCTTTCTTCTTTTTATACATAATTCATGTACTCATACATAGGTATAAAAACCATTAATACTAATGAAAGCACCATAATTCCTAAAAATAGTATGGCTATAGGTTCTATATAAAAAATAACCTTGTTTATTCTTCCATTTAGCTGATACTCTAATAATTCACTTAATTTCCCTAAACTTTCTTCTAAATTTCCACTTTCTTCACCTGTTCTTAAAAGACTTTCACTTAATTTAGACATTCCCTTAGTATTGATCATTGCTTCAGTTAAGGACAACCCACTATGCAATCCTTCATCTATATTGTTTAAGGAAAACTTTAAATGCTTATCCTTAACAGAATTTTTTAATTTATTTATAGCTCCTGTTATACTTAGCCCTCCCTTGATTATCATATTTATTACTAATATTAAATTCATTTCCCTATAGTTTTTTACAATATGAAATCGTCCTAATAAATCTTTTTCTGAAAAAATTTCTTTAAACAGTAAAAATATTAAAACTATTAAAGAAATTATAGATAAAATCATTATTATTGGATTTACTTCTTCTACAACTCTACTTATAAATAGCATTGCTTTTGTAAAAATACTCAACTCTCCATTCATATCCTTATACATATCTGCTAAAGTTGGGATTACAAAGATAACTATAAGAAAAAATACACCTATCATAGTACTTATGAGCATTACTGGATAAGCTAAATTCTTCTTAATTTCTTTTTTCATTTTATTATTTTTCTCAAAATGATTAGATAAAATAGTTAATATATCTTCTAGCCTTCCACTTTCCTCTGCCATTATTATCATGTCCACAAAATTATCAGTAAATAATGTTCTTTCCTTTGAAAATGCCTCACCTATTCCTTCACCTAAATTAATAGAATTTTCTATTCTTTCTATAGCATTTAAATATTCCTTTCTCTTAATAGTAACCTTTATAAGTTCTAAAGACTTTCTTATAGATATCCCTGACTTTATATATAAACTTAATCCATTGGCTATTAAAAAAATACTTTCATAATGAGGTTTATCTCTTTGAAATTTCATCTTCTAACTCTCCCTCTCTAAATACCAAATAATCATCTATAGAAACTTCCCCTCTTCTCATGGCTTCTTCTGCTGAATTCACAAGTTGAGTGTTATTAATGTTAGATAAATCATCAAAATCTACATTACTAAAGTCCATTACGTGAGAAATCATAATCCTTCCCTTATAACCACTATGGGAGCAACTATTACATCCTTTTGCCCTATAAACATCTATAACCTTATTTTCATCTATTGGATCATTTATTTTTATTTTTTCCTTACATTCACTACACAATTTTCTTACTAACCTCTGTGCTATAGCACCTTTTAGGCTCTGTTTTAATAAATATGGTTCTACTCCCATATCTAAAAGCCTATAATAAACATCCATTGCACTATTGGTATGTATTGTCCCTAAAACCTTATGTCCTGTTATTGCTGCTCTAACTGCTATTTTAGCTGTTTCCTCGTCTCTTATTTCACCTATTAATATTATGTCTGGATCTTGTCTCAAGAGTTGCTTTAACCCCTTTGAAAAATTAAAACCTATTTTTTCATTAACATTACTTTGTACAATTCCATCTATAGTAAATTCAACAGGATCTTCAATGGTACTTATATTTTTACTTTCCTTATTATAGGAATTCACGAAAGCATATAAAGTCGTAGATTTTCCACTTCCAGTAGGTCCATTTACCAATATTATTCCATTATTTAAATTAAGTAATTTATCAATACTCCTTCTTTGCTCTTTGGTAAAGTTTAAATTATTTAAATTTATTAAATCCATATTTTTGTATAATATTCTCATAACTATTTTTTCACCACATATAGTTGGCATAGTAGAAATTCTTATATCATAATATTTATTATTTTTATAAAATCTTAATTTTCCATCCTGTGGCTCTAGTTTTTTTGAAATATCTAAATTCCCTGAAACCTTTACTCTATTTGCAATTTTATTATAGAGTTTTGTAGTTATCTTATTTTTTATAAATAACCTTCCATCTGTTCTAAATCTAATATAAGCATAATGTTCATAAGGTTCTATGTGTATATCACTACTATTTTCTTCTATGGCACTTTTTAAGATATAATCTAATTCATCTTCTTCTAGTTGTTCATTCCTCTTAATGTAATAACCATCAATAAATTTCTTCACTGTTTCAAGCTCTATTTCTTTTAATTGAAATTCATCATTAAATATTAATTTTAAGTAAGATAATTTTTCTTCAGTTATTTTATTTGTGAAAAAAGTATTTTCACTTTCATTCTTAACAGATATTAAATTCATTTCCACAGCTATTTCTTTATTCAATTGTTCCATAGCTTTTACATCTATGTCCCTTAACTTCATTAATTCACCCCCTATAACAATCATTGACACTTTATGTAAAGTTAAAACATATAAAATAATTTTTATCTCACAATATTTAATTTTTTTTAAATTTATTTGACTAAATAATTAAAAAGCAGATAAGCTCCATGGCTTATCTGCTCTTTCTGCAATAATATAATATCCTTCTGTTCCTTCCACTATGGATACAGAACTATCTTTTGGATTAACCTTATATATATACCCCTTTTCTATTTCCTTATCATATCCCTCAAAATATATTTCTCTATTGATTATTTCCATTCCAGCTTTTACATTAATATTCTTTGGGAAATTAAATGTTAATCTATTTAATCTTTTATTTCCTAAATCATAGGAATATATGGATTCCTCATTATTTTTCTTTCTTCCTAAAAAATAATATTTATTATCTAGGTACCTTCCATTATCTATAATTTCTATTTCCTCTGTTAATTCCTCTACTTTTTTGCTCTCTACATTAATTTTCATAAGTTTTTTATTATCTTTTGAATTTTCTTTCAAAATTAAAACCTCATAGTCCCTTAGGACATCCATATATTTAACAACTCCATTTATTTCTCTTATTAATTTATAGTTTTTTTCCTCTAGATTATAAATAAATATAGCATCCTTTTTATCTTTTTCTCTCGTTCCATAAATGACTAGTCTTCCATCTTCTAAAAATTTAATCATATTCCCTGATGGTAACACATCATCTTTTAATTGTTCTCTTTTATTGTTTTTTATATCAAATATTTCATAATTATAATTTTTAGACTTAAAAATTATATAGTCTCCAGTTGGACTTATTTTAACATCCTCTAGGTCTCCTGAAAGATTTAATGTAGTTAATAATTTTTTCCCTATGTATACATCTAACTTAAATTTATTATCTTTATTTCTCAAAAACACAAATATATTTTCTGATACATTGTATGTTTTCAAAATTCCCTTTTCTTCAATATTCAATTCAATTATTTCTTCATCAGTAATAGTATTATGCTTTATTCCATTCTCATCAACTTTAATTATTACATTTTCCTGCCACTCTAAGGGCTTATTTTCCACTTTATTTTCTTTCTTAACAGGAATGTTGATAAATAGGATAACAAAAAAAGCTACAAATCCCCCTAAAAAAAAGCTTTTTTTCATTACTTCTCCTCCAAGTATTATGATTTATCTAATCACTAGTACCTGTAATACTCCAATATTGAAATAAACAGATATACCACCTTGTATAATTATATAATCTTCACTAAAATTCAAATAAAACTTTAGTTTATTGCCTATCATTGACCTTAAATGTTATACTCTAATATATAGCTTTAAAGTATTGTTATTACTAACATATGTAGAATAAAGCTTTATTAGTCAAGAAAGGATGATACTTATGGCTTTAGATGGTATTTATATACACAGTTTAATAGATGAATTAAAATCTAATTTAATAGGTTCTAAAATAGATAAAATAAATCAACCAGAAAAGGATGAAATAATTTTAAATATTAGAGGTAAAGAGAATAAGAAGCTTCTTATTTCTTCCAGTTCTACCTATCCTAGAATACATTTTACTACAATAAGTAAGAATAATCCATTACAACCTCCAGTATTTTGTATGGTTTTAAGAAAATATCTTACAAGTGGAAAAATCATTGATGTAAGTCAAGTTGGATTTGATAGAATAATTAAAATTTCTGTTCAAACAACAGATGAACTTGGATTTGAAAGTATTTATGATTTAATTATTGAAATAATGTCAAGACACAGTAATATAACTCTTGTTAGAGCCCGTGACAATAAGGTAATGGAATCAATAAAACATATAACTCCAAATAAAAATAGTTACAGAGTATTATACCCTGGTGTTGATTATGTCTATCCTCCTGCATCTGAAAAATTAAATTTATCAGATTTTTCAAAGGAAGATTTAGATAATATTATAAAAGATAATGATGAATTCACTGAAGGTTTCTTCTCAAAAATAGTAACTGGTGTAGGTAAAAATTTATCAAAGGATTTATTCGTAAACTTTAATAATAAATATGACACTTTTAATAGTTCTAATGTTTTTGAATTTCTAAAGGAAGTTAATGAAAATATATTTAATGAAAAAAGACATCTAATCTTTTTAAAAGATGATAGAATAGTAGACTTCTATTTTAAAGATTTAAAAGTATTTGAAGATTATAAGGTTGAAGAATATCCAAATCACAGTGAACTTTTAGATAATTTCTACTCTAAAAAGGATAAACAAGATAGACTTCACGGGAAAAGTGTTGATTTACAAAAATTAATAAACACTAATATAGATAGATGTATGAAAAAAATTAAAATATTAAATAATACTCTAGAAGAATGTAGCAAGAAAGATATCTATCAAATAAAGGGAGAATTACTAACCTCATATATATATAGTATAAATAAAGGAGATAAGAAAGTAAGTCTTTTAAATTACTATAATGGTGAAGAGGAAGAATATATAGATATAGAACTAGATGTAAATAAAACTCCTGCTGAAAACATTCAAAAATACTTTAAGAAATATAATAAACTTAAAACAGCAGAAAAAGAAGCTACAAAACAATTAGAAATAACAAAATCTGAGCTTGAATATTTAAATTCTGTAGCTACAAACTTAGATAATGTTGATACTTATGAGGATATAGAAGAAATAAAGAAAGAATTAATTGAAAGTTCTTATATAAAATTCAGAAGAAATAATAAAAAGAAAAAAGATAAACTTAGCAAACCAATGCATTTCCTTTCATCTGATGGAACTGATATTTATGTAGGGAAAAACAACATACAAAATGATTATTTAACATTAAAGTTTGCTGAAAATAACTACACTTGGCTTCACACTAAGGAAATACCAGGTTCTCACGTTATTATAGCTTCTTTCAATGTATCAGATGAAACTTTACTTGAAGCTGCAACTTTAGCTGCTTTCTATAGTAAAGGTGCTGGTTCTACAAAGGTTCCTGTAGATTATACCCTAGTTAAAAATGTAAAAAAACCATCTGGTGCTAAACCTGGAATGGTTATTTACACAACAAATAGAACTTTATTTATAGATCCACCAAAAGAACTAACAATACAAAGAATAAACTAATTTTAATTTAGGTTGAATCAAAATTCTATGAGAGTTACGGCTTAGTTTATTTTAAACATTAAAAAGAGGAAGTATCAAAAATACAAGATACATCCTCTTTTTTATTATTTACCAAAATATTGATAGTAGTAACATAATAATCTACCATTATAAAGTTTTCTATTTTTATCAGCTTTTAATCTTATGAATTTTTCAAAGTTTGGGAATGCTGTTAATACATTAATGTACCATCCTGGCATATTTCCTTTAACTTCTGCTATATGTCTATTTAATTCTTCAACTTCTCTTTTTTCACCTATACGCTCTCCATAAGGTGGATTTGTTACTATATATCCTTCTTTTTTACTTGAAGAGAAATCTAGGAAGCTTCTTCTTTGAAGTTCTATACAATCTGATAATCCAGCTTTCATTATGTTATTTCTAGCTGTTTTTAAAACCCAACTATCAATATCATAACCTATAAGTTTAATATCCTTATTTTTTATTGCTGCTCTTGCACCTTCTCTAACTTGATCCCAAGTTTCTTTATCCATAGTTGGCCAAGTTTCACTTACAAAATGTCTATTCAAACCTGGTGCAATATTTTTAGCAATCATAGCTCCTTCAATAAGGATCGTTCCTGAACCACAGAATGGGTCTATTAGTTGCTTTTCATAATCCCATTTTGATAAATAAATCATAGCTGCTGCTAAAGTTTCCTTAAGTGGAGCTTGCCCTGAATGTTCTCTATATCCTCTTTTATGAAGCCCTTCTCCTGAAGTATCTATAGTTAATGTAACTATATCCTTTAATATTGCTACTTCTATTTTATAAACAGGTCCATCCTCTGTAAAAATTTCTTTATTGTAAGTTCTTTGCATAGACTTAACAACAGCTTTTTTTACTATAGATTGACAATCTGGAACACTAAATAATTTTGATTTAACAGACTTACCTATAACATGCATTTTTCCATCAACAGGTATAATACTGCCCCAGTCTACTTCAACTGTTCCATTAAATAATTCTTCAAAGCTTTCTGCTTTAAATTCAGCTACCTTTATTAAAACTCTCTCTGCCGTTCTAAGCCATGTATTAGCTATGGCTATATCCATTTCATCCCCTTCAAATTCAACCTTACCATTTTCAACTTTAAGGTCTTCATATCCTAAGGCTTTAAGTTCCTTTGCTGTTATTGCCTCTATTCCAAAGGTAGTAGTAGCAATTAAGTTATAATCCATATTTTAATCTCCTTTTGTTTACTGTTCATAAATTTTTACTGAGTCGTTTTCATCTATTTCCTCAATTTCAACCTTAACTATTTCATCTCTTGATGTTGGAACATTCTTTCCAACATAATCTGCTCTTATTGGAAGTTCCTTATGACCTCTATCTACAAGAACAGCTAATTGGATAGCACTTGGTCTTCCTGCATCTATTATAGCATCAATAGCTGCTCTTGCTGTTCTGCATGTATATAAAACATCATCAACAATTATTACTTTCTTTCCTTTTACATCTAAATCAAGCTGTGCATTTTTAACCTTTGGCATTTCAACTATATCAGTTAAATCATCTCTATATAAAGTTATATCTAAACTTCCTACAGGAATCTTTACGCCTTCTATATTTTCAATGAACTGACTTATTCTCTCTGCTAAAGGATAACCTCTTCTTTTTATTCCTATAAGAACTATATCCTCTACACCTTTGTTTTTTTCTATTATTTCATGAGATATTCTTATAAGAGATCTCTTTATAGCTTTTTCATCTAATAAAATTGCCTTAATCTTCATACTTACCTCCTAACTTTCTTATTAACTCTTTTAAGTATAATGGTAAAGTTGAATTGAATTCAACATATTCTTTAGTTGTTGGATGAATAAATCCTAAATTTTTAGCATGTAGTGCCTGCCCATCTTTAACTAATTTTTGTTTCTTTAATCCATAAACTTCATCTCCAACAAGAGGATAACCTATAAATGCCATATGAACTCTTATTTGATGTGTTCTACCAGTTTCTAATCTGCATTTAACTAAAGAATAGCCATTATAAACTTCTAAAACTTCATAGTGAGTTACAGCTCTTTTTCCACCTTTTACAACAGCAAACTTTAATCTATCTTTATGATGTCTACCTAAAGGTGCATCTATAGTACCTTCTAAATTTCCCATTCTTCCTTCAACTATAGCATAATATTCTCTTTTAATACTATGTTCCTTAAATTGAGCAGCTAATTCTTGATGAGCGAAATCATTTTTTGCAACAACTAACACTCCTGATGTATTTTTATCAATTCTATGAACTATTCCTGGTCTTATAACTCCATTTATTCCTGATAAATCTTTACAGTGATATAAAAGAGCGTTTACAAGAGTTCCTGTATAATTCCCCGGTGCTGGATGAACAACCATACCTTTAGCCTTATTTACAACTATTATATCCTTGTCTTCATATATTATGTCTATTGGTATATTCTCAGGTTCTACTGTAAGTTCCTCTGGTTCTGGAATTTCTAGTTCTATTTTATCACCAGTTTTAACCTTAGATTTTCCCTTTCCAACTTTTCCGTTAATTAATACTTTTCCTTCTTCAAAAAGTCCTTGAATAAAGCTTCTTGATAAGGTTTCTATTTCTGAGGATACTATTTTATCTGCTCTTCCCCCATTATCCTTTTCTTCTATAACTAATTCTAGTTTTTCCATATAACTAATTTCTCCTATTGCTCATAATATTAAAAAGGGACTGCATCATTGACACAGCCTCTTTTAATCTACTTAGTTTTTAGCGAAATAACTCTTTATTTCTTTCATATCATCATCTAATAATAATTCATCGTTTATTTCATTAATATTTATTTTTTGAGTAGCCTCAATATCATCATTTCCAAATTCTATTTCATTTGAGTTGAAATTAATTTGAGTAGTTAATCCTAAATCTTCTTCATCTTCTTCATCATTTATATAACTACTTCCGTAAGATCTCTCATCATAAGTGTTATTATATGATTGATTATAATTTACACTTTGCTCTCTTACAGGTTCCATTTCTTCAACTTCTATTCCTTTTTCATCAAAGTTTTCTGTCGGCTTAGAAATATTGAAGTTTTTCACAAAATCTTTTTCTAAATCATCAAAAGTTTCCATTTGGAAGCTCATAAAGTTTCTAAATTTAGCTCTAAATTTAGAGAATTCTTGTTTAGTTCTATCATAATCATCATTAATTTGAAGTACATCATTATGAGCTTTATCAAGAATTTTTTGAGCTGTATCATTAGCTTTTCTTATAATTCTATCAGCTTCTTCTTGTGCAGATCTCTTTGATTGTTCTGCAGTATCTTGAGCTAAAATTAAAGTATTTTGAATAGTATTTTCTATTTGTGTATAGTGGTTTAATTTTTCTACTGTACTATCTAACTTATCCTTTAGCTGTGAATTTTCTTTAAATAAAGCTTCATATTCTTCAACTACTCTATCTAAAAATTCATCTACCTCTTCTGTAGAATATCCTCTTAGTACTTTTTTAAACTCTTTATTACTTATTTCCATTGGTGTCAGTTTCATATAACATTCCCCCTAAGAATACATTAAAATTATTATTTTTTCTCTATTATTTTTAGTTTTTCCTATAGTATCCATAACCTTGAACTTACCAAAGCCTCTTATAGTCAATCTAGATCCTGATTTAACCTCTAAACTTTTATTGCTTTGAATTTTATAGTTTAAAAGTACTGAACCTTTTTCTATTAATTCCGAAGCTTTACTTCTAGAACTATTAGTTATTGCACCTACTATATTATCTAATCTTCGTGACGTACAAAGTATAATACTCTCTTTTAAATTAGGCTTTGGTGCCTCTGAGAAGTCCTCTAAGATCTTACATTTACAATTTAGTTTTTTTATTTTATGTAAATTATCAATTATGTACTCTGCCATGCTAATGTTTGTAGCAAAATAACATACTCCATCGCTGTCTAAAATCAAGTCACCTAATTTATTTCTTTTTATTCCTAAAGACATAATTGAACCTAAATAGTCTCTATGCTCTAAAGTTACAAATTTAGTATTACACTCTATTTTTACTAAAGAAAGTGGAGGTTCTATATATTCCTCTTTGTTAAAGACAATAATTCTTCTATCACATTCTTCAAAAACACCATAGGAATCTATAGTTACTCCACTTAAATTTAATTCTTCAAGCTTTGACCAAACTGATGGTGAATAAAAATCATCAGTATACATCATTACACCTGTCTTTAAAGCTTTTATATAAAGATTATATAATTTAACTATTTCAAATTCATCTTCATCCTTAAAACTATTTATAAATTGCTCTTTATTCATAGAATACTATTTCCAACCAAATAATCCTTTTGAAGTTAACTCATTTTTTAATTCATTATTTACTTCAACATTTGAAGGAGATACTATATATATTCTATTTTCTACGTCTTGAAGTTCACCACCTAATGCATATATTGCACCACTTATGAAATCTAATAGTCTTTGTGCTGTTCTTGTTTCTAATGCGCTTGTATTAACAACAACTATTTTTCTGCTTTTTAAAGCATCTGTAATTTCAGCTGCATCTTCATAAGACATTGGTTTAGTTATCATTATTTTAGCTGATGATGCACTATGAATATTAACTATTTTACTACTTGCATTATTAGCTGCTGTTGATTGTGTACTTTTAATTACAGGTTCATAATTAACCTCTTCTTCAACTACTTCGTCAACCTCTTCTTCAAATTCGTCATCTTCTTCTTCAAATCCTAAAAACTCTTTTACTTTACCAAACAAATTTTTCAACTCCATTCTTATTATTTTTAACTTAATTTACTATAATCTCTTTTTCCAAAAATTCCTTCACCTATTCTAACCATATTACTCCCAGCCTCTATGGCTTCTAAGTAATCATGTGTCATCCCCATTGACAGTATATCCATAGATACATTATTAAACTGTTTAGTTTTTAATTCTCTGAATATATTGTACATCTTGTCAAAATAAACTTTATTTTCTTCTTTATTACCTTTTGGTATTATCGCCATAAGGCCTTTTACCTTAACATTATTATAGGATTTTATCTCTTCCATTATATCATAAATATTTTCTTCTAAAACCCCATATTTTTGAGTTTCTCTTCCAATATTTATTTGTATCAATATATTGGCAATTAAATTTTCCTTTTTGTATCTTTTTTCTATTTCTCTAAGTAATTCTATACTATCCACTGAATGTATCAAGTTAACTTTTCCAACAATATATTTTACTTTATTCCTTTGTAAATGACCTAAAAGATGCCATCTTACATCTTTATGAAATTCATCGTACTTTTTGCATAATTCTTGAACTTTATTTTCTCCAAAATCTCTTATACCAGATTTATATGCTTCTTCTAACATTTCTATAGGCTTGGTTTTAGAAACGGCTATTAGAGTGACCCCTTCTTTAATTGTTCTTAGTGTCTTTGTTATATTTTCATTAATATCCATAATTTCTCCACCTTCCTCTTTAAATATATTCTATAACATTTTTCAAAAATTTAAAAATAAATTAATGCTATTTTTCAAATATATTTTAATCTAAAAAGTGAACTTAATTCCATTAATTCGCTTTATCATTTTCCTCTTGTTCTTTTTTAACTTCATTTTCTTTAATTACAGGGTTTCCTTTAAAACTAACATCTATATATCCACTTTCCATATTAATGGCCTTTGAATTTAGTATATCAATAGCCTTTTTATAATTTTCCTCTAAATTCTCTATATTTCCTAATATTATTTTTATTTTTCCTTTATTTAAAAGAATATTATTTATACTATTTATTTCTAAACTATCTATAGATGCATCTTTACTTAAAAGATTATTATCACCTAATATTTCAGCAACTTTAATTTTATTAGCATCCTTAATAACAGCTTTTCCTATAGTTTTATCCTCTAACTTAATTCCCTTTAATTCAATTAAAGACAAACCTGATACATCTTCTTTAACTTCCATTAAAACTAAAGATTTATTTAATAAGTAATATTTATTCCCTTCCTTAATTTTATAAAGCATTTTTCTTTCTTCAACTTTTATATCTAATTTATCAGGAAATTGTTTTTTTATAGTTACTCCCTTAATGTAAGGATTGGTTAAAATCATCCCCTCTAATTTCTTTTGATCAAATAAAAATATATTTTGCCCAATTATATTCTTTTCATCAACTACCTTCTTTTTACTTAATACTGTATTTCCTGAAACTGTTACTGTATCAATATTAAAAAAACTGGCTTTAAATATTACCCCTAAAACTATTCCAATTAGCAAAAGACAAATTATGGTTAATTTCTTTCTTAATTTTTGTCTTTTCTTCCTTGCTATAAAATCTTGAACTTTATCTTCCATAACTCTCCTTTCATCAGTAACCTAACTATATACTAATATCATACCATTTTAGCCTCATATTTTTATTGCTTTTTTGTTAAATTTTGTTAATCATATTTTAACAGTTGGTATTTCATCTTTTACTTTTTATTTATTTTAAAATATTATGCTCAATAACTAAAATAAAAAAAAGGATGGCCTCAGCCATCCTAAATATTTTTTAAGCTCTTTTTTGAATTTTTTGATATATTAAGTAAAACTCCCATGGCAGTTAAGTTAATAACAAGAGATGTTCCTCCATAACTTATAAAAGGTAGTGGTACACCTGTTGTTGGCATTGAGCCTGTTACAACTGCAATATTTATAATTGTTTGAATTGCTATTATACTTGTTATTCCAACTGCTAAAAGCATACCATAAGTATCTCTAGCTCCAAAAGCAATAATAGCTCCTCGATGTATAAAGAAAATAAATAATGCAATTATAAAGATACATCCTAAAAGCCCCAATTCTTCACCTATTATTGCAAAAATAAAATCATTATGGGGTTCTGGCATGTACATAGTCTTTTGTCTTGATTTTCCAAGACCAAGGCCAGTAACTCCTCCTGCCCCTAAGGAATAAAAGGATTGTATAAGTTGATATCCTTTGCCTTTTGGATCTGCCCACGGATTTATAAAACTTGAAAATCTATCTTGTCTATAGCTTGCTCCTTTTATTAAGAAGAAAACTAAAGCTGCTCCAAGTGCTGAAAATAACCCAATATGCAACCTTCTCATTCCTGCTGCTACAAGCATTATAAATGTTGTTAAAAGAATTACCATTGTTATACTCATACTTTTTCCCATTATAACTAAAAATGCTATAAATCCAGGAACTAATACTACAGCAACAACTCCATTCCAAAACTCCTTTATTTTTTCACCTTTATTTGAAAGCGCTATGGCTAAAAATAGAACAACAGAATATTTCGCTATTTCTGATGGTTGGAATGATATTGGACCTATATATATCCATCTTCTAGCACCATTAATGTTTGGTGCTACCTTTTCTGGTAATACCCCAATCTTAACTAATATTATTACTCCTAATAATATAGCTGAGATTACTATCAAAGGAATACAAAATTTCCTTAATCTACTATAATCTACTCTAGAAGCGATATACATAAAAACACACCCAATTACTGCAAAGGCAGCTTGTCTTATGAAAAAATGCATACTATTTCCTTTTTCTAACATAGATTTATAAGAGCTTGCACTATAAACCATAACTATTCCAATAGCTAATAGTATTATTATAGTACTTAATAAGTAATAATCTATAGTTCCCTTAGAACTAGATTCATTACTTCTCGTAGCGTTACCTTTCTTTAATTTTAACCCCCTCATTAACTTCCCTCCTAAAAAACTCTAAATTGCTAAGAAACCTATAAAGCAAAGTATTACAGTTATTATAGAGAATACAGACACTATTTTAACTTCACTCCATCCATAAAACTCAAAGTGATGATGGATAGGTGCCATTTTAAATATTCTTTTCTTTCTTATTTTAAATGATGCAACTTGAAGTATAACTGATAATGTCTCTATAACATAAATTCCACCTACTATGAATAGTACCCAAGGCATTTTTAATAATAATGCTACTGTTGATACTGCTCCTCCAAGAGCAAGAGATCCTGTATCCCCCATGAATATTCTTGCTGGAAAAGCATTTAATCTTAAGAAGCCAAGTAAAGCACCTGTAAGTACTACACAGAAAATACTTAAACTTTCTTGTCCCATGCTATAACTAACTATGGCAAAGAAAGTTGATACTAAAACAGTGATAGATGTTGCTAATCCATCTAAACCATCTGTTAAGTTTACTGCATTTGTTGCTCCTGCGAAATATACAATAACAAAAGGTATATATATAAATTCATAGTCTAAGAATATATGTGTAAATGGTACATGAACCTCTGTTCCTACAGTTGAATAAGCATAATAAGATAAAGCACCTGATATTATAAGTAAAAGGACCATCTTTTGCCAAGCTCTAAGTCCTAAATTATTTCTATGTATTATTTTTAGTAAATCATCTAAAAATCCTACAAAACCAAAACCTATAAATGATAGTAATACCGCTATAGCTTCGCCTTTTACTTCACCCATTGCATACATTATCAATATTGCTATAGTAGTAGCAATTATAAAGATTAATCCACCAATGGTTGGTGTTCCTGCTTTCTTCATATGACTTTTTGGACCTTCTTCTCTAATGTTTTGTCCAAACTTAAGTTTGTGTAATACTGGTATTAATAGCGGTCCTATAATAGTTGATATTATAAAACCTAGCGCTAATCCCCAAACTATAGTGGGGTTTATAAAATCTGTAATTGCCTTCATTGAACTCTGTTACCAAACGCTTATTGGTAACTACACCTCCTTAAAATAACTATTAGGTTTATACTAGCACCTTTGTTATTTCTTCAAATTTTAATCCTCTTGATGCCTTTATTAATATAATATCATCTTCTTTAATAAAAGCTTTTAAACTTTTTATTAAGTCTTCTTTACTTTCAAAGTAATAAGCATTTTCTCCGAAACCTTCTTTAAAATATTGAGTTTCTGGACCAAATACAAATAATGCATCAATATTTTTTTCTTTAGCGTATTCACCAACTTCTCTATGACAGCTTTCTGATTTTGTTCCAAGCTCCTTCATTGTTCCTAAAACAGCAATATGTCTTTTTCCTTCAATTGTCATGAAAACATCTATAGATGTTCTTGCAGCCTCTGGACTTGAATTGTAACAATCATTTAAAACTGTATATCCATTAGCTTTAATAAGTTCTAATCTCATTCCTGTTGAGTCTATTTTTTCAAGACCTTTTTTCATTTCTTCAGTTGTTACTCCAAGTTCTTTAGCTATAGCATAACCTAACATAAAGTTACTTACATTATGCTTTCCTGGCATTGGAAGAGAAAATTCTATTTCCTCACCATTATCTATAACTTTGAATTCTGAGGCTAATTTATCTGTTTTTACTTCAGTTGCTCTTAAATTTAAGTTTTCTGAGAATCCTGTCTTGATAAGTTTAAATCCTAAATTATCTAATTTTCCTAATCTTTCATCATCACCATTTACAACAAGTAAATTTTCTTTTCCAAAAAGCTTAGTTATTTCCATTTTAGCTTTTAAAATATTGTCCTGTGTCTTTAAGTGTTCTAAATGAACAGTTCCAATATTAGTTATCATAGCTACTTCTGGTTTAGCAATACTTGCTAAATATTCTATTTCACCTAGATGGTTCATTCCCATTTCGATAACAGCAATATCATAAGAACTATCTAATTCTAAAACCATAAGAGGAACCCCTATATGATTATTAAAATTCTCTTTTGTTTTGAACACATTGTATTTTCCACTTAATAAAGCAGTAACAATATCCTTAGTTGAAGTCTTACCAACAGAACCTGTAACTCCAACAACTCTTATTCCAAGCTTTTCTCTATAAAATCTTGCTATATCACCTAAAGCTTTTAATCCGTCTTCAACTTTAATAACACCAATATTTTCATCTAACTCTGTAGTGTCTAATAAAACTTCATCTACGATTACTAAAGAAGCTCCCTTTTCTATAGCAGCCTTTGCATATTCATTACCATTGAATGTTTTTCCTTTTAAGGCAAGGAATATACTATCTTTTTCTATTTTTCTTGTATCAGTGAATAATTTTTTTCCAACGTAGTTTTTAGGATTTTTAATTATTTCTCCCTCAGTTGCTTTTACTATTTCTTGAAAACTTAATTCTAACATAATAACCTTCTCCTATTTATCTAAAATTTCATAAACAACTTTTCTTTCATCAAAGTCTATTGTACCTGTAGCTAATATTTGATATGTTTCATGACCTTTTCCTGCTATTAATATTACATCATCCTTCTTTGCAATACTCATAGCCTTTTCTATAGCATCATATCTTTGTTCTACAACCATATAATTATCATAATTTAAGCCATTTATTATATCATTTATTATAGCCATAGGTTCTTCTGTTCTTGGATTATCAGATGTTACTACTGCAATGTCTGATAGTTTACAAGCTATTTCACCCATTTGAGGTCTTTTTACCTTATCTCTATCTCCACCACAACCAAATACAGTTATGATTCTGCCCTTTGCAAATCCTTTTATAGTCTCTAATATATTTTCAAGACCATCTGGTGTATGTGCATAATCAATTATTATACTATAAGGTAAATTTCTTTCCTTTGCAACCATTTCACATCTTCCTGGAATTGTTACATTACTTATTCCTTCTTTTATAAACTCAAGGTCTATTCCTAACTTATAAGCTGTTAATATACAACCTAAGGCATTATGAACATTATATAATCCAGGTATGTTTATAATGAATTTTTCAGAATTATTGTTTATATCTAACTTAAATTCTGACCCATTTGAACTACTTTTAACCTCATAAGCTTTAAATTCTGAATTTTTATTTATAGAAAAAGTAACTTTATCTAATTTATTTTTATTTAAGTCCTCTAAAACTCTTTCACCATAAGAATCATCTAAATTAACTAAAGATAATTTTGAATTTTTAAATAACTTAAACTTTGCATTGTAATAATTATCAAAAGTCTTATGGAAATCTAAATGATCTCGTGTTAAGTTAGTAAATATTCCAACTTCAAATTCAATTCCATAAACTCTATATAGGTCTAAAGAATGAGATGAAACCTCCATTACACAATACTCAACACCTTCTTTTACCATTTCCGCAAAAAGCTCATGTAATTCAAATGATTCAGGTGTTGTTCTCTCTGTATGGATTTTTTTATCACCAATATAATTTGCAATAGTTCCTATAAGTCCTACCTTTTTCCCTGCTTTTTCTAATATTGATTTTATAATAAAAGCAGAGGTTGTTTTTCCATTAGTCCCAGTTATCCCTATTATCTTTAACTTATCTTTTGGATTATTAAAGAAATTAGAAGACATTTCTGCAAGAGCCTTTCTTGTATTATCCACTTTTATTATGGTAACATCAGCATCTATATTTTTATCCTCTTCTAATACTATAACTTTAGCTCCCTTTTCTATAGCATCTTCTATGAAGCTATGTCCATCAACTTTAAATCCCTTTACACAAAGAAATAAATCACCGTCTTTAACTTTCCTATTGTCATAACAAAGATTTTTTATTTCTACATCTTCGCTACCCTTTACTAAACTATACTTGCTATTTTTTAACAAATCTTTTAAAAGCATACTTCCACTCCTTAAATACTATGCTTAAGCATTCGAATTAATTCTTAAAACACAAGCATGTGAAGAAAGTATCTCCACATGCTAATTTACTCTAAATTAATCTGCGGTTAATGTAAATGTTATAGAGTCACCTCTCTTTATGACTTCTCCACTTTGAATACTTTGCTTTGAAATGACCCCCTCGCCCTCAAAGCTACCATAAAGCCCTATCTTGTCCAATATGCTTTCTGCCATATCTTTTGTCAAGCCTATTAGGTTTGGAACTATAACATCTTTATTATAGTTTGAACTCTCTCCACTGTAAAGACTTATCTCTGTGCCACTATTAACTGTATAACCTGCTTTTGGAACCATATCTGCTATATATTCATCTTTCCCTTCAATCTTAACCTTTAAACCAGCCTCTTCTAAAGCCTTTTTAGCTTCTTCCGTTTTAAGTCCTCTAACTTCTGGAATTATAACATCATTGCTCTCATCATTGTCTGATACACCAAAGGCTTCTGGTCCCATATAATTAAAAATATCTTCGAATACTGTCTTAGCTAAAGGTGCTGCTATTTGTCCTCCATAATAAGCTCCTGCTGTAGGATTATCTATAGAAACAAAAACTGTTACTTTTGGATTATCACAAGGAGCCATACCTATAAATGAAGCTACATATCCTCCGCCATATCCCCCTGTTTCTTTCACCTTTTGTGCTGTTCCTGTTTTACCACCAATTCTATATCCCTCTATATAAGCTTTTTTTCCACCACCAGTAGATACTACACTTTCTAATATCCCTCTTAATGTCTCTAAAGTTTCTTTACTTACTATATTTTCTTTTACCTTTGGTTCAAAGGTTTCATCCACAATAGTTTCTCCCTTTTCATTTACATGTCTTACCTCTTTCATAAGATGTGGTTGTATTAAGTTCCCCCCATTAGCAATTGCATTAAAAGCTGTTAAAAATTGAATCATATTAATAGTATTAGTTTGACCAAATGAAATTGTTGCTAAATCTGTTTCACTTATTTTATTTGCTTTTTTTATTATTCCATTAGCCTCACCAGGTAAATCAACACCTGACTTTGTTCCTAATCCAAATTTTTTAATATATTCTGTAAGTTTCTCAGCTCCAAGTGCTTCTCCAAGCTTCATAAAACCTACATTACAAGAGTTTTTAACTATGTCTTCAAAAGTCTCTTCTCCATGACCTCCTCTTTTCCAACATTTAATATTTCTACCACCTATATTAAGACTTCCTCCACAATTATATTTCTCTCCTTTATTTGCTACCCCTTCCTCTAAAGCTGCTGTAGCTGTTATTACCTTAAAAATTGACCCTGGTTCAAAAGTATCTGAAACGGCTCTATTTCTCCACATTTTTTGTAGCTTTTCACCATCTGTATTTCCAACAAAATCTTCAAAGCCTTCAAAGGGTTTATTAGGATCGAAACTAGGTGAATTTGCCATAGCTAATATTTCACCATTGGTAGGGTCCATTATTATTATACTTACAGCATCTGCTTGCTCTTTTTCTTGAGTATATTTTGCAGACTTTTCAGCAAAGGACTGTAACTTTTCATCTATTGTTGTTACTACATCCTTTCCATCAACTGGTGCTGTAAAACTTGAAATTATTTCATCTTTATCTTCTCCCTCTTTAGCTATTTCAGTTATTCTCACCCCTGGTTTTCCAGCTAAAACATTATCATAAATAAGCTCTAAACCATTTAGACCTTTACCATCTGAATTTGTATTTCCTAAAACATGTGCTAAAAATTCATTATTTGGATAATATCTTTTAGTATCTGCTGAAACCATAACACCATCTATATTTAATTCCTTTACTTTATCAGCATGTTCCTTGTCTATTCTTCTCGCCACTATAGCCCCTTGAGCTGGTGCTCCTGAAGGTAATCTATAATTTAATTGCTTTAATACTTTTTCATATTCCATCTCTAAAGCTTCACTTAAGTCTTTAGCTAAAGTTTCATTAGTGGTTCCTTTTTCCTTATTATATTTACTTACAGCCTTTAAATCTAAATCTACCCTATATACATTACCACTTACAGCTAATTCTACTCCATTTCTATCTAATATTTTTCCTCTCTTAGCAGATATTTTAACATCACTTGTCCACTGTTCCACTGCCATTTTGGAATACTCATCATTTTTAAATATCATTATATAAGATACTCTACCTGTTAGTGTAACTAAAACAAAAGTAATAATAACTAAAATTAAGATAATTCTCTTTTTAATTGTTATGTTATTATCAAACTTTCCACTCAACCTATACCACCTCCCAAAAAAATAAGGATATACCTAAAATAGATATATCCTTAAATAATATGTTTCTGAAACATAATAAATTCATTTCTTTTTTTATTTTTTCAAAGTAAATGTTATTTTACTAGCTGAACTAACCTTAGTTCCCGGTCTTTCTTTTTGTTCTTTTATTAGATCACCTTCACCTTTAAAAATACCTGTTAACCCTATTTTATTAAGCATTTTTTCTGTCATTTCCTTTGAAAATCCTGTAAAGTCAGGAACAACAACTTCCTTCTCATGTGCTGGTTTTTCACTTACTTCTATCTTTACCTTTTCTCCTGTTCCTATAACTGAACCTGGAATTGGACTAATAGATTTAACAAATTTTCCTTCACCAACTTTTTGAAATTCTAAATTATTCTCTTTAAGTATGACTTCAGCAGATTTTACTTCCTTTCCCCTTACTTCTGGAACTATAGTTGAATTTGTTGATTTTGTTTCAAAATTAATCTTTTCTGGACTTTGGTAATTAAAAATTCCTTCTAATACCCTCTTTGCCACTGGAGCTGCAACTATTCCTCCACTATCTGCAGTTGCATTTGGTCCATCTATAGTTACTAATATAGTAACCTTTGGATTATCAGATGGTGCTTCTGCTATAAAGGAAGCTATTTTTTCTTTTCCATAAGCCCCTGTGTCAGAATTAACAGTTTGTGCTGTACCAGTTTTTCCTCCAACATTATAACCTTCTATAAAGGCTCTTTTACCAGTTCCATTATCTACAACATCTTGAAGCATAGCTCTTATTTTTTTTGAAGTTTCTTCACTTATTACTTTACTTTTCTTAGGCTCATTTTTCTCATCTATTACTCTTACTCCACTGTCATCTAAGTGAGTTATTTCCTTCATAACATGAGGTTCTACTAAAGTTCCTCCATTTACTGTAGCATTAAAAGCTGACAATAACTGAACCATAGTTACAGCATTAGTTTGTCCAAATGAAATAGTAGCTAAATCTACTATACTCATTTCCTCTAATTCCTTTATTATTCCCTTAGATTCTCCTGGTAAGTCAATTCCTGTTGATTGACCAAAACCAAAAGCCTTAACATACTTTTGAAGCTTTTCTTTACCAAGCTTCATTCCAATATCAATAAATGCAGGGTTACAAGAATTATTTAAAGCTTGCATAAAGGTCTGTGCTCCATGCCCCTCTCTTTTCCAACAATTTATCCTTCTTCCTGCAACTTCTTTATATCCTGGACAGTAATAACTTTCACCATTTCCTGCAACACCCTCTTCTATAGCTGCCGCTGCTGTTATTACTTTAAAAGTTGATCCTGGTTCATACATATTAGATACTATTCTATTTCTCCACATTTGTTGTATTTTTTCACTTTCATTTTTCCCACTAAAACTTTCAAATCCCTTTCTTGGCTCATTTGGATTAAATGATTTTTCACTAGCCATAGCTAGTACCTCACCATTATTAGGATCCATAACTAATATATTAACACTTTGAGCATTTTCATCTTTTAATGCTTGCTTAGCTTCTTTTTCCGCTAAATATTGTATCTTTTCATCTATTGTTAACACTAAATCCTTACCTTGAACTGGCTCTGTATAATCTTCTTTTCCAAAAGGGTTACTTTCTCCTATTTTAACTCCGGATAATCCAGCTAAGACACTATTATATTTTAATTCTAAACCAATTAATCCCTTTCCATTTGAATCTAATGTTCCTAAAGTATGAGCTAATAAAGAATCATTTGGGTAATATCTTTTTGTATCTTCAGATATAATCACTCCCTTTATATCTAAAGCTTTTATTTTATCCGCTGTAGCTTTATCTATTTGTCTTGCAAGCTCTACCCCAACTATATTCTTCTTATCTATTATCTTTAAAATATCTTCTGGCTTTTTATTTAAAGCCACTCCTAAATCTTTAACTAGTTTATCAGTTTCTTCTTTTTCTATAGCTTTTTTATCTATTTTTCCTGTTTTAGTTTTTATACTCTTTTCAATTCTATTCTTTATAGTTGTTTCTAAAGTTTTTAAATCTATATCAACTCTATAAACATCTCCACTTACAGCTAATTCACTACCATTTCTGTCTAATATTTTTCCTCTTTTAGCTTTTATCTCAACTTCCTTAGTCCATTGCTCTTCTGCTTTTTTTCTATATTCATTACCATGAACTAAAGTTATCCATGTCAATCTAACTATTAAAAAAAACATAAGGAAAACTATAAAAGAATTACAAAGTATAATTCTCTTTTTATTTTTCTTAGTTACCTTTCTACCTGCTTTTTTATCTTCCCTTTTATTTTTACTCCTATTAAGTTTTCTCACCAATGTCCCCCCTAAAATACTATAACCTTTTTCACTAATTTCTATATTTGTTAAAAATCAAAAAAGTTGTATTAAAAGAAAATTATTATATAATATCTAACTTCTAATACAACTCCTAAATAAATATTCTAATTTTAATTTCCTGTGACAATATTATTTTCTGCCCCTTTAATATTATTAAAATCCATTATATCATCACTTTCTGGCTTAACCATATTTAATTTCTCTTTTGCTATTTTTTCTATTTTTTCTAAAGAAGAATTCTTTAGGAGCTTTATTTTTAAATCTTCATTTTTTTCTCTAATTAATTTTGAATCTGCCTTTAACTCATTAACTTTACTTTTAGCATTATATATTTTCATATCTCTACTTATAGTAATGGCTCCTGTTATAAATAGTAACATCGCAACTAATAATACACTGTTTTTTAACTTCTTATCTTTTATTTTCTTCTTTCTAGCTTGTTTTCTTAAATATAGTTCTTTACTTCTTTTTCTCTCAACACCTGATTTTTCTCTTTGTGGTTTTACCTGCTCATATCCTCTATAATCCCTTAATCCCATTTTTTTTCACTTCCCTTAATTATAAACATAGCTTATAGTTTTTCTAAAACTCTTAATTTTGCACTTCTACTTCTTGGATTTTCCTCTAATTCTTCCTTTGATGCCTCAATTGGTTTTCTTGTTATGATTTTAACTATTGGTTCATTATTACAAACGCATATTGGAAATTCTCTTGGACAAGTACATGGATTAGTTAATTCTTTATATGTTGTTTTAACTATTCTATCCTCTAAAGAATGGAATGTTATTATTGCCATTCTTCCACCCTTATTTAATTTTTCCACACCATCTTTTATAGTTTTAGATATAATAGATAATTCTCTATTAACTTCTATTCTTATAGCTTGAAAAGTTCTTTTTGCTGGATGTGGCCCTTCTCTTCTCGCTTTAGCTGGAATAGCTGCTTTTATTATGTCAACTAATTCTAATGTTGTTTTTATTTCCCCTTCTTCTCTTGCCTTAACAATAAAAGATGCTATTCTTTTAGCAAATTTTTCTTCCCCATAGTCTCTAATAATTTTATATAAATCATCTTCTGAATAGCCATTAACTACATCATAAGCTGAAAATTCAAGTTCTCTGTTCATTCTCATATCTAGTGGTGCATCTTGCATATAACTAAAGCCTCTTTCAGCAGTGTCTAATTGATAAGAAGAAACTCCTAAATCAATTAATATACCATCTACACCCTCTAGACCTAAGTTCTCTACAACATCTTTTATATTCTCAAAATTACTATGAACTAATGTAGCATTATTATAATCTTTTAGTTTCTCTCCCGCTGCTTTAAGTGCATCCTTATCTTGGTCTATTCCAATTAATCTTCCCTTATTACTAAGTCTTTTTATTATTTCTTTTGAATGACCGGCTCCACCTAAAGTACAATCAACATAAATTCCATCTTCTTTTATATTAAGCCCTTCTAAACATTCATCTAAAAGAACTGATATATGTTTAAATTCCATTTTTATTCTCCTTATGCTCTCTTGCTATTCAAATTTAAAGTTTTCTTTAGTATCTGCTTTTAAAATTTTTCTCTAAATTAATTTTAAAATTTATTAAATAAAAACTATTTTAAATAATCATTTTTTAAAATTAAATAAATATAATAGTAATTTAATCAATTTTAAAATATTACCTATATTATAATTTACACTATTTTTACTTATCTTTGCAACATATTTACAAGAGTTTAAAAGACTTTTATCAATTTTTCTTTTCAATTCTTATATTTTTTAAATTTCCATATTTATATTTACTATATTCTCAACTTAAAAATTTCTTAAGTCCCTTTCACCATTTAACCTCCAAATATGTAATATACTGTTTTGACACACTTTTTTTCATGTAGTAAACTTTATAAGTGACTTCAAAAACTATGGGAGTAGATAAGGTCTGGTGTCCTTACAGGTCTTCAAAACCTAGTTGTGGTACTAATACTATCATAGGTGGGTTCGATTCCCACATATTCCCGCCAAATAATCGAAATTTAATATTTCAAAAAGAGATGTAACAAAATAATCAGTTACATCTCTTTTTTTCTTTATAATATTCTTCATTATATATTATTAAATATAAATTAAAGGAACACCTTTCCATAGAAATAAGTTTCTACTTTCAGATGTTCCATTCAATTCAGTTATTCATAAAAAATATAGTTTTTATTAAACATTAAATCTAAAGTTAACTACATCTCCATCTTTCATTACATAGTCTTTACCTTCTAATCTATAAAGACCTTTTTCTTTTGCAGCTGCTTCTGAACCACAAGCTACTAAATCATCATAAGCTACTACTTCAGCTCTTATGAATCCTCTTTCGATATCTGAGTGAATTTTTCCTGCTGCTTGTGGTGCTTTTGTTCCAACTTTTATAGTCCAAGCTCTAACTTCTTGTACTCCAGCAGTTAAGTAACTCATAAGTCCTAATAATTTATAACTTGCTTCTATAAGCTTATCTAATCCTGATTCTTCTAATCCATATTCACCAAGCATTTCAGCTTTTTCATCATCTTCAAGACCTGATAACTCTTCTTCTATTTTAGCTGAAACTACAACTATACCTGCATTTTCTGCAGCAGCATAAGCTTCAACTTTCTTAACCATATCATTTTCAAAATTTCCTGCTAATACATCATCTTCTGATATGTTACAAGCATATAAAACTGGTTTTGAAGTTATTAAGAAGAATCCTTTGATTATTTGTTCTTCATCTTCTGTTACTTCAAGAGTTCTTGCTGGTTTGTTTGCTTCTAAGTGAGCTTTTAATTTTTCCATTACTGGATATTCTACTTTAGCAACCTTATCTCCTGATCTAAATAATTTAGCTGACTTTTCCATTCTTCTTTCTAAAACTTCTAAATCTGCAAATATAAGCTCTAGATTTATTGTTTCAATATCTCTAATAGGATCAACTGAACCTTCTACGTGAACAACATTTTCATCATTGAAACATCTAACTACATGAACTATTGATTCAACCTCTCTTATATGAGAAAGGAATTTGTTTCCTAAACCTTCTCCTTTACTAGCCCCTTTAACTAATCCAGCTATGTCATAGAATTCTATAGCTGTGTAAACTTTTCTTTTTGTTCCGTACATTTTTTCTAATACATCTAATCTTTTATCTGGTACACTAACAACACCAACATTTGGCTCTATAGTACAGAATGGGTAGTTTGCTGATTCTGCTCCTGCCTTTGTAATTGCATTAAATAATGTACTTTTTCCTACGTTTGGTAACCCAACAATTCCTAATTTCATCTATGTACATTCCTTTCTTACTTACATTTAAAATTATTTTTATTTAAAGCCTTTGCTTTATGCTTATTTAATACGGTCTTAAGTGTTTATAATTCACTTTATACCTTAAAATTATACTCTAGGTTCTATTATATTTCAAGACATGCATTTTACTACCTTTTTAGGGTCTAATATCCTATATAACTTATGGCTATTTTGGAATACTAAACTTTGAGGTGATATTTATGATTAATTTTTTATCCTTAACTCTTAGCACCTTAATGTTATTTTCTCCACTTAAAGTATTTTCTAATTCTACTACTGATATAAACCATGAGTTTAACTGGTATTATTTTGTTGATAAAGCAACTAATACAATTTATGTTCCTAAAGAAACTCCTTTTGTAGAAAACCATAATGTATTTTATGCTGGAGACCAAAATGAAAAAGTTCTTTATTTAACATTTGATGAAGGCTATGAAAACGGATATACAAAAGATATAATAAAAGTTTTAAACAAAAATAATGTTCCAGCTGCCTTTTTTGTTACTAAACACTACATGACTTCTAATCAAGATATAATAAAAGAAATGGTAGATGGTGGACATTTAGTTTGTAATCATACAGTAAGTCACAAATCTATGCCCGTTGTAGTTGAGAATCTTGAAAAATTTAAAAAAGAACTCACTGATGTTGAAGATTGTTATAAAGAAATAACAGGTCAAGAAATCCCTAAATATTTTAGGCCACCAATGGGTAAATATAGCCATAAATCAATTATAGAAACAGAGAAATTAGGTTATGCTACTGTATTTTGGAGCTTTGCTTATAAAGACTGGGTTGTTGATTCTCAACCATCTAGAGAAACTGCTCTAAAGAAAATAACATCAAAGGTCTATAATGGTGAAATACTTTTACTTCACGCTTGTTCTAAAACTAATGCTGAAGTACTTGAAGAAGTAATATTAAAACTTAAAGCTGAGGGCTATGAATTTAAAGATTTGAATTATCTTAAGGAATCTTTAAATAAAAAAACATTCCAAAATACCAATGGAAGATTATTAAAAACATCATAAAAGGGACCGTGTAAAATTTTCCTCTAAATATATATTATTATCTTTAAAAGAAGGAGCTGTATCAAAATTAGCACCTTAATTTATATTACTTTTATAAACCTAGACTTAATTCAGGTGGAGTTTTTACTCCATCTGAATGCTTAGTCACAGTTATCTAGAAGCGTGAGGTTATTTATCTCCTACTCATAGAAAATAGGAGTATTACAGCTTCTAGCTATCAGATAAATATATTTTTTTCATCTATCGAGATGGCTATATAGGTACAAAATGCTGTGACCATTGAACTAGTACTAGAAGCTCTTTATTTTTGAACAATAGTTGCCCAAAAAAACTTCCACTGTTTGAACAAAGTGAGTTTGGAAGTTTTAGCAACTGTTGTAGAAAAAATATTAGAGCTTCTTTACGTAGGTGAGTGGTCACAAATGGTGAACCTATATAGCTAGATAAAAGGCAGAGAGGATGTATCTGTAATTCGATACATCCTCTTCTTTATTAGAATTGCTTATATCCATAGGCTAGTATTTCATCTTTTATGAATTTACTTTGCTTTTCTATTTCTCTTATTCTACTTTCAGTATTTAACTTTAGCTCTTCATTTTTTATAGAAGCTAAATTTATTTTCACATTTATTATTGATGCCTCAATAGCACTATCTAAAAGTATTGCTCCTATCATAGCATCTGTTACTAAATTTTTGTTCCCTTTTTCTGTAGCAAATTTAATATTTTCAAATATCTCTAAAGATTTTTCTGCAAGTTCTAAAGGCACTGCCATACAATTTTCCGTGCACATAGAAATTTTATTCTTTCTTGCTTCTATTTCTTCTTCAGTATTTTTAGGAAGCTTATAACATGCCATTAATTCATTAAAAGCCTCTTCATCTCTCTTTCCATAAACTAGAGCATTATTAGTAAATTCCCTTATGTCCCCAATGCACTTTTCCATCTTTTCTTTATCTTCCTCTGATAAATCTTCAAAAGCTTTTTTCCCTTTTGTTAAGCTATAAACCATTGATGTTAATCCTCCAGCTAAAGCTGCTACTAAAGATGCTACAGCTCCACCTCCCGGTGCTGGTAAATCAGATGATAAATCCTCTATAAATTTTTCTATTTTTAAATCCTTCAAATATATATCCTCCCACTCTTATTAATTTAATTTTCTATTATCTTATGTAATTTTTTCATAAAGTTATTATAACTATATTTCTTATGTTCTTCGTAAATAGTTCCTCTATCTAGTTCCTTTATTATATTATATAATTGTTTTTCTATATCTAAAATATTGTTTTTTACTATAAAACATTTTTCTATTCCACTACATATATGTCTAAGAGGATCATTTTCATCACCTAAAATCCCTAGAATAGGACTATTTCCACCTAGATAATCATAAATCTTTGCTGGTATTTGCTTAGAACCTTTATTCCCAAATATCAACAATATATCTGCACCTAAAATTTTTTCTATAGCTTCCTTAAAGCTAATTCTAGGCATAAGCTTTATTATATCTATTGTATTTATATGTTCAATAATAGAAGTACTATCTATATTACCATAAAAATATACTCTAAGTCTTTTATATAAATCATAATCTTCTTCCTTTATCTTTTTTATACACTGCAAGAAAGGGGTAATATCTCTAAGTTTTGTAAATATCTCTCCAGTATAAACTATATTTATTTCTTTATTCCACTCTCTTTTTAAGTTAGCCCTTATTTCATCATAGATCTTATCATTATAACTACGTCTTAAAACTTCTATATTTTCTTCATCTATACCATACCTTCTTATAAAATCATTTTTATTTTCTTCTGTAACAAAAATATATTTATCTGCATTTTTTATTACTCTTTTCTCCATAGAACTTTCTATGCTCTTTCTAAAAGCCCCTATTTTTTCTCTCGAACTATCAAAAACCCAAGGATCACTAAAATAAGCTATCCACTTAATCTTATCTCTTTTTTTAATTTTTAATGCCACTAAATGGCTAGATGGAGGTTCATGCATAGAAAATATTACTTGAAAATTTTCTTTTCTTAAGTTTCTTATATAATACTCATAAGCTTTATTAATCCAAAAGCAGTAAGCATCTGGAATCATAATTTTATTTTTTATTCCTTTTATTATAGGTTTAAATTTATTTCTTTGTTCATTTCCTCTTTGGCTGCTCTTCTTTGGCACTGCTCTTTCAAAGATTTTTCCTGGAGATACTTTATGCATTTTTACCCTTTTATCTAACATAGAAACTATATTTTCATCATAATAAACACTATTTTTTTTAAAATCTACAGTTAGAACATGAATCTCATGACCTAAATCACACAAAGCGTTTAAATAAGAAAGACTTTCTATAGCTGCTGAATTATTTATTATTGGTGAATAAGCTGCTATAACTAATATTTTCATTCTCTTCTCCTCTCTTTTAAAGCTAAAATTAAAAATAATGGTATTTCTTTAAGTCTCGATATTCGTCTTGGTTCTTTTATAGTTCTGTAAAGCCACTCTAAATTTAGTTTTATAAGAAGCCTTGGTGCTCTTTTAACCTTTTCAGAAAAAACATCAAAACTTCCTCCTACTCCCATAAATATTTTACAATTAAGTTTTTCCTTATATCTATCTATAAATAACTCCTGCTTAGGATTTCCCATGGCTACAAAGAGGATATTAGCCCCTAAAGAATTTATATCATTTATAATTTCATCACAGTTTTCTACATTAAAATAACCATGATGAAAACCTACAATGTTAACTTCTCTGTATTTTTTTCTTAACTTATAAAAACAACTTTTAACTACATCTTCTTCTCCTCCTAAGAGATATATAGACAAATTATGTTCTGTAGACTTTCTTATTAAATATTCCATAAAATCTATACCAGCTATTTTTTCACCTACAGAATTTTTTAAAATCCTAGATGCCATTATAGTTCCTATACCATCTGCTATTATTATAGAATCTTTATCATTATAAATATCAAATAACTCCTTGTTTTTAAGCCCTCTATGTAATATTTCTGAATTCCCTGAAATAATATGTACCTTTTCCCTTTTCATTACCTCGTCATAAAGTTCATCTTTAGTTCCTGAAAAAATTTCATATCCTAATATTTTTTTAAACATTTCCTAATCCCCTTATTAAACCATTTAATAAGTAGGCAAAAAAAGCCTAGCAAACTATATTACTATAATTCACCAGACTTTCAATAAATATTACATTTTTTCTAAATATTTTTTTATTTCAATTACAATTTCATCATCTTTATTTAAAGCTTCGGCTAATTTTAAATGTTTTTTAGCATTATCCAAATCTCCAATATTTATATAACTCATTATTAAGTTAGTACAAATCTCTACATCCTTAGTTGCTTCAAAGGCTTTTCTAAAGCATTTTATAGCATTATCAAAATCATTTAGAGAAGCATAGTTTATTCCAAGCTCATTAACAACCTCTACTATATTATTATTAAGTTCTAAACTCTCATTTAAATAATAAATAGCCTTTTCAAAATTATCAATTCTTCTGTAGCAAGTTCCTATATAATACTTTAATATAGCATCCTCTGGAAACTTATCAGCTAATGGTAAAAGTTTTGCTAAAGCTTTATTTGGATCTTCTAATAAAGCATCCTTTCCTTCTTCATAAGCAAGTGCATCCCTTATCTCATTATATAAACCTTCTATTTCACTGCTTCTTTCTCCACCATTTTTTAAATACTCATTTATTTCTATAAATGATTTATTTAATTCATTTTTATCTTTATATGCTAAACTACTATAAAGATATGGGAATGCTTCATTTCCCCACTTTTCCTTTGCTCTTTCTGCAAGTTCTAATTGAACATCATTATACTCACTATTAGATTCTCTTAAAGCTTCACATACATAAAGAGCTTTATCACAAACTTCTTTATCACCTTCGTATTCCCATAATCCTATTAAAAGTATTAATGCATCAGCTAAATTATTTTTCTTTACATTATCAGCTATAATACCTTTAACACAATATACTGAATCCTTTATAAGAGGTAAAATTTTAAAATAAGCTTTATTAAATCTTAAATTCTTATCTCCACCTATAGCATAAAACATTCCTTCTATAAAATATGTTATAGGTAACTTATCTAACTTATACCCTTTTTTAACATCTTCATTTAAATATTTAGGGTTTATTGGTATGTATAATTCATTTATAGAAAGTTCTTTTGCACTTCCACCTAACCCTTCTATAAATTTTTCAGCATTTAATTCTACGAAAATTAACTTTCCTAATTTTTCTTTTGAAAATTCATTGAAATTCAATGTATAATTCACTCCTTATTTTAAAACTATAGGTTGCCCTGCAATTAAGGACAACCTATAAAGTATTATTTTAATTTTTCATTTATTATTTCCATTACATTTTTCTCAAAGTCTACAATTTTATTGCTTGCATCCTCTAAGCTTGATCCCTTAACAGCAAGGTAAACCTTCATTTTAGGTTCTGTTCCTGAAGGTCTTACAACAAACCATGAATCATCCTCTAAAACATATTTTAACACATTTGATTTTGGAAGGTCTAGAGTTTTCTCTTCTTTAGTTAAGTTATTAACTTCTGTGCTTAACTTATAGTCTAAAGAAGTTTTTATTTTTACTCCATTAATAGCATCTAACTTTGTATTTCTTAAGTTATCTATACAGTTAGCTATTTTTTCTTGTCCCTCTTTACCATCCAATGCAATTGAAACTAAGCCTTCCTTAAAGAATCCATATTTATTATAAAGTTCTATAAGAGCATCATATAAAGTTTTTCCTTGTTCTTTATAGTAAAGTGTCATTTCTGAAATTAACATAGCAGCTACTACTGCATCTTTATCTCTAGCATGAGTTCCTGCAAGGCATCCATAACTTTCTTCAAATCCAAATAAATATTTATGTGAATTTGTTTCTTCAAATTTAGTCATTAACTCACCAATATACTTAAAGCCTGTTAATAAATCAAAAACTTCTACATTATAATCAGCAGCAATATTTTTAACTGCTTCTGTAGTAACTATTGTTTTTATTACAGCACCATTATTAGGTAAATTATTAGTTTCTTTTAATGATGATAATATATATTCAACAAGTAAAAGACCTGTTTGATTTCCATTTAATATTTGATATTGTCCATTATTATCCTTAACAACTACACCAATTCTATCACAATCTGGGTCAGTTCCAAAGATTATATCTGCATTTACTTCCTCAGATAATTTTAAAGCTAATTCAAATACCTTTGGATCTTCTGGATTTGGATATGGAGCTGTTGGGAACTCACCATTAGGTAATTCTTGTTCTTTTACAACATGTACATTTTCATATCCTAATTCACTTAATACTCTTCTTACTGGAATATTTCCTGAACCATGAATTGGAGTATAAACTATATTTAAATCCTTAGCATAATTCTTAACTAAATCTTTTCTAATAGTTAAAGCCTTTAACTCTTCAGTAAATGCTTTATCTACTTCTTCTCCAATATAAACTAATAAACCTTTTTCTCTAGCTTCATCTTCAGAAATAGTTTTTATAGTTTCATAATCTGCTATATCATTAACATAACCTATTACTCTTGCAGCTGGCTTGTCTGTTAATTGACAACCATTTTCGTCATATGCCTTATATCCGTTATATTGCTTTGGATTATGTGAAGCTGTTAATACAATTCCACCTTGGCATTTTAAATATCTTACTGCAAAAGATAACATTGGAGTTGGTCTTAAGCTTTCAAATAAATAAACCTTTATTCCATTAGCTGCAAAAGTTAAAGCTGCTGCCTTTGCAAATTCATCTGATTTATTTCTTGAATCATAAGCTATTGCTACTGATTTCTCTCCAGTATACTCGTCATTTAAAAAGTTTGCAAATCCTTGAGTCGCTTTTCCTACTGTATATATATTTAATCTATTAGTTCCTGCACCAATAATTCCTCTCAAACCACCAGTACCAAATTCTAGATCCTTATAAAATCTATCTTCTAGTTCTTTTTCCTCACTAATAGCCTTTAACTCTTCTTTTATTTCATCTGATATTATGTTGGAATTTATCCATTGTTCATACTTTTCTTTATACATAGTTCTCTCCTCCCAATCTTTTATACAACTTATTATATTATAGAAACCATAAATATAATACACCTTTCTATAGCTTTTGTTAAAAATTATTATATTGTTTCATTAATTTTAACTTTTGTATAAATTGAAACTTAATTTACATAGAGCTTTGACTCCAGGTAAATTTTAATGGAAGTTATTTAAGATTCTCTATCTATTTATCTCTAAACTTATAGAACATTGGAATATTATAGCCACTAGTTATCCGATAAAATTTACTTAAAGAAAAAAATAAAGATAGTAATGTATCAAACATACACTATCTTTATAGTATAAAGACTCAAAGATTCATTTGATAAATCCCTAGCTTTTATTAAATTTCATTTGAACCTTTAGCTAATTTCTTTTCAAACTTTATGCTACCTAATAAAGTTTGAGCTTCATCAAGTACTGTTAATTCACTTGCAACTTCTAAGTTAGCTACCTTAATAACTTCTCTTCTTCTAGCCTTTGATACATCAACTTCTAATGACCTTGGTAAACTTTCAGCTGCTCCTCTTACTTTAACAGTATCCTTTTCTCTTTGAAGAACTGCTCCAGACTTTGCTAAATTTTCTCTTCCCACAAATTTAACTGGTATATTAGCAGTAACTTCTTTTTTATTATCTATATCTTCTAAATCCACATGAATTACTCTTCTATTAATAGGATCTCTTTGGATTTCTTTTATTATTGCCTTATGATTTTCTCCCTCCATGGAAACATTAACTATAGCATTTCTACCTCCATTTGAAATACAATCATTTAACTCTAATTCTCCTACTTCAAAATTAAAGCTTTTAATATTATTACCATAAAATACTCCAGGTACCTTGCCTTCTCTTCTTATTTTCTTTGCTTCATGGTGACAAGCACCTTTTCTTTTTTGAATATCTAAATTTTTCATGACTAATCCCTCCTACCCCCTATTCTTAACAAGAGATGAAAAAATTATTCATTTCTAACTTCAGAATTTTCAACAATTATAAATTTTCTATACAATTATATAAACTTAAACATAATTGTATAATATAAATAAATTTTTTATATGTAAATAGTAGATGATATTTTTTAAAAACAAAAAAACAATAATACCAATCTAATGATATTATTGCTTTTTTATACTTTTATATTCTAAAATTAACTAAATAGCTTCCCCCTTTTAAATAACTTGTAAACTATCTACATTTAATTTATAAGTAACATCTTTTCTTTCAACAATAAGATTTATTTTTTCTTTTAATTCTTCATCCTCTGTAATTTTTCCTAAAAGTTCTCTTGTTGGGTTTATAGCATGAGGATTTCCTACATTTTTAAACATTGTAAAATCTCCTGATGTATCTCCATAAGCATAGCTATTTTCTAAATCTATGTTGTACTTTTCTTGAAGTTCTAATATAGCTTTTTGTTTACTTTCAGAATCCCACATTGGAATAACTTCTCCACTATAAGTTCCATCTTCATTTAATTTATATATTGTTCCTCTATAATCATCCATTCCATATTTCTTAGCCATTTCTTTAACTAATTCTATAGGAGAACCTGATATAGCTATAACTACATGACCTTGCTCTAAATGCCATTTTATTCTCTCTCTTGAGAATGTATAAACTCTATCACCTTTTTGTTCAATAACAGTTTTAGCAATATGATCTATATGATAATGGTTTAATCCCTTTATAGCTTCTATATAAATATCAACCATTTTTATTAGGTAATCGTCATAATCTCCTTGACGCTTGTCCCATTTTTCAAAAGCTGGTCTTACTTCATTAATCCATTTATCATCACTTACTAAATCGTACTTTACAATTTTCTTAAAAACCTCAGTTATTAAACCTTCTCTGTATATTGTTCCATCTATATCAAAAAATGCTGCTATCTTCTTTTCCATAACTATTCCTCCTTTGTACTTTTCTCTTTTAAATTTACTCTATTATACAAGCTTTATGAAAATTCAGCAACAAGAAATTTTATTTTTACTTTTTTCGTTGATCTTAAGCAAACTTAACCCACAGTTAATTTATTTAATTTTAAATTAACAAAGGTTCAATTGTTCCTAAATAACTCGCTTGATAAAATAATAACATAACAACTTTTATTATCAAGGAAGGGAATATATTTCTATGAAAATAAATGACATTATAAAAGAAAAACGAACTAAACAAGGATTAACTCAAGAACAAATTGCAAATTATCTAGGAGTATCAACACCAGCAGTGAATAAATGGGAAAAGGGAATTAGCTATCCTGATATTACTCTTTTACCAGCCTTAGCAAGAATTTTAAGGATAAATTTAAATACTTTACTTTCTTTTAAAGAAGATTTATCCGAGCAAGAGATAGGTAACTTTGCAAATGAACTCTCTACAACAATTAGAACTAAAGGGTTTCACCTTGCTTTTGAAAAAGCCATGGATAAAATTCAAGAATACCCTACTTGTGATAAACTAATTTTTACTATTGCAGCAGTATTACAAGGAGGTATATACATGTTTGGTGTAGAAAATAAAGAATTTTACGAAGAACATATAGAAAAATTATATGAGAGGGTCTCCAATGGCAATGACATAGAAGTACGAAACCAAGCAATGCCTATGTTAATTAATAAATATTTAGAAAGAAAAAAATTTGAAAAGGCTCAAACTTGTATTGATAATTTTCCAAATGTTATTTATGATAAAAAACTATTGCAAGGAAACCTTTATATTCAATCTGGACAACTTCATAAAGCTGCTGAACTTTTTGAACAGAAATTATTATCTACTACAACTGAATTATTTACAATTTTAACATTTATGATAGACATTGCATTAAAAGAAAACCGTAATGGTGATGCCAAATACTTTGCTGAAGTTCTAGAAAAAACAACCCACTTATATGACCTATGGGAATACAATTCATATACTGGACATCTTCAATTTTATACCGCACAAAAAGATACTAAAAATTGTATCTCTACTTTAAAGAAAATGTTACCTGCCATGAAAGAAAAATGGGATATATCTACTTCTCCCTTATACAAACATATAAAAGCTAAAAATACTAAAGATGGATTTAACGAACAACTTCTCTCTGCCTTTATAGACTCACTAAAAAATGATAATAATGAATTAAGTTTTTTAAAAGAAGATAAAGAATTTTGGGAATTATTAAAGGAATACAGTACTAAATAAACTATAAAATAGCGCTGTATCAAATCAGCACCTTAATTTATATTACTTTTATAAACGTAGACTTAATTCAGGTGGAGTTTTGACTCCATCTGAATGATTAGTCGAAGTTATCTAGAAGCGTGAGGCTGTTTATCTCCTACTTATAGAAGATAGGAGTATTACAGCCTCTAGCTATCAGATAAATGTATTTTTTATCTGCCGAGATAGCTATATAGGTACAAAATGCTGTGACCATTGAACTAGTACTAGAAGCTCTTTATTTTTGAACAATAGTTTCGTAAAAAAATTTCCATTGTTTGAACAAAGTGAGTTTGGAAATTTTAGAAACTGTTGTAGAAAAAATATTAGAGCTTCTTTACGTAAGTGAGTGGTCACAAATGATGAACCTATATAGCTAGATAAAAGGCAGAAGATATATCTGTAATTTGATACATCATCATTTTATTTAATTCCTCTTTATATCTTTTAGATTTATTTCCATTCTCACATAAAACACCTTGAAATTTTCAACAAGTCATTTCTACTTATAAAAACTGTTACTCCTAAATATTACATATAGTTAAAAATTATTTAATTTATGTAACTTTAATTTAATAGTTATTACATATTATTTCTTTTATTTTTATATTCAATCTTAATTTAATAAATCTCTATATAGAGTAAAAGCACTTATATACTTAATTATCCATATATTCTATATCAATCATATTAATGTTAATTAATTGTAAATCATTATGGTTTAATCCTTTATTTGCCTATATTAAAATTAAATTATCAACAACAATCAAAGGAGAATGACAACATGAAAACAAAAATAATAATGGGTATATCAATTGCAGCTGCTTTAGGTGCTTCTGCTGTTGGCGCTACTTTAGTCTGCAAACCAACACCTATAAACAATACTGTTTATGCAAAAAATATATCTAATACAAAAAATGTAAAAAAAGAAACAGTAATATTATACGAACCTAATCAAAATTTAATTAATAAAGAAAACGCCTCATCAATGATAACTAAAAATGGTAAAAAATATATAAATGAAACTTTTTCGATGGAAACAGGAAAATTAATTCCAACTATTGAATCCGTAACTAAACTTACTAATATTAATGTAAAAAATGCTACTTCCTTAGGAAATGCTGTTATAAAAAAATGTGATACTTCTAAAAACATAACTAATCCTCAAGGTGATATTTTTGGTATTCCATGTAATAAAGTAGAAGTTAAACTCCCTATAGGAACTAAATTAAAGGTTTTATGGACATCTCAAACTCTAGTTAACTATAACAATCAAACTCATAAGCCTACCCTTGCAAATGTAGCAGCTGTAGATTATAACGGAAAATTAGCCTTTATTTCAGATGATTATTTAAATTTGGATAATGTAGCCACTGGCGAAAAAGCTATGCAATTAGTTTCAAAAGATCAATTAAAAACTGCTCATTACATTGGAACCTCAAAGGCAGTTAGTAATTTACCACTTATTGATCCAATTAACCATAAACCTAATCCCGTCAATATAATAGTTCCTGTAAATGGAATGAATTATCACTTAAATGTAAGAGGAAAAACAGTAAATGTTATCTATTACGGTGGCAATGTTTTCACTCATATAAAACCTAATGAAATGGTAGGAGAAACATTTGGTCCTGCTGAAGTAGGTGGAGAAAAATATGCTAAGGTTGAATATAATGGAATAATTGGATACATGTATTATGGAAATCTTAGCAATACTCCAAAATCAGCTTTTAATGGTTAAAAAAAATTAATTCAAAGGCATCTTGCCTTTGAATTTTTTTAAATACATATTATTTCTCTCTCCTAAGCTTTATAAGTATTGAATTAATTTTTTAAATCACACATCTAAATCTAGCTCCTATATGTTTTTTACTTTCTTATTAATAAACATTTATTTTTCCATAAAGTAATTCTTTAATACAATTCCTCTTCGTTCAACCTCTTGTTCTTTAATAACCTTATAACCTCGTTTTTCAAAAAATGGTCTTGCAGTAATTGAAGCATGGGTAGTAATTTTTGATCTATTAATTACTTTTTCTAACTCATTACAAATTGCAGTTGCAATTCCTCTTCTTTGATAGTCCTTATGAACAAAAAGTCTATCTAAATATCCAGTCTTATCTATATCTCCAAAACCTACTATAATATCATCTTCCACAGCAACAACTGTAAAATGTTCTAAAAAAGAATTGTTCCATTGATCTAAATCAAGCTTTTCCGTTGCCCATACATTTAATTGTTCTTCACTATAATCTTTTGCATTAACTGAATGTACTGTATTATAAAATAATTCTGCTAAGTTATTACAATCCTCTGAATTATAATTTCTAATAATTATATTCTTTAAACCCTTATTCAAAATCATCTTCACTTAAAACCTTTATTCCATTTTTAATAAATAAATCTGCTGTAACTCCATTTCCTTCTGTAAGAGTTCCACTAAAAGTTCCATCATAAATTACGCCCTTTCCACAAGATGGACTTCTAGCCTTTAAAATAGCTAATTCTGCATCACACTCTTTAGCCACTTTTAAAGAAAGTTCAGCTCCCTTAAGAAATTCAGCAGTAACATCCTTTCCTTCCTTACTCATAACCTTCATAGTTCCATCTAAATCAAAAACTTCTTCACTAGGAACTCTTGGCGTAGGAAGTCCCCCCATTTCTTCAGGACAAATCATTTTATATTCCTTATCCTTTAGAAACTCAATTACTTTTTCACTTTTATTATTTCCACCATTATACTTACAATCTACACCACACAAGCATGCACTAACAATAATCATAAATTCTTCTCCTTTCCATTTTAAATTATAAAAGTGGAAGGGATATATCTCTATTTTGATACATCCCTTCTCTTAATGTCTAATTCAATAGAACTCTAATTATTTTTTATTTTAAAATAACTATAGTTACTCCATCTCCACCTTCTCCGTAAACACCAAGTCTACTTGATTTTACATGTGGATGTGTCTTTAACATATTACCAATATATTTTCTTAATACACCTGTTCCTTTTCCGTGTACTACTGTTACTTCTCCTAAACCTGCCACATAAGCATCATCTAAGTATTTATCTACTACTAACCAGCCTTCTTGTGTATCCATTCCTCTAACATCTACTGAAGATGAAACTTGCTTAAGATTTAATTTAGCTTCTCTTTTCTTTATTTTCTTTTCTTCCTTAGAAACTTTTACTTTTCTTAAATCTTTTAGCTTAACATTAACTTTCATTATTCCAGCTTCAACTTGAACTTCACCTTTATTATCTGGCATTGTTAAGATTATTACCTTTTGATTTAATCTTGGTAACATAGCTTCCATACCTACAGTTACTTTATCTATAAGTTCACCTTGGTTATCTTCCATAGTTTTTTGAAGATTTGCTTCTGTGTCTGAAATTTTATTTTTAAGCTTAGCTCTTTCTGCTTCAAGCTTTCTTCTCATTTCATTAGAAGCACCCATTTTTTCCATTTCTCTCATGTTCTTTAAGATTTCTTCAGCTTCTTCCTTAGCAGCATTTAAAATCTCTTTTGCTTCTCTTCTTGCTTCTGAGTAAGCATTATCTCTTACCTTATCTATTCTTTCTAGCTTAGCTTCATATTTATCTTTAAACATCTTAGCTTGAGCTTTATAGTTCTCTACATCTCTTGCAAATTTTTCTGCTTCTATTTTTCTATCTTGAAGACTTTGTATTAAATCTTCGAATTCTAAAGAATCACTTGTAATAAATTCTTTAGCATTCTTTATTAAATACTCATCAAGTCCAAGTCTTTTCGAAATCTCAAAGGCATTTGACTTACCAGGAACTCCTATTAAAAGTCTATAAGTAGGTCTTAAACTTTGAACATCAAATTCAACAGAAGCATTTTCAACTCCCTCATTTCTAAGAGCATAAGCTTTAAGTTCACTGTAGTGAGTTGTTGCTAATATTCTACTTCCTCTTTTTCTTAATTCCTCAAGAATTGCTATAGCTAAAGCAGAACCTTCTGTTGGGTCTGTTCCAGAACCAAGTTCATCAAATAGAACAAAACTATGTTCATCAGCTTTATCCATTATTTTAACTATATTAGTCATATGTGCTGAGAATGTTGAAAGACTTTGTTCAATACTTTGTTCATCACCTATATCAGCAAATATTTCTTCAAAGAAACTTATAGTTGAACCTTCGTTAGTAGGAATTAATAATCCTGATAATCCCATAAGTTCAATAAGACCTGTAGTTTTTAAAGTTACAGTCTTACCACCAGTATTAGGTCCTGTTATAACTAAGCTACTAAAATCCTTGCCTAAATAAATGTCTGAACTAACAACTTTCTCTCTAGGAATTAAAGGATGTCTTGCTTGTTTTAAATCTATAATTCCATCTTTGTTTACTTTAGGACAAATTCCATCTATATGACTTCCATACTTAGCTTTAGCAAATATGAAGTCAAGATCAACAATTATATCAAAATTATTTTTAATTTCATCTATATTTCCATATACAAGAGCTGTTAATTCTTCTAAAATTCTTTCAATTTCAGCCTTTTCTCTTAAATGCAATTCCTTAATCTCATTATTTAAATTAACAAGACTCATAGGCTCTATAAATAAAGTAGCTCCTGTTGAACTTTGGTCATGTACAAGACCTGGAACCTGTGACTTATATTCAGCCTTAACAGGAATTACATATCTATCTCCTCTCATTGTATAAAGAGCATCTTGAAGATAGCTTGCGTTAGCTCTAACTATGGCATTAACCTTTTCCCTAACTGAGGAATTCTTATCCTTTAACTCTCTTCTTATAGAATATAACTTTTCACTAGCTCTATCAGCTATTTCATTTTCTCCTACAATAGAAGTAGTTATTTTATTTTCTAAAGCTTTAAATTCAACTAATCCCTCTGCCATGGCTTCTAAAATAGGAAAACTTTCTTCCTCTTCTTTTCTTTTCATAAACTCAGAAAATCTTCTAGAAACTCTAAGTAAATTACCAATTCTTAAAAGACCTGATATGTTAAGGCTTCCACCTTTCCCAACTCTAACTAGAGCTTCCTTAACATCATAAAGTCCTTCAAAAGGAGGATTTCCCTTTTTAACTAAAAGCTCAACAGCTTCTTTAGTTTCTTTTAAATGTTCTAAAACATCATATAGGGAATCATAAGGCTCAAGGTTGCTTATGACTTCCTTAGCTGAAGTTGTAATAGCATACTTTTCAACTTCAGCTTTTATCTTATCAAATTCTAGAGCAGTCAAAACTCTACTATTCATAACAATCTAATCTCCCTTCTCTAAATTCATATAATAAGCTTAATTAAAGTACTCCCCTTCTGTATTGAGCTTTTGTAAATTTATCTACTTCAATAGGTTTATCTTTCATTACAGCATCTAAAACTTTAAATGTTGTTTCATAATCTTCATCTATGAAATCTAATCTAAATGATTTTATTCCCATTTCCTCTAACTCTTCCTTAGCTTCGCTTAAGTTAACTGGTACTGGATGATGTATATGAGATCTACAGAATATATCTGTTGTTACAACAAACTCTTCATTCATTCTATCTCTCATTCTAAATGTACTTGTTATACATTGGTCACTACATTCTCTCTTAGTAGTTTTTCCACCAAATGTACTACCTATAGGACAATATTCACTAACCATTGATTCTGGTTTTCCATAAAGGAAGAATTGTGCTCCCTCTGCCCCTCTTTTAAGTAGACTTCTTATTTCTTTTCTATTTAACTCAATACTTAAAGCTGCACCTTCTATATTTTTGTTGTAAAATTCTAAAGCATAGCTATTGAATATATTTAATTTATATCCACCTATTATTTTAATTTTATCTTTAAATCTTCTTATTATTCCTGTATTATTTGTTACTATTCCATCTATTTTATCTGATAATGATTCTATAGTTTTTGCAATAGTCTCAAATTCTCCTTTTATAATTGTAGGTACATTTAAATAAACTTCTCCCTCAAAGCCTTCTAATTCATTAAATACATTTCTTTTTATAAAGCCTTGATTTTTACCAAATATATCAACAACTATAGCTGGAACCTTTGCATCCTTAGCTGCCTTAACTTGCTCTGGCATTAAAACAAATGCCATGTACTTAGGAAGATTTCTTTCGCCAACTACATATTCTTTCTTTTCTCTTTTTTCTATAACATGTTTATGCTTTTGTATTTCATACTCTTTTATTTCTTCTAATAACTCTCTTCTTAAGTTATTTATTGCTGCCATTGGCATAAATCCATCTTCAAAATCTGTAAACTCTATTTGAGTTATTTTATATGGAATTTCACCAGACTTAGAAATATTCTTTTCAACTCTTCCCATATCTAAAGGACTATTCTCAGCAAATTGAACTTTTTCTCCTTCTTTAGAATATTTCTTTCCATTGTATTCTAATTCAATTTTAAATGGCATACCCACTTTAAATCTTACTTTAGCAGCTAATTCTATTTTTCTACCATAAAGCTTTTCATAAGAAACTTTAAGTTCACTCATAAGTTTAGTATCTGACATTTTATATAAAGCATCATTTGTTTTATATTTTTTAGGGAATATTTTTACCTTATCTCCCTTTTTAGCTTCCTTAACTTCATTTCCATTTAAAATTATTTTTGAAGTTACAAATCCATCATCACCAATTCTTATTCCATCTTTAACACTTAGGTTATCTTCTAAAACAACTTCTCCATTAGAATTTACTTTTCCTATATAAACTCCTGTATTTTTAGGAGTTTTAAATGCCATCATATCTTTTCCTGTATGTTTATAAAGATAGGCACTTGAGAAACCTTCCCTGTTAAATAGTTTAAGAAGTCTTTCTTTTCTTTCTTTATTTAGCTTTGAATTTTGTTTTTTATTATAAACATCATCAATAGCCCCTCTATAACTTTCTATAACCCCAGCAACATACTCTGGCTTTTTAAGTCTTCCTTCAATTTTTAATGAGCTTACACCAGCTTTAATTAAGTCTCCCATATTTTCAACATTACATACGTCCTTTGGACTTAATAAATAACCGCTAGTTTCCTTTCCATCCTTTTCTCTAATAAGAGTAAATGGAAGTCTACAACTTTGAGCACATCTACCACGGTTACCACTTCTTCCACCAATTACACTACTTATTAGACATTGTCCTGAATAACTAACACATAAAGCTCCATGTCCAAACACTTCTGTTTCAACACCTAAATCCTTTGATATATATTCTATTTCATTTAAAGATAATTCTCTTGATAAAACTATTCTTTTAAATCCATTCTCTTCAAAGAATAAAGCACCTTCTCCATTATGAATACTTAATTGAGTTGATGCGTGTATTTCTAAATCAGGATATTTTTCTCTTATAACATTAACTATACCTGTATCTTGAATGATTAAAGCATCAGCACCTATTTTGTGAAGGAATCCAACATAATCTATAGCTTCATTAAATTCACTTTCCTTTATTAAGGTATTTAATGTTATATGAACTGGAATTCCATAACTATGACAATAATCTATTGCCTCTTCTATTTTTTTATCATCAAATTCTGTAGCTGCTGCTCTAGCTGAAAATCTATTTCCGCCTAAATAAACAGCATCAGCTCCTTTATTTACAGCCGCAATAACACTTTCCATACTTCCAGCTGGTGCTAGTAATTCTATTCTTTCTCTATTCATAAAATCATTTCTCCTACTAATATCTTTTGATTTTCAATTCCACTTTTTCCTTAATAACTAACTAGTATATTTTTCTTCTATAATTAAATAAACTAAATATTTTATTTATTAAATGAAATACAATTCTCTATGTAATTATTGCTCCCTATATTAAGTCTAAAATATATTATACTATAATTCTATCTAATATCTAGTACCTTACACTGCTCACTTTTTTCTTTATTTTAATAAACTTCTAGTTTATTGAATTAAAAATAAAAAACTTTTTTCTCATTTAAGACAAAAAAATAAAGAAATCCTTAAAGAACTTCACAATAAAATCTAAACTTTTAATTTCTATATAATACTCTATTATACACAATTGGACTTAAGAATTCCATAATCACTTAAAAAACAGGAACTGTATCAAATCAGCACCTTATTTTATATTGCTTTTATAAATATATTTTTTTATCTGCCTATATAGCTAGATAAAATACAGAGAGGATGTATCTGTAATTCGATACATCCTCCCTTTTTTTATAGATTAAAAAATTATTTTTTAGGTTTTATTAGTGGGTTACTTTTTACTCTTTCCTTAACAACAGTCATTTGACTATCTAGGAATTTTTTCTCTAAGTCAATAATCTTATATTTACAACTTTGAACATTAAATTTCAACTCTTTATTTTCTTTTTTAAGAGTTTCTTTTTCAGAAATATTTTTTTTATTTTCTTCTTCCATAATGTTAAGTTGTTCTTTAAGAGCTGTAACTTCATTTAGTAATTCATTTATTTTTTCTTCATCAGAATTACTTTTAGTTTTTTCTTGCTCTTCTTTTAAACTTTCTTCTAATGCTAATTTTATTTGATTTAAGTATTCTTTTTCACTTTCTAGAACCCTTTTTTCTTCTTCTATAATTTCCTTAGCATTAATTATTCTTTCAAGCTCTTGTCTAAGACTATCTATATACTGTTCATATTGTTGCTCTTGCTTATCAAATTTAAAAGTACTATCTTCTTTTATATCTCGTAGCTCTTCTTTCAAACTTTTATTAGCAATTTGTAAATTTTCAAAATTACTTAAAAGTTCATCGTAATCCTTATTACTTTTAAAGGCTTCATCAGCTAGATTTATGGCAGTTAACACAGATGCAGCAGAAATACTAAGTTTTTTATTCTTTTCTAATATTTCTTGCAATTTCTTTTCTACATAATCTGCAATATTTTTTAAATATGCTTCATCTTCCTTGCCTTTTAAGTTGTACTCCATACCATTGATTCTTACAGTTACTGTCGCCATACTACACCTCTTTTTACTAATTGTTCTAGGTTCTATACAACTATCTTAACTGAGCACCTAATTTATGTTCAAGAGATCTTAGGATTTTATCGTGAACTTTATTCACTGCCGCGTCATTAAGTGTTTTTTGAGGATCTCTATAAACTATAGCGTAAGCTATACTCTTTTTACCTTCAGGTATTTGTTCACCCTTATAAACATCAAATAAGTCTATTGACTCAACTAGATTTCCACCAGCTCTTTTTATTGTATCTTCTATTTCACTAACTAATAAACTATCATCTACTAATAGAGCTATGTCTCTTGTAACTGCTGGATATTTTGGAAGTGCTGTATATTTCTTTTCAACATTAGCAACTTCATATAATTTATCTAAATCTAACTCAGCTACATAACACTCAACATCAAGGCCATAATTCTCTGCAACATCTGGATGGATTTCTCCAAGAACACCAGCTTCTATTCCTTTTCCAACTGTTAATAAAGCAGTTTTTCCTGGATGATAGCTAACATTATCGCTTAATCTCTTGAATGCAAATTTACTTATACCTAAAGTATCTAATAGATTTTCTACTAAACCTTTTAAGTTAAAGTAATCTACTTCTCCATAAATTCCTATAGTTAAAATATTTTTTTCTAGTGGTAGCTCATTTTCATCTTCATTTGGAATGTAAACTTTACCTAATTCAAATAATCTAACTAAATCGTTACTTCTTGAATAATTTCTTCCTAAACATTCCATCATTGAAGGAAGTGTTGTTGTTCTCATTATACTATAATCTTCCCCTAATGGGTTCTTTATTTTAACAACTTTTCTTAAATTGCTATCATTTGGTACACAAATTGAATCAAATACTTTAGGACTAACAAATGAATAGCTTATTGATTGATTTAATCCTGAAGCTATCATAGTGCTAATTACAAGATCATCAAGTCTTTGTTTTGCATTTTTAGATTCTTTATTTGTATTTGTTGTTATTATTGTTGTTGGAATATTATTATATCCATATATTCTAGCAACCTCTTCAGCTATATCTTGCTTAATAGCAATATCTATTCTAAATGTAGGAACTTCTATGTTTAAGTCATCTCCATTTACAATTGTCATTAAGTCTAAGCTATCTAGGCAATTTTTCATTTCTTCTGCTGATATATCAGTTCCTAAGAATTTATTAACCCAACTTGAGCTTACTGTCATATGCCCTTTTTCTTTTTTATCATTATATATATCAATAGTTCCTTTTAAAACTTCACCACAACCTAATTCTTCTATTAAGAAACAAGCTCTGTCTATAGCTAATTGAGCTAAATTAGGATCTATTTCTTTTTCAAATCTTAATGAACTTTCTGTTCTTAAGCCTAATTTTTTAGAATTAACTCTAATGTTAACTCCTTCAAAATTTGCTGATTCAAAAATAACTTCTGTTGTATCATCTTTTATTTCTGAATTAGCTCCTCCCATTATTCCTGCTAAAGCAATTGAAGTTTCTCCATCTTTAATAACTAATACTGAACTATCTAAAGTTCTTTCTTCACCATCTAAAGTTACAAACTTTTCTCCATCTTTTGCTTTTTCTATTACTATATTTGATGTTTTGATTTCTCTTTTATCAAAAGCATGCATTGGTTGACCAAACTCAAGCATAACAAAATTTGTTATATCAACTATATTATTTATAGGTCTTACCCCTGCATCAAGTAATCTTTCTTGCATCCATTGTGGTGATGGAGCTACCTTTACATTTTTAACTCCTCTTGCCATATATCTTTTACATAGCTTATCATTTACATTTACTTTTAATATGTCTTCTATATTTTCTGAAGCTGTTGCTTTAAAATCCATTGAAGGCATTTTGTAAGTAGTTTTAGTTGTTGCTGCAACTTCTCTAGCCATTCCAACTATACTTAAACAATCTGGTCTATTTGAAGTTATTTCTAGATCTAAAATAGCTTTATTTAATCCTAGAACTTCTTTTATATCTTTTCCTACTGGAGTGTCTTGTGGTAATATCATTAAACCATGAACTGGTTCGTCCCCTGCAATTCCAAGTTCTTCTTCTGAGCAGAACATACCATTTGAAACTACACCTCTTAATTTACCTTTTTTAATTTTTGTTCCATCAGCTAAAGTTGAACCATGAAGTGCTACAGGAACAATGTCCCCTTCTTTCATGTTAGTAGCTGCTGTAACTATTTGTAAAAGTTCCTCTTCTCCAATGTCACATTGACATATTTGAAGCTTTTCAGCCTCAGGGTGCTTTTCTATTGATTTTATATGACATGTAACAACCTTGTCAATGTTATCTCCAGCCTTAATAACTTCCTCAACCTTTGAACCTGATAAAGTTAAGGCATCTCCTAACTCTTCTGCTGTAATATTTATATCAACATAATCTTTTAACCAATTTATTGGTGCTTTCATAATATCATCCTCCTAGAATTGATTTAAAAATCTCATATCACTTTCGTATAATAGTCTTATATCGTCAATACCATACTTAAGCATAACCATTCTGTCTACACCGAATCCAAATGCAAATCCACTATACTCTTCTGGATCTATACCACAATTTCTTAATACATCTGGATGAACCATTCCACAACCTAATAATTCTATCCATCCTTCACCTTTACATACTTTACATCCTTCTCCATTACATACGAAACATGTAGCATCCATTTCTGCTGATGGTTCTGTAAATGGGAAATGGTGAGGTCTGAATTTAGTTTTAACTTTGTCTCCAAACATCTTTTGTGCAAATAATTCTAAAGTTCCTTTTAAATCTGCAAATGTTATATTTTTATCTATAACTAAGCCTTCCATTTGATAGAATATTGGTGAGTGAGTAGCATCAACTGCATCTGATCTAAACACTTTACCAGGAGATATCATTTTTATTGGAGGCGCTTGCTTTTCCATAACCCTAACTTGAACTGGTGAAGTTTGAGTTCTTAGAACTATATTATCATTTATATAGAAAGTATCTTGCTCACTTCTAGCTGGATGATCTTTTGGTATGTTTAAAGCTTCAAAGTTATAATAATCCTTTTCTACTTCTGGACCTTCTTCTACAGTGAATCCCATTGAGATGAAAATTTCCTTCATGTGGTCAAGAGTTAACTCTAATGGATGTTTTTTACCTATGTTTTCTCTTTTTCCTGGCATTGAAATATCAATGATTTCACTATTTAACTTTTCATTTTTTTCTTTATTCTTTATTGAAGTTAATACTTCTTCTAAAACATTTTCTATTTTAGCTCTTACTTCATTAGCTAATTTACCTATAACTGGTCTTTCTTCATTAGATAAATCCTTCATACCTCTTAAAATTGAAGTTAATTCTCCTTTTTTACCAAGATATTTTACTCTAATATTATCGATTGTTCCACTATCTTGAGCTGCTTTTAACTCTTGAAGTGCTTTTTCTTCTATGCTTTTTAATTGTTCTTGCATTTTAAATTCTCCCTTCGATTTATTAAATTAAACTAAAAAAAACCCGTCCCCAAAAGGGACGGGATATATCCGCGGTACCACCCTAATTAACATTATAAATATAATGTTCACTTAAAGAAATAACGGTTACTAACCGCTAATTGCTAATATTATTTCACAATTAGAACTCAAGAGTGAAATTTCTACATGGATTCTTTAGAAAAACTTCCAGCCTAGATTTTTCCTCTCTTAAAAGAATTTTCCCATATATACTGTTCTCTTTCAACGTTTATTAATATTTACTTCTTAAATAATTATAACCATATCTTTTATATTATTCAAGACTATTTTATAACATTCTGTCTTAATTTTTCATATAACATAATTGATGTAGCTACCGCAACATTAAGTGATTCAGCATCTCCAGGCATTGGAATTTTTACTTTTTTATCTGCTAATAAATATACCTCATCAGATATTCCATTTCCTTCATTCCCCACTGCTATAATAACCTTATCTCTTAAATCTTCCTCAAAGAAATTATTTTCACCTTGTAGAGAACTAACTACTAATTTAAAACCTTGTTCTTTTAATGTTTTTATAATAGATAAATCATTATCCTCTATAATTGGAACTTTAAATATAGAGCCCATAGTTGACCTTAGAGTTTTATCATTATAAATATCAACTGTTCCCTTAGTAATTATAAGAGCTGAAGCATTTACTGCATGGGCTGTTCTAATTATAGTTCCCATATTCCCTGGATCTTGAACCTTATCCACAAGAACTACAATATCCCCTCCCTTCATCTCCTTCTTCTCAATAGAAACCACAGCTATGATTCCCTGTGGTTTCTCTGTAAAACTTAATTCCTTTAGTAAATTTTCACTTAATACTATTTGTTCTATATTAGAATCTAAACTTAGTTTATCACCATGTTTTTCATTAAAACTTTCTGTATATAGAACTTTTTCTATCTTAGCATTATTTTTAATAGCTTCTTCAACAAACCTTAATCCTTCTATTAAAAATTGTTTATTTTGATTTCTATACTTTTTTTCTTTTAATTTTTTTATTTCTTTAAAAAGATTATTATTTTTACTTTCTATAAATAGCAAAACAATTTCTCCTTTATCTAGATATTTTATCCTCTAGTCTATTTAAATCCTCAACAGAACCAATTGCTACTATAACATCATTAGCTTCAACCACATCATCTGGTGATGGTGAAATATTAACATCATTTCCGCTCTTTATAGCCATAACATTTATTCCATATTTAGCTCTTAAACTTAAGTCTCTTATAGATTTGCCATGCCATTCTTTTAAGCTCTCTATTTCTATAATACTATAATCTGGAGAAAGTTCTATATAATCTAAAATGTTAGAGGATACTAAGTTATGAGCTACTCTAACTCCCATATCCTTTTCAGGTAAGATAACTCTATCTACACCTATCTTATACAATACCTTAGCATGTAAATCACTATTTCCTTTAGCTATTATATACTTTACTCCCTGCTCTTTAAATACCAAAGCAGCCATTATACTAGCTTGAATATTTGCACCTATTGTTATAACTGCAACATCAAAATTTCTTATTCCTAAGCTTTTAACTGCATTTTCATCTATAGCATCCATTTGTACTGCATGAGTTACATGGTCAGCAATTTCCTGTACAACATCCTCATTTGAATCTATAGCTAATACATCATTTCCTAAACCATACAAAGTTTTAGCAACTGATGAACCAAATCTACCAAGTCCTACTACAATAAATTGTTTACGTGCCATTAAAATCACTCCTACCCAATTAATATTTTGTCCTCTGGATATTTTATACCAGATTTTTTACTCATTCTATTTGTTAATGCTAATAATACTGTCATAGGACCTACTCTTCCTAAATACATAGTAATCATTATTATTATTTTACCAGCTGTATTAAGATGCTGTGTTAAGCCTAAGGTTAATCCTACAGTTCCATAAGCTGAACTTGCTTCGTACAATAAATAATTAAATTTATCTCCATCTGGTACACCTTGTTGAGTTATGCATAAAAGCATGGTAACAACAATAACTAATAACAAAGATAAAACAAATAAGGCAAAAGCTTTATATACAGTATCCTTTGATATTCTTCTCTTAAATACTTCTATATCTTCTCTTCCTCTTATTATAGATATTAATGTTATCATAAGAACTCCAAAGGTAGCTGTTTTTAATCCACCTGCTGTTGATCCTGGTGAACCACCTATAAACATAAGTATTATTGTTAAAAATTGTCCACCTAAAGTCATATCAGATGTTGATATTGTATTCATTCCAGCAGTTCTAGGAGTTACAGCTGCAAAAAAGGCATTATTAAACTTTTCAAATAAAGGCATATTTCCTATAGTTAATGGGTTTTTATATTCAAGGAATAACATTAATATTGTTCCTCCAATGATTAACACTCCAGTCACTGTTAATACAACCTTACTATGTAAGGAAAATTTCTTTCTTTCCTTATAATTGTAAACTTCACTCCATACAGTGAATCCAAGACCACCTATTATTATTAAGGCTGATATTGTATATATTACAACAGGATTATTAGCAAAAGCTGTCAAACTAGAATATTTACCTGAATATGTCCCCATTAAATCAAAGCCAGCATTACAAAAAGCTGATATAGAATGCCAAATACTATAATAAATCCCCTTACTTACACCAAAAAGAGGTATAAATTGAGTTGATAGTAATAAGGCTCCTAATCCTTCTACTGCAAAGGTAAATATTAATATATACCTTATTAATTTAACTAAACCTTGGATACTAAATGTATTCATAGACTCCTGTAATAGCAATCTTTCTTTTAATGTAATTTTCTTCCCTATTAATATAGCTAATAAAGTAGTAAATGACATAAAGCCAAGACCACCAATTTGAATAAGTATTATTATCACTGTTTGCCCAAAGTAATTCCAATGTGTTGCTGTATCTACAACTATAAGCCCAGTAACACATACTGCTGATGTAGCTATAAATAAGGAATCTACTATACTTGTACTTTGACCACTATTACTCGCTATTGGCAAGGATAATAAGAAACCACCAACCAATATAAGAGAAAAAAATCCTAAGGCAAGTATTTGGACAGAGTTAAATCTAATTTTCTTCCCTAGATTAACGTACACTTCTTCACCTCCAAGTAATAAAGAATAATACTATTTAATTAAAATTTTAAACTATAAATCTAATTTAATTTAAATTTAGCTAGACTTATATTATATCTTTAACTAATATTATAAATATTATTTTATAATCTATTATTCTTGTAAAAAAGTTTTAACACAATCTTAATCAAAACTTTATATAAACCTATACTTAATTCAGGTAGAGTTTTGACTCCATCTGAATATTTAGTGCTCCTTATCTAGAAACATGAGGCTATTTATCTCCTACTTATAGAAGATAAGAGTATTACACCTCTAGCTATTAGATAAATTCCTTACTTTCTTTCCCCTTTGACTAAAAATAATTATATGTGTAAAAAACTTTAAAAAAAAATGCGACTATATAAGTCGCATTAATATATTAAGCGTTTAATTGCTTTTTAGCTAATTCTACTAAATCAGTGAATGCTTTAGGATCATTTATAGCTATTTCAGAAAGCATTTTTCTGTTTATATCAACACCAGCTAATTTTAAACCATTCATGAATTTTGAATATGAAAGACCATTCATTCTTGTAGCTGCGTTTATTCTAGCTATCCATAATTTTCTATAATCTCTTTTCTTTAATCTTCTACCAACATAAGCATTTCTTAATGCTCTGATTACTGACTCATTAGCAGTTTTGAATAATTTGCTTTTTCCGCCATAGTAACCTTTTGCAAGTTTTAAAACTTTTTTATGATTTTTACGAGCATTTACCGCTCTCTTAACTCTTGCCATTTTACAGACCTCCTACTCCATCGTTTTTCTTATAGATATGGTAATAATTTCTTCATTGCTTTTTCTTGTGTAGTTGAAACATATCCAGTTTTTCTAAGATTTCTTTTTCTCTTAGCGCTTTTCTTTGTTAAGATATGGCTTTTGTAAGCTTTAGCTCTTTTGAACTTTCCTGTTCCTGTTTTTTTAAATCTTTTTGCTGCACCTCTATGAGTTTTCATTTTTGGCATAGTGATATCCTCCTCTCAAGTTATGCTTTTTTTGGAGCCAAAATCATTATCATGTTTCTGCCTTCCAATTTAGCAGGTTTTTCTATAATACAATGTTCTTCAAGTTTATTGAAGAATTTATCAAGTATTACATTTCCAACAGCTGAATGCTCAGCTTCTCTTCCTCTAAATCTAACAGTGATTTTAACTTTATTTCCATCAATTAAGAATTTACGAGCATTCTTTGCTTTTATATCAATATCATGCTCTTCTATAGTTGGACTAACTCTTATCTCTTTAATATTTATGACTTTCTGCTTTTTCTTAGCTTCTTTGTCTTTTTTTGTTTGCTCATAAAGAAATTTGCCATAATCCATTATTTTACAAACTGGTGGCTTAGCATTTGGAGAAATCATAACTAGATCAAGGTCTTTCTCCTCCGCAATTTTTAATGCCTCTTTTGATGACATTAAACCTAATTGCTCACCATCTCCAGAGATAACTCTTATCTCCTTTTCTCTTATTTCTTCATTCATTGCAATCTTTTTATTAATATCTTTCACCTCCGATAGAATTTAGCCAACACAAATATATAAAAAAAGGACGGCTATAAGCCGTCCTTTTGTTATCACAAACTATAAAAAGTGTAATAAACTACTCCAACCTTACTAAGCTTTGCCGTAAGGTGAGAAACGGCTGTTTCTACTTAACAAATATAATTTATCACGATTATTCATTATTGTCAATAATTTTTTATAAAATTTTTGTACTATTTTCAAATAATACTCTATCTCCAAAAACTGAAGATATAGTATTAAGAAATTCTTTATTTAAACAATAATCCTTGTTTATTATGGATATATGTTTTGGCGCATTAGTTATAAGTCCACTAATTATGATATCCTCAGCATTAGCATCCTTACTTTCTTTATTTTCTATTAAATCTTTTATAAACTCATCAAATAAGTTTTTTCCATCCTTATCTTCTACTACATATTCACCATTAGGTTTTATAGTTATATTTATAAGATCAATTTTACTTTCTTGAATTTCTACAAAATATTTTAGAAGTTTTATAAACTCATTATATTCTTTTTCTACCATATATAATTCTATAATTTTATCAACTATAAATTGAACATGATTTCTCATAGATTTTAATCTAAATCTAATAAATCCATCTATATTTATCTTACCTTCTTCAAAAAGAAACTCTTTTATTATATCATTTAAATAATTAATTTTATTTTGCAAAGAAATTCCTACATCATCACTTATTTTTTCTTTTCCTAGTAATATTTTGTTTACTTGTGAGTCTATTTCTATTATTTCGTCATGTCTTAAAAAGAAATAATTTTCTGTTATATATTCTAAAAGTTCTCTTTTTCTATATTCATTAATTATTTCTTTATAAATTAAATTTGCTACATAAGTAAATACTTTATTTTTTATAGTTTCTATATTTTCTGTATTTTTTCCTTCTTCTATATCATTACAAAATATTTTAATGAAGTGAGTATTTTTTTCTATGGACTCTGACATCCCTATATTTATACTCTTAGTTTTAAGAATATTTCTTAGTTCTTGTAAATCCTTTACAAAGTCTCTTTCACCTTCAAATGCTACTTGTATTAAAAGCAAATTTCTCACTCCTTTCTTTATACTTAGTATGGATTAAAACAGCACTGCTATACGAAAAAAAACTAGTGAATAATCGACAAATTCCTCATTATTTAGTAAGATGTTTTTAAAGAAAATTAAAGGAGAATCCATATGAATATTTCTTTTGTAGATTATAGATTAACAGAAAAACAAATAAACCTCTTATTAGATGAAGGTTTAAACATAATTAAGGTTCCTAAATCAAATAATTTATATGATGCTATTTCAGGTCATCCTGATATCCAACTAAATATTATTAATTCAAAAAAAATAATTTTAGCAAAAAACTCTAATCTTTCCTTAGAAACACTAAATCAATATAATATAGATTTTGAATATTCTTCTAAAGAATTAGAGGAAAAATATCCTAAAAATATTTTTTTAAATGCTGTTAATTTAAAAGATTTTTTTATACATAATTTTAAATTTACAGATAAAAATTTATTAAAACATGTTTCTGACAAAGAGCTAATAAATATAAAACAAGGTTATAGCAAATGTTCCATAGCTATAGTTAATGATAAAGCTTTAATAACCTCAGATTTAGGAATTTACAATACCTTAAAGAAATACCCTTTAGACGTACTACTAATTCCTTCTGGTGATATAATACTTCCTGGATTATCTTATGGATTTATTGGTGGAACCTGTGGATTAATTTCTGAGGACAAAATGGCCTTTTTAGGTGACTTAAAAAACCATTCTTATGGAAATGATATAAAAGACTTCCTTTTTAAACACAATGTTGAACCAATATATCTAGATGAAGGAAAATTAATTGATAGAGGAAGCATTCTTACTTTATTTTAAGCTTTAATATATTTTACTCTCTGATTAGCATAAATGTTAATGAATTAGCATATAAATATAAACTAAAAAAATAAGAGATTGTATTAAATCAACCTCTAAAATAGTTATATAACTAAAAAAAACAGGTGCTGTATCAAATCAACACCTTAATTTATATTACTTTCATAAACGTAGACTTAATTCAGGTGGAGTTTTGATTCCATCTGAATGCTTAGTCGCAGTTATCTAGAAGCGTGAGGCTGTTTATCTCCTACTTAAAAAAGATAGGAGTATTACAGCCTCTAGCTATCAGATAAATGTATTTTTTCATCTGCCGAGATAGCTATATAGGTACAAAATGCTGTGAACATTGAACTAGTACTAGAAGCTCTTTATTTTTGAACAATAGTTTCGTAAGTTCCCTTTTAAAAGAAGCTCAGTGCTAAATGCACTGAGTAACTTTCAGTTACCAAATCACAGATTTGGACTGTCAGTCAAACAAAGTGAGTTTGGAAATTTTAGAAACTGTTGTAGAAAAAAATATTAGAGCTTCTTTACGTAGATGAGTGGTCACAAATGATGAACCTATGTAGCTAGATAAAAGGTAAAGGGGATGTATCTGTATTTGATACATCCCCTTTGAATTATATTCTAAATTTATTTGTTAAATCTCTTAGTTTACTACTTTCCTCAAGCATTGTAGTAGAACTTGCTGTAAGTTCCTCTACACCTGCTAATTGCATTTCTAATAAGGATGAAACCTCTGACATTTCACTAGCAATTTCATTTGATGTAGCTGCTGTATTTATAGAACTTTCTGATATTTTTTCTGTTTTTTCACTTGAATTATTTATCTTATCTATTATTAATTCTGTTCTACTTATAGAAGTCATAAAACTATTTGAAAGATTTTCAAAAGTTTTTCTAGTATTTTCTATTCTAGATAAACCATCTTCTACAATAGTCTTACTTCCCGTAACTTCGCTTAATAATACCTTTAATTCACTTTCATTTTCTCTTAAAATACTTCCAGTTTTAATAGCTGATTCCTTACAACTATCTGCTAGTTTTTTAATTTCATTAGCTACAACAGCAAATCCTCTTCCTGATTCTCCAGCTCTAGCTGCTTCTATACTAGCATTAAGTGATAAAAGATTTGTTTGTTCTGCAATGAAAGTTATATCTTCTAAAATATCTCTTATCTTAACAAAACTTTCTTGTAAAGATAACATACATTCTCCAACTTTAAATGTCCTTTCTTTAATATCACTTATTACCATAATAGCATTATTCATTGCTTCTCCACCATTTTCAATTTCTGATGAAGCTTCCTTACTATGTTCCTTTAATCCATTTGCATTTTCTCTTATTTGACTCATATTGTCATTCAATTCCATTATTGCACTATTTAAAATTCCTATACCTTTTGAACCACTTTCTACTTTTTCCCCTACTTTTATAGTAATTTCAGTTATATTACTTGCACTTTCAGTATTGCTTTCTATAGTTTCTTGGAATTGTTCCATACTCATTATAGTTTCTTTAGTACTCGTATCTATAGCTTCTATAATATCCTTTAAATTTTCTGCCATAATTAAGAAATTATTTTCTAAAACTCCAAGTTCATCTTCTCTATTACTTTTAGATAAATTTAATACTGCTAAATTACCTTCTGCTATTTTTTTACTTTCATTAGCTATTTTATTTATTCCTTTTGTTATATTATTTATTGATATATATATTATATAACTTAATAATATAAGAGCTACAATAACTATTATTATTGTCATGTATTTTATAGTTGTTAATGGTCCAAAAAATTCTCCCTCAGCTGCATATAGTACTGCTACTAAATTTGTTCCTTCTATTACTGCTGAAGCATACAATTGATTATTACCATTTACATGGAACTTAGTTATTTTTCTATCTCCTGCTGTTAATGGATCACCTAACTCTGCAACTGCTCCATTATCAACAGTTCTTATATTCTCAGTTATCTTTCTTGAAGGATGTATTGCATAGTTTCCATCCTTATCAATAACGAATCCATGACCTGTTTCTGCTATTTTTATACTTGTAGAAATTTCTTTTAATTTATCTAAATTTACAATACCACCTATATATCCATTAGGAATCTTCATAGCTACTACTATTCCATTTTCCTCTCCAGTCATAGGATAAACCTTAGAAACAACTTTTTCTAATTCCTTTTTTCCTTTTAAATTCTCAAACCATTTTTCATTTTCAAAATTCACTTTATTCCCATAAATAGTGTTATTGCTATCTATAAAGAAAAGACCTTTTATGTACTGATTATTTGAATAATTATTCATATCTTGTGCTATATTTACAGTTATCTCTTCTAAAGTTTTTCCATAAGCATTTTTATAATAAATAGAATCTAAATATTCCTTACTATGACTTATAAAGTTCGACATTTGCATTTCATAATCAGCTAACACATAATTAATTTCGTCATTTATATTATTCTCAATAATATTCTTTGATAAATAATAACTCCCTCCTCCTATAATTATCATGCTTACTATACAAATTGATAATATATTTGTAAGCATTTTGAACCTTAAGGATTTTTTGTAGTTCTTGAAATAATCTAATCTTATTTTCATAAATATTCTTCAATTCCCCTTTCTAAAGTCTACATACAAATTAATCGTCGGCATTTGTAATAACTTTAGAGAGTTACTTAATATTTTTTCAACTTTATGATAAAACATTATTTCTATTAAATAGTTCAAAATAAAAAACAAACTTTATCATTAATAACTCTGACAAAGTTTGTTTTTATATTATTTTTACCTAAATTAATTCTTAGTTTATAGAATCAAAAAATTCTCTATATGCCTTTGAAAATTTAAATCCTGTAGTCTCATCCCAATTTGTTGACCAAGTCATAACTCCTCTAAACTTCTTATAACCCTCCTTATTTTGAAGCTTATACTTGCCACCAAAATCTTGTCCATTTATTAAATAATTTAAAGCTTTTATTCCCTCTTCTTCAGAAATATATCCACTTCCTGCTGCCTTTGTTGATGATGGTAAGCCTATAGCTACTTTTTCAGCTGGCAATCCTTCAAAGTAATTAGTAGTACCTCTTCCTAAATAAAAACCAGTAATCATCATCTCAGCCATAGCCACTTCAAAATCAGCAGTTCCTTGCATATAAGTATTTCCATCTAAAGCTTCTTGTGAACCATGGTTGTAATGTTGAACATGCAATAAAGTTAATTCATCTCTAAGTCCATTAATAACAGGTAAATATGCGCCCCATGGACCAGCATATGAAATTAATCCACCTTGAACATAAGTTACTTCTGGCGCCATTGTTAAAATGAAATTTCCACCTACTTCTTCTCTGATTCTCTTTGTTCCATTTATTAAATGAACAACTTTTGGAGTTGTAGGATTATTTAAATCTGTATCTCCTGCATCTAAGGAAACAGCTCCACCTTCTAAATCTAAATCCATACCATCAAAACCATAAGTTTTTATTATATCAACCATAGAATTAACAAAAGCATCTTCCTTTTCCTTTGTATCAAGATGTAATCTTCCATTTTGTCCTCCAATTGATATGATAACTTTCTTTCCTTTACTTTGTAAGTATTTAATTTCCTCCTTAAAACCTTCCTTTGTATTATTATAAGGTTCAAAAATCATAGTAGCTTGATCACTTAAAGATTCAGCAAAAGCAACATCTATTAAATCAAAATCTAAAGATGTATCCTTTAATGAAGTTGTTGTAGAACCATTATCAAAGTTATGCCAGTATCCTACAATAACTCTTTCAGGTAAACCATCATTTCCTAGCTCTGGTTTGTTACTATCTTCTTTTAAAGTAGTTGCTGAAACTAAATTAGAAAATTCACTTGCTCCAACCTTATTAACAGCTCTAACCTTATATTCATGTTTACTTTCTGCTGTTAAACCACTATGTGTATATTTATTGTCATTTACCTTTACTATTTTTCCATCAAGGGATAATTCATAATAATCAACATTATTACTAGAAACCCAACTTAATTCTATAGTTTTACTATCTTTAGCCTTTGCCACTAAGTTCTGAGGTACTGTTGGTTTTTCAACTACTTCTGGTGCTTCAGAAGTTTTTGCTGTCACCACACTGCTCCAGTCACTAACACCATTAGCATTTTACTTCTAACTCTATAACTATGAGTAGAACCTGCTTTTAACCCCTCATGATTATATTGTTCTCCATTTATTGAATTAACTGTACCATCAACTTCTAACTCATAAGAATTTGCTTCATCTACTTTATTCCATGTTACTATTATAGAATTTTCTCCATTAGTCATGGCTTTTAAATTAGATGGCACCTCTGGTTTACTATTATCTACTTCCTTTGTTACAGTAACATTTATTACTGAACTTTCGCTTACTCCAGCTCCATTAACTAACTCGCACTTATAACTATAAGTTCCTTTAGCTTTTCCTGTAATCTTAAAACTTGCTGATTGTGCCTGAGGGCTTTGATTTACCAAACTTTCTTCATGTATAAGCTTATTATTCTCATATAATCTCCATTTGTCTCCATTTTCTCCCCACCATATATTCATGGTGATTTCATAATTTGGCTCTCCACTCCAATTATTATGTTGTAAATTAGGAGTTGCTGGTTTTGCTAAGGCATATGCCACTTTTCCATCAACTAACACCAAAGTAAATAAAAATAGAAAACTCATAAAGGTAGCGGTAATTTTTTTTAAATTCCTTTTCATTAATATCCCCCCACAGATTCTTTATAAATAAATATTATCATATTAATCCTTAAATGGAATTATTTACAAAAATTTTATCAAAAAAAAATACTTACCCTAAACTAGAGTAAGTATTCTTAATTAAATAGTTAATATAGCTAAAGCTGTTTTTATTGAAACATTGTTATTTTTAACAAATTCTTTTCCTTCAGCTTTTTTTATTTTTATAACTTCAATTTCTTCATCTTCTTCAGCGTTATCAGAAGTTACTTCACCCTTAACTAACATTTTAACAACACTTATACTTTCATCTGTCATCCCAACAGAGGTATAACTAGGCTTTAAAATAATTTCTGAATTTATAGCCTCAAGTCCCGTTTCCTCAAAAAGTTCCCTCTTTGCAGCTCCTATAATGTCCTCTCCTGAGTCTATTAATCCTGCTGGAAATTCAAAAATAAAATCATTTATGGCAGGTCTAAATTGCTTTAATATTATAAATTCATCATTTTCTGTAATAGGAATTATCATAACTGCATCTGCTTTATTGTGATTTTTAGTAAGAGCAGCTAATTCTTCTTCTTCTCTTCTACTTGCCACAAAATATTCTTTTTTATTTCCACTTTTATTTATTAAGTCAAGCTTATACATATTTAAGAACTTAGAATTTGTTAATTTTTTTACACCTGTTAATTTCATGGTCCTTCACTTTCCCTTATATATATTTTACTTTAATTATATATTTTTTATATTTATCTGTAAAACATGCTTTCTTTAATTATTTATCTGATAGCTAGATGATGAAAAGACACCGAGCTCTAGGTAATTTTAAAAATTGGAGCTGTATTAAATCAGCATCTTAATTTATATTACTTTTATAAATGTATTTTTTTCATCTGCCGAGATAACTAGCTAAAAAGCAGAAAGGATGTATCTGCAATTTGATACATCCTCAATTAAATCTTAATTCATATTTTTAAGCATAAAAGATAAGAATTCTAATATTTCCCTAATAATACTTCTAGCAGACTCTTCTACCGTTATCATAGTAGTTTGTCTATCATTAAATATTAGATTTTCCTCATCAAGTTTTATAAATTTCATATCTTCATGTGAAACAAACCAAGGTGTTCCAAATTTATTTTTACAATAAACTCCTCTAGTTGTTAATAAGAAACCTTCCTTACCTGACTTAAATATAGTGCTATCAAAACATAGTATTGGTCTTTCTCCATTTTTAAGGCTAGCATAAGAATTTATAGCATTTTTAATTTTTCCATCTATTGAGGACCTTGGGTCTTGATATTTAATATGTCTTCTAACATTTATATCAGATATTTTTACAACGTAAGCTATAAGTTCATCTAAAGATGTTGGATTTCCTTTATATCTTGCAAATACATTATTTCCACGGAGCATATCCTCTACTCTTAAACTATTACTCTTAACACTACACTCTTCGTATTTACACCTTTCTTCACCAACTAACATTTTATAAGAATTTATTAAATCAGTTATGAAATTCTTAAATATATCTATTTGTCTAAATCCTATAAATTCAAATTTATATTCTCCTGCTGTTGTTGCTAAGAATATATATGGCCTAAAGTATCTTTGAGAATTTTTAAATTCACTCTCTTCTTTCCATATTATTTTCTTTATATCCTTAAATAATAATGCTCTATCCCAACTTGAATGATATATAGCCTTTGAAGTTATTAAGAAACCATCTTTATTATTTTCTTTTCTTAAGGTAAATAATTCTTTATCCCTTAATTCATTTCTTGTTTCTTCAAAATTTCTAATGAAAACTCCACAGTGGAAATCTTCATCTTTAAAACTACATAGCTTTGCTTCTAAGGACATACTTTGATATTTAGAGAATACTTCTAAAGCTTTATCAATAAATTCTAATTCCACAGCGTCCTCGTCATTAAGTGTTATTTCAGAGTTTCCTATTTTATTTTGAATAGCATAAAATTCGTGAGTTGAAAATCCACTTCTTTCCTTTAATTCATTTAAAAGTTCACTTTTTTTATCTTCACTAATAGGTTGCATAAGTATATTTTGTGATAAAGCTCTTACATACTTATACATAGAATCTCCAGATTTATCACTTAAATCTAGTTCTCCAAACCACCTACCATATTTCATAAGCTCCATATCTCTTGCTTCTATGAGATTAATTTTATAATTAACTCTTGCCTCAATAATTGCAGCTTCTAGTTTATCTTGATCATATTCATATTGTAATGCATTTAACTTTTCTTCATAAAGAGACTTTCTTATATCATAGTCCACTAAAGAAAAATCTACATCTTCTGAAATTATAGTGTTAAAGTTTGAAAGTTCTGTATCAATTATTATTTTTTGATCTTCAATATTATAATGTTCTCTTAAATAAGCACATCTATTATTTCTTTCTTCTTCATCACATCTACTTTTCTTAAGATCATTCATAGCCTTTCTATAAAGCTTAATCCTAATATCTTCATTTACATTCTTATAATTAACTACGCTTATTACTCTACCAAAGTTATTAAGTTCTGTTTGTACTATAGTATTAGCATCTGTTATATTAAATTTATTTTGTAAATCTTCACAAAATCTTCTTATTTCATCAAATTCTAATTCATTATAATTTAATTGTTCTATAGATTCAGTGTATATTTTATTCCCCATCTCTATTAATTCATTATTTATAGAATTACATCCTTCTCCAGATGGTTCAATAACCTTATAAGCACATTCTAATAAATATTTTCTAATTTCTATATCATTTTCACTAAGCCTATCTATAATACCCAAATGCGCTTCCTCTAAGTAAGGATATTCCTTTAAAGCACTTATTAAAACAAAGGAACGTTTCTTTTCATCATTCTTTGTATCTAATTTCTTTAATTCCTCTAAATGAACTAATCCCTTTTGCTTACTCTCAATTATTTGAATTAAATCTAATGTTGAACCATATAAATTTTGTGTTATTAATTCATTTATGTTATACAATGCTCTATTAGTAAGATTAGCTACCATCATTATTAATATGTCATCTATAACTTTAAATGCTTTAAATTCTTTTTCATTTGAAATTACCCTTTTCATTTTACAATTTCTTATTATTTTTATTACATATTCTATAACTGGTCCAGTAAGCTTGGACATTATTTTCCTTGATTCAAATTGCATAGTAGATCTAGCAAGCCAAGCAAAAGTTGTTTCATCTTCTCCATCATCTATAGCTTTATTAAGAATATCAATTTTCTCAGCATACTTAAGTATTACTTCATAGTTAAAGAACCCTTCTAAAGTATACTCTGGAATATTATCTAAATCTATTAAATTACTTTCTTTTAAAGAAATCATTAAATCATTTAAAAAATCAAAATATGTTGCCTTAAAAATTGATACCATATTAGTAGCTGTAACTTCTTTTCTTTTTTCTATAGAGAAAAGCTCACTCTCAAATCCAATTCCATAACTTATTGCTAAATTAAGTAACCTTACTTGCATAGTTATAGTTTTATTTTTTCTATTTTTATCTAATATTTCCTTATATTCTTCTAATAAAGTTTTCTCTCTTTTATGAGCCAAAACTATCCCCTTATCCATTATATTAGTTTCATAATCGAAAATATTTTCCTGATTATACAAAGAATTATCTATACCTTTTAAATAATCATCGTTTAACTCTTCTTCTAATATATCATTAGTCTTAATATTAGATGTATCTTGACCATAATTACTTTGAGAATAATTACTTTGAGAATAATTATTAAATTCATATATTTCTTCAACTTCTGCATCAAAATTATTCTTATGTATATCATAATTTTCTCTCTCTCTTGAATTATTAGTAAATTTATTGATTATTAATTCTAAAATTTTATTTCCATCATCATCAGATAGATCTAAATCTCTCCAAAATTCAACAATCTCTTCTCTATCACCACTATCTATGCTTTTGTTTTCTATATCGAATCCACTAAATTCCAATATATTTTCAATAAAACTAATTAATGCATCAAATTTATTACTTAATTCATTTGATGCATTCTCAACTTCATCCTCACTTAACCCCAAACTTATTCTTTTTTGTTGTAAAATAGCTAAACTTTTAGGGTTATCGATTTGACCTCTAAAGAATAATCTTTTATATGTTTCTAAATATCTCACTAACTTTTCATTCATATTCTCACACCCTTTTCATCTCAATGTCATCAAATATATTTTAACATAATTACTATCTTTTTCCTAGTTTTTATATAAATTCCTATTATTTTTTTTCGACCTTCTATAACATTTTTTCTATTTATGAATTCGTTTTCTTTAATCATATTAAATTATTTTACTCATCTTAGTTACTATGTTTTATAATATACTAATTTCCTAGATAGTCCCCCTTTAAAATTCAAATGAAGTTTAAGACTCCCTTTAATTTAAATAAAAGACTCTATTTTAAAATAATAAAACTCCTTTACTTTTGTATATGTACCAGATATGTTACTATAAACAAAAAAATTTTTAATTCTAATAGATTCTTTTTCTGAGCTAAATGTATTTATCCATTTGTGCCATTTCATATAGTCACTACAGAATAAAAAAAAGCAAGTAATTTTTAAAATTACTTGCTTCTTGGAGGCGCCACCCAGATTTGAACTGGGGAATAAAAGTTTTGCAGACTTCTGCCTTACCACTTGGCTATAGCGCCTTATTAAATTGGAGCGAAAGACGGGACTCGAACCCACAACATTCACCTTGGCAAGGTGACGCTCTACCATTGAGCCACTTCCGCAATATGGTGGCTCGAGCAGGAATCGAACCAGCGACACGAGGATTTTCAGTCCTCTGCTCTACCGACTGAGCTATCGAGCCAAATGTCTTAAGTCATCCTTAAGACATTATTAATTATAATATTTTAAATCATTTTTGTCAACTATTTTTAAAAAGTTTTTTAAAGATTCTTTAATAATTCACCAATTTGTTCATTAGTAAATTTATATCCAGTTCCACAGAAGTTGCATTTTATTTCTTCTTCTTTACCTTCATTATATATTTCTTCTAAATCTTTTTTACCTATACTAATAAATACTTTTTCCACTTTTTCTCTACTACAGTCACATTTGTATTCTGGAGTTATTTCTTCATTGTATATTTTTAAATCCATACCATCGAATATTTCTTCAATTATATTTTCTATAGTTTTTCCTTCTGATAACATTGTAGTTACAGATTTTGTTTCTTCTAATCTATAAGTTAATAAATCTCCTAAAAGTTCATCAGCACCAGGCATTAATTGTATTATATATCCTCCTGCTGCTTTTATGCTTAAGTCAGTATCTACTAATACTCCTAAAGCTACTGCAGTTGGAACTTGCTCTGACATAGTATAGTAATATGCTAAATCCTCAGCCACTTCTCCACTATATATTGGAACCTGTCCAACATATGGTTCTCTTAACCCTTGATCTTTTATTACTGTAAGCATTCCATCTTTACCTATAGCTTCTCCTACATTTAATTTCCCATTAGCAACATTTAAAGGTAAGTTAACATTAGGATTACCAATATATCCTTTAACTGATCCATCTGAATAAGCAGTTACTGTAACTCCTTTTGCCGGTCCGCCACCTTTCATTTGAAGAGTTATAACTTCTTTCTCTGATTTTAAAGTTGATCCCATTAAAACACCAGCTGTTAATAATCTTCCTAAAGCAGCAGCTGCTGTTGGTGTACACCCATGAATACGACTTCCTTCATTTACTAAATCTCTAGTTTGAGCTGCTATTATTCTAACCATTCCATCTTTAGCTGTTGCTCTTATTAATTTATCCTTCATAAAAATTTCCTCCGTTACTTTTTTAATATGTATAAGATTCTTTCACTATCTTCTTTTACACTATTATAACTGTATCCTTCATTTTTGGAAACAATATTGAATCCAACTTTTTTCACAATATCCTCTATAAGTTTTTCCTTATAAGCTCTTTCTTCATGTATTTCAGTGAATCTTTCATATAACTCTCCATCTCTAATAAAGAAATTTAAAGTCATTTCAACTATTTCATCTTCAAATATATTTTCCCATGAATAAAATATATCTTCACTGTCATAGGTATATACATTGTTACCAAGAACCTCTGATAATTTATAATAAGAATTTATATCAAATATAAATAAGCCATCATTCTCTAAATGCTCATATACAGACTTAAAATATTTCTCTAAGTCTTCTTCTTCTAATATGTAGTTAGTTGAATCTAAAACACAACTTATTAAATCAAACTTTTTTAATAAATTCAATTCACACATATCCTGACATATTATTTTACCTTTAACTTTAGAAGCCCTTAACTTCGCATCTGCTTCTATAAGCATATCTTCTGATAAATCTACAAAGTAATTATCTTTGAAATACTTTCCTACTAATATGCCTACATTTCCTGTTCCACAGGCTAAATCTAAATAAGAATTAAAGTTAACATCATATTTTTTGCAAGCATCTACTAAGAAATTGCTTATTTCCTCGTAATTTATATCTTCATTTATGAGTTCATCATAGACTCTAGCCATTTTGTTATAACTGTCCATAGATTTCTCCCCCATCTAATTTAAATTATACATAAAATATTATATTTAAAAGTATTTTTAGTCAATATTTTCGTCTACCTAATATAATATCATTACTTGGTATCTTCCTTTCTTTTTTTCTTTTAGTCATTATCCCTCCAATTCGACCAGTTTCTTCTGCTGTAAGTCCCCCCCAACCTAAACTATCAACCTTGTCCTTTAATCCTAATTCATCAGCTATTTCATACTTCATTTTTTCCCTAAGTTTTTCTTCTTCTGTAAGTTCCTTATTAGTTTTTAATTTACTTTTTATTATTTTTTTCAAAGGTGTCTTACTCATTTTAAGTCCTCCTACTTTATACAATTATTCAAAAATAATATTCATATTCAAAAGTTTTAATTGTATCCTTATATTCTTATTTAGGTAAAACCCTGCATTAACTAATATTTTATAAAAAACAAATTTAGAAAAAGCACTTATTTTATCCTACTTTCAAATATATAGATTATAGTTATTTTTCCCATTTTCTAAAACATTATACTTATTATATTCAAAAAATTAATATTTTCTTAATTTTTTCATTAATAAAACTTGCTAATTAAGACCATTTTGAACTATTATTGAATATATAATATTATTTATATTTTAGGAGGGGATAGTTTTGTATAATGTTGCAATAGTCGGTGCTACAGGTAACGTAGGAAGAAAATTTTTAGAAATACTTGAAGAAAGAAATTTCCCAATTAAGGAGTTATTTTTATTTGCTTCTAAGAGATCTGCTGGTAAGACTTTACCATTTAAAAAAGAAAATTATTTAATAGAAGAATTATGTGAAGAAAATATAAAAAATAAAAAAATAGATTTTGCTTTATTCTCAGCAGGTGGTGGACCTAGTCTTGAATTTGCTCCTATATTCGCTAACTATGGTGCTGTAGTAATAGATAATAGTAGTGCTTGGAGAATGGACCCTAAAGTACCTTTAGTTGTTCCAGAGGTTAACCCTGAAGATATTAAATGGCATAATGGTATAATTGCCAATCCAAATTGTTCTACTATACAAGCTATGGTTGCCTTAAAACCATTAGCTGATAAATATGGTTTAAAAAGAGTTGTTTACTCTACTTATCAAGCTGTATCAGGTGCTGGAATTCAAGGGATATTAGATTTAAAAGAAGGTACTTGCAAAAAATTTACACAAAATATAACGGGCAATATTTTACCACATATAGATGTATTTTTAGATAATGGATACACTAAAGAAGAAATAAAAATGATTGAAGAAAGTAGAAAAATCTTACACGATTCAGATTTAAGAGTTACTGCTACAACAGCTAGAGTTCCTGTATTAAATTCTCACAGTGAGAGCATTAATATAGAACTAAATACAGCTTTCGATTTAGATGATGTTATAAATACTTTTAAGGAAGCTAAAGGACTAGTTGTTATGGATGACTCATCTAAAAATCTATATCCTACCCCTTTAAATTGCGATGGTAAGGATGAAGTATTTGTTGGAAGAATAAGAAGAGACTTTAGTGTTGATAACGGATTAAATATTTGGATTGTTGCAGATAATATAAGAAAAGGTGCTGCATTAAACGCAATACAAATAGCAGAATTATTAATAAAATAATTTACTTAGGAGGTATTTTTCATGGCAATTTTTAAAGGATCCTGTGTAGCTCTAGTTACACCATTTAATGAAACTGGAGTTAATTTTGACAAATTAAAAGAACTTATTGAATGGCATATTGGACAAGGAACTGATGCTATCTTAGTTTGTGGAACTACTGGTGAAGCAACTACTATGTCACTTCAAGAAAGAAAAGACACTATAGAATTTACAGTAAAAACAGTAAAAGGAAGAATACCTGTTATAGCTGGTACTGGAAGTAACAATACCAAAGCTTCTATAGAAATGAGTATTTGGTCTGAAAAAATGGGTGTTGATGGACTTCTAGTTATTACTCCTTATTATAATAAAACATCTCAAAAAGGATTATATGAACATTTTAAGGCTATAAATGATGCTGTAAAAACTCCAATAATCCTATATAATGTTCCATCAAGAACTAATATGAACATAAGTCCAGATTTACTTTTAAAATTATCTGATCTTAACAATATTGTAGCTATTAAAGAAGCTAGTGGAAACTTCTCTCAAATAGCAGAAATGAAAGCTCTTTGTGGAGATAAAATTTCAATTTACTCAGGAAATGATGACCAAATCATTCCTCTTTTATCACTTGGTGGAGAAGGTGTTATATCTGTTCTTGCCAATGTTTTACCTAAAGAAACTCATGAAATGTGTGAGCTTTACTTAAATGGCAAAACTAAAGAAGCTTTAGATCTTCAATTAAAATATTTAAATCTTGCTAACTCCTTATTTATAGAAACAAACCCTATTCCTGTTAAAACTGCAATGAATTTAATGGGCTTTGAATGTGGTGAACTTAGACTTCCACTTTGCGATATGGAAGAAGTTAATCTTTCTAAATTAAAGGATGTTTTAAAAGAAAATAACTTATTAAAATAACTTGGAGGATATTATGGTTAAAGTTTTATTAAGTGGTTGTTGTGGTAAAATGGGTACTACAATAACTAATATGGTAGAAAATAAATTTCCAGATGTTAAAATAGTTGCTGGATTCGACAGAAATACAAATGTTACAAGAAGTTACCCTATATTTGATAATGTCAATAATATAGATGTTGACTTTGATGTAATACTTGACTTTTCAAGAGCAGAAACTTTAGGAAGCTTAGTTTTATTAGCAAAAGCTAAAAATAAAGCTTTAATATTATGCTCAACTGGATATACAAAAGAAGATTTAGAATTAATAGAAAATACTTCAAAAGAAATTCCATTATTTAGATCAGCTAATATGAGTATTGGTGTTAATATAATGAATAATATTCTTAGAAAAGTTTCAGATGTTCTTTATAAGAATTTCGATATAGAAATAATTGAAAAACACCATAATCAAAAAGTTGATGCTCCTAGTGGAACTGCACTTATGCTTGCTCATAGTATCCAAGATTCTATTAAAGATGAAACTAAATTAATCTATGGTAGAGAAGGTATACAAAAAAGAGAAGAAAATGAAATCTGTGTTCACACTGTAAGAGGTGGTGGAATTATAGGTGACCATGAAGTTATTTTTGCTGGTGATAGCGAAATTATAGAAATAACACATAAAGCTATATCAAGAGACTTATTTGCTATGGGTGCAATAAAAGCTTGTGAATTTATGTCTACTGTAACTTCACCAGGAAAATATGATATGGACAATGTTTTAAATATTGAATTTTAAATAAAATTTAATTACACAAGGGGATGTATCAAATTACAGATACATCCTCTCTGCTTTTTCTCTAGCTATACATTGACAAATTAAAACTCTATACCTAATCTTGCTTGAACTCCCTCATTAAAATAATGTTTTACAACATTCATTTCTGTTACTAAATCAGCCTTATTTATAATTGCTTCCGTTGGATATCTTCCTGTCATTACAAGCTCTACTGTATCTGGTTTTTTATCCATCAATTCTAAAACCTCTTGCTCTGTTAATAACTTTGCTCCTAAAGCACCCATTATTTCATCTACTATAACTACATCATATTTTTTTTCTTTAAATACATTTAAAATAAAATTATATGCTTTCTTTGTTTCTTCTTCTATTTGTTTACGTTCACTTTCATTTAACTCCCAAGTAAACTTTTTTATAGTTTGAAATCTGAAAACATCTATATTATCTATTTTTTCTAAACTATTTAATTCTGATGTTTTCCAAGCCTTCAAAAATTGTACTATACAAACTTTAAGCCCACTTCCTGCTGCTCTTATAGCTAAGCCCATAGCTGCTGTAGTTTTCCCTTTACTTTCTCCTGTGTATATTTGTATATATCCTTTTTCCATAACTCTACACTCCTATTACTTTATCTCATAACTAAAGGCTGTAACACTCCTATCCTCCATAAGTTTAGGATGAATAGACACAACCTCCTAGTTAACTTTCACTAAAATTTAGTTAAAGTAAAAACTTTATCTAAATTAAGTTTCAGTTTATCTTAATTATTTTAACATACTTATATATTATTCTTTTATATTTTACCTCATAACTAATATTCTAATTCTTTATAAGCTTAAAATAAAAGATATATATTTCTAAGTGACTTTGCTATAAATTCAAATGAAGCTTTACTCTATGTAAATTAAACCTCACTTTATAACAAAAATTTAATTTAGATGAAAAAAGACCATTCATTACTGAATAGCCTTAAATATTATATAATTTACATAATTTCTTGTGTTTCTATATCTGATGGTTGAGATTGTGACTCATCAACCTTTTCCATTTTAGAAATAGATACTTCATAAGCAACCTTTTTAACAACTTCCGTTTCAGAAATTTTCTTTTGGTATTCTCTGCTTTGAAGTCTTCCCCATATTCTTATATTATCTCCTACTTCTAATACCTTACAGAATCTCGAATTTCTTCCCCATGCAATTGTAGGAATATAATCTGACTTGTTATAAGCTCTATTAACAGCTAATAATAAATCTGCAATTTCTCTACCAAAAGGTGTAGTTCTATATATAGGTTCTTTACATATAAATCCATCTAAGAATATCTCATTAGGATTTTTACTTCTTTCTAAACAAGGTTCTATATTTCTAGCAAAAACTGTTAATATAAGTTTGTTGCTTCCATCAACAAATTTATTGTAACTTCTTAATTGGCCTTCCACTATTACATCTTTACCAATAGTTAAGTCCAGTTCTGTCATTAATCTTTCTGACACTGTTATATTCAAAGTATCCTTTGAATCACTTAATCTCATTACATCTAAATCGAAAGTATAAAAACCCTCACCATACATTTCATGACTAAATTCTAATTCAGATGAAACTGTTCCTTCTAAGTAAATCTTGTTATTTAACATTAAATTATCCATGTTAATCTTAACCCCTCTCCCCATCAGTTGTTTAAATAAATTCTTTTCATTAATTTTGGTATTTAATCATTGTAATAAATTAACACATTTCCATTATAATACAAATATTTCTCTATTTTCAATAGGTTTATGTTAATTTATTTTTAATTGTTTACCGTTTTCATTAACAATATAAGCACCATCATGCATTAACTCTTCCAATTTTACTAATTTATATCCCTTACGTTGTAAATCTGGAATTATTCTTTTTAAATTTTCAACAGTATTTTCTCCATTATTATGGAATAATAAAATATCTCCAGCATCTATGTCTTTCATTACATTATTATATTCTTTTTCAAGACCAATATTCTTCCAATCCACGCTGTCTTTACTCCACTGTATTGATTTATAATTCATAGCATTTACACATTTAACAGCCTCTTTATTGTAGGCACCGCTAGGAAATCTAAAAACCGTAGTTTTCTTTCCAGTTATATCATATATTATTTTTTCTGTTTTTACAATTTCGTTTTCAATTTGTTTTCTGTTTATTCGCAGAAAGTTTGGATGTACATAGCTATGATTACCTATTTGATGGTTTTTATTACATATTCTTACTAATTTCTCTTTATTCCCCTCAGGATATATAACCCATTTTCCCATTACAAAAAATGTTGCCTTTACATCATAATCATCTAAAACTTTTAGTATATCATCTAGATAATCTTTTTCAGCCCAATTCACATCAAAAGTAATTGCTACTAACTTTTCATCACTTTCCACTGAATAAATAGGCATTTCATCTTTGTAATCTTTACTCGCTGAATACGCACTAACATTAAAATTTAATAGCATGTTTATTATTAATAACACAACAAAATATATTTTTCTTCTCTTTATTTTCATTGACTTCACTAGTCTCCTTTCATTTTTTTAATAAAAACAAATAAAGTTTCTTATACTATAAATTATGTGTTATAATTAGAATAACTATTGCATCAAAATTATGGAGGAAAAAGAAAATGTATGATAATACAATAGAATTAGCTGAAAATAAGCTTTTACTATTATATATAATAAAATCTATAAAATACCCTATATCCCATTCTCAATTGACAGATATAGTTTTGGAAAAGAGCTTCATAAATTATTTTATGCTTCAACAATATATATCCGAACTTAAAGAATCTGAATTTATAAAATATGAAGAAAAGGATAATAAAGAATTTGTTTTCCTCACAAAAAAAGGAGATACTGTTTTAAGTTTATTTAAAGATAGATTATCAACTAATAAAACTGCAATAATAGATGATTATCTATCAGAAAAAACAGAACAAATAAAAAAAGAATTAAATATATTTAGTGATTACGTTCCAGACAATAAGGATTCATTTATAGTTACGTTAAAAGCATTAGAAGGGGATTGTTTATTATTAGATTTAAGTGTTAATGTACCATCTAAAGCACAAGCTCAAGAGCTTTGTTCTAAATGGAAAAATAATTCATCTGAAATTTATAATAAAATAATAGATGCTTTAATTAATTAGTTAGTTAAAATTTAAGGGGGACAAAAATTGACAAAAAAAAATAAGTATTATTTGAATTTAATTCCCATAATACTAATCTCAATAATATTACTTAAATTTATTTTTAGTATTGAGTCTATTTTTTCAGGATTTTTTAGTACTATATTATCAATATTAATGCCTTTCTTTTGGGCATTTGGTATAGCTTACTTACTAAATCCTATTTCTATATGGTTTGAAAATAGATTCAATCTAAAAAAATCCTTAAGTATTATTTTAACTTATCTTATTACCATAATAATATTAGTATTTCTATGTTTAGTAATAATACCTACAATCATAGAAAGTATTACTGATTTAGCACATAACCTATCCAATTATATTAATACAGCACAATCTTTTATTACAGAATCACTTGGTAAAATCCATACTTCTTCTCCTGATTTAACAAATCAAATAGAAAATGTATTTCTATCAACCTTTAGCAATTTAGCTGAATTTTTAAGTAATTTTATGAAACAATTACTTGACCAAACAATTAGATTTACATCTTCTTTTATTAAATTTCTCTTTGGATTTATAATCTCTATTTATATGTTATCTGAAAAAAATAAAATAAAAGCATTTTTTATTAAATTCCTAAGAGCGATTTTACCAAAGGAAAAGTCAGATTTTACTATAGAATTTTTATCTACATCTAATTTAGTGTTTTCTAAATTTATAATTGGAAAAACTATTGATTCTATAATAATAGGTGTTCTATGCTACATAGGTTTAATAATATTAAAAGCTCCATTTGCACTATTAATTGCTTTAATAGTGGGAATTACAAATATGATTCCTTACTTTGGACCTTTTATAGGAATGATACCAGCTTTCATATTAACTTTATTTGTTAATCCTAAACTAGCTATTATCGTTCTAATTTTCATATTCCTACTACAACAGTTTGATGGTTTATACTTAGGTCCTAAAATACTAGGAGATCAAGTTGGAGTTTCTCCATTATTAATAATTTTTTCAGTTACTGTTGGTGGAGGTATCGGCGGTGTTCTAGGAATGTTTTTAAGTGTTCCTATTGCTGCTTTACTAAAGATATATGTAGATAAATACTTAGAACTTAAATTATCTAAAAAAACTGAATAATTCATTTTTTAAAAAAAGATGTTGATTTATCAAAAATTAAGATAAATCGACATCTTTATTTTTACTATATTATAAATAGCATTGAAAAATACTGTAATGCACTTCCTAATAAAACAAATATATGCCATATGGCATGATTAAATCTCCATTTATCCTTTACAAAAAATAAACATCCTGAGGTATAGGCTATACCTCCTAAAGCTAATAACACCACTGAAGCTACAGGAACATTCTTTACTAAATTACTAATATTAAAAATAACTAGCCATCCCATAGCTATATAAAGAATTGTCGATAACTTAGTAAATTTCTCAAGCCAAAAGGCTTTACAAAATATCCCTATTATAGCACAAGTCCAAACTAAGATTAACATAAGCCATCCAAAGTCATCTCTAAGTGAAATTAGTGTAAATGGAGTATAAGAACCAGCTATTAGCAAATATATAGATGAATGGTCTACTATTCTAAAAAATTTTTTAGCCATTTTTCCAGGTATACTATGATAAAGAGTAGAACCTAGATATAAACAAATTAATGTTGCACCATATATACTTACACTAGTTACCTTATAAGCATCACCAGTTAACGTAGCTAAAATAACAATAATAACAGTTCCTGCAATGGCAAGACATAATCCTAAGCCATGAGTTATGGCATTAGCTATTTCTTCACCCAAAGTATAAAATCCACTATTATTTTCCATTAAAACACCCCTTTTACAACCTTCTAATTAAATATTAAATAGTTTTCTAGTTATTTCTTTTCTCATGTCTCCTACCATGTATAGAGAACCACATATAAGGATTAAATCATCCTCATTTGCAAGGTCTAAAGCTTTTTCATAAGCTTCTCTATAATTCATTATTTTGTAGACATTTTTATTTTCTTCTTTTAAATAACTTTCCATAACTTCTAAGGATTCTGCTCTTTCATTATGAGGTTCTGTTAATATTATATCTTCTCCTAAAGAACCTATAGTATTAACCATTTCCTTAACTTGTTTATCACCTAAAATCCCTAATATTAATATTAGCTTATTATATGAAAAATATTCCTTAACTGATTCTTTTAATGTTCTTATTCCATCAATATTATGAGCACCATCTATTACAACCATAGGATTTTTATTTAGTCTTTCCATTCTTCCTATCCATCTAACATTTTCAAGACCAGCTTTAATAGATTCCTCTTTAACACTTCCCCCTAAAGTTTTAAAGGCTTCTATAACATTTAAAACTACCATAGCATTTTTCACTTGATGCTTTCCTATTAAGGCTAATTTATATTCTTTTAATTCACTTCCTACTTCTAGCTTAATGTTTTGTATATTATCATTTTTATTAATAATTACTTCCTTTATTGAGCTCTCTGAAGTTTTAATTAATTGTACTGATTTTTCCTTGCACTTCTCTTCTATGACTTTCATAGCTTCTTCAACTTGAGGATATGTAACCACAGGAGAATTTTTTATTATTCCACACTTTTCTCCCGCTATTTCTTCTATAGTTTCTCCTAAAATATTCATATGGTCGTAACTTATAGATGTTATAACTACTAAAACTGGATCTATAACATTAGTAGCATCTAATCTTCCACCAAGGCCAACTTCAATTATTGCATAATCTACATTTTCCTCTGAGAAATATAAAAACATTATAGCTGTTATTATTTCAAATTGTGTAGGATTATCAAATCCTAAAGTTACTATTTCCTCTGATACTTTTTGTATTTTACTTACTAATTCAGCTAACCTTTCTTTTGGTATGTTAACTCCATTTATTTGGATTCTTTCCTCAAATTCTTCTAAATAAGGAGAGGTATACATTCCTACAGTATACCCCTCTTCCTTTAGTATTGATGCAATCATAGCTGTAGTTGAACCTTTTCCATTGGTTCCAGCTATATGAATGCATTTTATTTTATTTTGAGGATTTCCTAGTAGCTCTAACATTTTTTCTACTCTACTAAGACCAAAGTTCATACCAAATCTTGAAGTGTTAGCTATAAAATTCATAGCTTCACTATAATTCATGGCATCCTCCTATTTTAAAGCTTCTATTCTTTCTAATACAGCTTCAAGCATTTCTTTATATTTTTCACCTTTAGCTCTTTCTTCATTAACAACAGCTTCTGGTGCTTTACTTACAAATCTTTCATTAGAAAGTTTTCCTTCAACTCTCTTGATTTCACCTTCTAATTTTTTCTTTTCTTTATCTAATCTTTCAAGCTCTTTTTCTCTATCAACTAAGTCTAATAGTGGTAAGAATAATTCTCCACCCTTAACAACTACTGAAACTAAGTTCTTATCTAAGTTTTCTTTATTATCTAAGAAAGTAACTTCTGAAGCTGAAGCAAGTTTTTCAAGATATGCTGCACCATTTATAAATGCATCCTTAGCTTCTGCTGAAGCATAAGCCATAACTTTAGCTTTTCTTGATGGTGGTACATTCATTTCTGCTCTTAAGTTTCTTAATGACTTAATTGCTTCCATTACAAATTCCATATCTTTTTCTGACTTTTCATCTTTAAGTTCTTCTTCATATGTTGGCCACTCTGATATAGTTATTGACTCAACTTCTGTGCTTAAGTGAGTAAATATTTCTTCAGTTATAAATGGCATTACTGGATGAAGTAATTTTAATCCTGTTTCTAATACTCTGTATAGAACATTAAATACTCTTCCTTTTTCTGACTCATCTTCACCATATAATACTGGTTTAACAAGTTCTATATAATAATCACAGAACTCAGTCCATAGGAAATCATAAACTTTTTGAAGTGCTATTCCTAATTCATATTTTTCCATGTTTTCTGTAACATCTTTAACTAAAGTGTTCATTCTTGATAATATCCACTTATCAGCTAAGCTGTAGTCTTTATTATCTTTATATTTTTCCATAAGATTTCTATCAAGGTTCATCATAACGAATCTTGAAGCATTCCAAATCTTATTAGCAAAGTTTCTTGCTGCTTCAACTCTACCTGGAATATATCTTATATCATTACCTGGAGCATTACCTGTTACAAGCATAAATCTTAATGCATCTGCACCATATTCATCTATAACTTCAAGTGGATCAACACCATTTCCAAGAGATTTACTCATTTTTCTTCCTTGTTCATCTCTTATAATTCCGTGAATTAATACTGTCTCAAATGGAGTTTCTCCCATGTTGTGTATTCCTGAGAATATCATTCTAGCAACCCAGAAGAATATAATATCATATCCAGTAACTAATGTTGCTGTTGGATAGAAGAAATCTAAATCTTCTGTTTTATCTGGCCATCCAAGAGTTGAGAAAGGCCATAAAGCTGAACTGAACCAAGTATCTAAAACATCAGTTTCTTGTTCTATATTCTTTGAACCACAGTGCTTACAAGCAGTTGCATCTTCCATTGACACTGTAATTTCATTACAATCCTTGCAGTACCAAACTGGAATTCTGTGTCCCCACCATAATTGTCTTGAAATACACCAATCTTGAATGTTTTCCATCCAGTTGAAATATGTTTTTTCAAATCTTTCTGGAACAAATTTAGTTTCTTTATTTCTAACAACTTCTATAGCTGGTTTTGCTAATTCTTCCATTTTAACATACCATTGTTGTGATATAATTGGCTCAATAACAGTACCACATCTATCATGTGTTCCAACGTTGTGAACATGAGGTTTAACTTTAACTAATAAACCTTGTTCTTCTAGGTCTTTAACCATAGCTTTTCTAGCTTCATATCTATCTAAGCCTGCATATTTTCCACCTAATTCATTGATTACACCAGCATCATCCATTATTCTGATTTGTTTTAAGTTATGTCTTTGACCTACAGCAAAGTCATTAGGATCATGAGCTGGAGTTATTTTAACAGCTCCTGTACCAAACTCTACATCAACATAATCATCAGCTACTACTGGTATTTCTCTATCTGTTAAAGGTAATTTAAGCATTTTTCCTACTAAGTGCTTATATCTTTCATCATTTGGATTTACAGCAACAGCAGTATCTCCTAATAATGTTTCTGGTCTAGTTGTAGCTATTTCTAAAAATTCATCTGAACCTACAACTGGGTATTTAATATGCCAGAAGTTACCTTCTTGTTCTTCATATTCTATTTCTGCATCTGATAAAGCTGTTTGACATTTTGGACACCAGTTAGTTATTCTGTTTCCTCTGTATATTAAGCCTTCTTCATATAATTTTACAAAGACATGTCTTACTGCTTTACTTAAGTTTTCGTCCATTGTGAATGCTTCTCTTGTAAAGTCAGCTGAACAACCCATTTTCTTAAGTTGCTCTCTTATTCTCTCTCTATATTCATCTGTCCATTCCCAAACTTTTTCAAGGAATGCTTCTCTTCCCATTTCCTTTTTATAAAGACCTTGCTTTATAAGCTCATTTTCAACCTTAACTTCTGTTGCAATACTTGCATGGTCTTCTCCTGGAAGCCATAAAGTGCAGTATCCTTGCATTCTTTTAAATCTTATAAGCATATCTTGAAGAGTATTATCAAGAGCATGACCTAAATGTAATTTACCAGTTATATTTGGGGGTGGCATTATTATTGTATAAGGCTTTTTACTCTTATCAACTTCTGGTGTAAAGTATTTTTTTTCTTGCCATTTGGCATAAAGTCTTTCTTCAAATTCCTTTGGATTATAGGTAGTAGAAATATTTACATTGTTATTATCCATCTATAATTCCTCCTCTTATTTCTCTTATATCTAGAAGATATAATGTTTTTCTTGTAAAGTTCCACTTAATTTATATAGAGCTTTAACTCTATATGAAATTTAGTTGAAGTTATCTATTGATGTGTGCCTGTTACTTTTAATTTATAAAAGATTGAAATGCTACAGGCTACAGCAATGAAATATTTAATAGAATAATTTTGAACAAAATTTTCATCCTTATTCTCATTTAACTTACTTAATGTGATACTTTATTTTGCTCAATAAAAGCTTTAAAAAATAAAAAAACCCTCATCCATAAAAGGACGAAAGCTCGCGGTACCACCTTTTTTCCCTAAAAATAATTTAGGGCTCTCTTAAAATAACGACTAAAATTGCCGACTTTAACTACTTAAATTTCACTAAAGTTGCTCAGAAGCTACCTTCAAGATATCAAATAAAAAAGTCTCTCAGCCTATGGACTTTTCTCTCTATATACTCTTCCTATCTCTACTCCTCTTCCTCAAAGCTTTTTATTAATTCATTTTTAATTACAAGAAATTTATTCTTACATATTCTTAATAACTAAATATAAATTTAGTTTCTTAATATCTATTATAATACTATTCAATTCTACTTAATGTCAACTAAATTAATCACTTAATTAACTTAAGATGAATATTTTTTAATATAAGTAATATTAATATTAATATTAGCCTAAGGTATAAATTGGGAATTCATTGTTAATACTATAGTTAAAGTAATTATTGGAGGTATGAAATGAATTATTTTTCAAAGGCAAATGAATTTTACAATGATCAAAATTATTCAATAGCCTTAGATTATTATAATAAAGCTATTGAAAACAAGCAATATGAAGCCCATGCATATTATAATGCTGGAGTTTGTTATATAAAATTGAAAAAATATGATAAAGCAATTAAAATGATAAAACAGGCTTTGGTTATATGCCATGAATCCAAATACTTTTTTAACTTAGCTTATTGTTACTCTATGTTAAATGACAATAAAAATGCTTTAAGGAACTTTAACATAGCTTGGTCTTTAGACAGCTCTGATAAAGATTGTGAAAAGGCAATATCTCTCATACTAAAAAAATTAAATAAATTCTAATAAAAAAGCCTGTAGAATTATTCTTAAATTAAGAATAAAACCACAGGTTCTTTTATTTTACCATTGCCCTATTACTTTAGCATCTCTATGTGTATCATAGAAATTTGATGTATTGAAGAAATCCCCTGAACTTTCAAAAGTCGGGTCTACAGGTATCCACTTTCCTTCGCTTGGAATATAAACTTCATTCCATGCATGTGGTCCCCATTCCGTTCCAGTATATCCTTCTCCTGAAACCATTCTTACTTTTAGCCCAACAGCTCTTGCCATTGCAACATATAGTGAAGCATAATCAAAACATACACCTGATCTTGTATTGAAAGCTGGTATAGCCCCTGATGGTATACCCTCTCCCCCTGTTTTGTTTATTTCATCTGCCTTTTGGTCACTATAAGTTACATTATTACCAACCCAAGTGTAAATAGCTTTTGCTTTTTCTAAATCAGTAGTATCTCCAGCAGTAATTTCTTTTGCCATATTATTTATAGCTGCATCACTTTTAACTGCTGTACTTAATTTTACACCATTATAATATACAATTACATTACTTCCATCATTTGATGAAGATGTGGTAAAGGCTTGATCTATTGGCTTTTTACCACTAATTAATCTTTCCGTATTAGTTACTATATTATTAAAATCACTCTTTAATGAACTTAAATTTGAAACAGGTAATATTGTAACAACTAGAAAAACTATTAATAAGTAAGATAAAGCATTTGGAAGGTTAAATAAAACTCCTGAAATTCCTGATTTTCTTCCACTTTTTCTTGCATCTAAAGCTCTTATAGATGATTTTATTATGGTATTGTTTATAGCTATTAATATTCCTCTAAGAATAACATATATAATATATATTATTAAAAGGAATATGATTACAAGCATTATATATGCAGTCATAGCTGGACTTATAATTGAAAAATTAAAATGAGATATTATAGATGATATACCTCTTTCTATAACATTACTTGATTTTACAATATAATAGCCAATAGCAAAGGCTACCAGTTTAAGCAAAGTCCTTGCCCCTCCATTAAAATCATCATATATACTTTTCTTATCAAACTTCTTAAAATATGACATTACGAGAGGTATTATAAATACTGCTATTGCTAATAAATAAATATATTTATTCATAGTTCGCCTCCACTTCCTCATTTGTAACTTTTTTTATTACACTTTTAATCAGGCCATAATCATAACCTTTTCCCAATAAAAATCTGATTAATTTTTGATTCAATTTATATTTATCATTTTCTTTTTTAGATAAAATTCTATATTTTTTTATTGCTAAATTATAAGCTGTTTCCTCTTCTACACTATTATCCATTGATTCTAATGTATTTTCTATAGTATCCTTATCTATACCTTTTTTCATAAGAGAATATTTTATTTTATTTTTTCCTTGAATTTTACTCTTGTCCCTTGCATACATTAAACTATATTTTTCATCATTCAAAAAATTATACTCTTTCAAAAAAGCTATAGTTTTTTCTATTATAATACCTTCATATCCTTTTTGCAAAAGTTTATCTATCATTTCTTTTTCTGTTTTATAAGTCTTTTCTACTATTCTTAAGGCTGAATTTTTACATTTTAAAAATTCTTCTTCTTCAATTATTTTTCGAAGTCTCTCTAATTCAACTTCCATATCCTTTTTAAGACATTCTTTATAAACTATCTCTTTATAACAAGCAAATGCAAATTCATTATCTATATAGATATTGACTCTTTCCTCGTTTCTTTTTTGTGTTTCTATATTAGTAATCTTATTCATTAAATTACTCCTCAGATTTTAATATATGAATAGTTGCTCCCTCTAAAAACTTATTACATACTCTATGAATATCATCCTCCTTAAGCTTTTCAAGTTTTTTCATATCATCTATAAAATCATCTATAGGACGATTTTCTAAACTTTGATTTAAAACATAATTACATAAATCACTTGAATCCTCTAAAGTTGATAACACAGATGTCTTATGTATTTTTTTCATAAGCTCTAAAGTTTCTTCATCAAAGACTATATCTTTACTTTTTATTTTTTTTATACAATCGTTTATTACATTAATAGTTTCATCTATTGATTCTTCACTTACAGCAGTGAAAATATTCATTATTCTTACATCTTTACTTAAATCTAGACTTGTATATACATCATAAGCTAGTCCCCTATTTTCTCTTAACTCTCTAAATAAAATAGAGTTAGCACTTTCACCTAACTTATGATTTAATATTTTTAAAGGCATTTCATCCTCTTCTTCAAGATTCTCCATACTATATAAATATATCACTGTACTTTGTTCAATTTGTTTTTTATAACTTGTAAAAAGTCCTGAATGATTCTTTTCATAATGAATCTTTATTTTCTCTCCTACAGTTCCCTTCCACTCTTTAAAAACATCTTTTATTAATTTTATTGCATCACTATGATTTAAAGAACTAACAAGTACTAGTGTAGCATTATCTGGAGTATAATATCTATTATAATAGGTTACAATATCATTTCTTTTAAAATTACTTACTGTTTCTTCTGTTCCTAAAACATCATATCTAAGTGGTGATTTTAAAAATGCAACTTCACTTGTTCTCTTGAAACTTAAATCTTCTATGTCATCCTTACTTGCCTTTATTTCTGAAAGCACTACACCTTGTTCTTTCACTATTTCATTTTCATCCATAACTGAATTCATTAACATATCACCTAATAATTCAATTGCATTCCCTATTTCCTCTTCTATACAACTTACAGTGAATACAGTGTTAGAATTATCAGTGTAGGCATTATAATCTCCGCCTAAAAACTCCAATTTTTTATTTAATTCTTCATTATTTCTAGTTTTAGTTCCTTTAAAAAGCATATGCTCTATAAAGTGACTTAATCCTCTTTCACTATCTTTCTCGTATAGCGAACCTATATTTATTCCTATATTTAAAGAAGCTATCTGTGTATCTTTTTTTATAGTTATAACCTTTAAACCATTATCTAAAGTTATAATTTTATTATCAATATTTAAATTATTCATTAAAGTTCTCCTATTTTTTAATTACTAAATTCCAATTTTCATTGTATAATAATACTTGAGGTAAAAGCAATATTATTTTGGGGTGATTGATTGTAATGAAAAAAAACATACTTATTGTTGAAGATGAACTTAGAATAAGAATTCTCTTAAAAGATTATTTCCGTAAAGAGGGTTTTAAAATATATGAAGCTAGTGATGGAGAAGAAGCTCTAAACAGTTTTTCAGAACATAATATAGATTTAGTTGTACTCGATATAATGATGCCTAAAATAAATGGCTTTAAAGTTTGTGAGACCATTAGATCTGTATCTAATATTCCAATAATACTTTTAACTGCTAAAGAAGAAGAAGAAGATAAACTAAGAGGCTATGATTTAGGTGCAGATGATTATGTAACAAAACCCTTTAGTCCTAAAGTCTTAGTTGCTAAAATTAAAGCTCTTCTTAAAAGAATAGAAAATACAAATGTTGATAAAAACATATTAGATTTTAATGGTTTAACCATAAATAAATTATCTCATGAAGTTAGATTAGGAGAAGAAGAAGTTTCTTTATCCCCTAAAGAATATGACCTTTTGATATATCTAACATCAAACAAAGGCATAGCTTTATCACGGGATAAAATCCTTGATAATGTATGGGGATTTGACTACTTTGGCGATATTAGAACTGTAGATACAAATATAAAAAGGTTAAGAGAGAAATTACTTAGCAAATCTTCATATATAACAACTGTAAGAGGAAGCGGTTATAAATTTGAAGTTAAAGATGAAAAATAGTATTACAAAAAAACTCATACTAATAATTTTCTCCTTAATCGCCTCTCTTCTTATTGGCTTTATGATTTTTCAAAGCTTCTTTTTCCAAGGTTTTTATCTCCAAAAAAAAAGTGAAGATTTACAAAATTCACTTTTACAATTTAAAAGAGATTATGACTATAATTGGCCTGTTAATACTCAAGCTGTCATAAATGCCATGACTACATTTGAACTAAATAATACTGCTAAAATTGCTATTTGTCCAATAGATTCAAATATAAGCAAAATAACAGTTAGCCAAAAAAATAACGAAGATATTGATGCTACCTTAGATAGCATTTTAAATAAACTTAAGGAACAAAAACTTTATACACAGGAATTTTTAAATTCAAGTAAAATTATTACTACTGTAGTTAACACTAAGGGAAATAGTAAACAGATAGTTTCTATAGCTCCATTTTCACTTAGTAGTAAAAATGATGCTGTTATAATATCTATCTCTCCCTTTAGAACCATAGAAGAAGCAAGTGCTATTATGAAAGACTTTTATGAAGCTATAATTCTGCTACTTATTATTTTCTGCTTTTTCTTTGCCTATATTTTTTCTAATTTAATCTCCAAGCCACTGCTAAAATTAAATGAAACTGCAAAAGAGATTCTGGAAGTTATGGTCTTGGATTATCTATTGCTAAAAATCTCTTAGAGTTACACAATAGCCAATACGGAGTTGTCCATACAGATAAAGGAATTGAATTTTATTTCTATCTTGAAAAACTTAAAAATTAATGAGATAAAAAAGCTCTAATATTTCTATTGCAAAAATTGCTCAGAAATAAAGAGCTTTTATTTTTTATCTATTCAAATTCTGATTGAATTAAGTCTCTATTTATAACTACTTACCTAATAATTTTAGTAGTACCCCTCCATACTCATATATTACTGAAGCAAAAACTACTGATACTATGGTCATAAGTTTTATTAATATATTCATAGCTGGTCCTGATGTATCTTTAAATGGATCTCCTACAGTATCTCCTACTACGGCTGCCTTGTGTGCCTCGCTACCTTTTCCACCTTCTAATCCACCTTCTATAGACTTTTTAGCATTATCCCATGCTCCACCTGAATTTGCCATAAAAATAGCTAATAAAACTCCTGTACCTACACCTCCTGCTATAGTTCCTGCTAAAGCCTCTGCTCCTAAAATTATCCCTACTACAATAGGTATAATTATAGCTAAAAGTCCTGGTACAACCATTTCTTTTAATGCTGCTTCTGTTGATATCTCAACACATCTTTCATAATCAGGCTTTTCCTTACCTTCCATTATCCCCTTCTTTTCTTTAAATTGTCTTCTTACCTCTTCTACCATCTTAGTTGCTGCTTTACCAACAGCCTCCATAGTTAAAGCACCAAATAAAAAAGGAAGCATACATCCAATTAAAAGTCCTACTAAAGTTAAAGGATTTAATAAGTTAATAGCTTCAATTTTTACAGCTTGAGCATAAGAAGCAAATAAAGCTAAAGCTGTTAAAGCTGCTGAACCTATGGCAAATCCTTTACCTATGGCTGCTGTAGTATTTCCAACTGAATCTAATTTATCTGTTATACTTCTCACTTCTTCTGAAAGTCCTGACATTTCTGCTATGCCTCCAGCATTATCTGCAATTGGACCATAGGCATCTACTGATATTACAGTTCCTGAGGTAGCAAGCATACCTATAGCTGAAAGGGCTATTCCATATAGGCCTAATTCACTATTCTCAAAACCTCCCATAGCTATATATGAACTTATAATTCCTCCTCCTATAACTACTATAGGTACTACTGTGGATTTCATTCCTATAGCTAACCCCTCAATAATATTAGTTCCAGCACCAGTTTTGGACTTCTCAACTATACTTTTAACTGAATCATACTGGTCAGATGTATATATTTCTGTAATTTTTCCTATAACTACTCCAACAATTGTTCCTATTAATACTGAAATAAAAGGTTTCATACTACTTAACAATACATTACTTAATATAAAAGAAAATATTATCATAAGAACGACTGATATATACATAGCCTTATTTAAAGCTCTTTGAGGATTTGTGTCTTTTGATTTTTTAACATAAAAGATTCCCATTAAAGATGCTATTATTCCTGCTCCTCCTAGTAAAATCGGTAATTTTAATGCTTCTTCTCCTAAAGTGACACTTGCCATAACTCCTAAGGTTATAGCTGATATTATAGAGCCCACATAGGATTCAAATAGGTCTGCCCCCATTCCTGCAATATCTCCTACATTGTCTCCTACATTGTCTGCTATGACTGCTGGATTTCTTGGGTCATCCTCTGGTATTCCAGCTTCTACTTTTCCAACTAAATCAGCACCTACATCTGCTGCCTTAGTATATATTCCACCTCCAACTCTAGCAAATAAAGCTATAGATGAAGCACCAAAACCAAAGCCAGTTATATACTCTACTTTATCTATACCAAATATAACTGCTACAATTGTAAGTCCTAAAATACCTAAACCAACAACAGAAAGCCCCATTACAGCTCCACCAGAAAAAGCAACTGCTAAGGCATCCCTTTGACCTTTCATAGCACCACTTGCCGTTCTTACATTAGCTTTAACTCCAACATTCATACCAATATATCCTGCTAAAATAGAAAAAATAGCTCCTAAAATAAAACTAAAAGCAGTTATAACATTTAAGAAAAATCCTATAATAATTGCAACAGCTATTATAAAAATTAATAAGTATTTATACTCTTTTCTTAAAAATGCCATAGCTCCTTTAGCTATACATTCGGCTATTTCTTTCATTTTTTCATTTCCAGCATCTTTCTTTATAATATCTTTTCTTATAAAGAAGGCTACACTTAAAGCTATTACACCTATAATTCCCACCCAAATTAATGACATGGTCTTCCTCCTTAAATTTATCTCTTTTATATTCTTATTCCTTTTTCTCATATTTTATAAATAAAAAGAAAAATATATTTAAAGAGGCCTTTATTTTTTATTAGTTTACTCCTTCTGCTCATCCCATGTTTACTTTCTTATCTAAGAACTTAATTAAAAATATATTGAAACTCTTAATTAGTTTACTTGAATTGATTTAATTAGTTCTTCTTTCTCTAAAATAGTCCCACCCTCATTGGTTCTTGTTATAATCTCTAAAATATCATGATAATCATAATAATTTGACTTATCAACATTATCTAATACATCATAAGAAATTATTTCTTTACTAACAAATCTATTTATCACTTGGTCTAAATTATCATCTATTATACATCTTATTTCCTCTGTAAAATCATCACAGCTCTTTTGTATCTTATTAATTAAATTTCTCTTAGCAACTCCTCTTCTCTCCTTAGAATTAACTATGTCTTTTAATCTAATAAAATACCATGGTGCTTCATCATTATTCATAAATTTAAATTCATATTTTATATTTTCTTCATTAGGTTCTTGACCACTAAGCAAATTAAAATACATTTCCTTACCTTCATAACTTCCACAAATAGATACATATAAACATTGCATTCTTTGTTGTCCATCTAAAACTAAGAATTTTTTATACTCATTAATAGGTTCACTCATTCTTATTAATTTTAATTTATCTGTAAATGTACTAACAAACCTTTTATATTTTATTGGACTTTCAGTTCTTAAAACTAAAAAATGACCAATTGGGTACTCTCTCATTATGGAATCTAAAAATTTTTCTATTTTCTTTTCATCCCATACAAAGGACCTTTGTACATTAGGTAACCAAAAACCGCCTTGCTCTATTGGATTATTTAAATAACTCACTAATTTTCTAATTGATAAAGTATTTATCATAATAAAAACTCTCCCTTACACATAACATCTTAAAATTTTCTTTTCATTATTTTTATTTATATGTATATTATGGAAATATCATGTTGATTCTATACATTTATTGGTTAATTTTCATTTATCAATAAAAAAAACACCCTAATAAATATATTATTGAGGGTGCTTTATATTACAACTACTACTTAAATTCTCATCAAAAACATAATTTTTATTTAATTATTTTAGTATTGTTGGTTTTCTGTTTTTTTCACTCTTTGATCTCTTTTATTCATGTTATTGATATTTTGATTTAATTGATTATTATCTCCAGTTTCTTGAAAGTTCTTAATATTTGACATTTTTTTCTCATTTCTGTTGCTCATAATAATTTCTCCTTATCTCTTAGTTAATTAATATCTCAATATTATTTTCCGCAACTTAGAAAAGTATATACTAATTAAACTACTCCTTTATTGGGTCTCTATGGCAACTTGTATTTCTGTTATGAATTCTTCATAATTTCCAGTTTCATGAATATCTATCTTATATATCTCTAAAGGATCACTTTTTATTTTTAAGTGATTATTATCTATATATTTCATTATTCTTTTTAAGCATGATTTTTTATTACTATAGTCTCCCTTATAAGTACATGTTACATAATTCCCTTTTTCTATAATTACGTTACTTAACTCTTCATTTTCTTCTAAGAAACAAAAAACTGACTTATAATAATTAAAATTATTTTTATTTATTTCCTCTAGAGAAAATACAGCTCCAATATTATTATTACCTAAAATATTAAATCTCTCTTCAAATTTTTTATGAAGCTTTTTTATTAAAAAATCTGCTTCTGAATCTCTTTCAATATCTCCATTAAGAATAATTGCTTTTCTATCATCAAAATATTTTAATTCTATCTTATCAAAATCATTAAAATCTAATTCTTTTTCTATATTTAAAAGTCTACTTTTTATATTTTCCTTTTGATTTAGAAACTCCTTTATTTTTTCATCTAGCATATTTAATTCTTCTTCTAATAAATTTTTAGTTGATTTTATAGTTCTACAATCTAAATAATCCTTTATTTTATTCATGGGAAAGTTTAATGCTCTAAGTTCCTTTATTAAATTTAATCTCCAAATATCATTTATACTATATAATCTATATCCATTCTTATCTCTTATTGGATTTAATATGCCTAACTTTTCGTAATACATCAAAGAATCCTTACCTATAGAATATATTTTAGAAATTTCCCCGATTTTATAATAATCCTTCATTTTACGTTCACTTCCCAATTATTAAATTAAATCCTATTGACTCTAGTATTATACCATAGTTTAAAATTTTAATAAGGAGGTTTTAAAATGACTAATAAACAATACAAAGAAACTAAATTAAGTAGAAAATTTCTACATTACTTAGTGCCTTCTGTTGCAGCTATGTGGGTATTTTCTATTTATACAATGGTAGATGGTATTTTTGTTGGAAAATTTGTTGGAGCCAATGCTCTTGCATCAATAAATATATCTATGCCTTTTATAAGTTTCATTTTTGCCTTTGCATTACTATTTGCAGTGGGAGCATCCACTATTATATCCATTTATCTTGGAAAATCTCAAAAGAAAAATGCTGATAAGATATTTTCTTCTACTTTAATAATTTTAATAATATCTTCAATAATTATACTCTTATTAGCACATTTTAATATTAATAGATTAGCTTATTTTTTAGGAGCAGATAGTACAACCCTATCAACTGTGAAGGAATATTTATCAATCATAGCTTATTTTAATGGATTTTTTATGGTTTCCTACTATCTTGAAGTTCTGTGTAAAGCAGATGGCGCACCCTATTTATCTACTATTGGTGTTACATCATCAGCATTAACTAATATAATTCTTGATTATATATTTGTAGTAAAACTTAATTATGGTGTTGCTGGTGCAGCCTTTGCTACTGGTTTATCTCAAGTTTTATCAACAATCATTTTTTTAAGTTATTTTTTAAGTAAAAAATCTAAATTAAAATTTACTAAATTTAAATTTACTTTAAATGACTTTTCAAGAACTGTACGAGTTGGATTTCCTGATTCAATTACAGAATTATCTGCCGGAATTGTAATATTACTTTTTAATCAAGTTATAATAAAACTTATTGGTGAAAATGGAATAGTAGCTTATAGTGTAATTAGTTATATAAACGGCTTAGTTTTAATGACTATGCTTGGAATAAGTCAAGGTATGCAACCATTAGTTAGCTTTTATTACGGAAAAGGTGACCGTGAATCTATAAAAAAATTATTAAAATTAAGTTTATTAACAGTATCTATTAGTTCTGCCTTTGCATTTTTAGTGTCTATATGCTTTAGTAAGCCTATAGTCTCAGCTTTTCTAGATAGTTCTAATGTAGAATTATTTAACTTTACTATTAAAGCATTTAGTATTTACTCAATCACCTTCTTATTAATGGGCTTTAATGTTTTAATAGGTGGATTTTGTTCAGCCTTAGAAAAACCTAAATATGCTTCAATTATATCTCTTTCTAGAGGCTTATTTATTATTTCTTTAAGCCTATTTATAATGGTTCTAATATTTAAAAGCAATGGTATTTGGATTTCAGCTGCAATTTCTGAGGCTATTTGTCTTATTATTTCATTAACTATTTTAATTAAAAAAATAAAAATTTTTGATTTGAATATATATCATAAAGAAAAAAATAGACCTGAATCAGCTTCCTAGCTGATTTTAGGTCTATTTTTTATTTTCTATCCTCACAACACTTCACATCTGAAGCGCCGCTAACTTCTAACATATCAAAAATTTCAGTTGATTTTTGCTCACTAGTCATTACCATTAAATAATCACCAGCTAGTATTTTTGTATTTCCTCTTGGTATAATTTCACTATCCCCTCTTTTAATAGCTACTATCAAGCAGCAAGATGGTAGCCCTACATCTTTAACTAATTTACCTTCTATAGGACTTCCAAGTTCAACTGAATGTTCTACAATTATTTTATTAGTGGCTATTACATCTCTATTTTTAAATCCAACCCTATTTAATAATCGACCAAGTAATGACTCATAAATTGGCTCTACATTTAAAGCTTCTGATATTACATAAGAAATAATTACTACTATTGATAATGCTAATATATGTTCAAAAGATCCTGTCATTTCTAATATTAATACCATACCTGTTATAGGAGCCTTTACTGTAGATGCAAAGTTAGCAGCCATTGCTAATATTATAAAATTTAATATATATACTTCTGGAATATGAAAATAATGACATGCTGCAATTCCGAATATATCTCCTATTATAGAGCCAAGAACTAATAATGGGAAGAATATACCACCTGGTAGACCTGAACCGAATGCAAATAAAGTTAAAATAAATTTTAATATAAGCATTGCAAAAAGAACATCTAATCCATAATTTGATGTAGGTAAGCTCATTATAAGATTATGACCACCACTTAATAATATAGGTGCTGTCATTCCTGCTATACCTGTCATAACAAAAGGTATCATTACTTTTATTTCTATAGGTACTTTCTTCATACATCCATAAAGACTTTGAACTTTTAAAATTCCTTTATTAAATATAGCACCACCAACACCCATTATAATTCCTAATATTATTAAAATCCAATAATATTTTAATGGTAATACTAAAAGTGGTGATTTAAATCCTAGTGCTAATCCTGGATGTAAAAATAACTTTAGTATAAAATCGGAAGCCAATGACGATGCCATTGCAGATATTAAAACTAAAGGTGAAAAGTTTCTATGAACTTCTTCTAATGCAAATATTGCCCCTGAAAGTGGTGCATTAAATGCAGAACTTAATCCTGCTGCGGCCCCTGCTGTTATTAGAAATTTTTCTTCTACCTTTGAAAACTTAAATACTCTTGAAAAACCTTTTCCCACAGATGCACCCATTTGTACAGATGGTCCCTCTTTACCAACTGAAAGTCCAGCTCCTAAAGATATAACTCCACCCACAAATTTGAATATAAGTATTTTCCACCAACTCATTTTTAAGTTTCTACTTAAATCACCTTCAACCTGTGGTATTCCACTCCCTGAAATCATCGGTTCTAATCTTACCATAAAACCAACTATAGCACCTAATAAACATAATAAAACAAATATTCCTATTATTCTTGTTACATCACCTTTTGCCCATTGATACAACTCAGTGAACTTAGGTAGTAACATATCTATTAATTCTCGATATATTACTATTACAACTCCAGCTAGTGCTCCGACTACTGTGCCCTCAAAAATAAGTCTATATTTTAAGTTTTTTCTTCGGGATAACATATCATTTATTTGTCCGCCTCCCAACTTAAAAGCACCTCCTCAATAAATAAGCGTTTAGTTTATATTATATTACTTATTTAAATAACTCTCAAAACTATTAATTCATGTATTATAATTAAATTAAACTTTCTATACAAATGTAAAGGTTTACTTCACTTTTTTGCATTATTTTATAAAAAATATTCATTTTTTATTCACAAATTTATATTTTAATGTTATTATGTAATAAAAATCATTATAAACTAAAATTTATTTAATAATAATGATTATTTTTAACAAATTTTTAGGTATCTTATTATTTACCATTATACACAGTCCAATCCTAGTATAATTCAATGTTAGATGCCTAAAATAAAAAAGAGGTGATTATTTATGAATACTGTAAAAACATCTAAAATTTCTATAATAGGTGCCGGTTTTGTTGGCTCAACTTCTGCTTATGCACTAATGCTTCAAGGCTTATGTTCTGAAATAGTTATTGTTGACTTAAATAAAGAAAAAGCTGAAGCTGAAGCAATGGATTTATCACACTGTGCATCTTTTGTAAAACCAGTTACTGTTACTGCGGGAGATTATAAAGATACAGCAAATTCTGATATTATTGTGATTACAGCAGGTGCTGCACAAAAACCAGGGGAAACTAGATTAGATTTAATTAACAAAAATATTAAAGTCTTTAAAGATATTGTGCCACAAGTAGTACAATATAGTCCTAATTCTATACTTTTAGTTGTATCAAACCCTGTTGACTTACTTACTCAAATTGCTTATGAAATCTCTGGGTTCCCTAAGTCAAAAGTCATTGGATCTGGTACTGTTTTAGACTCATCTAGATTGAAATATCTCATAAGTGATTACTTTGAAATTGATTCTAGAGATATAGAAGCCTATATAATTGGAGAACATGGAGATTCAGAAATAGCTGCATGGAGTTTAGCAAATGTTGCTGGAATGCATGTAGATGATTATTGTCATAAAGTTTCTGACACTTGTGAAGAAGACTTTAAAAGAGTTATACCTGAAAAAGTTAAAAATGCAGCCTATGAAATAATTAATAAAAAAGGTTATACAAACTATGCAATAGGAATGGCTGTAGCTAGAATTGTGGAATCTATTCTAAGAGATGAAAATTCTATTTTAACAGTATCTTCTTTATTTGAAGGTGAATATGGAATTAATGATATTTATATGTCTATACCTACTATTGTTACTAGAGATGGTGCTAAAAAAATAGTTGAAGTTCCTCTTAGTGACAGTGAAAAAGATGCTCTTGTTAAAGCATCTGAAATGCTAAAAAAACATATAGCTTCATCTGAACTTTAAAAAGCAGAGGATGTATCAAATTACAGATACATCCTCTATGTCTTTTATCTAGCTATATAAAACATCTACTTTCCTAAATTTCTATTTCTAAGATTACAGGACAATGGTCAGATCCTAATACTTCACTATGAATATCTGCATCTTTTATATTTTCCTTTATTCTCTCTGAAACAAGGAAATAGTCTATTCTCCATCCTGCATTATTCTTTCTTGCATTAAATCTATATGACCACCAAGAATATCTTCCTTCTTCATTTGGATGAATATATCTAAAGCTATCTACAAAACCTGCATCTAATAGCTCTGTTAATTTTTCTCTTTCCTCATCTGTAAAACCAGCATTTTTTCTATTGCTTTTTGGATTCTTTAAATCTATTTCCTTATGAGCTACATTTAAATCTCCACAAACTATAACTGGCTTTTTCTCATTAAGTTTTAGTAAATATTCTCTAAAATCATCTTCCCATTTCATTCTATAAGGTAATCTTTTAAGCTCACCTTGTGAATTAGGAGTGTATACTGTTATCATAAAATATTTTTCAAATTCTAAGGTTATAAGTCTACCTTCCTTATCATGTTCTTCTATTCCCATTCCATAGAATACATTAATAGGTTTTTCCTTAGTAAAAATAGCTGTCCCTGAATACCCCTTCTTCTCTGCATAATTCCAATAATCATAATATCCTTCTAGGTCTAATGAAATTTGACCTTCTTGAAGCTTACTTTCTTGAATACATAATATATCAGCATTCTGCTCTTTAAAATAATCTAAAAATCCTTTAGTAACACAGGCTCTTAACCCATTAACATTCCATGAAATTAACTTCATAGCAAAACCCTCCAAACTAAAAATGTCAAAATCACTTAAAATTTAGGGGATGTATCAAAGTCATTTTGATACACCCCAATTTTAATCTTATCTTATTATAAACCTAAATTAAGTAATTTACCAAAGTTAAATACTATTTCAATAATCTAACCTTTGATTTTAACTGCTTCTTTAGCATTATATCCATTTAAATTAATTTTTATTGATTCTATTTCTATTCTCTCTATAGGTGTTTGTCCATTCACTTTCACTATATTTAACTTATCTAAAACATCTTCTCCTGAAATAAGCTTTCCAAAAGCTGCATAAGCACCATCTAATTGAGTTGCATCATCAGTCATTATGAAAAATTGACTTCCTGCACTATCTAATTGTTGTGCCCTTGCCATTGATAATACACCCTTTTTATGACTTATATCATTAACATTAAATCCATTTTCAAAGAATTCACCCTTTATTTCATATCCTGGACCTCCTATTCCTGTTCCCTCTGGGTCCCCTCCTTGAATTACAAAATCTTTTTGAACTCTATGAATTATTAAACCATCATAAAACTTTTTATTAGCTAACTCTATAAAGTTATTTACAGTGTTAGGAGCTTTGTGTGGATATAACTCAGCCTCCATAGTTCCATAATTTTTAATTTTTATTGTAGCTGTTGGTAGAATCTCTGGTTTTTCTGGAACCTCCACAAAAGCTGATACTTGCTCTTTTGTTTCCTCTTTATCTAAAGAATCACTTTTCCCCTTTCCACTAGAACATCCAACTAATAACATTGGTAATAATATAGCCGCCATTAATCCTTTTGCAAATTTATTCATAAACCCCTCCAATTAATATAATATATTGAAATTATATACTATTTTATCTTTTACAGGTAAACTTATTAATTAAAATAATTTAAACTTTTTATAAATATCTGCTTTTTGTATCTTTTTATTAACGCCCAAATTAAATTTATATTATATAATTAAGTTATATTACATATTTAATTACAATAATTTATTTATGACATTAATTCTAATAAACTAAGACTTAATTTAGAATTAGTGATGAAATAAATTTATAAAATTCAAAAGAAACGAAACGGAGCTGAGAATATACTATGAGTTCTTTACTTAAAGAAAATGATAAAGTAGCTTTTTTTGCATCTTCTAATGGGCTATCTCCATTATTAAAAAGTAATATTTTTTCCTTGAAAAAACTTTTTAATAGTTTAGGTCTGGAAGTTATTTATGGTAATGAACTTTTTTACGAAGAAAAAAATTCACCATTTAATGAAGCCGCTATAATTAAGGCAAAATCTTTAGAAAATTTATTTACTGATAAATCTATAAAGGCTATCTTTGATATATCAGGTGGTGATTTATCAAATGGTCTTTTAAGTTACATAAATTTTGATATTATAAAGAAAAATCCTAAACCATTCTTTGGATATAGTGATTTATCAACTGTTCTTAATGCATTATATAAAAAATGTGGATTTCCAACTTTCCACTATCAAATAAAACACTTAATAAACAATCCTAATTCGGAAAAACAAGTGAAATTATTTAAGGATAGTATTCTTGGAGAAAAAAATGATTTATTTAAATTTAAGTATAAATTTATTCAAGGAAATTCAATGAAAGGAATAGTTGTTGGAGGTAACATTCGTTGCCTATTAAAACTTGCTGGTACACCATTAATGCCTGATTTTAATAATAAAATATTATTCTTAGAAGGCTATAGTGGAAATCCTGCTAAAATTTATACTTTTCTTCATCAGTACAAGCAACTTGGAGCCTTTGATAATCTAAAAGGAATACTCCTTGGAACTTTCACTGAAATGGAAGAAAATGATTATTCCCCAACAGTGGAAAAAATGTTATTAGATATACTGCAAAACAAATCAATAACCATAGCCAAAACTTTAGAACTTGGACATGGTGTAGATAGTAAATGTATAACAATAGGTGGTGCACTCAGCTTGAAATAAAAAATAAAGGGATTCTATATAGAAAGGTATTTCACTAATCTACATAGAATCCTTTATTTGTATTTTATAAACTTCTTAAATTATTTTTTATATATTCTACAATGTTTTCTACATACCCTTTATTAAATTCTTTTTCACTTAACACATATAAGTGATTTTTATGAACTCTATCCATATCTGCTTTATCCTTCACATAAGGAGACACTAAAATAAGATTTACTCCTCTCTTGACCATAGTTTCACAGTTATCATAGGTTCTATCTACCTCTATATTGCAATCTATCTTTTCCTCACTTAATTTTTCTTTTAGATTATTTTTTAAAGCTCCTGATAATGTTCCTTTAAAAATATTACCGCCTCTATCTATACCTATAGGCACAGGTCTAACTCCCCCAATCACCTTTGATACAATTACAATATTCATAAATTCTCCCCCTTTAATTTAACTTTTTTATAATATACTTTAAAAGTTTATTATTTATAATGCATATTTATTTTAAATAGTCATTTAAATACTTAAATTCTAAAGCATTCCACCATCTACAGTAATAATCTGTCCTGTCATATATGAAGAATCTTCTGAACATAAAAAAGCAACCACTTTTGCTACTTCTAAAGTTTTTCCAAATCTATTCATTGGAATCTCCTCTTCTAGTTCTTCTCTCTCTTCTTTATTCATCCAAGAATTCATTGGTGTATCAATTACCCCCGGTGCTACAGCATTTACTCTTACATTGGACATTGCCATCTCCTTGCCTAAGGCTTTTGTAAATGAGTTTATAGCACCTTTAGTTGCTGAGTATAATACTTCACAAGATGCACCAACATTTCCCCATATGGATGATATATTAACAATAACACCTTCAGTTGATATAAGCTCTGACATTGCTAATTTACTACAAGCTAAAACAGATTTTAAATTAATATTAAGAATTCTATCAAATTCTTCAAAATCATTATCCATAAATAATCCAACTGTTGAAATAGCTGCATTGTTTATTAAAATATCTATTCTCCCAAAAACTTTTACAGCCTCTTCTATTAAAAGCTTACAGCCTTCATAATCACCTACTGAAGCTTTCACTAATATTCCATAAGCTCCTAATTCCTTTATTTCATTTAAAGTTTCTCTAGCTGCATCATCATCACTACTATAATTAATAACAACACTTGCTCCTCTACATGCAAGCTCTAAAACAATTGCTTTACCAATCCCCTTAGTTCCTCCTGTAATAATTGCTACTTTTCCAGCTAAGTTCTTCATTATTATTGTCCTCTCTCTTTCCTTACTTTTCCTACTTAAATTATCTTAAAACATCTTTTATTATTCTAAGTGCATTGCCATAAAATATCTTTTCAATTTCACTCTCTACAAATCCTTCTTTTTGTAAGGCAAAAGCTAATTTATTCATTTCACTTGAATTTTTTATTTCAACTTCATTTTCTATACCATCGAAATCTGAACCAATTCCTATTACTTCAATGCCACCAACATTTCTTATATGTTTTATGTGTCTAACCATATTTTTTATAGTTGCTACTTCATCATCTAGAGGATTTGAATCTTTACTTAAAAATGCATTACAAAAGTTTATTCCAGTTACTCCACCCTTATTAGCTAATATTTTTATCATTTCATCAGTTAAATTTCTACTATGATTAGTCATTACTCTAGCATTTGAATGTGATGCTATGAATGGCATTTTTGAATACTTTGCCACATCAAAGAATCCACCATCTGATAAATGAGAAACATCTATAAGCATTCCAAGTCTATTCATCTCTTCAACTGCTTCTATGCCTTTTTCTTTTAATCCTTTATCCTTATTTACAAAAGCAACATTTGGATACCCTAAATCATTTTCAAAATTCCATGTTAATGTCACTAATGAAATTCCTTCTTCTTTAAAATATCTAAGATTATCTAAATTACCTTTTAAAGCATCTCCCTCTTCAATAGTTAAAAAAGCTCCTATTTTCCCTGATGCCTTTACTCTTTTTAAGTCATCAAAATTTCTACATAATTCTATAGTGTCTTCATGTTTTGAAATTTCCTTTTTGAAATTTAATAGCATTTTATTGCAATATTTAAAAGAATCCTCTACTTGATCCTTTTCTATAAACATGGCAAAAAATTGTGCCATGGCATTTCCAGCCTTAATATTATTTAAATTTGCCTTAAGATTTGAATCAGTAATATTTTTTCCCTCTTCAATCATTCTATAAGCAGTATCACAATGAAAGTCTATAAAATTCATATATATTCCTCCTTACTTTATAGTTTCTTTTTCTATTAATTTATGCTTAAAAACTAACTTTATCTTTTTTTAAGAATCTTTATTATCTCTTCTCCTATTTTATAATCTTATTATTCCTCCCCATAGATTTCTATTACTTCTTTTAATATTCCTATAGATGGTTGTGCTCCTTCTTTTTGAACAGTTATTGATGAAACTTTATTACCAAAAACAACTGCCTTTTCTAAAGTTTCAAAGTTTAAATTATTTATATCTAATTTAGAACTTAATCCTCCTATAAAACTATCACCTGCTGCTGTTGTATCTATAGCTTTAACCTTATAGGCTGGAATTATTTTAGCCATATCTTTACTTATTAAAGCTGCTCCCTTTGAACCTAAAGTTATAATAACAAACTTTATCCCTTTATCTAAAAATTTTTTTCCTGCTACTTTAGCACTTTCTAAATCATAAACCTTAATTCCAGTTAAAAGTTCAACCTCTGTTTCATTAGGAATTATTATATCTGTATAATCTAAAATATCTGTTCTTATTTCCTTAGCAGGAGCAGGATTTAATATTGTTACCTTCTTTAACTCCTTAGCAAATTTAAATGCTTTTGCTGTAATTTCTTCAGGAGTTTCAAATTGAGCTATTAAAATATCATTTCCTTTTATAGCTTCCTTAGCCTTATTTATTTCCTCTTCATTTATCGTCATATTCGAACCTGCTATAACAACTATTGAATTATTTCCTCTTTCATTAACAGTTATTATTGCCATTCCTGTTGGATTAATCTCATCTTCATAAACAAAATCAACATTTATATTTTCACTACTTAAAGTATTTTTTAATACTTTCCCATTATCATCTTTACCTATTTTAGATATGATAGTTACTTCATTCCCACATCTCTTAGCCGCTATAGCTTGATTTGCTCCCTTTCCACCATTAGCCTTCTCAAAGGATTTTGAAAGAATTGTTTCTCCCTCCTTAGGCATATCTTTAACTTTTATAACTAAATCCATATTTATACTTCCAAGCACACAAACTTTATTCATAACCTTAAACCTCCTTAAAAACTTAAATAATTAAAAAAGTGGAGATGTATGAAAAATCTGATACATCCCCGCTTTTTATATAACTAACACTGTACTTATATCTTTATTTAGTTATATTATCTAAATGACCTTTGGTAACATCTAATAAATCTGAAAGATTTAATTCAACCTGCATACCAATTTTACCAGCAGAAACAATTATTTTTTCTAAGTCTTTAGCTTTTTCACTAATAACAGTTTTATATTGTTTCTTCATACCAATAGGAGAACATCCTCCTCTTATGTATCCAGTAAATTTATTTATATCCTTAACAGCAATCATTTCAACATTTTTTTCTGAAACAGATTTAGCTGCTTTTTTAAGATCTAATTCATCAGAGGCTCCTATAACAAAAACATAAAGTTCTTTACTATGTCCCATAGTAACAAGAGTTTTATAAACCATTTCTATAGGTTTTCCTATCTTACCTGAAACAGAAAGAGCATCTATTTTATTATCTTTATTGTCATACGTAAGAACCTCATAATCAATTTTATGAGAATCTAAAATTCTCATAGCATTAGTTTTTCCCTTCATAAAAAGACTTCCTCTCTTTAGTAATTAAAAATGAAGAGTTGAAAATATAAAATTTAATTTAGACATAATTTTTCTTAATCCATCATTATAAGAACAACTCCCCATTATGAAGACCTATTAAACATAATTATAAAAAATAATTGTTTATACATTATAATAACTATAATGCATATGTTATTATTTTTTGTATATTACTATTATAAATTTTAATATAGAGGATATTTTTCACAAAGCTTTTTAACTCTATTTTTTACTTCCTCTAAGTTACCTTCTCTATTTTCTATAGCATCATTTATTATTGTTGCTATTTCTTTCATATCCTCTTCCTTAAATCCTCTTGTTGTTACAGCTGGAGTCCCTATTCTTACACCACTTGTTACAAATGGGCTTCTTGTTTCATTTGGAACTGTGTTTTTATTTAATGTTACACCCACTGAATCTAATAAAATTTCCACTTCTTTTCCTGTTACATTTTTATTGTTCAAATCTACTAATAATAAATGATTGTCTGTTCCATTTGATACAATCTTAAATCCATAGCTTTTTAAAGCCTCACTAAGGGCTTTAGCATTCTTTACAACCTGTTGCATATATTCTTTAAATTCAGGCTCTAGAGCTTCCTTAAAACAAACAGCCTTCGCTGCAATTATATGCATAAGTGGACCACCTTGCATTCCTGGGAATATATTTTTATCTAGTTCTTTAGCAAATTTTTCTTTGCATAAAATTAATCCCCCTCTTGGTCCTCTTAAAGTTTTATGTGTTGTTGTTGTAACAAAGTCAGCATATGGAACTGGTGATGGATGTATTCCCGCTGCTACAAGTCCTGCTATATGTGCCATATCTACCATTAAATATGCCCCAACTTCATCTGCAATCTCTCTAAACCTTTTAAAATCTATTACTCTAGAATATGCACTAGCCCCTGCAACTATTAATTTAGGTTTATGCTTTATAGCAAGTTCCCTAACATCATCATAGTTTATTTCCTCTGTTTCTTTATCAACACCATAAGATACAAAGTTATAAAGCTTTCCAGAGAAATTTACTGGTGATCCATGAGTTAAATGTCCACCATTACTTAAATCCATACCTAAAACAACATCCCCTACATTAAGTACAGTTAAGTAAACAGCCATATTTGCTTGTGAACCTGCATGAGGTTGAACATTAGCATGCTCCGCTCCAAATAATTTTTTTGCTCTTTCTCTAGCTATATCTTCTACTTCATCAACCACATAACATCCACCATAGTATCTTTTCTTTGGATATCCTTCTGCATATTTATTTGTTAAAAATGACCCCATTGCTTCCATAACAGCTTCACTAGTAAAGTTTTCAGATGCTATAAGCTCTATGCTTTCTTGCTCTCTTTTTAATTCTTTTTTTATCAATTCTTCTATTTCTAGGTCTACTTTTGATAAATTTTCAAAGTTCACAATATCACCCCAAATTCTTCATATTTATTTTAATTATATTAATTAAAAATATATTTATCAATAACATTTATACTATTTATTTCAGTATCTATTTATTTGTGCTATTATATACTAAGAGTTAGCTTTATTCTATAAAGTGGAACTTAACTTAAGGAAAGTCTTGACTGAATTTAAGTTTAAATCAGTAAATACATATAATCTTAATCTAACAAAAATATATTTTGGACTTCTGTGAGGTGGGTTATGGATATTGATAGCATTGTACACGTTGCTACCCTTGCTGGAAAAATAATTCTAGAAAGTGGTGGGGAAACCTATAGGGTTGAAGAAACAATAGTTAGAATTTGTCATTCCTTTGGCATAAGTCAAGCAGATAGTTATGTTACACCTACTGGTATTATGGTATCTGTTTGTCACGATAAAAATACAAAAACCTTAATAAAAAGGGTTAAATCTAGAGGAAATAATCTTCAAAAAATACATTTAGTTAACAATCTTTCTAGAGAACTATATGTCAAAGAATATACTGTTACTGAATTTGAAGAAAAATTAAATGAAATAAACAGTATTCCAGCCTATCCCTTTAAAATAAATGTACTTTGTGCTGGTATTGCTGCTGCATCTTTCGCTATTCCTTTTGGAGGAACTTTTAAAGATTTCATTGCAGCATTTTTTATAGGAATGATAATAAAAGTATTTGTTATTTATGCTGAAAAGCTCTCTTTAAATTCCTTTTTTATTAATTCAATTGGTGGTGCAATTGCAGCAGTTTTAGCAATAATATCTTCTCAGCTAGGCATTAGTAGCAATGTAAACAATGTTATAATTGGTTCTATAATGCTTCTTGTCCCTGGTATGATTATTACAAATGCAATTAGAGATACTATATCAGGTGATTTAGTTTCTGGGCTTACAAAGGCTGCTGAAGCTATATTAATAGCTGTTTCTATTGCAGTTGGGACTGGTATGGTTATGAATATTTGGATTAATCATTTAGGAGGCTAAACTATGGAAAAAATTTTTATAGAATCATTCTTTTCAGGAGTTGCTACTCTAGCCTTTGCAATAATGTTTAATATTAGAGGGAAATTTTTAATTTGGGCTGGTATTGGAGGATTCTTCAGCTGGTTTTGTTATTTAGTTTCTTTAGCAGAATTTAAAAATACAACTATGGCTATGTTCATTGCTTCTCTTTGCCTTAGTATTTATTCGGAAATTCTTGCTAGAAAATTAAAGACACCAGTAACTACATTAGTTATTTGTTCATTAATGCCCTTAGTTCCTGGAAGTGGAATGTATTATACTATGTATAGTGCAGTTAGTGGTGATATGACAAAAACTTGGACTTTAGCTGCATCTACTTTATCATCTGCTGGAGTTTTAGCTCTTGGAGTAATATTAGTTTCTACTTTAACTAGATTACTTAAAAGTTTCAAAGACGATAAAGTTGAGGTAGTAAAGAAAAGAATAACAAAAACTAGGTCTAATTTCTTAAGAGATATTGAGAAAAATAATGATAAAGAAAATAGCGAAGAAAAATAATATATGAAGTAAGGGATGTATCAATAAACTTAGATACATCCCTTACTTTTTATTTCACAAAACTATTTAAAGTTTTTATAAGTCTTTCAAGACCTGGATAATTTTCATCTCCCTCTTCTATTCCCATGCAGTTTCTAGCATAATCTTCTATCATAAGAATACCGACTTTATTAATAGCTGCTTTTATAGCTGCTATTTGAGTAAGGACATCTCTACAACAAATATCCTTATCAATCATTCCCTGAATTCCCTTTACTTGTCCTTCTACTCTTCTTAGTCTTACAAGTATTTCTTTTTTTAGTTCGTCATCTTTAAGAGCTTCCTCTTTAACAAGATCTTCTTTTTGACTCACAATTCCACCTCTTTAATCTATTTTTCTTTTTGTTCTTTATTAATTTTTCTTCTTTCCTTCTTAGACATTCTTTGTCTAGAATTAGCTTTCCCTATTGTTTTAGATTTATATTTTAATCTTTCTGGTAAATACCTGTTAGCATACTCTTTTCTTCCTTTTTCAGTCTTTACCATATCTTTTCCCTTTTTATCTAAGTGTGCAAGATACCAACAAAAAATCCCAATTATTAAAAATGCCATGGTTATTGTAAATTCACTTGACATATAACTCCCCCTTAATTCTCTGTTACTACCTATTATACCAAAGTTATATAAATAAATTATGCTTATATTAATTTTTTACAAAAATATAAAAAATAGGGCTGTATCGAAAATCCAAAACTTAGATACAGCCCACTATTATTAATTTTCTGTAGTATTTTCTTCTTTTATAATTGATATTCCAAGCTCTTCTAATTGATTTTCATCAACTATATTAGGTGCTTCTGTTAAATAACAGAAAGCATTTTGATTTTTAGGGAATGCTATTACATCTTTAATATTTTCTGTTCCAGCCATGAACATAACCATTCTATCAAGACCAAAAGCTAATCCGCCGTGTGGAGGTGGTCCAAATTTGAATGCTTCCATTAAGAATCCAAATCTTTCCCAAGCACTTTCCTTAGTAAATCCTAAAGCTGAGAACATTCTTTCTTGTAGCTTAGTGTCATGGATTCTTATAGAACCTCCACCTAACTCTTCACCATTTAGAACTAAGTCATAAGCTTTTGCTCTTACTCTTCCTGGATCACTCTCTAAGAATTCTAAATCCTCTTCCATTGGCATTGTGAATGGATGGTGAGCTGCTGTATATCTTTCTTCTTCCTCATCATACTCAAGTAATGGGAATTCTGTTATCCAAGTAAAGTTAAATTCATTTTTATCCTTAACTAAATCAAACTTTCTTGAAAGTTCTAATCTTAATTCTCCAAGACTCTTGAATACTACTGAATTCTTATCAGCAACTATTAATATTAAATCTCCAGTTTCAGCATTCATTGTAGTTTTAATAGCTTCTACTTCTTCTTCTTTTAAGAATTTAGCTATTGGTGATTTAACACCTTCTTCTTTTAATTGAATCCATGCTAAACCTTTAGCTTTAAATGTTTTAACAAATTCTCCTAATCTGTCTATATCTTTTCTACCCATAGTAGCTCCACCCTTTAAGCAAAGAGCTCTTACTGAACCACCATTTGATATAGCATCACTAAATACTTTAAAATCAACTGACTTAACAACTTCAGTTAAATCTGTTATTTCCATTCCGAATCTTAAGTCTGGCTTATCTGAACCGTACTTCTCCATAGCTTCTTTAAATGCCATTCTCTTTATTGGAGTTTTTACATCTACTCCTAAAACATCTTTAAATACATGTTTTATTAAACCTTCATTCATAGCTATAACATCATCTATTTCAACAAATGACATTTCTAAATCTACTTGAGTAAATTCTGGTTGTCTATTTGCTCTTAAGTCTTCATCTCTAAAACATTTAACTATTTGGAAGTATCTATCAAATCCTGATACCATTAATAATTGCTTAAATAATTGTGGTGATTGAGGTAATGCGTAAAACATTCCTGGATAATTTCTTGAAGGTACTAAGTAATCTCTAGCTCCTTCTGGAGTTGATTTTGTTAATATTGGAGTTTCAACTTCTAAGAAATTATTATTATCTAGATAATCTCTTATAGATTTAGTTAATCTATGTCTTATTTTAAATATTTTTTGCATATCAGGTCTTCTTAAATCTAAATATCTATATTTTAATCTAATTTGCTCTGATGCATCTAAATCTTCTTTTATATAAATTGGTGGAGTTTCTGATTCTGATAAAATTTTTACACTATCAGCTATAACTTCAACCATACCTGTTGGTATATTGTTATTTACAGATTCTCTCTTAACAATTTCACCAGTTACAGCAATACAATACTCTGGTCTAATTGATTTAGCTTTTTCTAAAACTTCTTCACTTAAAGTATCTCTAAATACTATTTGAGCTATTCCTTCTCTATCTCTAAGGTCTATAAATTGAAGACCTCCTAAATTTCTATTTCTTTGTACCCATCCCATTAAAGTAACAGTATTACCTATGTGTTCTTCTCTAATCTGTCCACACATCATTGAACGTTTTAAACCATTTAAAGTTTCACTCATTTTAAACTTCCTCCTATCTAGCTTTAACTACCTTTGCTATTTCACCTATATTTGATAATTCAACTTCAAAAATTTCTCCATCGCTCATTCTCTTTATAGCAACTTTATTATTTTCTATTTCAGAATCCCCTATAACAAAGGTATATGCTGCTCCAACTTTATTAGCATATTTCATTTGTGCCTTAACACTTCTGCTTAAGTGATCTATTTCAGCTTTAACGTTGATTTTTCTTAGCTCATTAACCACTTTCATGGCATTCACTCTAGCCATATCACCCATAGCACCAACATAAACATCAAATCTATTTGGTTCTTCTATTTCTATTCCATCTTCTTCAAGAGTTAATAAAAGTCTTTCAAGGCCCATAGCAAATCCCATAGCTGGAGTTTTTGGTCCATCAATTTCTTCTACTAAATAGTCGTATCTTCCACCACCACATATAGTTAATCCATTTTTTATAACTTCAAAAACTGTTTTACTATAGTAGTCAAGCCCTCTAACTATTTGAGGATCAACAACATATTCTATGCCCATAGCATTTAAATAAGTTTTTAATTTTTCAAAGTGATCTGAACACTCATCACAAATAAAATCTAATATAAGGGGAACATCCTTAACTATTTCTTTACAGCTTTTTTCTTTACAATCTATGATTCTCATCGGATTTTTTTCAAATCTTGTTTTACAAGTTTCACATAATTCATCATATCTTGATTTAAGATACTCTTTTAATGCTTCATTATATTTCTTTCTACAAGTTGGACATCCTAAACTATTTATATTTAAAGATAAACCTTTAACTCCAAATTCATCAAGAGTTCTCATAACTAAAGAAATAACCTCTGCATCAACAGTTGCTTCTTGTGATCCAAAAACTTCAATTCCATATTGGTGGAATTGTCTTAGTCTTCCTTTCTGAGCTCTTTCATATCTAAAGCATGGTGTGAAATAAAACATTTTTGTTGGTTGAGCATCTGCATATAAACTATTTTCAATAAAAGCTCTAACAGCTGGTGCTGTTCCTTCTGGTTTTAATGTAATACTTCTTCCACCTTTATCTTCAAAAGTATACATTTCCTTCTGAACAACATCAGTTGTTTCACCAACTCCTCTTTTAAAAAGCTCTGTAGCTTCAAACATAGGTGTTCTTATTTCTCTAATACCATATTCTGCTGAAATTTTTCTTAATTTATCCTCAATATATTGCCACTTATAAGCATTACTAGGCAACATATCCTTTGTTCCTTTTTGCGCTTGAATTGCCATTCTTATTCCTCCTATATTAAATTTTAATTAAATACCACTCTATAATTTAAATTATAAACTATAGAGAGTATCTAAAAGTGCCATTTTTCTTTCTATCATTTCGTCAATTCTATCAATATAGCCTTTTACATCTTTTACGTTTGCAAATCTCTCGATTCTATTTTTGTTTTCATTTAAGTATACAACCTTTGAGACTGCATCAGCTCCTAATGCTATTATAGTTTGACTATCTTCTATCATTTGCATATTATAAAGGCACTCTTTACCTTCTCTTGAGAATCCCACATTCTCCATATTACCAACCATATTTTTTTGTCTATACATGTAATATGGATTCATATTTAAATCCTTTGCTAAAGTCTTACTCATTTCGTACATTTGATTTAATTCATCTTGCTTTGCTATTTTAACAGTTTTCTTTAAAACTAAATTTTCATGTAGCTTTGATGATCTTTTTATAGACATTCCATGTACAGTTAAACTGTCTGGATTTAATTTTTTTATTTCTTCTACAGTTTTCTTTACAGAGTCTACACCTTCATTTGGTAAACCTATTATAATATCCATATTTATGTTATCAAATTCTAGCTTTCTTGCCAAATTAAATTTATCAATTACATCTTGACTTAAATGCCCTCTACCAATAGATAAAAGAACTTCATCATTCATAGTTTGTGGATTTATTGAAATCCTAGAAACTCCATATCTTTTCATAGATAAAAGTTTTTCTTCAGTTATTGAATCTGGTCTTCCACATTCAACTGTAAATTCCTTAATATTATTATCCTTAACAAAACTACTATGGATGTGATTCATAACTCTTTCAAACTGTTCATTATTTACTGCTGTAGGTGTACCACCTCCAAAGTAAACTGTTTCTATGGTTAAGGATTTTTCCTTTACATATTTTTTAATTGCTTCTATTTCCTTATCTAAGGCATCTAAATAATCCTCTACAGCATTTTTAAATGCTCCTATTGGATTTGCTGCAAAAGAACAATAAGTACATCTAGTTGGACAGAAAGGCATTCCTACATAAATAGCAATGTTTTTTTCATCTCTATTTACATATTGATTTTCTCTTCTTGCAACTTCCATACATAATTCAGCTTTTTCTTTGCTAGCTTTATATTTATCATCAAAATATTTTATTACTTCTTCCTCACTCTTACCTTCGTTTAAAAGCTTAAGAGCTATTTTACTTGGTCTTATTCCTACTAAGGTTCCCCAAGGGTAAAAGTCTTTCAATTTATCTGTTAAATATATAAATATTCCTTTTTTAAGTTCTTCCTTAAAATTTTTCTCTTTATTTATTTCATAAGTATATTCTTTTCCATCCTCTGATATTTTTAAGTAATCTTCACTTATATTTACATCAAAGGTTAACTTATCATTTTCATTAAATTTAATTTCTTCAAATGTATAAAAAATATTAAACATCTGATAAACGTCATATCTATAATCTAAATTATTTAATCCTATGTTAATATACATGATTTGCTCCTACCATATATGGGTTTGTCATTTTTTCAAGACCTATAGTAGTACTTGGTCCGTGTCCTGGATAAACCATTGTACTCTCATCTAAAACACCAAGCTTATTTTTCACTGACGCAATTAAAAGTGGTCCATCTCCACCTTCAAAGTCACTTCTCCCTATAGTTCCTTTAAATAAAGTATCACCTGTAATTAAATGTCCATCAACTAAGAAACATATTCCACCTGGAGTATGACCTGGAGTTTCTATAACTTCTACAACCTTATTTCCTATTGCTATCTTTGAATTTTCATCTACGAAAAATTCTGGTTTACTCATCTTCCCAAATATTTCAACCTTACTTTCTATCATATCCCAATCATTTTTATGCATATAAACAGGAACTTTTAAGATGCTTCTTAATTCATCAACACCTGAAACATGGTCAAAATGTCCATGGGTTAATAATATAGCTCTTGGATTCATTGACATGTCTTTAATAGCAGCAATTACTTTATGAACTTCTCCACCATTATCTACTATAAATCCGTCTTTTGTTTCCTCATCCATAACTAAATAAGTATTTGATTCATATGCTCCTATAGCTATAGCTTTTATAATCATTTAATCACATCCTTTAAAAATTCTTTTTACTTTCTAATAGTAATGTTACTGGTCCATCATTTTCTATAGATACCTTCATATCTGCTCCGAAAATCCCAGTTTCTACTTTTATATCTTCATCTTCAAAAAGCTTTAAAAATTCCTCATAAAGCTTTTTAGCCTCATCTCCACCTAAAGCCTCCATGAAATTTGGTCTTCTACCTTTTCTACAATCTCCATAAAGGGTGAATTGAGAAATTATTAAAAGTTCTCCTGAGACATCCTTTATTGATAAATTAAGCTTTTCATCCTCATCTTCAAAAACTCTTAAATTCATAATTTTATCTTTTATATATTTAAGGTCTTCTATGGTATCATCCTTACTAATTCCAATTAGAACATTAAATCCCTTATTAATTGCTCCAACTACCTCTCCATTAACTTTAACACTTGAAGATGAAACTCTTTGAACAACAGCTCTCAAAGTTATCCCTCCCTTCATATTACTCTCTCATATATCTTAATTCTTTACTCTATATACATCAAATGTGCCTTTAATTTGTTTAATTTTCTTTATTAATAATTTTAACTTATCTATACTATCTATTTTAACTTTTATATTAACATTAGCTGTATTTTCTTTACCGGCTTTAGCATTTAAACTTGTTAAATTAACCTTTGCATCAGTTAAAGCCATCATTAAGTCTGATAAATATCCTAGTCTATCTTCAGCTTTAACCTCAAGTTCAACAATAAAATCTCCATCAAAGCCATCTAACCATGAAACATTAACAACTTTTTCATTTTTAGTAGCTATGATATTATTAAAGTTATTACAATCTTTTCTATGTACTGATACGCCTCTTCCTTTTGTAACATAGCCAACAATTTCATCTCCAGGAACAGGGTTACAGCACTTAGCAAATCTAACCATTAGATTTCCCACACCTTCTACCTGAACACTTGAACTACCATATTGCTTCTTTTTATTGTTGTTATTCTTTTGATTTTTAATTTTATCATTTATTTCACTTTGAATTTTTTCATTTGTCTGTACTGATACTACTTCATCTCTAAGCTTATTTATAGTCATAGAAGCTGATATCATACCTGTTCCTACAGCTGCATAAATATCCTCTATTGTGTTCAAATTATATCTTTTAACAAACTTATCATACTTTTCGCCTTTTGCTATATCTGCAAAAGTAATGGACTGCTTCTTACATTCTTTTTCTATAAGGTCCTTGCCCTTTTCAATATTTTCTTCTTTTTTAATCTTTTTAAACCATTGTTTTATTTTACTTCTTGCTTGATTACTCTTTGCAAAATTTAACCAAGCTATATTAGGGCCTTTAGAATTAGCTGATGTTAATATTTCTACTATTTGCCCTGTTTTCAATGGTTGATCTAAAGATATAATTTTTCCATTAACCTTTGCTCCTACACATCTATTTCCTACATCTGTATGAATTCTATAAGCAAAATCTATTGGTGTGGCTCCTGCTGGTAAATTTATAACAACCCCTTTTGGAGTAAATATAAATATTTCATCAGAAAATAAATCCATTTTGAAGCCTTCCATAAATTCTTCTGCATCAGAAGCTTCATTTTGCCACTCTAAGATTTCATTTAACCACCCTAATTTATTTTCCAAAGAAACATCTTTGTTATCTGTAGAATTATTACCTTCTTTATACTTCCAGTGAGCCGCAATACCGTACTCAGCAGTTTTATGCATTTCAAAAGTTCTTATTTGAATTTCAAAAGTTTTTCCCTCTTTTCCAATTACAGTGGTATGAAGTGATTGATACATATTTGGTTTTGGCATAGCAATATAATCTTTAAATCTACCTGGAATAGGCTTATAGATTGTATGAACAATACCTAGAACTGCATAACAGTCTTTTACTGTATTAACAAGTATTCTAACTGCTGTTAAATCAAAAATTTGTTCTAAACTCTTATTTTTATTTACCATCTTTCTATATATACTATAAAAATGTTTAGGTCTACCTTCTATATCACACTCTATATTAGCTTTAGCTAAATTTTCATTTAATTGATCTATTATTTTTGCTATATACTCTTCTCTCTCTACTCTCTTCTCTGCTATTTGATGAACTAAGTCATAATAATCATCTGGATGTAGATATCTTAAGCATAAATCTTCAAGCTCCCACTTTATTTTTGACATCCCCAATCTATTAGCTAAAGGGGCAAATATATCTAAAGTTTCTTGAGCTTTTGATTTTTGTTTATTAGCTGGCATAAACTTTAGAGTTCTCATGTTATGTAGTCTATCAGCTAATTTTATTATTATTACTCTAATATCCTTAGCCATGGCTAAAAGCATTTTTCTTACATTATCTGCTTGTTGTTCTTCTTTACTTTTATATTTTATTTTTCCAAGTTTTGTTACTCCATCAACAAGATTAGCAACTTCCTTATTAAACTCCTTTGACACATCATCATAACTATAATGTGTATCCTCTATAACATCGTGAAGAAGACCTGCTATTATAGTATTGCTATCCATGCCTAGTTCACTTAATATCATAGCAACATTAACCGGATGCATTATATAAGGTTCTCCAGACTCTCTTTTCTGCTCCTTATGTGCTTCAAAGGCAAAATTATATGCTTTTTTTATTAACTCTATATCAGCACCTTTTACATTAGCCTCTATTTTTTCAATTAAACTATCTAGCATTAATGTCTCCTCCTTATTAATAAATTCAATTAAAATAAAAGCTGGTTAGTTAAAACCAGCCTTAGTATAGTTAATATTATATTATATTTCAATTTCTATTTCAATAATATTAAAACTCATAATCAACTAAAGATTTAATATCATAGTTTCCTATTTTATTTCTTCCCTCTAAGCCCTTAAGCTCTATAGCAAAAGCCATACCTACAACTTCTCCACCTACAGCTTCAATAAGCTTTGCAACAGCTCCTATTGTTCCACCTGTAGCTAATAGATCATCTACTATAGCAACTCTTGCACCTTTTTTTATAGCATCTTTATGAATTTCTAGACAGTCTTTTCCATATTCTAAATCATATTCAACTTTGACAGTATCAGCTGGTAATTTTCCTGGCTTTCTTACAGGTACAAATCCTGCACCTAATGCATAGGCAACTGGAACTCCAAAAATAAAACCTCTAGCTTCTGGTCCAACTACTACATCTACATTTTTATCTTTAAAGAATTTTGCCATTTCATCAATTGATTCCTTTAAAGCTTCTCCATCTGCAATTAAAGTAGTAATATCCTTAAAGCTTATTCCCTCTTTAGGAAAATCTTCTATCACTCTTATTTTTTCTTTAAAATCCATTTTGATTCCTCCAAAATAAAAATCTATTTAAATTTAATTTATAACCTTAAATTTTCATTATGCAAATACTTAGTTATCTGCTCAGCCCTATCCTCATCATCTGTAGTTAACAGCTCAACAATTATCTTTGCATTGTCTTTTCTACAAACAGCGCTATCCCTCGGGGTAATGGTATCTATTATTTTTTTTATATTTTCATTGCTTATTGAATCTATGTTATGAAGGTCCTTTATAGCTCTTAATCCTACGTTGTTAGTAGTATCTAAATAGTTCATTCCTTCTTTTAGAATTATTTTATTTTCGCCTACATCTCTAATTCCTGCGGCTAATCCACCTACTAAAATTAAGTCTAAATACCTATTTATACTTTTCATATTATAATAAATTGCTATAGCTTGCATAAGTTTGAAGGTTACGCCACTTTGGCTTATATCCTTATATCTGTAAAGAGATTTCTCTTCACTTGGGTTTATATATATGACATCATATACTGATTTTTTCCTCTTATTTTCAGTTACTATTAAATCTATGTTACATTCCCTACAAAATTTCTCGACTTCTTTATCCTTTAACCCAGAACCAACAGTTATTAAAAGCCCCGCTCCTAAAAATGCAATTTGATTTTTAATAATATCCTCATCTAAATCATAACTGTGATTTTCTTTTTTAGCGATACAATACTCTACATCTGCATTTAAATACTTTAAAATTAGTAAAAGTGATGATATGCCACAAATGCAATCAACATCATAACCACCATAAATAACTATTTTTTCTCTATTATTTATAGCTTTTACTAATCTACTAATGGCTTTATTCATATTTCTTATGTTAAAAGGGTTATAGCCCGATATATAATTGGGGGAATATATACTTTCCCAAACCTTATGCATAATTAAACTCCTCCATAATTTCAAAAAGAAAACACATACTATTATAATTTAAAATACCCCATTTGACAAATATTTTTCCTTAATAAAAAAAATGGCATAGTAAAAGATAATTTCTTATCTCCTACTATGCCTAAAAATAACTATTTTTTCTTTTTCCCTATTTTATTTAACAAACACCAAACAGGGCTTGCAATAAATATTGAAGAATAAGCTCCACATGCTATACCAACCATTAGTGGGAATGCAAAATCTCTTACATTTGGAACAAAGATATAAACACAAGTTATTGTTACTAAAGTAGTAAATGTTGTATTTATAGATCTTGTTAAAGTTTGAGATATACTCTTGTTTGCAATTTCCTTAGGAGTTGATGCACCCATATTCTTTCTATTATGTCTTATTCTATCGAATATAACTATAGTATCCATTATAGAGTATCCAACTATAGTTAAGATAGCTGCTATAAATGGTGAGTTTACTGGTAATCTAAATACTGCAAATACTGTAACAGTAATTAAAACATCGTGTATTAATGCTATTATAGCTGCTATTCCAAAGTTTGTTTCAAATCTTATTATTACATAGATTAGAACACAAGCTAAGGCAACTAGTAAAGCTATTATAGAATTTTGGGTAAGTTCCTTACCTATAGATGCTCCTATTTGATTTTCAGATACTAAAGAATTTTCCTTAAGGTTAAATTCTTTTTCTAGTGATGATACAATTTCTTTTATTTTAGTTGTATCTAAGTTACTAGCCTTTATTTGATAATCATCATTATTTACTGTTGTTGTAATAGCATTTGGTGCTATTTTATGAACTATGCTATCAGCTTTTGCTTTATCATAGTTTGGATTCTCCATATTTACAGTGATTTGTGTACCACCTCTAAAATCTATACCAAAGTTTAAGCCTTTAGTAAACATGAATCCAAGACCGATTATTATGATTATTAATGAAATAGTAAATGTTATTTTTGCTTTATCAACAATTTTGAAAGTTTTTCTTTCTTTTACCTTATTTACATTTACACCAAATAAAGATGGTTTATTTAATAATCCCATACCGAAGAACATATTCATAAAGAATCTTGTCATAACTATTGATGTAAATAAACTCATTATTATACCAATTAACAATGTTACAGCAAAACCTTTTACTTCTCCTGAACCTAAGAAGTATAAAACTAAACCAGCTATTATAGTTGTAATGTTTGAATCTATAATTGAAGACATTGCATTACTAAATCCTGATTTTATAGCCGCTTTAACTGTTCTACCTTGTCTTAGTTCTTCCTTTGTCCTTTCAAATATCAGAACATTAGAGTCTACTGCCATACCAACGGTCAATAGGAATGCTGCTATACCTGGAAGGGTCAATGTTACCTTCGCTGCAATAAATGTATAAAGTACTAATAATACATATCCAACTAATGCTATACTTGCTGCAACTCCTGGAACTCTATAATAAAGTATTAAGAATAAGAATATTATAGCTAATCCAATAGCTCCTGCCTTCATTGCATCTGGAAGTGCATTTGCTCCAAGTTGTGCTCCTATAGTTTCAACAGATACTTCTTTAACTGGTACTGGAAGAGCTCCTGCATTAATTATTCCTGCAATTCTTTCAGCCTCTTTAAGAGATGACATTCCTGTTATAGTAGCTTCACCATTTAAAATAGGTGTTTGTACTGTAGGATTTGTTAAAGTTTCTCCATCCATTTGAATTGTAATATTTTGACCAACATACTTTTTAGTTGCTTCCGCAAAAGCTTCTTTTCCAGCATCATTGAATTTTAATCCAACTACTGCCTGACCATTCTCTTGTTGAATATAAGCAGTTGCCTTTTCAACATCTTTTCCTGTTAGTATTACACTACCATCTGGTGCTTTGAAATCTAGGTTTCCAGTTTGTGATAATGTATTTACTATATTACTAGAATCATACTTACCTGGTATGTCGATTCTAATTTTATTATTACCTTCAGTAGTAACAACAGTTTCTGCAACTCCAACCTTATTAACCCTTAAAGCTAATAAGTTTTTAACTCTGTTTAACTCTTGCGTACTAACATCTGGCTTTTGAATCTCCATAACAACGGAAACTCCACCTTGAAGATCAAGTCCTTTTGTTATTACCTGAGTGAAAGGTTTAAATTGATAATTACCAATTGTAATACCTTTAAATCCAGCTAATGCAAAAAATCCAATTACTATAATAGCAATTAAAAAAAGAACAATACTCGATCCTTTACTTTGGGTTTTTTTTCCTTTTTTTCTCATTTTCTTCCCTCTCTGTAAATCTATTCATACTTTGAATTATAAACCTTTTAATTTCTTATAGCAATATATACCATAATATTTTAAAAGTATATTTTCATTTTAGTTGCCCTCTTTTAATAAATCCTTTTGAGTTTTTAATGCTATAGCACATTCAATTCTCTTCATTTGCATTTTACATCCTACTTCATATGGTACATGTATGTCTTTATTGAAGTGGAAGTTATTTGCTTGACATCCACCACTACAGTAGAATCTTGCCCAACATTCTCTACATTTTGGTTTGTTGTAAATATGAGCTTTTTTGAAGTCATTTGACATTTGTTTTTTAGTTATTCCATCTTCAACATTTCCTATTATGAAACTTTCATCTCCAACAAATTGGTGACAAGGATAAATATCTCCATCTGGTGTTATAGCTACATATTCATGTCCTGCTCCACATCCAGCTATTCTCTTATAAACACAAGGTCCACCATTTAAGTCTATATTGAAGTGGTAGAACTTAAATTGTCTATCATTTTCTTTTGCTCTTCTTAACATTTCTTTGTATAACTCATCATATTGAGCAAATATTTGTGGTAAATCTTCTTCTCTTAATGAAAGTGGATGATCATCTGGAAGTACAACTGGTTCTATTGATACTTCATCGAATCCTTCATTTACTAAGTGCATTATATCTTTGAAGAAGTCTGTGTTTTCTCTAGTAAATGTACCTCTTGCATAATATCTTTTATTCTTCTTATCTCTTCTATCAACTAAGTTTTTGATGTTTGGTAATATTCTATCGTAGCTTCCTGTTCCATCAATTCTAATTCTTATTTTATCATTAACTTCTTTTCTTCCATCAATAGATAATATTACATTTTCCATATTTTTATTTAAATATTCTATTTTTTCATCATTTAATAAAGTTGCATTAGTAGTCATAGTAAATCTAATGTTTTTACCATGTTTTGGTCCAACTTCATGACCATAGTCAACTATTTGTTTAACTAAGTCATAAACCATCATTGGTTCACCACCAAATAAGTCTACTTCTACATTTCTTGAATTTCCTGAATTTGCTATAACAAAATCTATTGCTTTTTTAGCTGTTTCAAAGTCCATCGGTTTTCTACAGCCATGATATTCTCCTTTATCAGCAAAACAATATGAACATCTTAAGTTACAGTCATGTACTATATTTAAGCATAATGCTTTTATATGTGATTCTGTATTATCAGCAATTGCTGCATGCTCTTCAAAGATATCCTCTGAATATAAATCTCCCTCATTAGTTAAATAAACTAAATCTTCATAAGCTTCTTTTATATCTTCATTACTATATTTTCCCTCTAATGAAGCTATTATTTCTTCTACTTTAGGTAATTTGTTATCATCTAATAACATATCATATATAAGTTCATCTACTAAATGAAAACTTCCTGAGTTAACATCTATTACATAATACTGTCCGTCTTGTTCAAATTTGTGTATTAATGACATTCTTAAGCTCCTCTCTCTTCTTTGCATATAATTAAAATCAATATATTCAGACCTAAATTATTTTTAAGCTGTAATTATGGCAGCAACCTAAAGATTGCTGCCACTTTTTGGTTTACTATTACTTGTCTTGTTCGATTTCACAAGGTAAGTTTGCTACTGTAGCTGAAGTTTTACATGCTGATTGACATGAGTTGTGACATTCTTTACATGTAGCTGTACCTATGTTCTTTTTTAAATTTGATTTGTTTACTGTCTTTATATGCTTCATTAATCTCTTCCTCCATCCATAAACAATTCAGAAATAATTTTATCACACTATTATCAAATTTTAAAGAAGTATTTCGCAATAAAGATATTTTTAATAAAATTATTACTTAAATTACCATTCTTTATTTTTCCATTCTATAATCGCCTTAAAACTATAGGGATTGTATCTAAACCCTATGATACAACCCCTATGGATAAATGCTTATTTAGGCAATAATAAGCTGAAAGCAAGTTTTAAATTATAATAACTTATCTTCTAACTTTTCGCCTTTTTCTAATTTTGAACTAACTGCTTTTCTCATGATTTTTAATTTAGTTCTTTCTGATTCTATTACTAATTCTTCACCATTTATTTTAATAATTATTCCAATGATTCCACCCTTAGTTATGATTTTATCATTAACTTTAAGTTCTTGTATCATTGCAGAGTAAACCTTTTGTCTCTTCTTTTCTGGTCTAACAAGCATAAACCAAAAGATAGCGATTATAAAAATGAATGGAACAAAAGCATAAATTAATTCTAAAATATTCATTTATGCAACCTCCTAAAATATTATTTGTTAACTAAGCAAGATTATTTTTTCTTTGACCAAGCTTCAAGTTTTTTAGCTTTAAATTCTGCATAACAATCATTATCTATAGCTTCTCTTATTTCTTCCATAAGTTTATTATAGAAGTATAAATTATGAAGAACTGATAATCTCATAGCCAGCATTTCTTTTGCTTTAAATAAATGTCTTATATATGCTCTTGTATAGTTCTTACAAGCTGGACATTGACAATTTTCATCTATTGGTCTTTCATCTAATTCATACTTAGCATTGAATAGATTCATTTTTCCTTCTGATGTGAATAAGTGTCCATGTCTACCATTTCTAGCAGGAAGAACACAATCAAAGAAGTCTACTCCTCTTTCAACTGCTTCTAGTATATTTTCAGGTGTTCCAACACCCATTAAATAAATTGGTTTATCTTCTGGAAGATGAGGTACAACAGCATCTATAACTCTATACATATCTTCATGACTTTCACCTACTGCAAGACCTCCAATTGCATAACCATCTAAATCTAATTCTCTTATTTCTTTAGCATGGGCTATTCTTATATCCTCGTAAACTCCACCTTGGTTTATTCCAAATAACATTTGATTTTTATTAACAGTATCATCTAATGAATTTAATCTATCCATTTCAGTTTTACATCTCTTAAGCCATCTAGTAGTTCTTTCTACTGATTTCTCAACATAGTCTCTTGGAGCTGGATTTTCTATACATTCATCAAATGCCATAGCTATTGTAGAACCTAAATTACTTTGAATTTGCATACTTTCTTCTGGTCCCATGAATATTTTCTTTCCATCTATATGAGAGTTAAAGTATACACCTTCTTCTTTTATTTTTCTCATACCTGATAATGAGAACACTTGGAATCCACCTGAATCTGTAAGAATAGGTCTATCCCAATTCATAAATTTATGTAAACCACCCATTTTTCTAACCACTTCATCACTTGGTCTTAAGTGTAAGTGATAAGTGTTTGATAACTCTACTTGACATCCTATTTCTTTTAAATCCATTGATGAAACAGCACCTTTTATAGCTGCTAAAGTTCCAACATTCATGAATACAGGAGTTTGAATAGTTCCATGAACTGTTCTAAACTCTCCTCTTCTCGCTTTACCATCTTTTTTTAATAAAGTATAATTTTTTGACAACTTAAATTCACTTCCTTTTCTTCTAGTAACTATATTCTAGTTATAATATTATTCTATAAACATTGAATCTCCAAAGGAGAAGAATCTATATCTATTTTCAACAGCAGTTTCATAAGCCTTCATAGTAAGCTCTTTTCCTGCTAAAGAAGATACTAACATTATTAAAGTAGATTCTGGTAGATGGAAATTTGTTATTAAGTTATCAACAACTTTCCACTTATAACCTGGGTATATGAAAATATTTGTCCATCCACTACACTCTCTTACCATTCCATTTTCATCACCTATAGTTTCAAGAGTTCTAGTTGATGTTGTTCCTACTGAAATTATTCTTCCACCATTCTTTTTTGTGTTATTTATAATTTCAGCATTCTCTGCATCCAATTGATAGTACTCAGAATGCATTACATGTTCATTTATATCATCAACCTTAACAGGTCTGAAAGTTCCAAGACCTACATGTAAAGTTAAATAAGCTATATTTACACCCATTGCCTTTATTTCTTCTAATAACTCTTTAGTAAAATGTAACCCTGCTGTTGGAGCTGCTGCAGAACCTTTTTCTTTAGAGTATACAGTTTGGTATCTTTCTTTATCTTCTAACTTCTCATGGATATAAGGTGGAAGTGGCATTTGTCCTAGTTCATCTAAAACTTGTTCAAATATACCATCATATTTAAATTCAATTTCTCTATTTCCTTCTTCACCTATAGCTGTTACTACAGCTTTAAGTTTACCATCCCCAAAAGTAAATTCTGTTCCTATTCTAGCTCTTTTACCTGGTTTCGCTAAACATTCCCATTTATCTCCTGAAAGTCTTTTAAGTAATAAAAACTCTATTTTACCACCTGTTTCTGACTTTTCTCCAATTAATCTTGCTGGTAATACTCTAGTGTTGTTTAATACTAAAGTATCTCCTTTTTTTAAATAACCTAATATATCATGAAAATGCTTATGCTCAATATTTCCTGTTTCTCTATTCACAACCATAAGCTTTGAACTATCTCTTTTTTCTAATGGATGCTGAGCTATAAGTTCTTCTGGTAAATCAAAATAAAAATCTTTAACTTTCATAAGTACACACCTTCTCTAAATTTAATCTTCAAATAAAGTACATTGGGCTGCATTCCCTACTTTTTTGTCTTTTCCAAAACTTCTATTTAAATGTTTATAGGCCTTTTCAGTTGCCATTCTTCCTCTTGGAGTTCTTATTATAAAGCCTTTTTGTAGTAAATAAGGCTCATAAACATCCTCAATGGTATCTAATTCTTCTCCTATAAAATAAGAAAGAGTTTCAATTCCCACAGGTCCTCCATTAAAGTTATCTATAATTGCTCCAAGTATATTATTATCTACTCTATCAAAGCCTTCTTTATCTACATCTAAAAGTTCTAGAGCTTTTTTTGCAGCTTCTTCATTAATTTCATTATTGCAGAGTACCTCTGCATAATCTCTTACTCTCTTTAATAATCTATTGGCTATTCTAGGAGTTCCTCTTGACCTTCTAGCTATTTCTAAAGCTCCATTGTAACTAATTCCACAACCTAATATATGAGCACTTCTAATTATAATTTCTGTTAACTCCTCGTGAGTATAATACTCCATAGAACAAAGAACACCAAATCTATCTCTTAAAGGCGCACTTAACATTCCTATTCTAGTAGTAGCTCCTATTAAAGTAAACTTAGGTAAATCTAATCTTATAGACTTACTTGAAGCACCTTTTCCTATGATTATATCTAAAACATAGTCTTCCATAGCTGGGTATAATATTTCTTCCACTGATCTATTTAATCTATGAATTTCATCTATAAATAAAACATCATTATCATTTAATGTTGTTAATATTGCTGCTAAATCCCCAGCTCTTTCAATAGCTGGTCCTGAAGTTATTTTTAAGTTTCCCCCCATCTCATTAGCTATAATATTAGCAAGAGTAGTTTTTCCAAGTCCAGGAGGTCCATATAAAATAACATGATCTAAAGCTTCCCCTCTATTTTGAGCTGCTTTTATGAAAATATTAAGTCTTTCCTTAACCTTTTCTTGACCTATATATTCATTTATTTTTTCTGGTCTCAAACTATATTCATTATTTAAGTCAAGCTCAGTTTCTGTAGAAGTAACTATTCTGTTATCCATAAATTAGCCTCCTATCTCATTAATATTTTTAAAGCTTCCTTTATAATATTTTCAATGCTTTCTGTCTTATCAACTGATTTTAAAGCCTTATTTGCTTCTTTATCACTATATCCTAAAGCCATTAATGCATCTAAAGCTTCTTCTATGTTTCCTAAGTAATTTAATTCTAAAGTATTTCCATCATTATCTGAAGCTAAATTACCTTCAAGTAATTCATCAGGAGTAATTTTATCCTTAAGTTCTAGTATAATTCTTTGAGCTGTTTTTTTACCTATTCCAGGAGCTCTAGTTATGTGCTTTTCATCTCCAGATAAAATTGCATATTTTAAATTATTAACAGTACTTATTGATAATAATGAAAGTGAAGCCTTTGCACCAACTCCATTAATTGATAATAATTTTTTAAACATCTCTAATTCTTCTTTTGTTGTAAATCCATAAAGACCTATAAAATCTTCTCTAACAATTTGTTCAATATAAAGTATACTCTCTTCCCCCACCTTAGGCATAGTTGCCATAGTATTTCCTGATGTGAAGATTTTATATCCTATGTTATTATTTTCTAAGACTACATAATCCTTATTAATCCCTATAAATTCACCTTTTATGTATTCATACATATATGCTCACTCCCATAGCCTACTTTAAAATATATAGTAAAATCTTTTCATTTACTAAAAAATAATCTACATAATACTTTAACACGAACAAGCTATATTATCAATAATTATAGAAATAGGGGCTGTATTACTACAACCCCTAATAATTAGCTAGTATAAGCAGTTAATGCTTCTTCACATTCTTCTCTAGTATCATAAACATTAGAAAAATTCTTTATTTTTTCTTGGTCAACTTCTGGGAAAATATTTATAGGCACTTCTGTTATATCTTCTGCCTTTTCTATATAAACATTACCCTTTTCATCTGATTTATAAATAGATAGCTTCCCATCCATAGAACCTATATAATATTTATTAGGTTGAAGACCTGTTCCATCTTCTTTAAAAAACACTGCATTAGAAACATCTTTTGTTTTTTTCTTAAATCCATCTTCAGCTAAAATTTTTTCTAATTCAGCTTCTGTTAACTTATCTACCTTTAAACTATTTTTTAACTCTCTAATACTTGTTTTATAGTATATTTCTTCTACCTTTTCATCATTCATTCTCATAAACATAACTATAAAATCATCACTTAGAGGCTTATTTTTTTCATCTAATGCTACTCCTGAAGTTGTCTTAGATTTATCAGTTAACTTTCCTAACTTATAATAATAGCTAGCTAAATAACTTCCACTAAAGAAAACTATAGCTAAAGCAACCGCTATAACAAGCCTAGCTTTTTCATCTTTAAAATATTTAAATAATTTCAAATTCATCACCTCTCTATTGGTGATTATTGTCAATTATTTATTTTTTATACATCTTAAATAAATTTTTATCTATCTATAATTATTGCTTATTTTCTTCTATTAACTTTTCAATCTTTTTCTTACATCTTAAACCCTTACATCTTCCATCTCCAGCACCTGTTGAAGATTTAAGTTTTTCATAGGTATCTATATTATTTTTAATAGCATTTATTATTTCACTTTCCTTAGTTCCTTTACATTTGCATATTATATCCTTATCTTTTAAAAAAAATCCCACTTATAGTTCCTCCTAATTTTTATCTAATGGGTACTAAAATTCAGCTAGATTCAAAATTCTACCTGAATTAAGCCTTAATTTATCCTTTGATTACTTTGTCACCTTTAAAATATAAACTATTACCTTAGGACATAGTCAATGCAGATTTTAAAAATATTATATACTTCTTCAGCTTAAATATTTTAATTATAAAAATCATATTAGCTACTAAGGTGCACATTGCTTTTATATATATAAAATTTTATAATCTAACGATAAACATAAATATCTAAATTCAAAATAAAGTAGGTGTATTATACGGATATGTATTTAAAAACAAAAATACCAAATTTTCAAATAAGATTTGCAACTGAAAAAGATACAAAATTAATTCTTACCTTTATAAAGGAATTAGCAGAATATGAAAACTTATTAAAAGAAGTAGTTGCTACAGAGGAAATTTTACATAATTCTTTATTTGTAAAAAAACAAGCAGAAGTAATAATAGGTGAGTATAATGGAGAACCTGTTGGATTTGCTCTATTCTTCCATAACTTCTCTACTTTTTTAGGCAAAGCTAACTTATATCTTGAAGATTTATATGTACAACCACAAATAGGCCACAGAAAAATAATATCCCCCTATTGTTTTATGTCCTATCTCTATATTTTATAACATATTCCTTCCCCTTTAAAAATCAAGCTATATCAATACATTAAAGATTTATACTGCAAATATGATCACAAGATATTCCAATCTCTTATATATTATTTTCTTATATTTAAGCAATAAAACAAAACTTTCTACTCCCAGTGAATAACTACTCTTTTATCTGAATCTATAGACTTTATTTCTAAAGAATTATTATTTTCATCAAGAATCATTTCATTAAAGTTAGGATTATATCTTCCAAAAAGCCTCTTACTTTTATAATTTTTCATTCCAACATCTTCCCACATTATATCTATAAATTGTGTCTCATTATCAAATGCAACTTGTACTGGAACTTGTTTGCTAAGTATACTTTTACCATTTGAATTTGAAATAACACTTATATTTACATCAAATTCTTTGTAGTTACAATTATGAATCCTATGAAACTGTTGTAATGAATCTAAACTATTTAACAACATATTTCCTTTTAATTTACTTCCCATAATAAATCCTCCAATTATAATTTTTATTTTATTATATACAAATCTTCTTAATTCTATGAAATTTATAAAAGAATAAAGAATTTATTTAATTTCATGCTCACTTAAAAACTTTTCTATTTCTTGTTCGCTAATGTCATCCTTGTATTTTTCATCAAGTACCCATTTAACACTTTCCATAAATAAATTAATAAATAAATTAACTTTACAATTTTTCCTATAATACCAAGCCATATCTCCCCAACTTCTTGTATTACTTCTTTTTTCCTTATTGCATCATCTATAAACACGAAAAAAACTCCTTTGCTAATGTATTGCCTATTTTCTAACTGACAATACTTCAACAAAGAAGGCTTTTTAAATAACTTTCTTTATTATTCTAAGTATTATTCGTCCAATCCTTCATGGAATATTGCATTATAGTAAACTTCTTGAATATCACAGTTCTTTAAAATTCTAATCTATATTCTACTAAGCTTATAAATTAATATTATAAATTAATTAATTTCTAAAACATTTCTAACTGTTTAACTGCTTCTATTGATTCCTCACTTTTCTCTTTAACTTCTGAAAAGTAATGATTTGCTATTTCAATTTTTTTTACAACTCTACTTCTACTACTACTTGAAGTTTTAGTTTGTTTTCTAAACTCATCATCACTCCTCATTTCATTAATTTTTGTCCAAATTTCTTCCTTACTCAACTTATCTATATATTCTATATTATTTGAAAAAGCTATCATTATTGGGTCATACATACTAGTTGAAAAAGGTAAAGTTTCCAATCTAAATACATCTGGACCTAAGTCATTTATCTTTTTCATAACTCTCATAAATATTTTTTCTTCCTCACTATAGTCAAATTTAATATCCCCTTTGCTTACACCTAACATATATGCATCCATATGTTTTTGTATATGTTTATACTTTGTACCTAGATTCTTCAAAGTAAAATATCTTAATACTAATTCTTCTAAATACATTCTTTCTTTTGAATCATCCTTTTTACTTACATTATCTTCAAATTCTTTCTTTTTTGATAAATCAACAATGAATGCATTAAATCTATTACTGTATCCTCTAAAAATACAATTTCTTATTTCTTGTTCGCTTAATTTAACCCCACCAGTATTTAACCTATTAAATAACTCATATCTCATTTCAACATCACTATCAAATCTTATTATTTCAACCCTACAAATAGCCCTTTTTAAAGCCAATACATATCTTTCTGGTAATGTATCAATTGTAAAACCTTCTAATTCCTTAATCAAAGAACCTTGTGTTAATTTCAAATTATTTTTATCCTTAACTTTCAATTCACCAAAAAACGACAATACTGTTGATAACCTTTGTAATCCATCAACTAATTCCCACACCCCCTCTTTAGTTTCAGCAACAAAAATAGGTGGTATTGGAATACTTAATAATAATGATTCAATAAATCTAGTTTGTCTTTCTTCCTCCCATCTAAATGCCCTTTGAAATTCTGGTGAAATAACTATTTCATTATTTTTATACATATTTATTATTTCACCAAATGTTATATCTGCCCTATCTGGTTTAACTTCTTGCCTTTTATCTGTTATTTTTTCTATAAGTCTTTCTTGAAGTCTAATTTTTCTATCTTCCTCAACTGATTTAATTAAATTCATAAATCCAACCCCTTTTTAATTCTATCCTCTTCAATATTATTCATTAATTTAAACTTTTATTTATTCTCTCATTAACTTTTCATTAAAATTTTCTTCACTAATAACTTTATTTTTAATCTTAACAGGTGGTTCTAATATATCTTCCTAAAAAACTTCAATGTTTTTATAAATTCTTTTAATATTTTCCCTTTCCAATAATACTCAATTAATATTGATGCAATAAGTAAAACTCATTATTTATTATAATTCTTTAAATTGTATTTATTAAGAATCTATCAGCTTCAAAAATATTTTTTGCTTCAATTTCCCAGATATCATAATCATTTTTATTGACATTCATTAATAAACATAATTGATTAAAGTTATCTATCCAATTACTTGTTCTTCCTTTGATAATCTCTTTTTTCCATACGATCTAATTTCATATATAATACTTTTTATCTATTTAATACCATATATATTGTAATTTATTCTAATATGTAATGCAACATATTAATTTTATAAGATACATTAAACACTACTATGTATATTTCAACTGCTCTTCTCTATTTATGGTATAAAAAAAGACAATGAAATTTAATTCACTGCCTAATAGATATTATCTAACTTTTAAATTCATCAATAGACTTATTTTAACACTTATTACAACTATATCACTATCTTGTATTCCTTATAAATATCTTTTTGTTATACTTATATCTCCATATCCTAATACTCAACTTAATGAATAAACATCTAAACTATTCCTTAATTGTGCTTGTACAAAATAATGTCTACAAGTATGTAGTGAACACCTTATTTCTATTCCTACTTTTGCCTGTTTACCACATAACTTAACAGCATTTTCTTCTGCCTCATCTTTTATAACACTATCTTTAATATATATTTCCCTTGCTCTTTCATACTTTATCATTATTTTTTCAATATTGGACTAATTGGATCAACCCTTTCTTTTCTTCCTTCACCCTTAATATATATAAAAGTATCTTTTATATCTAATATACCTGATGTACAAAGTTCAAGATTTCTAATACCAGTATCAATTAACACTGCTACTATGCATTTATTTCTTGTTTCAAGAAAATTCTTATAGGTATATACCCTTAACCCCCTTCAACCTCTTCATCATTAAAGGTTTTAATTACTATTTTTTCCTTTTAAATTCTGCACCTGTAACTCAAAAATAAATTCTTTTACAATATCATCTACTAACATAAATAAAAAGCCACCTTTCAAAAACAAATTATCTGTTAATCTGCTTTGAAAAGTAGCTTCTAAATGTATACCATAATCATAACTATAGTTTTTATATACATTTATCATAATGAAGAAGAACCTAATCTACTTCATATTGCTTTTATCTTCTATAAAAATACTGTTAATATTGAATTACACTGTATTCAATAATATTATTCATCCCATCCTTCAGGGAATATTGCATTGTGGTAAACTTCTTGAACATCATCGTCATCTTCAAGTAAGTCAAGCATTTTTTGGAATTTCTTAGCATCATCTTCGTTGATTTCTGTTTCTGTATCAGGAATCATTTTAACGTCTGCTTCTAAGAATTCTATTCCTTCAGCTTCTAAAGCTTCTCTTACTGCTGAGAAATCTTCTGGAGCAGTTTTTACTACGAATACTTCTTCTTCTGCAACGAAATCTTCTGCACCAGCTTCTATAGCCATCATCATGATTTCTTCTTCATCTCTATCTGCTTTTTCTATGATTATTTCACCTTTCTCTTGGAACATGAAACCTACACATCCTGAAGTTCCCATGTTTCCGCCACCTTTAGTGAAAGCACTTCTAACGTTTCCTGCTGATCTATTTTTGTTATCTGTTAATGTTTCAACTATTACAGCAACTCCTGATGGACCATATCCTTCATAAACTATTTTTTCGTAGTTTACGCTATTAGCTTCACCTTCTGCTTTTTTTATAGCTCTATTGATATTATCATTTGGCATATTTGCAGCTTTAGCTTTAGCTATAGCATCTCTTAATCTTGAGTTTATTTCAGGATTTGGACCTCCCTCTTTAATAGCTATAGCAAGCTCTTTACCTAATTTAGTAAAGATTTTACCTCTCTTAGCGTCAACTTTACTTTTTCTTGCCGCAATATTTTTCCATTTTGAATGTCCTGCCATCTTCAATTACCTCCTACGTTTTATAGCAAAATTTCAATTTTAAAATATAAATTAATCCCCGTAATAGAGTTCTTTTAAAATATTTCATTATTCTATGAATATATAAACTGAGACTTAATTCAGGTAAGATTATTACTCTATCTGAATTTTAGACGAAGTTATCTGATAACTTAACTATGTATCAAAAGTTAAATTGAGTTGTAATGTATATAAACTTTATAGTTCTTATCAATTCTCAGTTCTTAACTCTCAATTCTCAATTACAGAATAATTATATCATAGGCAAAATTCCTTTTCAAGAATTGTAAACCTAGTTATATAGTCATTTATAGCTAGTCTATTTCTTTAAAAAGTCTAAATCCTTCCTTAAAGTATATCCCTTCTTCATCTTTAGTTATAATGGCTTTTCCATTAGTTGCTTCAGTGAATTCCTTCTCTATTTGTTCTATAGTACCTTCTTCTGCTAATATATATATCTTCACTCTATCTGAAAATTCACTATCCTCAATATGCCAGTTATTTTGTCCACAAATATATTGTAATTTTCCGTATAAATCATATTCTACATCTACAGCAACTCTTTTACCTCTAACTTTTTCTACAATTCCACCAGCTTCTATGGCAATAACAGCACCCTTTGTATATGCCCTAGTTAATCCCCCTGTACCTAATAAAACTCCACCAAAGTATCTAGTTACGACTACTGCACAATCTGTTAGTTCATTTTTCTTTATTACTTCAAGTATAGGTATACCAGCTGTTCCTTGTGGTTCTCCATCATCAGAATATCTTTGTATCCCCATATTTTCTCCAATTATATAGGCATAACAATTATGTCTTGCTGTTTTGTGTTGATTTTTAATCTCTGCCACAAATTCCTTTGCTTCCTCTTCTGTAGTAACTCTTTTTGCATAACCTATAAATTCGGATTTTTTTTCCTCAAAACTATCTTCACCATAATTTTTTAAGGTCATATATTTCTTCATTCTTTTACCTTCTTTCTAAAACTCTAAGTATACTATCTATTCCTTTATCTATTTTTCTATAGTCTATTTCAGAAAATCCAATTCTAAAGCTCCTATATCCATCCCTCTGATTATGGTAATATAGTATTCCCGGACTTATCATAACTCCAACCTTTGAAAGTTCATAAAATAATTCTTTAGAACTTAGATCTATGTTCTTATTTAATCTTATAAAAAGATTTAATCCCCCTTTAGGCTTATCAAAGGTTACATATTTTTTAAGTTTATTATCTAAAGCCTCTATCATATAATTGTATCTTTTAGAGTATTCTTTATTTATTTTTTCAATATGTTCTTTCCAATACCCTTCTCTTATATATAGTTCTAATGCCCTTTGCATTAAACTAGAAGTTGCAATATCACTAGTTGCCTTTGATATTTGAAGAACTTCACTAAATTCATCTGGTGCTAATAAATAACCTATTCTTATACCAGGAAGAAAAACCTTTGAAAAACTTTTTAAATAAATAACCCTACTTTTATCTAAAGCTCTATAAGGAATATGCTCTATTTCTTCATCATAAATTAGCTCTGATAAATAATCATCTTCGATTATATAAAAATCATATTTCTTAGACAACTCTATTATCTTTAGTTTCTTTTCTAAAGAACAGCTTATTCCTGTTGGATTTTGAAAATAACTCATTGTATAAAAACATTTTATTCTATACTTTTTAAGCATTTTTTCAAAAGCTTCTATGGAAACCCCATCTTCCTCCATAGGTATTTCAAAAACATTTGCTTTTCTAATTTTAAATACGGCTAAAGCACCTGAATATGTTGGTTTTTCTACTACTACATTATCATTAACGTTTATTAAACTTTTAGATACTATATCTATACCTTGTTGTGTTCCTGAAGTTATAATTAAGTTATCTAAAGAATTCTCACCATTCCAAAACTTATCATTAATTATTTCTCTAAGTTTTCTATAGCCCATTGAATCATTATATTCTAAAGCATTTACACCATCTCTATCTAAAACCTTATCTAAAACATTCTTTAATGTTTTTATTTCAAATAAATTGGCACTTGTTGTTTCACCAGTTAGGTCAATTAATTCCATTTCATTATTGTTAATTAACCTTTGAAATATTTCTCCATATTCCTTTTTAAAATTCTTTAATAAATCCTTCTTTTTAACATAGCTACCACTGCCTTGATTTTGATATAGATAGCCCTCATTATTTAATTTTTTATATGCAGTTATTATGGTGTCCTTATTTACATCTAAATGTTCTGAAAGTGCCCTTATAGTTGGCATCTTCTGTCCATCTTCAAAAATATCATTGTCTATGGCTTCTTTTATATAATTATAAATATCTAAATATTTATGACTACCTTCCCTAAAATCTATTTTAAACCTTTCTAAATTAATTTTTTCCTTCCTCATAATAGTACACCAACTCTTCTATTAATTTATTACCCTCACTACTTTCATACTCTCTTAAAGAACTCTTTATTATTCCTCTCTTTGATAATTCCTTTAAAATTTTCTCTATAGGAATTTCTATTCTTGAAAATTTCTCACAATTTAAAAGATAACTAGAATCTAAAGGTTCTTCTGCTTCTTTTAAAGAATCTATAAGCATTGTTGTAGCTTCAACTATATTTTCTCTTAAAAACTTTTCAATGAATTCTATGAATTCCTCTATACTTTCCCTTTTGTGGTTTTTCACTATTTTATCTATTTTATCTTTAAATTCATTATTTAAGCTTATAGCAACAACAAGAGGGTCACTATTTAACAGATAATTATTTAAATTTAAATATAATCTTGAATAGCTATCTCCAAGTTTCATTGCGCTGTTAAAAGCTGCATATATTTTTCCATTCTCTAAAGCTTTTTTACAGTGAGCAAGTTCACTTATAACCTTTCCTAAATAAGCTAAATTCCACTTTTCTCTTTCTACATTATTTAATATTTTTAATTCATTATATTTATTTACTATTTCCTTGTCTTTTCCTATAACTAGCTTAGATGATATTAATTTTCTGTGTATTGAACTCCCACCAGTATAATTATCCTTAAAGTTTATGAAACTCTCTTTTGATAACATTATCATGTGAACTTCTATACCATGTTTCATTCCAAAAAAATCTTTTTTATTATCTTTTATTTCATCAACTATGACAAACATGTCTATATCTGAACCTTCCCAAATATCTCCTGTTATTAAACTACCAAAAACAGTAACCCCTAAAACATTTTCGTTATTTTGAAGATCCTTTATAATTCCTTTATAAGCTTTTTGATATTCCAAAACTTCTTTCTTCATGTAAAACAACTCCTAATAAAATCTTAAGAAAAAGCTATATTAAAGCTTAATATAATAAAACTAGACTTAGTTCAGCATAGTCAAATTTTTAATTATATTTTTGTTCTTTAACATAGCTCCTAGTTCATAATTATATCTCAAATTCTGAACATTTATTTTTTATTTCTTCATCTACTTGGGCTTTTATATAAGTTCCATTATCTCTATAATCTTCTTCTAAAACATTTGCTACTCTATGAAGATATGCTACCATCTTTTGATCACTATAAGGTATTAAATATTCCTTCTCCTCTAATGTAAATGGTAATTTCTCTTCTATTTCATTTAATAATTCATCTAAATTTATTTTCTCATAAGCTGATATCGCTATTATTTCATAATTCTTTGAATATCTTTCTTTTATTTCTTCTAATTCTTCTGCTGTTATTAAATCTATTTTATTAAGCACTAATAACATAGGTTTTTCTAAAGCATTTAATTCGCCTAAAACTCCTTCAACAGCTTCTATTTGCTCTGCATATTTTGGTGAAGAAGCATCAACTACATGGCAAAGTAAATCAGAATATATTACCTCTTCTAAAGTTGATTTAAATGCCTCCACTAATTCATGTGGTAATTTTTGAACAAAACCTACTGTATCAGTTAATGTTATTGCTCTATTACTAGGAAGGGTAATAGCTCTTGTTGTAGTATCTAAAGTTGCAAAAAGCATATTAGCTTCAAATACTTTTTCCTTACCTTGATTGTCTTTAGATGCAGCTACATCACAAAGTGTATTTCTTAAAGTTGATTTTCCTGCATTAGTATATCCAACCAATGATACTTGTGGTATATTTTGCTTAGCTCTTCTTTCCCTTTGGATTTCCCTATTTTTCTTTATTTTCTTTAATTCTTTTTGTAAATCATAGATTCTTTCTCTTATATGTCTTCTATCAGTTTCTAATTTCTTTTCCCCTGGTCCTCTAGTACCTATTCCACCACCTGTTCTTGATAAAACAGTTCCAAGTCCCATAAGTCTAGTAGATCTATATTTAAGCTGTGCAAGTTCTACTTGAATTCTAGCCTCTTTTGTTTTAGCTCTTCTTGAGAATATTTCAAGTATTAAAGTAGTTCTATCTATTACTTTAACTCCTAAAACACTTTCTAAATTTCTAACTTGAGAACCAGAAAGTTCATCATCAAATATAATTACATTAGCTCTTAATTTTTGTCTAAGTTCTGCTATTTCTAATACCTTACCGCTACCTATATAAAAAGCTGAATCTATTTTATTTCTATTTTGGAATACACTTTCAAGTACAGGTATTTCACAAGCTTCAGCTAATTCTCCAAGCTCTCTTAAACTATCTTCACTATCACAACCTACAATAATGGCTTTTTCACTGTCATCTTCTTCTACATTATTAGCTTTTATCATATCTTCAATGTAACTTATTTTATCTAATATTTTAAAATTTAAAGCCTGTTCTATAGAACCATGAGCATATTCTTCAGCTACTAATAAATTATTTTCAACTTTACAAAAACCTATTGATGTATCCTTGATTTCACCATCTTCAATAGCTACTGCCATTATTGCATCTAATTTTAATTTAAGTAATGCAGAAACATCTAAGGCTGATAATCTACAAATACCATTAGGATGAGTATGTATTATTCTTACTCCTGAAAGTTTCTTTTCGTGTATGTCTATAACTGGTATTTCTACACTTGTAGAATCACCTATAGCTACGCTAATTACCTTTCCTTTTCTTGTTATACCAACACTTATTTCCTTTTCTATATCATTTGAAATTCTACATATAGTATTTATAATTTCTTCTGTACAAATACTGTACTTAGGAATTGTATATCCATAAAGTTCCTCAAGTTCATTTAATACTGAGTTTCTTATACCCTCTATTTTTCCGTATATCAAAAAATCACCTCGTTTATTTTAACTATTATTTTCAAAAAAATTCTATCCTTATTATATACTAAAACTGAAATTCCTAACTATTCTTTTTATAATAGAAGTTCTATGTTTTTATTTAATTATCGAATTACTACTCATTAACTTGTATAAATAGCCCTTTTCCTCTTTATCGTTTCTTGACAATATTCTATTAATTTTATAATATAAATACAATATTGTAAACAAAAATGCAGTTAAAATCTAGGAGGCTTAATCATGGAGAATAAAAAAAGAAATATTATTATTACTGAAGAACAAATTAAAGAACAAATTAAAATTGTAGGTGAAAAAATCACTAATGATTATAAAGATAGACCTATTTATGTTCTTTCACTTTTAAGAGGTAGCTTTATATTTACAGCTGATTTAGTTAGAGCTATTGATGGAAAAACTCAAATAGGTTTTATGACTACATCTAGCTACGGAGATGCTGAAGAAAGCACTGGAATAGTAAAAGTTGAAAATGATATTCCTGATAATATAGAAGGATTAGATGTTTTAATTGTTGATGATATTATGGATACTGGTATAACAATGGATTTTGTTATTGAACATGTAAAAAAATTAGGAGCAAAGTCAGTTAAAACTTGTACACTTCTTGACAAACCTTCTAGAAGAAAGGCTAAGCTAAAACCTGATTACTGCTGTTTTGAAATAGAAGATTTATTCGTTGTTGGATACGGATTAAATTACGGAGATTATTACAGAAATGTCCCATACATATTTAACTGGGAAAACTAATAATATTTATAAAGATAAAACAAGAGGATGTATCAAATTACAGATACATCCTTTCTGCCTTTTATCTAGCTATATAGATTCATCATCTGTGACCACTCACTTACGTAAAGAAGCTCTAATATTTTTTTCTACAACAGTTGCTAAAATAAAGAGCTTCTAGTACTAGTTCAATGGCCACAGCATTTTGTACCTATATAGCTATCTCGGCAGATAAAAAATACATTTATAAAAGTAATATAAATTAAGGTGCTGATTTGATACAGCCCCTCTTTTCTTATCTAACCATAGCTTTTTATAAAGTTCTTAGAAATTTGAAGTTTCACTTAACACCATTTCTTTTATTGTCTTTAAAGCTAATTTGTATTCCCCTCATTATTCATGCTTTCTTGAAATAAGTCCTTTCCAAAATTTACTCTTGGTACTTCCCCAACTATTATGGTCTCACTTATTGGAATCTGATGAACAACCTCTGTTTCTGTACTTTGAAATGGTACTATTACCTTTAACTTTGTTTTCAGATTAATATAAATCTTATGTCTACTTTGATTTATACCTGCACTTTCAAAAGTAGACGAATAGCTAGTTTCTACTCTTCCTATAGGCACCATTCTAATTCTTATTTTTGGTCCCCAATAAGCCATTATACTATTCTTAGTAATATAACCTATGGGAATTTTGACTCCCACTTCACCTACATCTTTGATTTCCTCTTGTGATTCCATAGCAACTTCCATAGCTAAATCATTTAATTTCGTTGTATCAGCCTTTAGCATTATAATCTTTCCATCACTATCCTTTTCAACTTTAATCATTTCATCGTAGTCAAAGTTTTCACCGTATATTTCACTTATATTTTTATTTATTATGTCCGTTATCTTAGCTCTCATTTCACCATCTGCAACTGTTAAAACTGTTGGTGCAATAATACTATCAAAGTAATATATAAAGGTAAAAAATAATAAACTTAATGATATAGTTACTAAAACTATATAAAATTTAACTCTATTAAAAATTTTATATTTCCTTGTATAAGTTCTTTGATACAAATTGTTCACCTACTTTTCTTTTTGTGTTTATGTTTAATCTTTACATTATTATGCTATAATAATAATGAATATTTAAATTTATTCAAAAAAATAAGGGGGAAATTATAAAATTAATTATTTTATAGCTTTTAACATTTCAAAGTGTTATTAAGTTATATTAATTTTAGAAAGGGGGAACCCGTTTTTATTAACGGAAATTATGGCTGAAAAGAATGGTGTAAAAAGTAAGAAGGGAAAAAGACAAAGCTCTAAGAAAAATCAAAGTACACTGAAAAAATTTCTTAAAGTATTTTCTTTTATAATTCTTTTCTTAATATTAACTGTAGGTGTCACTGCTGCTGGCTATGCAGTAGCTATAATTAGAAGCACTCCACCTATAAATATCGAAAAGGTTCAAAATCTATCTCAATCAGCAACACTCTATAATAATAAGGATGAAAAAATAGATTCTATAGAAAGTACTGAACAGCGTATTAAATTATCATCTGATAAGATTCCAAAGCAATTAAAGGATGCTTTTGTTTCTATAGAAGATGAACGTTTTTATGACCATCAAGGAATTGACATAAAAAGAATAGGTGGAGCCTTAATCCACGATGTAAAAAGAATCTTTACAAAAAAAGGTGGACTTCACGGTGCATCTACTTTAACTCAACAATTATTGAAAAATACAATTCTAACTAATGAAAAAACAAAGGTTGAAAGAAAAATAAAAGAGATTTATTTAGCCCTTCAACTTGAAAAGAAACTCTCAAAAGATGATATAGTAACAGCATATTTAAATACAATTCCTCTTGGCGGTACTGTTTATGGTGTGGAAGCTGCATCACTAAGATATTTTGATAAAAGTGCTTCTGAACTTAACCTAATTGAAAGTGCCTATCTAGCTGGTGTTACTCAGGCACCTGGATATTATGATGCTTTCATTCCCGCTAATCAAAAAGATCCAACTAAATATATAAACAGAACAAAAACTGTATTAAATAAAATGTTTGAACTAGGAAAAATAACACAAGAAGAAAAAGATCAAGCTTTTACAGATTTAGATAACAATAAACTTGTATTCCATTATAGAGCTCCTAGCAGCAAATTAAATTATGAATCTTTTAGTAGAGCTGTTTTAGACCAAGTTCAAAAGGATTTACAAGAAAAATTAAAATATTCTGAAGAGGAAGCTATAAGACTTATAAATCAAGGTGGATTACAAATACACACAACTATGGATGAGGAACTTCAAAAAGAAGTTCAATCTATTGTTGATAATAGAAAAAACTTAAGTTTACCTGGAACAGATGAAGTTAATGAATATGGAATTCCTAAACTTCAAGCTGCTGCTGTAATAAAAGATCCTAAAACTGGTGAAATAAAAGCTATGGTTGGAGGTAGAGGTGATCAACCTGCTCTATCATTAAATAGAGCTTATGATGTATTAAAACCAACTGGCTCAACTAGCAAACCTTTATCAGTTTATGCTCCTGCTATAGATTTAAAACTTATGACATCAGGAAGTGTAGTTGATGATGCTCCATTTACTTCTGATGAGCTTCGTAGATTTGGAGGTCATCAAGTAAACAATATGAGTGGTGGTTTCAAGGGGTATTTACCATTAACAAATGCTTTATCAGTTTCTAGCAACGTTGTTGCTTCTAAAATCGTTGATAAAATAGGTAATAAAAATGCCTTAGCTTATGGTGAAAGATTTGGGTTAAAATATAATGAAGTTTCTGCAAATTCTCAATCTGCTTTGGCTCTTGGAGAGTTTGACAATAGTCCAAATAACCCTGATGGTGGTAATCCCTATATTCTTGCTAGTGCTTATGGTGCTTTTGCAAACAACGGTGTTTTAGTAGAATCTATGCTTTATAGAGAAGTTAAAGATGCTTCTGGTAAAACTCTTCTTAAAGCTGATCCTAAAAAAACACAAGTTGTTTCACCTGAAACTGCATATATTATTTATGATATGATGAAATCTAATTCTGCTAGTCGAGGTTCTGCAAAAGTTGCTAACATACCTACTGCTGGTAAAACAGGAACTTCATCACAAAATAAAAATTATTGGTTTTCAGGAATTACTCCTCACTACTCTGCTTCTGTATGGATTGGTTATGACCAACCAAAGTCAATGAGTAGTAATAGTACCACTGTTGCCGGAGGACTTTTCGGAAAAATAATGAATGCAGCTCATAAAGGATTAGATGGAACAGATATCCCTATGCCAAAGGGTGTAACAAAAGTTTCTCTTTGTATGGATTCTGGTCATATTCCAACAAAACTTTGTAGTGCTGATCCTCGTGGTTCTAGAGTCCAAAGTTATTTAGTTATAAGTGGTACAGAACCAAAAGAATACTGTAGTACTCATGTTAGTGCTCAAGTAAATTCAAATAATGGAAAACTTGCTAATGGTAATACTCCTGCTACTTTAAGAGTCAATAGAGTATTTATTAAAAAGAAAAATCCTAATTCAGCAACTGCGGATTATAAATATGTACTTCCAAGTGCACAGGATGATATGACCTTAATTCCAGAACAACCAATTACGCCAGAGGAAACACCTACAAATCCAGAGGAAACTCCATCTGATCCTAATGCAGGAGTAACTCCTCCTACTGGTGGTGATGATACTACTCCAAATCCTGGAGGTAATACTCCTCCTGCTAGTGGTGTTTCTCCTCCAAATACAGGAGGTACTACTCCACCACTCAATAGTGGTTCTATTCCAAACACAGGAGGCATTACTCCTCCTGTTAATGGAAATGCCGCTTAACTCTAAAATATATAATGAATAAACTTCATTTTAAATTTTGATTATTATAAGACTAACTTAAAAAGCTTTTAAGCTCTCTTTAGGATTAGTCTTATTTTTTATTATCAATAATATATTACTTATAATTAATAATACTTTGCTTATTTTTTCAAAGTTACAACTTACATCTATTATGCAAGTTGTAAATTTTTTATTAAAGCTTCTTATATTCAATTGTTATTTTATAAAAAAAATATTAAAATTTTATTAGTTAGTTGTTAACTAAGTAATTTGCATATAAATAAGGGGGGTAAATTATGAATTCAATAAATACTATGCTTTCTTCTTTTAATGATTTTCTTTGGGTCTATGTACTTATTGGACCACTTCTAGCATTAGGTCTTTATTTTTCATATAAAACAAAATTTGTTCAATTTGGATATTTTAAAGAAATGATAAGACTTCTTGGTGATGGTTTTGGTAAGTCTTCTGATACTGAAGATAAAAAAGGAAAAAAGGGTGTTTCATCCTTTCAAGCCTTTTGTATAAGTACAGCTTCTAGAGTTGGTACTGGAAATATAACGGGTGTTACTATGGCTATCGCTACCGGGGGACCTGGAGCTGTTTTTTGGATGTGGCTTATTGCATTTATCGGTTCAGCTTCTAGCTTTGTAGAAAGTACTTTAGCACAAATATATAAAGTTAAAGATGGTGAAAACTTTAGAGGTGGACCTGCCTATTACATGGAAAAAGCTTTAGGAAAGAAATGGATGGGAATCTTATTTTCTATTCTTATTACAATTTGCTTTGGTTTTGTCTTTAACTCTGTTCAATCAAACACTGTATCTCAAGCATTTCAAGGAGCTTTTAATTTTAAAGCATCTCATATGGGGATACTATTAGCAATTTTAACAGGTCTTGTTATCTTTGGCGGAGTTCAAAGAATTGCAAAGGTTTCAGAAATCATCGTTCCTATCTTTGCAATGGCTTATATTTTAGTTGCAATTCTTATGATTTGTCTTAATATAACTTCTGTACCAACATTATTTAAAACTATATTTCAAAATGCCTTTGGTATAAATCAAATAGCTGGTGGTACTTTAGGGGCTATTATTTTACAAGGGGTTAAAAGAGGACTTTTCTCTAATGAAGCTGGTATGGGAAGTGCACCTAATGCTGCAGCTACAGCAGATGTTAGTCATCCTGTTAAACAAGGTTTGATTCAAACTTTAGGTGTTTTTACAGATACAATGTTAATATGTACTTGTACAGCTTTTATTATATTAATAGCTGGTAATTATACAGATGCTACAGTAAATGGTATACAACTTACACAAGCTGCTTTAGTATCTCAATTTGGTCCTTTTGGTTCTTACTTCATAGCACTATGCATTTTCCTATTTGCCTTTAGTTCAATAATAGGTAATTACTATTATGGTGAATCTAATATAGAATTTATTATTCCAAAAAACAAAATAGTAATGATTATTTATAGAGCTCTTGTTGTTGGTATGGTATTCTTCGGTGCTCTAGCTAAAGTATCTTTAGTTTGGACACTTGCTGATATATTCATGGCATTTATGGCTATACTAAACTTAATAGCAATTGCCCTTTTAGGAAAAATAAGTTTTGCAGCCCTTGAAGATTATAGAAATCAAAAGAAAAAAGGAATAAAAGAACCTGTTTTCTATAAGGATTCAATTCCAGGACTTCAAAATATAGAGTGTTGGGAAGAATCTCCTTTCGATGAGGAAGCCTTATAATAGAAATTATTATAAAATATAAAATCTAACATATAGATGATGTATCAAATTACAGATACATCCTCTCTGCCTTTTATCTAGCTATATAGGTTCATCATTTGTGACCACTCACCTACGTAAAGAAGCCCTAATACTATATTAAATCTCTCTTTGCCTCTCAAAAAACTCCCTACAAAATAAGCTTACTCCTATAAAAATAAAAAATAATTTAATAGGTATACTTTCAATATTTATAATAAAAAAAGGCATAATATCTAAAAATACTATCCCTTTAAACTTTCTTCATTGTATTAATCTTTCAAAAGCTACAAATTTATCTATTTCTAAACTTTCCCTATTTATAATAACCTTAAATATTTTAGGACAATCCTCTTCTCTCCACTTTTTCATGTAATTTGCATTAGCTTTACCTATATAATAACTTTTCTCTTCATAATAATCTGAGAACTCTAAAAATTCATTTACGCTATTTTTATCAAGTTTTATATTATCCTTATGAATATTATTAACTATAGGTATAAAAAATCTCATAGGTATTACATATGGATATCTTTTATTGCTTTTTATAAGCTTACTTTCAAATAAGGCTCTTTTAATTATAATATTTTCTTTTAATTCATCACTAACCTTTGCTTTAAAACTAATTTCTCCTCTTTTATTTAATTCCAATTTTATATTTATCATATTAACTCCTTACCATCTTATAAATCTATTATAACTAGAAGTTGTAATACTTGCATCATATTTTATATAAGAAATACTTAATTTCTTATAAGTAAATTAAAACTTTATCCAATTATATTTTAATTCCCTATATTAAATTCCATTAAATAAATTAATATAAATAAATGAAACTCATTTATTTGATCTAATGAGTTCTCTTAAATCAAGTATTATTTTTTATAATTCTATATATCTTTAATTAAATTATGTAAAATTATTGATTTCACCTTACATTTTTTCATTATTTCTATTTATATAGGGATAATTTTAAGTGAAATTAATTTTATTCTAAAAACTCTAACAAATCGTTTACTCATTATTTAATCATTTTACAAAATAACCTGTTATAATAAAGACATAGACAAGAAACATACAAAAAAAAATTAGTGCATTAGGGGAGGACATAATTTATGATAAAAAGATTTATAGAGGAAAAGAAGGAAGCAAAAAGAAGAGAGGCTAGAAGAAACACTATAAAAAATGTTAGTATAGCAGCTACTGTAGGTACATCAGTTGGGGTAATAGGTGGAACTATAGGCGGAATTTTATTCGCTCCTAAATCAGGACAAGAAACAAGAGAAGATATTAAAAATAAAGCTATTGAAACAAATGAAACTATAAAGGTTAAAGCTTGTGAATTAAAAGAGACTATAAATGTTGAGTTAAAAAACAAACAAGAATCTTTAATGGATGCAAAATCAAGAATTCAAGCTTACTTAGAAGAAAAGAAAGCTGAAAGACTTGCTAAAACTGCTGAAGTTGATGCTATAGATGAAGAAATAGCATTAATTGATGATGTACAAGCTACTGAAGCTCCTGCAGAAATTATTGCAGAAGAAGTTTCTGAAACTTCAGAAGAAATATCTGAAGATGTTGAAAATGAAAAGTAATTTAATTATAAATTAAATATATATAACCATTGGAGGAAAGCAAATGATAGAGATTAATGTTTTTGATTTCTTCTGGTTAGTAATAGGTATACTAGGTGCTATTTGCCTAGTATACCTTATAGTTCTTCTATTTAATATTACTAAACTAGTTAAGAATATAAATAACATTTTATTAGAGAACAAAAAGGATTTGACAAAAAGTATAGAAAACTTACATGAAGTAAGTGATAATGTGAAAGACATAAGTAATGTACTTACAGAAACAACAGCTGAAGCCTTAATAGTTAAGGATAATATAAGCAATCAAATAAACTCTTTTAAAGGTTCTATTGGTGCATTTCGTAATGCCTTTAGCCTTTTTAAAAGAAAATAAACTTTTATTAAAATTTAAATAAACCATTTTAGAAGCTCTTCATTTCTACTACGGCTTTTGTAGAAGAAATGAAGAGTTTCTTTAGGTTGTAATCAATGATAAACTATATGGCTATCTAAAACACTCCCCTAATCTCTCTCCTCTTTTTATGTAATTTAAAATATGTTATTAAATTCATATAATTCCATTTAGTTCTTTAAAAATTATTCTATTTTTATATTAATTTAATATTCTATTAAATATATTAACTATTTTTTAATTCCATTGAATTTATACCATTATGTGTATATAATTTTTTTGTTTAGTAATTTTAAACTTTATGTTTAGTGTAACTTACTTTTTATTAATAGGTTCCACTAAAAATTTATTTAAATGTATTATGATAACTTCGACTATGTATTCAGATGGAGTCAAAACTCCACCTGAATTAAGTCTACGTTTATAAAAATATATGGAGGGATTAGTTAATTGGATATTGGAAAAAAAATTAAAAGATTAAGAATTGCAAAACAATTAACTCAAGAAGAGCTTGCTATAAGATGCGAATTATCTAAGGGATTTATTTCTCAAGTTGAAAATGACTTAACTTCACCATCCATAGCTACTTTAATAGATATTTTAGATATTCTTGGTACAAATCTTCAAGAATTTTTTAATGAAGATAAAATAGAAAAAATTCATTTTAAAGATGAAGATATGTTTGAAAAAGAAAATAAGGATTTAAAATATAATATTAAATGGCTTGTTCCTAATGCTCAAAAAAACCATATGGAGCCAATTTTCCTTACCTTAAATCCACTTGGTAAGTACAATCTTGAAGAACCACATGAAGGTGAAGAATTTGGTTTTGTATTAGAAGGAACTATTATTCTCCATTTAGGAAAAAGGAAATTTAAAATTAAAGAAGGTGAAAGTTTCTATTTTAAATCAGTACATAAACACTATGTTTCAAATCCTAATAAATCTATAGCTAAACTTATTTGGATTTCAACTCCACCTTCATTCTAATAATTAAAAAAAGGGGTGTGTTTTTTTGAAAAGCAACGTTATTATTCAGTTAAACAATATATCAAAAACTTACGAGGATACAACTGTCCTTAATGATTTTTCTCTTTCTATAAAAAAAAATGAATTTCTTACCCTTTTAGGTCCAAGTGGCTGTGGGAAAACTACAACCCTAAAAATTCTTGCTGGCTTTGAACATGCTGATAAAGGTGAGGTTCTATTTGAAAATAAAAATATAAATAATATGCCACCCTATGAAAGACCTTTAAATACAGTATTTCAAAAATATGCTTTATTTCCTCATATGAACGTATTTGAAAATGTAGCCTTTGGTTTAAAAATAAAAAAATTAAAAAAAGATGTTATAGAACAAAAAGTAAAAGAAATGCTTAAATTAGTTTCTTTATCAGGTTATGAAAATAGGTCTATTAACTCCTTAAGTGGTGGACAACAACAAAGAATAGCCATTGCTCGTGCTTTAGTTAATGAACCTAATGTCCTATTACTTGACGAACCCTTAGGTGCTTTAGACTTTCAATTAAGAAAGGATATGCAAATAGAGTTAAAAAGAATTCAACAAAAATTAGGTATAACATTTATTTTTGTAACCCATGATCAAGAGGAAGCTCTTTCAATGTCTGACACTATAGTCGTTATGAATAAAGGTAAAATTCAACAAATGGGCACTCCAGAAGATATTTATAATGAACCTGCTAATAAATTTGTTGCTAAGTTTATTGGTGAAAGTAATATAATTTCTGGTGTAATGCTTGAAGACTTTAAAGTTAAATTTTATGACTTTATTTTTACCTGTGTTGATAAAGGATTCAAGGCAAATGAAAAGGTTGATGTTGTAATAAGACCTGAAGATATAGAAATGATTCCTAAAGAAAAAGCAAATATTACTGGTATAGTTACATCTGTAGTATTTAAAGGAGTTCACTATGAAATATTAGTGAAGAGCCACAATTCAACTTGGAAAATTCATAGTACTAAAAATGCTACAGTAGGCGATGAAATAGGACTTACTTTCACTCCAGAAAGTATTCATATTATGAAAAGTGAGGATGATGGCAATGAATAATAAAAAGTCTAAATCACTTTTAGCCTACCCCTATGTGGTTTGGAGTTTAATATTTATAGTTGCTCCTATTGTGATAATTTTAGTCCTTAGTTTTCTTAAAACTACAAATGGACAAACTGTTTTTTCTTTAGACAACTATAAAAAAATATTAAATCCAATTTATTTAAACATATTTCTTCATTCAATTATATTAGCATTTATTTCTACAGTTTTATGCTTAATTTTAGGTTATCCTGTAGCTTATATTATATCTAAATATAATTTTAAAAAAAGAAATATCTTAATATTACTTTTTATTCTTCCAATGTGGATGAACTTTTTAATCAGAACCTATGCTTGGATGGCCATTTTAAATACTAATGGTATATTAAATAATATCTTAGGAATTTTCGGTATATCACCAGTAAAATTTCTATATACAGAAGGTGCTGTACTTTTAGGTATGGTTTATAACTTCCTTCCATTCATGGTTATACCTATTTATACTGTTTTAATAAAACTTGACCAAACTCTTATAGATGCTTCCTATGATTTAGGAGCTACAAAGCTTCAAACTTTTAAGAAGGTAATTCTTCCTTTAAGTTTACCTGGAGTTATATCTGGTATAACAATGGTATTTATGCCTGCTGTTTCAACTTTTGTTATTTCTCGATTACTTGGTGGTAGTAAATATCTACTTGTTGGAAACCTAATTGAACAGGAAATAACAGCTGTTGGTGATTGGAATTTAGGATCTTCACTTGCTATATTTATGATGATTCTAATACTGATTTCCATGGCCTTTATGACTAAATATGAAAAGAAATATGCAGGAAAGGATTGATTATAAAATTATGCTAAAGAAACTAAGTAATTTTCTATCTAGGTTTTATATATTTATTATTTTCTTATTTCTTTATGCCCCTATATTGGTATTAATGGTCTTTTCCTTTAATGACTCTAAATCAATGTCTGTTTGGAAAGGCTTTACCCTAAAATGGTATGGAGAATTACTTAATGACCAAAGAATTTTGCAAGCACTTTATTATACCCTATTAATTGCTATTATTTCTTCTGTAGTAGCTACTATTATAGGAACAATAAGTGCCATTGGAATAAGTAAAATGAGAGGTCCTATGAAAAGACTTATTTTAAACATAAATTATTTACCTGTACTTAATCCAGATATAGTAACTGGTATAGCTCTTATGAGTCTTTTTGGTGCTATAGCCTTAATCATCCCTCTTCAACCGGGATTTATGACTTTACTTTTAGCACATATAACTTTTAGTATTCCATATGTTATTTTATCAATTTTACCTAAATTAAAACAACTTCCACCTAACTTAGTAGAAGCTGCTTTAGATTTAGGTGCAACTCCTTTTTATGCTATAAGAAAAGTACTATTACCTCAAATTAAGCCTGGTATTGCAGCTGGATTTTTAATGGCTTTCACCATGTCCATTGATGATTTTGTAATAAGCTTCTTTACTACAGGACCTGGGGTATCAAATTTATCTATAGAAATATATGCTATGGCAAGGAGAGGTATAAAACCTGAAATAAATGCTTTATCTACTATTATGTTTGTTGTTGTTCTTATTCTACTATTAGTAGTTAACAGCAAAGATTCTTTAATAAAGGAGGACTAAATAATTATGGGAAAAAAATTAAAATTCTTATCTCTATTACTAATTCCTTTATTAATATTTACAGGTTGTACTCTTAATAAAAAATCTGAAGATGATAAGAAAGATAAAAAAGATAATGTTCTTTATATATACAACTGGGGCGATTACATTGACCCAAGTCTTTTAAAGAAATTTGAAGATGAAACTGGTATAAAAGTTAAGTATGATGTTTTTGATACTAATGAAATAATGTATCAAAAAATTAGTAATGGTAGTTTAAATTACGACCTTATAATTCCTTCTGATTATATGGTTGAAAAAATGATTAGCGAAAATTTATTGGCAGAACTTAACTTTGATAATATTCCTAACTACAAATATATAAATGATAATTTTAAAAATTTAGCTTATGATAAAGATAGTAAATATTCCGTACCTTATATGTGGGGTACTGTTGGAATAATGTATAATAAAAAAATGGTTAAGGAACCTGTTGATAGTCTTAATATTCTTTGGGATGAAAAATATAAAGATCAAATAATAATGGTTGATAGTCCTAGAGATGCTTTTGGTTTAACTTTAAAGAAACTTGGTTATAGCCTAAACACTACTAATCCACAAGAATTAGAAGCAGCTAAAAATGAACTAATAAAGCAAAAAAGCTCTGGCTTAATTAGAGCTTATATGGTTGATGAAGTTAAAGATGCAATGCTGTCTGGTGAGGCTGCTCTTGCTGTAGTTTGGTCTGGTGATGCTATAACATTAATGGATGAAAATCCAGACTTAGGTTATGCATTCCCTAAGGAAGGTTCTAACAAATGGTTTGATGCATTATGTATTCCTAAAAATGCTAAACATAAAGAAAATGCAGAGAAATTTATTAATTTCCTATGTGACCCTGAAAATGCTGCTTTAAATGCTGAATATATAGGTTATTCAACTCCAAATACTGAAGCACTTAAATTACTTCCAAAGGAAGTTCAAGAAAATCCTGTAGCTTATCCTGACTTATCAAAGCTTAATAATTTTGAAGTATTCATTGATTTAGGTAATGATGTAAATAGAGAAATTAACCAAGCTTGGATTGAAGTTAAAGCAACTAGAGAAAAATAATAGAAAGATGGGGATGTATCAAATTACAGATACATCCTCTCTTCCTTTTATCTAGCTATATAGCTATCTCGGCAGATGATAAAACTTCATGTAAACTAAAATTTAATTTATAGAGATAATTTAAATTTAAAAATTGATTCCATACTCTCTCATCTTTTTTATTTATAATACTATTCTCTTTATATTCAAAAGTAATTTCACCAAATTCCTTAAATTTTTCAATTAAAACATCTCGCACTGCTCTTCCTGTATCCTTAAAATCTATAGCTCCAGTAAAATCATAATTATCCCCTTTATAATACATAAAATCATTAGTTACCACAGTATAGTACTTATCCATTTCTATTTCTGTCCCATCTAATAATTTCATAGAAGAAATCCTATTACCATAGTCCTTAGTACTATCGTAATATACATTTAATCCGTAAAATTGAATCCCTCCTATATTTTCATTCATTATGCCATGCTCCATTATTCTTTTTAAATCTGTTCCTTTTAATTTCATAGTTACTAAATTATTATCAAAAGGCATAATATCCCACATATCTCCTACTGTTATAATTCCTTTATTTAAAGTTCTTCTCATTCCACCACTATTAATTAAACCTATTTGTGAACCTGATAATTCAACCATAGATTTTGTAATAAATTGCCCTAACATGGTAACACCATTAATAGTTCTTTTATGTGTCAAGTCCTTATCTATAAAAGCAACTTTTTCTTTTAATTTAGGGTTTAATTCTTTTTCATACTTATTAACTATATTCTTTATTTTTTTATCTTCTTTAAGATTATTAATCCTTTTATAAAGTTTATCATAGGAAGGCTTTATATCTAAATTTCCATCAGGTCTTATAATTATTTCAAGCTTACCTAAAGCTCTACCATTACTTCCTGCCTGTACTATAGGAATATCATTTACAACCCCTGCAATATAAGTGTGACTATGACCTCCCACTATTCCATCAATACCTGTAGCTTTTTTAGCTAAGTTCTCTAATTCTCCTGTTATGGTTCCATCTGCTCCTTGCCTTCCACCTAAGTGACTTAAAACAATAACTATATCCACAGCTTTTTCTGTTTTTAAGTACTTAGCCCACTCACTTGCTGCCACTGCTGGGTCTTTAAACTCTAAGTCTTTTATATTTTCAGTTTTTGTTTTATATATACTTTCAGGAGTAGTAATTCCAATGAACCCAACCTTAATCCCTTCAAATTCTTCAATAACATAGGGTTTAGCCCATTGTACTACTTCCTTTGTATTCTTATCTATTATGTTAGAACCAAGAAAATCTATAGATTCTGACCACTTTTTTATTTTATCTAATCCCCAATCAAATTCATGATTTCCTATAGCTGTATATTTCATTCCCATTTCCTTCAAAACCTCTGAAACAGGTTTTCCATATAATAAATTAGAAATTGCACTACCTTGATAAAGATCTCCACCACCCACTAATATAGTGTTTTTTTCTTCTTCTTTTATTCTTTTAACTTCTGCCCCTAACTTAGGAGCACCAATATTTATTCCAGATTCAATTATACTTCCATGTAAATCATTTATAGTTAATATGCTTATTTTTTTATACTGTTCACTTTCTTCATTAATATTTTTTAAAGTTTCTATAGTTACCCTTGAAGACTTTCTTGAACCTATAACTTTAGCTTCTTTTTCTAAAGATTCAAAAATTATTAAGTATAATGTAGGTGTAATTAAAATAAAAATTATAAAAAATATTAATAAATATACTATTATTTTTCTTTTAGTATTTCTATTCTTCATAAGTTTTCCTTCTCATAACTTTAAAATTTATCTGATAGCTAGATACTGTAATACTCCAATCTTCTATAAGCTGGAGATAAACAAATAACCTACCACTTTCCCTTTTAATATCCACCATATTTATACTTTTTATTCAGAAAATAAAAATTGTAGATGGAAATGTATTAAATAAACCCTTATCTTCATACATTAACATCTACAATTTTCACCTTCTAGAACCATAGCTACTAGCGGACTTCTTGTTATATATTTTATTAAATTATTATAAAATTCTTTTCCTTCATGTTCTTTATAATGCTCTTTTGCAAGCTTTTCACTAATTTTCTAAAGTTTTAAATTTGTTACTTTTAAATTATTTTCTTTATAAATTTTAGTTATATATCCTATTAAATTCCTTTCAACTACATCTGGTTTAATTAATACTAATATTTTCTCAATATTTATAAAATCTACCTACTTTAATTATATATTTTCCCAAAGCTCTTCTATACTCTCATGACTATCGAATATTGTCTCCATAATTTTATCTGCATCGTCTTCCTTCCAAGTCTCATATCTTTTCTTTCTTGATAGATATACTATTTTCTCTTCAGAAAATTCTTTTTCAATAGTCTCCTCTTCTGCTTTCTTCATATATTCATCTAAAGTATCTTTTATTTTATTTTTTACTTCTATAGTTTTGACACGCTCATTATTTTCATCTCTAAAATCAATAATCATTCTTTCCTCTTTATTTAGTACATTTAGAAAATCATTATGCCACTCATAACTATAGTTAAACCATAAATCATATGTTGTTTCAAAATCATTATTAAACTGAAATAAAATTAGTAATAAAAAACATTTTCCATCTCCAACTATAGAACTTTTCATTGCCACCAATTTATCTTCTCTTATGTCTTTTATCGTATCTTTATAATCTTTTATAAAAAATATTGGTAAAATTTCATCATTAACTTCTACTATTAAAGGTAACACAGTTCCAACTTCCCTTTTCTCTAAAAGATCATTTACTGTATAGTTATTCAAATTATCACTTCCTACTATCATTTGCTATCAAATAAATTATAACCTTTCGCAACACAAATTAAAACTTTTTGTAATAAAATAGTTATTTTTTATGGTTGTATTTTTTCTATTAATTCTTTCTTTCCATTATCAATTTTTAATATTACTGCTTCTTTAACAGCTGAATTATCTTCACCAAATTTTATATTTCCTGTTACACCTTTTACTTCTATATTCTTAAGAGCTTCTACTACATCAACCAAAAAAATGATTTATATGATAAGGTCCATTTTTAATTAATTGTCCATATGTAGGAGATTTCCCACTCAATGGACCAATAGCACCAATTTTAATTTAATTGCATTTTACCATATGAAGGATTATTATTTAATATTTTATTAATATATTCATAATTTTATTATTTATTTATTAAAATTTAAATTCCTTTTTATTAATTTATAAAAACACTAAAATAAACAAATCCCAAAATAAATACTAAAAAGTATTTATTTTAGGAATTATAATCTAAAATATTATCTTTTAACTTATTAATTTAACTCATAAATCTCTTTTGTTTTAAATACTGTTGAACCTCTTCATCAGTTTTAAGATCTGCTAGATTATAATTTAACATATAGCCTTTTAAATTGTTATACAATTCTACATCTAAATATGTTAAAGTTATTTTACTGTTGTGGTCTGTGTTGAATGATATATTTTGGTTATATTCTCTTATATCTCCTATAATATTAAATTCGATTTCATCACCATCTAAATGTAATTTGATAATGTTTTCATCTTCATTATAATTAAAACCATAACAAATGTCATTATTACCTTTACCATTAATTTCATCTAATTTAGTATAAAAGTAAACTTTTTCATTAATATTTTTCACAATACCCCTCCTAGCTTTCTTCTATTTATTTCTAATTATACCATATTTTATATTTATTTTTAATAGTAAATATATTATTTTTTAAGTATTTTCTTTCTCCCTTTCTCCTTCTTAAATATTTTTTTAACTTTTATTTCATTTATTGTATGTATTTACTACAAATGTTATACTAAAGTGAAATCAATTGACTAGGAGTTGAAAAAATGAAAAACAAAAATAAAATAAAATTATGCACTATTTTATTTTTTATAATTACCTGCAATTTATGCTTTATTACTATAAGCGCTTATAGTACTGAGAGTAACTCTTCTAATTTAAAGACAACCAATGAAGATCCTCTGCTCCCTAATATAATAGGGAAAACAGCTCTAACTCTAGATTTATCAAGCGGCGATATTATTTATTCTAAAAATGCTGATAAAAAAGTTTATCCCGCTAGCATAACTAAACTAATGACAGCCCTTTTATTTGCCGAAAATGCAAAACCTACCGATATTATTCCAGTTACTGAAAGTTCAAAAGCTCAACCACCATCATCATTAGATAAAAACTTCGGTCCAGTTGAAATTGGAGACAGTTTAAGTGGCGAAGAAGTAATGGATGCTCTTCTTCTCTATTCCGCAAATGATAGTGCCTATATGATAGCTGATTTTGTTTCTAAAAATAGCGAAGAATTTATTGCATTAATGAATGAAAAAGCAAAAGCTCTTGGTATGAACAATACTAAATTTGTAACTGCCAATGGACTTCATGATGAGAACCATTATACAACTCCATTTGATTTAGCCTTGCTTGGTAAAGCAGCCTATGCTAATCCATGGATTAAACGTACTTTAGCTAAAAAGAATTCTACAGTTGAATTTGACAAAAGTAAAAAAAGAATTATAATATATACAACTAATAAAGACTTAGGCAAAGATGGAAACGTCGCTGCTAAGACAGGTTTTACTTCTGAGGCTGGTAGATGCTTACTATCTATTTATGAAAGAGAAGGCAGAAAAATTCTTGGTGTTGTTCTAGATTCTGAACATGGTGTTGATGATACTATAGTGTTCAATGATATGAAAACAATAATAGACTATAGTTTTTCTGCAAAAAAAGAAATATTCAAAAAGTCTAGTGAAGTTTTAGAAAAGGTAAACTTGAAATATAAAGCCTTTGGTTTCTTTGGCAAAGAAAAATCAGTTACTATTCCTATAGTTTTAGAAGAGGACATAAATTATTATAACAATTCATATAATAATAAATTAAGTGAAATTAAAGTAGATTTAACAGATAAAACTCCTTGGAAGCTTGCAACTTCTAAAGATCTAAAAGCTAAATTTAAAGACAGTTATAATAACACTGAATATTTAATTCAAGCTGATATATCGTTATTTACCTTAATAGGTCAAAATTTCTTATACTATTTAATAACTATAGGTGGAACTATATTACTAGTTCTTTTAATAATATTTACTATAAATCGTATAAACAAAGCCAAAAGACGTAGTGCTTTATTTAACAGAAGAAAAACTATCTTTAAATAATTTATATTAGGAGGAATTTCAATGAATTCAAAGGTATTAGTTCCTAAAAACTATTCATCTAATTTATCACTAAAAGAAACTGCTATAGCAATAAAAAAAATCAAGGACTTTTTTGAAAATAAATTGGCTACAGAGCTAAATCTAACTAGAGTTTCTGCTCCCCTTTTTGTAAAAAGCTCAACTGGTTTAAATGATAATTTAAATGGAGTTGAAAGACCTGTTTCTTTTGACATGAAAGCATTAAAAGATAGTAAAATAGAAATTATTCATTCTCTTGCAAAATGGAAACGTAATGCTTTAAAAGAATATAAATTCAATGTTGGTGAAGGTTTATATACAGATATGAATGCTATAAGACGAGATGAAGATCTTGATAATATCCATTCTATTTACGTTGACCAATGGGATTGGGAAAAAATAATTTTAGAATCTGAAAGAACTAGTGACACCCTTGAATCTATTGTTAAAATTATTTTCTCTGTATTTAAAGAAACTGAAAATTATATTACTTCCATCTACCCTATCATAGAAAAAAAATTACCTGAAGAAATTTTCTTTATTACAGCTGAGGAATTATATCAAAAATATCCTAATCTTTCAGCTAAAGAAAGAGAACATGCTATATGTAAAGAAAAAAAAGCTGTATTTATAAAATCCATAGGTAACTTATTAAGTTCTGGTGATAAACATGATGGCAGAAGCCCAGACTATGATGATTGGAATTTAAATGGTGACTTATTATTTTATTACCCACTTTTAGATCAAGGTTTAGAATTATCTTCTATGGGGATAAGGGTAGATAGTACAAGCTTATTATATCAATTAAAAGAAGCTAATTGTTTAGATAGAAAAAATCTACCATTCCACAAAGACTTATTAGAAGGAAAGCTTCCATATACCATAGGTGGTGGTATAGGACAATCAAGAATTTGTATGTTCTTCCTTAATAAAGCTCATATAGGTGAAGTTCAAAGCTCAATTTGGGATGATGAAACAGTTGAAATTTGTAAAGAAAATCACATAAAACTTCTATAAACTAAGATTTAATTCAACTAGAATTTTAACTCTAGTTGAATTTTAGCCGAAATTATCTAGGGATGTGTATCTGTTTATTCTCATGTTTTAGAAAAATAGAATGTTAAAGACACTATTCATCAGATAAACTGGAATTTAAATTAAAATAATAATCTAATGAATTTGTTTACATTAGGTTATTATTTTTTTTATTACTTCGTAACATTATGTTACGAACAAAAACAAGAGTATCAATAATTAATTTAAAGCATTAAAGATATATATTGACCATATACTTGAATACACTCTATATTGCTTCCTTATAGAGTTACTAAGGGTTAAACCAAGCTATACAATTTACATTAATCATAATAAAATATAGTAGCAGTGACTAAAACTTTATAATCTAATGGAGTGATACATATGAAACTTTTACGAGAAATGTTAATTATCTTGGCAATTTACTTTGTAAGTGAATTTATTTCAAAATCCTTACATCTACCTATACCAGGCAATATATTAGGTATGCTTATACTATTATTCTTATTATGTACTAAAGTTGTCAAAGTAGAAATGATTGATAAAGTATCAACTTTTTTACTTGATCACTTAGCCTTTTTCTTTATACCTGCTGGTGTTGGAATAATAACAGCTTATAATGTATTAAAAGGAAATACTATAAAATTACTTATAGTAGCTATAGTTTCTACATTCATCATAATGGCAATAAGTGGTGTTGTAGTTCAATTGGTAATTAATTTAAATGAAAAAAAAGAACTAAAGAAAAAGGAGCTTAATAAAAATGAGTAGTTTTAGTGAGATAATTAGACAACCACTTTTTAGTATGTTAGCTTGCATACTAGCTTTTGAAATAGGCATATTCATCAATAAAAAAACAAGAATAGCATTATTCAATCCCTTATTAATCGCAATAGTATTAGTCATTGGATTCTTACTTGCATTTAATATAAAATACGAACAATTTAATAAGGGTGCACAATTTATAAATGACATGCTTCAACCTGCAACAGTAGCTTTAGCTGTTCCTCTTTACAAACAAATAAAGTTACTAAAAAAATATGCTATACCTATATTTAGTGGTATGGTAGTAGCAAGTGTAGTTGGGATAATATTTATATTCTTCTCTAGCTATGCCCTAGGATTAAACACTGATTTAATAAAATCACTTATGGCTAAGTCAATAACAACACCTATAGGAGTTCAAGTTACTCAAACTCTTGGAGGAATTGTTCCTATAACAGTTGTTGCAATTATTATAACAGGTATAACTGGAGCAATTATTTCGACATTTACATTTAAAATATTTAAAATTAAAAATGATATAGCTAAAGGTGTTGCCTACGGAACCTCTTGTCACGCAATGGGTACAAGTAAGGCCTTAGAAACTAATGAAATTCAAGGTGGTATAAGTTCCCTTTCAATGGGATTAAACGGATTACTGGTAGTATTTATAGCACCATCTATGTATCATATATTAGCTTCAATGATTCACCTTCACTAATTAATAATAAATAAAACATATTTACTAGGTTTTTACTGGTAAATATGTTTTTTTATTTTACTTTAAAGAAAATTACATATACTAAGTATTGAAATAATTATGTTATTTTAAAATTAAAATAAATACTTAATTCTTAGCTTGAGGAGGTCCTGCTATGTTTAAACTGAAAAAAACTGCTTTTCTTTTAACACTGTTTTTAATACTCATACCTAGTAAACTTGCCTTTTCTAAAGGTTTTAACCTTCCTGAAAAATTGTTTACTAAAACTTATTATGAAAATAGCTCCTTTCAGACTCAGGAAAACAATATGAATCTAATAATAAACAATATTACTAGTAACAGAAAAAATATTTTAATAGACAGTTATTTTCTTAATAATTCAAAAAATAAAATAAAAACCATCACTAACTTTAACCTTATAATAAAGGATGAAAACAATAATATTATCTTAGATGCTCTCTTTCCAGAGATTCCTTTAGAAGAAGGCTTAGCATTACTTCAAGGAAAAAAGGTCTTACTTTCCTTACCAAAGGATAAAAACGTTCCTATTTCTAAGATAAAAAACTTAAGTAATATCTATTATGAATTTACATATAACTATACCCTAAATTAAAAACATAGAGGATGTATCAAATTATAGATATATTCTCTATGCCTTTTATCTGGCTATATATGTTCATCATTTGTGACCACTCACTTACGTAAAAAAGCTCTAGCTATTAGATAAAATTCAGATAAGAATAAACCTTATCTAAATTTCATGTATTTATTAAAAATGTTCTCCATTTTCATAATAACATTCTTCTTTAAGCTTTATAAAAAATACCTCTAAATATTCTCTATTACCTTTAAAAAGTTCTGTTATTATTTTAGCAACTTCATCTTGAACTTTTTGTCCTCTATAAAACCAAGCTATTTCAATAATACTTGGTTGCTCTACATATTCTCCATCAAATACATATTTACTATCAATAACTTCAAGAGTGAAATAATCTCTTGGACATTCAATGCATTCCGCAAGCTTGTCTACTAATAACTTACTTTTATTAATTACTTCTTCCTTTGAAATACCTCTAAATTTTAACATCGGCATACTAATCATCTCTTTTCTCTTAAAATCTACTTTACATAACTTTACTTTACCATAAAATTCTTCTAAAAATCTACATAATTTGAGATTTAATTTAATAAAAAAATTGGGAAGAGATTTAATTTTATCTCTTCCCAATTTTCATTTAATTATTTATTATTTTTTTCTTCTAAAGAAGAATGCTCCGCCTAACATTGCCATTATACCTGCAAGTACTCCAGCTTGTTCTGCTGTATTTTCAACACCTTGTGTACTTAATCCTGTATGAGGTAATACAGTTTGTGCTGTACTATTATCTTCATTAGGTCCGTTCACTAAATTATTATCAGTATAAGTTGAACCTGCTGAACTACTTACACTTGAACTATTAAATGGTGTTGTGTCATTTCCATTTGAAGTTGTTGTATTATTAGATACTACTCCATTTGAGCTTGTACTATTTGATACTGTTGGTGTGATTCCATTTGAACCTGTAGTATTTACTACAACATGTGGAGTTACAGTATTTCCATTATTTCCACCACTTACAACATTAGGTACTGTATTTGATGCAGTTCCTGTTGAATGAGCTTCTCTTCCACCTGTTACTTCAGTATGAGTTGAAGTTGATGTCTTAGTTGATCCACCATTATTTGTATCTTTGTTACCACTTGGAGTATTATTACCTTTGTTTGGTTTTGAAGGTGTATTATCTCCATTATCATGACTTGGTATTGTGTTTCCACCCTTGCTTGGAGTGTTATCTCCTTTATTTGAAGTATTTCCTTTATCCCCACTTTGTGATGGTGTTGTATTTCCTCCATTATGATTTACATTTCCACTTGGAGTATTGTCACCTTTATTTTGAGTATTGTCACCTTTATTTTGAGTATTATCACCTTTGTTTGGTTTTGAAGGTGTATTATCTCCATTATCATGACTTGGTGTTGTGTTTCCACCCTTGCTTGGAGTATTGTCTCCTTTATTTTGAGTATTATCACCTTTGTTTGGTTTTAAAGGTGTATTATCTCCACTATCATGAGTTGGTGTTGTGTTTCCACCCTTACTTGGAGTGTTATCTCCTTTATTTGAAGTATTTCCTTTATCCCCACTTTGTGATGGTGTTGTATTTCCTCCATTATGATTTACATTTCCACTTGGAGTATTGTCACCTTTATTTGGTTTTGAAGGTGTATTATCTCCACTATCATGAGTTGGTGTTGTGTTTCCACCCTTACTTGGAGTGTTATCTCCTTTATTTGGAGTATTTCCTTTATCCCCACTTTGTGATGGTGTTGTATTTCCTCCATTATGATTTACATTTCCACTTGGAGTATTGTCTCCTTTATTTTGAGTATTATCACCTTTGTTTGGTTTTGAAGGTGTATTATCTCCACTATCATGACTTGGTGTTGTGTTTCCACCCTTGCTTGGAGTATTGTCTCCTTTATTTGAAGTATTTCCTTTATCCCCACTTTGTGATGGTGTTGTATTTCCTCCATTATGATTTACATTTCCACTTGTTGATGGTGTAATTCTTTCATATTTATATATAACCTGAGTACCATCAGTTGTAAACTTTCCATGATAATCTGAATTTCCTTCTACTGGAATTTCTTTACCATTAACAATAATATTAGTTAATTTAAGATTTTTATTATGTGGTAAATTATAACTAGCTGTATCTCCATCTGTACCTGTTAAAGTCTCACTCTTTATTGATTTACCATTTATTTCTACAGTATAAGTTAATTTTCCTTTATGACTTATAACGTGATAGATATACACTTGACTTCCTTGTGAGAATGTTTTTGGTAATCCACTTACTGGTGTAACTTGACCTTTTGTTATACCATTGAAAGTATCTCCTGCTGGTATAGTAGGAACCATATCTGGTGTATTGCTTCCTACAACTCCTGTATATGTCTTCTCTGTACCTGGTATTACATTACCTTGTTGATTTTCAATATAAACTGTTATAGTTCCTTTTTCTGTAGTACTAGGTCTTGTATCTTTTGCTATAACATATTTAACTATTTCTGTCTTTGGTGAATTAATACTACTTGGTAAATTGTGTATCAAATCTTTTTCCTCCTGTGATGTCAATTCTTTTCCGTCAATTTCCACTTTTACTATGTGATAACCTTTTGGTGGTGTATATGGTTTAATAGTAACTTTACTTCCTATATCACCACTTGCAATTGTAGTAGGTTTCTCTATAACTGTACCATCTGTTGTAACAACTGTTTGTTGTATATCTCCTGTTGGTATTTTAGTTACATGATATATTATTGTTGTATTTTTATTACCATAAACTTTTGGTAAATCTTTTTCTGAAGTAACATGTCCATTTACTGTTATATTTGTAACATGATAACCTTCTGGTATTGTTGGTGTATTACCTGTTATATTACTTCCTACATCCCCTGTTGTTGTATGGTTTGAGAATGTTTGAGTTCCATCTGTAACTTGAACATTAACTGTTGATGTATTAGGTGATACTACGTAGGTAATTTGCCCTTCCTTTCCTGTTGGTATTGTATCTGGTAATATACATATTACTTTACCTCCAGTTACTGATGATATAACCTTTCCATTGTATAAAACTTTATCTAAATGGTATCCCTCTGGAATTTCTGTTTTATCACAAGTAACATCGCTTCCTTCTGGTCCTTTAGCAACAATAGTATTATTTACTAGCACTTTACCAGACTCTGTAACAACATCTGCTTGTATATCATTATTTTTATTTTGAGTTATATTGTAAACTATTGTTTGATTACTATTTCCATAAGTAGCTGGAACTTTACTTACAGTCTTACCATCAACTGTTATACTTTCTACATGATAACCCTTAGGGATATTTAGATTTGTTATCTCAACCTTATCTCCAGGCATTCCTGATTTAGTTGTAGTTGTTGAAATTGCTTTATCTCCTTCAACTACTTTTATTGTATCCTGTACAGGCTCATGTTCAACTGTTATAACAATATGATTATCTACTTCGTTGTTCTTATCAATATTATTAGTAACTTCGTATTTATTATCTTTACTTGGAGTTACTTCTGTATTATTAACTGTAACTTTAACTACTTTATATCCTTGAGGAATATTAGGTATAACTACATCTTCTTTTTCTCCAGGTACTCCACTACCTATTTCCTTTGAAGGTATTAATATATCTCCTTTAGTTGTTTGTACTGTAACATATGTTTTATCCTTTATATTAGGGTAAATATTATATATTATTGTTTGATCACTATCTCCAAATGTATTAGGTAACTTAACAGTATTACCTTTATTTACATTATTAACTGTTATATTTTCTACGTGATATCCCTCTGGTATAGTAGGTGTTTTAAGATTAGTTTTTTCTCCTGTAACACCTGAAACTGTTTGTGTGCTTATTACCTTATCACCACTTGATGTATGCTCTACTACCTCAACTTTATCGTTGATTATTTTTCCTATAGTATAAATTATATTCTGATCACTATCTCCAAAAATACTTGGAACTCCATTAACACTTTCACCTTTACTATTTGTTATACTAATAATCTTATAACCATTTGGTATTATTGGAACTTTTAATCCTGTATTCTTTCCTGTAATACCTGTAGCTGTCTCTGTCTCACCTATTTGTTTTCCAGTTGAATCCACCACCTTAACTGTATCTGTATATGTAGGAATCTTTCCTATTGTATAAACAATTGTTTGATTATCTTTTGATTGTGTTGTTGGTACTTCACTTTGTGGAACCGCTTTTCCATTAACTGTAACTTTTGTTACTTGATATCCTTCTGGTAATTTAGGTAATCCTGTATTTACCTTTGAACCAATATCATTTGTTGTTATCACTGATGGTACAACTGGTTTTCCATTACTATAATTTTCTGTAACTGTTGTAGTTGCCTTTGAAACTACTGATGTAACAGATTTTATTTTCTTTATGTTAAATACAACTTCTGTTAATCCTGTATTATCCATTATTCCTGTATTTTCAAACCAACTTAAATCTCTAACTTTCCCATTAACTGTTATATTCACTAATTGATAGCCTAACTTAGCCAATGCTTCTTTATCCTGTGATAATGTTACCTCATTCATCAATTTAGTTGGTGTATTATCATAGTTTTCATCTATATCTGGACCATTTCCTATAAGATCTTTTAATGTAACTGTTTTACCATCTACAGTTATAGTTTTATTTAAGTCATCTTGAGTTAATGTTCCTCCATCAACTTCCTTAACAGTTGAAATCCAACTATTTGAAAGATTTGTTCCTGGTGGTGTTATATTAACTATATTACTAGTTGAACCAATATTATCTGTTGCATCATAATATTTATATGCTGAGTTAACAACTTCTGGTAGACCATCTGTATTTGGACCTTGCTTTAATTTAACATTATAGGTCATGTTAAATTCTCCTCTAGATTGAACAGTAGGTGTTGTAAAATATCCTATTACATTACTTAAATTCATTCCAGGTGTATATTTAACCCAGCCACTACCTGGACTTTCTACATATTTTAATGCATCTTTTAAATCATTGCCATTAGGACTTGTAAGTATCTTTTCATTTTCAGCATTCATTGCTGATTTAGGCAATATCCAAGTTGGTGCTCCTCCTGTATTTAATGTTTGAAGTTCAGTACTTAATCCTCCAGTACTCGGCTCTCCATCATTTCCAGGTAAATTATTAGAACCTGTTGTTGGAATTTCTCCTGCTATATAATAAGTCTTAGTCATCTCATTATTATTTACAACAATATCTTGTAACTTAACACTTCCACCTGGTAAAGTTGTAGCATTATGAATACAATCATTTGATATTGTTTTTGATACAACTATCTTTGTATTATAACTATTTATAGTAGGCATACCACCTTCTTGTACTGGTACTGTAGTATTATTATACTGATATTCCATACCATCACTCTTATTTGCCCCACTTAATGAAGCTCCTAAGTTTATATTATTTATATCTGATGGGTTTGTATATTGTGCCTCATATGTTATATCTGGTGCTGAACTTAATGACTGTGCTTCAGCTTTTGTTATATGGAATATAATCTTATTTCCTTCAACTTTATAATTATTTGGACCTAATTTTACTGAACCAAAAAATATTGGAGTTTTATCGATTAATTTAAATGAGTGCCCCATATCAACTGTTATAGTTGTGTTATTAAGCATTAATGAAGGTCCCGTACCATATCCTTGTATATTAACTGAAAATTCATGAGGTTTTAAGAACCATGAATATTGTGTTGTAGTTACTGTACTTGCTGTAGAAGCACCTATATTGTCTACAGTTACACCTATTTCAGCTTCGCCACTATTAGTAGCTGCTGACAATCCATGTGAATAATCTCCATATCTTTCATCTGTTATCTGGCTGATATGATTATTTGCTACATCTTCATCTGTATATGAATTTGGAGGAGTTAAAATAAATCCTTTTAATTTACCATTATTATCTATCACTCCATCACTTAGCAATTGTCCATTCTTTAATGCATCGCTCATCTTTTTTTGGTCTGACTCTGAATAACTTCCTGTTAAATCACCAAATGTTATTGTTCTTGATATAACTGGCGTTCCACTACCTTTTAATGGTGCTGTTATATAACTTGAACCATCACTAAAATTAGAACCATCATATCCTTTTTCAACATAAGTAAAGTTTAATGATGGTACTGTCTTACCTTCATTCATTAAAGTTTGTAATTCTGAAGCTGTATATTTAACACCTATACCATTCATATTACCTGCTACTATATCTTCCATTATCTGTGCTTTCTGAGCTGGTGTACCACTTTTTAATATATTAACTGCATTATCATCTAAATGACAATAAACTTGTCCATTATTAATTAAATTTACTCCTTGTGGTGCATTAGCATCTTTTACTACTATTTGTCCATTTGTAATTAATGATCCTGTATATACATTATATTTACCCGGAACACCTGTAGTCATTGTTGATCCAAAGCTTACTAAATTATCATTATATCCCATATCATTTGATTGAGTTGAATATGATGTTTGTGATGTTTGTGTCATTGAAAAATGTTCACCAAAATTACGTTGCTTTAATATAACTTGTCCACCATAGTAATTCATTTTTGTAGCTTCAGAAGAATTAATATTGCTTGATGAACTTTCTAGTTCTTCTTTTACTGGTGTTACTGTTATAGGAACTCTTAATTGGTTATCTGTATTTGTTGTAATTTTAAATAAATTTTTACTTGTATTTAATAAATTAGCTGATACAGTATATGTTCCATTAGAATTCTTAATTAATCCAGGTATATTTAATGGTGTTATTGTTATTTCCTTAGGATCTGGATTATTTATATTAAATGTTACTGTTTTAACATTTTGATTTTTTGGGCTATAAACTCCTGGAGAATAAGGTGTTACTTGATTATTTATATTAATACTCATATAATGAGTATTTTTATCACTACTATCTGGTACTAAACTAGGAGTCGCAATTACATTATCTGTATACTGCATGGTTTCCTTTATAGGATTTACCTTAATTGGAACTTGAATAGTTTTGCCACTTGGCGTAGTTAAATTTAAAGTTATATTTGGAAGTACCTTTGCATTCCAATCAGCTTCATTTAATTGGAATGATGCAGTTATAACAAAGGTTGATGTACTATTTAAGTTCTTTAATTTCCCTAATTGTACTTGTATTGATTGTTGCAATTGGGCTAAAGCAGCCTTTTCCTGTGGAGTTTCATTTTTAATTCCCATATATGATACTATAGGATTAGCTGATAATGATGCACTGCTTACAGGATATAATTGTCCAGTTCTACTTCTTAAAGATACTGATATTTGGTAGTTAACTATAGTTCCACTTGTTGCTATATCCCCTGTTGATGGTACATTATTTTCTGGTTGATAACTTGTATTATCAGTATTTGATCCTGTTGATATTTTAGACATTTTTACATTTGTTACATCTATCTGTAAATCCTTTGAATAATCTATTGATGAACCATTTGAAATAGAATTTGTACCTGTATTAATAGCTGTAAAATTAGCAGTATGAGTTATATTTGGTAAAGTCTTTCCCCCTGTAATTTTGTTTATAAAATCAGGATTTGACTTATTTTCTAACATTACATTATTTTGTGTTTTTACTGTATGTTGTGTCATTAATGTCACTGTACCTACCATAGCCGACATTGCTAATATGGTCTGAATTTTCTTTTTCACCATTTTGTTCATTCTCCTTATATTTATTCTTTTGCTTTATAAATGAATTCTAATTCACTTATATTATTTTTTACTATATGTAATTACATAAATATACATTTAAATATAACTTCATCTTTTATTACTTAACAATTATTTTAACTCTACCATTTTAGTATACTTTACAAATTACACATACTGCTATTTTCAATTAATAACTACTTAACAATTTTCTAATTTATAAAATAGCTTTGATTAAATATAGTATGTCATCGGTACATATTACTATATTTAACCAAAAATATTTTTATTAAATTAATATTTATTTTAATTAATTTTCTTTAGTATTTTAATAATTAAATCAAGTATATTAAATTTATATAAATATTTAAATTTGTTTCAGTAAGCAATCATCACTATGGTACTTTATTCTTTTTTATAATAAAAATTAAATAAGCGAAAATATCCATTCCACTTTTCTTTATAGGAATTTTCTATATCCAAATTATCTTTTTCTATATATAATTATACAATTATATATATAGTTTGTAAAATATTTTAATTTATTTATAACATATTATTAAGATTTTAATTGTATAACAATACCCTTCCCCAAAAATTCTAAATAAAGTAAATTTTTTTATCAAATATATATGAAAATTTTTATTAAATTGTTGTCCTATCATAATATTGCTGCATATCTACTAAATTCTTTTTTATATTAAATATAAAATTATTTATCATTTTATTTTCAATGCTTTCATTACTTAAGTATTCATTTTCTACATCATATAATAGTTCTTGTAAAGATATCTCTTTATTTTTTATTTTTACTATTAATTTTTTTATTTTATTTATCTCATTTTCTGAAAAATTTGCACTATCCATAAGATTTTGAAATTCATAAACATTAGTTATTATTTTTTGTTTTATTTCACAAAGTTTGTTATACTCTTCATCTTCATATTTATATTCATCTTCATTCTTATTGAAATTTAAACCTTCATTCATTTTTATAGTCTGCTCAATTTGAGAATTTAAAAGATAAATATTATTCATATAATCTGTAGTGTTGTGTTTTTCTAAAATTATATCTAAATTTTGAACTAAATCTTCAACTAATGCCTCTGATATTTTAGCAAGATATTTATTGGCTTTTTTAACATCATACTCAAATAAAAATGTATTTATAAAAATAGCAATGATTGCACCTATAAGAATAAAAATAACTCTTTCAACACTTAAAATAATAGGAGTAGCTTTTATCAAATTATCTCCTACAACATATCCTCCAACTAAAGATGCAGCCCCTATTGCAGAAATTGTTACTGTTATTATCTTTTGTCTATAAGTTTCGCAATACATATTTGCATATCCAGCTCCCATAATTATAAGACTTCTTATTAAAGTACTTCTAAAAATAACAAATGTTACTGATATAAAAATTGCTCCTATTATCGTTGCTATTATTCTATCCTTTGCTTTTGATTTTGTTATTTCAAGTAAAGGACTTGTAAGAGATAAAACAGTATACATTATCCATCGTCCTTGGTCTAAGTGAAAATACTCCATTATAAAACAAGCAATTACAACTTCAACAGTAATACATAAAGAATAAGTTAATCTTATGGAATCAAATTTAATATTTTTAAGTCCATATACATCATTTTTTAAATTCCTTTTTATATTTTTAAATTCTTCTTTAATATTTTTATTTGAATTTTTTATTATAAGAGATATTATTGTCATTGATGTTAAAATTTCTATTGCATTTTTATCAGTAACATCACAATACTTTACTTCTAACTCATTCATATAAGAAATAATAGTTTCTTTATTATCTTTACTTTTTAATATCTCTATAAATTTTTTTATTTCATCTAAAATTTCATTTTTTTTATCATCTTTATATCCTTCTATTAATATGCTGAGTTTTTCTATGGAAACTAAAACATCTAAACTTACTCTTCCTTCTTCTGAAATGTAAAATCTTTTTTCTTTTTTATCATAAATAATATTTTTTAGCTTTTTTAACATACTATTTATTTTAATATTAACTTCATCTACAGAATTACTCTCTTTTATCAAATCTATCTTTTGTAAAAGAGTATCAAATAAACTTTCAAATATTTTTTTACTAGAAATCCCCACTTTATTTTTATTAATTATAAATTGTGGTAACATTATACTAGAGGCACCAACTATTAGTGCTACAATTCTAAGAGGCATTTGATCAATTGAAACTGGATAGGCTACTAAAAATAAATATAAAAAAGAAAAAGGAATATACATAGGTCCTTTCAAAACATGACCAAAGGTATAACTAATTACAAATATAATTATAAAGTTTACAGGTATAGCAACCCAAATATTCCTTGAAGCTATAAATGTTCCCATTCCTATCATTACATAAAATAATATAAGTACTAAGGTATTTTTCAAGGGTTCACCAGTTAAATCTTGTCCCATAAACATGAGCAATCCAGTAATGGACATAACAGCAATTAATATATTTTCATTTCCAAAGATAAACTTAAAGCCAAAAATATATGTCATTATCACTATAAACATTAATGTTTTACAAATTATAAGTTTCTTCATTACTCCCCCACCTTTTCTTGAAAAATATCATAGAGGAGTATACCACTATTTTTAAAAGATTTTCAAGTTTTTATTTTAATACCATAACTTTAAATATTAAACATTATATAAATATTTTACAATTATACTGTTCTTTTATAAATTTAATAAGCCTTTATATATATTATTTAAATTTTTTCCTTTTGTTTCTTTCACTTCTAATATAAAATTATTTATAAAAAATAAAAATAACTATATGAACAGAAATTTATTTCTTATTCATATAGTCATTTTTTTATATAAATTCTATTTTCCAGTTAAAATAACCTGTTTTCTCATTAAGTTCATATTTAAAATAAGCACTAAAGGTATTACCTTTTTTACTTTTTAAATTTCTAAATCCAACTTTTCCATTTTTTAAAAGAAGCTCAACCATTTGTTTCGAAACAGTTTTTCCAAAGGAAGCGATATATTTATCATCCTTCCAAATAGTATATTTACAACCATTTTTCCAGTTTATACATCCAAATCCTTTTATCCCTTCTATAACTGAATTCCCACAAATAGGACACTTTCCTATTTCCTCTGCTCCTTCTGGAAGTTCAACTTTAAATTTGTGAAGAAGCGATCTATCATTTTTTATTTTATCTACTGATTCTCTTGTAAAATTGCAAATAAGGTTTAAGAACTCTTCTTTGCTGACAATTCCTTTTTCTATATCAGATAAAGTCTTTTCAAGCCTTCCTGTATACTCAAGGTCTAAAAGTTCCTTAGCTGGAAAAACCTCAACTATAGTTTTACCAAGGTCAGTACATATAAGACTCTTTCCCTTAGCTTTTACATATCCTATATCATGTAGTCTTTTAATTGTTTCAGCTCTCGTTGCAGGAGTTCCTATACTAAAACCACTAAGAATAGCCTTCATCATTTCTTCTGAATTATCCTCTGCTAAATCATCATTTTCTGTATCTTCCTCTTCAGGTTTATCTTCCACTTTATTCTTTTTAAAATTCTTTCCACAGGTTTCCATAACCTTTAAAAGAGTTTTTTCTGTATGATGCTTTGGTGGTTTTTTAGTAACTTTAGTAACTTTTCCATCTGTTACATCTAAACTTTCACCTTCATTTACAAGTGGAAGTATAGTATCCTTAGTTTCTATTTTTTCTACCTTTCTCCATCCTTCAACAAGACTAACTCTTCCTTTAGCTCTAAATTCACCCTTTGCCTTTTCATCATCAACCTTTATAGTTATTTTTGTTTCTTCAAACTCAGCAACAGGCATAAATTGCATTATAAATCTATTTTTAATAGCCTCATAAACTGCTCTCTCATCAGGGCTTAAGTTACTTGGTTTTACATAGGTAGGAGTAATAGCACTATGGCTCTCAACCTTTGAATTATCAAAAACTCTTTTAGTTTTAGTGAATTTTATTTCACTTTCATAAGGTAGACCTACTTTTATTTTTTCTAGAACATTTCTAGCCCTATCAACTAAACTTTCTTCAAGAGCCATACTTCCCGTTCTAGGATATGTTATAAACTTTTTCTCGTATAAGCTTTGGGCAACTTTTAAAACTTTATCAGAAGTCCATCCTTTATATTTACTTGTTATATATCCCTGTAAGTTTGAAAGATTAAAAAGAGGTGCTGGATATTCTCTTTTCTTCTCAACTTCTTTTAATATAACTTTTCCTTGTTTCCCTTTTATAGATTTTTTTATTTCATCTAAATATTCTTTTTTCTCGAACTTTTCATTTTCTTCATAATATAATGTTTCAAATTCAATATTTTCTAAGTTTTTAAATTTCTGAGCTAACTTATAATAGCTACTTTCTTTAAAATTTTCTATTTCTTTATCTCTATCATAAATAATTTTAAGAGTTGGCAGAAGAACTCTTCCTATATTTATTATTTTTTTATCTTCAAAACCATATCTTAAAGTAGCTACTGAAGTTAAATTTATTCCTATAATCCAATCAGCTATTTGCCTTCCTATTCCTGCATCTTGAAGTGATTTCATTTCTGAGTTAAGCTTAAGTTTTTCCATACCTTTCTTAACTTCATTTTCTGTCCACTCATTTAATAGAATTCTATAAATAGGCTTTTTAACATCATAATATATAAATAATTCATCAGAAATAACTTGCCCTTCACGGTCATAGTCTGTTGCTGATATTACAGCCTCTACATCTTCTCTATCAATTAATCCCTTTATTATGTTTAATTGTTTTTGTGAGCCTTTGTCTACTATAGCTCTATTTTGACTATCAGACTTTATTTTATATTTAAATTCTGAAGGTATAAAAGGAAACTTTTCCATTCTCCATCCCTTCATTGTCTCATCATAATCCTTAGCATCGAAAAGCTGTAAAAGATGTCCAAAAGCCCATGTAACTATGTACTCTTCCCCTTCAAAATATCCATCTTTCCTAACTTTTATTTTAAAAGCATCTGCTATATTCTTTGCTACAGATGGTTTTTCTGCTATTATAACTTTTTTCAAAATACCAGCTCCTAATTCTAAACATGTTGGTTAGTATTATCTAAAAACTAAAATCACCATTAAATAAATAATATCCATTAAATATAATGTTATACAAAAATAAAAGAAAGTCCACAACATAAGAAGATCTTATTAATTGTAGACTTCATCTATATATTATAATATAAATAATTAAAATTTCAAAATTACATTTCATTTAACATCCAAATAAAAAAGTTAAGAACTCCAGCAAAAGTACACCAAAGTGCATAAGGTATAAGCAGATAACCAGCTATTTTATCAACTCTAATAAATTTCCAAATAGAAATTAATATAAAAATTAAGAGTATTACAAGTTCTATAAATGCTAATCCATATAATCTAAATTTAAAAAATATTATGGACCAAAGAAAATTTAAAACTAGTTGTATAACATAAAATCCTAAAGCCCCTTTAACATTTTCCTTTTTCTTTAGTTCATAAATTCTATAGGCTGCTATAGCCATCATAACATATAATATACTCCAAACAATAGGAAACACAATACTAGGTGGACTAAAAATTGGCTTTTCTAAAGCCTCGTATAATTCCTTAGAGTTTCCAACTATAATTCCAACAAGCCAACCTCCCCCTAAATGAATTACAATACTTATGATTAAATCCCCAAAATTAAAATCACCCTTAATTTTAAATAACCCAAACATATAAATATCACCTCAATAGCATTTATATGTACTATCGATACTATATTATGACAACTAAAAGTCTAACTACAACTATAATAATATATATCCGAAAACTCAATATCTACTTTTTCCATTAAATCATTAATACAAATATCATTGTAGATCTTATAACTTGAATTCAAATCATCATAAATACAACTTTCCCCTTTAAATGTAATAATAAATATATTATGATTATTTTCATCAGTTTTAATTTCTAAACTTCCTCCTTGAAGTTCCATAAGTGATTTACTTATATAAAGACCTAAGCCACTCCCTTCACTACTTCTATTGAAAGATTTATTATTTTTTGTAAATTTATCAAATATGTAATTCTTTTCCTCTTCTTCTATTAATTTGCCATCATTAGCTATATCTATTTCTATATTATCTCCTATTATTTTTATATGAATATAAATATTCCCTCCAACATTTCCATATTTAACACAATTAGAAAAAATATTTAAGATTACTCTTTCTGTAAAATTTCTATCTATTTTAATTAATATTTCTTCCTCCTCTGTGTCAAATAGAAAGTTCATTTGTTTTTTGTAAAAGTACTCCTTACTATAATGTAATATAGTTTCAACTAATTCTACTATATTATATATTTCATATTCGCTATTTAAACAATTATCAGATATTCTATTTACATCTATAAAATTATTTATAGTTCGTATAAGTCTTAAGGCATTTTGTCTTATTTTTATATTATTTTCTCTTACTTTATCCAAGTTCTCCTCAATTAAATTTATATTATTTAATTGAATTGCTGAAAAAATTACATTTATAGGTGTTCTTAATTCATGAGATATATTAGAAAAGAATTCTCTTTTTAAATATTCTTCTTCATAATATTTTTTTATACATTCCCTTTTTTCCTTTAATCTTTTTTCAGCTGTTATATTCTTAATTAATAAAAATTTATAATCCCCTGTTAAGCTTAGATAAAATACTTCCAAATCAAGCACTTCACCAAATTTATCAACTAAATTTAATTGGAATTTTGATTTTTTTATACTGTTATTTTTTACTTCTTTTAAAATTACATCATTATAAAACTTTTTTGATTCATTTATAAGATAAACTTTATCAAAAGTTTCACTTATTAATTTACAAGCACTTTCATTTATATACTCAACTTTTTCATTCTTAACAATGCAAATAAAATCATTTATAGAGTTTATAAATTGATTATGATAATTTTTACTCTTCTCAGCCAAATCATTAAGTTCCTTTAAAAGATTAGTTCTTTTTTTTAAAATTATATTTTTTTGTTTTATATCATCTTCTTTCCTTAAAATATAATTATGCACATCATTATAATACTTTTCTAAAAAACTCGTTATAAATCCTTCATATAAAAAATAATAAGCAAAATAAGTAAAAGCATAAGATATAGCCGTATATATAGTCGCTGCTCCATTTATAATCATATTACAAGAAAATCTACTAAATAAACCATTAATAAACATCATATTCACAAATAAAAATATTGCCCTACATTTTGATTTAGTCATAGATAATCTATTATTAAATATCACCAAATAAGTATAAGTATATAATGTTAAGTTAAGTATATAGTTAATTTCATTTCCATAATATTCATTGATTATATTTATTGGTATATTAATAGTTATTATCATTATTCCTATTATTCCTATTATTACTATAATAATAAAAAATACTTTTTTTATAAAACTATCTTCACTATTATTTTTATTTTTTATAACTAGTGTAATAAGACCTACTTCACATAATTCTAATATTATTCCTAATAATTGAAAAAAAGTAGCATTATTATAGCTATATTCTATCATCATTATATAATTTAAAAATATGTATTTCATTATATATACTAAAGCTATAATCATTAGGCCCTTTCCTAAATATGAGGCTAGCCTATCATTTTTAGAATATTTATTGTTAGTTACTAATATAATAGCTCCTATAAATACAATATTCATTATATCTATAATTTTAAAATATGTAATTTCGTCACTATTAATATAAAAAATTAAACTTAATAAATAAATAAAAATTATAACACATCTTAAAATATACTTATTCTTACTCAATTGATTATTTTTTTTATATAATAACATCATTTAAATCTCCATTAATACTCTCTACAAAAAATTCTAGAATGATAGTTGTTCCTACTCCCTCATTTGAAGTTAACTTCACCTTACCTTTTTGAAGTTTCATAAGATTATCAACAACATATAAACCAATCCCTGTATTTTTATTAATTTCTCTTGTTGCTTCTCTCCCTATAGAATACTTTTCAAATATTGTATTTAATAGTTCTGTCTTAATACCTTCTCCAGTATCATTAAATTCAATGAATACTTTATTTCCCTTTAAATATATATCTACAGTTATTTTTCCCTTAGTAGTATACTTTATTGAATTGGATATTATATTAATTATTATCCTTTCCATAAAATCTACATCACACTTTATGTAAATTTCCTCTTCCTCTGTATCAAAATAAAAATTTAAGTTTTTATTTTTTATATACTCAACAAATTTATGACAGGTATCCTCAACAAGTTCAACAATATTAACTAATTTCATATTTGCATTTAAAAAATTATTTGATAATTTAGATGAATCTATTAAGTTATTAGCTAATCTTGTAATTGTCAATATATTTTCTTTACTTATATTATTATATTTTTTTAACTCCTCTATTTTACTTTCTTTTATTAATACATTTTGTAACTGAATAGCACTATAAATTACATTTATAGGTGTTTTTATATCATGAGAAATATTTGATAAAAAATCATTCTTTATTTTTTCCTCTAATATTTTTTTCTCATATTCATTTTTAAATTCTTCAACTTTTTTCTCTTCAGTTACATCATAAAAAAGAAATATTATATTATTTTCATCTATTTTTAAAATACTTATATTATAAACATAATCACTTTTTTTTATATTTTTTAATCTAATATTTTCTATTATATTTTTTTCCTTAATATCTTTTCCTATTATGTTACCAATCTTCATAACATCAATAAATTCAAATATATTCTTATTTATTATTTCTTTTATATTATCTATCCCTACAACTTCTTTAAATTTTTCATTTGCATAAAGTATTCTTCTATTTTCTTTAACTATTATCAAAGGTAATTGTATATTCTTATATATACTTTTAAATATATCATCTCTATTTCTTAAATTCATTTGTATTTTTTCTAAATTTTTATTTTTTATATTTATATCTTCGTTTATTTTCATAAGATGTTTATTTCTATTATGCACTTCTGTAAATAAATTTTCTGAAGGTCTTTTTAAGAGCTTATAACTTAAACATAGATATATAACAACATATGTAAAAAAACAAAATATCTCTGATAAAAAAGCAACTACTAATGGTTCTTTTAAAAATAGCTCTATAAAATTAAAAAGGTTAGATACAAATAGTCCTATTGATGCTATCATAAAATAATTTATCTTATCTTCTTTTTTCAATGGAAAAATCAAAATATCATATATTATATTAAGAAATATAATTACACCTAATACTCTATAAAGAAATTTACTATAATTGTTGTAAAACACTAAATTAAATACAATTACCAAAATTAATGATGCCACAATAAATAAATCTATTTTCTTATTACACTGTTGTTCTTTATGAAATAAATACAAATTTCTTAAATATTTTATTATAATAAAAACATAAAATGCTTCTGTCACTTTAGATATTTCTAACATATTTTGTCCTATTATATCTTTTAATTTATTTCCTTCTACAAACTCCAAAATTTTTAAAATACCTGTTGCTATATAACAAGCACTAATTAAAGTAAAAAATTTATTTTCCGAAAAAGTAAATGTTGCCATACTTAATAGCATTATTGAAAAAATTAATACTATATTTCCTATTACTATAAACTTTTTTCCTAAAAACAAATTAAATATAGCCAAAGGTAGTATTATTAAAATCATTATAAATATTTTATATAAAACTCCTTTAAAAAACTCTTTTTCTATATAAATAATATCCTTTTCCTCTTGCAACTAAATCACCACCCCCTTGATTATTCTATAATATTATTTAACCCTTATAAATAAAATTTTGGATTATTGACTTATTTTTTACATATTAGTTTATAAAATACAATATTAAAGCAAAAAATAAAGAGGTTGTATCAAATCAACCACTTTATTTATATTACTTTTTTTCATCTGCCGAGACAGCTATATAGGTACAAAATGCGGTGACCATTGAACTAGTACTAGAAGCTCTTTATTTTTGAACAATAGTTTCGTGAAAAAATTTCCACTGTTTGAACAAAGTGAGTTTGGAAATTTTAGAAACTGTTGTAGAAAAAATATTAGAGTTTCTTTACGTATGTGAGTGGTCACAAATGATGAACCTATATAGCTAGATAAAAGGCAGAGAGGATGTATCTGCAATTTGATACATTCTCTTAAATAATTTATATTAAAATTTATATGGAATCTAATCTTGATTTAAAATCAGGTGAGTTTACAATAACTCTTAAATCCTCATCTTTATATATATGTTTAAGAAAATTAGGATATAATTTTATTGCTTCTATTAAATCATCTATGGCCTCTTCTTCATTACCATTTAAAGCATAAAAACAAGCCCTGTTATAGTATAAAAATTCACTTTCCTTATTTGCTTTTATCCCTTCTGAAATAACTTCTATAGCTTTTTTTAAGTTACCTTCTTCCTTATAAATTACAGATAAATTTAAAAAACTATAAGGGTATTCTCTTTCTTTTTCAATAGCCTTTTTATAAAAGATTTTACTTTTATCTATTAAATTTAGCTTTTTATATATAACTGCCATATTAAATAAAGCTCTATGATTATTTTTATCAATTTCTAATGCTCTTTGAAAAAGTCTATATGCCTTATTATTCTCATTAAGCTCTTCATATATCGAACCTAGATTCATAATTCCCCAAAAATCATTAGGACATAATTCTAATAATCTCTCATAGTATTTTATTGCTTCTTTCTTCTCTCCAGATATATCTAATGCATTGGCTAAAAAGAATATTCCTCTATCATAAATTGGATTTATCTCAACTGCCTTTTTATAATATTCTATTGCTTTTTCATATTCTTCTTCCTCATCATAAATAACAGCCATACCGTAATAAGCTCTTGGCTCTAAATTATCTATTTTTATTGCAGCTTTATAATATTCCTTTGCCTTTTCTATCATAGATAATTCATCATATACTAAGGCTATATTTATCATAAGGTCTATGTCCTTCTCTTCTTCTAAAAGCTCTGTGGCCCTTAAATAATAATTTAAAGCCTTTATAAGTTCTCCCTTATCATGATATTCTTCACCTTTTTTAATATAATTATTTATAATACTTTCCTTTTTCATAATATACCTACTTTTCCTATGTAATAACTAAAATAATACTATATTAAATAAGCAGGCTACAGCCACGTCCATAATGAACGTGGTTTTACGCCCTTACTTATATATAATTCAAATAAACTGACTTCCTTTATTTATAATAATCTATCCTTATCATAAAATTAATCTCTTATTACTTTATCATAAGCTAATCTAAAAATGTAATTAAATATTTATAACACTAATTACTAAGTACTTTATTATTTCTTATTATATACTAAATATCTCTTTATCTTATACTTCCAATATATAGCTTTTTCTCTATCTATATCTTTTATTAATTCTAAAAACTCTTCAAGAACTCCTCTCTTCCATAAGCCTTTCATTAAGTGCCTTGGATAGGTTACTCTCTTTATATAATTTTTCTTTGGATCGATGACCATTAACTTACATGTCTCTGTGTTATAAAACAAATCTTTGCATCTTATATCAAGTCTTTTAAATCTTAATCTATTAAACTCACATATCATATCATAAATTTCTCTTGCTAATATTTTATCCATTTTATGATTCTTTAAATATTTATCTAGTCTCTGGCCCTCAACATAATCTCTAACTATATAATTGTCACCTATCTCATGTATTCTAGGAAAAAATCTAGAGCCTCTAACTCTTTTTAAAATATAAGCTTCATCTATCCATGATTGATGTCTTCTAAAAAACTTAACACTTCTATTATGACTAAGTAGAAAAACTATTCCATTATGTCCTTCACCTATCTTCACGGCATTTTTCATTTCATCCTCAAGTTCCCTCGAAACTTCTAAAGAACTATAATCAAAATTTTTACTCATTTCATCCTCTAGATAATATTACTTTATTAATTATATGATAAAAATAAAAAAAAGAGACACTTTCGACAACAAATTGCAAAAGAATCTCCATTGGTGCAGATAATGGGACTTGAACCCATACGAGCATAAGCTCACTACCCCCTCAAGATAGCGTGTCTGCCATTCCACCACATCTGCACATATTAAATTAAACCTTATTATAATTATGGTAACATATTCAAACACTAATGTAAACTAAATTTCTAATTATTTTCTTATCTCATAAATTTATCTGATAACTAACTAAAATTCAAAAAGGGGCTGTATCAAATTTAGCACCTTAATTTATATTACTTTTATAAATGTATTTTTTCATCTGCCGAGATAGTTATATAGGTACAAAATGCTGTGACCATTGAACTAGTGCTAGAAGCTCTTTATTTTTGAACAATAGTTTCGTGAAAAAATTTCCATTATTTAAACGAAGTGAGTTTGGAAATTTTAGAAACTGTTGTAGAAAAAATATTGGAGCTTCTTTACGTAAGTGAGTGGTCACAAATGATGAACCTATATGGCTAGATAAAAGGCAGAGGAGATGTATCTGTAATTTGATACATCCCCTCTTCTTAGTTTATTTAATCATATATTGTCTTATATATGTTTTTATATGCCTCTACTTTTTTTACGTATTTATCTGTTTCTTTAAAAGGTATATAATCTAATTTATCTCCATTTTTCGAGTATCTTGGGTCCTCTAACCATTTTTGAACATTACCTATTCCTGCATTATAGGCAGCTATGGCTATTTCTTCACTTTCTGATTCGTCTAATAAATACCTTAAATACCAACAACCAAATCTTATGTTTGTTTCTGGATCCTTAAGCATTTCCTTCTGAAAATTAGTGACATCTAACTTTTCTGCTATCCATTGCCCTGTATCTCCTGTTATTTGCATAAGTCCATTAGCTGCTTTATGAGATACAATATTAGGATTAAAGTTACTTTCTGCCTTCATAACTGCCATAACAAGCATAGGATCTAAATCATACTCATTACTATATTCTATAACATAATCACTATACTTCATTGGAAAAAGTACACCTTTTAATAATAAATAACTAGCCCCTAAGATAAAAAACGTAAATACTGCTAAAAATACTAATCTAAATTTTTTTTTCATTCTTTACCCCTATTTTTTATATAAATTTAATAACTCTATAAAATCGTCAACTTGTTCCTTCGTCTTTATTATGTTATTACTATTGTCTATTACTAGATTAACAAATTCCTTCTTTTTTTCCAAGCTCCACTGTGCATTAATTCTATTGACAGCTTCATTTTGTGTTAATTTATCTCTAAATTTTAATCTTTCTATTTGCACTTGTAATGTTACCCAAACAAGTACCATCATATCTAGTTCTTTATGATAACCATTTTCTATAAGAGTTGCCCCATCTAATACAACTAATTGTTCTCCATTTTTTTCATGAACTTTAAAAGCTTCATCTATTTCCTTTTTAATATAAGGCATTATTATAGCTTCATATTTTAATCTTTCTTTCTGAAACCTAAATATATGATTTCCAAATTCTCTTCTTCTAAATTCTCCACGCCAATCGAAAAAAGTCCCCCCAAAAGTTAATCTTACTTCCTCTAATATTTCAGGGTACTTAGAAAGGACCTCTTTAGCTATCTCATCAGCATCAATAACTTTAAAACCACTTTCCTTTAACATTGAAGATATGGTGCTCTTTCCTGAACATATTCCACCAGTAAGCCCTACCTTAATCAACCTTCTCATCCTTTCTATTTCGCTTCATACCATGTCTTTCCTATATTTATGTCTACATCTAAAGGTACATCTAATTTTAAAACATTTTCCATCTTGTCTTTTACAAGATCCTTTACTTCCTCTAGCTCATCTTTATCTACATTCAGAATAAGTTCATCATGTACTTGAAGTATTAATTTACTCTTTAGCTTTCTATTCTTTAATTCTTCAGACACATTAACCATAGCAAGTTTAATTATATCAGCTGCTGTTCCTTGAATAGGTGCATTCATTGCAAGTCTTTCACCTAAAGCTTTAACAATTTTATTACTTGCTTTTATTTCTGGTATAAATCTTCTTCTATTTAACATTGTCTTTACATATCCTAAGTCTTTAGCTTCCTCTAAAACACCATCAATAAACTTTTTAATATTTGGATATCTTTCAAAATATATATCCATATATTCCTTAGCTTCTTTTCTAGTTATTTTTAAATCTTGAGAAAGACTAAAATCACTTATTCCATATATTATACCAAAGTTAACTGCCTTCGCTCTACTTCTCATAATACTTGTTACCTCTGAAGGTTCTACATTGAATACTTCAGCTGCAGTTCTAGTATGAATATCTGAATGTTCGTTGAATGCCTTTATCATATTAGCATCCTGTGACATATGTGCAAGTACTCTAAGTTCTATTTGTGAATAATCCGCTGAAAGAATGAAATCATCCTTTTCTCTAGGTATAAAGACTTTTCTTATTTCTCTACCCATTTCATATTTTATTGGTATATTTTGAAGATTAGGTTCTGTTGAAGATAATCTTCCTGTTGTAGTTACCGTTTGATTAAAGGTAGAATGGATAGCTCCATCAACATCAATAACATTCTTAAGACCTTCTACATAAGTTGAATATATTTTTGATAATTGTCTGAAATAAGTTATCTTATCTATTATAGGATGTTTATCTCTAAGCTTATCTAAAACATCAGCATTAGTTGAATAACCTGTTTTTGTTTTCTTTATAACTGGTAAATCTAATTTTTCAAAAAGTATTTTTCCAAGTTGCTTAGGTGAATTTATGTTAAATTCCTCTTCAGCTAATTCAAATATTTCTCCCTGTGACTTTTCTATTTCACTCTTAAATTTAATTGATAAATCATCAAGCATAGCACCATCAACTTTAAATCCAATGGCTTCCATATCACTTAAAGCTATTGTTAGAGGTAACTCTATTTTATATAATAATTCCTCCATAGCTTCTTCTTTAATTCTATCCTTTAAAACCTCAGTTAACTTATGCATATAAGTTAAAAGAATTTCATTTTTATATTCCTCTTCATATTTAGGATATTCACTTAGGTATATATTAATTATTTCTTCTAATGGATAGTTCCCCTTTGAAGAATCAATTAAATATGCTGCTATTTCACAATCAAATACTATTCCTTTTAATGTGATATTATGCTTAATTAAAACTTTTAAAGCATCTTTTACCTTATAAGTATTTTTTTCTATTTTTTTATTTTCAAATATTTCTTTTAATAATACAAAGGATTCTTTATTACCTATTAAAGCTTTAAAGTCTAAACTATAATTTAAACTCTTTGTATTTAAGAATATTTTTTCTATATTAAGAGTAGAAAATCTATCTTCCTCTGAAAACTTAAATATTAAGAAAATTTCCTTTTCTATATTTTCTTTAAGTTCTTTTAACTCTTCTATATTCTTAACTTCCTTGTAATTAGCTTCTTCCATAACTTCTTCTTCAAGAACCATATTATCTGAATTAGCAAAAACATTAAGTCTTTCATCTGTTATTTTTATTTCAAGATCTCTATAGAAATTTCTTAATGCATTTAAATCACAATTATCCTGTGACTTTATTTCCTCTAAATCAAAATCAATTGGAACTTCAGTCATTATTGTTGCTAATTTCTTAGAAAATATAGCCTGTTCACTATATTCAGTTAAATTTTCTTTTAACTTCTTTCCACTGATGTTCTCTATGTTATTTAACACTTCTTCAATTGAACCATAAGTATTAATTAATTTGAAAGCAGTTTTTTCTCCTATTCCTGGAACCCCTGGTATATTATCTGATTTATCACCCATAAGTCCTTTTACATCTATAAATTGAGTAGGAGTAACTCCAAATTCATCAATCATTCTTTGTTCATCATAAACTTCTTTTTCTGAAACACCTTTTTTAGTAATACAAACCTTTATATTTTCTCTGGCTAACTGTAATGCATCCTTATCTCCAGTTATAATATAAACTTCAATTCCTTTACTTGCTGCAAAATTAGCAAGAGTACCTATTATATCATCAGCTTCAAATCCTTCTAATTCGTATATTGTAACTGATAATAGCTTTAAAAACTCTTTAACTATTGGCAATTGCTGTGCAAGTTCTGGTGGCATTTTTTTTCTTCCTGCCTTATAATCTTTATACTCTAAATGTCTAAAAGTTGGTGCCTTTTTATCAAAAGTAGCAACTATATAATCTGGATTTATATCTTCTTTAAGTTTAAGAAGCATATTAGAAAATCCATAAACTGCATTTGTATAAGTTCCTTTTTTATTGCTTAATAAAGGTAAAGCATAAAAAGCTCTATTTATTAAGCTATTTCCATCTAATATTATTAATTTCTCCATATTTTCCTCCATAAGTTGAAATACCTATTAAATATAGTATTTCCATAGCTTGAATGTTTATAATTTAAAAAATGCTTAAATCTAATTCTTTAACCAGGTCTTCAAGCAAATTTATACCTGCTACACTATTTCCCTTAGCATTTAATGCTGGACCGAATATTCCAATTCCAAGCTTATTAGGTACAGCACACATTATGCCTCCACCAACACCACTCTTAGATGGAATTCCTACTCTAACAGCATATTTTCCTGATTCATCATATAATCCACAAGTTGTCATTACCGCCTTAACAATTTTACAAATCTCCTTAGATACTATTCTTTCTCCATTCCAAGGTAATATTCCATCATTAGCTAATACGCAACCTAATTTAGCTAAATCAACAGTAGTTACCTCTATAGAACATTGTTTAAAATAAATATCTAATATTTCACTTACATTACCTTCTAGATAATTAGTACTTTTCATGAAATACGCAAGAGACCTATTTCTATCTCCTGTCTCGCTTTCTGAATGATATACAGACTCGTTAATATTTAAATCCTTATTATCCATAATTTTTCTAGAAAACTCTAGTATTCTATTAAATTTTTCATCCTTATCTTTTCCCTTTATAAGGGAAGTTGTCACTATAGCCCCTGAATTAACTAACGGATTATAAGGTTTATTTTTTTTCTTTATCTCTAAATTAACTATGCTATTAAAACTATATCCTGTTGGTTCAACAGATACTCTACTAAAAACATATTCTTTCCCATTATCTGAAAGCGCTAACATTAAAGTTATAACCTTTGAAATACTTTGAATAGTAAATTTTTTATCACAAGCTCCAGCCTTATATATTTCCCCAGACAATGTAATTATACATGCACCTAAATCATCTGCTTCAGCCTTAGCTAACTCTGGAATATATGAAGCAACATTCCCTTTAGATGCATATTCCTTATTTTTTTCAATTAAATTTTCTAGTAACATCATGCTAATCACCCTTTCTTTTAAATAGGCTATAAGGTTAATATGTTAACCTCATAGCCTATTTAAAAGGATTTACTCAATATCCTTACAGTGTAATTATACAGCCCATAAAAAATATTATCTACCCTTTACTAAAAATTATTGTTCCATTTAATAATTATTATTCATAATCTAAATAGTAGTAATTATAGGAGAAATTTATTAATGAAGCTAACAACTGAAAACCTTCGAATATTAAATAATTTTTCCAATAGTGATTTTAAAAAGCATTTTAAATTTCTTGGTGAAGGAATAGCAAGAAAAGTTTATTCATTAAATAATGAGCTTGTAGTAAAAGTTGCTAAAAATAATCCTGATGGATATCATCAAAATTTCGTAGAGGAATATGTTTATTATAACGCTCCTGCCCGTATAAAAAGATATCTTTGTCCCATTTATTATTCTACAGATAGATTAATAATAATGAGAAAGGCATTACCTTATAATAAATATTTAAATAAGAATGTTTATATAGATTTAAATGAAATTCGTGATGAACCTTCTGTAAAAAAGGATATTGAAGATTTAATCTCTAATTTCTATCTCTTTAGAAATGATATTTTTAGTTCTAGATCTTGGGGAATAGTTGATAATAACTTTTATTTAATTGATTTTGGTTGCACATCAAACTTTGGTGATTCCTATTATGACACAATAAGAGGAATTTATTATGACAAATCTCCTTTCAATTAATAAATTTTTGTTAACTTTTTATTATTTTTTTGTTTGTACTACTAGTAAAATTGAATTATAATAGAATATAACTTAAATTTAGTTAATTTAGATAGATTTAACTAGGGTATTTTAAAGCTATACCTTAAGTTAAATCTTACTATATACAAAAATTTATAATCTTAAAGAAAGGTGTGATTACTCCATGATCGAAAATATGGAAAACTTATTACAAAAATATGCTAAACTTGCTATACAAACAGGTGTTAATATTCAAAAGAACCAAACTTTAGTTATAAACTCTCCAATAGAATGTGCTTCTTTCACAAGAATGCTTGTAAAAGAAGCTTACTTAGTGGGAGCTAAAGAAGTAGTTGTTCATTGGAATGATGAATTAACTGGTAAATTAAAATTTGAATATTCACCTATGGAAGTATTCGAAAACGTACCTGAATGGGTTAAACAATCTAGATTAAGCTATGCAAAAGAAGGAGCTGCATTTTTAAGTATATCAGCATCAGACCCTGAGTTATTAAAAGATGTTGATCCTGCTAAAGTTGCCGCTTCAAGAAAAGCTTCTAGCATCGCTTCTAAAGAATTCAGCGAAAGACTTATGAGCAATGTAAATGCTTGGTCAATCGTTTCAATTCCTACAAAAGGTTGGGCTAAAAAAGTATTCCCTGACATGCCAATAGAAGAAGCAGTAGATAAATTATGGGATGCTATCTTCAAAATCGTAAGAGTTAATGAAGAAGATCCAGTTGAAGCTTGGGAGAAACATAAAAATAATCTTAAAGATAAGATGGATTATTTAAATAGCAAAAAAGTTAAATCATTACACTATACAAATTCATTAGGAACAGATTTAGTTCTTGAACTTGCTCCTAAACACCTTTGGGTTGGTGGTGCTGAACATACTCAAGATGGTACTGAATTTATTGCTAATATGCCAACAGAAGAAGTATTTTCAATGCCTTTAAAAACTGGTGTTAATGGTATAGTTTATAGTGCAAAACCTTTAAACTACGGTGGAAACTTAATAGATAACTTCTCTTTAACTTTTAAAGATGGTAGAGTTGTTGATTTCACAGCAGAAAAAGGTGCTGATACATTAAAACATCTTCTTGATACAGATGAAGGTGCTAAATATCTTGGTGAAGTTGCTTTAGTTCCTTATGATTCTCCAATATCAAATTCAGGAATAATCTTCTTCAATACACTTTACGATGAAAATGCTTCTTGTCACTTAGCTTTAGGAAAAGCATATTCATTATGTGTTGAAAATGGAGAAAAACTTTCAGAAGAAGAATTAGCTAAAGAAGGTGCAAATGATTCACTAACTCATGTTGACTTTATGATAGGTACTAAAGACCTAAATATAACAGCAACAACTACAACTGGTGAAACATTTAAAGTATTCGAAAACGGAAACTGGGCATTCTAAAAAAATAAGAAGAGGATGTATCAAATTACAGATACATCCTCTTTGCCTTTTATCTAGCTATATAGGTTCACCATTTGTGACCACTCACCTACGTAAAGAAGCTCTAATACTAGTTCAATGGTCACAGCATTTTGTACCTATATAGCTATCTCGGCAGATGAAAAAAATACGTTTATATAACTTATAAATTAAGGGGCTGATAATACAGCCCCTTCTCCTTTTTTAATTACTTTAAATTAAGTATTTTTTTGAATCTGTTTTTATTTTCAAGGTTGTCTATTAATAAGTTTAAGATTTCCTTGCAATCTCCAAGATTATTAATTTTTTTATTTTCTCCTGATACTATTAAAAAGCCATTTTCAAAGCCTCCTAATATTTCAGATTTCATTTCTTTAAAAATTAATATTCTATTATTATGCTCATGTTTTAAAAGCCTTGCTTTTTCTTTATTATTTTTCCATTTTTCTATATAAAAATCAATGGCATTACTATATGCAATAAGCCACTTCATTTTATTATAAAAATTTAAATCTTGAGTACTATACCAATATACAACATTATCAAATTGTCTTGTATTTAACATATAGTATCCCTTTTTAGAATCTTTTCCCTCACCTATGTGCAGATCTAATTTTATACTTAAATTACTTAGACCTCTGTTAATTTTATCATCTAAAATCTCAATGTTAACTGCTAGCTCTCCCATTTGAGAGATCATAGATGTAAATTCCTCCTTTATTAACTCTTTTATTATTTTATCAACTTCTGAATTTTCTAATTCTTTTATAGTAGAAACAGTTTTTCTTCTTATATCTTTTCTTTCTTCGCTCATTATAAAATAATTACCATCATAATCCACATCAATATATGATTTTTCAACTAATAACTCTAACATTTCTTTTATTAAAGATTTTAGCATTATCCCTTCAGTTTTTATGGAATAACTTATAAATCTATAGATAGTATTCAATCCTGTATTATCAGCATCACTTTCATTAAACAAATATAATATTTTCATTATTCTGTCTATTATATCGCCGTATCTACTATTTAATGATTTTGCTTTTGAAATATTTTCTCTTTTAACTTTATCTAAAGTATCGTATATACCATTAAAGTATATATTTATATTTTCCATCATTATTCCATAACAAACATTAAAGATATATTGATTATATTCACTTCCCTTTTTCTCATGGAAATGAATATTAAGCCCTGCAGGCATATATATTATGTTTTTATCGATGTAACTTTCACTTTTATCAATTACATCTCTATCTATAGTTCCTCTTTCAACTAGTTCTTCTAGTTCTTCTCTTTTTATAATAAACTCTTCCATAGTAAAGTTTATTAAAACTATAGCTTTTACTGTATCAGCATAATCCAATGTATTTTTATTATTTGTTAAATTATAGAATTTCATCCAACTTGTAAGTCCATCTTCTTTTATAGTCTTCTTATACAATTTTAAACTCCTCCAAAGTTACCTACTTATTTTTCTGCTGTAAAATTTAATAGTAATTTTTTATAAAAATCAATAGATAAAATAACTATTATTCATATAATATATATTATACTATTTCTTTTAATTTCAACATATAATATTTTTTATTTTACTGAATATTTTGTTGTAGGTGATTATAAATGGACTCTGACAAAAAAAAAAGATTAACCATAAAAGAAAGTTCTTTTCTTTGTAAATATAAACTTCATTCTAAATTATTAGAAAGCACTATTAGAGCTTATATATATAAAAATATAAAATCTAATACTTTAAATGCTATTTATGAGGATGGCCACTATTTAATTTTAGAAACTGATCTTAATGAATTTATAAGTAAAAATTATAAACATCTAGGTTTTAGTTATAATCCAATTTAAGGACATTTAATAGTCATAATCCTCCATTATAAAAAATGGGCTATCTCCAATTAGATTTTTATTCTAAAAATAGAGATAACCCCTGTTAAATTAAACCTTTATATTATTTTAGTTCAAAAATATTTATTGCTTCTTTTAATTCCTGTGCAACTACTTCTAAATCTTCTGTATACTTTGTAAGACCTTCCATTGTTGCTGTAACTTCTTCTGTTGAAGCAGTTACCTCTTCTGTTGAAGATGCTATTTGTTGAGATACTGAAGCAACATTCTCCATTTCCTCAACAACAGTTTCCTTATTCATATTTATGAATTCAACAAAGCTTTTTATTTCAAAGGCATTTCCATTAACTTCATTTATATGTTTTAATATTTCACCAAATATTTCTTTTGTTTTAAACATAGCTTCTTCTTGTTCACTAACGACAACTTTACTATCTTCAATACTTTCTGTAACTTTAATTGATTTTTGCCTTATTTCTTCAATTATACTCTTTATTTCTTCAGTAGATTTTTTTGATTGCTCTGCAAGCTTTCTAATTTCATCAGCAACAACTGCAAATCCTCTTCCGGCTTCACCAGCTCTAGCTGCCTCTATACTTGCATTTAAAGCTAGAAGATTTGTTTGCTCTGTTATTTGAGAAATACTATTTGATATAACATTGATTTTATCTGTACTCTTTGCAACATCAATAACTAAAGTATTAAATTCTTGTGTTGCAGCTTTACTTTTACTATACTTCTCAATAAGGCTTTCTATTATAGCATTACCTTTTTGTTCTATGATTGCATTAGATTTTTCTGCTATACTTGACATATTTTCTGTTATTCCAGTTATATCAACAAGTTGCATAGATAATACTTCCATAGACTCTAAGCTTTGTTGTGCATTATTAGATTGACTTATAGTACCAGTAGATATTTCTTCTATAGCTCTTGAAACCTCTGTAGAAGATGCTGTAGTTTCCTCTGCCATAGCAGCTATATTTTCTGAAGACTTTAAAAGTACTTCTGAATTTTCACTTATTTTACCTAAAAGTTCCTTCATACTATCTTGAGTTTTATTTACTGAATCTGCCAAGCCTTCAAACTCATCTCCCGTATTTAAAACAACAGCTTCTCTTAAATCTCCCTCTGCAATTCTCTTTAAACTATCTTTAAGAATTTTAACACTCTTATTTATATTCTTACTTAACCATTGAGTACCAACTATAGCTAAAGCCATTACTCCTATTGCTGTATATATAACATTCATCCTTATTGGCTTCAGTTGTTTTTTAATTGAATCTTGATTTAATACACTAAATAATACTCTATTCCCTCCAACAGTTTTATCATAAACTACTGTTCTTGATTTTCCATCAACTTTTACACTAAGGGCTCCTACTCCATCACTAGCTGCATTAATATTTTTTAAAATTTCTCCAGTTGAACTCTCATTTACAATATTATTAGATGTTAATTCTTTTGATTTTCCATTTTCAACTAAGTATACACTATTATCTATTTCTCCATTATTCGTTAGTTCCTTTAAATTTGTCTCTTTCTTATCTTCACTTAAAAGCTCCCTTTTGATTTCTGCTAGAATTGTACTATTTGTATTTATAATACTATTCACTAAAACCTTTTGACTTTGAGAATACATAGAAATTGCAGCTACAACTTCGATTAAAATACAAATTAAAATAAATACAGTAACCTTACTGCCTATACTTTTAAGCTTTTTACTCCCCTTTATCAATTTCTTTTCTACCATGATTACACCCCTATCACGTCTCATAATTATTCTCTACTATATTTTCGTCAGGGTGATTACACAACTTTATAGAATAAAATTATAAAATTTTCTGTTGATGCTCTTCCTTCACTCTAAAAAATTCCTTTGTTTCACTTATAATTTCTTTTCTTAGCCCTATAAGAGCAACTAGATTAGGAAATGCCATAAGACCATTTACTATATCTGCAATTATAAATATTAAAGTTAATGGTAAAAATGCACCTATTCCAACTAAAGCTATATAAATCATTCTATATACCTTAATTCCTTTAACACCTACTAAATACTCAACACATCTCTCTCCATAATAATTCCATCCTAGAATAGTAGTAAAAGCAAAAAACATAAGACCTATATTTACTATATATACTCCAACATTTGCAATAGGGAATCCTGCTTCAAAGGCTGCTGTTGTTAAAGCTGCTCCTTCAAAATTAATATTATTATAAAAACCAGTTATAACTATGACTAGACCTGTCATTGTACATATTAATATAGTATCAAAAAAGGTTCCTGTCATTGATATTAACCCTTGTTTTACTGGTGAATTAGTTTTTGCTGCCGCCGCTGCTATGGGTGCACTTCCTAAACCAGCTTCATTAGAAAATACACCTCTACCTATTCCCTTTTGTATTGCCATAACAACTGTTATTCCAGCGGCTCCTCCCAATGCTGATTTAGGATTAAATGCACTTTCTATTATTAAAGCTATAGCACTTGGAATCTTTGTAAAATTACAAAATAAAACTATTAAAACAGCTAATACATATAAAATTGCCATAAGTGGTACAACCTTTTCTGAAACCTTTGATATTCTTTTAATTCCACCTAAAGTTACCATAGCTACTAGTATAGTTACAATTATAGCTGTTAACCATAAAGGCATATTAAATGCTATCTTTGCTGAATCTGCAATGGACTTAACTTGTCCAAATGTTCCTATACCAAAAAAAGCAACACCTATGCCTAATATAGCAAATAATTTACCAAGCCATTTTAATCCCAATCCTCTTTCTATATAATACATAGGTCCACCAGATATATTACCATTCTCATCTAAAACCCTATATTTTATAGCAAGAACTCCTTCTGCATACTTTGTTGCCATTCCAAAAAAGGCAGCAATCCACATCCAAAATAAAGCTCCTGGTCCCCCTGCACTTATGGCAGTTGCCACTCCTACAATATTACCAGTTCCTATAGTAGCAGATAATGCAGTACATAATGCTGCGAAGCTTGATACATCTCCTTGATTGTTCTCATCTTCAAATTCCTCATCCTTAGAAAAAACAAACTTTAGCGCCAAGGGTAATTTAAATATTTGTAGCAAACCTAATTTCATTGTTAAATATATACCTGTTCCCACTAATAATATTAAAAGTGGTGCTCCCCACACTAAAGAATTTACCTTTTCTAAAAATCCCTCAATAGAAAAAGTTGTAGCTAAAACATTAAAATTAATCATAAAAAAATCCTCCTTAAATTTAAATTTAGGAGGGTTTAGAATTAAACCTAACAATATTATAATTGTTAAGTTTATCTATCCCCTGTCCTTTTACCTGAAAGTTTCAATAGAGCGTTAGCCCTATTTTGCTCCTTCGGTGCTCATTCTGAGTCTCTCCAGAGGCTCGTCCAATATCGGTCCCTTTACCTGAAAGATTTCCCTCTTCGGTGGACTATAATTAGTCTCTCTCCCAATATCTTCATCCGAACTCTATTAAATTTTTAATTTAAAAACATTTTACCATGTTTAACCATTTAATTCAATAATTATTACACTATTCTATTTCTCATGTCACCCTTATAAAAAGCTTTTATATTCTCAACCATTTCATTAAATAATCTAGTTCTTGATTCTATACTTGCCCAAGCTATATGTGGAGTAAGAATTAACTTCTCCTTATTTTTAACCTTTAATAGCATATTACCCTTATTTATAGGCTCCTTTTCAAATACATCTAAAGCAGCTCCACTTATTAAATCTTCATCTATAGCTTTTGCTAAATCCTCTTCTACTACAATAGGACCTCTTCCCATATTTATTAAAACAACTGATTTTTTCATCTTTTTCATAGCTTCATAATTTATAAGCCCTAGTGTTCTTTCATTTAAAGGTGCATGAATTGATATAATATCACTTCTATTTAATAATTCTTCAAAATTAACTCTTTCAAATTCATCTGTAGAGTTTTTTCCTGAAGTAGAATAGTAAATGACCTTAGCTCCAAAAGCTTCTGCTATTCTAGCTACTTTCTTACCAATTTCACCAAGACCTATTATTCCAAAAGTCTTTCCTGAAATATCATTAAGTGGTTTATCTAAATGTGTAAATATATTTGAATCTATATATCTACCTGATTTAACATAATCATCATAGTAAGCTATCTTATTATATAAACTTAAAAGAACTGCAAAAGTATGTTGTACTACTGTGTTAGTTGAATATCCAGCCACATTAGTTACCGCTATAGAATTATTTCTAGCATATTCAATATCTATATTATTATATCCTGTAGCCATTTCACATATAATTTCTAAATTTTTTGCTTCTTTTAAATTATTCTCATTTAAAACTACCTTATTAGTAATTATCACATTAGCCTCTTTTATTCTATCTACTACCTCTTCTTCTGTAGTAAAATCATAATACTTAAAATTCCCTAATTCACTTAAAATAGAAAAATCAAAAGTCCCCATAGTTTTTCCGTCTAATAATACTATATTTCTCAAATTTATCACCTCTAATTCTATTATTTTAAAACTTAATATCTCAATTATGTTTAAAGTATTTTTAGTTAAGGAATCTTATTTTACTGATTTTATATTAACAAGCTCAAATCTATATTTTTGTCCTGTAGGATTTACTTTTCCCTCTGGTACTTCCTCGGCAAACATTTCTAAAGGTCTAACAAATCTCCCATACTCTCCATATAAAGCTTTATATAAAACCATTTTTTCTCCTGTTTCTGAATGAGTAACAATATCTTCTACTAAATAGTGATCCCCTTTAAAATGTCTAAATATCTTTCCTTTTCCATCTATTATTCTATTCATTATTATTCACCCGTTGCCAAAAATCTATAAATATCTATAATTCTTGTTTGATTCCCTGTTCATCCTGTCTGATTTTGCTATAAATAAATTTACAAGCTACTCTCATTGATGTGACAGTCCGAGGGCTTAAATTCCCATACAACGACTGGTACATATTAGCATTATCTTTTAGATGATATTATGCTAATTTATATCGTGAAAGATTAATTGAAGCATTAAAGTCTCTGTCTATCTTTAGTCCACATGAACATTGGTAAACCCTATCCTTTAACTTTAAATCTTTCTTAATAGTTCCACACTTACTACAAGTTTTTGATGATGGATACCACTTATCAGCTTCTACAAACTCTATCCCATAAAATTCACATTTATATTTCATTTTAACTTTAAAATCGTATAAACATTGTTCTGCAATAGCCTTTGATAAATGACGATTTTTCATCATATTCTTGATATTAAGTGTTTCCATAACAACTCTTGACGGCTTGGCTTTCACTATCTTATTCGTTGCTTGGTGAATATGATTACTTCTTATGTTAGTTAATTTTCTATGAAGTAATCTTATTTGCTTTTCAAGTTTTATAATATTATTAGTCTTTTTAAATTGACAACGGTTTTTCACCTCACTTTCAATTTTATTCATTTCATATTTTCGACTAACTTTTCTTTGTTTTCTCTTTAAGACTTTTTTAAGCCTTTTAATTTCTTTAGTTTTATTGATGTTTTTAAAAGTCATACCATTACTACAAATAGCTAAATCTTTCACCCCAACGTCAATTCCTATGTTTTCACCAGTAAGTTCTACCTTTGGCAATTCTCTTTCAATTCCTACTGATATATACCAATACTTCCCATCAAAACTGATGCGAGGATTGCTATATGTAGTGTTTAAAGGAATTGAATAGGGTTTAATATTTACCCAACCTACTTTTTCAATATTTACTGCATTATCCTTAACTTTCAACTTGTAATTATCATTATAAAATGATGGCTTACTCTTTTTTCTACTCTTGAATCTTGGTTTATCGGACAACCCTTTAAAGAACCTTTTATAACTATTACAAGCGTCTTTAACTGCCTGTTTTGCTACATTGTTAGATACTTCGTTCAACCATGTTAATTCTGTTTTCTTTATTTGAGTTATTTCTTTTCTTAAGTCATTATCTGAAATAAACTTACCACCATTTTTATAATTTTCTTCTTGTCTTACAAGTGTCCAGTTATAAATAAATCTTGCAGTACCAACGGATTGCCATAGCTTTTGTTCTTGAACTTCTGTTGGGTATAATCTAACTTTTTTCGCAAGTATCATCTTCTAACAGCTCCTTAATCATCTTCTTAGCTTTATTTGCTCTTTTTCCTTGAAGTCTACAACTAAATACTGTAACTATTTGAATTAAATCCTCAACTAATTCTTGTTCTTCCGATTTTTCAGTATTATCAATAATTTCAATAATAGTCCCATACTTATTGCATAGATTTTCTATTAATTCATATCCAAATCTAATTAACCTATCTTTATAAAGAACTACTATTTTGTCAACCTCTGAATTGGTAATCATATCTATTAGTTGATTTAATCCCTTTTTATTATAATTAATCCCACTTCCTATATCCGTGACAATTTCAAATTGATATCCCTTAGCATACATATAGATTTTAACATTTTCTATTTGTCTTTCAAGGTCATCTTTTTGTTTATGGGAACTAACTCTACAATATCCTATAGTCTTTTTATTTAGTTGCACTTTTGATTTTAAACCTAAGAAATGATTAAGTTGCTCTTGTGAATAATATCTTGTACCACCATTTGTTATATGTGATGGTTTTAAAGTTCCATTTTTATCCCAATTTCTAAGGGTTTGAACAGTTTTGCCTATTTTAGTTGCAAATTCTCCTATTGAGTAATATTTCATGTATTTATCACCTCAATAATATTATCCAACTATATTTATAAGATAATAATATATTTTTATAGATATTTATAGATTTATTTTAACTGTTATCACCCTTCTGTATAAAATTTCTTTACTAAAAACCTTCTTTAACTTAAACCTCTCTTTATTTTAAACTAAATGCTATAATTTCTCTATAATATTTAAATAAAAATTATTCTCCTCTCCCTAAATCCATTAAAAACTCTTCATAATGTTTTTTACATAATCCTCCTGAGAATATTTTTTCTTCACAATTGCTATTAATACAGACATTACATCTTGATATATTTTTCATCCTTTTATTATTTACTCTCCTTCTTTTTTCAAAATAATGAAATTTACATAAGCCATCTAAATAAATTTTCCTGTTACATTTATTTATAATACATTTATCATTTAAATAGTTCAGTTCTCTATATATTAAATCCTTTCTTACTTTATTCTTTGTCTTACTTAAAGCTCTTAAATCTATAAGTATAGCTATTCCAGTATAAATTCTCCACCCTTCTTTTTTTAGTGTTTCCTCATCAACTCTTTCTATATACTTATAAAATTTTTCTTTACTATCAAATAATAAATCTGATTCACTAATAATTTTAAGAATTATATCTTCATAACACTTTACATTTTTGTAACTACTAAGCTCTAAACGTTTTTTTACTATTAAATAAATATCTTCAAACTTAAATTCATTGAGCATTTCTCCAATTACAGTTTTCCCATTTTTCACATAAAAGTCTTCATTAATTTGTTCTGTCAATTTACCTAACATCTTAATCCCTTCCTTTTAATAATTTTAACTACAAACTTAGTAATCGTTTTCAAACAAGTGTAAAAAAATATAAAATATCTTCTATAGTAATATATTATCATATTTGTTATGTAAATTCACTTATTTCCACTAAATATAAATTAATCTACATATCAATTCTTTTATAAAAAAAAGCCCTAAACCCTTGACTAATCAAGTAGTTTAGAACTTATTGGAACGAGCAAGTCTATAAGCCGAGTTCTGTATTAGACAATCATCTATCTAGGCCTACAGTTGCCTATAGGCTCAAGCGACACACCCGAGGACGGGACGGGCCACCCCTTAATTGTCCTCCTATTTGGTCTTGCTTCAAGTGGGGTTTACATAGCCGTATTGTCACCAATACGCTGGTACGCTCTTACCGCACCTTTCCACCCTTACCTAGTAAACTAGGCGGTATCTTTCTGTTGCACTATCCTTAGAGTCACCTCCACTGGCCGTTAACCAGCACCCTGCCCTATGAAGCTCGGACTTTCCTCTCCTTATTTCTAAGCAGCGATTGTCTGGCTTACTCGCTTATTTATATTATCACATAATCTTATAAGTTACAACCTTTTTTAATTTTATATACTTATTAACTTAATGTATTATTTGTATATTAATAGAAATAAAGCTAATAAACATATACATATAGTTACTGGAAATCCTATAGTAAGTCCAGCTATAATCAGTACAAACACTCCAACTACACATTGTTTTAATAATTTTCCTGATTTACTACCTGGTTTTGGTACATTAAGATTTATATTTAAGTTTTTTTCATATTCCTTAAATTTTTTTCCTAAGTTAAGTTTAACACTTTCTATATTTTTAAAAAATTCATTGGTATCACACCTATAACAATTAGTCTTATGAAATATTTTATTTTTCATATTATATTTTTTATAAGCTCTATGTCCCATTATTACCCTTCTCTTATATTACTTATAATAATATACTATGTTGTAACTCTCTCTTTGCTTTAATCTCCAACACCAAAGTCGGTATTTTCAAATAGAACTTCTATATTTTCGTTATTCTCTAAAAATCTATACTTCTCTTGGAACCATTTTATTATTTCTTCATCTCTTTTAAATCTTGTTGAATTCTCTGTCCAAATATTTATTGTAGCCTTAGGAAATTCATTAATAACAATATCCATATCTCTTTCAATCATTTCTTTAGTTTGACCTTCAATTCCAACCATTAAACAAATAGAATCATAATAAGATTTAACCTCTTCAATATCCTTATACTTTATGTTTTTATTTAAAACATTATTTCTAAAGTCCTCATCAAAGGTCTCCATTCCGGTTTTAAATATAACTTCAACTCCAAAGAAGTCTTTTATTTCTTGAAGTCTCTTTCTATAACACCAATGTGCTTCAAAGTAAAGTCTTTTTATATTTTTACTTTTAACTATTTCCCTTATTTGTTCTAAAGATTCCTTAGGAATTTCAAAAACACTTCCAGAATTTATTACTTCTAGTACACCATGTACCCCTGTTATTTTGCTTAACACTTCATCATTTATTTTTAATATTTCTTCTTTATTTTTTGAATTATCTTCTATATAATCACAAAAACTACATTTTCCCCAAGCACAAGGAAAACTTTTAAGAAGAACTATTTCTCTTTTGTTTTTTCCATTAATAATATTATATCTATCCATTAATTACTCTCCTTAATGTTATTAAATCTTCCTCTCATATTCTTTGGCAATCTCTTTATAACTACTAAGCTTATCCAGCAAGAAACTATTTGATTTACATAGTCTGTCATCATTTGCATTATAAATGCAGCTACTACAGAGGAAAAACCTATATATTTTAATAATAAGTAAATATAAGTTGATGCTGATGGTGTTATTCCACCATATACATAAACAGTAATAAGTGCACTACTAGTACTTATAAATAATATTGCTATTAACATAGACCAAAACATTTTTTTCATTGTTATCCAACCAGCTCTGTATAAATAAGCTATTACAATTCCATTAAATATCTGTACTGGTGCATACCAAATAGAAGAAACATCAAATGTAACCCCACATAATAATGAGCCTACTACTCCTACAATAACTCCTTCTACAGGTCCAAATAGCATAGCTATTAAATTTGTTCCAATAGCATCTAAATATATAGGTATTCTAAATGTCATAGCTAAAAAGGGTCCTATAACATTTATGGCTATTCCTATGGCCATAAGAGCTAGTTTAAAGTTGTTGTTTTTTTTCATTTTTTCTTAAATCTCCTTCGATAATTTTTTCTAATAGCTAGAGAATGTATTAATCAATAATTTTACTTAATTAAATATATCCTTTGTACACTATTAGCTAAGTTGAGACTAAAAATTTTCTAATTTAAAGTCTTATTTAGTTAAACCACGAAGGGAGCTGGTTTTGCTTAATTTTAAAGAAGATAATTTGAAAAACCAAGCAAAAAAAGCTACCATAAGAACAATAGAAACCTTATGGTAGCTACAGTCCCTAGTTTTTTATAGAGGGATGGCTAACAAGTGAACCTCTCCTAAGGATTAAAACCCTTAGATTTATTTAATTGAAATTGTATGGATCTTCTGATTTACTAGATATTATGAACTCTACATCTTCATATTTTTCTTTAACTCTTTTTTCAACCGTCTTACTAACTTCAATAAGAATCGGCCATTCTGAATTAAAGTGTCCAATATCAATTATAGACATTCCCATTTCTTTATAATCAGAGGCAAAATGATAAGTAGTATCACCAGTTATAACTAAATCAGCTCCTAACCTTCTAGCAGCTTCTAGATAACTTTGCCCACTTCCATTTATTACTGCCACTTTAGATATTTCTGAATCTAAATCTCCAACATATCTCAAATTTTTTGCCTTTAATGCAGTTTTAGTTTTATTTATAATATCTTTTAATGTTGATTTTCCACCTAAATCAACTATTCTTCCTATACCAGCATCATCTGAAACTTTATCAATGATCTTTTTAGATTTCATTCCTAAAACTTCTACAATGGTATCATTAATTCCATTTTTAACAGAATCCCAATTAGTATGAGCTGAATATAGGTTTATATCATTTTTAATTAGTTCAATAATTTTAGACCCTAATAAAGTGTCTGTAGTTATGGAACTAGGTTTTTTAAATATTAAAGGATGATGAGTTAAGATTAAATCAACATTTAACTCCTCAGCTTCTTTTATCACTTCTTTAGTACAATCTAAGGCAACTAATACTTTAGAAACTTCTTTCTTCCTATCTCCAACCATAAGACCTACATTATCGAAGTCTTCTTTAAGAGAAGGTGGTGCTATTTCTTCCATTATCTTTATAAAATCATTTAATAGCATTAAATCATCTCCTTAAGAATAGATATCTTAGCTTTTAAATCTTCTTTTCTTTTTTTTGCAAGCTCTGTATCTTCTTTTATAAAACCTTCTATTTTTTCATACTTACCTATTTTACTACTTATGTATTCATTTATCAAAGGATGTTTTTTACTTAATAGTATTGGACTTACTTCATAATCAATTTCTCTTAAGCTTCCATTATTAAACTTAGTACCTCTACTATATTTAACTTTAAATAATTCATAAAACTTTCCATCCTCTTTAATAAGGTCTTCATCAATAATTTCATAACTATTATTATATAAAAATTCTCTAAGAATTTCAGGATTTTGTGCTGGTTGTAAAACCATAAAATTATATTTTTTAACCTTAGGTAAATCAGCTAATATAATATCTCTAGTAAGATTTCCTCCCATACCAGCTATAATTATTCCATCAACCTCAGAAACCTTTAAAGGTTTAAGACCTGCTCCTAAATAAACCTTAATTTTATCACTTAGTCCTTCAAAGCCAACATTTATTCTTGCTTTCTCCATAGGTCCTTTATTTATATCAGAAGCAACAGCTCTTTCACAAATTCCTCTTTTAACTAAATCTATAGGTATATACCCATGATCTGTTCCTATATCAGCAATGCTCTCACATTTATCAACATGACTAGCAATAACCTCTAATCTTTTACTTAATTCCATAAAAATCCTCCTAACCTAGAAATATAGCTCTAGTAAAATTATAAAATAATCACTCTAGCATTACATTGACTATATAGTTTTAATCTTTTCACTCAGTTTCATACGCAAAGAAACTCTATCATTTCCTCTATAAGAGTTTTTAAAATTCCTAGATTTACTTTCTTAAGTAATAGAAATTTTCATATAACTCTTGCTCAGAAATGAAGAGCTTCTAAATTACTGATGTGAATTTTTACATCACTTCTTTTCTATATATCCAACTTTGGCAAGTAAATAATATTAAAACTTTCTACAATTTAAGAAGGGGCTAATTAATAATATAGCCCCTTTCTTTAAATTAATCTAAGTAATCCTTAAGTTTCTTACTTCTGCTTGGATGTCTTAATTTTCTAAGTGCTTTAGCTTCTATTTGTCTTATTCTTTCTCTAGTTACGTTAAATTCTTTTCCTACTTCTTCTAGAGTTCTAGCTCTTCCATCGTCTAAACCAAATCTTAGTCTTAATACCTTTTCTTCTCTTGGAGTAAGTGTATCTAAAACGTTGATTAATTGTTCTTTTAATAATGTAAATGCAGCTGCTTCAGCTGGAGCTGGTGCATCATCATCTGGAATAAAGTCTCCTAAATGTGAATCTTCTTCTTCACCTATTGGTGTTTCTAAAGATACTGGTTCTTGAGCTATTTTAAGAATTTCTCTTACTTTATCTACAGGCATATCCATATGCTTTGATAGCTCTTCTGGAGATGGATCTCTTCCAAGCTCTTGTAATAATTGTCTTTGAACTCTTATTAATTTGTTAATTGTTTCTACCATATGAACTGGGATTCTTATAGTTCTTGCTTGGTCAGCAATAGCTCTTGTAATCGCCTGTCTTATCCACCATGTAGCATATGTTGAGAATTTATATCCTTTTCTATAATCAAACTTTTCAACAGCCTTTATAAGACCTAAGTTACCTTCTTGAATAAGATCTAGGAAAAGCATTCCTCTTCCAACATATCTTTTTGCTATACTTACAACAAGTCTAAGGTTAGCTTCTGCTAATTTCTTTTTAGCATACATACTTCCTTCTTCTATTTTTTGTGCAAGTTCTATTTCTTCCTCTGATGATAATAGTGGAACTTTACCTATTTCTTTTAAATACATTCTAACTGGATCATCTATAGCAATTCCTTCTGGAACTGATATTTCTATGTCTTTTTCATCCTCATCATTTATTTCGCTTATAACTTCTACACCCATTGATTCTAGAACTTCATAGATTTGCTCTATTTGTTCTGGTGTTAAGTCTATTTCATCAAGTTCATCCATTATTTCTTTATATGTTAATGATCCACTCTTTTTACCTTTATCTATTAATCTCTTTACAATTGCCATTCTGGCATTTTTATCTTTTATTTCAGTTTTCGCATTTTTCCCCTTAACATTAGTTACTTTATCACTCATGGGTTTGCCTCCTTCCGCATCTAAGAACTATCTACTTCTTTAATATCATTAGTTTCTCTTGAATTTCTTTAGATTTTTTCAAGTATTCAAAGGATAACTCTAAGTTACCTGCTTTTTCACTTTCCTTAAGCTTTTGTGAAACTATTTCCTTTTCTTTATTTAGTCTATATATTTCTATATTATAGATATAATCTTTTATTATAGTTTCTAAATCATTGCTAGTAATTATGCTTATATCCTTTATTTTTAGAAACTCTTTTAACAATTCCACATCTTGACATTTTATTTCTAAATTCTTTTCAAGATCATCAAAGCCCTTTTCATTTATAGTCTCCATTATTAGGTTGTATAGCTTTAAATGAACTTCATCAATACACTTAGATTCATTAAATAAGCTATTAACCTTCTCATAAGAAGATTTATTCATTAAAAGCTTTAATATATTTCTAGTTGACTTCACATATGCAGGCTCTATATATAATTTTGTTCCAAGTTCTGCATTATTATTCACAAAATTACTATTATTGTTAGCAGTTGTCATTTTGTTGCTTAATAAGTCATATAGCGCCTGTTCTTTTATTTTTGTTTCTTCTGAAATCTTTTTTATATAAATATCTTTTTCAACAGGATTTAAATTAGCCAATACTTCTGTAATTCTGTTGCTGTATAAAGCTAAATCTTTTTCCTTTGAAAAATCAATTCCAACTTTAGCCATGTCTATTCTATAATCTATTAACTGTTTTGCTTCATCCATAAGCTTTTTAAAAGCATCTTTGCCATTAACCCTTATAAATTCATCTGGATCTTTGCCTTTAGGTATTGTAAGAATTCTTACCTCTAATCCAATTTCTATAAGGATTTCTAATCCTCTTAAAGTAGCTTTTTGCCCTGCTAAATCAGCATCATAAGATATTATAATAGTGTCAGCATATCTTCTAAGTAACTTTCCTTGCCCTGGAGTAAGTGCTGTTCCTAAAGAAGCAACTGCATTCGTTATTCCATGCTGATGAAGTGATATACAATCCATATATCCTTCTACCATTATTATAGTTCTATCTTCTATTTTATTTTTTACAGCAAAATTCAATCCATAAAGATTTGTACCTTTATCAAATACTGCTGTTTCTGGAGAATTTAAATATTTGGGCTTAGAATCATCTAAGACTCTTCCTCCAAATCCAATAACGTTGCCACTAACATCAAATACAGGAAAAATAACTCTATTCCTAAATCTATCATAGGAAACTTTTTTCTCCTCGTTAAAAACAACCAAACCTGTTTCTCTTATTACATCATCATTTAATCTTAATGATTTTAAGAATCCTAAGGTTTCTCTCCATCCATCCTTTGCAAATCCTAAGCCAAAGCTTCTTATAGTTTTTTCTGTTAAACCTCTTCTATAAAAATATTCTTTTATTTCAGGTTCTTTTTGCAAATTAGAAAAATAATATTTTCCTACTTCCTTATTAATTTTGTATAGTAATTCTCTTTTCTTTCGTCTTGGATCAGCCTTACCATTTTCGAAATCAATGCTTATATTAACTCTATCAGCCAAAACTTTTACTGCCTCTACAAAAGAAAGGTTTTTATATTTCATTACAAAACTAATAACATTTCCTGCTTCTCCACATCCAAAACATTTATAAATTTGCTTATCCTGTGATACACTAAATGATGGTGATTTTTCTTGATGAAATGGGCATAGTCCTGAGAAATTTCTCCCAGTTCTTTTTAATCTTACATTTTCTGATATTACATCTACAATATCATTTTCTTCTTTTATTTTTTCTATAACTTGCTCTGGAATTTTCAAGAAACTCCCACCTTTATTTAAAGATTTTATCGCAACTCTTATTAATTCGACATATAATTTAAAATTCCTCTTTTTTTTCAAAAAAATTTAACTTTATTTATATTATTATTTTATTTACCTTATAATAGGTTAAAAATTTATTTTAAATCTATAAATATACATTTATTCCTATTGTCAATTCCTTAAATTCATTCTTATAGTTTAATTTTATTACTTAATATCTCTTAATATTATTTATTCTATACTTTTTCTAAAAATCCTTTAATTTATACCTATTAATTAATATTAACAAATTAAAATTAAACTATTATAAATTATCATCTATATTTTAGTATAATATATTTCCATTATTAATATGTATATATTAGGTAATTTTATATATTAGGAGGATTTTATGTGTAAAGATAGAAAAAAATCTAATCACAAAGATGAATATCTTTTAAAATTAGTAGAAACTTCAATATTACCTTTGTATAATTTAGAAAATGCTAAAATAGAACAAATTAAAATAAAGCATACAGAAAAACACAGAGCAGTATATAAAATTTCCTTACAGGATAAAATTTATTGCTTAAAAAAGGTTTATTACTCAGAGGAAAACTTACTATTTGTATACTCTGCTGTTCAATGGTTATTCAAAAAAGGTTTTAAAGTTCCAAACTTTATATTTAATATAAATGGAGAACCCTTTGTATCAGTTGATAATCTCTTATTTATATTAACTCCTTGGTTAGAAGGAACAAAATGTAACTTTGATGCTCAACACTGTCTTGAAAATACATTAAAAACCTTGGCTATATTTCATGAAAATACAAGAAACTTTAAGCCAATTGAAGGTAGCTATATAAGAGAGAATTTTGATAATCTCTACATATCCACCAATAAACATTTCATTAAATTATTAGAATGCTTTAATGAAGCTCAAAAAAGAAAAGATAAATTTTCAAAATTATTTTTAAAAAATTTTGATGATAACATTGAACTTGCAAAATTCTCCTTAGAGATATCTTCTACTATAAACTTTAAAAATTTAAGTAGATCTCTTTGTCATGGCGATTATGTAAATAAAAATTTAATATGTAAAGATAATGATATATGTATAATAGATTTTGACAAGTGTTCCATAAACTACTCTATATTTGATTTATCTTATTTTTTTAGACGATTACTAAAACGTAGGGGAAGCACTTGGGATCTTGAAACAGCAAAAAAAGCTTTATTGGCTTATAACAAGTATTCTAAATGTACTAAGGATGATATAAAATACTTATTAGCCTATATATCATTCCCTCAAAAATATTGGAGAATTTCAAAAGATTACTTTAATAATGTAAAAAAATGTAATAAACATGCCTTTCTAGATATGCTAAGCAATAATAGTAAAACAGTATGTTTACAGAAAAAATTTGTCTCTGACTTTTATGAATTCTGCGTAGAAACCTTTGATATTTAATCATTGACTATAAAAAACTTATGAAGAACTACCCTTTTAGACTCTCTATTATGAATTTAAAGTAAAAAGAGGATGTATCAAATTACAGATACATCCTTTCTGCTTCTCTGCCTTTTATCTAGCTATATAAGTTCATCATTTGTGGCCACTCACCTACGTAAAGAAGCTCTAATATTTTTTCTACAACAGTTTCTAAAATTTCCAAACTCACTTTGTTCAAACAGTAGAAATTTTTTCACGAAACTATTGTTCAAAAATAAAAAGCTTCTAGTACTAGTTCAATGGTCACAGCATTTTGTACCTATATAGCTATCTCGGCAGATGAAGAAATACATTTGTAAAAATAATATAAAAAAGGTGCTGATTTCATACAGCACCTTTTATTTTTTTATTTCTATTATAAATTCACTACCGAGAGTTTTTCATATAATATAGAAATTACTTGTTGTTTACCTTTGCTTGAGCTGCTGCAAGTCTTGCAACTGGAACTCTAAATGGTGAACAGCTTACATAATTTAAACCTAATTTATGACAGAATTCTATAGAACTTGGGTCTCCACCATGTTCTCCACAGATACCTAACTTAATATCTTCTCTAGTCTTTCTACCTCTTTGTACTGCTATTTCCATTAATGAACCTACTCCAGTTTGATCTAGTTTTGCAAATGGATCTTGCTCATAAATAGCCTTTTCATAATAGTCATTTAAGAATTTTCCTGCATCATCTCTTGAGAAACCAAATGTCATTTGAGTTAAATCATTTGTTCCAAATGAGAAGAATTCAGCTTCTTTTGCTATTAAATCAGCAGTTAAAGCAGCTCTTGGTATTTCTATCATTGTACCAACTTTAAATTCAAGTTCTACACCTTTTTCTTCCATAACTTCTTTTGCTGTATTACATACTATATCTTTAACATATTTTAATTCTTTTATTTCTCCAACTAAAGGAATCATAATTTCTGGAACTACATCAAAGCCTTTATTTTGCTTAACTTCTATAGCAGCTTCAATTACAGCTCTTGTTTGCATTTCTGCTATTTCTGGATAAGAAACTGATAATCTACATCCTCTATGCCCCATCATTGGATTAAATTCGTGTAAGTTTGCTATTGTATTATTAACTTCTTCCACTTCTAAATTCATTTCCTTAGCTAAAGCTTCTATGTCCTTAGGATCTGTAGGTAAGAATTCATGTAGTGGTGGATCTAAAAATCTTATAGTAGCTGCTCTTCCTTCTAAAGCTTCGTATATTCCAACAAAGTCTTCTCTTTGCATTGGAAGTATTTTAGCTAATGCTTTCTTTCTTTGTTCAACATCCTTAGCTAATATCATTTCTCTAACTGCAGCTATTCTATCTTCTGCAAAGAACATATGCTCTGTTCTACATAAGCCTATTCCTTCTGCTCCAAAGTCAACTGCTTGTTTAGCATCTCTTGGAGTATCAGTATTTGCTCTTACCTTTAATGTTCTTATTTCATCAGCCCAACCCATGAAAGTAGCAAAATGTCCACTTATTTCTGGAGTAACTGTTTTTAATGCTTCTCCATATACTTTTCCTGTTGAACCATCTATTGAAATATAATCATTTTCTGTTAAAACTCTGCCATTTACAGTAACTGTTTTACCTTCTTCATCAACTTTTAATTCTCCACAACCAGCTACACAGCAAGTTCCCATTCCTCTAGCAACAACAGCAGCGTGAGAAGTCATTCCTCCTCTAACTGTTAATATACCTTCAGAAGCTATCATCCCTTCTATATCTTCTGGTGAAGTTTCAAGTCTTACTAAAACAACCTTTTCTCCATTTTCATGTCTTACTTTAGCATCTTCAGCAGTAAATACTATTTTTCCACAAGCTGCTCCTGGTGATGCTGGAAGACCTGTAGCTATTGGTGTTGCTTCTTTAACTGAAGCTGTATCAAAGTTTGGATGTAACAATGTATCTAATTGTTTTGCTTCAACCTTTAATATAGCTTCTTCTTTACTAAGCATACCTTCTTCAACTAAATCAACAGCAATTTTTAAAGCTGCTTGAGCTGTTCTCTTACCATTTCTAGTTTGAAGGAAGTATAACTTACCATCTTCTATAGTGAACTCCATATCTTGCATATCTCTATAGTGTTTTTCTAATCTATTAACTATATCCATAAATTGATCATAGATTTCTTTATTTTGCTCTTCTAATTGAGAAATTGGCATTGGTGTTCTTATACCTGCAACAACGTCTTCACCTTGTGCATTCATTAAGTATTCACCATAAATTCCTGTTTCTCCTGTAGCTGGATTTCTTGAGAAAGCAACTCCAGTACCTGAAGTTTCCCCTTTGTTTCCAAATACCATTTCTTGAATGTTAACAGCTGTTCCCCATTCTCCTGGTATATCATTAAGTCTTCTGTAAACTATAGCTCTTGGATTATTCCATGATCTAAATACAGCCTTTACAGCTTCTATTAATTGATCCTTTGGATTATTTGGGAATTCTTCACCTTTTTCTTTTTTATATAAATCTTTGAATTCACCTACTAAGACTTTTAAATCCTCAGCAGTTAAATCTGTATCAAATTTATAGCCTTTTTCTTCTTTCATTTCATCAAGAAGGTTTTCAAATAATCTTTTTTCTACCCCCATAACTACATCAGCAAACATTTGAATGAATCTTCTATATGAATCATATGCAAATCTTGGATTATTTGTTAAGTTAGCCATTGCCTCAACTGAATCATCATTTAAACCTAAATTAAGAATTGTATCCATCATTCCTGGCATTGAAGCTCTAGCACCAGATCTTACTGATACTAATAAAGGATTTTCTAAGCTTCCAAATTTTTTCCCTGATATTTCTTCTAACTTCCCTAATTTAGTATAAATTTCTTCAATAATTGAATCATCAATTTTTTTACCATCTTCATAATACTTATTACAAGCTTCTGTTGTTACAGTAAAGCCTTGAGGTACTGGAATACCTAAGTTAGTCATTTCTGCTAAGTTAGCTCCTTTTCCTCCTAATAAGTTTCTCATGCTTGCATTACCTTCACTAAAAAGGTATACATATTGATCTTTTCTCATCTCAATACTCCCCCGTTCAACTTAGAATTAATCGCTTAATTTATACTAACAAAATCCAATGATTTTGGTAGCTACCCATTTAATAAAATTAATTTATCTTTCCTAATTTAACAAAAAGTTTTGTTATATTAGTCTTAGATACCTTACCAATAATTCTTAAGTAACTTTCACCATCTTTATCCAACTCTTCTTTTACAACCGGAATTGAATCAATTTCATGACTTATAATTTTCTCTGCTACTTCATAAGCAGCATCATCTTCTTTAACGCAAACTATGTTTGGCATTCTAGTCATTATTACTCCTACAGGAACTTTATATATATCTGTTCCTCCTATAGCAACTTTTAAAAAATCTTTTCTTGAAATTGCTCCAGTTAATTGGCCTTCGTTTTCAACAAATAATGTACCAACATCCTTTAAAAATAAGTACACTATTGCTTCATGAACCATGGTGTCTTCCGAAACGGTGCTAGGCTTTGACATTATATCTTTTACCTTTATCTTGCTTATATGTTCATATAGCAAGCTATTTGAGGGCTTATTAGAGTAAACATAACCAACCTTTGGTCTTGCATCTAACATACCAATCATTGTTAATATAGCTAAATCTGGCCTCAAGGCAGCTCTTGTTACCCCTAATTTTGATGCTAATGCTTCTGATGTAACTGGTTGACCTTCTTTTACAAGCCTAACTATCTCCTCTTGTCTTGGTGTTAATTTCACTATCTCTTCCCCTCTTTCCTTTAATTTCTTCTTTATTTGCTGTTTATATATAAATAAAACTGTTATAAAAATAAAGTGAGGTGAGACATTTACAAATTATACCTTGTAAATTAATTACAAATATATTATAACACGATAATTTATTTTTAGTACAATAATTTTTTTAAAAATTTAGGCAATTTTGTAAATTATTCTTCACCTACTTTTATTTTTCTCTATTCTCTATTCTACTTTATTCTATTTCTTCAAAATTTACTGTATATGTGAAATTAGTTATTTCCTTCTCATCATTTACTTTATGGTCTTTTTTTATAGTTGGTTTTTTTATATTTTTAAATATACCTTCTTTTATTATAACCCCAGTTTTACTTTCGCTTCTATCTTTAACTTTATTTGATATTCCTGAAGCTACATTAAATGTTTTTTCCTTTAAATTACTTGCAGCACTTTTTACTACCTTATTTACAACTTCAACTCTTCCATCTGGTCTAGTTATTTCTATAACTAAATTAGTTGCAACAGTAGCTACCACTACAACTGCTAATACAGGAGGTAACATTATGGCTATAGCTCCTGCTGCTATACCTGCGTTTACTGGAATATCTGCTAATACTTTATCATCTTTTTTTATTCTTATTCTTGATACATTACCCTTTTTCACTGTATCTATCAACCATTTTTTTAATTCATCCATAGTTTCATAGTTATTTGAGTCATCTTCTTTAACTTCTTCTATTTGACTACTTTGCATTTCTTCAATTAGTATAATTGCATCTAAAACATTCCCATCTGTTTTCTCTAAAGCTTCCTTTGCTACTCCATAAGTAACTGATGTTCTTTCTATAACTTGATCAACCTTTTCTAATGTAATATTCTCCATTTTAATATCACTCCTTTATAAATTTTAACATCTCTAAGCTTTTTGGCTTTCTAACATAGTTTGAAGAGATAATAAAAGAATTTATTTTAAAGAGTTCCTCTTTCATTTCCTCATTAAGATTCACCCTATAGACTTTATCTAAAGTAGCACTATTTAAAAACCTTAATGCATTAAAAGAAGCTCTACTTAAATAAACCCCATGTTCCTTTGGACACTCTTCACAAACTCCGCCATAATAACTTAAACTTATATAATTTGAACTATTTATTTTCTTTTTACAAAAAACACAATTATTAAAATCTATTTCATAGCCAGTTGCTTTTAAAACTTTAAGTTCAAAGGCTCTAATTAAAAGTTCATAATCAATAGCATCTGTATCTAAAAGATATAAGGCCGTTAGAAATTCTTTGAATAAATAAGGATTTTTCTCCCCATCCTCAGTTGATATATCTATTAATTCACAGAGATAACTTGAATAAGTTAACTTTTCCAAATTATTTAAAAGTCCTTGGAAAGAATTTATTATTTTCCCCTCTGATAGTCTATAAAGGCTTTTTCCTTTAAAAAGTAAGTAATCACTATAACAAAGAGGTAATGTAATAGAGAAGCTTTTATTTTTGCTTTTCTTTGCTCCCTTTGCTATAGCTGTTACTTTTCCTAACTTTTCTGTATATATCCAAAGAAGTTTATCATTTTCCTTATAGTCTTGAGCTTTTATTACAATTCCTTTAGTCTCTATAAGTGACAAAACTTCTCCCTCCACTCATTGTCATTGTTCTAAGCAAGTTTTTCTTTTACCTTAAAGCTATCTTCTGTATCCAAGTTCTTTAAGCAACATATTGTTGTCTCTCCACTCTTTTCTAACTTTAACCCATATTTTTATATTAACCTTTGCTCTTAGGAAATTTTCTATTTCATATCTTGAAGCCTCACCTATTTTCTTAAGTTTTTGGCCTCCCTTACCTATGATTATTCCTTTATGTGATTCCTTTTCACAAATAAGGTCAACTTCAATATTCCATTTTCCGTTTTTATCTTGTTTCATTTGAATTATATCAATAGCTATTCCATGTGGAACTTCTTCACTTAAGTTTCTTAATGCCTTTTCTCTAACAATTTCTGAAACTACAAATCTTTCTTGAACATCTGTTATCATATCTTCTGGATAATATTTTGGTCCTTCTGGAAGATACTTAATCATAAGCTCTAATAACTTATCCGTATTTTTTCCCTTCATAGCTGAAATAGGTATCATTTCAGCAAAATCATATTCTTTTGAATATTGTACTAAAGTTTCTGCTATTTTATCTTGAGTTCCCTCATCTATCTTATTAAGGACAAATATTACAGGAGCTTTTTGATTTTTAAGTTGTTCTATTATAAACTTATCTCCTCTTCCAAGTTCTCCTTCTGGAGTAGTTAAAAATAGAACTAAATCTACTTCTTTTATAGATTCCTTTGCACTATTAACCATATACTCCCCTAATTTATGCTTAGGTTTGTGTATTCCTGGTGTATCAACAAATATTATTTGATGATCTTCTCCAGTTAAAATTGTTTGTATATTATTTCTTGTTGTTTGAGGTTTATTAGACACTATTGAAAGTTTTTCTCCCATCAATAGATTTAATAAAGTTGATTTCCCAACATTCGGTCTACCAACTATGGTTACATAACCTGACTTAAACATATTACTCTCCTTTGTTATCTAAATCTTTCTTAGTGAAACTCCCTGGTAAAATTTCTTCTAAAGTAGTTTCTATATAATCTGTAGAATTTTTCACTATATAAATTTTTACATCCCCATTCTCTGCAAACTCTGATATAACCTGTCTGCAAATCCCGCAAGGATAGGTATAATTATTTGGGCCTCCAATTAAAGCAATAGCTTTTAGTACTCTTCCTCCATCAGAAACTGCATTAAAAATAGCAGTTCTTTCTGCACAGTTAGTTGCACCATAAGAAGCATTTTCTATATTACATCCAGTATATATCTTTCCATTTTCAAATAACACAGCCGCTCCAACTTTAAAATTTGAATATGGTGAATATGCCTTCTCTTTTGCCTTTATTGCTAAATTAATTAATTGATCTTTCATGTTAATACCCCCTAAGTTCTGTAAAAATATTAAAATATACTCTATTCAAGACTTATACATTACAAAAAATGTAATAAATCTTATAATAGAGTATATTAATTATATCACTATTTATAATTTTATTTAACTAAAAAATTTTAAATATAAGAATTGTAACTAAAGTACCTATTAGAGCTCCTATTATTACTTCCCATATACTATGAACTTTAGAATCAACTCTACTCTGTGCTGTTATAAAGGCAGCAAAGTAACTAAGCATAAATATTATAGGTTCTCCTGAAATAAGTGTTATACATGTAGCAATAGAAAATGCTAAGGCACTATGTCCTGACGGCATTCCACCCTTTAAAGGAGTTCCTTCACCTAGCATAGCTTTAGCTATTAAAGTTATTAAACAAACTATTACTAAAACTATGAATATAACGTAGAAATTTGTAGTTCTTATTACATTTATAACCCTATAACTGAAATTGCTAAGCTCATCCCAAAAAATCACATACCCTACTATAACTGCATTTATAGCTGTTAATAAAACTGCTGCTGCCGCTGTATTTTTAGCTATTTTAGCAAGTGGATGATAATGATTGGTCGTTAAGTCTATAACACTTTCTATAGCTGTGTTCACAAGCTCTGCTGCCATTACCATAGTTATGGATAGACATAAAGCTATAAACTCTATTTTACTTATGTCAAATACAAAAGAAGCTATTAATACAAGTATTGCCACAATAAAATGTATTCTCATATTTCTTTGGGTTCTAAAGGCATAAATTATACCGTCTATAGCATAATTAAAACTATCTAAAAGCTTTCTAATTTTCATTCTCCCACCACATTTTAATTATTTCTAGTTATCTTTAATGCATTTAATATTTCTTCTTCTCTTTGTCTCATTTTTACTTTATCTTCTTCTTCCATGTGATCATAACCTAATAAATGCAATACTGAATGCACAACTAGATAAGCTGCCTCTCTCTCAAAAGAATGATTATATTCTATTCTTTGTTCTTCGGCTCTTTCTAAGGATAATACTATATCACCTAAAACTAATTCTTCTCCATCAAAAAATATCTCATTAAATTTATAATCTTTATAAACTTCTTTAAATACCTTTTTTTCTGGATAGTCTAACATAGGGAATGATAAAACATCTGTTGCTCTATCAATTTCTCTAGTATCATTATTTATAACCCTTATTTCATCATTATCTACAAAAACTAATGATATTTCACAAGGTTTCTCTACTTCCTCTTCCTTTAAGGCAAATTCTATAACATTACAAAGGAAATTTTCAAAATCCTTTGTTACTTCGAATTTTTCCTGTCTATTATCTACGTAAATCAATTATTTTTTCTCCTTTTCTTCCTTTGGATACTCTATTCTTTGATGATATATTCCATTTAATGCTTTTAAGAAACATTTTTTTATTTTTTCTATATCCTTTAATGTTAAATCACAATTATTTAACTGACCAGATTCTAATTTATCCTTCACTATATTGTTTACCATAGTTTCTATTTTATCCATATTAGGATCTTTTATAGATCTTACAGCAGCCTCTACAGAGTCTGATAGCATAACTATTCCCTCTTCTTTTGTACTTGGAGTTGGTCCCGCATATTTAAAATCTTCTTCTTTAACTGAATCTGGATCATCTGAATTTTTCTTTTCAGTTAAATAAAAATACTTTACTAAGGTATCTCCATGATGAGTTACTATAAATCTTTCTATTTCTCTAGGTAAATTATGTTGCTTCGCAAGTTCTTCCCCTTCAGTAACATGAGAAGTTATTATTTTTGCACTTAATCTTGAAGAAATTTTATCATGAGGATTATCTATTCCTATTTGATTTTCTCTAAAATAATAAGGTCTTTTTGTTTTACCTATATCATGATAAAAAGCACCGATTCTTGCTAATAATGAATTAGCACCAATTTCTTCTGCTGCAACTTCGGCTAAATTAGAAACCAATATACTATGATGATATGTTCCTGGTGCTTCCATAAGAAGCTTTTTGAGTAAAGGACTATTTGGATTGGAAAGTTCCAACAACTTAACAGTTGTAACTATATCAAAAGTTGATTCAAAAAATGGTAAAATACCAACTGCCAAAACTCCTGATAAAATAGCCCCTATAGCTACTAATAATGTATTTAAGAATATTTCATACATATTATTAGTTGTTAATCCTCCTAATGCTAAAGTTACACCAGAACTTATTAAAGCTATTAATAAAGCTGCATAAAGTATATCATTTCTTTGTTGCATCCTTCTTAATATAGTAGATCCTAGTACTGTTCCTAAAATAGCTACTATTATAAGAATACCATTAAAATTAGTTGCTGCTCCTATTAATATTACATTTAAAACACTAATAACCAAAGATAGTTTATAATCGATTAACAATGTTAGTAATATAGGGGCACAAGCAAATGGTATTAAGAACGCTGAATACATAGTAGTCACTCTAGCTATTAAAATAGCTAATATGTTTATTATAGAAATTAGTAATAACTTTGAAAAATTGTCATATATTTTTCTATAATATTTGTAAGTATATCTATATTGAACATAAAGGACAAGAACTATTAATAATGCTAATGATAAATAAACATATAGCTTTATATTAGAATCATTTAATAAACCAAGTTCTCTTAATTCTTCAATTTGTTGCTCTGTTACTGGCTCTCCCTCTTTTACAATAATTTGATTTTTCTTTATTACTACAGGAGCTACATCTTTCATAGCTTCATTAACAGCTTCCTCTGTTGCTTGTTGGTCAAAAACAAAGTTAGGCTTAATTAAATTTTCAACCATAGAACTAGCAATATTTTTTATCTGTTGAGGTAATGAACTTTCAATAATTACAGTTAAGGCATTATCCTTTGCATCTGTTAATTGTTGATTATTCCCTTCTGTTATAGGAGATTCATAAGCTACATCTAAACTTTCAGTAAGTACACCTTGTAATTTATTAATCTGTTCCTTGTTTAGGGTAAATAATGCATTATAATCATCATTTGTTAAAGAAAGATTCTTAAAATTAGCTAGATTTTTAATCTTTTCTTCTACAGGACTATTACTCTGCGCTTCTTTATTAAAAGCTATAAAAAAATCTTTTATTTGATTTTCACTATTTTGCTTAATTTCTGATATTAGACTATATTTTTTATCAACCTTTTCTGCCTCCATTTTCTTTCTAGCATTAGTGGCACTTTGGTCTATAATTTCTTTATTAGCCTTTATATCGGATTTAGGTATATCTCCTACTTTTAAATCATATTTTTTTGTTATTAATGCAGTCGCTAATATTAAGTAAATTATGAAAAATACAACCACAAATAGTATAGGCCTTTTAAAATCTCGTCCTAATAACCTTTCCTTTTTAAAACTTTTATTCAATTTTACTCCACCTTCTACTCTTTTTGTGTATTTGTTACACGTTCCTTTTAAGAAGATACAATATTTTGCTCAACTACAAACAAAACTTTTAAATTTATTTTTCCATCTTCTATTTCCTCTTCTGTTATTATCTTATCTATAATTATAGAATCTCTACTTATTTCTTTAGTAACTGAGTGTTCCAACTTACTAATAGCCTCTTTTATAATACTGTCCTTACTTTCAATTATTTTTTCCCTCTTCTTTTCATAGTATATATTTTTGTTTAGAATCTTTCCTTTCTCTTCTATTTTATCATAATTTTCAAATTCTTTAGTAGGCTTTTTTAGATAAATTTTCTTTCCATAGACACTTATATATATTTCCTCATCTTTATTTTTTGTATAAACCTCTTCCTCTCCTGAAACTTTAAGTTCTATATTTTTTTCATAAAAAGTATCCGCTAAAACAACCCCTTCTGGAACTACTTTTTCCTTTACAGTTTCATCTTCTCCTTGCTCTCCTACTATTAATATATCACCTTTTTTTACTATGTCACCTTCTTTAACTTTAGCCACTCCAGAAGTTGCATATACTCTCTTTATTTTTCCATCCATTATAGCTACTTTTTCTGTTCCTATTAATTCCTCATTTTTAGATTTTACTGATGTTAATATTTTTTCCTCATATTTTATTTTTAAAGTTCCACCTTCCACTCTTGCATTTATCCACATTATCTCTTCAAGATTTTTTTCTAAATCTTTTTCTATCTTTGATACATCAATAGATGACTTTAACATCCCTGGCTTTATTCCCATCTTTTTTAGTTCACTTCTTACTTCATAAGGTGCAAGATAACTCTTTCCTTCTATGGATATCCTTAAAACAAAATTAGATAAAATTAATAATACAATAAAACCAGAAATTATTCCTATTGGTAAGCCTATATTGTTTCTTAATCCCATTAATATTTTTAGAAAAATACTTTTATTAACTATTTTAATTTTACCTTTTAATCTTTTAACAAGCTTTCTAACATATTTATAATCACTATAATTAACATCAAATCTAATAGTAAATCTATCAACTGTCCGTGAATTTTTAATTATTATGTTGTTGTTTAATAATAAATTAAGTAACTGTTCTTTTTTAAAAACCTTAACCTCAACAGTTAAATCTATAGCTGATCTTTTCATTCCTTTTCCTCCTCATAATTTAAGGAATTAAATGTACCTGAAACAACTATAGTTTCATCCCCCATAAATAATACTTCCATATTATCACCATATATATATATGGTACCTATAGAACTAGCTACTCTAAGCACTGACTTACTAAATTCTAAAATACTTTTATGATTTTCTATGATTATTTTATTTCTTCCTACAACACTCACTTTAGGAACATCTAATAATACTTCTTCCGAAATATTAAACTCATCAGCTATTCTAGCCCTAAAATTATTTAACTTTCCCATAACCACTACTCCTCATATATTAATTCTTCTATAAATTTATGAATTGTAGTATAGATTTATTACAGGATTAATTTAATAACTCCAGTATGTACTTAAATATTGAAGAACTTATACTTCTTATAAACTAATTTTATCTAATAGCTAGAGGCTGTAATACTCCTATAAGAGTATTACAGCCCCACACTTCTAGATAACTTTAACTAAGTATTCAGATGGAGTAAAACTCCACCTGAATGCTTAGTCTATGTTTATGTATAAAAAAAAGAATTCGCTTCTCAGCGAATTCTACTATTTATTTAAAAATTCTTTTACTAATTGACTTACAAGTTTTCCATCAGCTCTACCAACTGTTTTTGGGCGAATAGCTGACATTACTTTGCCCATATCTTTAATATTATTAGCACCAACTTCATTTGCTGTGATTTCAATTAATTCTTTGATTTCTTCTTCACTTAACTGCTGAGGAAGGTAGCTTAACAAAATTTCTATCTCAGATTTATTCTGATCTACTAAATCTTGTCTATTTCCCTTTTGGAATTCAAGCATAGCTTCATTTCTTTGCTTAATTTCCTTCGCTAAGATTTCAATTACTTTTTCATCCTCAAGCGTAATACCCTCAGTTTTTTCAACTAAAAGTATTGCTGACTTCGCAGTGCTTAAAACATTTGCTTTAAACTTATCCTTACTCTTTAAGGCCTGCTTCCAGTCTTCTTGAAGTCTTTCTTTAATAGTTGGCATTTCACAACCTTCTTTCAAAAGAATTCTCTATAAATAAATTACAAAACTACTTGAAATTTAAAATTATTTGAATTTTCTCTTTCTTGCAGCTTCTGATTTTTTCTTTCTTTTAACACTTGGTTTTTCGTAGTGTTCTCTTTTTCTTACTTCTGAAAGCACTCCTGATCTAGCACATGATCTTTTGAATCTTCTAAGTGCTTGCTCTAGTGATTCGTTTTCTTTTACTCTTATTTCTGACATTCTTTTTCCCTCCCTCCGCTAGCGTAAATTATTAAAGTTAATTCACAGCTGTGGGCTAAATAACACACGCTATATTATACTATAACTATTTTCATAGGTCAATAACTTATAAGCTATTTTATTATAATTTAGCCCGGTGGCCAAGCTAAATTTCTTCCACCCAATAAGTGGAAATGAAGATGACCTACTGTCTGACCTCCTTGGTCACCACAGTTTGATACAACTCTATATCCTGTATCAGCTATGTTAAGCTCTACTACTATTTTATTAATAACTTCAAAAATATGTGCTACAATACTAGAATTCTCATTATTTATCTCATTAATACTTCCTATGTGATTTTTAGGAATTACTAATACATGCACTGGAGCTGCTGGTTCTATATCATAAAAAGCTAAAACTTTATCATCTTCATAAACTTTTTTACTTGGTATTTCACCTTTTGCTATTTTGCAAAAAATACAATCTGACATAATTCTCACCTCCAATTTTTCTTCTAATATTATTATACCTTAGCAGTAAAATATTTTAAATAATTAAAAGTCAAATTTTAATCTTAATTTATCCTATAGATAGAGGCTATAATATTCTAACCTTCTACAAAATGAAGGTAAAAAACACATTTCTTAAATAACTTCCATTAAAAATTCAGCTAGAGTCAAAACTCTAGCTGAATCAAATCTTAGTTCATTCTATTAAACAAGTTCTCCAATAGCCATATCATCTTTAACATCAACTATTTTTACTTGTAATAATTGTCCTCTTATATTTTTATCTGAATGTACTTCAACTTTTAAGTAATTTTTTGTATACCCTTCATGAACACCTTCTTCTTTAGATGCCATTTCAAATAATACTTCTAGAGTTTTTCCTAAATGAGCTTTTGCAAATTCATTTTCATATCTTTTAGTTAACTCTATTAAAGCCTTACTTCTTTCTTCTTTCTTATTTCCATCAACTTGATTTTCCATCGATTCAGCTTTAGTTCCTTTTCTTGGACTATACTTAAATACATGAAGTTTACTTAATTTTATTCTTTCTAAGAATTTATAAGTTTCAGCAAACTCTTCATCAGTTTCCCCTGGGAATCCAACTATTACATCTGTAGTTATAGAAACATTTTCTATTCTACTCTTTAATAAATCTACAATAGCTTCATATTCTTCAGCTGTATATCTTCTGTTCATTCTTTTTAAAGTTGCATTACATCCACTTTGAAGTGATAAATGGAATTGAGGGCAAAGTTTCTTTAATTTAAATATTCTATTTACTACGTCTTCAGTAAAGAAATTAGGTTCTATAGAACCAATTCTAACTCTTTCTATTCCATCAATTTCTTCTATTTGTTCTAAGATATCAACTAAAGTTGTTCTATCTTCAACTTCAAAATCATCTCCATAAGATGCTATATGAATACCTGATAATATAACTTCTTTAAATCCATTTTCAGCAAGTTTTTTTATTTCTTCTATAACTTTAATAGGATTCTTTGAGCATATAGCTCCTCTTGTATAAGGAATAATACAATAAGTACAGAATCTATTACATCCATCTTGGATTTTTAAGAATGCTCTAGTTTTATCTTGATAATCTTCTATTGTTAAATCTTCAAATATTTTATTTTTAAGGACTGCTCCTACTTTAACTTGTTGCTTTCCTTCATCCTTAGCTTTATTTATGTAGTAAATTATGTCACCCTTATTTCTAGTTCCTAAAACTACATCAACACCTTCGATTCCACTTACTTCTGTTGATGCAATTTGTGAATAACATCCTACTACTGCTATTATAGCTTCTGGATTTTCTCTTCTTGCTTTGCTTACAAATTGTCTAGATTTTTTATCTCCCATGTTAGTTACTGAACAAGTATTAATTACATATACATCAGCATAACCATTAAAATCTACAATTTCATATCCTTCTTTTATGAATTTTTCAGTCATAGCCTCTGATTCATATTGATTAACTCTACATCCTAGAGTTGAAAATGCTACTTTCATTCTAAATTTCTCCTCCTAAATCTCCAAACTCATATTGTAATAAAGAGGCACAAGTAAATCCTGCTGTTTCTGTTCTTAAAATCCTTGGACCTAAGGTTACTATATGAGCTCCTATTTTCTTTAGATTCTCTATTTCTTCTTCTTCAAATCCGCCTTCTGGACCTACCATTATAGCTACTTTTTTTATTTCTTTATCTTTTACTTCTTCTTTTAATGCTTTAATTCCGTATCCTGTGGCGTTTTCATAAGGTATAACAATTAAATCCATTTCCTTCATCATTTCCATAGCTTCTTCAAAACTCATAGGCTCTAACACCTTAGCAATTTTACTTCTTTTACTTTGTTTTGCTGCTTCTAGGGCAATTTTATTTAATCTATCAAGTTTTTTAAATTCACCCTTAAGCTTAACATCAACCCTAGAAGTTATAACTGGAATAAATTCATCCATTCCAAGTTCTATTCCCTTTTGAACAATCAAATCCATTTTAGTTGCCTTTGGCATAGCTTGAAATAAAGTTATGCTTATAGGACTTTCATTGTTTATATCTAATTTTTCTATTAATCTAACCTTAACTTCTGTCTTTGATATTTCCTCAACTTCTCCAAGATATTCTTCTCCCTGAAGATTGTTTATAGAAACCTTCTCTCCCGCTGTAACTCTTAAAACTTTGTATATATGTTTAACATCATCACCTTGGATAAAAGCATGGGTATCTGTAAATAGATTTATTGGCGTAAAAAATTTATGCATAATAAAATGACCCCTTTAAAACTATTTTAATTTTGCAACTATACAGTTCCATTCTCCGTCTTTATTTACTTCTATTATTTCAAAGCCTTCACTTTCTAACTTATCAATTACCATTTGTCTTCTTTCGTGAATTATTCCTGATGTTATGAATAAACCATCTTCTTTTAATACTTTCTTAGCATCATCTACTAATACACATATTATTTCAGCTAATATATTAGCTACAACTAAATCAGCTTTTCCTTCAACTACTTCAACTAAGTTTCCATGAAGAACTTCTATATTATCAACGTTATTATATCCTATATTTATTTTAGCTGACTCAACTGCTACAGGGTCTAAGTCTACTCCAACAACATGTTTAGCATTTAATTTTGATGCTATTAAAGCAAGTATTCCTGAACCTGTTCCAATATCAAATACTGTACTATCTTCTTTGACATACTTTTCAAGTGCTGCTGCACACATTCTAGTTGTTTCATGAGTTCCTGTACCAAAAGCCATACCTGGATCTAGTTCTACTAATAACTCATTATCTTTTACTTCGTAATCTTCCCAAATTGGTTTTATAACTATTCTTTCACCAATTTTAGTTGGCTTATAATACTTCTTCCAGTTATTTGCCCAATCTTCTTCTTGCATAGAATTTACTTCAACTGTACCTTCCCCTAAGTCTATACCTACTTCTCTAAGTTCTGCTACTCTTTCCTTTATGTATTCTACTATTTCTTCTATATTATCTTCTTCTGCAAAATACCCTTTCACTACAGCAGCTTTACCTTTATATTCCAATATGTTTAAATCTGCAAAATCCCAAGTTAATGGACCTTGCTCTCTTCCTAAAATATCATTAGGGTCTTCTATAGCTACACCTTTACAATCTAAGCTATAAAATATTCCTGATACTGGCTCTAAAGCCTCGCTCTTAGTTATTACTTTTATTTCAATCCAATTACCTTCCAAGATTATCATCCTTCCCTGTATTCTCTGCGACTAATAATTTATTTTACACTTTATCTTATAGGTAGTCAATGCAATGACTTCTCTATTTAAATAATAAAAGAACAAATAAATATGTTTATACATAATTGAAAAAGGTCCCCAAAATAGGAACCCTTTTCCTTAAATTTATTTAAATTTATCGAAAAATCCTTTTCTCTTGCTATGATGTTCTTCAGTAGCAGTTTCCTCTCCTAAAGTCACCATAAATGCTCTTAATGCTTCTTCTTGTTCTTTATTAAGATTCTTAGGAACTTCAACTATAATATTTACATATTGATTTCCTCTAGCATTTGAATTTATTCTTGGAGCACCTTTTCCTTTTAATCTAAATCTAGTTCCTGGTTGAGTACCTGCTGGAACTGTATACTTAACATTTCCATCAATAGTTGGTACTGTAATTTCTTCTCCAAGAGCTGCCTTTGTCATAGATATTTTATAATCGTAGAAAATATCTGCTCCCTCTCTCTTGAATATCTTAGATGGAACTACATTTATTCTAACGTAAATATCTCCAGCTGGACCACCATTTATTCCATGGTCACCTTGTCCTCTTAATGTTAGTATATTTCCATTATCAACACCCGCTGGTATATTTATTGTTATTTTTCTAGTTTTTCTTGTTCTTCCTTTTCCCTTACATTCGTTACATGGCTCATCTATTACTTCACCAGTTCCACCGCAGGCATCACAAGCACTAGTTGAAACAAAACTTCCAAGTGGAGTTTGTCTTTGAACTCTAATTTGTCCTGATCCACTACATTTTGAACAAGTTTTCTTAGATGTTCCTGGTTTAGCCCCTGTTCCACTACAAGTTTCACAACTTTCCGTTCTAGTTATATTAAATTGTTTTTCTACACCTTTCATAGCTTCTTCGAATTCTATTGTTAGTTGATATTCTAAATCGCTACCTCTTCTTGGTGCATTTTTTCTTCTACTACTTCCGCCGAAGCCACCGCCTCCGCCACCAAAGAATGTTTCAAATATGTCTCCAAATCCTCCCATTTCTGAGAAATCGAAGCCTCCAAATCCACCAGCTCCGCCGCCACCGAAGCCACCTTCCATACCAGCATGACCAAATTGATCATATCTAGCTTTTTGCTCTGCATCAGATAGCACTTGATATGCTTCATTTATTTCTTTGAATTTCTCTTCAGCTTCTTTATCACCTTTATTTTTATCTGGATGATACTTTATTGCTAATTTTCTAAAAGCTTTTTTTATTTCATCCTCTGATGCACCTTTTTGCAGCCCAAGGACCTCATAATAATCTCTCTTAGACATTATTCTCACCACCTATATATTCTTTACTTATTGTTCTACTTAGAAAAAGGGAAGACCCTTGCCTTCCCTTTTAATTAAATTCTTTTTTATATTATATCAGAGCTTAAGGCTTTTTTGTAGTTAATTATTTATCTTCATCTACTTTAAAGTCTGCATCTACAACATTGTCATCATGAGGAGCTTGGTTTGCTTCTGCTCCACCCATGTTGTTTGGATCAAATCCTGCACCTTGAGCAGCTTCTGGATTTTGTTGATATAATTTTGATGATATAGCATAGAATTCTTGTTGTAATTCATCCATAGCTTTCTTAATAGCTTCTATATCTTCTCCATCTTTTACAGCTTTAAGAGCTTCCATTTTAGCTTCTAATTTGCTCTTATCTTCTGCTGATAATTTATCTCCTAAATCTGCTATAGTTTTTTCAGTTTGGTAGAATACTTGTTCAGCATTGTTTTTAACTTCTATAGATTCTTTTCTCTTCTTATCTTCTTCAGCGAATTTTTCAGCTTCTTTAACAGCTGCTTCTACTTCTGCATCTGAAAGATTTGTTGAAGCTGTTATTGTGATATTAGCTTCTTTATTTGTAGCTTTATCTACTGCTGAAACTTTAACTATACCGTTAGCATCTATATCGAATGATACTTCGATTTGAGGGATTCCTCTTGGAGCTGGTGCTATTCCTGATAATGTAAATCTTCCAAGTGATTTATTATCTCCAGCCATTTCTCTTTCACCTTGAACTACGTGAATTTCAACTGAAGTTTGACCATCAGCAGCAGTTGAGAATACCTGGCTCTTTCTTGTAGGGATAGTTGTATTTCTTTCTATTAATTTAGTTGCAACTCCACCTAAAGTTTCTATTCCTAAGCTAAGTGGTGTAACATCTAATAATAATACGTCTTTAACATCTCCTGTTAAAACTCCACCTTGGATAGCAGCACCCATAGCAACACATTCATCTGGGTTAACTCCTTTTGAAGGTTCTTTTCCAGTAAAGTTTTTAACTGCTTCTTGAACAGCTGGTATTCTAGTTGATCCACCAACTAAGATAACTTTATCTATATCACTTAAGCTTACATTCCCTGCGTTTAATGCACCCTTCATTATATCCATAGTTTTTTCAACTAAGTCTCTAGTCATTTCGTTGAATTTAGCTCTTGTTAAAGTCATATCAACGTGTTTTGGACCTGTAGCATCTGCAGTAATAAATGGTAAGTTTATAATTGTTTGTGAAGCTGATGATAATTCTATTTTAGCTTTTTCAGCTGCTTCTTTTAATCTTTGAAGAGCCATTTTGTCTTGTCTTAAATCTATTCCATTTTGTGCTTTGAAATCGTCAGCTATGAAATCTATTATTCTTTGGTCGAAGTCATCTCCACCAAGTCTTGCATCACCGTTTGTTGATACAACTTCAAATACTCCATCTCCTAAGTCAAGGATAGATACGTCGAAAGTACCACCACCTAGGTCATATACTAATATTTTATGAGCATCATCCATTTTATCTAAACCATATGATAAAGCAGCTGCTGTTGGTTCGTTTATTATTCTCTTAACATCTAAACCAGCTATTCTACCAGCATCTTTAGTCGCTTGTCTTTCAGCATCATTGAAGTAAGCTGGAACTGTGATAACAGCTTCTGTTACTTTTTCTCCTAAGTAGCTTTCAGCATCAGCTTTTAATTTTTGAAGTATCATTGCTGATATTTCTTGTGGAGTATAATCTTTTCCATCTATGTTAGTTTTATGGTCTGTTCCCATATGTCTTTTGATTGAAATTATTGTTTTATCTGGATTTGTTATCGCTTGTCTTTTAGCTATTTGTCCAACTAATCTTTCTCCATTAGCTTGGAATGAAACTACTGAAGGAGTAGTTCTAGCACCTTCTGCATTTGTTATAACAACTGGTTCTCCACCTTCCATAACAGATACACATGAATTTGTTGTTCCTAAATCTATACCAATTATTTTACTCATAATAAAATTCCTCCTAAATAATCTTTTTTATTTAAAATTTATTTTTATCTTTTAATGTTTAATTTCAAATTATAAACTTTTATTAGTTTACAACTTTAACCATTGCATGTCTTATTACCTTATCTCCTCTTTTATATCCTTTTTGGAAGACTTCAGCAACTTGATTTGGTCCAAAATTTTCATCTTGTACATGCATTACTGCTTCATGTACATTAGGATCAAATCCTTCAGACACATCTATTTCTTGAACATCTAATTTACCTAGAGCATCAATGAATTGTCTTATAGTCATTTCAACACCTTTTTTAAGGTCTTCAACGCTACCATCAACTAAAACTGCTCTTTCTAAATTATCTAATACAGGAAGCATTTTTGAAAGTACATCTGTACAAGCATCACTGTAAATTCTTTCTTTTTCTTTGTCTGTTCTTTTTCTGTAATTTTCATATTCTGCATTTATTCTAAGCAGTCTATCTTTTAAGGTATCAAGCTCATTTTGTAGTTTTTTATTTTTTCCTTCAAATAGCATATGTTTTTCCCTTAATTCCTTTAGCTCATCTATTTCTTCAGTTTCTTCTTCGGAACTTACTTCCTCGCTATTTTCATCTACATTTGGCTCTTCTTCTAAAACTTCCTCTTTATTTAAAACTTCATCTTCTATTCCATTTTTATTATCTTCCATTATTTTTTGGCCACCTCATTTCTATCATTTAAATATAAACCAACTTATAAATTTAGCTTATTAAATATAACAATCATCTTTAATAATGACTATTCATCATTTAAAGTTTCATTTAATTCCTTCATAACCATATTCATAATACTTAAGACTTTAGAATAATTTATTCTTTTTGGTCCTATAAGAGCTATAGTTCCTAATTCTTTACCTCCTAATGTGTAATTAGCAGATATTATTGCACAATCATTAGCTTCTGGAACGAAATTTTCATCTCCAATTCTAACAGTTATGCCGTCATTATTTCCTATTAGCTTTGGTATTTCTGTTTTGTTATGGAGTAATGATAACATTTTTTTTGCATTTTCAATGTCATTATACTCAGGATAATTAAATATATTTGTGGTTCCTTCCATAAATAATTCGTCAACAGTTTTACTGTTAAGGCCTTCATATAAAGCAGGAAGTACAGCTTCAACTATATCATCATAACCACCTAATTTTTCTTTTAGGCCTTCAATAACTTCTAGAGTTATTTGTTCGATAAATAGTTCTTTTAAGTCATTAGTTATTATTTTCCCTATATTTGAAAGTACTTCTTCATTAGGTACATAACTAACTTTAACTAATTTATTCTTTATAATCCCACTGTCCATTACCATTATACAAAGTATTCCATTATTATCTACTTTGATTAATTGTATAGAAATAACACAATTTCTTTTCACAGATCTTGTATTAACAACACAAGTTAATTTGGTCAGATCAGATAATAAGCTACTAACATGATGAATTAATGTATTTATTTCATATTCATTTTTTAGTATTTGATGCTTAATTATAGCTTCCTCTTCCTGTGAAAGTCTTTCACATTCCATTATTCTATCTACATATAATCTATATCCCTTATTAGAAGGAACTCTCCCAGCTGACGTATGAGGTTGCTCTAAGAGCCCCATTTCTTCTAAGTCAGCCATTTCATTTCTTATAGTAGCTGGACTTATACCAAGATTGTATTTTTTAGCGATAGTTCTAGAACCAACCGGTTCACCTGTAGAAATATAATCTCTTATAATAGCATGCAGAATTTTTAATTTTCTATCATCTATCATTACTATCACCTCTTTTATTAGCACTCATTAATATCGAGTGCTAATTACTATAGTCTTATAATATGCTTTTATCCTAAATTCGTCAATATTATTTTTTAAAGGAAAATACTTCATTTATGGAGATTATAAAGAATTATCTTCCTCATTCTCCATTTTAGATATATAATCACCTTTAATTAAATCTTTTATTTTTAACCGTAAATAGCCATTATTCCTAATCTCCTCATAGGAAATTTCTTTTCAAAATTACTTTTACAATAAAAATTCTGCCATTATTTGATTAGACCATTCTATTCCTTGAGAACTAAGATATAGATTATCTCCATTTCTAATTATAAGTTTTGCCTTTTCATATTTATTTAATAAAGGACCGTATACTTCTTCAATAGATTTGCCAAATCTTTTTTCAAATTCACTTATACTAATACCTTTTATTTTTCTAAGACCCATAAACATAAATTCTTCCATATTGTCTTTTAAAGAATTAATAATTTCTTCTTCCACTATAGGATTATCATTATTTATCCCTTCTATGTATTTTTCAACTACTGATGTATTAGTTAATCTTTTATTATCAATATAAGAACTGGCAGCACTTCCAACACCTATCCAACTATCCATATTCCAATAAGCTAAATTATGCCTACATTCTAATCCTATCTTTGAGTAATTAGATATTTCATATTGATAATATCCAGCCTCTAATAATTTACTTTTAGCCAAATTATACATTTCTCTTTCAACTTCTTCTTCAGGAACCTTTAACTTATCCTCTTCATAGAGTTTATAAAAAGCTGTTCCTTCTTCAATAATTAAGCTATAAGCTGAAATATGTTCTGGGTTTAAAGCTATTATCCTTTCTAGGCTTTCTTTCCAGTTTTCTAAACTTTGATTTGGTAGCCCAAAAATTAAATCTACATTTATATTATTAAAACCAAAATCTCTTGCTTCCTTAAAATTCTTTTCGAATTCATCATAATCATGAATACGACCAATAGATTTAAGTAAAGTGTTTTGTACTGCTTGAAGTCCCATACTTATTCTATTAACACCATATTCCTTCATTATTTTTAACTTTTCTCTTGTTAAATTTCCTGGATTACACTCCATAGTATGTTCAATATTGTTACTTAAATTTAATTTACTTACTTCCTTTAAAAGCATTTCTAATTCATTAACTCCTAAGGAACTCGGTGTTCCACCACCAATAAAAATAGTATTAATTAAATACTCCTTAGTAATCTTATTATTCATTTCTTTAATTAAAGCTTTAATATAAGCTTCCTTTAATTGTCCCTTACCCGCAAAGGAAGGAAAATCACAGTAAAAACATTTTTGATCACAAAAAGGTATATGTATATATAATGATATTTCTTTCATAAATTCCTCCAAAAATTTTTATTTTATATGACTTCCACTAAAATCTAAATAGAGTTAAAAGTCCATATAAATTAAGTCTACATTCATTAGTTATATAATATCATAAGAAAAATTCCCTGTAATATATTAAGAAATCACATCTATTATATGTTTTCTTCCATTATGTACTTATTATAAATCTTTCATACATTGAAATAATAATAGAGAAAGATTAAATATGAACCATTTTATTATTTAAAGATTAATAAATATTTGAGGTGATATTAATGGCAAAAGCAGGAATGAGATTACCAAATCCAAAAGCTCAACATGGAAAAGAAAGTAACCACAAACCACATCATAAATATGGAGAAAACCAAGTACCAGAAATACAAGGAAAAGAAAAAAATTAATAATAGAAAAAAAGAGGATGTATCAACTTACAGATACATCCTCTCTGCCTTTTATCTAGCTATATAGGTTCACCATTTGTGCCTATATAGCTATCTCTGCAAATGAAAAAATACATTGATAAAAGTAATAAAAAAAAGGATGCATAAAGCATCCTTTTTTTCTAATCTATTTTTAGTACTGCCATAAATGCCTCTTGTGGCACTTCAACAGTTCCTAATTGTCTCATTCTCTTCTTACCTTCTTTTTGTTTCTCAAGAAGTTTTTTCTTTCTTGAAATATCTCCACCATAACACTTAGCAAGAACGTCTTTTCTCATAGCTTTAACAGTTTCTCTAGCTATGATTTTTGAACCTACTGCTGCTTGTATTGGTATTTCAAACATTTGTCTTGGAATTATTTCTTTTAATTTTTCAGCTATTCCTCTACCTTTATTGTAAGCTCTATCTTTAGGAACTATCATAGATAAGGCATCTACAACATCTCCATTAAGAAGTATATCAAGCTTAACAAGTTCTGATTTTTCATAACCTTTTAAATCGTAATCTAGGGATGCATATCCTCTAGTTTTTGATTTTAAAGTATCAAAGAAATCATAAACTATTTCATTTAAAGGCATATCGTAATCTATAACAACCCTTGTTTCTTCTATATATCTCATATCAAGATACTTTCCTCTTCTATCTTGACAAAGTTCCATAACAGCTCCAGTATAATCTGTTGGTGTTATTATTGAAGCTTTAACCATTGGTTCTTCCATGTAAGCTATTTCTGTTGGTTCTGGAAGATTTGTTGGGTTTGTTAAATCAAAAGTTTCTCCATCTGTTTTTGTTACTTTATATATAACTGATGGTGCTGTTGTAATTATATCAAGATTGAATTCTCTTTCTATTCTTTCTTGCATAATTTCCATGTGAAGAAGTCCTAAGAATCCACATCTAAATCCGAATCCAAGAGCTATAGATGTCTCAGGCTCAAAAGTTAATGCTGCATCATTTATTTGAAGTTTTTCTAAAGCTTCTTTAAGTTCTTCGTATTTTGCTCCATCAACAGGGTATATACCTGAGAATACCATTGGCATTGCTGGTTTATATCCCTTTAAAGGTTCAGCTGTTGGGTTATCTGCATAAGTTATAGTATCACCAACTCTAGCATCTCTAACATTCTTTATAGAACCTGTTATGTAACCAACTTCACCTGCTTGAAGTTCATTCACTTGGAATGGTGCTGGAGTAAACACTCCTACCTCTGTTACTTCATATTCTTTTCCTGTTGCCATTAACTTTATTTTAGTTCCTTTTTTAACTTTACCGTCTCTTATTCTTACATAACAAACTACACCCTTATAGCTATCATAGTAAGAATCAAATATTAAAGCTTTTAAAGGTGCATCATTATCACCTTCTGGTGCTGGAACCTTTTCAACTATTTCTTCTAAAACGTCTTCTATGTTTAATCCTGTTTTAGCTGAAATTAATGGGCACTCTTCTGCCTCTATTCCTATTACATCTTCTATTTCCTGCTTTATTTCATCAGGTCTTGCACTTGGCAAATCTATTTTGTTTATTACTGGTACTATCTCTAAATCATTATCTAAAGCTAAATAGCAGTTAGCCAATGTTTGAGCTTGTATTCCTTGACTTGCGTCAACTACAAGTACTGCACCTTCACAAGCCGCTAAGCTTCTTGAAACCTCATAAGTGAAGTCTACATGTCCTGGAGTATCTATTAAGTTTAATATATATTCGTCTCCATTTTCTCTTTTATATATAAGTCTTGCTGCTTGAGACTTTATAGTAATCCCTCTCTCTTTTTCAAGTTCCATTGTATCTAGAACTTGCTCTTCCATTTCCCTCTTAGTTAAGGTTCCTGTTTTCTCAAGAAGTCTATCCGCTAATGTTGATTTACCATGGTCAATATGTGCCACTATAGAAAAGTTTCTAATAAATTTCTTTTTATCCATATTATCTCCTGTCCTTTCTAGCCTAGTTGACAGTATTCACCCCCATTGTAAAATAAGTCAAAATAGATTATACCATAAGTTTTATTCAAAGTGTAAATAATCTAAAATATTAATAAAAAATATCATATACATAATTATTTATGGTGTTTACTGTATCTGTTATAAAATAAAAGCTCTTTGAAAAAATTTTAGTTACTACATTAGTATCTAAATTTATAAAATACTTTCCTAAACCTATTATTAAACCTTCCTTAGAATTATAGGATTTTAAAAAAGCATTGTCATTACTAAAACTCTTTAAATCAACTCCAACCTTTTCCTTTATATCATCATAATTTACTACATACCTTTCATTCTCCATACTATTAAAAGCGTCAGTGACTATTAAATTTATTGTTAACACACCCCAAAGTAAAAATATAATTACTGAAACTAATGTACATGAAAATACTATTTTTTTTCCCAAACAAAAACACCCCTTAAGATAAATATCTATCTTAAAGGATGTCCTAAATTTCACTTTTTATTCAGAATACTCTAAGGTATAAATTAAAGTAAATACTTTAACTTTCATAATATAATTTATAACTCCTAACCTATAGAGATATACCTAAAGTATCTTTTGTCTTATAGTTAATCACTGTAATCCTTCTACACTAATTCTAATTACTTTTTCTATAAACTTCTTCTGCTATTAATCTAGCTATATATTTAGCTGTATTACTAGCCTCTTCAAAGGTGTTTTTGTCTCCACCAACTTCTATCAAAACTGAATTTTTTGATAAATCTTGATTATAAGAGTTACTAGAAGCTCTATTTCTCTCTAAAACTCCCCTATAAAGTTCTGGGAAAAACTCCTTAATATCATCATTCATTCTATTTATTAAGGCCTTTGTTTCATTATAATTAACATTATTTTTTCCAGTTGGGAAAAGTAATTTAACTAAACTTTCCCCATTTATATTTGCAGTAGTTCTCTCTTTAGTTGGTATTCCTCCATCCCTATGGACATCTACTATTAACTTAAAGTCATCATACTTATTTAAATAATTTTGAATTCCTTTTCTAGATGCTCTATATGAATTATTCCAATCTGAACAATATATAGTTTTATCATGTATTACAGATATCCCATAATATTCTTCAAGTTCCTTTTCTATTAAGGAAGTAACTGCAACAATATTCTTACTCATATCATCACTATAAGCATTTCTACCTTCAATATCACCTGTAAAAGCCTCTGTTGTATGAGTATTATATAATAATACCTCTGGCTTTGATTGGTCTAAGGTTTTAACTAGTTTTGGATTTCTAACTCCACTTGGATCTACCTTTTTCTCTTCATTCCCCTTAAGCTCTACGCTTTGTTCTTTTACTGTAAAGGAACTAAGCGTATTATTTTCTACTAATTCATTATTAGATGTAAATCCTCTAAAACCAGCTACTCCATGAGATAATATAGCCTCTAGATTTATTTTATCAACATATAAAGTTTCCATAAGTAAACTCCCTATGGTTACTGTACTTTCTTCATAAGCATCTTTGTCATAATAAGAACCCTTTAAAATAGGAATCCCTCCATTAATCATTTGCACATAAGCATGATTCCCTGTTATATTTCTTGTTAAAGCTACCTTTACAAACCTCGTCATAAATAACATAGATATTACTAGACATATAATCATCCCTATGGGCAGCTCCACTTTCTTATTTAGCCTTACGGTTTCAATCAAAAGCACACCTCCTTTATCTATAGAGATTTATATGCAATGACTTAAAATATTATGTTATGTTTTCTAAAGTTCAGTAGAAATATCTATCTATTATCTTGTCTATAAACTTCCTCTGCAATTATTCTAGCTATATATTTTGCTGTGTTCTTTGCTTCTTCAGGAGTACATTTCTCTGATCCAACCTCCATTAAATAAGCATTTTTAGATAAGTCTTGATTGTATGAATTACTTTTAGCTCTGTTATAAGTAACTATTCCCCTACTTAACCCAGGAAAATTCTTATTTAAATCTTCAATCATCCTATTTATTGTTTCATTACTATGAGCATAGTTAGGATTATTTTTCCCATTTCCAAACATTACTCTAGCAACACTTTCTCCATTTATATTCATGGTTACATTTTCTCTTTTAGGTCCCCCATCTCTATGAAGATCTAAAATGAATTTAAAGTCTCCATACTTGTTTAAATAACTTTGAACCCCTTCTCTAGATCTTTTATAGGCATTATTATAATCTGCTGCATACATAGTTTTATCGTGAATAACAGATATACCATAATACTCTTCTAGTTCCTTTTCTATTAAAGCTCCTACTCCTAATATATTTTTCTCCATATCATTGCTAAATCCACCAGTTTCTCCAAAAGCCTCTGCTGTATGGCTACTATAAATCAAAACTTCAGGCTTTGATTGATCTAAAACTTTTACTATATTAGGATTTCTAGCTTCATTAACTTTAGTATCTTGATTTTCCTTCTTCTCATTTTCAGTGTGCTTTTCTATACTGCTTTCCTTAACAATAAAAGAATCTATATTTTCTTTACTACCACTAAATTCATTTTTAGAGGCAAATTCATTAAATCCCGGTATTTGAAGTGCTAATATAGTTTCTAAATTTATTTTATCAATCCAAAAGGTTTCTAAAACTAAATTTTTAACTGTAACTTCACTTTCCACATAGGCATCCTTATCATAATATTCAGCTTTAAGCATTGGTATTCCTTCATTAATCATCTGAACGTAAGCATGATTACCCATTATATTTCTTGATAAAGCTATATTCATAAATCTAATCATAAAAAATATTGTAAATACTAAAGTAAATATTAATCCCATGGGTAATTCTGAATTTTTCCTCATGGTTCTCGTTGTTAAAGACAAAAAATATCCCTCCTCTCTATAAAAATTTATATGAGTTAAGGGATTTTATTATGTTTACTAATTTAAAAAGCTATTTATTTCATCTATCATCATAGTTGGTTGTAATGCTAGATTTATTCCATTTGCTACTATTTTAGAAATAAAATCTATAATTTCATCTACATCCTTTGGAGTTACCATTAATTCTCCCATGTATGGTCTTAAAAGACTTTTTATAAGTTCTCCTTTTTTACCTCTATCCATTGATTTTAACATTGTATAAAATTCTTTACCTTCTGTGGCTTCTTCTATCATTTCATCTAATACTAAATCCATTGCATCATTAGCTACTGTGGCTGCATTTACAACTGTTGGTACTCCTATAGCTACTACTGGAACTCCTATAGCTTTTTCATTTATTTCCATTCTATTATTTCCAACACCAGCTCCTGGAGCTATACCTGTATTACTTATTTGAATTGTTTTAGCTACTCTTTTCAAACTCCTTGATGAAAGTGCATCAATGCAAATAACTAAATCTGGATTTAGTTTATCTACAAGTGATTTTATTATTTCTCCTGTTTCAATGCCTGTTGTCCCTAATACACCTGGAGCAAGAGCACATACTGGTCTTATTTCTTCATCAATTTCATCTGGTATAAGTTTTTTTAAATGTCTTGTTATCATTAATTTTTTAACTACCTTTGGTCCTAATGCATCTGGAGTAACTGCTATATTTCCAAGACCAATTACTAAAGTAAGACTATCTTCCTTTAAATTTATTATTTTTTCCAAGCTTCCAGCAAGAATATGTGCAACTTGATCCATTATAGCTCCATCATATTGAGTAAGTTCTGGCATTTCTATAGTTATATATTGCCCTATAGGTTTACCCATATTTCTTTCTCCCTCTTCATTTTCTATATGAACAGTAGTTATCTTTATATCTTCTGAGCTTTCTTCTTCTACCTTTACGCCCGTTATAGTTTTATTATTTTCACTTTCGTAAATATCACGTCTTTCAATAGCTAAATCTGTTCTTACATTATACATTTCTACACCTCTCTTCTTTTGTAGTTAACTTATTTTATCCTTTATCCATATTTTTTATGTCTATTTTTCCTTAAAAAATACTTGAACTTATAATGTTTAAATGCTATAATTACCTTTGTTAAATAATGAACTCGTACGCAGATTCCCCAAAACTGCAGATACGCGATAAAAGTTGAAGGGGGTGAACCAGAATGGCAAATATAAAATCAGCAAAAAAGAGAATAAAAGTAACAGCAACTAAGACTTTAAGAAATAAAATGATTAAGTCAGCTCTTAAGACAGCTATAAAGAAATTTGAAGCTGCTGTAGAAGCTAAAAATGTTGAAGAAGCAAAAGCTCTTCATGTTCAAGCAGTTAGAGCTTTAGATATGGCTACAAGCAAAGGTGTAGTACATAAAAACATGGCTGCTAGAAAGAAATCAAAATTAGCTAGCAAATTAAACGCTATGGCTTAATTGTGACGGTGTTAGATAGTCTAACACCTTTTCTTTTTTGCCTAAAAAAAAGCTATATTTTTATATAGCTCTTTTTTATATCTTTATATTAAAATATTAATTACCATAAGTTCTATTTCTGTTTTCTTATCTAAATAAGATTGACTTTTGAGTCTCTTTTCTGTTTCTAAAGATATATTCAGAGCTTTTTTTATTGCTCCTTCTTTAAATTTCCTACTTTGATTTATTAACTTTTCTACCACAAAATTAGGTAACTTAAGTTCTCTGCTTATATCATCTAATCTTTTTCCTTTTTCTAAACATACCTTAGTTATATATAGTTTTTTTAGTTGTTCTTGTATTAATCTTAAAATAGAAAATATATCTTCTCCCTTACTAATAAGCTCATTAATTAGGTCAATGGCTTTATTAGCTCTCTTTTGTGATATAAACTCTATTAAATCAAACATGTCATCTTCACTTGTTTTAGGTAACATTAAATTTATATCTTCTTTAGTTATTTCTCTACCTTCTGTAAAGTTTATTAATTTATCTACTTCTCTCTCGATTATATCAAAGTTATTTTCAACCATTTCAGAAAAATACTTAAGTTCTATTTTACCAATATTTTTCCCCTGTTCTTTAAATATATTCTCTATTTTATTAGTTAATCTCACACCTTTTAATTTATCAACTAAAACAATAGTGCACCCCTTTTTATCTAAATCTATTATCTTCTTAAACTTATTAGCTCGTTCTCTTTTATCGCTTAAAAGTAAATACCCTATTACTAAAGTACTTGAAGGAGGATTTATAAAATAATCCTTTGCTTTCTCATAGAAAGCTTTATTTTCATTATCACATTTATCCCTTAAAAAATTTGTTCTTGCCATTACAACAGCTCTTCTATCAGCCATAAAAGGCAATGTTTCACAGGCATTCATAAACTCATCAAAATTTAAATTATTTCCATCAAACTTTGCTAGATTTAAGTCTAAAAAGCTTTTATCTATAGATGCTGAAATAATTTTATTAACAGACTCTTTCATCAAAAACTCATCTGTTCCACATAAAACATAGGAATTTTTTATATTACCACTTTTAATCTCTTCCTCTAATTTTAATAAATCAATCACTACTAAGTACCTCTTTCATCTATATATATAAACTTACCCTTATGATAAAGTCTTTTTTCTTTTTTTAGCAAGTCAATTATATCATATTTATTTTTCTTTAACATTACAAAGGAATTCTCTATTTTTTTATTTAAAACTAAATGTATTTCTTCATCTATTTTTATAATCTCTTCTTTTTTTATTTCCTTTACATCTCCAACAGAGTAATTCTTCTTTATTTCCTCAATAAAATATTCATTATCACTAGCTGTAAAAGCTTCTTTGTAAAAACCCTTTTTTATTATAATTCCGTTGTTCCAATTGCTCTTAAAAACTGATATTGTAGTTCCAAAATTAAAATTTCCTATAATTATTCCTAAAAAAATAAAGTATCCAAGCTCCTTAAATTTAAATTTACTAACATTCATATAATGCATGTAAAAGCAAATAATCATTAAAGAATATCCTACAAAGGCAACTAGATTTAAATATAACATAGGCATAGCAAGATAATTTAAAAATTCTATCAAAATACTATAAATCCCTAAAATACTATTTATTAAAACCAATAAAAAACTTATATTTAAAGAAAATATAAAAGTAAAGAAAAGAAATATCCCCAAAGGTAGCATTATTGATATAATAGGTGTTAAAACTAAAGAACCTAATAAAAAATTTAAAGAAAAACTTCCAAAAACAATTATCATATATGGAAACACAAAAAATTGAGCTGAAATACTTAAAGAAATACTTTCTCTTATAATCTTAGGTAATCTATAAAATCCTCTACTAAAAAAATTTATATAATAACAAAATTCCAGCAGTGGCTAAATAACTTAAATGGAAACCAACATCTACTATGTTTATAGGCTTAATTATAAGCAATATTAATGCTGAAAAGCCCAAAGCACTTATATTATCATATTTCTTAAATACTGTAGTAGAAAGTGATAAACAACTTATCATAAGAAATGCTCTAATGGCCGATGCTGTCATTCCCGTTAATATAACATAAGAGAAAGCTACTACTAATGCTATATTATTATTTAAAATCTTTTTTATAATTTGATGAATTATAGCTATATGAAATCCTGATATACAAATCAAATGTATAACACCTAAAGTTTTAAATTTTTCCTTCTCTTCTTTTTCTAAAAATTCCTTATTTCCAAAAGTTAAAGCTGTTATTACTGCACTATGCTCTTTCCTTATATATTTATTTAAATATTCATTATAAGCTTTTGGTATAGAGCGTAATTTATAAATCCAATCATATTTTACATCTATTATTTCATAAACAAATAAATCCCCTACAATTGCCTTGTCTAAATCTATGCTTCTTTTAAACTTTCCCTTAAATTTAATCACTTCATTTTTTTCAAAGTTATTTTCCTTAGAATTTATATAAACTTTCCTTCCATTTAAAGTTCCTAGAGAATATTTAGAATATACCTCTTCAACTCTAGCTTCATAGAAACCATATTTATTTCCAACTAAATTAAAATAAGCAAAGATAGAAATATAACCTAAAATAAAAAAACATAATAGTATTTTAAAATATTTTAATTCATAAAAAAAATATATATATATAACAAAGAGTGCAGTAATTACCACTGCACTCAGTTGATTTTGATTCCAAAATAGATATGTAACTATGCCAATTATAGTCCCCATTAGTATATGTAATATAGGCTTATTTATCAAAATCTTTGGTACATTCATTTAATCACCTCAACTTTAATACTTCCCACTTATAGGAAATAAATTCACCTATATCTAAGATTTTTCTTTCAACCTTCTCATAATTTATTATTAATAAAGAAAATAAAATTGGAAGAAATAAAAAATTAAATAAAAGAATACCATATCTTAATGAAACCTTTAATATTAATTCTAAAAATAAGACTACTATAGCCTCACCAATTAATATATTTTTTGTTAAAATTAAAGTTTTCCCTAAGTTATACTTATGTTTCTTACAATTATCATATAAGTATATAATGTTTTTTAATATGTTATCTCCTATACTTACAGTGCTTAAGGTTTTAATAAGTGCTGCAACATTATTTCCCTTAGCTATACTAACATCTGATAATAAAACTGATGGTATATGAGATAAATTTTCTCCTGTAGAGCATACTCTATATTTATTTTCTACAAAAATTTCTATAATTTTATTTCTTATATCAGGATTAATTCTACAAAATACTTTAACTCTTGATAAAACTTCTATAATTTCTTCTTTTCCTAAAGATAATAGCTCAACTCCTGAAATAACTTCTGACATATTATTAACTAATCCAACATCTTTCCCTATTCTATAAGCAGTGATTTTATTATCATCAGTAAATAAAATAGGTACTATATTTCTTTTTTTAATTTCATCTATTATTTCTTCAACATTTTCTTTCTTTGGATTTTCATAACCTATAAGACCAACAAAAACTAAATTACTCTCTATATTTTCATCCTCTGTAGGTTCATAATTAAAACTTCTATAAGCAAAAGCTTCTGTAACATAGCCTGTATTTTCAAAATTGAAATCTATTTTTTTAATAGTTTCAATCATTTCATTGTCTAAAGTCTTCTCTACTCCATCTATCATTATATAAGATGACCTTGCTAAAATCTCGTCTAATGCCCCTCTAACATTTGCTCTATAATTTTTATTCACTTTATTTACTGTTGTTTTTATTCCTTTATATCCATCATTAACAACTTCAAATATTCTTTTATTTTTTGCTTCCATAGATGATTTAAACACACCATTTTCCGAAGCAAACTTAAGAGTTGCTCCTTCCTTTAAATCTCCACTATAACTCTCTGTAACTTTATTATACTTAGAGTTATTGCAAAGAACAGCTATGGACATAATCCTTTCATTATTAATTTCATTGGTATTAATTTTTCCTTTTTCATTAATTTCATTATTTGTATAAATAGCCTTAACATTCATTTTTTCTTCTGTAATTGCAGCTAATTTATCAACAAATAAAACATTTATATTATCAAAGGTTTTCAAATATTCTTCTTTTAAATCACTTATTCCTTTTCTTTTAAAACTTTCTATATTCCTCTTTACAGTCAAAAATTTAAACATATCTAAGAAGTTAAGAGTTCCAATTATAAATAAAGAGTATATTCCTAAATTTTTAACATTTTCAACCTTTACTATGTAATAAGTAAAAAGAATAATTAAACTTAAGGTTATACCATAAATATTAAATTTTTTCTTAAACTCATTTATTTTATTATCAGCTATTGGTGATTTTTTATTATATAAATCAAAATATTTAACAATATTGCCTAGCTTAGTGTTACTTCCAATAGAAACTACTATGCCTCTCCCCTCACCAGAAACTATTCTAGTTCCCCTAAAGGCCATGTTATAAACTTCCTTTAAAGAATTTATTTCTCCATCAATTCTTGCTGAGTTTTTTAAACTTATAAATTCTTCTCCTAAAACATTTCTTTCATTTATCTTTAAATTCTCTGCTTCAATAATTCTTATATCAGCTGGAACAAGATTTCCACTCTTTAATAAAACAATATCTCCTATAACGAGATCCTCTGCTTTTATAAAATCTCTTATGCCACCTCTCATTACCCAAACATCTGTGTAATTTAAATTATTAATAGCATCTATTTCAGCTAATTTTTTCTTTTTATTTTTAAAAAAAATATATACCTTAAATACTAATAATATAAATAATAAAATTCCTTCCATATAAGCCCTTAAAAATATTAAAGCACCTATTATAAAAATAACTAAAAAAGAGATTTCTTCTAAGATAAGCTTAAAATTAGACTTTTCTGACTTTCCTTTTAAATTTAAATTATTCTTTCCAGAAGTTTTCATACTAATTTCTAATTGCTTAAAAGATAAACCTCGTTTTGAATCGCTATTAAGAACTTCAACAATTCTACTCCAACTTAAATTGTACCACCTATTCATTCTTGTCCATCATTCCCCCATATTATTTTCAACCAACGCCTTATTCTAAAATTTTAAATAATCAAAAAAATTATATTACTTTTTTCTATGCATGTCATCATATTTTATGGAATTATGACTAAAAATTAACTTTTAGTATGAAAAAGCTATGATTCTATAAAATTAACCCTTGAATTTACATTATTCTTCTTCTAATAAAAAAAGCTATACAGATACAAATAATATATCTATATAGCTATGTAAAATATAGAGGGGATGTATCCTTAAGTTTGATACATCCCCATCTCTTTTTTTATTGTCCTTGATTTGAATCAGTTGTTGTTTTTACTGGTAAATTTTCAAAAGAACTAGCTGGTGCATTTTCTATTACTTTAAATGCATAACCATGATCTTTGAAATATTTTATTATATCTGGTAAAGCTTTCACTGTATCACTCTTTGCAGGAGCATCATGCATTAATATAATAACATGATTTTCTTTTGATGCAGCTCTTGTTACATTTGCCACCATTTTTGATACTGACATTTGACTAGTTGTTTCTGCATCTCCAGTCTCTGCATCCCAATCTATAGCTGTTATATGAGCTTTATCTAAAGCTTCATTAAAGCTTTCTAAATTAGGGTCTTTATAATAAGTTCTAGACATATATCCACCTGGTAGTCTTAAAACTCTAGTATTAAAGTTAGGTCCTAATATAGCATCAAATAGAGCATTTGTTTCATCTACTTGATTTATAAATTCAGTAGGATTTACTTTATTACCTGGATATAATTGTTTTAATTCATGGTTATATGTGTGATTTCCTATAGCATTTCCATCAGCAATTTCTTCTCTTAATACTTGTTGTAACTTAGGATTATTCTTTAAGTTATTTCCTATTGTAAAGAAAGTTCCATGTACTCCATTCTCCTTTAATATATTTAATATTTTAGGAGTATTATTAACGCTTGGACCATCATCAAAAGTTAAGAATACTTCTTTGTTTGTATCCTTTGAATTTCCTGCTATCATTTGAGCTACTTCATTGGCTGGAACAGCATAAGCCTGTGCAGACTCTATAATATTCTCGCCTTTAACTATTTCATCTGGGTTATAACCTGCATATGGTGGTGTTATAGTACCTAAATCATATTTTTTACTATTTTGAGTAGTAGCATTATTGTTACTTGTAGTTTTTTGAGTAGATTGAGTAGTTTTTTGAGTATTAGAACTACTTTGTTGTACTACCTTATTATCTTTCTCTGTTTTTGTAATCCAAAATCCAAATCCAGCTATTATTATAAGTATAACAACTAAAATTGAAAGTCTTCTTACAACGTACTTGTTGTTGTTTCTTTTGTTTCTTTCTAATCTGTTCATCTACTTGCCTTTCATCTTTGAGTTAGTATTTTTTAATTATTTATAAAATGACCTTTAATTCAAAATCAAATTTTAATTAAATCCCTAAATCTATTATGATTAATTTTAGTCAAATTAATCTCTTCACCAAAGTTAAAAATCCGACTCTAAATTTCGGCCTATTTAATCTAATATATATTAATATTTATCTCATGAGTAGCATCCATAAATACTCTAATTTTCTATAAATTAGATATAAATAAACTCATATTCTTAAATAAACTTTAACTATTGCATATATAATTATAAAATCAAAAAAATAATAAAGGTAACATATTAAAGACAAAAAGTTTTAAAATTTTGTGAACATTTACGGGGTTATTTTTAAAACTTCACTTAATCAGCCTATATTCTCATATTCTATTTTTTTCATCTAACTATATATACCAGTTAATACTTTAATCCCCTTTATAAAAACTTAAAATTAACATTTTATTAATATTTTAATTTAAATATCTTTTCCCTTTAATTATATATTTACGATATGCTTCCACAGGTTTACTTATTATTCTTTTAATTTATCTTTTATATTTACTAATATTTTTTTCTCTATACGTGATACTTGAACTTGACTTATTCCAAGTAACTTAGCTACTTCACTCTGTGTTTTATCTTTAAAATATCTAAGAACAATTATTTTTCTTGATTTAGAATCTAAATCTCTAATAGCTTCCTTTAATGCAATTTTTTCTATCATATCCTCTTGTTCATCAGAGTCCTCACTTATCTTATCTATAAGTAATATTGGTGATCCTTCATCTTGATGAATAGTATCATGTAAATAACTCATATTATTCACTGATTCTAAAGCTAATAAAATTTCTTCTTTATCAACACCAACATAATTAGCTAATTCGTCTATAGTTGGTTCCCTTCCTAATTCTTTTAATAAAATTTCCTTTTGAAAATGAAGCTTTTGGGCTAAAACCTTTAAATTTCTACTTACTTTTATAATACCATCATCACGTAAAAACCTCTTAATTTCTCCTAAAATCATTGGTACTGCATAAGTAGAAAACTTAACATCATAGGAAGAGTCAAAATTATTTATTGCTTTTACAAGCCCCATACATCCTAATTGGAATATATCTTCATATTCATAGCCTCTATTTAAAAACTTTTTGCATAATGATGAAACTAAAGGGGTATTTATTTCAACAAGGGTATTCATAGCCTCTTTGTCCCCTTTTTTAGCTAATTCAACTAAGAGCTTATTGTCATTATAGCCATATTTTTTTATATTAGATGTATTCATAATCTATCACCTATTCCAAAGTGCTAAATTTTTTTTTCATAATCACTTTAGTACCTTTATGTTTTTCACTTCTAACATCAATTTCATCCATAAAGCTCTCCATAACAGTAAACCCCATCCCAGATCTCTCAAGTTCTGGTTTAGATGTATACAATGGTTCTCTTGCCTCTTCAATATTATCTATACCAACACCATTATCTTCAATTATTATGTTAACCTCTCTATCTTCTATAGCTGCCTCTATTTTAACAAATTTACTTTCATCATTATTATATCCATGGATTATAGCATTAGTTACAGCTTCAGAAACTGCTGTTTTCACATCTGTTAACTCATCTAGAGTTGGATCTAATTGTGAAATAAATGCTGCTACAGCTACCCTAGCAAAAGCTTCATTTTGAGACTTTGCTAAAAACTCCAATATAATCTTATTATCATTCATCACTCATTCCTCCAAAATAAAATTCTACATAGCTTCAATAGCATCTTCTACTGTTTCATACACCTTTATTATTTTAAACATACCTGATAATTCAAAAACTCTTTTTATTCTGCTATTAACATCTGCAATAGCCACTTTGCCATTTCTCATCATTATTTTCTTGTATCTTCCTATTATAACACCTATTCCAGAACTATCCATAAAACTAACAGATGAAAAATCAAAAATTAATTTTTCTTCATTATTTCTATCAATTCTATCGTCTATTTTAACTCTAACCTCTTCTGCACTATGATGATCAAGTTCTCCTATAAGCTTTACTATTAAACAATCATTTTTTCTATTAAAATCTATATACATAAACAATAGCCCTAAAAGAGCAATTCACCTCACATTACTATTTTTTACCATATTTTAGCATATTTATGTAATTCGGTCAATACATTGTTAAGTAGAACTTTATTTTGTTTAATAAACAAGATGACTATGCCAAAGGGAATTTTATCCCTCTTTGACATAGTCATTTTACTTACTTATATTTTTTTATTTCCCTATCAATTGCAGCAGCTATATCTTCTAAGGAGCTATTTTGATTTAACATTAAAACTTCCATAGCATCATAGATATTTTTCATAGTATATATTTTAAAATCGCCCTGCCTTACTGCTTCTTCTACCTCTTTGCTCAAAATTAATTCATCTTTGTTGCTATATGGAATTATTACACCCTTTCCTTTATAAGTGTCTAATATATTAGATACCTTGAAAAAACCTTCTATTTTTTCATTTACTCCACCAATTGGCTGAACTTCTCCAAATTGATTTAATGAACCTGTTACAGCTATGTTTTGATTTATAGGTATTTTGCTTAGTGCTGAAATTAAAGCTATTATTTCTGCCACTGAAGCACTATCCCCTTCTAAAGGTCCATACATTTGCTCAAAAGATATATGAAAATCTATTGGTATAGTTCCATAACTATTTAAATAATTACTTAAAAAACCTTTTAAAATACTTATAGATTTTCCATGAATTACTCCACTAAGGTTGCTCTCTCTTTGAGTATCTATAATTCTTCCACTTCCCTTATAAGCTATACAAGTTATTCTTATAGGCTTTCCAAAGCTTAAATAGCCTGTATCTATAACTGCTAATCCATTTATACTTCCAACGATTTTATCAGTAACATTTATTAATATTTTATTATCCCTATACATTTTTTCATATTCTTTTTCAATAGCTGACTTATTATATAGGACTTTTCTAATATCTTCATCAGTAATTACTTCTTTTCTTGCTTTCTTAGCAATGGTATTGGATAAAACTATTATCCTTTCCACTTCATCTATATCCCATAATATTCTCTTTCTATTTTCACTAAGTCTCGATAGATATTTTCCTATTTCATTTATTCCTTCAGGAGAAATGGATAATATATCATCCTTAGATGTAATATTACTTATTAAACTATTTAAAGCTTCTTTAGTATATCTATCAATTCTTGTAAAATTACTTACTTCAGCTCTTACTTGAAATATTCTTTTGAAATCATCATCATTTTTATAAAGATAATCATAACTTTCGTAATCTCCAATTAAAATTACTTTCACATTTATAGGAACCGCTTCAGGCTTTAAACCATTTAAAGATAATAATTCTAAGTAACCTCTATCATAACTGAAATTTACTTTTTCATTTAATAAGGCTCTTCTTAAATAATAATAACTACCTTGATTTATTAATAAGGAACTTAACCTTAATATTAAACATCCCTCATTAGCTTCTATTAATGATCCTGCTTTAATTAAAGATACATCTGTTGAATAAGAACCATTATGATTTTCATATTCTATACTACCTATTAAATTATTTACAGATGGGTCCTCCTCAAATATTACTTTAGGACTTTCCACATTACTATTATCTAATAAAACATTTACTATATACTTTAAAATTATCTCTTTGATTTTTTCTTCATCATCTTCATAATTCATAGAATATGCATCTATTAAATTATATTCAATATCCTCACAAACCTTTAAAAGATATTCTTTAGCCTCAGTATTCCCTTCAAAAACTTCCATAATTTCTTCCTTGATATCTTCCATTTCTTCATTTAAATAAGAACTTAAAATCCCCCTTAACTTATCTAAAGAAGTATCTTCCATATCTCTAAGGATATCTAGTATTTCTTCTGCACCTAACTTTAATTTTCCAACCTTTTCAAACATACTATTTTCATCTTCTAAAATAGTATCTATATCTCCTTCATCTTCAGATTCCTCATCCTTTATAGGAACAAAACTTATACCTACATTAGTTACTTTTAATTCAAAACCATCATTCTTAGCTGTTTTAATAAGATCACCTATATAGTCATTTCTTTTCTTATTAATATCCTCTATAATCCTCTCCTTTTCATCATTAATTGAAGAATTATAGAAATCAAAAATCTTATCAAAATAAGCTGTTTTTATTTTTTCTAAGGTTTCGTACATTTTAATTCCAAAACCATTCTCTAAAGTTATTATAGTTGGCTTTCTTGGATCCTCTAAAGTAACGTAACAAATATCTCTTGGTTTCTCTCTCCTATTGAAAACTTCCTTAACATGTTTAATAAGATTCTCTAATTTTTTATTAGAAAAACTATCGACCAAATAAATATTAAATCCAGCCCTATTTATATTTAAGGCTTCCTCTATAATATTTAAAATCTCCTCCTGCTCCAACACAGAATCTAAATCACCTAACTCTGACCTTTCTATAGCAAAACTTTCATCATAAACTATTTCTCTTGGAGTTAACTCTCTTCCCATAACAATCTACTCGAAAAACTAAATCTATAAACTAAGACTTAATTCCCTTAGAGTTTTCACTCTAACTTAAATTTAGTCAAAGTTATCTAGAGACCTGTGTCTGCTCAGTTCTAGCTTATAGAAAATTAGAATATTGCAGATACTAGTCATCAGATAAAAGATTTAAAGTTTAATAGAGCAGCTACCTCCTTAAAAGTAATATACTATATTAATATTCTAAAATGGCTATTTTAGGTAACAAATTGATAAATTTATTAAAAAATTTCATTCGACAAAAAAAGCCCCGTAGGGCTTTTTCTTAATAATTTCCACTTGTTGTTTGTCCATTACATATAGCAACTGAAGCTGATGCTCCTATTCTTGTTGCTCCATTTTCTATAACAGCTTCCGCATCTTTTAATGATCTTACTCCACCTGATGCTTTTACTCCCATTTCTGGACCTACTGTTTCTCTCATTAATTTTATATCTTCTGGTGTTGAACCACCTGTTGAGAAACCTGTTGATGTTTTTACAAAATCAGCTCCTGCTTCTTTTGCAAGTTCACAAGCTTTAACTTTTTCCTCATCAGTTAAAAGACAAGTTTCTATTATAACTTTTGTTAAAGCTTTGCCTTTAGCTGCTTCTACAACAGCTTCTATATCTTTTTTAACATAGTCATAATCTTTATCTTTTAATTTACCTATGTTAATTACCATATCAACTTCATTTGCACCTTTTTCTATAGCATCTTTTGTTTCAAAAGCTTTTACCTCTGAAGTATTAGCTCCTAAAGGAAATCCTATTACTGTACATACTTTAACTCCACTACCTTTTAATAATTCTGCACATAAAGCAATATTAGCAGGATTTATACAAACTGAAGCAAATTTATATTCTATTGCTTCCTTACACACTTTCTCTACTGCCTCTTTAGTTGCATCTGCCTTTAAAATAGTATGATCTATTATAGATGCTATATTTTTATTTTCCATTATTAAGTCCTCCCTTATTAACTAGTACTTATATTATAATTTAATACTATGCATAAGTCTATAATTTCTACAAACCTTTTCATCTGCACTAACACTAACTTTTATGAAATTTATCATAAATGTTAATGTTTTTTTTACTATTTATATTCATTTTAAATATTTTTTTAACAGTATTATATCATATATAACAAATACTTAGGTTAAACTAGTTTTATAAATGGTGCTACTATGCTATAATAATAAATATATTTAAATTTATTCGCAATTATAAGAAAATAATTCAAAAGGAGTATGTGCATGGGATTTAAAGAAAAGATATCTAATTATTATACTAATTCTTACTTAGAGAAATATGGCAATAGATTAACTCAATTTCAAGGTGTTCTTCTTTCTTCAAAAGTAGAAGAAAAATCTGTACTTGGAATGTTCAATAAATTAACAGCAACAGTAGTTGTTAGACCAGATAGAAGCAAAGTTGTTATGAAATGTGTTTACAAAAAAAATGCATGGTTTAAAAAGCCAACATTTATAAACTTAAAACAAGGACATAATGTTATAATTCAAGGTTTAAAGTCAAATAAAGACAATAAAGAAATTATAGAAGTTCAAAATATAGTAAACCTTACAACTCATCAGGACATAATTCCTGTAGACCATTCTCAATTTAAAAAGGTAAGACAACAACAAACTAAAATGAGAAGATAATAAAAAGAGAGGGTGTATCTAATTTATAGATACATCCTCTCTGCTTTTAGATAGCTATATAGGTTCATCATTTGTGACCTCTCACCTATCTAAATAAACTCTGATTTTATCCAATTATAATCTATAACTTCTCTTATTTTTTTACTTTTATAAGTAAATATACACTATTTATAAATGCTATTATTGATGAGAAGAATAAAACTATTAACCATTCTTTAACTCCAAGAGCTACTGTGTGGAATATTGTTGATAAGAATGGAATGTACATAATTGAACATAACATAATTATAGAAGTTAAAACAGCTCCCACTAAATATGGGTTTGTAAATAATTTTATTTCAAATATAGAATGTCTTTCTGATCTACATTCAAATACATGAAACAATTGTGACATTACAAGTGTACTTAAGGCAATTGTTCTACTTACTTCTAAAGATAATCCATAATTAAGACCTATAACAAAGGATAATAAAGTACATATTCCTATTAAAGAACCTCTAACTACAATTTTTTCAGTTAATCCTCTTGCAAATATGCTTTCCTTTTTATTTCTAGGTCTTTGTTTCATTATGTCATTATCAGCAGGGTCTACCCCTAAAGCTATAGCTGGAAGCCCATCTGTTGCTAAGTTAACAAAAAGAATTTGTATAGGTAACATTGGTGCTGGAAGGTAAAATAATGATGCTATAAACATTGTTAAAACTTCACCTAAATTACAGGACAATAAGTATCTTATGAACTTTCTTATATTATCATAAATACTTCTTCCCTCTTCTACTGCTGCAACTATAGTTTCAAAGTTATCATCCATTAATATCATAGCTGATGCTTCCTTTGTAACATCTGTTCCTGATATACCCATAGCTATTCCAATATCCGCTTCTTTTATTGCTGGTGCATCATTAACTCCATCTCCAGTCATAGCTACTATTTGCCCTCTACTTTTAAATGCCTTTACTATTCTAAGCTTATGACTAGGTGTAACCCTAGCAAATATTCTTATTTTATCAACCTTTTCCTTTAACTCTTTATCTGAAATTTTTTCTAATTCCTCCCCTGTTATTACTTGCTCTTCTGCTGTAGCTATACCTAAATCCCTTCCTATAGCATAAGCTGTATTTTTATGGTCACCAGTTATCATTACTGGTTTTATCCCTGCAAGTTTACATTTTAATACAGCATCTTTAACCTCTTTTCTAGGTGGGTCTATAATTCCTGCAAGTCCTATAAAAATTAAATCTCTTTCTATACTTTCATCCTTTGAAATTCCATTTTCCTTATAAGCTCCACCAATACAACGTAGAGCTCTTTTACTCATATTGTTCATAACATCTAATATTTGTTTCTTCTTATTGAAAGTAAGAACTTTAACAGTACCATTTTCTAATATATGAGTACAATTATTTAATAACCTTTCTGGTGCACCTTTAACATAAGCTACTTCCTTTCCACCTTCTCTTACTACCACTGACATCATTTTTCTTGAAGAATCAAAAGGTATATCAAATACTCTCTTTGAATTAGAAACTGCTGCTTCTAAAAGCTTAACATCTTTAAAAAATAATTTTATTAGTGCTGTTTCTGTAGGCTCCCCATGAAGTGCTTTTTCTATATTACTCTTAGAAAAATCATAATTACAATCATTACAATAAACAAAACTTCTTAATAATTTAGGATTTCTTGGAGCTTCTTCTTCATCTAATCTATAGTTCTTTCCATCTACATAAACTTCTTTTACAGTCATTTTATTTTGAGTTAAAGTTCCTGTTTTATCGCTACATATTACTGATGTACACCCTAAAGTTTCAACAGCTGGTAACTTTCTAACTAAAGATTTTCTCTTTAACATTCTTGATACACCAAGGGCTAATGCCACTGTAACAATTGCTGTTAAACCTTCTGGAATAGCTGCTACTGCTAAACTTACTCCAAGTAAGAACATATCACCTATATCATTTCCTCTAAGTACCCCTAAAACAGTAACTAAGGCACAAACAGCCAAACAAACAATAACTAATATCTTTCCAAGACCTTCTAACCTTTCTTTTAAAGGTGATTTCTCATTGTCTATACTATCAAGCATATTTGCTATTTTTCCCATTTCAGTATCCATAGCTATTTGTGTTACTTTAAAGGTTCCTTTTCCTTTTAATATGTTAGTTCCCATATAACCTAAGTTACTACCCTTTTTAGTACTTTTACTTACTCCAACAGATTCTCCTGTAAGTAAAGATTCATCTATTACTAAGTTTGTACATTCTATAAATTCTCCATCCGCTGGAATTCTATCTCCAGTTTCTAATACAACTATATCACCTAAAGTTAACTCTTTAGCTGATATTACCTTAACATTTCCATCTCTAAATACCTTACATGTTGGAGATGAAAGTGATTTTAGAGCATCTAAAGACTTCTCTGTCTTATACTCTTGAATAAATCCTAATATAGCATTTAAAACTACTATAATAAAAATAGTTATTGCATCTGCTGTATCACCCATAATTCCTGATATTAGTGTGGCACCTAAAAGTACCCATGTCATAAAATCATTAAATTGTGATAGAAATATTTTAACAGGCGATACCTTTTTATTTTTTGTTAATTCATTTAATCCATACTTCTCTAACCGCCTTTGTGCTTCTTTTGTAGTAAGACCTTTGAGGTTTTCAAACTCTTTTAACTCCACCCGAACTTCCTCCTTGTAAATAACTTCATAAACAATATATGTTAAGTAAATCTACATTTAGAACATAATTAAAAGTATTTATAATAAATTTGTAATTCTATACTTATTAATTATCTATTTAAATTTTTATAGCTATTCAATGAAATTACTTATTATATAATTTTATATTTAGGGCAAAATATAATTGAATAGCTATAATTTATTAAGAATAAAAACTAATAAATTTAGGACTTAAAAGTAATATAGTGTTGTAACTACTAACTATTAAATAAACTGAGACTTAATTCATGTAAGATTTTAACTCTCTTCTAAATTTAGAGAAAGTTATCTAGGAAGTTGTGTCTATTCATCTTAGATTTATAGAACATTAAAATATTATAGGTATTAAACATCAGATAAACCCCTGATTTTTATAGAATTTATCTTACTTTACAATTTTTTAAACAAGCCTTAAAATATATACAGGAGATTTTTAGACAAAATTTTCGTTTTTAGTAGTGGATTAGATTTTCTAAAATTAGCTTAGAAAAATAAAAAACTAAATTTTAAAATATAAAATGAAAGAGAGGTGAATCCGTTAAAACTAATTTTAGTATTTAACGGAAAGTAACATATGAAAGATATAATATACGTATCTGGACATAAAAACCCTGATTCAGACTCTATATGTGCTGCTACAGCATATGCTGAATTTAAAAATAAAACACAAGATATTCCTGCAATTGCTGTTAGATTAGGAAATGTAAACCAAGAAACTCAATTCATACTTGATTACTTTGGTGTAGAAGCTCCTAAGTTAATAAAAACTGTAAAATTAAAAGTAGAAGATTTGGATTATGATAAACTTTCACCTATTAGCCCAAAAACTTCATTAAGAAAAGCTTGGACTATAATGAAAGAAAAAGGAATAAAATCAATTCCTGTAGCTGATGAAAACAAACATTTAGTTGGAGTTTTAACTACATCTAACATAACATCTACATATATGGATAGCTGGAATGATTCTATTTTAGCTGTTAGTAAAACATCACTTGAAAATATAGTAGAAACTTTAGATGCTAAGATTTTAAATAAAAATGAAAAAGTTTCTGTTTTTCCTGGAAAAATAGTTATTGCTGCTATGCACCCTGAATCAATGAAAAACTTCATAAATGAAGGGGATATAGCTATAATAGGTGACAGAGCTGAGGCTCAAATAGCTCTTATAAACTCAAATGTATCTCTTTTAATTATTGCTGGTGGACATACTCCAAATGATGAAGTTGTAGCACTTGCTAAGGAAAAAGGAGTTAATGTTATTTTAACTTCAGATGATTCATATACAACTGGTAGATTAATAGTTCAAAGTATCCCTGTTGATTATGTAATGGCTTCAGAAAATTTAGTTACTGTTAATCTTGATGATTTAGCTGATGATGCTAAAAAGGTAATGAGTTCAACTAGATACGGAAGTTATCCAGTATTAAATGAATCTAATGAAGTTGTTGGAAACCTAAGCAGATTCCACGTAATTTCAGATAAAAAGAAAAAATTAATCCAAGTTGACCACAATGAAAGAGCTCAAGCTGTTGATGGTATAGATGATGCTGAAATATTAGAAATATTAGATCACCACAGAGTTGCTGATATACAAACTAGTAACCCAATATACTTTAGAAATGAACCAGTTGGATGCTGTTCAACAATAATCGCTAAAAGATTCTTTGAAAATGATGTAAAACCATCAAGAGAAGCTGCTGGTCTTTTATGTTCAGCTATAATTTCTGATACATTATTCTTTAAATCACCAACTTGTACTCCAGTTGATGAAAAAATCTGTAGAAAATTAGCTGAAATAGCTGGTGTTGATTTAGATACTTACGCTATAGAAGTATTAAAAGCTGGTACTTCATTAAAAGGTAAAACTTGTGAAGAAATATTTAACCAAGACTTTAAACCATTCGTTATTCAAGGAACAAAAGTTGGTGTTGCTCAAGTTAACACAATGGATATCGAAGGATTTATGCCATTAAAAGATGATATGATAGCTTACATGAACAAAAAAGCTGAAGAAATAGGCGCTGATATGACAATGCTTCTATTAACAGATATCATCAAAGAAGGTTCTCAAATACTAGTAGCTGGAAAAGATCCTGCTATAGCTGAAGAAACATTCAATGTAAAACTTGAAAATGATATGGCATTCTTACCAGGAGTACTATCAAGAAAGAAACAAGTAGTACCTCCACTAACAAATGCAATAAGCGCAAGATAACTAACAACCCAAATTTTCAATTTGGTTGGTGAAAGTTACTCAGCGAATGAAGTGAGTCGAGTTTCATCTCTCCCTCAAATTTTTGATTTGGCTAATGGAAATTAAATAAAAATAGAGGATGTATCAAATTACAGATACATCCTCTTTGCTTTTTCTCTAGCTATATAGGTTCACCATTTATCCCTCAATTAAGTCTTAGTTTATCTTCTTAAATCGTTAACCATTCCCCACATTTCATCAGCAATATTTACGCTTTTTGAACCTAATTGAAACGCTCTTTGAGTCATTATCATATCTGCAAACTCTTCTCCCACATCAACATTAGATCCTTCTACTGTTCCTTGATATATGCTAGTATCGAAAACTTCATATACATTTACACCTTCAGCTGCTTTAAATAAATTCGTACCAGCTGCACTAAAAGCTTCATCACCTACAGCACTATATAAAGGTATCCTAGCTATTTCTATAGTCTTGCCGTCATTTCCCCTCATAAAAATGTTTCCTTGTTGATCTACACTCATATTTCTAGGATCAAATTTAGTTCCTTCAAAGCCTGCCTTATACTCTACAAAGAGCTTATCGCCTCTACTATTAACTATATTTCCATTTACATCAACTTGAAAAGAACCATCTCTTGTATAAAATATATCACCATTTCCATCTACCACTTTAAACATTCCTTCTCCATCTAATCCAAAGTCAGTAGACATCCCGGTGCTTAGTAATATAGATTGTGATTTATCTCTTCCTATTTCTGTAGATTTTATTCCTGTTCCAGTAAAAGCACCTTTATTATTTGTTGGATAACCCTTTCTTTCTAAACTTTCTGTCATTAAATCTTTAAAAGATACATCTATTTTTTTATATCCATTAGTACTCATATTGGCTATATTATTAGATATTATATCTAACCTATTTTGATTTGCATTCATGGCACTTTGACCATTCCATAAAATTCTATACATAAAAATACCTCTTTTACATTATTTACTCTAATTAAATTTCCTAATTAACAGATCCTATATCATTAGCTGCTTTACCTAAAGTTTCATCCATAGTTTTAATTATTCTTTGATTACTTTCAAAGCTTCTCATTGTTGTAAGCATCTCTGTCATTTCATTTACAAGATTGACATTAGATTGTTCTATATACCCTTGTTTTACATAGGTTTTCTTATTTAAATCTGGATTTGTTCCCCTGTAAATGTTATCAGAAAGTTTTTCTAAATCTTCCATTTTAAAACTTGCTATAGCTAATTTATGTGTTGAATTTTCACCAATAAAAAGACTTTTTTCACTATCCATTCTAAGAGAATTATTTCCTACAAAAATAGGCTCTAAAGCTCCAGTAGACTTATTCTGTCCTAAAACTTCATCACCTTCTGTTGTTACTAAATAACCTGCTGTATTAACTCTAAAATGTCCATCTCTTGTGTAGTAATTATTGTTTCCTCTTCTTACTACAAAAAAACCTTCACCCTCTATAGCAAAATCATTTTCTTTATTAGTATTCTTTAAAACACCTTGCTCAAAATTTATGTACGTTTCATCTATTCTTGACCCTAAGTTCATGGTTCCTATATGTTTGTTTTCACCTGATCCATTGTCTTTATTTTGAATCATAACATCTTTAAATGACTTAGAAATAAGATTATTAGCCTTATAACCATTATTGTTTATATTAGCTAAATTATTAGTTATAACACTTTGTTTTGCCTCAAGAGTTATCATTCCTGAAACTGCAGTATGTAATCCTCTAATCATAAAATCCCCCTATTTAAAAATAACCTTACACTGATCCTCGTAATGCATTCCATAGGACATAGCCTTCTTTTCTATTTCTCCTTTATCAAGATTCTTTGAATCAAAAGACATAAAGGTCACTGATATTAAAATTCCTACGGCTATACCTATAAATAAATTTCTATCCAAACTTTTTATATTATCTAATATCTGCATAAGCTTTTTATTAATAGTAACTCCCCCTTACCTATATTGAGAAAGCTACATATCTCTTCCTCTGATTTTCCTTCTACTAATAATTTTTTAATAACTAAAGCTTTTTCATTAATATCAGAGTACTCTAAATTATTATCGTCACTTAAAGTCTCTTCTTCAATTATTTTATCTAAATGAATCCTTTCATTATTATCATTACTTTCTCTATTTTGAATTAAAGGCTCCTTAGAAGCCTTTAATTCTGCTATTTCATCCTTTAAATCATAAATTTCTCTTTGTAAATCTATTATAGTTTCACTTAGCTCTCTTCTTATTTTTCCTAATTCTAACTTAAAATCATTAGTATTTTCTTTTTCATCATCCAATATTTCTTTAAATTCAAAATTGGATTTTTTCTTCGTTGCCTTCTTATCATTTTTATAAAATAATAAATTAATTAAAAGTAAAGCAACTGCTAAAATCACTAAAATTATTTTCATAAACTAACCACCTATTTAACAAAACAATCTGCTTTTTTCATAAGCTTTCTCAAATTTAATATAGCCCTTGAATGTAATTGACAAACTCTTGATTCTGATACCTCTAAAACAGTGCCTATTTCTTTTAAAGTAAGTCCTTCATAATAATATAAATTTAAAACGATCTTATCCTTTTCATTTAATTTTTCTATGGAATTTTTTAATATTTCTATTTCTTCTTTTTCCTCTAATATATAATCTGGTCTTATACTACTAGTATCTTCTATTAGTGACTTTATAGAAACATCATCTTCACCATATATTATAGAATCTAAAGAACTAATTGATATATAATTTATATACCCCTCAACTTCAGAAACTTCCTTCTCACTTATATTAAGTTCCTTTGCTATTTCTTCTTTATTTGGCTCTCTAAAATTTCTATTTTGTAAAGTTTCTAAAGCCTTATTATATTTATTTAACTTATCCATAGCCCCCTTAGAAATTGGACTATTTCTCCTCATTTCATCAATCATAGCTCCTCTTATTCTAATAGATGCATAAGTTGAAAATTTCATCCCCTTTTCCTTATCAAATTTAGAAATAGCATCCATAAGTCCAACCATACCGTAACCTACTAAATCTTCATATTCAATGTATTTATTTTTCCCTAATATAACTCTCCCTGCAATATACTTAACTAAAGGTATATATTTTTCTACTACTATTTCATTACTCTTTTCACCAATCACTATTAAGTCCCCCTATAATACTTCCATTTGTCTTCTCATAATGGAAAAAACCATATGTATTATTCTATCTCTAACAGCTTCATTAATTTCTGTAAACTCATATCCAATTATATATTTTCTATCCTTTTCATCCTTATATACCCTACGAACTTCTCCTCTTATTTGAGCAAATTTTCCATCAAGTTCAGCAATAAGATCCACTATATCATTAACTTCAACTTTTTTATCTAATTTTATTTTCATTCCTCCACCGCTTAAATCTAAAATTACGGCATCTGAATATGCCTTATCCCCTTTTTTCTTATACTTCACTGCTCTAGTTGTATCTACTCTTACATAATTTCTTCTTTGTAATTTCTCAATATCATAAGGTCTTGAAACCTTATATAATCTCAGGTTTCCCTCTACTTTCTTATCAATTATTCTGAGTTTCCCCTTATATAACATCCCAATTTTTTCATTATATATAATAATTCCTATTTCACAATTTTTTCTTAGCAATAGATATTCTCCATTTTCCATAGGTATATCTATACACATATAATCTTCATTAATTTCTTGAATTCTACTTTTATAAGTTTTACCTTTTTCATCTAAAACATCTAAAATACAATTTATATAAATATCAAAAGTTTTCATTTAAAATTCCCCTTATGCAAATATATCGAAAAGCTTTTTGAAAAAATCCCCTACTCCCTTTTTATTCGTACTTGGTACCCCTAAAATATTTTTTCCTATGGCATATATGCTTCTAGAAGCCTTTGCTGATGGATATCTTATTAAAACTGGAGTTCTCTCTCTAACTGCTTCCTCTAATTTTTTATCATCTAAAACACACCCTAAAAAAGTTAAATCTACATTTAAAAACTTTTTACTTGCTCCTTTAAACTTTTTAAAAGTTTCATAGCCCTCATTTTCTGTGAAACATTTATTTACAACTACAGAAGCCTTTTCTTTTAATCCATAATGCTTAGTTGCTTTTAAAAGAGCATAAGCATCTGTTAATGCAGTTGGTTCTGGTGTTGTTGTTATTATAAGTTCATCACAAGCAGCTACAAAAGCCATTACATTTTTACTTATTCCTGCACCAGTATCCATTAAAATATAATCATACTTATCTAAAGACATTAACTTACTTAAAAATAAGCTTCTTTGATTTTGTGAAAGATCTTCTATTTTATTTATTCCTGAACCTCCAGATAGAAGTCCTATTCCTAGAGGTCCTTCAACTATAATGTCTTCTATATTCATATCTTTTAATAAAAGGTCATAAATATTGTATTTCGGAAAAATCCCTAGTAATATATCATCATTACACATTCCAATATCTGCATCAAAAATTAATACTTTTTTCCCTTCTTGCTGAAGTCCTATAGCTAAATTAACAACTAAATTACTCTTTCCAACTCCACCTTTACCAGAGGTTATAGTAATTATTTTTGCCTTACCCATATTACAATTTATATTAATATTATTTTCCACTAATTTTCTTAAGCTAGAAGCTTGATCTAACATACCTTTAACTCTCCCGTAACTAAATCTACAATCTCATCCTTAGAAAATCTTTTTATATCATCTGGAACATTTTGTCCATTTGTTAAATACCTAATTGGTGCTTTACTTATATATGCTGCATTTAATACTGTTCCATAGGATGTAGTTTCATCAAGCTTAGTTATTATTAAGTCATTATATCCTAAAGTACCATACCCCTCTATTATTGATTTTAAGTCATTATTCTTTGTAGTAGCACTTAAAACTAAGCTTATATTATCTGGCTTTATCTTATCTATAAAAGCCCTTAATTCTGATATTTGCATTAAGTTTTTACTACTTCTCCCTGTACTATCAATTAAAATTACTTCGCAATTTTTCATTGCTTCTAAGGCTTCATCCATTTCTCCTAAGGTCATTACAACTCTAAAAGGAACATTCATTATTTCTGCATAGGTTCTTAATTGTTCTACAGCTCCTATTCTATATGTGTCAATAGTTATAAGCCCAACTTTTTTCTTTTCTATTAAGGCTAGTCTTCCAGCTAATTTCGCAATAGTTGTTGTTTTTCCTACACCTGTTGGTCCAACCATAACTGCTTTTCCCTTAAAATCTTTACTAGTTATTTCTATGGTATCTCTTAACTTTGCTTTAATTTCCTCTTCACTTTTACCCATAAATTCTTCTAAATCTTCAACTAAATCTAAGTTTTTATACAACTCCCTTTCATCCACATTTTTCTCTTCCATGAATTTATATAATAAGCCTTTCATTTCTTTCAATTCAGATTCTAAATTTAAATTTTCTTCTTTATCTACCTTTTTTTCATTATTAATAGGACTTTTTGTTCTTTCTTCAATTTCCTTTGTCATTATAGATTGCAAACTTGCAATAGCATCATAGGTATTTTCTCTACCATAACTTATTCCTTTGTTATCTTTTGCTGCTGTTACTTCTAAAATCTTAGGGGAAAATATCCCTCTTATTCCTGATTTTCTTATTTTTCTTTGTGCAATAATAACAGCTTCTGAACCTAAATCTAATTTTATTTTTCCCATTGCATCATTCATATCTCTTGCTATATATTTTTTAACTATCACTATAATGCCACCACACCTTCTGCTCTTATTTCAATATCATTTGGTATTTCATTTAATGAAACTACCATTAATTCTGGGAATACCATCTCAATAAATCTTCTAAAGCTTGGTCTAATATTTGGAGATACAAGAATTACTGGTTGATTGTTATGGAAATAAATTGATTCCATCTTTTCTTTAATAGCTGAATAAATTTGTGTACTTGTATCTGGATCTATAGCTGGGAAAGAACCTTGGGTAGACTTTTGAGTTCTTGTAGCTATTATTTCCTCTATATCTGGAGATAAAGTCATAACTATAATAGCTTTATCTTCATTTATTATCTGATTACATATAGTTCTTGAAAGTGCAAATCTAACATACTCTGTTAGAAGTTCTATATCCCTAGTATTTCTTGAGTTATCAGCTAAAGATTCCATTATAGTAACCATATCTTTTATTGGAACCTTTTCCCTTAATAAATTCTGTAACACCTTTTGCAATTCTCCTAGAGACATTAAATCAGGTATAAGCTCTTCTACCACAGCACTATATTTCTCCTTTGCATTGTCAACTATAACCTTGACCTCTTGTCTTCCTAATAATTCAAAGGAATGTGATTTTATAGTTTCAGTTAAATGGGTTACCATTACAGTTGTTGGGTCAACTACTGTTAATCCTCTTATTTCAGCATCTTCTCTTTGGTCTCCATTTATCCAAACTGCTGGTAATCCAAAGGTTGGTTCAATTGTTTTTAATCCACCTATATCTATACCTTCTCCTGTAGCATCCATAGCTAAAAGCATTCCAGGCATCATTTCTGCTGACGCAACTACAGTTCCCCTTAACTTAACCACATATTCATTGCTACCTAATTGTAAATTATCTCTAATTCTTATAGGTTGAACTACTATCCCCATCTCTATGGCACATTGTCTTCTTACAGATGCAATTCTTTGAAGTAAATCTCCACCCGTACTCTCATCTGCCAAAGGAATTAATCCATATCCAATTTCAACTTCTATAGGTTCTACTGTTATTAAACTCATTACATTTTCTGGTTCTTTACTTTCCTCTTGCTCAATAGCTATTTCCTCTTCTTTGATAGCTATTTCTTCTTTTTTCACTTCATCTTTATAAATGAAGTAAGCTGATGAACCAGTAACTACTGCCAATAATAAAAATGGAAGCTTAGGCATACTTGGTACTATAGCTAAAGAAAACATAAGTGCTGATGCAAGTCCTAAAGCTACTGGGAAAGCTGTAAGTTGCTTAGTAACAACCTTACCAAAATTTTCTGAACTTCCAGAACGAGTAACCAATATTCCAGAAGCTGTTGATATTAATAAAGCTGGAATCTGACTTACAAGACCATCACCAACTGTTAAATTTACATAACTACTTGCAGCAGTAGCAAAATCCATGTTAAGCATAGTAACTCCGATGATTATACCTGCTATAACATTAATAGCTGTTACAATTATACCTGCTATGGCATCTCCCTTAACGAATTTAGATGCACCATCCATAGCTCCATAAAAATCTGCCTCTGCCTGTAAATCTTTTCTTCTTTGCTTAGCTGTTTCCTCATCTATAAGACCTGAATTTAAATCAGCATCAATACTCATTTGCTTACCTGGCATAGCATCTAAGGTAAATCTAGCTGCAACCTCTGATACTCTTCCAGCACCATTAGTTATTACCATAAACTGAATAATCATAATGATTAAGAAAATTATTATACCAACAACATAATTTCCACCTATAACAAATTCTCCAAAGGCATCTATAATAGCACCAGCCTCTCCACCACTTAGAATTAATCTAGTTGATGAAATATTAAGTCCTAGCCTAAAAAGTGTTGTAATAAGTAATAATGTCGGGAATACAGATAACTGAAGAACATTTGTAGTAAACATTGTAATAAGTGCTATAATTACTGAAATAGTTATATTTACAGCTAATAACACATCTAAAACTGGTGATGGTAAAGGAATAATAATCATAAGTATTATTCCTATAACACCAAAAGCAACTAAAACATCGGGCTTTATAGAAAACTTCCCCCTCTTTTTCTCCACCGATAATCATCCTTTCAATTAGTTTTTTATAACTATTCAATATAGTGTCCTATCCCCTAAATATTGTTTTACACCTATATTAATTAGACTTCATTTTATAGACAACTGCTAAGATTTCTGCCATAGTTCTATACATTTCTTCTGGTATTTCTTGTTCTATATCCACGGTTTCATATATTAGTCTTGCAAATTGTCTATTTTCTATGACGGGAATCTCATTTTTTTTAGCTATTTCCTTTATTTTTAAGGCAATATTATCAGCTCCCTTAGCTACTACCTTAGGTGCTGAAAAAGCCGAATTTTCTTCATATAAAATAGCCACAGAAATATGCGTTGGATTTGTGACAACTACAGTTGCATTAGGCACTGCTTGCATCATCCTACTCATAGCAAAATCCCTTTGCTTTTGTTTTCTTTTTCCCTTAATGTGAGGATCTCCTTCTGACTGTTTTGATTCTTCCTTTATTTCTTGCTTTGACATCCTCATTTCTTTTTTATTTAATCTAAATTGAATAAAATAATCTACCCCTGCTATAACAATTAACACCATAACAACCTTTGATATTATACCTACTAATAAATTTTTAAATTCAACTCCAAAAGTAGGTAAATATAAATTTCCTATTTGCATTATTTCATCATAGTTTTCTTTAACAAAATCAATTCCAATATAAGCTAAAATAAAAATAACTATAAAGTTCTTAAATAAATCAACGATATTTTTCTTAGAGAACATATTCTTAAAACCTTTAATAGGATTTAATTTACCTAAGGATGGCTTAATTCCTTCCTTACTAAATAAAAATCCTGTTTGGGCTATACTTGCAACAATACCCATTATCATAATTGGTAATATTAAAGGGAGTGCTATTTTTGCAAAATTCATTATGGCATGAACAACTTCTTTACTTGCTGTACTTTCCTTTAAAGCAAGAGAAAAGTCCATGGAGAAATAATAAATCATCACTGATTTAAATCCATTTGTTATGTACCCACCTAAAAATATTATTACAATTAAAATAGCAGCTAAAGTTAATGCTGTTCCTACTTCTTTACTTTTTGGAACTTGTCCTTTTTTTCTAGCATCTGCTTTTTTCTTTGGAGTTGCCTCCTCTGTTTTTTCTTCAGAGAATATAAACACCAAAGGAACTGCTTTAAAAATAGCTTTAAATAAATCCGGTATTAAATCAATTCCACCAACTATAACCTTTATTATTAATGGAAGGGCAATAATAAAGCTACTTATACCTATCAGAAGCTTTACTGGCATTCCAAGTATCATAATATTAAGTTGAGGAACACTTCTTGATATTAATCCCATTACAATATCTGAAATTATTATTATTAAAACTAATGGTAATGATATTTTCATAGCTAAAACAAAGTATGAAAACATAGAATCCATAATTACCATTGAAGAACTTTGACCTAACATATTTTGTCCTACGCTTATAATAGAGAAACTTTCCTTTAGCATCCTTATAATCATGTGATGCCCATCTAAAATAAAAAATATAAGAAGAGCAATCCAATGAGTTAAATTTGAAATTAAAGTTGTATTAGTTTTACTATTTGGATCATACATATTAAGCATTCCAAGTCCCATTTGTAAATCTATGAAACTTCCAGCCATCTTAATAAAATTAAACCATAAAGAAGTTGCTACACCTAAAATTAACCCTGAGCTAATTTCATTTATAACAGCCATAGTTAAAGCTATGTTATTATTTACGTCTGGTAAACTTACATCTCCTATAAATCCTATAATAAAAAAAGATAGGACCATAGCAAGAGCTGCCTTTAAAATCTTTGGTGTTCCATTTGGAAAAAATACTGGAGTTATAACTAAAAAAGAAGATATTCTAATAAATATTAATATTAATAATAAAAAGTAATCAGTATTTACCATTATTCCTCCTACATAGTTATAGTTCCTATAATTTCAAATATCCTTTTTGTAAATTCTACTATTGTATGTGACATCCATGTTCCTAGAAATAATCCAGTGGCCGCAATACCAAGAAGTTTTGGAACAAATGTTAAAGTTTGCTCTTGAATTTGAGTAGTAGCTTGAATAATACTAATCAAAAGACCAAGAATTATGGAAACAGCTAAAAATGGTCCAGCTACCTTTAAAGCAACCATCATAGAATCCTTAACAACTGTCATAATCAACGTATCTGTCACTAAAATCACTCCCCTATTTCTACATAAAACTCTGTACAAGAGACTTAATTAATAAATGCCATCCATCAACCATTACAAATAATAATAATTTAAATGGTAATGAAACCATAGCTGGTGGTAGCATAAACATTCCCATGGACATAAGAACACTGGCTACTACCATATCAATAACTAAGAATGGTAAATATATTAAAAATCCTATTTCAAAAGCTGTTTTTAACTCACTTATAGCAAAAGCTGGAACTAAGGTAGTTAAAGGTATATTTTCTCTAGTTAAAGTTCCTTTTTCTACTCCTGATAATTCACCAAAAAGCTCTAAATCTTTCTTCCTTGTTTGTTTTAGCATAAACTCTTTAATTGGTTTAGTTCCAAGCTCTATAGCTTCTTCTTGAGTAATCTTATTTTCCATATATGGTGTAAGAGCTTTACTGTTCACCTCACCATATACTGGAGCCATTACAAATATAGTTAAGAATAATGCTAGTCCAACTAATACTTGGCTTGGTATAGATTGTTGTGCTCCTATAGCACTTTTAAAAAAGGATAAAACTATTGCTATTCTTGTGAAGCAAGTCATCATTATTAAGAAGGAAGGTAAAAGTGTTAATACTGTAAGAACTATTAACAACTTTATATTGCCTACATATTCCTTTGGTGAATTTGCCTGATCCACTGATATATTTATATTTGGTAATGGAATATTATTAGGTTCAGCAACAACCTCCATTTTTATTCCTGCAACAATTACAAAGGCTAAGAGTATTATAGCTAGAACATATTTTTTCTTATTCATTTTTTTCCCCCTTAACCTTTTTAAACATAGAGTTTCCCCATAAATTTATTTGATTTAATCCATCTTTGTATTTTTTATTCATTTCTAAGTAACTTTCTTCCTTAGCTTTTTCAATATCTTCTATTTCCTCTACTGACAACTCTTTTAAAACTGTGGCTCCTTTATCATTTGTTACTATAACAGCCCCTTCATCACCTAACTTTAATAAATATATATTGCTAGTTTTAGAAAGGGGAGTTTTTTCAATTATTTTAATGTATTTCCCCTTAGATAAATTCTTTAACTTTCCATCTGTTAACTTTAAAAATCCTACTAATAGTAAAATTATAGCTAATGTAAATATTGCTAATTTCACTGTCAATACTATATAAGTCATAAATAATCTCCTATTGAACTATTAGTGATTGAAAATAAATATCTTCTATGGCATCTTTAGATCCTAATGCTTTATTTAAAGCATCTATTAACCCTTTTTTTATAGCCTCCGTATCTTTTGTTTCATCTACTGTTTTTAATTTTAAGTAGTTAATTGTAGCATCCCTTAAAACAATTGTTTTTTCCTCTGCAACCTTTGCAAAGTCTTTATTTTTCTTGTTATAAGCCACAACAATATTAGTTTTTATATATCGCTTTCCACCTTGATCTGCTAAATTAACTACAAATTCTTCTCCTAAGCCCAAATTAACTAACTCTTTCTTTTCTACAGTTTGCTGTGCTGCAACCTTATTTCCTTTAGACTTATTTAAATTAAACATAAAAGTAAAAAATACAAAACTTCCTATAAAAATTACAATTAAAACAACTATTGATATTAGTAATGGCTTTGAAATTTCTATAGTTTTTTTCTCCTCACTAGATTTTTTATTTTTCCCCATAATTACCCCCTATAATAATTTTTTAATTATTATCTACATTCTTAAATAAAATGCTAACTCTTCTATTTGCTCTTTGCCCTTCTTCTGTACTATTATCTCCAATGGGTCTATGCTCACCATAACCCATAACAGAAAATCTTGAAGAGGTAATGCCTTTCCCTTCTGTAAAATACTTAACTACATTAACAGCTCTTTGAACTGATAGTTCCCAGTTACTCGGGAATTTATTATTTTTTATTGGTCTATTATCAGTATGACCTGCAATTACAATATCTGTTTTACTATTTAAAATTAGTTCTGCCACCTTATTAAGTATGGTTTTACTCTCATTTAGTAAGTCTGCCGTCCCCGAAGGAAATAAAATACTATCACTAAGTTGTAATTCTACTCCTTCCTCATTTTTTTCAACAGTCATTAAAGTTTCTAAATTATTACCTTCAATATATTTTTTTAGCTCTTCATAAGTGTAATCACTTTCATTTTGTTCTAATTCTTTTTCATCAGCACTAATTATAGTGGCTTCTCCATTTGATAAATTATAATCAAAAATAGCATCACTTTTTTTTCCTTGTAAAACATTCTGAAGAGCATTAGCCATAGCTATCATTTTTTCCTCTTCTACACTTGCCATAGAATATAACAATATAAAAAATGTCATAAGAAGAGTCATTGTATCAGCAAAGCTGGCCATCCATCCTGCTCCACCTTTATTCTCTGAATCTTTTTTTCTTCTTTTTCTAGCCATTAATCAATAGCTCCCTCTGCATTACCTAAATTTCCTTCTGAGCCTTCAGCCACATAAGCTTTTTTCTCTTCTGGGCTTATATATGTAAGTAATTTTTCTTCAACAATTCTTGGATTTACACCTGATTGGATGGCTAAAATTCCTTCAAGCATCATTTCCTTTATTTTCATTTCTTTATTACTTTTTAACTCAAGGTTATTACCTATAGGTAAAAATATTAGGTTAGCAAATAAAGCTCCATAGAATGTTGTAATAAGTGAAACTGACATACCATCAGCAATAGCTGATACATCTCCACCTAAGTTAGCAAGCATTTTTATAAGACCTATAAGAGTTCCAACCATACCAAAAGCTGGTGCATACTCTCCCCAAGTTCTCATAAGGCCAACCCCAACTTTATGCCTTCCTTCTATTTGTTCTATTTCAAGTTCCAATATTTCAGATATAGTTTCTGGTTCTATTCCATCAACAACCATCTGAAGCCCTTTTTTCATAAATTCATCCTCAATAGCATTTATCTCTTCTTCTAAGGATAATAATCCTTCCTTTCTAGCTTTTTTTGAAATTTCTCCAAATTTACTAGTAAGTTCTAAAGGTGCTATCCCTTCTTCTTTAGTACTTTGAAGTATTAACTTACCAACTCTTTTTATGTCACCTAAAGAATAGGTTACTAATAAAGCACAAAAAGATCCTCCTACAGTTATAGCCAATGATTGAGCATCTATAAATATCCCAAATCCAGATTCACCCATCATTCCCCATACAACCATTGCTAACCCACATAAAACTCCTACTAGGGTTAGATTATCTGCCTTTTTCATTTTCTTGGCCTCCTAAATTATATCCCTTTTATAAAAATTCTTTTTTTAAACTCAACAATATATCTAATGATTTCCTCTGGACTTTCATTTACTATATACTTTCTACCATTACTTAAAGTTAGAACAGTTTCTGGTACAGACTCCATTTTTTCTATATGATCTGGATTCAGAAAAAACTCTTGATTATTCATAGCAATTAACCTAATCATATACCCTCCTAAATATCATCAGAGGGAAGTACCTTCTTCCCTCAGTGATAAACTTACAAAAATCAATAAACCTATCTCTTTAGATTTATTATGTCCTGAAGTATTTCATCTCCAGTGTTAATTATCTTTCCACTTGCTTGGAATGCTCTAGTAGTTGTTATCATATCTGTGAATTGCTCTGACAAATCAACGTTAGATAATTCAATCATTCCTTGAAGCATGTCTCCATAACCCTTTGAATTATCATCCCCTCTAGTTCCTACACCACTCTTTATTGTTGGCTCACCTGAATTGGCTGATTGAGCATAAAGATTTCCACCAAGCTTGTCCAATCCTTCTGGATTTTTAAAGTTTGCCATAGCTATTTGTCCTACAGCTGCCACAGAACCATTCTCTAAAATACAGTTTATAATTCCGTTCTTGTCTATATTAAATGACTTAACAGCTAACTCTTCACCTGATGCTGGGTCTTTAACCTTATCTGGAATTTTTAATGTTTTTAACCCTTCATCATAAGCCTTAACCTCCTTAGCTCCATCAACAAAGCTAACTACTCCATCTTGGTCTAAACTTTGAATAGGTGTACCACCACTTGTTTCCTCTGATATAGTTCCATCTATTGTATTAGGAGTTCCAAGAATTTTAACTCCTTGGTCTATGCCTTTATCCTTTAAAGATCTATTTATAACATTTTGAATTTCTCTTCCAGCTACTCTACCATTAACAAAATCACCATTAATCACAATAGTCTTATTCTTTGTATCTACATTAGCTGAAGTTTTTGTGCTTGGAGATGTATCCCCAATAACCACTTTATATCCATTTAGTGCAGCTCCTGCATCAAATTCTATAGTCATTCCAAAAACCTCTTGTGCTCCAGGTTCTTTAAGTTCAGCACCTCCATCAATCATATTTGACTCTGCTTCTAAATCTACCTTTGCTCTTCCTGATACCTTTATTTCCGTTAAATTAGGTAAAGCTTTCAAAGTATCTCTAAGATTATCTGCTGTTACTGTTCCATTTAAGAAATCTCCTGAAATTTCAATTATCTTTGGATTACTTGCATTTGCTTGTGCTGATAAAGTTGAAGCTTCAATATCTACAATTTTAAAAGTATAATCATTAAAAGTATCTCCCTTTGGTAATTCTATTGTAAATCCACCTATACTCACCTTATCAGGAGCTTTCTTATCCTTACCTTCATTTCCAATAATAAAACTACCGTTTTCAGGTATATTTCCAGTAGTTGTAGTGACAGTTACATCTACACTCTTAAATCCAGCATTCTTTAAAGCATCTTGGAACTTAGTTCCAGCAGTAAGGTCAGTTTTACTTAAAGTTATAACCTTTGAAGATTTATCTATATTAATACTATTTGCCTTATCATCTATGTTTATTTTGTATCCATTTAACTCAGAAAATCTTCCTGTAGAATCTGCTGAATTATTTTGTGCAAAAGTTATTATTTCGTCTGCTCCATTTTTCACAGCATTTGGAACACTTCCATCTGTACCATTTTTACTTGTACTTTCTAATCCTGGTATTATAGATGGATTTCCTATAGCTGTTACCGACATATTCTTTCCATTTAGTACTGCATTTATAGCATCTGCTATTTCTTGTCCTGTAACAGCACCTTTATCCATAAAGTTACTGTTTATTGTAATAGTTTTTGCGTTTTCATCTAAAACTGCATCTGTTGAATTAGACTTTATTTCTCCAACTTTTATTGTGTATCCATTTAAATTGCTACCTTCTGAGAACTTAAATGTAACTCCCATTAATGAAACTGATGCTGGTGCTGTTGCATCAGAACCTCCCTCTACAGTATTACTTCCTAATTCATTAAATTGAACTGGGCTACCTGATACATTTAATCTTTGAGATATTCCCGCTGCTGAAAGAGCTTTATTAGCTACACTTTCTATAGCTTCCTTTGTAATAGTAGAATCCTTTGAAAAGTCACCATGAATTTTTATTGTTTTACTTCCCTTATCAACCTCTGCATCTGTCACTGTTCCTGGTCCAACTTTTCCTATAACTACTTTATAGCCATTTAATTGAGAACCAGGTCCAAATCTAAAATCAAGTCCTGCTGCTGATACTCCATTTGGTATTTTTCCTGTTGGTTGCATTCCATTATCATCATTAGTTACTGAATAACCCATTACTCTATATCCATCTGATGTTAAAAGATTTCCTTCTTCATCTAAAGTAAATGTACCTGCTCTTGAAAACATCATTTCTGACCCAGAGTTTATTATTGATTGACTTGAAATGTTATGTGCTCCAGCTTTATGACTCACTTCTAATGTATTATCCCCAAAAACAGTAGGTCCTTTACTTACCATAAAGAATCCACCACCATCTAGAGCTAAATCTAGATTTCTTCCTGTTGGTTGAAGTGTTCCCTGTGTCATAACTGTATCTATACTTGAAAGCTGTACTCCAAGGCCTACTTGCCTTGAGTTAACTCCCCCTTGATTCATACTTGGTGAAGTGGCATCCCCTATACTTTGTGATAACATATCTTGAAATTTAACAGTTGATGATTTAAACCCTGTAGTTCCTAAGTTTGATATATTGTTTCCTATAACATCTAATTTTACTTGATTTGATTTCATACCAGAAATCCCTGAATACATTGATCTTAACATCTATAAACATCCTCCATTTTACCCAATTACCATCCTTGACATATATTCAACTACATATCTATCGTTCTATGTAGCATAGGCTTCCATCCTTGGTCCAGCCTAAATTATAAAATTACTAAACTATCTATATTGGTAAAAACATTCTCTTTTGCTCTATCATCAGTAACTACTGTTATTAAAGTACTATTTTCTATACTTGCAACTAGTGCCATATCTTTATAAAGTATCACTGCATTTTTAGAACTTTTTTCCCTTGCCTTTTCAAAACCTTCTTCTATTTTCTTATAATCTATAGAATTCAAATTAATATTTCTTAATCGTTCTGATGCATGATTAGATATTTTAAAACCTATATTCCTATGATCTTTTAACCTTTCATCTAATATACTTTTAAAATTATTACTTGAATTATCTCTAATTTCCGAGTTATATCCATTATTGAAATTATTATTTAAACCAGTATGATAAACTCGTCCATTTACTATTCTATAGCTCATAATTACTTATTCTTCTCTATATTGTCGTTACTATCCTCTTGGCTGTCATCCTTACTCTCAAAAATTCCAACTTTACTTATTTTATCTATGGTTACAGAGATTTCTTCATCACTATCCTTTAATTTAACCTTAACCTTTATAAGCCCATCTTCCTTAAATGCAGTAGTAACTTTTCCAATATAATTGTTATTACTACTATCCTTTTCACTGAGCTCTACATCCTTCCCTATAAAGGATGATGCTAATAAGAATGATGTATTTCCATTAACATTATTTATTGCAGGTAGTGAATAATCAGGCACTCCTAAAACAGTCTTAATAGATTCGATATCAAATTCTTTATAAACATTTTTACCTCCTTCATTTACTTCAACAGAAATTGTTGTCACTCCACCAGATTTATTAACTGCTTTAACAATTCCAGTGTAAGGATTCCCCTCAGCATCTACATCATTAACAGTAACTCCCTTACCCACTAAGGATTGATTTGCATAATTTGTCATAGTATCATTTAAATTTTGCATTTGTTCCATACTTGTAAATTGGGCCATCTGTGTTACATACTGACTAGAATCTTGATCTGATGCCAGTGGGTCTTGATTTCTAAGCTGTGCTGATAATATTTTTAAAAAAGCATGCTTGTCCATATCATCACCTGGCTTTACAATAGGTGTTCCCCTATCAGTAGCTCTTCCACTATTAGCTCCAGCTAATCTTATTTCCATAACCTCTCTCCTTTTTAAACTATAATATCTAAAGAACTTAAGTCCTTTACTTCTTCTACAATCCCTTCCTCTAGAGCACTAAAGCCTTCTCTATTAAAAGTTCTTTCTTTCTCATTATTACCTCTACCATTAAATTCACTACCTTCCCTAAAGAAAGTTGTATCTTCCTGATACAAAGAAATATTAACCTCTGAAACCCTTATATTTTCTTGGTTCAACAGGTTCTTTATTTCACTTGAATTTATATAATTATAAAGTTCCTTTGAAGCTGTTGATATATTAGCTTTAACTTCATTACCTGCCATAGAAATTTTTATAGTCACATCTCCTAAATTCCCTGGATTAACTTTAACTACTAACTCTTTAATAGAATTATTAACCATATACTTCATATTTTTTACTGTATCTACAGAAAAACTTTTTACATTTATAACTTCTTTTAATTCACCAACATTTTCATTATTCATAGATAGAATTTTATTTGCTATAAAAGGTTTATGGTCTTTTATTTCATGACCTAATATTTTATTTAAAACTAAATCTTCCTTTTCTGATTCTGAAAACTCTTTATTTTCTTCTCCTTTATTATTAAAGGTTGTTTCTGTTTTTTCTTTAGTTATTTCACTATTTTTTGAAGTAATTATAAGCTCTTCAGACTCTAATCTATTCTCATCATTTAAGTGCACAGAATTATCTTTTAAAATATTATTTTTAGGTAATTTTTCTATAATAGCTTTTCCATTTTCAATGAAATTCTTAATTTCAACCCTTATATTTTCATTTTCCTTAACCAAAGGTGTATTTTCTAAAACTAAATCTATTTTTTCTAATTCCTCAACTAAATTACCTAAAACCTCATTAATATGATTCACTAAGAAATTATCTTTTTCTACAAATCCAACACTTTCTAAGCTATTTATAATTTCTTGTAAGTCATTTTTAACTATTAATTCATTATTACTATGAGCAAGTAATCTGCTAATCACTTCTTCATTTAGTTCATTAATAGAAGTCTCTAAATTCATCTCATCTATTACTGATTTTAAATCTTCATTAATCATTTCATTAAATCCCATAATAAATGCCATTAATTCTTCAACAACTTTAAGCCCTTCTCCATCTAATAAACCTTCTTCAATAACTTCCTTATTGTCACAATTATCTTTAACAACATTTTCATTATTTTTTATAGTTTTTTTCTCTGTATCTTTAGTGCTATTGATTTCTTTTTTAACTTCACTTTTCTTAGAATCAACTATGTCATCCTTTTGATTTCTAGTAGCTGTTGCCTTATCTAATATATCCTTAAAATTATTCTCTAATTTAACTTCTTTACTTTTACTTTGAACTACTAAAGTTTCCATAGAACTTAATATATCTATTTTCATTAACTATTCTCACCCCCTTTCAAGTTTTCTTATATGACCATATAAAGCCATCTCATCATTAAATACCGTTTCTAATCTTTCTTGTTCCTTTTTAAAATTTTCATATTCTTTTTCCTTAAGTTTTTCAACAGTTTTTCTTTCTATTTGGCTTTTTTTTGCTTCCTCCCTTTTAAACAAAACTTCTTGTTCCTTTATCTGAAGCTCCTTTTTCTTTTCTTCAATAGCTCTTGAAACATTTTGCACATAAATTCTCTTTATCTTCTGATAGGCAACTGTTTCTTTATTGGTAACTTCGCTATATCTTATATAACTCTCTTCTAACTCTTTTATCTTTTCTTCAATTTCATTTTTTTCACATTGTGCTTTTTTAAAAATTCTGGCCTTTTCTTCTTCCTTTTCTATTCTTATGTCTAATATTTTTTGAAGCTTGAAATCAAACCCTTTACCCATAAAAAATTAACCTCTCATTAAAGTCTTTAAGTTCTCAATTGAATTATTAAACTCCGAGCTTTCATCTATTTTTTGTTTTAAAAAATTATTTATTTCTTCTTGAAGCTCTACAGCTAAATCTAAATTCTTATTTTGTCCTCTTACATAAGCACCAATGTTAATTAAATCCTCTGATTCCTTATAAAGAGCCAACATATTTCTTGCCTTAGAAGCAATTTCTATATGCTCTTTATCAGCTATAGTAGGCATAAGCCTTGATACTGAATTTAAAATATCTATGGCTGGATAGTGGTTTTTGTGAGCCAAAGCCCTTGATAAAACTATATGACCATCAAGTATTCCCCTTACAGTATCCGCTATAGGCTCATTAAAATCATCACCATCAACAAGTACTGTGTAAAAAGCTGTTATAGAACCTTTATCAGAGGTTCCCGCTCTTTCCATAAGCCTTGGTAAAATAGCAAAAACTGATGGTGTATATCCCTTTGTTGCTGGTGGCTCCCCAATGGCCAATCCAATTTCTCTTTGTGCCATGGCCACCCTTGTAACAGAGTCCATCATTAAAATAACCTTTTTACCTTGATCTCTAAAGTACTCTGCTATAGCTGTTGCTGTTAATGCTCCTTTAAGTCTTATAAGTGCTGGTTTATCAGAAGTTGCACAAACAACCACAGACTTCTTCATCCCCTCTGGTCCTAAATCCTTTTCTATAAAATCAAGAACCTCTCTTCCTCTCTCACCTATAAGAGAAATTACATTAACATCAGCCTTTGCTTCCCTTGCAATCATTCCAAGAGTTGTACTTTTCCCAACTCCACTTCCTGCAAATATACCAATTCTTTGTCCATCTCCACAGGTTAAAAAGCCATCAATAGCTCTAAGTCCTGTGGGAAGTATATCTTTAATTCTTTTTCTAGTCATTGGATCTGGTGGTGAGTTATCTAAACTATAAAATTCTCCTCCACTTATTCCATCACCATAAAAAGGTTCTCCTATTCCATCAAGAATTTTACCTAAAAGCTCATCACTACATCTAACACTTAAAGGTTTCCCCTGAGGAACAACTCTACACCCTGGAGCTATTCCAACAAGTTCACCTAAGGGCATTAGCAGAACTTCATTTTCTTTAAATCCAACAACTTCACATTTAATTTCTTCATTTTTGTGGTTGTAAATTATACAAAGTTCACCCACTGCTGCTCTTATGCCCTCAACCTCTATAGTTAAACCTATAACTTTTTTTACTCTTCCCTCATAGTAATAAGCTGTTGAATTAACTATTTTTCTATTTAGTCTCTCAAAATCAATATCTAACATAGTTTCCCCTTATTAGCTAAAAATTTCGTTCTTTATACTTTCTAAAGCTTTATCTATTCCAACTTCAACTTTGCCTTTTTCCATTTCAACTATGGCATTACCTTCCTTAAGTGAATTATCCTCTAAAATAAACACTTCACCCTTTAAAGAAAATTCTAATTTCCAACGTGCTAATTCTTCTTCTAAAGGCAATCTATGAATTTCATTCACTCTAATTACAAAACTTTTACTATCCTTAGAATCTTTTAAAACATTTTCTATAAACTTATTCACCCCATATTCACTTCCTATATTTTCATTTAAAATATGAGAAACTATATTATAGGAAAGTTTTAAAATTTCTTCACTCTTTGCAGATAAATACTCTTCATAGTCTACTTTTGCTCTATGAAGCATAGCAATAGCCTCATTTCTTATGACTTCAGCCTCTTCTAAAGCTCTTTCTATATTCTTCTCATAAGCTTCCTTATAGCCATCTTCTACTCCATTGGCTAATCCCTCTTTATAAGCCTTTTCATAGGTTTCTTTTTCAATCTTAACTGCCTTATCATAGGCATCTTTTAATATATTTTCTTTTTCTTCCCTAGCTTGTTTTAATAAATTTTCCCCTAAATTTTTAAAGCTTTCATTCATATTCTCATTTTTTATGCTCTCAGCCTTAAAACATTCTTCTATATGTTTTTTATTCTCATAGATAGTATTTACTTTAACTAAATTGCCTGAATATAAATTTCCACTCTTTATAACACTATAAGATGATTGCATCTTCTCCTCCTCTAGCAAGAACAATCTCTCCAGCTTCATCTAATCTTCTTATTAAATTAACAATTTGCTGTTGAGCTTTTTCAACATCTATAAGTCTTACTGGTCCTAAGAATTCCATATCCTCTTTTAATGAAGCAGCAGCTCTCTTTGATTGATTTCTAAATATAGCCTCAGCGACCTCATTAGAGCATCCCTTAAGTGCCATAGCAAGCTCTTTAATTTCAACCTCCCTAAGAATTCTTTGAATATATACATCTTCAATAGTAAGTATGTCTTCAAATACAAACATACTGCTTTTAACCTTATCAGCAAGTTCTGGATCCTCTATTTCTAAAGATTCAGTAATATTTTTTTCAGTAGTTCTATCAACCTGATTTAATATACTAACCAAGGTATCTACTCCTCCTAAAGTTGCTACTTCAGTTCTTACAATAGAATGTAATTTACTTTCTAAAACAGCTTCAATTTCCTTTATAACTTCAGGTGAAGTATTACTCATTGTAGCTATTCTATAAGAAACATCACTTTGAAGTTCCTCAGGTAACTCACCAATTACCTGAGCTGCCTTTTCTGGTGATAAATAACAAAGAATTAAAGCAATAGTCTGTGGATGTTCATTAGAAATTACATTTAAAAGTTGTGTTGCATCTGCTTTTCTAGCTATGGCGAAAGGCCTATTTTTTTGAGTTATGGCTGAAACAGAATCTATTATTTCATCTGCCCTTTGAGCTCCTAAAGCCTTTGCAAGAAGAGTTCTAGCATAATCTATGCCCCCTTCTTTTATATAATCTCTAACCTTATTAAGCTGAATGAATTCTTCTAATATTCCTTCTCTCTGTGCTGAAGTCACACTACTTATATTTGCTATTTCATAAGTTATCTTTTGTATTTCTGACTCAGGAAGCTTCTTTATTATTCCTGATGAAGCTTCTGGACCTAAAGTTATAAATAATATGGCAGCCTTTTGAGCCCCTGTTAATTTTCCATTTTCTCTAGCCATCTATATTACCTCTCGTCTTCATTTAACCAAGATTTAATAACATCTGTTACTTGATCAGGTTTTTCTGTCGCATATTTCTTAATTTCATTTTCTACATGAACCTTTTGGTTGTTAACTTCAAAATTAATTGGTTCAAAATTAGCTACTTCATTAACATCATTATCAACAACAATATCTAAAAGTCTTTCTTCATCCTCATCATCTTCTTCATTTTTTTTCTTTCTAAAGAAAATTATTAAAGATACAATTATTATGATTAATATAAGAGCAATTAAAGACCACTTAACAATATTTCTAATATTTTCTTTCTTTTCTTCAGCCTTCATGGCTTCAATTTGTTTTTTAGTCTCTTCATTTTCACTTTGATCAAAATTCATGCTCATCACACTTATTTGATCTCCTCTGTCTTGTTTATATCCTATAGCTGTGCTAACAAGTTCCTTTATTGCCTCTGTTGTCATAGGATCTAAAGAACCATCTATAACTACAGAAGCTGTAACTCTCTTAACCTCACCAGGTGCACTAATGGTTTTAACTTCTGTTTTTCCTGAATCATACTCTGTTTTACTTTGTTCTCTATAATTCTCACCACTATTACCATTTCCTTCATCTATGGTATTACTCATATTATCATCTACGGGATTAGTTGTTGTAGAATCTGAACCTGTTCCATTTTTCTCTCTTAAAGTTTCTTGATTTTTTACAACTTTATTTGGATCTACTATAATTTCTGTTTTTTGTTTTGAATCAAAATCCATCTGAACATTAATTTGTGTTTTCACTTTACCCTTACCTATAACAGGATTTAATAATTCATAAACGCTATTTTCAAGCTTTTCCTCATAATTCTTTTCTAAAGTTTTTTGATTTTCTACAGATGCACTTCCTGATGCTGTACCATTTCCATTCTCATCAAAAACACCTTCTGATAAAAGCTTCATATTTTGGTCTATAACCTCTACATTATTCCTAGGTAAATTAGGAACTGCTGCTGCAACTAAAGATACTATTGATTTAACCTGCTCTGGCTCAACAGTCTCTCCTGCCTTAACTTGTATGTATGTAACAGCCTTACCTGGCTCGCTCTCTTTTGCAAAAACAGATTCCTTGGGTAATGTAATATGTACTCTAGCATTTTCTATTTGTGGGAAAGTTTTTATAGTCTTTTCAAGCTCCCCCTGTAACATTCTAAGCTTTTTAATTTGAAATTCCTCATCAGTCATTCCAAATGATCCACCTTGATCCATAAGCTCGTATCCAACGCTACCATTACTTATTTGTGGAGCTAATTCTAACCTTAGTTCATCAACCTTATCTTTAGTTACTAAAATAGTATCTCCCTCTATTTTCATATCAACTTTTAATTCTTTTAGTTTTTCAGTAACAACCTTTGCATCCTTAGGATCTAATCCTGTAAATAACACATTATACTTATTCTTAAACGAATACACCCCAAATATAATTACTGCTATTATTATGGCTACAAAAGATACAATAATAGAGATTTTCGCTAACCTTCCCATGCTCTTAAACTTTTCCACAAGCTTACCAAAAAACTCCTTAATCTTATCCATTTATTGTCCCCCTAAATTTTTTGACTAAATTTGTGTTCTACTTATTTCTTGGAAAGCTTCTAATAACTTATTCCTAACTTGAACTGCTAATTGTAGTGACATATTTGCTTCTTCACCTGCTAACATTACTTCATGAATTGAAACATCCTTATCTCCTCTTATCATTTTTTCAGTTAGTACATCTGCCTCTATTTGTTTCTCATTAACTTTGTTTAATTGTTCTGTAATAATATTTTTAAATCCATTAGACTTATTTTCTAATTTTTCATCTACAACTTTGTTTAAAAATAAATTATTGTTTAAATCATTAATTCTTAGGTATGGATTGCTTGATATGTTCATAATTTAATTACCTTCCTATTTCTAAAGCCTTCATAAACATAGATTTTGAAGCATTTAAAGTATTAACATTAGCTTCATAACTTCTTGACGCTGCTATCATATCTGCCATTTCATTCAAAATATTTACATTAGGCATAAGTACATAGCCCTCTTCATTAGCATCTGGATGTGTTGGGTCATATTTTGCTTTTAACTCGCTATTATCTTCTCTAATCGCCACTGCTTTTACACCCTTTGGTTTTAATTCACTGTCTAAATTCTCCTTGAAGACAGCTATCTTTCTCCTATAAGCTGTTCCTGAGTCAGTTCTAGTAGTATTACTGTTAGCCACATTATTAGCTATAATATCCATTCTTAATCTTTCTGCTGATAAACCACTAGCACTTATTCTCATTGATGAAAATAAGGAATTGCTCATATTTATCTACCTCCTGAAATAACATATTTTTGCATAGAAAGTTTTCCATTAGCCTTTGAAACTAAAGCATTATACATTAATGTATTTGCTGCTTGGTTAGTTTTTTCTACTTCCAAATCAACATTATTTCCATCAGCTCTCATAGAAGTACTGTTATCTCTCTTTAATGAAATTGATCCTATTTCATTTTTAGATACTTTAGTATTCCCTTTAGTTCTAAAATCCGCTGTAACATTAGAAAGTGTTTCTTCAAAAGTCACATTTATTCTTTTATATCCCTTTGTATTTATGTTTGCTATATTATTTGCTATAGCTTTTCCTCTTAAGTCTGACGCATCTAAAGCTCTTTTTATTAATTCGTAAGTATAGCTTCCCGTATCTACAATTTTAGACACAAAATCCCCTCCTCTAAAACTTTACATTTTAATCATAAATACTTTATTTTTTTACAAAAACCTACTTAATACTTATTTAATTTTATGTAAATTTAAACAATATTGTCTATTTTTATTGCTTTTATAAATATTATACTCCATTTTATTGAAAAAAAAATAAAATATTCTTTTAACAGAACTAACTGTAAAATCGTAATTTTACAGTTAGTTAATATTATTTTCCATATTTCTTTTAACTTTCTTTAATTCTCCATTAAAGTCTATAAATTTTATAATTAGACAAAAATATAATTAATAAACCTCTTAATTTTATGTATTTTTTTGTAAAAAAACACATACAACTTGTCGAACGATTTTACAAATTTGACAAACTGTATTTATATAATTTAATTAATTCTTTCTAAAACTTTAAGAGCATCATTTGGCAAGTTATTTGTCTGAGCAATCATAACATTAGCTGCTTCTATTAAAATATTAGTTCTTGTAAATTCCATCATTTCTTTTGCTATATCTGCACCTTCTATATTTCCTTGAGCTCTACTTAGCATAATGTTATTTTCATCAAAATTCTTACTCAAATTAGTAAAACGTGTTTCTAAAGCACCAAACTTTCCTCTAATTTCATTTATAGTCTTCATTGATTGATCAATTGTTTCTAAAGCCTCAGTAATATCCCCTTTGGAAATATCCAATGATCTTATGCTCCTCTTCCCTGTAGCATCAGTTAAAAAATCTGCACCAACATTATATTTAGGTATATCTATAGTTTCTCCTACATTAGCTCCAGATACAGTTTTTATAGTCCCTGGAAATCTATTATCATTAACACCATTACCACCAATTAATTTAACTCCATTAAACTCTGTATTTTTAGCTAAATCATCTATACCATTTTTAATTTGTTCAATTTCCTTCTGAATAACCTTCATATCTTCTTCCGTATTAGTAGAATTTCCAGCTTTAACAGTAAGCTCTCTCATTCTTATAAGAGATTCACTAATTCCATCTAATGCTCCATCAAAAGTTTGCATCATAGAAGCTCCATCCTGTACATTTCTTTGTGCTGCTTGAAGCCCTCTTATTTGTAGTTTAAAACCTTCACTTTGTCCTAATTTATTTGGATTGTCCTTAGCAGACATAATTTTACTTCCTGATGATATTCTAGAAAGAGCTTTACTATTTACCTTAGATGTTTCACTGTAATTTCTAAAAACATTCATTGACATAACATTATAACTTAAACGCATAAAATTTATACCTCCACCCTTATTTCTAATTAAATTTACCTGAATTAATTCTACGTTTATAATCGTTCTTTATTTAATAAACTTTAATTTCCCCATATCTCTTGTAAGCTTTAAAGGAAATTATCTAATCCCCAAAATTCAGAAATAATCTAATCCCTTAAAATAAAAAAAGCAGGCAAAAGCCTGCTAAAGTTAACTTAATCCATAGAAATCTAATAAATCTTTTCTATTATTTATTCCATAATTTTGAGGTATAAGTAAATCCTTCCCCTCTATTTTTCCCTTTATAATGTATTTGGATCCTGTTTCTTTTTCATACCATTCTATTATTTCTGTTACTAGTGGTAATTCCACTTCAAGAATATCTCCAAAAGCCTTTAAAAGACACAAGCCATAAGGTAAATCCTCTCCAAAATATCTCGAATCAAAATCCACCATGAAACCATCTTCAACTTCTTTAACAGGTGAACCTATAGACTTAAATCCTGGTTTATTTCTAATCTTTTCTGTTAACTCAGATGGTGTTTTTATACTAAATCTATTTTTTATAGTTTCTACATGCTCATAATTTATTCCACTTAATTTTTCATAAAGTTTCCCTATTTCATCATCTATTTTTATTAAGCAGTCTGAAGCAAAATCTCCCCACTCTTCATAAAATAATGGATTTTTAGAAAAATGCTTATTATCCTTGAATAACTCATAACATCTTGATGGATGCATAGCTGGATTAGATGGTGTTAAAGTTATAGTAATATAATTATCTAAAGCTCTAAAAGGTATTCCAAGCAGAGAGCTCATCATATTAGAAAGTTCTACTGATTTTTCCTTTGGAATAGAAGCTAAACTAACAGTTTCTCCAACTTCTTTTATAATTACTGATTTTCCATACTCTTTTACTCTAATAATAGCTGGCACTCTCTGAGTTCCAAAAAAAGTACAATTTTTTCCCTCAAATAGCTTTATAAGAAATTCTTTTCCACCAAAGCCAGGAGTAAAACCAATATTACAATCATCTTTAACATATTTACTAAGGTCAGTTAAGAAATCCTTTGCCATAAATGTTGGAAAAGTAATAAGAATTAAATCTGCATCACTACTAGCTTCCCTTAAATTATTAGTAGCCTTAAAAACGCCTGACATTCTACTGCTACCATTTTCCTCCTCAATAATTTCAAATCTATCATTAAAAACCTCAGGTTTAGAAGTATATAAAGTTACCCTATTATTTTTATCCTCAGATAATATAGAAACTAAGTAGCTCCCAATATTTCCCCCACCAACAACTAAAATATTCATTATTCTAAATCCCCCTTTACTTTTTAATTATTAGGTAAAACAAACCTTACTATATAAAATAAAATCTCTTTATCACTAAAGAAATTATAGCAAAATTAAATTACCAATTTCAATATTAATCATAAATTGTTTATTTATTTGTAAATTAATTTACAAATATAAAATACTTAGTTTTATATAATCAAAACCAAATACATAAAAATTATAATTCTTTTCACAATAATTGATAATGAAAAAGACAGAGATTTCTCTCTGTCTATAATAAATAATATACATATAACTATCTTAATAATGATAATACACCTTGTGGTTGTTGATTCGCTTGTGCTAACATACTTTGAGCTGCTTGAACAAGAACATTATTCTTAGATAAGTTCATCATTTCTTTAGCCATGTCAACATCTCTTATTCTTGATTCAGCAGCTTGTAAGTTTTCTGCTGAATTATCATTTGTAGCAATAGTATGCTCTAATCTATTTTGTGTTGCTCCCAAATTTGCTCTTTGAGTTGAAACAGTTGCTATAGCTTCATCTATAGTTTCAATAGCTGCTGTTGAATTACTATGATCATCAAGTGTTATTCCATCAACACCTAATCCATTTGCACTCATATCTTCTATTTGTATACCTGTTACTTGGTTAGTATTTGCCCCTATTTGTAACTGTCCATCAAAGTTTCCATCAAGTAATTTTTGAGTGTTAAACTCTGTATCTGTAGAAATTCTATCAATTTCTTCAATTAAAGCATCTAATTCTGCTTGTATTGCTTCTCTATCAGCATCAACGTTTGTGTCATTAGCTGATTGAACTGCTAATTCTCTCATTCTTTGTAGCATATTATGAGTTTCATTTAAAGCACCTTCTGCAGTTTGTATCATTGATACACCATCTTGAGCATTTCTTGAAGCACCTTCAAGCCCTCTTATTTGACCTCTCATTTTTTCTGAAATTGCAAGACCAGCAGCATCATCACCAGCTCTATTTATTCTTTGACCTGAGCTTAACTTTTCAATTGCTTTTCCTTGATTAGTTGTGTTGATTCCCATTTGTCTGTGAGCATTCATTGCATTAAGATTGTGATTAATTATCATTTTAAATTCCTCCTTGAATTTACCTTTTGAACATCCTTGTTCTTATTTTTTTATATTTTATTTTAGACCTAAAACCTTACACTTATATACTCGTTATTTCTTTTTATTACTTTATAGTTTCTTTATTATTTTTTTAATCTATTTTTTAAATACCTTAATAAAATTTAATACTTAACTTTTCATTGAATGAAAAGTATTATAATAAATTTTACAGAATTAAAATAAAAAATGGACTGTCAACAAAGTAAAGTGTAACTTCACTTTGAAACAGCCCTTTATATAAAATACATAAACACCATTTTTACCTTTTATTATTTTTTATTATTTTATACTACCTACAGCTTTTGGTTGAACAGTAAAAGTAGCTGTTATTTCTACTCCATCCTCTTCTGCCCATCCATCAACTGTTCTTACATCACCTAAAATTCCTAAATACATTTTTCCTTTTGCATTAGTTGCCGAATAATCTCCCTCTTCATCATATGTAGCTTCTACTAAACTTCCCATACTAACAACTTCACTACCTTCAGTTCCTGTTACAACTTGTTGTTTATTTTTAGCTTCATTATAAGCTCCTAATGGTTTTACAGATGTAAATTTTCCTTCCTCATTTTTATCTGGTGTTACTGCAAGTTGCCCAATCCATAAAAAAGCATCTTTGCTATCTCCTTCATTTGTCACTTCTGCTGGACTTTCAACAAGATTAAGGTCTCCACTAGCTGATCCTTTTAATTTTGACATTTGTATTTCCACTGGAACATTACTCTTATTTTCTATAGTCATTACAGACGTATTAACTTTACCAGCCTTTCCTATGTTAAATGGATCTATTTTAAATCCAAGAGTTGTTGGTATTTCAACATTTATAATTGCTGGAGCAACTTCTCCTGTTACTGTTAATTCCGCCTCTGTAGTTGTTGAGTTATCTATTGTTTCTGCCATAGCTATTGAAGATGTCCCTAAAAATATTGACATTGTTAATAAAGCACTAATTAATTTTTTATTCATTTTATTATTCCCCCTCATAAATGATAGTGTTTATGTACTTTAATTACTAATTTAAAACATTAATTTCTATGTTTATTCCTGATTTACCCTTTTTATTTTGATCTTTATCATATGATGTAAAATATGCTATTGCTGGATATTTACCCTTTTTAAGTTTTTTATTAAGCTTAATTTCATCAATTCTAGTTCCTTTTGTTATTAAATCTGATTTATAAATTTCTTCATTATCTTCAGTAACTATAGTCATTACATATGAATTTCCATTACTTGATGTATTTTCAAGAAGTATATTCCCAAAAGCATCACCAGTATTAAATACAGGATGTATATTCATCTTAACACCAATCATACTTGCATCTGTTTCCTTCTGCATCTCCTCAATAGTTTTTTTTACATCTGAATCCTTCGTTATAACATTAGGTGCTACTTTTAATTTATTTGTACCTTTTGCTTTTAGAAAAAATACGCCTACTGTAACTAGGAAAACTAAAAACAACATAATATATATAATTCTTAGCTTTTTTGAATTATTTTTCATTGAAGTCACCTCTTCTAAAATAATTAACTACATTATATATTTCGTATAACTTTTAATTTACTTTATATGTTTTTAATATTTTTCTAAATTATTTTTAAACACTAAATTTACCCTTAATTTTATATTCGATTATTTACCTTTTAACTTTAGAAAAAAAGAAAGAAAAGCCTTGCTTTCCTTTCTTTCTAGATACACCAATTAAATAATTATTGAACTTCCGTCATTCATAGTAACTTGAACCTTAGCTCCTTCTCCAAGTTTATTTTCACCAACCCAAAATCTATGACCATAATAATCTATTATTTCTGCCATTTCTTTTTTATCACCATTTATTAATGCTATTTCCTTTATTTCTGGATTACTTATGTAACCATAAAAATACCTTTTACTTTTATCCTTTGTTTGAAAATTATTTATACTAATATTATTATCTATAACTTTAACATTTTCAGCATCACCATAACTATGTTTATAATCTAAAAATCCTTTTTTAAAGTAATCAGCTTCCATTCTAATTCCATCATCCCAAGAATTTTTGTTATATTCATAAATATTACTTTCTACAGAAAATGTTATAGCACCATGTTCTGTCTTAATCTCCTTAAGTAAGGACATAGTATTATTTCCATCAACCTTTGAGCTTAAACTATTAACAGGTTGAAGCATACTGTAATTTAGTCCTAAAAGGCCAACTACAGAAATAGTTCCAATTGCAACGTACTTAAAAACTCTTTTCATATAAAACTCCTTAAGCAAAAATTTAATACTTATATTAAAATAACTAAATACTTTTAAAAATTTAAATTTGCTTATTCAAGAAAAAAACTTTTCCTGCTGCATCTCTATATTGACTATTCATAGCTTTCATTTTTCTAATATTATTTAAATTTTCTCTCACTTTCTCTTTTTTATTTTTTAGTTTTTCTACGAAATCTCTTTCTATTTCTAATACTTCATATTTTTTTATTAATTCTTTTATTTCTGCATTACCATCATTTAATTTAACTATTTCCTTAAGCAATACTGCTCTTTGTTCTAGTAAAACTTCTAAATTTTCAAATTCTTCTTTGTCCAATTCTTTTAAAGCTACTTTACTTAGCTCTGCATATTCTTTTAGTAAATCATCCATTTATTTTACCCCATTTGTTGCATAAAATAAGACATTTGAGAATTTGCCTTATTCATAGCTACCTCAAGTCTTGTAAATTGCTTATAATAAGCATCTTCCTTACTTTTTAAAGCTTTTGTTAATTGATCAATTTTTTTTTGTTGTGTTTCCATCTTTTTAGTTAATTCATTATTAATAGCCGTTGCAGTTCCTTCATAGCCTGCTTTTTTGGCTAGTTTAGATCCTGAACTAACAGCAGTATTATTTAAAGTATCTTTTATTTTTCCAAAGGTATCGTTGAGTAATTTTCTTGTCTCTTCACCATTTTCACTTAAGGCTTTAGATAATTTATCTTCATCTAAAATTATTTTTCCCTTTTGAGTTCTATAGTCTGGATTAGTTGAAATTCCTATAGCACTTAAATTTAATCCGCTTCCCATTTTAGTTGAAAGATGTCCTAAAAATTCATTAATAGTTCCTGACAAAATATTATCACTTCTTAATAAGCCTTTCTTTACCTTTGCATTCCAAAGCTTTATTTCATCTTCACTCATTTCCTTCTTTTGTTCTTCAGTTAAAGGCTTATATGAAGAATCATTTTTTTCAACTAAAAGTTTATTAACCTTATCAATCATATTATTATAATCATTAACAAAGTTTCTTATATTCTCAATAGTTTTTTTTGTATCAGCTTTTCCATTTAATTTACTTTCTTCATAGCCAATAGTAGCCCCTGTACTATCCTTAATTTCTTCAGAAACACCATTTATGCTATACTCTACATTGTCTATGATAAATTTATTACTTGAATACTTTTTATCTCTTACTATATTTCCACTCGAATCTTTTAAATCAACTATGGCATCCTTAGCTTCTATGAATTTAAAGGTATCTTCACCTTTATCATTTTTATTAGCTATACCAGAAATAGACATCTCTAAATTATTACTTTCTCCAGTATTTTTCCCTTCTAAAGTAATATTATTTCCCATTTCTGAATAGGAAACTTTAATATCAATTTTATTAACTCCATCTTTTTTATTATGTTCTGCTATAGCTGTATTAATATTATCTACTATAGCTCTTGAATTTTCTTTTATGGAAATTCCCTCTTTATCTAATAAACTAATATTAATAGTTTCTCCACCAATCTTTATCTCCACATTATCTCCAGTTGCACCCTTGAAAGCATCCATATTTATAGATAACTTAGATGCACTAGCCATTTGTTTAACAGTAACACTATAATTACCTCCCTTAGCACCAGCAAGCCCTCTAGCTGTAACAACTGAATCATTGCTGCTTGTAAAAGCAACAGTTTCATAATTTGAACTTAATAAAAGATTGTTATCCTTATTAGTAGAAGAACCAATATCTAAATACTTAGTATAAATCCCTCTCATATCTTTCATAATATCTCTATAAATCTCTTGCTTATACTCAACTAATAATTTATCCTGTTTAGCTTTATCAACTTTACTTTGATGTGGTTTCATCATTTCCTTAATCATAGTATCAGTATCTAAACCTGAAGAAAGACCACCTAATCTCATAAAATTCACTCCTTACTATATAATTCTTAATTTATCTAAGCAAGTTGTCCCTTAGATAACTTATAAGCTTCATGCCACATATCTCTTACTTCCACAATTAATCCTATGGCATCATCTAATATTTTTACATCTTTCTTTAAGTTAGCTTCAGCTACTGTTCTATTTATAAAAGCATATAAGTCAAATAAATCCTCTGCCCACTTTCCTGCTTTTCTATCTAAAGTAGCCATAAGCTCTAAAAATATATCTTGAACCCTAACTAAATTATTGTGTGCATCTGATATATTTTTTTCTTCTATAGCAATTCTACCCTTTTTAACAAATTTAACTGCTCCATCAACAAGCATTAACAAAAGCTGTTCCCTTGATGCTGATGTTATGCTATTTTCTTTGTATGTATTATATCCATTACTTTTATACAAGTTAATTACCCCCAACATTAATATTCATAAAATAACAATCGACTAAATTATTCTAAAACTTTAGAAAAATCAAACTAATTACGCAAAAAAGCTCTAACATTTCTTCTACAATAATTTTGTAAAGAAATGAAGAGCTTTTAATTGCTAGTTCAATGCTCATAACATTTTGTTTTATTTATTTTCAATTAATTTAAGTAAACTTAAATCTCCACCTATGGCAGCTTTATTTTCATCTGTAACTTCTAGTACAAGTTCCTTTCTCAATATTGAGATTTCCTTTGGTGCATTAATAGAAAGCTTTACTAAACCATCTTCTATTTTCATTACTGATATTTCGATGTTCTCTCCAATTAATATGCTTTCACCCTTTTTCCTTGATAATACTAGCATACTACTTTCCCCCCATTAAAGGTTCTTTTATCTTATATTTATCATTATTTAATATTATTTGCTTACCTTTTTTGTTTTTTATATTTATTATTATAGGTGCTCTTAAATTAGTTGTTATTTTTTCTGGTACTGCATTTAATGTTACAGTATTCATAACAGCAACATCCTCATAACTCTCTATATCCAATTCCTTAATAGTAGCTTCATCTAATTCTATTTCATAATCTTGTCTTACACTAAAAGGACTAACCACAATAAGCCCTACAGCTTTTTCTTCAATAGATTGTAATAAGTTAAACATGGAATTTTGCTCTATTTCAACTAAAACAAATTTTTTTAAATTATTAAATCCCAAAAGTGGTTTTTCAAAAACTACAATATTTTCTTCATTATAGCTTATAGTCCCATAATTCAACGTCTCTAAATTCATAATGTCACCCTCCTATATTGGTTCTATATCTTTTATCTTAACCCATTAAATAAAAGCAGTCTAGATGAAAGGCACAAGCTTTCTATATCTTTTACATTAATTTTATAATTCACATCTAGTAAATTACATTACAAAATTTACTTATCTTATGTAATCTAATAAAGATGGTTGTAATACCTTTGCTGAAGTTTGTAATGATGCCATATATATAGTCCTCATTGTTTCACTTTCTATACTCTTTTCCGTAAAATTAACATCTTCTGTTTTCGATAAAACTTCCTTTAAATTTAGGTTTTCTTCTTCATTTTTACTTTGGGCTGATTCCATTCTATTTTGTTTAGCCCCAACCTCTGCCCTTATAGTTAGTAAATTATCTATAGCATCTGTTACACCCTTAAGATTTTCTTCTATTACCTTGTTTCTATCAACAATATCTGGTGAATTTATATTGCTTATTAACTCTCCTAATAAATTCATCATATTCAGTTCTTCTCCAGCTTCATTTTTAAAGCTTATTATATCTTTTGCAGTAACGTTATAATCCATTACTACACCTTTAGATATTTCTACATTTAAATCTCGTCCTATCATTACTAATTCATCTAAATGTTTTGAATTATCAGTACCCTCTTTTATGGCTACACCTTCTTTACTAATATAATTTAAAAATGAATTTCCTAAGTTATCTTTTTCTGTTCCTACTGGCTTAAATGCTCCTCTTGTTCCACCAAAAATATATCTTCCATCAAAGCTTGTATTTAAAATAGTTCCTATTTCTTCTATTCTTTGATTAATTTCATCACCTATGGCCTTTCTTTCATCTTCTCCATAAGCTGCATTCCCTGCTGATACAGTTAATTCTCTTATTCTTTGCATTGTATCTGTTAGTTGTCCTAAGGCTGTATCTGTTGCATCTAACCAATTTATAGTATCCTTAATATTAGTATTGTATTGCTCATTTGCTTCAATATCTGCATTTAACTGCATACTTCTAGCCACTATAAATGGATTATCAGAAGGTCTATGAACTGTTTTTCCTGTAGTCAATTGATTTTGTATTTTTTGCATTTGATTTAAATTTCTATTCATATTGTTAAGATATCTAGTTGTCATCATTTTATTGGTAACTCTCATTTAAACTCCCCCTTATCTCTTCAATCCATTTACAACAACATCTAGTAATTCATCTACTGTTGAAATTACTTTAGCATTTGCATTATAAGCATGTTGAAATTGAACTAAATTTATAGTTTCTTCATCTAAATTAACCCCTGATATACTCTCTCTTTGCATTGCTATATCCATAACTAAGTTACTTTGATTTTCAACCATTCTTTGTGCTTCCTGACTTTGCACGCCGAGTCTATCTATAATGTCCTTATAGTAACCTTCCATATTCATTCCAGAAGTATTATTTTCTATAGTCATTCCATTATTTATTAATCTATTTCCACCTTTACTTAAGTCAAACAAATCTGCTCTTTTTCTTATGGTTCCACCTATATTTTGTAACTTTATCATTGAATTTCTAAGTTGAGCAATAGCTAATGCTCTTTCTCCATCAGTTTCACCATCTACATTATTATTAGCTGTATATGGATAATCACTATCATGAGTTTTTGTTTTTAACTTCATAGGATCTTTTAAAAGTTCCTTATTTATTGTTATAGTAGCAGCCCTTATGGAGCCTTCTTCTTCTAAAAGTTTATCTAAATTAATTACTGTCCCATCTATTCCATATTTAGCAATTGCTGAATTTACAAAGAAAGGCATATAATCCTTATCTGGATATCCATTTCCACCTATAGCATTTTCAACTCCAGAATGTATAGCATTTACCGATAAAGCTAATCCAAGTGCCATTCTATCAAGTTGCTTTATATAATCATTTAGATCCTTTTGTACTGACATTGCACCAGATAATTCACCGTGATTTGGTGTAAACACCATAAGTTCACTAGCTGTTATAGTTTCATTATTTCTAAGAGGTGAACCATCACCTTTTACTGCCATTCCCCTTGAATCTGATAAAATAACTCTAGAGTTTTCTATTTGCTTAAGAGTTTCATCAGTAACATCCCTAATAGTTAAAGTTTTTATATTATTTTCACTATCCATATTTCCTAATTGGTAATAGCTTATTTTATATGTAGTTCCAGAAGGGTCAGTATTATCCCTCTCTATAGTATTTATATATGATAATCTCGTATAATCACTATTAGGATTAGCATTAACAAGAGGTGGAACTGAACTTAATGTCCCGCCCTGTGCTCTTACATTAATTCCTTCAAACCCTTCTTTATCTACAGAAATTCCAAACTTCCTACTCAACTCATCTAAAAGTAAATCTCTCTTATCCATTAAATCATTTGGAGAATTTCCTGATATACTTACAGTGGTAATCTCTTTGTTAAGTTGATTTATCTGATCTAACATTGAGTTTATACCATTAACTGAATTTCTTATTTCATTTTGAGCATTATTTCTTAATTCTTCTAATCTCTTAGCTGTATGATTTAATGCATCTGTTAAAGCTAAACTTTGTTGTACAACTACTGTTCTATTATTAGAGCTTTGAGGTTGTTTTGAAAGTTCTTGCCATGAATCAAAGAATTTACTCATAAGATTAGCTATTCCTGTATCTGATGGTTCATTAAATATTCCTTCAACTTGGCTTAAATAACTACTTCTCATATCATAAGTACCCAAAATAGAATTTTCATTTCTAACTTGATAATCTAAAAAGTTATTTCTAACTCTTTCAATAGCTTGAACTTGTGCCCCTGTACCTACTTGTCCAACTCCATTACTTAAACTCTGTGCTCTATTTGTAACTATTTTAGCCCTTTGTTTAGTATAGCCTGCCGTATTAGCATTTGATACATTATGAGATGTAGTATTAAGACTTTGTTGTGCAGTAAACATCCCACTTCTTCCGACATTTAACGTAGAAAATAAACTCATAAATTTTTCCCCTTTATTACTTAAACTTATATATTATAAACTTTGACTTAACCCTTAAATACGTCCATAAGAATTATAGGTTTTTGCTTGCCTATTTGGATTAAGTATCATAAGCATCTTAGTATTATAAGAAATTTGTTGTTTTAACAATAGCTCATTACTTTCTTTTTGTAACTTTAAAAGTTCTACTAATTTCTTAGCTTCTCTAAATAATTCTTCAAGCTCCTTATCTTTACTATTAAAAACAATCTCCTTTAAGGAAACTCCATTTAAAACTCTTCTTCTTTTTACTTCTAACTCTGCTATTTCTTTATTACATAACTTTATTTCATCTACTATAGATTCCACCTCTATAGGATCATTACTCATTATCAACTTATATTGCTTATCAAGTAACTTTAATAATTTTTTTAATCCTATAGATTCTTCATCAATAATATTTTTTAAAACTATTAAATCCATTAAATATTATTACCCCTCATTCTTTCAACCATAGCTTTAGCTAAATCTTCACTATTAACTTTATATGTTCCATTTTTTATAGCTTCTTTTATTCTTTCTATATCCTTACTATGATCAACCTTTATATCTAAACTTTTATTTTGTATTGATTTAGCTACATTAGAAATTTCTAGTTTGTCTCTTAACTGTATATTTTCTTTTTTAACAGAATTATTCACCTTACTTTTTCCATAACTATTCATTATTCTATTAGTTGAATTTATACCATTTATATTCATAACAAATTCCTCCTTTAGCTACTCTCTATTTCTTCTATAATAATATTATCGTATATAAATTTATTTTATTTATACTTATTTTTAATTAAAAATGAAAAAAAATCAAACAAAGAAAGCCATATTTTACCTATAAACGACAAAATACGACTTTCTTTTTTATTACTTTAAACTATTTAATCTTTCTTTTCCACTTACTATACTAGTAATTCTAACACCAAAGTTTTCATCAACAACAACAACTTCTCCATAAGCTATCATTTTTCCATTTACTAATATTTCTACTGGTTCATCAGCTAATTTATCTAGCTCTATTAAGGATCCAACCCCTAAATTTAATATATCCTTTATACTCTTCTTAGTTCTTCCTAGAAGCACTGAAACTTCTAAAGGAACATCCATTATTAAATCTATATTATTATATCCTGAAACATTAGTATTTTGTTCTAAGCTCTCAAATTTTACATTATGTACCTCCACAGGTTGTCTAGGAGGTTCCACTCTAACTGACTCCTCATATGTACTAACTAGTTCATTAACTATAGGTTTTGGTTCTACATAGGTGTTTTCAATTGGAGCTATTGGTTCATTTTCACTTACAGAAGCTACTGAATCACTTTCATTGCTTTCAGTATCTTCTCCCATCATTATAGATATAATCCTTCTTCCTGTTTTTATAGGAAGTATTTGCATTATATTACTATCAACTAAATCACCAATATTTAAATTAAAACTAACACTTATAATAGCCTCTTCATCTCTTAAATCATCTGCAATAGGCTCACTTAAGGTATTCCAAGTCCTAGAATTTGGTGGCGATATGTTTACTTCTCTTGCAAACATTGTTGCCATGGAAGTTGCTGCTGAACCTATCATTTGATTCATCGCTTCTTGCACTGCACTTATTTCAATTTCACTAAGCTCTGTAGCTGTAGCTTCTCCATTTCCACCCATCATTAAATTAGCAATAACAGCTGCATCAGGAATTTTCATTATTAATATATTTTTTCCAACTATCCCTGATGTATATTCAACCTCTAATAAAATATTAGGAACATCAAAATTATTTTTTAATTCACCAATAGTAGTTACTCCTACAATTGGTGTAGTTATATTAACAGGTTGATTTAATATTTGTGATAAAGCTGTTGAAGCTGAACCCATAGAAATATTCCCTATTTCTCCAAGTAAATCCTTATCTAATTCTGATAATACTACTTCTTCTACTTCTGGTTCCCCTTCTCCATTATTATCTTCTCCAACATTAAGTAAAGAATCTATTTCTTCCTGTGATAAAAATCCATCACTCATTATTTTCCACCACCTCTTCAATTGTGTCGAGAATCTCTAATCCTCTATATTTTCCTATTAATCCAGGTTTCCCATAATAACAGCTTCTGTCCCCTACAATAACCTTTATAGGTTCCTTTGTAGTTGTATTCAATGTAACAACATCTCCTACAGCAAGCTTTAAAAATTCATCAATGGTAATATTCCCTTTACCAAGCTCTGCTTCTAAATTTATACTCACTTCATTAATATTTCTTTGAAGTTTAAATCTATTTTCTGTCTTATCCTCTTCTGCATTATGTTCAAACCAATGCTGAACTACCAATTTATCCATGATTTTTTCAATACTTAAATATGGTAAACAAAGATTTATGAAACTTGTTCCACTTCCCATTTCTATAGAAAAAGTAATTAGAGCAACTGGTTCAGTTGGTGCTATAGTTTGATTAAGTGCTGGATTAGTTTCCATCCCCTCAATCTCTGAAGTAACATCTAAAATTTCGCTCCAAGCTACTTTTATATTCTCTATTACTCCCTCTGCAACTTGTTTTACTATATTTTTATCTATATCAGTAAACTCCTTGCTTATTTGCTTTCTGTCACCATTTCCCCCAAGAAGTATATCTATAATTTGAAAACTAAAAGATGGATTAAATTCAAATACAAGAGTTCCATTCAGTGGAGCTAATTTAAAATTCATAAGAATTGTAGGATTAGGCACCGAATGTATAAATTCTTCATAGGTTAACTGTTCAACAGTTACTAATTTAACTTTAGCATTTTTTCTTACTCTTCCTGTTAAATAGTTAGATAATACCCTTGCAAAATTATCATGTATTAATTCTAAAGTTCTTATTTGTTCCTTAGAAAATTTCTGAGGACTTTTAAAATCATAGACTTTTACCTTTGCTTCTACTTTGTCCTGTTCTAATTGTTCAGGTTCAACTTCTCCTGTAGATAATGCAGATAGGAGTGCATCTATTTCACTCTGTGACAATACCTCACTCACTATATCCCCTCATTTCAATTAATTACCTAATAATTTATTTAAATCAACTAAAGTAACTATTCTATTTTTTAAGTTAACTATTCCCTTAACATATTCTTTTCCTAACTCATTATCAAATTTTTGAATTATTTTTTCATCAATTTCTAGAACCTCTTCAACTTCATCAACTAAAATTGCAATTTCCTCTTCCTCTATGTCAATAATTATTACATTTCTTTGACTGTTATCTTCCTTATCTATATTTAAAAGTAAATTTATATCTAACAAAGACAATATATTTCCTCTTAAATTAATAAGTCCCTTTATATGCATAGGTGCTTTTGGAACCTTTGTTATTTCCATAACATCTGTTATGCTTTGAACCTTAGCTGTTTCAACTGCAAACAATTCATCTTTTAATTTAAATATTACTATTTGCATTTTCTACTCCTTACTTCATAGCTTTATTTATAGCTTCTAAAACTCTATTAGCTTGAAAAGGCTTTACTATAAAGTCTTTTGCCCCTGCTTTTATAGCATCCATAACCATTCCTTGTTGTCCCATTGCACTACACATTACCACTCTAGCATTTGGGTCGAAGGCTTTTATAGCTTTAACTGCCTCTATTCCATCCATCTCTGGCATTGTTATATCCATAGTTACTACATCTGGCTTTTCTTGTTTATATAATTCAACTGCTTTTAAGCCATTACTTGCTTCTCCTATTACTTCAAATCCATTTTTTGTTAATATATCCTTTACCATCATTCTCATAAACGCTGCGTCATCTACTATTAATACTCTTGCCATTTCAAATTCCTCCCTAAACTTAACTAAAACCCTATTGAACTTAATATTTTATCTAATGAATCTTCACTTGGAAGATAATATAAACAAGTACTAAGGCTGTCACCAATAACTTTTAAATTTGTTTTTATCTCTAATATTTTATCTGCTTGTTGAAGACTTTCTATAAATGCAGTTGTAAGTATAGCTCCTGTCATATCATGGGCTAATGCTGGAACAGAAGCTAACATTCTTATCCCAGTAAATTCAGATACTGCATTCATATAAGATGCTCCTATCATATTTCCTATTTCACATAGGACTGATTGTCCCATCTCACTCTCTTCAATTTCACCCTCATAATTTATTAAGGTTTTTATAACTTTTTTTGCTGTTTCCTCACTAAATGTAAATAATATATTTCCTGGTGCATCTCCAATAATCCTTATTAATACACCAATAACCACCTCCTCCAATGCTATTTTTTCATAAATTGTCTCAATGTCTATTATCTCTAAATAAGGAATATTTATATCTATTTCTGTGCTCAAAAGAGATGAAAGTGCATTAGCCCCATGGCCAGCTCCAATATTAAATATCTCCTTAACTGCATCTAAATGCATATCTGTTAATTTAGAATAATCCACTTTTACCACCCTTTTTTACTCATTATATTAAAGCTGCTACATCTAAAATTAAGGTAACTAATCCATTTCCTAAAATAGTTGCTCCTATATATTCCTTTAGATTTTCTAAAGTTTTTCCTAAAGGCTTTATAACCACCTCTTGTTGCCCAAGTAAGCTATCAACTAAAAGTCCAACTTCCTTACTTCCTACTTTAACTATGATTATGAACTTCTTTGCGTTTTCGCTTGATTCAATTTCAAAAACTTCATTTAGCCTTATTAAAGGAATTATATTTTCTCTATAAATAACAACTTCTTTTCCATTAGTTTTCTTAATATCATCTTCTCTATAATCAATTACTCTATCTATAAATCCTAAAGATATAGCAAAGTTCTCTTCTCCAACCTTAACAAGTAAAGCTTGTATTATTTGAAGCGTTAAAGGAAGCTTTATTATGAAGGTAGAACCTTTTCCCTCTTCACTATAAAGTTCTATAGTTCCTCCTAGGGCTGATATTTTTGTTTTTACAACATCCATACCAACTCCTCTTCCAGAAAGGTCTGTTACAACCTCATTCGTACTAAATCCTTGAGCAAAAATTAAATTCCTTATTTCATCTTCACTAAGTCCTTCAGTATTTATTCCAACCTTTTCTGCCTTAGCCTTTACCTTTGAAATATTAACCCCTGCACCATCATCTTCAACTTTAATTACAGCCTTAGTTCCCTCTTGATAAGCAGTAAGTTTTATTGTTCCTACAGGGCTTTTCCCTGCTTTTTCCCTATTTTCTCTACTTTCTATACCATGGTCTGCTGCATTTCTTAATAAGTGAATAAGTGGTTCACCAATTTCATCAATTACGGTTCTATCAAGTTCTGTATCTTGCCCTTCTATAATAAAGTTTATTTCTTTCTTAAGATCTACAGCTACATCTCTAATCATTCTAGGAAATCTATTAAAAACAACCTCTAGAGGAAGCATCCTTATTTTCATCACTAAATCTTGTAAATCTGATGTAGTTCTTGCTACTTGCTCTAATATTTCATTAAGCTCCATAAATCTATTATCATTATTCACTTGCTCTAATCTTGTTCTATGTATAACAAGCTCGGATACCATGTTCATAAGCTTATCTAATCTCTCTAAATCAACCCTAACTGATTGATGAGCCTTACTACTCTTATTTGGAGTCTTTTTAGCTACATTCTTAGGCTTTTCTTTAACTTCTTCTTTCTTTTCTTCTATTTTTTTAACTTCTTCTTCTATTTTTTTCTCTACTAATTTATCTACTTCTAAAAGTTCTGTAGAATATCCATCAACCTCTGAAAGCCCTTCTAGAGTCTCATTTATTCTAGATTCTATAGTTTCTGTTAATAAAATATACTCTAAAGTAAATTCAAAATTTTCAGCTTCTACATCTTCAGTTGATGGATAAGATTTTATTACTTCTCCAAGTTCCTCTAAATCCTTCAATATTAAAAATGCTCTTGCTGATTTTAATAAAGTATTTTTATCTAACTCTATTTTTATCTTAAAAGCTTCAAATCCTCTTTCTTTGGCTTGACTTATAATACTTAAGTCATATTCATTAAGTTCTAATAACTCCTTAGATTCAAAAATTTCAATTTCTTTTTCTTCTATATTTTCACTAGAAACCTTAACTAATTCCTTCATTATTTCATTTATATTTACATCTGAATTTTCCTCTATGGAATTTTCAACATTATCAACCATTCTTTCTAAGCCATCTAAACATTTAAATAACACAGTTACTACTTCAGCGGTTACATAGATTTCACCATCTCTAAACTTTGAAAGAACATCCTCCATTTTATGAGTTAATTCAGCTATATGATTAAAACCCATAGTGGCAGCCATACCTTTCATAGTATGGGCAACTCTAAATATTTCACCTATTTTTTCAATATTTTCTGGTTCCTTTTCTAAATCTAAAAGACAGTCATTTAACATTTGTAAATTATCTTTTGATTCTTCAAGGAACATACTCATATATTGAGTTGTATCCATTAAATTCTCCCCCTAAATTTTTTTATATATAAAAGTTGATTCCTTTTCATATCCAAATTCCTTAAAATTATTTATGCTTTCAGTAGCTCCAACAAAAAATAATCCACCTTTATTTAAAGAATCTCCTATCTTTTTATATATAGATTTTTTAATATCATTATTAAAATAAATTACTACATTTCTACATAAAACTATGTGAAAATTATTATCATATTTATCTAATATTAAATCTGCTCTCTTGAATGTTACACACTTTTTAATATCCTCTGAAAGATAAAATTGTCCATTTTTTTCTCCAAAATACTTTTTATATGTTGATGGAATACTCTTTAATTCGTTTTTTGTGTAAATTCCCTCTTTAGCAGCTTGTAAAATATTCTTATCAATATCAGTGCCTATAATCTTAAAATTACTATAACCATTTTCTTTCAATAACATAGCAACAGAATATGGTTCACAACCTAATGAACAAGCAGCACTCCATATCTTTAACTTCTCTTTCTTATTTGGAAAGTTAGTATTTATACTTTTTTCTAAATTTTTATATAACTCAGGATTCCTAAAAAATTCTGTTACATTTATAGTTATAAAATCTAAAAATTTATTTCTATAACTTATATTTCTTTCCATAACTTCTGTAAACTCTTTTAAACTTTTAATCTCTAATCTTCTCATTAGATTCTCTATTCTTCTTCTTAATTGCTCTTGCTTGTATCCTTCTAAATTAATCCCTAACTTTAAATGCACCCACTTGTAAAACTCCTTATATTCCATAGCTCACCTATCCCTTAACTATTTTAGATATAACTTCAGCCATCTTTTCTAAAGGAACAACTTCATCTATGCACCCTGTTTCATATGCTACTCTAGGCATTCCATATATTAATGAAGATTTCTCGTCCTGACTTATACAATATCCATTATTTTTTTTAGAAAAAGCAGTACCCTCTGCACCATCTCTTCCCATTCCTGTTAAAACTACTGTTAGCAATCCATCTCCATAGACTTCTGATGCCGTAATGAATAATTTATCTACAGCTGGTCTTACTCCCCATAAAGGTGACTCCTTTGTTAGTGTTATTTTCTTACTCTTGTTTATTTCCATATGGTATCCGCCTGGAGCTATGTAAACTACATTTCTGCCAATAATTTGTCCCTCAAAGCCTTCACAAACTCTAAGAGCACTATGTTTATCTAGTCTTTCTGAAAAAGTTTTAGTAAAACCAACAGGCATATGTTGCACAATGAATATGGGAACACCTAAATCTTCTGGTAACTTTGTTATTATTTCATTTAAAGCTTTTGGTCCTCCTGTAGAAGCACCTATTGCTACTGCTTGTATTTTCCCTTTATTTTTTTCTATTATATTTCCTGTAGTTTTTATTTTCCTTACTTCAATGTCTTTTGCTCTTCTTATATTATTTTTCTTTACCTTTGCAAGAACTCTTATTTTACTAACTAAATCTTCCTTTATAGTTTTTAAATCTGAAGTTCTTTTAGATGGTTTTGAAATAAAATCTAAAGCACCTAACCTTAAGCATTCAATTGTGGTTGTTGATGACTTAGTAGTCAATGAACTTACCATTAAAATTCTATAGGCCTCTTCTCTCTTATTTAGTTCCTTAAGAACTTCTATGCCATTCATATTATCCATTTCCACATCTAAAGTAATTAAATCTGGTTTTTCATATTCTAACTTCTTTAAAAGCTCTGTTCCGTTTCTAGCTACACCTATTACTTCTATATCATCTTCTTCATTTATCATATCTGATATAATTTTTCTTATTAATACAGAATCATCAACAACAATAACCTTTATTTTGCCATTCATAGCTTAAATCCCCTTTTTAAACTTCTTTAATCTGTCATTTCCCACCATTTCTATAATAACTTCTCCTGTTTCTATATCTAATGTCATATTTCTTCCCTTATTACCACCAACATCACTAGATACAAGAGGAATTTTATTTTCTACAAGAACTTCTTTTACCATTTCCACATTATTTTTGCCTATATCATTCATAATGCTATTATCAGAAAAATTAAACATAGATGCACCACCAGCTATTTTTGCTTCTAACATTCTTTTATTAGCTCCTAATTTAACTAATTCTGAAATTAACAAAGGGATAGCTGTATCTGCAAATTTCATTTTATTTTTATTATTATTAAATTTTCTACTATCAGCTAACATTACATGGGCTAATCCACCTATTTTTTTATATTTATCATATATGGTTATACCAACACATGACCCTAAGCCTACAGTTGTTATTGCCCTAGAAGTCTTACTTACTTTTAAATCTGCTATGCCAACAGTGATCTTTTCAACTTCTCCCATAACATTCTCACTTTCAAATTAAAAACTTATTCTATTCAAGCAATGCTGAGAATTTTTTCTACATCTAAAAGTATCACTAATCTTCCTTCAAAATTAACTACTCCACTAAAAAAATTCCCTTCTTTAAAAGCTAATTGTGGTATACTTTTTTTATTTTCTAAATTTAAATCTATAATTTTTGAAATCCCATTAGTTTTTAAAGCTACTTTTTTATCTTCCTTAGTCACTATTATTAAAGTAAGTTCTTCTTCATCTCTTTCCTCAATAGAAAAGAGTTTAGCTAAGTTTACAACATTTAAAACAGTATCTGAATAATCTATTATACCTTCTACAAAATATTCTTTTTCTGGAATAAGAGTTATACGACATTGGTTTAATATCCTATGAATCTCTTTTATACTTATAGCAAATTCACTTCCTGCAATATTAAATATTAATATTTTTTCATAATCCATTTTTTTCTCCCTAAGCAACTAAATTACTTTAATATTTATCAAAATTAATATAAAGTTTTTTAACATTTAAAATATCGACCATAAAATAACACTACTTAAGATTTATTTATATTATACTTTCATTTATTTAATAAAATAACATTTTAACTAATTATATACTAAAATAATACCAAATTGGATATTCTTTCTCCATAGTTTAAGTATATTTTTTACTTATATTTAACTATTTACTAATTTCTTTTTTTTAAAATCTATATTTCTTTTTTACTTATCCTTATATACTCTATAATTTTAAAACGAAAGTAAAAATATTTAAATTTAAACTATTAGTTATAAAAAAAACTATCTTTGTATCTATGAGTTCTTCTTGTAGTATTGCCAGCTTTTGAACTAATAGCCTTTATATAATCATGATATTGATAACATTGTGAATCTCCAGAAATTATTTTTCCTAATGAATTATTTGTTACTCAATGATTTAACTTATACCTCCATTTTATCGAATATTTTATAGAACTTTAGCTTCTTTAGCTGTTGTTGACATAGGTAATGACATGATTGCAAATAAAGCAGATATAGCTATAGTTTTAAATGATTTTTTCATAAAATAACCTCCTCAAATTACAACTTCCGTTTTTTATTAAAATAACATAATATTTCTAAATTAGTATTATTATTTAAAATAATGTAAAATATTATATATAACTGTATTTTAATGGAATGATTAATTAGGAGGTGTAGCATGAATAAAAAGCTAAATTCAAAATTATCAAATTATTTTTTTATTATTTCTTGTTCAATAATCACTTTACTATTCTCAATAAGTGTTTCATCAATTACTGAAGAGATAAAAAAATATAAAATCAATAATCCTAAATATAATAAACAAATTACTTTTCCAGATAAATCCAATATCTATTTAAATGATTTATATGAAATATTAAAGGATAGAAATATAACTATTAAATTACAAAAATATAGAGAAGATGATATGATTGTAGAAACATATTTAAATATTAATGATATGTTTTATAATCAATATATAGAAAGTACAGAATTAATTTCATTAAAACACTTTAGAGAAAATACCAATTGGGTAATATTTAGTAATACCTTTAATGGAAATAAAACTTTAGATATAAAATTAGAAAATGGAATAATAAAAAACATCCACTTAGATGAGTTTGGAAAAATTTATTCCAATGAAGGCAAGATGATTATTAATAATCATCTTTTTAACCAATATATAAAAAATAAATCCTTAAGTGAAAAAGATATAAATATAGTTTTGTCTGGAGATGAAAAAGAAATACAAAATTGTATAAAAATAATACAAAACTCTTTATTAAATAGTAATACTACACTTAAAATAAATGATTATTTTTCATATGATACATCAACTGAATGGAAAGGCCTTATTTTTTCACTAATATTAATATTTTTAATCTCATTTTTAAATACTATTGGAATTTCTTATTTCTTAGTAAAAAATATAGAAAAAGAAATAATTATAAAAAAGGTTGTTGGAGCATCTAATTTTAACATTATCAAAGAGTTTTTTCTTTATTTTAATAAAATAGCTATAAAGTCTTTTTTTATAGCTATAATATCTCATTTAGCACTTAATTTTATTAGTAATGGATACTTAGGAAATATGAAAATATCAATGAATTTTTTTAATTTATTAATGTCATTTATTTTTATAATAACTTTCTCCATTATATCAATAATACCTTTTTTAGTTTATATAATAAAAATTGAACCTGTATTAATTACTAGGAGGAATTAGATGCAATGTATACTTTGAAAAGAATAAAAAAAATGGGGTACTTAGTAATAATAATATTATTACAGTTATCATTATCATTATCTATAATAAATAATAGTAGTAATCTATTGCTATCAAATAAAAAAAAGAAAAATGGAATAGAATCATTATTTAATATAAATAAATCATATTTAGTTAGGTTAATTCCTATAAATAGTTTTGATGATGTAGATGAAAATTTTGATTACTTTGAGTCTTTTATAGTTGCCAATGAAAATTATGATATATTTTCTAATTTAAAAAGAAATAATCTAATAAAAAATGATTTTATTTACTATCCAAGTATTATGCCAATAAAAGCAATAAATCTAGAGAAGCTCCCAGAAAAATATAAAAATCTATCAGAAGAAAAAAGGATGGAAGCATTATCTAAAATAGTGGTAAATGATAGTTTTTTAAATAAAAACAATATAAAGGTTTCAGAGGGAAGAACTTTAACTATAGAAGATACAAAAAAAGACTATAAAAATGATGTAATACCAATTTTATTAGGCAGTGACTTTAAAGGACTTTTTAAAATAGGTGATAAGATAGAAACAACAAATTACTCAACCACAAATGATATAGATAATATAATCTTTGAAGTTGTTGGTATAATGGAAGAATATGCCATACCAGCAACAACTGCATACGGAAATGCTTTTGCAAGCAGTGTATTATTAGGTAATGCCTTCACTGTAATTCCAACAGTTGATAATTTCATTTCATTATCTTATGGGGCTGCCATAGGAGATTGTGGTGTTATATTAGAAATAAATGATAATACATCAATAAAATATATAAAAGATTATTTAAATGAGAATTTTAATAAACTAGGATTTAAGGTTGAGATATCAGATATGGGAATGCTTAATAATGTTGCTTTAAATTTAACTAGGGATTATAAATCTTCGTTATTTTTAGGCATAATATTATGCATATTATCTATAATAGGAACAATATGTATACTACTTGGAGTTATTAAAGAGAGAAAAAAGGAATTTGCTATAAAGTTAATTAACGGTACTACTATAAATAATATAATTGAAGAATTTGTAAAGGAACTCCTTACAATTTGTACTTTAGCAAGTATAATTTCTATAATTCTTTCCATAGGAAAGATACCATATATTCCCATATTATTATTAAATCTAGCTTGCATAACTTTAATCGTAATAACAATATCGATTTTACCTATACACTATTTAAAAACTTTAAAGCTAATAGAATTATTAAAAGAAAGATAGGAGAAATAATGATTAAATTAAATAATATACGCAAAGTATATAATAAAGATAAATCAACTAAGTTTACAGCATTAAATCATATCAATATTGAAATAAAAAAGGAAGTATAGCTCAAAAGTGTCATAGGATAATTTCCTTAGAAGATGGCATTATTATTTCAGATATTCAGAATAAACATAAAGTATTAGATAATTAATTTTTTTGAATCATAAATTTATACTTTTAAATCCTTAATATATTATACAAACTTGTAAGTATACTATTAAAGAAAAAGAAGAGTATCCTTATAGTAGAATTAAATTCTATTATAAGATACTCTCTTTTAAAACTATTCAGCTAATTCTTCTTCATAGTATTTTTTTACTTCTTCAAATTCATCTTCATCTGGAACTATAAGTTCTCCTTCTTCTTCATCACCAACAGCTTTAAATAAGAAAACTTCTCCATCTGGATCTTCAACTAAAATATATTCATTTTCTTTATACTCAAAACTATCAACTATATCACAAGTTACTATAGTTCCATCTTCTTTTTCTAAATCAACAACTAAATGTTGGAATTCTTCTTCTCCATGTCCGTGGTCATGTCCACATCCACATCCTTCTCCGTTACCGTGACCTTTTCCACCGCAACATCCTTCACTTCCGTGCTCGTGATGGCCTTTTCCTCCACAGCATTCATGTTCATGTAATTCTTTTTCTGACATATTTCTTTCCTCCCTTGTGGAAATTGTATTGCTATAATTGTACTATCATTCTTAAAGGAATGAAAGATATTTTAGCAAAATTTATTATTTTGTTTATCCTATTACTATTTTACCATACTTTTAATAATAAAAAACATTATTTTTTATATTATTATACATTCAAAATTAATTTATCTAGCTATAATACTCTTCTATATTATTAACAAACTTACTTTAATTATTCATAACTTAATTAAAAATTAATTTTTAATTAAATTTATCTTATAGCTAGTATTGAATATTCAAATAGGATAAAGCTTAGATTTATATAAAAAAATAAAAGTTTACAAACGCTGATTATAAGCTAAAAATCTTAATAAAAAAGAGACCATAAATGGTCTCTTTTTCTCAATGCTTCAATCTAAAATTTCCGTTATGCTAAATTATTGTTGATTAGCAAGTCTTTTGTATCCTTCTAATCTTTCTTTAGCATCTCTTTCTGTTTTCTCAAATAAAGCTTCTGCAGCTTCTGGGAATGACTTAGCAAGAGCAGCATATCTAACTTCTCCCATTAAGAATTCTCTGAAGTCTTTAGTTGGCTCTTTTGAATCTAAGCTAAATGGATTCTTTCCAGCTTCTTTAAGAGCAGGGTTGAATCTGTATAATGCCCAGTATCCACATTCTACAGCGTTCTTAGATTCTTCTAATGAGTTCATCATACCAGCTTTGATACCGTGGCTGATACATGGAGCGTATCCGATTATTAATGATGGACCTGGATATGCTTCTGCTTCAGTTATAGCTTTAAGAACTTGGTTCTTATCAGCTCCAAGTGAAACTTGAGCAACATATACGTATCCATAGCTCATAGCCATCATACCTAAATCTTTTTTCTTAGTTCTCTTACCTGAAGCAGCAAATTTAGCTATTGCAGCTGTAGGTGTAGATTTTGAACTTTGTCCTCCAGTATTTGAGTATATTTCTGTATCAAATACGAATATATTTATATCTTCTCCTGAAGCTAGAACATGGTCAACTCCGCCGTATCCGATGTCGTAAGCCCATCCGTCTCCACCGAAGATCCATTGTGATCTCTTAGCTAAGTAATCTTTCTTTTCTAAGATTTCAGCTACGAATTCATTTCCTGATTCTTTTGATAATGCAGCTATTACAGCGTCAGCTCTATCTCTAGTACCTTCACCATTATTTATATTTTCAATCCAATTTTCTAAAGCAGCTTTTGATTCAGCGCTTACACCAGCTTCTATAGCTTTTTCAGCTACTGAAGCTAAGCTTTCTCTTACAGCTTTAACACCTAAGTGCATACCTAAACCAAACTCAGCATTATCTTCGAATAATGAGTTAGCCCAAGCTGGTCCTTGACCTTTAGCATTCTTAGTATATGGAGTTGAAGGAGCTGATCCACCCCAGATTGATGAACATCCAGTAGCGTTAGCTATCATCATTCTATCTCCAAATAATTGAGTTACTAATCTTGGGTAAGCAGTTTCTCCACAACCAGCACAAGCTCCTGAGAACTCTAATAATGGTTTTTCGAATTGGCTACCTTTAACAGTTTTGTTGTTCATAGGGTTTTTCTTAACTGAAACTTCATTTACACAGTAATCCCATGGTTCAACTTGATCTTGTTGAGAAGCAAATGGCTTCATAACTAAAGCTTTATCCTTAGCTGGACAAACTTGAGCACAGTTTCCACAACCAGTACAGTCTAATGGACTTATGCTTATTGTGAAGTTCATTGGCTCTTCAGTTTTTAATCCTTTAGCTACTATAGTCTTAGTTCCTTCTGGTGCATTTCCTTTTTCTTCATCACTTAATAAGAATGGTCTTATTGTAGCATGTGGACATACATAAGCACATTGGTTACATTGGATACAGTTTTCTGAAATCCATTCTGGTACGTTGATAGCAGCACCTCTCTTTTCGAATGCAGCTGTACCAGCTTCGAAAGTACCATCTTCCATTCCATTGAATGCTGAAACTGGAAGAGAATCTCCTTCTAATCTGTTTATTGGATCAACTATATTCTTAATGAATTCAGTTTTTCCTTTTAATTCTGCTGGAGCTTCTTCATCAACAGCATTTTTCCAATCTGCTGGAACTGGAATTTCAACTAAAGCTTCTATTCCTTTATCTATTGCAGCATGGTTCATGTTAACAACTTTTTCACCTTTTTTACCGTATGAAGTTACAACAGCATCTTTAAGGTATTTAACAGCATCTTCTACTGGGATAATGTTAGCTAATTTGAAGAAAGCAGCTTGCATTATCATGTTGATTCTTCCACCTAATCCTATTTCTTGTGCTATTTTAACAGCATTTAAAGTATAGAATTTGATGTTATTTTCAGCTAAATATCTCTTATAGCTTGCTGGTAAGTTTTTAACAACTTCTTCTGGAGTTCTAACTGTGTTTAATAAGAATACTCCATCTTTCTTTAATCCTTCTAATACGTTGTATTTTTTAACGTATGATTGGTTATGACAAGCAACGAAATCAGCATTATTTATTAAATAAGTTGATTTTATTGGTTCTTTACCAAATCTTAAGTGTGATACTGTTATACCACCTGATTTTCTTGAGTCATATGAGAAGTAACCTTGAGCATACATGTCAGTGTGATCACCGATGATTTTGATAGCACTCTTATTAGCACCAACTGTTCCATCTGATCCCATACCCCAGAATTTACATGCTTTTGTTCCTGCTGGAGTAACATTTAAGTTCTTAACTTCTGCTGGAACTTCTAATGAAGTGTTTGTCATGTCATCAACTATTGCTATAGTGAATCCATCTTTTGGTTCTTCTTTAGCTAAGTTTGCATATACAGCAACTAAGTGTTCTGGAAGTGTGTCTTTTGAACCTAATCCATATCTTCCACCAACTATTACTGGAGCATTTTCTACTCCGTAGAATGCACTCTTAACGTCTAAGTATAATGGTTCTCCGTTTGAACCTGGTTCTTTAGTTCTATCTAAAACAGCTATTTTTTTAACTGTGCTTGGTATAGCTTTTCTTAATCTTTCATTTGAGAAAGGTCTGAATAATCTTACTTTAACTAAACCAACTTTTTCACCTTTACTCATTAAGTAATCGATAGTTTCTTCGATTGCTTCAGTTACTGATCCCATAGCTACGATTACTCTATCTGCATCTTTAGCACCATAGTAATCGAAACAGTTGTATTCTCTACCAGTTAACTTTGTTATTTCTTTCATGTATCCTTCAACTATTTCAGGAACAGCGTTATAGAATTTGTTTACAGATTCTCTTTCTTGGAAGTAGATATCTGGATTTTGTGCTGTACCTCTAGTTACAGGGTTATTTGGATTTAAAGCTCTATCTCTGAAAGCTTTAACAGCATCCATATCTAATAATCCTTTTAACTCATCATATTCTAAAACTTCTATTTTTTGAATTTCATGAGAAGTTCTGAATCCATCAAAGAAGTTAACAAATGGTACTCTTGACTTAATTGATGTTAAATGAGCAACAGCAGATAAGTCCATTACTTCTTGTACTGATCCTTCTGCAAGCATTGCGAATCCAGTTTGTCTTGCAGCCATAACATCTTGGTGATCTCCAAATATACTTAAAGCTGAAGTAGCTAAAGCTCTAGCTGAAACATGGAATACACATGGAAGTAATTCCCCTGCTATTTTGTACATGTTTGGTAACATTAATAGTAACCCTTGAGAAGCTGTATAAGTTGTAGTTAAAGCTCCTGCTTGTAATGATCCGTGTACTGCACCAGCAGCTCCACCTTCTGATTGCATTTCAACAACCTTTACTGGTTGACCAAATACATTTAATCTACCTTTTGCACTCCATTCATCAACGTACTCAGCCATTGGTGATGAAGGTGTAATTGGGAATATAGCAGCAACATCAGTGAATGCATAAGAAATGTGAGCAGCAGCTGTGTTACCATCCATAGTTTTCATTTTTCTATTTGCCATTTTAGTGACCCCTCTTTCTAAAAAATTTTAAACAACACTTTATTATTAATATACTTAATATAAGTATTTAATAGCTTAGTTATTTCTTAGAATGTAAATAAATATATTGTTTATAGTAACAATTTATTTAAAATTCATTCCTAGTTTAATATATAACTTATTATCCAATATAATCAAGTTTTAAATTTCTTGATATTCCTCTAAAAACCTAGTATTTTTCATAAAATCTATGTTTTTTTCTTTATTTACATATGCTTTCTCGATTATAAAATTTACAGAATATTTCTACATATTATCTAAAATAACCTTTATTATATTTTCTATTCCGTTGCCTAAATTACTCTTCTTCATATTATCAATATATAATCTTTTATTTAAATCCAATTCTTTAAGCTCTTCATATAATTTATCAGTTGTTAATTCTTCTTCTTCTATAACAACTGAATAACCTGATTTCTTAAATGACTTAGCATTTAAAACCTGGTCTCCTCTTGAAGCTTTTGCTGATAAGGGAATTAAAATATGTGGTTTTTTTAATGCTAATAATTCAAATATTGCATTTGCTCCTGCTCTTGATATAACTAAATCAGCATAAGCCATTAAATCTGGTAATTCCTCTGATACGTATTCTAGTTGAATATATCCTTCTTTATTTTTTAACTTATCATCTAAATTATTTTTTCCACATAGATGAATAATATTATATTCCTTAAGTAGTCTTTCTATATCCATTCTGACAGTATCATTTATAACCTTAGCCCCTAGACTTCCACCGATTATAAGTATAGTTTCCTTATCATATTTAAAATTGCAGAACCTTTTACCTATTTCTGCTCTTCCATTAAATAACTCTTCTCTTATGGGAGTTCCTGTTAAAATCCCCTTATTTCCTTCTATATATTTCAAACTTTCTGGAAATGTAACGCAAAGTTTATCACAGAATCTTCCTGCTATTTTATTAGCTAATCCTGGTGTAAAATCAGATTCATGTGCAACAACAGGTATCTTTTTCATAGATGCAGCTATTACAACAGGTACAGTTACAAATCCTCCTTTAGAAAATACTATATCTGGCTTTTCCTTTGATAAAATTCTAAAAGCATCTCCAACTCCTTTAATAACCTTAAAAGGATCTGAAAAGTTTTTAAAATCAAAATAACGTCTAAGTTTTCCTGAGCTTATACTATAAAAAGGAATATTAGCCTTTTTTATGATATCATTTTCTATTCCTTTTTTACTTCCTATATATTTTATTTCAAAGCCTAAACTTTCTAGCTTTGGCACTAAGGCTAAATTTGGAGTAACATGTCCTGCAGATCCTCCACCAGTCATAATTATCTTATACTTACTCAAAATCAACTCAACTCCTAAATATTTTTTATATCTTAACTAGGTAATTCTATTTTTTTACTGATCTGTATCTATTTATCTTATTATCTTATATAATATTGAAGTTTGACAGATACTAATGATCAAATAAATTTTTTTCTCTAATTTCTTATTTTATCATAAACTGAGACTTAATCCACATAGACTTTTAACTTCACTTAAATTTTATTAAAATTCCCAAACCAAAACTTGAAAAGTATATTTTTCCTTTAATCCCTTTCATTCCATATAATATTTATTCCTCTTTAGTGACAATATACTAGTGTAAACTTAAATTAAAGGAGGATTTTAAAATGGCACAAAAATTAGTTCCAGAAGCAAAAGAATCTTTAGCAAAATTCAAAAATGAAGTTGCTAACGAAATGGGAGTACAATTCTCTGATTACAACGGAAACCTATCTTCAAAAGAATGCGGAAGCGTTGGTGGAGAAATGGTTAAAAGAATGGTAGAATCATATGAACAAAAACATGCTGGAAACACTATGGAAAACAGCGTAAACCCTCATAACTACAACAATCAATCAACAAAAAACTACAATAAATAATTTTTAATAATTAAGTAGCTTAAGATAAGGAATGTTTTTAACATTCCTTATTTTCTTTAAATCTAAAATGTTTGATTTCTAGTTGTATGTTTTTTTCTCCTCTAAATTCATTTATACTTGGTTTATATATTAAATCTATATTAAAATTACAATATCCCGTTGCTAAGGCATTTTCTAAACTATGTTCTCCAAAAATTTCTATATATTCTTCTCTAAATTTCTCCATCATATTAAATCCTATAGCATTTATCTTTTTAAAACTATTAGGAATTTTACATATAAGTTTTAAATGATTTCTTTCTTTCCCCATCTCATAAATATTGCATACATTTAAAGACTTAACAGCTAAAAGTGGTGTAGCATTTCCTTTTCCAAAAGGCTCTAAAATAGATATATTATTTATTAAGCCTTCGCTTAAAGTATTAACTGGCTGTGCCACATCTATTCTTACCTTAGGAACAAAATCCTCTTCCTTTAACTCACAAAATTCATTTAAGAGCTCCCTTAATTTCACTATATTATCTTCCTCTAAAGATAATCCAGCTGCCATTGGATGTCCTCCAAATTTACTTAATATATTCTTACACTTACTAAGTTCTTTAAACATATCATAACCTTCTATAGATCTTGCTGATCCCTTTGGCATATCCTTTCCCTTAGTCAATACTATAGTTGGTAAATTGTAATATTCTTTAATTCTCCCTGCAACTATCCCTGCTATACTTTCATGTATATTCGGATTATAAACAACAATTACCTTATCATTATATAAACCTTCTTTTCTTACCTGCTCTAAAACTTCCTCAACATTTTCTTGGGTAAGTTCTTTTCTTCTTTCATTTAATTCATAAAGCTCTTTAGCCAATCTCTCAGCTTCAATTGCATCATTAGCCATTAATAATTCTACAGATAGATTTGCTGTCTCCAATCTTCCTGTAGCATTTATACAAGGTCCTATTACAAAACCTAAATGATAAGCTGACACATCATCAGTTATATTACACTGTTTTTTTAAAGCATTTATTCCAAAGTTCCTACTATTGTTTAGTAATTCTAAGCCCTTTTTAACAATAATCCTATTTTCTTCTTTTAAATCAACTACATCACAAACTGTAGCAATAGCACAAAACTCCATTAATTTCACTGCTTCCTCATAGCTCACTCCAAATTCTTTATATAAAGCAATTATAAACTTTAATGCTATACCAGCTCCACAAAGTGACTTAAAACTATAATTACAATCTTCTTGTTTTGGATTTATAACAGCATAGGCATTTGGAACCTTAGGTATTTTATTTCCATTTTCATCATCAACTAATTGAATATCATGATGATCAGTTAATATAACTTCCATCCCTAATTCATTAGCTAAATCTATTTCTTCAAAAGCTGCAATACCATTATCACAAGTTATTATAAGTTCAGTACCCTCTGACTTTAATATTTCAACTCTTTTAGAATTCATTCCATAACCTTCAGCTTCCCTATGTGGTATGTGATATCTAACCTTTGCTCCTACTCTCTTTAATCCTTTATTTAAAATCACTGTACTTATGACACCATCACAATCATAATCTCCATAAATCATTATGTTCCTTTCAGAAATAATGGCTTCCTTCATTTTTTCTACTGCTTTTCTCATATCCTTCATTTCATAGGGATCTAATAAATCATTAACATCACCAAAAAGAAACTGTCTTCCCTCTTCTACATTATTTATGCCCCTATTTAATAACAGTTTACTTATGAATGGATCTACAGAAAGACCTCTACTAAGCTCTTCTACTGCTTCCTTGTCCGTTCCTTCTCTTCTTAAAAACCAATTTTCTTTATTCATTATTCCTCCATATTCCTACTTTAAAACTTCAATAGCCTTATTTTTAAATACCTTTTTAATAATCTCATTTACTTTTTTACTACTTAGCTTAAAATCTTTTTCAGCATCTTCAATAGGTATTTCTCCATTACCATTTAAGATTTCATTTATTGCCATTCTGTTTGCTAATACTATACTTCTCTCTATTTCTAAAGAACTTTTCATCTTATATCTTTTTACTAAATTCTTTATTTCTTCTTTAGATAGCTTAAGTTCCTTAATATTTTCTAGTATGTTTTCAACTGCTGAAATAGCTTCATTTACCGAATCCTTAGTTGTACTCATAGCTATGCTAAACAATCTTATTCCTTTCTCCCATTTAACTTCACTTGCTACTTCGTAAGCTAAGCCTCTCTTTGTTCTTATTTCATCATAAAATAATGAACTTACACCTTCTCCTAAATACATATTTAAGATTCTTAATCCTTTAACCTCTTCTAAAGTTAATTCACTTATATCAAAAATTATTTGTATTTTAGCTCCTTTATATAGTCCTCTATTATCCTCATAATAACCAGATTTAAAAACTCTCTTTCTTTCTTCTTTTAGCTTAATAGCCTTTTTAGAAAGCACTCCAAAATTCTCTAAAACTAATTGTTTTACATAATCATAATCTAAGGAAGTAACAACTGAAACAACTAAATTCTCACTAACATAAAAATCATTATGAAATTCCTTCATTTTCTCTAAGGTAATTTCTTCAATATCATCTTCTGTCCCTATAATCCTTTTTCCTATTCTTTCACCAAAAAGTGAATTATATAACAACTTATCTTCACAAAATTGCTCTAAGTCCCCTTTCCAATCAGAAAGTTCCTGTTTTATAACTGATATTTCCTCTTTAAATCCTTCTTCTGTAAAGCTTGGTTTTAATATAATATCACTATATAAATTAAAAGCATCTTCAAAATCATCATTAAATGTTGTTCCATAGTAAATTACATAAGGAAAATTAGTCATAGCATTTGAAAATCCAAATAATCCATCCAACTTTTTATTTATTTCTTCTTCACCATAATTTTCTGTCCCTTTAAATAAAAAGTGTTCTAAGGCATGTGCTACCCCTATATTTTTTTCATCTTCTGCATTAGCTCCAGCCTCTAAACCTATGCAAAAAGAACTGTGACTTATATTTCTATATTCATATAAAAATGTAACTCCATTTTCAAAAACTTCTCTTATCAACTAATAACCCTCCTTATTTTTAAAGTCCTACTTTGTTATACTATCATTCTTTTACTTTATTTAAAATTATTTTTTTAAAGTAAAAAACTAGTTTTACAATAATAAATTGTAAAACTAGTTTTATTAATCTTAGTGATCTGTCATGTATTCTCTAGTCCAAGGAATATCGTTGTTTACTCCTTTTGAGAATAATATTTGGTGTATATCTAATCCACTATAATGGAAAGCAGCAGCACATGATGTTAAGTAAAGCTTCCACATTCTTAAGAATCTTTCATCAAACATCTTTTTCTCTTCATCTAAATGCTCTTCAAAGTTTGCTGCCCAGTGCATTAAAGTTTTCATGTAGTGACGTCTTAAACTTTCAACATCTACTGTTGAGAATCCATGTTCTCCAGCTAAGTATATTTCTTCTCTAAGTGTTGGAACATATCCGCCTGGGAATATATAAGTTGTTATCCACTTATTTCCTACTAACTCTTTAATGTTTGTTATATTGTGTAGTAAGAATAATCCACCTGGTTTTAACACAGCATCTATGTTATTGAAGTATACTGGTAAATTTGCACTTCCTACGTGTTCAGCCATTCCTATACTTACTATTTTATCAAATTGTAAACCACTCTTTTCTAAATCCATGTAGTCCATTAATTTTATTTCAACTTGGCCTTCTAAACCAGCTTCTTTAATTCTTTCGTTACCTTTTTTGAATTGCTCTTCACTTAAAGTAATACCTACAGCTTTAACTCCATATTTTTTAGCAGCTTCGATTACTAAGTAACCCCAACCACATCCGATATCTAATAGGGTTTCACCTTCTTTAAGGTTTAATTTTGTTAATGTGTGGTATATTTTATTCATTTGAGCATCATAAAGTGAATCATTTTCATTCTTGAAGTATGCACATGAATAACTCATTGTAGGATCTAACCATAGTGAGTAAAAATCATTTCCTATGTCATAGTGTTTTGCTATGCCTTCTTTATTTTCTTTTTTATTCTTACCTTTGAATTTTCCTAAAGCTTTCATTAATTTATTTTCACCTAGGAAGCTTCCTTTTCTTCTCATCATACTTTCAACGATTTCTTGATAATCACCTTCAAAATCGATGTCTTTATTCATGAAAGCTTCTCCTAATGCTAAACTTGCATCATCTAACAAATCTTTAGCTGAAGGAAACTTATTTATTATAATTGAAAATTTTGGTTCCCCTTCTCCTATAACTAATTCTTCACCATCTCCAAATTTTAATGTGAATGGTTGATCGCTTACATTTTTAGCAAATTTCTTTACTAAGATTTTATCTATTGCCATTAGTACACCTCTTCATTTACTTTATCATAATTTAGTAATGTATTTTTAATACTTTATTAATACAATTATTATACATCTTTTTATACAATAAATTTAATCCTTGTATTTTCTTATATTGTTTAATTAAATAAACTTAATGCTATATTAATCAAAATATGTCTATTTTACTCACTTTTCCTTGTCAATATGTCCTAAATAAAGCAGTATTACCATAAAGAAGTGAAATATTTATAATTTTAATTTCAATTCTTATAAATAATCTATTTCTCAGCCTTATTTTTATAATTAAACAAAATTTCTTTAGAAAAATTATAGAATATATTTCTTTAGATTACATTAATTATGATAATTATTTTTTCTTTTAAGATTATTTTTGCCATTTTAATTACAAATATACATAATAATTTTTTTATTTTTTACATTTATCTATATAATAATTAACTAGCATTGCTTCTTTAAGTTCTTCATATTCCTTTTCATATCCTAACTCTCTTATTATAGTTAACGCAAATTCTATAGCAGTGGCTGGCCCCCTACTTGTTATAATATTTCCATCAACCACAACAGGGTCTTCTTTATAGTTAACTTCTCCTATTTTATCTTTAAATCCTGGATTAGATGTTGCTATTTTTCCTTTTAATATTCCTGCCTTGTGAAAAACTATAGGTCCTGCACAAATAGCTCCTATTAACTTATCTTCCTCATAAAATTTCTTAACATTAGTAATAACAATATTATTATCTCTTAAGTTGTAAGCTCCTGGTAATCCTCCTGGTATTATTAAAGCGTCATAATCACTAAAATCAACATTATTAATTTCAATATCTGCTTCAACTTTTATTCCATGAGCTGTAGTTATACTTTTTCCTGTGACACCACATAAAGTACAGTGAATCCCTGCTCTAGCACATACATCTTTAACTGATAATGCTTCTAAAGTCTCACATCCATCAGCTAACATTAATAAAACTTTCTTCATAAAAATCACTCCTTAATTAAAATCTTGTTGAACTAATTATATCAAAACTACAAAAAAAAATCAGAAGAATGAACTAAATCATTCCTCTGAAATCATAATAAAAAACTAATAAAAATTATTTAATAGTTACTGTTTTTATGAAATCATCCATAAGAACCATCATCATAGAATTTCCTCTTCCAGCTCTATTTTGTAATTTTATTTCTTTTACATCAACTTCTTTTTTCTCTTTATTTCTAGAAGTTAATATTAGTTTTTTATAGTTAGAATACTCTTCTATTTCTCCATCTCTATTAACTATATTTTCAATAGTTATACATTTTCCAAAAATAACTTCATCTTCATCCTTCAAGCTTATAGCTGTTACACCTGAAGAGATTCTTCCCATAGGATTAATGCTCTCTGATTGGAACTTAATAGTCATGGCATTTTTACTTACTATTATAATTTGTGAATTATCACCTTCACTTAAATCTACAGCAACAACTTCATCTCCATTGCCTTTAAACTTATATGCTATTAAATTATTGAACTTCCCTTCAAATTCCTTAAGAACAGACTTTCTAATCAATCCATTCTTAGTATAAGTATAAACATAAACTTTTTCTCTATTATATGAATCATCGCTTAAAGAAACTACTCTAACTACAACTTCCTCATCACTATAGTTATCAACAATATCTTGAAGCTTTAATTGCTTTTTATTTTGAACCATATTACTTTGGAACTTATAAACATTACCTTTATTAGTAAATAAAAGAATATGTTCAAGTGAATTTGTACTCACCTTTTCATAACTATCTTGAGATGGACCATCATATATCTTTATATGACCTTTTTTGTTTACACCTAAAATAAACTCAGTAAATTCATAACTTTCTACTTCTTCAATATCCTCTATTTTATTTTCTTTACTTAATAAGCATAAATCTGTTCCTAATATATTTCTATCTACAAGTTCTAATTCAGGTTCTTGTACAGTAAATTCTAAATTATTTCTTGTTTTAACTTTAAAGAATCCTTTTTCTTTATTACTATCTTCATAGAACACTTTAACTAATTCATCATCACCCTTAAGTTTTAATGACATTAATTTAGTATAATTAGTTACAAACTTATCTAAAGTTGTTTTCTTTATTAATCCATTAGCTGTAATAAATTTAAAACTCTTTGATGGAGTAAAACTATCTACAGATTTAACATCAATTATTGCTTCTTCATTTAAATCAAGTGCTTTTATTAACTCTTCTAGCTTTTCTCCTTTATCCTTCCATTTTCCTTCTGGAATATCATAGGTCTTATATTTATACATATTACCCTTATTAGTAAATAATAATAATAATTCCTTAGTATTAGACTTAACTAGATGTTTAAGATAATCACCTTCTCTGTAGTCTATATCTTTTTCATCAGCATTTGAACGATTATAAGTCTTTAATGGTAATCTCTTAATGAATCCTTCATTAGACACTGTTACCATAACATCTTCTACTACTATAAGTTCATCTAAATCTATTTTAGCTTCACTTTCATCTTCAACCATCATAGTTCTTCTTTCATCACCATAGGTATCTGAAACTTCTTTAAGCTCTTTTTTAATAACTTCTAATAAAACTTTCTCATCAGATAATATTTTTCTTAACTCTTTTATTTTCTTTTCGAGTTCCTTATATTCCTTTTTAAATACATTTATTTCAAGACCTGTAAGTCTATAAAGCATTAATTCTAAAATAGCTTCGGCTTGTGGGTCAGTAAATCCATAATTAGATACTAAATTTCCATGAGCATCTTTTTTAGACTTTGATTCCCTAATAGTTTTAATAATTTCATCTAAGATATCAATAGCTTTAATAAATCCTTCTACAATGTGGAATCTTTTTTCAGCTATCTCAAGTTCTCTTTGAGTTCTTCTTGTTATAACCTCTTTTTGATGGTTAACATAATGAGTTATAATTGTTTTTAATCCCATCGTTTCTGGTTTTCCATCTGCTAAGGCAACCATATTAAAACTTATATTTCCTTGAAGGTCTGTTTTCTTAAATAAATATTTCAAAACTTTATCTGCTACATCTTCATCAACATTTTTCTTAAACTCAATAACTGCTCTTATACCTGTTCTATCAGATTCATCTCTAATATCACTTATTGGTTCTAAAGCTTTTGAATGCTTCTTATCAGCTGTCATTTCAGAAATTCCTTGAAGAATTTTAGCCTTATTTTTTCTATAAGGGAACTCTGTTATAACTATTCCTAATCTCCCATTTTCAAGTTTTTCTATGGAAGCTTTAGCTCTTAAAGTAACCTTTCCTTCTCCTGTTTCATAAGCACTTCTTAAGGATTTTTTACCTATTAAAACACCACCTGTAGGAAGGTCTGGTCCTTTAACATAATTCATTAATTCTTCAGTTGTAATTTCCTTATTATCTATATAAGCTAAGGTTCCATCAATAACTTCTCTTAAGTTATGTGGTGGTATATTAGTAGCTAATCCTACAGCAATACCAAAAGTACCATTAACTAAAAGGTTTGGATATCTAGCTGGTAATACCTTAGGTTCCATTTCTGAATCAGAATAGTTTGGAACCATATCCACAACATTTTTATCTATATCTCTAAGCATCTCCATAGATATACTTGAAAGTCTAGCTTCAGTATATCTCATAGCAGCTGCTCCATCTCCATCAATTGATCCCCAGTTTCCGTGCCCATCAATTAATGGAGCTCTTGTACTAAAGTTTTGAGCTAAAATTACCATAGCATCATAAACTGAACTATCTCCATGCGGATGATACTTACCAAGTATATCCCCAACTATTCTAGCTGACTTATAATAAGGTTTGTCTGGAAAAGCCTTTAACATATAAGCTCCGTAAAGAATTCTTCTATGAACAGGCTTTAAACCATCTCTTACATCTGGAAGTGCTCTATCTTTTGCGACTTCAACTGCATAAGGAAGATAGTTATCAGGCATAACTTCTTCAAGTGGCATTCTAATAATATTATTATCCTTAGGTATTTCAACCTTCTTCTTTGCCATTTAATCCCCTCCTTTAGAATTCACCATATTTATACATATATTTTTTTCTAGGCTCAACAACATCACCCATAAGTAACGAAACCATCTTCTCAGCCTTTGCAGCATCTTCTATGGTAACTTGTACTAAAGTTCTAGTTTCTGGATTTAAAGTTGTTTCCCAAAGTTGATCTGGATTCATTTCCCCAAGACCTTTAAATCTTTGAATTAATGCTCCTTTTCCAACTTTCTTTTTAGCCTTTTCTAGTTCCTCATCACTATATGCATAAATTGTTTTTTCATTTTTTCCTGTTTTATAAACTTTATATAAAGGAGGTTGCGCTAAATATAAATGACCATTAGCTATTAAAGGTCTCATATATCTATAGATGTAAGTCATCCACAAAGTTCTAATGTGATATCCATCTACATCAGCATCACTCATTATTATTATTTTGTCATACTTTAAGTCCGCTTCCTTATAGTTATCTAAAGTTCCTGTACCTACTGCTGTATTAAATATTTTAAGCTCCTCTGAAGCTAAAACATTTTCTAACTTTTGCTTTTCAGTATTCATTATTTTACCCTTTGAAGGCATTATTGTTTGGAATCTTCTATCCCTAGCTTGTTTAGCAGAACCACCAGCTGAGTCTCCCTCAACTACGATAAATTCATTTACAGTATTGTCTTTTAAAGTACAAACTGCAACTTTCCCAGCTAAAGGAGCAGTTCCTTTTCCTATTTTCTTTTTCTCTGCTTCATTTATTTTTTTTATTTTCTCTCTTCTTGCAGCAGCATCTATAGCATTATTTATAATCATAGTTGCTACTACCTTATTATCTTCTATCCACTCTGAAAATTTAGTATAAGCTAAGTCATTCATCATAGTGTAAGCTTCATTATTTCCAAGCTTTGTTTTTGTTTGTCCTTCAAAAACAGGGTTGGTTATTTTGATTCTTACAATAGCAGTCATGCCTTCTCTTATATCGTCACCTTCAAATTCCTTATCTTTTTCTTTAATAAGATTAAGCTTTTTAGCTCCTTCTTTGAAAGCTCTAGTCATTCCAGTTTTAAAACCTGTTTCATGAGTACCTGCTTCAGTAGTAGGTATATTATTAACATAACTTGCTATATTTTCAGTAGTTGAATCTGTAAATTGAAGACAAACCTCTCCATACATTTGAATATTATTTACAGTTCTTTCTCCTTCGAAAGAAACAGGATCTTGATGAAGAGGTGTTTTACTTTCATTTAAATATGCTATAAAATCAAGTAATCCTCTTTCTGAATAATATTCCTTTTCTACAGATTCTTCTTTTCTATTATCAATTAATTTAAGCCTCATGCCCTTATTTTGAAAAGCTAATTCTTGAAGTCTTTCATCTATTACATCAAACTTAAAATCACTTGTTGAGAATACTTCTTTATCTGGTAAAAAAGTAACTCTTGTTCCAGTTTCATTTTTGTTAACCTTTCCTACAACTTCTAAAGGTGTAATTGCAGTTCCTGGCATTACCTTATCTAATTCTTTATCATAAGCATATTCAAATCTTTGTCTATGTAATTTCCCATCTCTTTTTACTTCAACTTCTAACCACTTTGATAAGGCATTAACTACAGCAGCACCTACTCCATGAAGTCCTCCAGAAGTTTTGTAGTTACTATTATTAAATTTTCCTCCAGTATGTAATTCAGTAAATACCATCTCTACACCTGATTTATTCTTTGTTGGATGCATTCCTGTTGGTATTCCTCTACCATCATCAACTATAGTTACACTTTTATCTTTATTTAAAATAACCTCTGCATATGTACCATAACCATTAGATATTTCATCTATAGCATTATCTAAAATTTCCCATATACAATGATGCAACCCTTTAGTTCCTGTTGAACCTATATACATACCTGGTCTTACTCTTACCGGTTCTAACTTTTCTAAAGACGTAAGAGAATTCACATCATAATTCTTGTTTATTTCATTAGACATTAAATTCCGTTGCCAGAATTATATAAAATTTTTCACATTTTATATTATTACTGCAACAGTCACCTCCCTCCATAAAGTTCAAAACTCTATTTTAAATCATTATATATTTCTATAAGTCTATTCACAGCATCCTCTATGGACTCTATATGAAAGTTATCTAAAAATTCATTTTTCTTAGTTCCAAAAACATACATAGGGTCATAATACTTTTCCATAAGTTCCATGGCTACTTTCTTATAGTCTCCCTTTTTCACTAATTCCATGTAATAATTAGCTTTTTCTTCGCTAATATGTTTTCCTAACACATTTATTGCTTGATTTATCTCATCCTTTGCTGTATCAAAAGCAGTATATTCTTTAACTAATCTTTCAGCTCTTGTTTCTAAATCAGCTGTAAGATAAATCTTTTTACCTCTATGTAATGAATCCCATAAACATTGTGTTATTAATATTTTATAGAGTCTTCTACTTTCACCTTCTGTGAACACTATGTTATTTTTCCTAGTTCTTAGCTGATTATAAACCATAGTCTCAAATTTTTTCTGAGAATGACAATCTCCTAAACCAACACCACCAAGTATTGAACCTCTGTGATTTGCAGCCTTTTCAATATCTAGTATGTTATAACCTTTTTCTTTTAATCTATATAATATTTCTGTTTTTCCTATTCCAGTATTACCATATAGTACTATAAATTTCACTTTATTGCAATATTCTTCCAGTTTTTGAACCATAAAAGCTCTATAACTTTTATATCCACCCTTCAATTTTAAAACATGTATTCCTATACTATTTAAAAGAGAATGTATACTTCCACTTCTCATGCCACCTCTAGCACAATATATAACAATTTTCTTATTTTCATTTGCCTTTATTAACTTTTGAAATTCTTTAAAAATTAATGGAAGTCTAGCTGAAACAAATTCAATACCTTGCATTTTAGCCTTTTCAACGCTTTCTCTAACATAAGTAGTTCCAACTATTTCCCTTTCTTTATCTTGAAGAATGGGTATATTAACTGAACCTTCTATTGCATCCTCCAAAAATTCACTTTCACTTCTGACGTCAACAAAAATATACTCCTCTTCATTTCCGTATATCTCTGAATACTCAATGATTCCAAACATATATACACCACCTTATTATCACTAAATTTTAGTATAATTTTTTTAATCTTAGTTGTCAAATAGCTGATAACAACTAGTTTTCTAGAAAAAATTAAAGACACCATTATTGGTGTCTTTACATTTCATATATTCCAAGTTGTCTAACATGTTTTGTATGTGACCACTCTTTATTATCCTTATTAGCTATTCCTATTATAGTTATAGGTATCCAACTTACAACATATACCATAGATCCTAAAGCTCTTATTACCTCTGATTTTGTTTCAGTACCTAATATTTGTACAGCTAATCCAAAATAAATTGCTCCATATATTAAATTAAACATTGTTAATAATGCTGTTTGACCTAATATAGATAAATTTACAACGAAAAATGGCTGTAAAAATGCTATTATTAAAAATAATACTAAGGCTCCTGTTCCACGTTTGATGTTTGTCTTATCTTTTATTAACATGAAGCCAACAAAACCAACTTCTGCAATACATATAAATGCCCACAATCCATCAAAGAATATGTAGTTATTGATGAATTCTCTTGATGAATTTATAATCATAAATATAAATATAACAAAAGGTAATGATAAACCAAATATAGCTGTTATGAATGGTTGTATTACATACATTGCACAGTCAAAAGCAACCATACTTCTTTCTTTTATAGCTTTTTTAAATAATGGAATAGCATATCTGCTTGCTACATCAGCAAAACCTTGCATCCATCTTTTTCTTTGCTTCCAAGAATCATTAAATTCTAAAGGTTTCTCATCGTATATTAAAGCGTCATCTGCAACACCTATTTTTTTATTGTTAAGAACTAATTTACAAGAAAATTCTAAATCTTCTGTCAAGCAAGTTGCTCCCCAACCTAACTTCTTTAAAATTTCCGTACTTAAAGCAAATCCAGTTCCTCCTAATTGAGCTGATAATCCTAATCTATCTCGTCCATACTGTAATCTTCTAGCAGTACTAGCAAGAGATGCTTCACATGATTCTGTTACCCATGAATCCTTTGCATTTTTAGTATCAATAAAACATTGAACAACTTCATAGCCTTCACACATTTTATTGTTTATTTTTGTTAAAAAGTCCTTATGAACTAAATTATCTGCATCAAATATTGCTATAGCATCATATTTTTTCTTCATTTTGAACAGCTTATCAAACATCCACTCAAGAGCATAACCTTTTCCTCTTTTATCTTTGTTAAATCTCTCGTAAACATTTGCCCCATGTCTTCTAGCAACTTTTGCTGTTGAATCTGTACAATTATCAGCAATCACATACACATCATAAAGGGCTTTGGGATAATCTATTTGATTGAAGCTATCTACCAAGTTGCCTATTACTACTTCTTCATTATGCGCCGAAACTATAAGTGCAAAGCTATTCTTAGGTTTATGTTCTATTTTTTCTTTTCCTATATCTTTCTTAATTGCCCTTGCTCCAATAATTCCAATGAAAAAATGGTATAAAGTAATAGAAAGCATGATTAAAAGAAACAGAATAGTAATGGTTAAAAAGAATATCGCCATTTCTTGTCACTCCTAAGCTTTAAATTAACTACTAAATATTAATTTACTTCAATTTAAAAATTCTTAATTCATTGCTAATAAATATTATATTATTTATTAAGGTAAAATTCAAACTCTTTATATTTTTTTAATGATTTTTTTTTATTAGCCTTCTTTTATTTACAAATATACAACTCATATAAATTCTTTGTTAAAATTACCTAAACTAAGAATAATCTTTTTTTTATTTTTAATATATTTAACTAAAAAAATGTAATATAAAATATTATTTATAAAAACAATAAATTTTATTGTTAAGATAATTTTAAAATTCTTAATATAACTATTTTATATTACACTTTTCCAAATTACAATAGTTTATTGGAAATATTTAGAAATCATTTCCAATAAACTATTTCTTTATATATTTATAAACTTCCCTAAAATATTATTTATTTATATCTTTATTTATCCAAGTCATCATTTCTCTTAATTGTACTCCAACTTTTTCTATTTCATGAGTACTTTCCATTCTTCTCATTGCATTGAAGTTTGGTCTTCCCACCATATTTTCAACAAGCCAATTCTTTGCAAAAGTTCCATCTTGGATTTCTGAAAGTACTTTTTTCATTTCTTTTTTAGTATCTTCAGTAACTATTCTATTTCCAATCATATAGTCTCCATATTCAGCAGTATCACTTATAGAATATCTCATTAAACTCATTCCACCTTGATACATTAAATCAACAATTAATTTCATTTCATGCATACATTCAAAATAAGCATTTTCTGGAGCATATCCTCCTTCAACTAAAGTTTCAAATCCCGCTTTAATTAATGCTGTCACACCACCACATAAAACAGCTTGTTCTCCAAATAAATCTGTTTCTGTTTCATCTTTAAATGTAGTTTCTAAAACTCCAGCTCTTGCTCCACCAATACCGTTTGTATAAGCTAAAGCTAAATCTTTTGCCTTACCTGTATAATCTTGATATATTGCAATTAAACATGGAACTCCTGAACCCTCTGTATAAGTTCTTCTAACCATGTGACCTGGTCCTTTTGGTGCAACCATAAATACATCTACATTTGCAGGTGGTACTATTTGATTGTAGTGAATATTAAAACCATGTGCAAAAGCTAAAGCTTTACCTTCTGTTAAATATGGTGCTATTTCTTCTTTATAAACCTCCCTTTGTTTCTCATCTGGAATTAAAATCATAACTATATCATTATTTTTAACTGCCTCACTTACTGTTTCAACCCTCAAACCAGCATCTTCAGCTTTTTTCCATGACTTACTGCCCTCATATAATCCAATAGTTACATCAATACCACTCTCATGTAAATTTAAACTATGTGCATGTCCTTGGCTTCCATAACCAATAACTGCAACTTTTTTCCCCCTTAATAAATCTAAATTAGTATCTTTTTCATAATACATATTAACCATCTCAAAAACCCCCTACAAATTATATTTTTGCTTACTATTAAATTCCCAATCCACACCACAACACCATTTGCCATTTTATTAAATTCATTTTTAATTTATTATCTAATTAAGTTTTGCTTTATTAATAGCTTTAATTAATGCATTTAAACTTGCTTCCATAATATCTCCAGATAAAGCACTACCAGTAAAAATTTTATTTCCTTCTTCTATTTTAACTGTAACCTCTCCTAAAGCATCTTCTCCATCTGTTACTGATCTTATAGAATAATCTTTAAGATTTATTTTTTTATCAATCGCTCTTTCAACTGCTGTAAAGGCTGATGCTACTGAACCTTCCCCTACAGCACTTTCCATTATTATTTCATCACCTTTTTTTATTTCCACAGTACTTGTACAAATCATCTTATTTCCACTATATACTTGATAAGAAATTAACTTATAATATTCATCTACCGAACTTATATTATCATTCACTATTGCATCTATATCTTTTTCAGTTATAGTTTTTTTCATATCAGTTAACCTTTTAAACTTTTTAAAAGCTTCATCTAGCTCATCACCAGATAAATCTATTCCATTACCTTGTAAATAACTTTGAAATGCATGTCTTCCTGAATGCTTACCTAAAACAATATTCTTATTATTTATTTTCCCTACAGATTCAGGAGTTATTATTTCATAAGTACTCTTTTCCTTTAAAACACCATCTTGATGAATTCCTGACTCATGGGAAAAAGCATTTTCTCCAATAATAGCCTTATTAGGCTGAACCCTTACACCTGTTATAGCTGAAACTAAATTAGATATTTTAGTAAATTTAGTAGTATCTATATTAGTACTCATCTTTAAGTCTTTTTTTCTTGTTTCAATGACCATTACAATCTCTTCTAAGGCTGCATTTCCAGCTCTTTCACCAAGTCCATTAATAGCACATTCCACCTGAGTTGCCCCTGCCATTATTCCACTTAAAGAATTTGCTACAGCCATCCCTAGATCATTATGACAATGTACTGAAACATCTACATTTTCTATGCCCTTAGTATTTTCTACTATATATTTTATAAAATCATAATAATTATTTGGTAATGCATAGCCCACTGTATCTGGAATATTTATAACAGTGGCTCCTGCCCTTATTACTCTTTCAAATACTTTAACTAAAAACTCCTTATCACTTCTATAGGCATCTTCAGCAGAAAATTCTATATCCTCACAAAAAGTTTTTCCATAAGCTACTGCCTCTTCAGCCTTTTTTAAAACTTCCTCTTCACGCATATTTAATTTATACTTCATATGAATTTTAGAAGTAGCTATAAATATATGAAGTCTAGGTTTTGCTGCATCTTTTACAGCTTCATAAGCTCTATCTATATCACTTTTAGTTGCCCTACATAAAGCTGCAACATAAGAGTTCTTAACCTTTCTAGCAATTTCTCTTACACTATTAAAATCACCTTCTGATGCCATAGGAAATCCAGCTTCTATTACATCAACCCCTAATTCTTCAAGTTTTTTTGCTATTATTAATTTCTCTTTCAGATTTAAATTAACTCCAGGTGTTTGCTCCCCATCTCTTAAGGTGGTATCAAAAATTTTTATTTTTTTATTCATTAATTTTTCCCCCTTATTAATTTAAATCTTCTTCTAAAATAATATTTGATATAGGTTCCCCCGGTGCTACCATTGGAAATACCTTTTTATCTTCGTTTATAACATAATCAATTATAACTGGCCCATTATATTCTATGGCATCCTTTAAAACCTCTTCCATTTCACTATCTTCTAAAACTCTAACTCCTTTAGCCCCGAAGCTTTCAGCTAACTTAACAAAATCTGTTTTTCTATCTAAAGTTGTTTCAGAATATCTCTTTTCATAAAATAAAGTCTGCCACTGTCTAACCATTCCTAAAGCATTATTATTTATTAAAATTATAGTAATAGGCAAATTATTTTTAACTAAAGTAGGAATCTCATTGCAATTCATTGCGAAGCTCCCATCCCCTGTAATTAAAACAACCTTTTTATCCTTATTACCAATTTGTGCCCCCATTGCAGCACCAAGTCCAAATCCCATAGTTCCTAAGCCACCAGAGGTAATAAATTTTCTTGGCTTTTTGAACTTATAGTTTAAAGCTGTCCACATTTGATGTTGTCCTACATCTGTAACAACAATAGCTTCATCATCTAATAAATTATTTAATGAATCAAAAAGTTTCTCTGGTGTATTCTCATTATCATAATATTTCTTTTCATTATCTTCTTTAAATATATTAAGCATTTTAATCCACTCTTTTTTTTCTGAAATATCTACAAGTGGTAAAAGCTTAGTCAGTACCTCTTTAATATCACCAACTATATACTTTTCAACCTTTATATTTTTATTAATTTCTGCTGGATCTACATCTATATGAATAATTTCTGCATTCCTTATATGATTTTTACTTCCAATAACCCTATCACTAAACCTTGCTCCAATACATATTATTAAATCACTTTTGGTAATCATTAAATTAGAAGCTTTTGTTCCATGCATTCCAATCATTCCTGTAAATAACTCATCATATTCATCATAAGCCCCAAGTCCCATAAGTGAAGTAGCTACTGGTGCATTTATTTTTTTAGCAAACTTCCTTAATTCCTCTGAAGCTTCTGAACTAATAACTCCACCTCCAGCGTATATAAATGGTCTTTCACTTTGATTAATAAGCTTTGCCACTTCCCCTAAAGTTTTATCATTTATATATGATGTACTCCTTTCTATAGCTTTAGGAGATTTATATTCATATATAGTTCTTTGGGCTGTTATATCTTTTGGTATATCTATTAAAACTGGTCCCGGTCTCCCTGATTTAGCTATAACAAAAGCTTCTCTAATTACCTCTGCTAACTCTTCTATATTTTTAACAATATAGTTATGCTTTGTTATGGGCATTGTTATTCCTGCTATATCAACTTCTTGGAAACTATCCTTCCCAAGTAAGCCTTTAGGAACATTCCCTGTAATAGCCACTATTGGGATTGAATCCATATATGCAGTTGCTATTCCCGTTACTAAATTTGTAGCCCCTGGTCCTGATGTTGCAAGACAAACCCCAACCTTTCCAGTTGACCTTGCATATCCATCTGCTCCATGAGCTGCCCCTTGCTCATGACAAGTTAAAATATGATTTATCTTATCCTTATATTTATATAAAGCATCATATATATTGAGGACAGAACCACCTGGATAACCAAAAATAGTATCTACTCCTTGTTCTAATAAGCATTGAATTAAAATTTCAGAACCATTTAATAACATAACTAAATCCCCCCCTTACTTTAATATTGCTCCTTCACTAGCTGAGGATACAAGTTTACTATATCTATACAAGTACCCTTCTTTAACCTTAGGCACAAAATCCTTTAATCCTTCTCTTCTTTTATTAATTTCCTCAGGAGAAACCTCTAATGTTAATTCTCCCTCAGGTATATTTATAGATATAATATCTCCTTCTTTTACCAAAGCTATAAGTCCACCTTCTGCTGCTTCTGGTGCAATATGCCCTATAGATGCTCCCCTCGTAGCTCCTGAAAATCTTCCATCTGTTATTAATGCAACATCCCTATCAAGTCCCATTCCTGCAATAGCAGAAGTTGGAGAAAGCATTTCTCTCATTCCAGGTCCGCCCTTTGGTCCTTCATATCTTATTACAACTACATCACCTTTTTTAATCTTTCCAGATGTTATAGCTTTAATAGATTCTTCCTCAGAATCAAAAACTCTAGCTGGACCTTTATGAACAAGCATCTCTGGTAATACTGCTGACCTCTTAACTACAGCTCCATTAAGTGCTAAATTACCTTTTAATATGGCTATACCACCTGTTTCACCATAAGGATTTTCTATTGATCTAATTACATCATTGTTTAAAACAAGTTTTCCCTCTATATTTTCTCCTTGGGTTTTCCCTGTCACTGTAATTGTATCCAAACTTAATAAATTCTTTTTACTAAGCTCATTCATAACTGCAGCAACTCCACCAGCTTCATATAAATCTTCAATATGATTGCTTCCAGCTGGAGAAAGCTTGCACAAATTAGGAACCTTTGAACTTATTTCATTTATTATATCTAAATTTAATCCAACTTTAGCTTCATTGGCTATAGCTGTTAAATGAAGAACACTATTACTTGAACATCCAAGAGCCATATCTACTGTTAATGCATTTCTTATGCTCTTTTCATTTATTATATCTCTAGGCTTTATATCTTTTTTTACTAAATCCATAATAGCCATTCCAGCCTTTTTGGCAAGTCTAATTCTTTCTGAATAAACAGCTGGTATAGTACCATTTCCAGGCAATGCAATACCTAAACTTTCACATAAACAATTCATCGAATTTGCAGTAAACATCCCTGAACAAGAACCACAAGTTGGGCAAACCTTATTTTCCATTTCATCTAATTCCCTTAAGGTTATTTTTCCAGCCTCATAAGCTCCTACTCCTTCAAAAATAGTAGTTAAACTGCATTTCTTATTATTTAAATTTCCTGCAAGCATTGGACCACCAGAAATAACTATAGTTGGTATATTAACTCTTAATGCCCCCATTAAAGTGCCCGGAACAATTTTATCGCAATTAGGTATTAAAACTAATCCATCTAAACCATGAGCCTTAGTCATACACTCAATGGAATCTGCTATAATTTCTCTACTTGCAAGGGAAAATTTCATCCCCTCATGTCCCATGGCGATTCCATCACAAACTCCTATAACAGGATAGGCTAAAGGTGTTCCTCCAGCCATTAAAATTCCCTTTTTAACCCCTTCAACAATTTTATCTAAATTTACATGTCCAGGAATAATATCATTTTGAGCTGTAACCACACCAATTAAAGGTCTTTCTATTTCCTCTTCTGTTAGACCTGCTGCCTTAAACAAAGATCTATGTGGTGCTTTACTAGCCCCCTTCTTAACAAGATCACTTCTCAAAATAATCACTCCTCCCTCATTAACTCTCTAACTACTAAAGAGCCCATTTCTCTAGTTCCTACTAAAATTTTCCCTTCATTTATGATATCCCCAGTTCTATATCCCTTTTCTAAAACTCTTATAACAGCATTTTCAATATCCTTCGCTTCTTCTTCCAAAGATAAACTATATCTAAGCATCATAGCTGCTGATAAAATTGTAGCTAAAGGATTAGCAATACCTTGTCCCGCTATATCAGGAGCACTACCATGAATAGGTTCATATATTCCAAAGGTTCCTTCCCCTAAACTTGCTGATGGCAACATTCCTATAGAACCTGTTATCATAGATGCTTCATCAGATAAAATATCACCAAACATATTACTAGTTACAATTACATCAAATTGTCTTGGATCTCTAACAAGTTGCATAGCTGCATTATCAACATATAAGTGATTTAATTCAACTTCTGGATAGTCCTCATGAACCTCCTCAATAACTCTTCTCCATAATCTAGAACTTTCTAATATATTAGCCTTATCAACACTTGTTACTTTCTTATTTCTTTTCATTGCAGTATCAAATGCAATTTTAGTAATTCTCCTTATTTCAGAAACAGAATATTTTTCAGTATCAAAGGCAGCCTCATCTTCTCCTTCTCCAGACTTACCTCTTTCTCCAAAGTAAATTCCTCCAGTTAATTCTCTAACAACATAAATATCTATACCATCACCAACAAGTTCAGCCTTCAATGGAGATGCATCCTTAAGAGGTTCATATAATAAAGCTGGTCTCAAATTACAATAAAGATTTAAGCCACCTCTAAGTCCTAAAAGTGCTTGTTCAGGTCTAACCTTTGCAGTTGGATTGTCCCACTTAGGTCCACCAACAGCACCTAAAATCACTGCATCCATAGCTTTACAAGCCTCTAAACTTTCTTCAGGTAATGGATTACCTGTTACATCAATAGCACAACCACCAGCTAATATTTCAGTATATTCAAAATTATGATTATACTTTTCTCCTATTTCATCTAAAATATTAATAGTTTCAGAAACAACCTCTGGTCCTATTCCATCACCACTAATAACCCCAATTTTAAAATCCATAATAATTCCCCCAATTTTTATTTTAAAACTTCACTTATATAATTAAACTCTTTAAATAGTTCTATCTGAATTAACTCTCAATTTATTTATAAGTCCATTACTATTTATAATGTTTTGCATAAATTCAGGAAAAGGTTCACCTTCATACTCTTCGCCCTTAGTTAAGTTTTTAATTATTCCTGTTGAAAAATCTATAGAAACTTTATCTCCAGCTTCAATTCCATCAACAGCTTTTTCACACTCTAGTATAGGGAGCCCTATATTTATTGCATTTCTATAAAAAATTCTTGCAAAGGTTTTGGCTATTACACAACTTACTCCACTTTCCTTTATAGCTATTGGTGCATGCTCCCTTGAAGAACCACAACCAAAATTTTTGTTAGCTACCATTATATCTCCATCACTAACCTTCTTTACAAATTCCTTATCTATATCTTCCATACAATGAGCAGCAAGCTCCTTTGGATTTGATGTATTTAAATATCTTGCAGGAATTATTACATCTGTATCAACATTATCTCCATATTTAAAAACTTTTCCACAAACCTCCATTAATATATCCCCCTTTTTATAATTCATCTGGTGATGATATTTTTCCTAATATAGCTGAAGCAGCCGCAACTACTGGATTAGCTAAATATACCTCTGATTCAACATGCCCCATTCTTCCTACAAAGTTTCTATTAGTAGTGGAAACACATCTCTCTCCCTTTGCAAGTATACCCATATGCCCTCCTAAACATGGCCCACAAGTAGGTGTTGAAACTATAGCTCCTGACTCTATAAAAGTTCTTAATAAACCTTCTTCCATAGCTTGTAAATAAATTTTTTGTGATCCCGGAATAATTATAGTTCTAACTTGCTTCTTAACTTTTCTCCCCTTAAAAATTTCAGCTGCCATTCTTAAGTCTTCTATTCTTCCATTAGTACAAGAACCTATAACAACTTGATTTATCTCAACATTTCCTACATTATCTATAGTTCTTGTGTTTTCAGGTAAGTGTGGAAATGCAACTGTTGGTTTTAATGTACTTAAATCTATTTCATAAACTTTATCATATACAGCATCTTCATCAGCCTCAAAAACCTTCCATTCCCTTTTTCCATGTTCCTTTAAATATTCTATAGTTAACTCATCCACAGGAAATATTCCATTTTTAGCTCCTGCTTCAATGGCCATATTACTTACTGTAAATCTTGAATCCATTGATAAGTGCTTTACTCCCTCTCCTGTAAATTCCATAGATTTATATAATGCTCCATCTACTCCTATGGTTCCTATAATATGAAGTATTAAGTCTTTACCACTTACCCACTTACTTGGTTTATTCTTTAAAACAAATTTTATAGCTGAAGGTACCTTGAACCAACATTTTCCTGTAGCCATTCCTGCTGCCATATCTGTAGAACCTATACCTGTTGAAAAAGCACCTAAAGCTCCATAAGTACATGTATGAGAATCAGCTCCTATAACAATATCACCTGCTACAACTAAACCTTTTTCAGGTAATATTACATGCTCTATTCCCATCTCTCCTATATCAAAGAAATTATTTACTTCCTTATCTCTAGCAAATTCTCTTATGCATTTACATTGCTCTGCTGATTTTATATCTTTATTAGGTGTAAAGTGGTCTGGTACTATTGCAACCTTATCACTATTAAAAACTTTTTTAAGCCCCAACTTCTCAAATTCCTTAACAGCTACTGGTGTAGTTATATCATTTCCTAACACCATATCTAAATTAGCCTCTATTAATTGTCCAGCCTTTACTTTCTTTAATCCTGCATGTGCTGCAAGAATTTTCTGTGTCATAGTCATCCCCATAATTAAACATCCCCCTCTTTTTTAAAAATACATTTTTACATTTCTTTCAATGTCCTTTATTAATTTATATTCAATAGAGTCTACAAGAGCTATCCAACTTGCTTGAATAATATCCCTTGAAACCCCTACTGTACTCCAATTTTCATATCCATCTGTTGATTCTATTAAAACCCTTACCTTAGCATTAGTAGCATTTTCTGTATCTAAAACTCTTACCTTATAATCAACAAGTCTCACATCTGCAAGCTTTGGATAAAAAACTTCTAAGGCCTTTCTTAAAGCCTTATCAAGAGCATTTACTGGTCCATCTCCCTCTGCTGCTGTTATTTGATTTTTTCCTTCCACAGATATATTAACAAAAGCTGTTGAGCTATACTCTTTCTCTAATAATGACTGTTGTTCCCCTATAGTCTTAAAATTATTTAATTCAAAGAAAGGTTTATATTTCCCCATAATCTTTCTCATTACAATTTCAACAGTTCCCTCTGCTCCTTCAAATTGATAACCCTCATATTCTAATTCCTTTAATTTATCTGTTATTTTTCTTACATCCTCTGAATCCTTAGATATATTAGGAAATATCTTTTGTATTTCCTTTAAAATTGTACTTTTTCCACTAACTTCTGAAATTAAAAATCTCCTCTTATTTCCTACTAAACTAGGATTTATATGTTCATAAGCTCTTGGTTCCTTTACAACGGCATCTATATGCATTCCACCCTTATGTGCAAAAGCTGAATTTCCAATATAAGATTCTTCATCTCTTAATGTAATATTTGATATTTCAGCTATATATCTTGCTACTGATGTGAGATTTTCTAAGTTTTTCTCTTTAATTGCACTTAAATTTAACTTCAAATGTATAGTTGCAATTATGCTACTTAAATTTGCATTGCCACATCTTTCCCCTATACCTAAGAAAGTTCCTTGGACATGATCAACACCATTTTGAACAGCCCCTATGGAATTAGCCACCGCCATAGAAATATCATTATGACAATGAATTCCCAGTTCACCATCTATAATTTTTCTTATTTCACTTACAATTTCACAAATTTCATTTACAAGAGTTCCCCCATTAGTATCACAAAGTACCACAGCTTTAGCTCCTGCTTCCTTTGCCCTTTTTAAAGTTTCAACTGCATAATCTCTATTTTTTTTATATCCGTCAAAAAAATGTTCGGCATCAAATATAACTTCTTTTCCCTTATTAATTAAATAACTTATGGTATCATCAATCATGGCTAGGTTTTCTTCTAATGTAGTTTTTAAAATATTTGTAACTTGATAAGACCAAGCCTTCCCAAATATCACCACAGTTTTTGTATTTGCTTCAATTAAACTATTTAGATTTTTATCTTCCTTCGCTAAAATTCCCGCTCTTCTAGTACTTCCAAAAGCAACAATTTCTGAATTTTTTAACTTTACTTCATTAGCTCTCTTAAAAAACTCCATATCTTTTGGATTTGACCCAGGGTTCCCAGCTTCTATATAATCAACTCCTATTCCATCAAGGACTTTACATATTTTCAACTTGTCCTCTACAGAAAAACTTATTCCTTGCCCCTGAGCTCCATCTCTAAGAGTTGAATCAAAAATTTTTATTTTTCTCATAAAAACCCCTCCTAATCCTTAGTATTCTTTACCAAGGTAATCTCCATAGGAGCTTATTTCTTTACTACCTCTTTCAATGGCTGCTATTCCTGTTCTGACAATTTCTTTTATTCCATAATCTTTCATTAAATTTATTAAAGCAGTAACCTTACTTTCATCTCCTGTAAGTTCTATGGTTAAAGCTTCTTTAGCTATATCTACAATTTTACATCTAAAAATATTTACTATTTCATTTATAGCTCCTCTTTCCTCTTGAGAAGCTTTTACCTTTATAAGCACTAACTCTCGACAAACAGAATTATCTGAATTTATATTAATAATCTTTTTAACATCCTGTAATTTGTTTAATTGTTTTATAAACTGATCTAAAATTTCATCATTTCCTGTTAAAGTTATAGTCATTCTAGAAATATTTTCATCCTGAGTTTTTCCAACAGTTAAACTTTCTATATTGAACCCTCTTCTAGAAAATAATCCTGAAACCCTACTTAAAACTCCAGAAGAATTACTAACTAAAACTGATAATACATGTCTTTCCATTTTGATTACCCCCTTATTAAATTATTACCCCAAACTTAATAGTAAGTTTTTAATAAAATAATCGAGACTCCACCTGAATTAAGTCTACGTTTATATTTCCTTCTAAAAAGATTCTATATGATTACTTCAAATTTAATCATACTTAGAAGAAAAAAGCATAAGTAATCTCTTCTGATTAACCTATACTTAAAAAGCTTACTTTACCCCAAAATATATCTTAAACTCTATTTGTTAAAATTTTACTCTTATTTTATTTTACTGTCAACGTATTTATTATTTTATTATACTTTTCATATTAAATTATGTATATTAAATCCACAGATAATTTTATTCCCTAAAAATGGATTATTACCCTAAAAAATTTCTTTAAAACCTTTTGTAATAATTAAAAATATAAGCAAACTATGACTATATGATTAAAATAAATATGGAGGTTTTTTATGATAGGTTATGCATGTATTTCTTTAACTAATAAAGCCACAACTAATAGAAAAATATTACTTAAAAATTTTTCTTCAGATAAATTTTTAGAAATTTGTACGGAAAATTTAAATGCTCTAGAAGAAATTCTTATTCATAATATAAAAAATAATATAAAATTTTTTAGAATCAGCTCTGATATAATCCCTTTAGCAACCCATGAAATTAATGATATTCCCTGGTGGGAAATCTTTAGAGATAAATTAGAACATATTGGAGAAATAATAAAAACCAACGATTTAAGAGTATCTATGCATACAACTGCATTTACCGTATTAAATTCTCCAAATAAAAATGTAGTTGAAAATTCTCTAAAGGATGTAGAATATCACTGCAAATTTTTAGATTCTATGAAATTAGATGATAGTCATAAAATAGTAATTCATGTAGGAGGAATTTATGAAAATAAAGAACTTTCTATAGAAAATTTTAAAAATAACTTTTTTAAACTTAGTCAACAAGTAAAAAATAGATTAATTATAGAAAATGATGAGAAAAACTTTTCCTTAGATGATGTACTCGCTATAGCTACTTATTTAGATTGTCCAGTTGTTTTCGATAATCTCCATAATAAATGTTATGGTGATAATAATTATGATCTAAACTATATTTTAGATACAGTTTGTCGAACTTGGTGTCCAAAGGATGGAAAACCTAAAGTTCATTATAGCCAACAAGATAAATCTAAGAAGAAAGGTTCTCATTCTAGGACTATTAACACTATAGAATTTCTTGAGTATTATAATGTAGCTAAGAATTTTGATATTGATATTATGCTTGAGGTCAAAGATAAAGATATTTCTGCTATAAAATGCACTAATATAATTTCCGAAATTAATTTAGGAGTAATTAATCCTGAGAAAATAAGAAAAGAGTGGGAAAATTATGAGTTACTACTTCTTGAACGTGGAGATGAATCCTATAATTTATGCTCTAATCTAGCTAATGGACCTAGCATAATTGAACTTTATAAAGCCATTGACTTAGAATTAGAAAAGGAAATTAATCCAATTTACTTAAAAAACTCTCTTAACAAAGCCTATAAAGTTGCAGAAGAATTTATGAAAGAATCAGAGAAAAAATACTTTAAAAAACTTATAGATAATAGAGATTTTACATCAGCTAAAGCTTATCTTAAAAAAGTGGTTATTAGAAATAATATTTCTTCTTTAATAGAAAATTACTATTTTTCACAACCTTAATACAAATTACTACATACATATGTCTTATAAAAAATACATATGTAACATATTAGTTCTTTCTATAATATATTGACTATATAGAAAGAATTAATGGAGGCAACTAATGTTATCCTTATTTCCAATTATATTATTTGTACTATCTGCTAGTATAGATAATTTTACCATTTCAGTTGCCTATGGCTGTAAAAACATAAAAATAGGTTTCTTTAGTAATTTAGTTATTGCTATTATTTCAGCATTAGGAACATTTATAGCTATGTTCTTTGGTAAAGCACTTCTTAATATTCTAACTATAAACATAGCAAATATTATAGGCTCCCTAGCTTTACTTTTAATTGGTATTTACTTTTTTATAGATTACCTTAAAACCAAAAAAAAGCCATCATGTCACGAAATAAGTAAAAAAGAAAATAAAACTGCTTCAGATATATTAAAATATCCTGAACTAGCTGATGTAGATAAATCTGGATCAATTGATATAAAAGAATCGGTAATATTAGCTATAGCCCTTTCTTTGAATAACCTTGCTTTAGGCATTGCAGCTAGTGCATCAGGCTTAAATTTAGAACTAACAGTATTATTCACTTTCATATTTTCATTAGTGTTAATTCCTCTTGGTTCCATCTTATCTAAAAAAATATTAGGTCGATTTATAGGAGAAAAAGGTTCCCTTATATCTTCTCTTATAATAATTTTTATTTCTATTTTAAATTTATTGTAATAAAAAAAGTATCTCAAAGTTGATTTTATTCCTCTTTAGAGATACTTCTTTTATTTTAAATATAATTATACTATTTTTTCTTATCTAGTAGTGAAACCACCATTTGCTAATATTGTTTGACCATTTATATACCAACCATCTGTAGCTAAGAATTCTACTATTGGTGCTATATCTTCGATTTTAGTTAATTCTCCATTGAAGCTTGCACTCTTAAGGTATTCTACAGATTCCTTTGTTTCTTGTTCATAGAAGAATGGTGTATCCATAGGACCTGGTGCTACGTTGTTTATAGAAATACCTTTACTTGCATATTCCTTTGCTGCTGCACGTGTGAAATGCTCAATAGGTGCTTTTGCCCCTGCATATAGTGAATAATATCCTGTAAAGGCTGCAAGTAATGAAGTTAATATGTTTATTATTTTTCCACCCTCATTCATATGTCTTGCTGCTTCTTGTATAAAGAAGAATCCAACCTTTGTATTAACATCAAATAAATCATCGTACTCTTCTTCTGTTATTGAATCTATATCTTTTTTCACTATTTTTCCAACTGTATTTACTGCAACATCAACTTTTCCAAATTTTTTTTCAGTTTCTTCAAATAAAAGTTTTACATTTGAAACCTTTGTTAAATCTAATTGAATTGAAAAAGCATCTCCGCCATTATCTTTTATAAATTGAACTGTTTCATCAGCACTTTCTTTTGTTGCTGCGCTATTATAATGAACTGCTACCTTTGCACCCTTTTGTCCAAAGTTTCTTGATATTAATCCTCCAAGGTTTTTAGCTCCACCTGCTACAACAACAACTTTATCTTTTAAATTCTCTATTCTGTAATTCATAATATACCTCTCTTCTTCATTTGTTTTATAATATTTCCTAAAAATTATTATACTCTCAAATTATTTTTAAAAAAGTAGGTACTTTATTATCATATAGTAACCTTTAGGTTACTTTTAAGTTATTATCACATTTACATAAAAAAATAATTTTAAAAATATTGTCTAACAAAATAAACTGCTGTAAAATTAACTTATTAAACAAAAGAAAAAAGGTGTATTTATGGATTGTGAAATAACTAATGAAAATGTCGAATTATATGACAATTGTTATTTAAATGTTGCAGAAACAGTTAATGTTATCGGTGGAAAATGGAAAGTCTTAATTTTATGGCATATTACCATAAAGTCTAGGAGATTTAACGAATTAAAACGATTAATCCCTGATATTTCACAAAAAGTGTTAACTCAGCAACTAAAAGAATTAGAAAAAGATTCTTTAATATCTAGAACTGTTTACCCAGAAAGTCCACCTAGAGTAGAATACTCACTTACTCAATATGGTTCTACCCTTGAACCTATTTTTGATGTACTTTACGACTGGGGTGAAAATCATAGAACTCATAAAAGTTCAGATAAATCTGAATAAAACAATTGCTATACTAAAAATCTATAGATTTTAGTATAGCAATTTATATTAAGCTCTAGCTTTACTTATCTTTATTTTCTTTCCTTTTATAGTTACTTCTTTAAATTCCCTAAGAATTTTATTTCCTTTTCCATTTAAAATATCAACATAAGAAAATCCATCTTGAACATCTATTATTCCTATATCTTCTCCTGTTAGACCTTTTAAATTACTAAATGCACCGACAATATCAAGAGCTCTTATTTTCTTTTTCTTTCCACCATTTATGTGTATTTTTACTATATCTTCATGAACTACTTTATTTCTAGTTTTATTTTTATTTTCCTTTAATTTCTTTTGGCTTTCTTTAAATAAAATTCTACCTTCCTTTACTACCTCATTGCTCACTTCTTTACCTTTTTTTATTTTATGTCCTATATACTCTTCTATAGCAGTAAAGAACTTTTCTTCATACTCAGAACAGAAAGTTATAGCTATTCCACTTTTCCCTGCTCTTCCTGTTCTTCCTATTCTATGAACATAAGCATCTTGCTCCATTGGCACTTCATAATTTATTACTAAATCAATATGGTCAATGTGTATCCCTCTTGCTGCTAAATCAGTAGCTACTAGAACCTTAAACTCTTTATTTTTAAGACTTTCCATTACAGCTAAACGACTTTTTTGATCTAAATCTCCATGGATTTCATCAACCATTATACCTTCTCTTTTTAAACTCTTTGCTACTTCCTTAACCTTATTTTTTGTATTACAAAAAACTATAGCTCCTTCAGGATTATAAGCAAAAATTGTTTTCCATAAAAGAGTTTCCTTAGCTTTTGGTATAACTTCTAAAAAACTATCATCTATTTTACCTAACTTTTCATCATTGCGAGATTCTATAGTAATAGTTTTAGGATTATTCATATACTTATTACATATTTTTTCAATTTGCTCTGGTATAGTTGCTGAAAATAATGCATTAATCTTATTTTTAGGTAATTTACTTAATATATCTTCTATTTGGTCTATAAATCCCATGTTAAGCATCTTATCACATTCATCTATAACTAAATACTTTAAACTTTGAACTTTTAAAGTTCCCTTTTCTAAATGATCAAGAACTCTTCCTGGAGTTCCAACAACAATATGTACCCTTTGCTTAAGTTCTCTTATTTGTTCATTATAAGGTTGTTTTCCAAATATAGCTGCCACTCTAATCTTTTTAAGTCTTCCTATATTAGATAATTCCTCTTTCACTTGAATAGCTAGTTCTCTAGTTGGAACAATGACAAGACCTTGCACTGAACTTTCCTCAATTACTGAAAGTTCACAAAGAGGAATTCCAAAAGCAGCTGTCTTTCCTGACCCAGTCTTAGCCTTCCCTATAACATCATTACCTTTTAGTAACTCTGGTATAATACTTTCTTGTATTTTAGAAGGTTTCTTATATCCTAAATTATTTAAAGCCTTAATAATCTTATTATCTAGCCCTAAATCATTAAAATCCTTTGCCATAAATTATTTTCTCCCTTCATATTTCACTTCATAAAATGAAATATTGTTCCTTGATTTTATTATATTTTTTAAGCTAAAAACTTACTAAATATAATTAAGTACATTTAATTATACCCTAAAAACCATTTCATTAATATGAATAAAGACTTTGGTTCAAAATTATAGTGCCTGTTTATCCTTAGCTTATAAAAGATAGAATATTACAGACACTAATTTATCAAATAAAAAAATATATTTATTTAAAGACTAACTTCATAGATTATTTTTCCTAATTTTCAATTGTTGCAATTACGTTTTTAATCCACTTTCCACTTCGTAACCTTAAAACAGAAGCCAAAAACTTAACTATTTCTTCTATGGATACAAGAATCATTACCTGTGAAACAGTAAGTCCTAAAAATATTGACCCTATAAATGCCAGTGGAACCCCTATTAACCACATTGATAAACCTTCTACCTTTAATGCATAAGCTGCATCTCCACCTCCTCTAAAGGCTCCAACTATCAATACTAAATTAATCATTCTTATAGGAGCTAAAAATGCATATATCCTTAGTATACTAATGGAATTAGATTTAACAAGCACTGATACATTAAATAAACTTAATATGGCTGGTGCACTTAAAATCATAATTACACCACTAATAACCCCTATTATTAGTGAAAGTACTGTTATTTTATCGCCATATTTCCTTGCCTTCTCTTCTTCTCCAGCCCCTATTTTATTTCCTATTATAACCAATGATGCACTTGCCATACTCATACTTAAAACCATAAATATATTTTGAACATTTGTACAAATCTGAACTGATGCCATTGCCTCTGTTCCAATTTGTCCATAAGCAACTGAATATAAAAAGTTCCCTACACCCCAACAAGCTTCATTTAAAAGTACTGGTACCACTGATTTATATACTTCTTTTACAAAAGCTTTATCAAATTCTAAATAATGCTTTATTTTTCCTCTAAGAACTTCATTTTTACTTGCAATTATAATTAATAACAAACACTCTATTACTCTTGCAATTAATGTAGCTAAGGCTGCTCCTTGTACTCCCATTGCTACAATTCCAAATTTCCCAAATATAAATATATAATTGAAAACTATATTAGTAGCAACTGCTATAGCACTTATTATCATTGGGCTTTTCGCATCTTCCATGCTTCTTAAAGAATAAGCTAATCCCAAAGTTATTGCTGTTGTGAAATAAGTAGGCATAACTATTTTTAAATAAGCTCCTGCTAAATAAATAACCTCATTATCATGGCTAAATATTCTACCTATATCCTTTGAAAATAACATAATTATAGCCATAGCTACAATTGATACAACTATAGAACTTATTATACCTATACCTACTACTTTTTTTATATTTTCTTTATCTTTATTCCCCCAAAATTGTGCTACAAATATACTACATCCTGCAGTAATTCCTATCATAAATAATTGAATTAAAAAAGTAACTTGATTTCCTATACCAACTGCTGCTACAGCCTTATCTCCAAGTGCTCCTGTCATAATGGTATCTGCCATATTTAATGATGTCATAAGTAAATTTTGTATTATTATAGGCAACGCTAAAACAAATAAAGTCTTATAAAATTTTCTATCATCAAAAAGCCCCTTAAATAAAAATTTCATAATTTCCCCCTTATTAACTGAAATTAAATTGCGTGAAGACAGAAATACAACCACCTGAAGAGTTTCAAGTGGTTGCTTCTACACATTTATTATATTAATTTAAAACAATGTACTATAACATATATATTATTAAATTTTTATATTATTTACTATAAAATAGTAATTATTTTACAATGTATTAACAATTATTTTACTGTTGTTATATCTACATCAGCTTCATAATCTATTCCTTCAACATTAAAGCCAAATAATCTAAAGAATTCATTTCTCATTTCTGCAAGGTCTGTTAATTCATATACATTAGATGTTTCTATACCAGGCCAAATTTCTTTAACTGTACTTTGAAGTGGCTCTGCCATTTCCCAGTCATCCATTCTTATTCTACCTTCTTCATCTAAGTTTAATTCTCTATCTCCATAAACTTCTTCGAACAATCTGTAAATCTGCTCTATACAACCTTCATGAGTTCCTTGTTCTTTCATTAATTTATATAATAACGCTGAATAAAGAGGTACTATAGGAATAGCTGCACTTGCTTGAGTTACTAAAGCCTTATTTATTGAAATATATGATTTTCCATTTACTGAAGCTAATATTTCATCTATTTTTGCAACTGATTTCTCTAAATCCTTTTTAGCTCCACCAATAGTTCCTTCTCTGTAAATTGGGTCAGTTACTCTTGGACCTATGTAACTATAGGCTATAGTTTTAGCATTTTCATTTAAAACTCCTGCTTTACTTAAAGCTTCCATCCACATTATCCAGTCTTCTCCACCCATAACTTTTCTTGTTCCTTCAATTTCCTCTTCTGTGGCTACCGGCATTGTTACATCCATAATTTCTCCAGTGTGGAAATCAACAGTCTTACAAGTAAATGGTTCACCTATAGTTTTTAAACATGAACTATATAATTCACCTGTATTTGGGTCTTTTCTTTTTGGTGCTGCTAAAGAATATATTATTAAATCAACTTTTCCCATATGTTCTTTTATTAAATTAATAACTTCTTCTTTAACTTCATTTGAAAAAGCATCTCCATTAACTTTTATATATTCTAATCCTTTTTCATTGAAAAATTGTCCTAAAGCTTCTGTATTATACCATCCAGGTGAAGCTGTTCTTTTTTCAGTAGGTTCTTTCTCATAACTTACACCTATAACCTTCGCATTACAAGCTACTCCTGAAACTATAGATGATGCTAATCCATATCCTGTTGATGATCCTAAAACTAAAACATTTTTTACATCGTTAATTGTACCTTTATCTTCAACATAATTTACTTGCTTTCTAACATTTTCTTTACAACCTTGGGGATGTGCTGTTGTACATATAAATCCCCTAAATTTAGGTTTTATTATCATTATTTCCTCTCCTTCCAAAAATACTTTGATAATCAAACTATATTTATTAATATATCATATTTTCTATTTTATTGTAATATCTTTTAATTATTTTATCTAATAACTGGTGTTTAATTAACAAACTTACTCCTCTTAGTCAAAAATTCAGAGACCAAGTGTAAGGATCTCTGAATTAATTCTTTTTCTATCTACAATCTCTCTAGCTAAACTTATTCTGGTATTGATAATAATTCTTGTTCTAATTCATCCATAAGTTCTTTAACTGGTACTATTTTTTCTACTCTTCCAGCATTAGCACCACAGAATACAAGACCTGTTTCAACATCTCCTTCAACAGCTCTTATTAAAGCATCACTTATACAATAAGGAGTTGTTGCTGGATTACATGGTAGTATACATCTATAACATTTATCTACCTTAACATTACCTTCTTCTGTTCTTTTAACAAAGTCATTTCTTAAAGCTCTTCCAGGCATTCCTACTGGACTCTTAACTAATGTTATATCATCTCCATTAGTTTTTAAGTAAGCTTTCTTGAAGTTTTCGTGAGCATCACACTCTTCTGTTGCAACAAATCTAGTTGCCATTTGAACTCCACTCGCTCCCATTTTTAAATACTTTGCTATATCCTCACCAGTGAATACTCCACCTGCAACAACTAGTGGTATCTTTTTGTTGTATTTCTCTTCGTATATTTTAATTTCTTCAAGTATTTTTGGAATTTCATCATCAAAAGTTTCAAAGGAACTAAATACTTCATCTTTTTTAAAACCTAAGTGACCACCAGCCTTTGGTCCTTCAACAACTACTAAATCAGCAGTTTTATTGTAGTTTCTATCCCAAAGTTTTAATATTACTCTAACTCCTTTAGCTGATGATATGATTGGAGCTATTTTAGTATTGCTTCCTTCTACTAATTCAGGAAGGTTTCTTGGAAGTCCTGCTCCTGAAACAACTAAATCTATACCTTCTTCAACAGCAGCCTTAACGTAGTCTTCGTAATTACTAATTGCAACCATTGCATTTATACCTATTACTCCACCATTTGCATTTTCTCTTGCTTTTTTTATGTGTTTCTTTAAGGCTCTTATATTTGATTCTAATAAGTTAGTTCTGAAATCTGGTTCGTCATACCCTGGAAAGGCTGTTGATATAAGGCCTATTCCGCCAGCTCTTGCTACTGCTGATGCTAATCCTGATAAGGATACTCCAACACCCATGCCCCCTTGAATTATTGGTAATCTTGCAACTAAGTCCCCAATTCTTAACGGTTCTATCTTCATAAATGTACTTCCTTTCCTATTCAAAAGCATTTGACCATAAAACTTTATCACCAAATACTTTGTCAATCAAAATATTTTATTATAATTATAATACGCTTTTCAAAACTTAACAACCTTTTATTTAATAAAGCTTTAAATTTTAAAATAATTATCTAAAATTATTGCCAGCATACTCAAAGTATATTCAATTAAACAAAAAATCACCCCACTAAGTAGATTTTAAACTGCCTTTTAAGGCTATCTACTTAGTAGGGTGTACCTACTTAATAACATCTAAATAAGTAATATAATACACTTATAAATACATTCTAACTTTATGCATCCTCACATAGATATTAAAATATTATTTGTACTTTAAATAAATCTCCATCTATATCTATAGATAAATTTCCACCTTGTAATTCCACTAAACTATTAGCTATAGAAAGCCCTAAACCAGAACCTTCCGTATGCCTTGACGCATCCCCTCTTTTAAACCTTTCTCTTAATTCATTTGGATCACAATTAAGTTCATAGGCTGATATATTTTTTATTTCAAATATAACCTTATCCTCCACCTTTTTTAAATCTATATATACCCTTGAATTTTTCATTGAATATTTTAATGCATTTCCTATTAAGTTATCAAAAACTCTCCATGTCCTTGCTCCATCAAGCTTTAATATTATCTTTTCCTTAGGTATATTTATTTTGAATTCTAATTCACTACTTTCTATTTTTTCTTTGAATTCACCAATGGTTTGTCTTAAAATTGCTACTACATCCACTTCTTCAATATTTAAAGATACATTTCCTGAAGATGCCTTTGTTGCTTCAAATAAATCTTCTATTAACACTTTAAGTCTTTTTGACTTATTTTCTAAAATAGCTAAATATTCTTCTTTTTGCTCTTCTGTTATATTTTCTTTTTGAAGCAAATCAACATAATTTATTATTGATGTTAAAGGTGTTTTTAAATCATGAGATACATTAGTTATAAGCTCTGTTTTCATTCTTTCACTTTTAAGTTCCCCTTGAATTGCTGCCTTAAATCCAGTATTTATATTGCTTAAATTTTCACTTATAACATTTAACTCTTTACTATTTCTTTTCTTCAAGTCAATGTTGAACTCACCTTTTACAATACTTTTACTAGCTTCTTCTATTTCTGATAATTGTACAAAAAATTTTCTTGATAAAACCCAAAATACAACTGGCACTGAAAGAACCATCATACTTCCAATGAAAAACCAAAAGAATGAATACTGTGACTTTGATATAACAATAAAGTATAAACCTATTACTAAATATAGTGACACTGCCATAGTATATACAATTATGTCTTTAGGTATATTTCTATTATCCATGTTATTTAAAATTAAGTCTTTAAATCGACTTGTTGACTTTGCTAAATTAATTGTTTTTTCTTCTACTCTACCCTTATTTACATTTTTAATATTTTTCTCTTTTTTTCCTTCTCTTCCAAACAACCTAAAAACCAAATTTTTAAATCCAATTAATATATTTACAATGCATAGATTTTTTAAAAACCCATTTATAAAACCTTTTTGAAAAATATATCTAATATACCTACCTGTTAAAATAGCCATAATTGATGCAACCATAAAAATCGGCAAGAATATAACCCTTTGTGTTCCTACACTTATTATTAACATGTATACACCAATAAATAATAAAGTTATAAAAGCTATTTTAAATTCTAACCATAATTTACAATAGGCTCTTGTAATAAGACTTTGCCCCTTATATGGTACTATAGTAGCTCCAAGAAATAATACAAATAATACTCCTAGAATAACAAGCATATAATCTAAATTCTCTGATAAACTATAAATTAATTTACGGTATTCTAAATAACTTCCTGGTTGAAAATTTCTTTTTGTTATAGCAAACTTTAAAGTTGTATCTTTTATATCTTCTCCTATTTCTGATTTTATTTTATAAATTAATTTATCATAAACTTCTGCTGAAACACTATTATTTTCAACTGTCTTAAATACTTTAAAATCATCAATGTTTTTTCCAAAGTGAACTTCAAAATAAACAGTTCCATTCTTTAAATTTTCTATTTCTTTATTATTATAAAGAACAACCTTTCCATCATCACTTATTAATTTATAGTCAAAACCTATATTACTATCTTCATAAGGTCTTATACTACTCATTGTACTATACTTTATTTTTCCTTTAAGGTCTTTTGACTCATTCTTAATTTCATTTTCTCTTTGTTCCTTTAAATTTTTTAATTCTTCTACCCTATTGTTATATTTACCTAATACCCAATCTATATTATTAACTATATCAGACTTTGTACTATAGGCATTTTCATCTCCACTTCCCCAACTTTCTAATTCCTTAGAATACTTATTTTTTAGTTCTTCTAAATTAACATCTTTCTCTAAATGATAGTGTTGTCTAATTTCCTCTAATTCTTTCTTTTTTTCTTCCTCTGCTAATTTTAATTGTCCATTATACTCCTCATCATTTTTAGCTAAATCATTATTCATATTTTCATCAATAACCTTAGGTGCATTTTCCTTGTCTATAAGTAATTGACTAAACTTATACTCATCTATTATTGACGTATCTCTATAATAGTCCCCATGCCAATAATTAAAACTTTTAAATCCACTTATGTCATTTATAAAGCTTCCACTTCTGAAATAATCAATTTCTCTTTTATTTAAAACATTATTTAGAAATAAATTTAATCCTATACCAGTTATTATTATGGCTAATATAGATATTATGAAGCCTTTACTTATTTTATTTTTTACTTCTTCACTATTAACTTCATTGGTCTTCAATTTTGTAACCAATACCCCACACCACCTTTAAATATCTAGGTTCCTTAGGGTTAATCTCAATTTTTTCTCTTATTCTTCTTACATGAACTGTAACTGTATCTGTATTATAAGCTGGCTCATTCCACACTCTTTCATAAATTTCTTCTATGGAAAATACTCGTCCCTTATTCTCCATAAGTAGCTTTAATATCTTAAACTCAATTGGAGTTACTTTTAATACTTCTCCATCTAAAGTAAATTCCTTTTTATCTAAATTGAGTTCAAGTCCACCAGTTCTTAATATTACATCCTTTTTTTCTTCCACCCTTGAAGAATATTTTAAATATCTACGTAGCTGAGATTTAACCCTTGCTATAAGTTCTAAAGGATTAAATGGTTTTGTTAAATAATCATCTGCTCCCATATTTAATCCTATTATTTTATCTGTATCCTCAGATTTTGCAGAAAGCATAATAACAGGTATTTCCATAGTTTCTCTTAGCTTCTTAATAGTTCTAACACCATCAAGTTTAGGCATCATCACATCTAAAATCACTAAATCTACCTTATTATTTTTTAAAACATTTAAAGCTTCAATACCATCATAAGCCTTTAATATGTTATACCCTTCTGAGCTTAAATAAATTTCTATTGCATTAGTTATTTCAACCTCATCATCAACCACTAAAATAGTATACTGTTCCATTTAAAATTCCCCCTTAATTAAATCTACATAAACTTCGATTAAAATTATAGCATAGCTACTTCCTACTTTTTCCACAGTTTACTATTTATTTTTAAATATATAATAACTTTTTAAATATAAAGCAAATATTTATTAATGATTAAAAGGCTTACTTTAACTTTTATTTTTTAAATCTTATAGTTACTTTAAACAAATCTCCATCTATATCTATAGCCATTGTTCCTCCCTGCAATTCAACTAAACTATTAGCAATTGATAACCCAAGACCTGATCCTTCAACCACTTCTTCTAATTTAGAATTTTTAATTTTGCTCCTTAATTGGTTAGGACTACAATTCAATTCATAACCTGATACATTTTTTATATCAAAAATAACATAGTCTTCTTCTTCATATAAGTTTAAATAAACTCTTGAATAGTCTAAGGAATACTTAATAGCATTACTGATTAAATTTTCAAATACCCTCCATGTTCTAGCTCCATCTAGTTTTAATATAATTTTATCCTTAGGCATTTTAACCTTAAAAACAACCTTGCTATTATTTATATCCTCTTCAAATTCTCCTAAAGTTTGTCTTAAAACAGCTACTATATCGACATCATCAATATTTAATTTTATGTTACCTGTAGATGCTTTTGTTGCTTCAAAAAGATTTTCAATTAGAACTTTTATATGCTTTGATTTAGCTTCTAATGTTTTTAAACATTCCATTCTTTCTTCTTGTGAAAGATTTTTATCTTTTAACAAATCTACATAATCAATTATTGAACTAAGAGGTGTTTTTAAATCATCTGAAACACTAGTTATAAGTTCAGACTTTAACATTTCTCCTTTCATTTCTTTATCTATAGCATCTCTAAAGCCAATATTAATATTACTTAAATTTTTGCTTATAGGATTTAAAATTATATTATGTCTTTCTTTTAATTCAATATTAAAATCACCAGTTACTATTTTTTCTGTGCTTTTCTTAATATCATTTATTTGGATAAAGAAACTTCTTACCATAAAAAAAATTAAAATAGGAACTATAAATATAAATAAAAATAACATCAAAAATGTATAAGAATAGCCGTCATAAGGTCTATAAAAAATAGAAATTACAAATCCTATTAAAATTAAGATTATAGAAAATCCTCCGGTGATTACTTGAACTCTCTTATCTAAAGTCATATTTTCCAACTTATTCTTAGCTTTATATATAACTTCCTTTCCTTCATTAGAGCTATTTTCTTTAACTTGTTTAATACCTTTTAATGTTCTGTTGCTAAATTTAACAGCTAATGATTTCTCCTTTAAAAGCTTTAAACCATTATTATTTATATCTCTTATATCTTTACCTATTAATATACTTAGAACCAAAGGAATAATTAAACATATCACAATAAGCATTATGGTATTTACAATAATAAAAGGACTTACAATAATGTCATAAGTCATTTTCTTAATCCCCCATATATTGGTTATTCCTAAAATATAAATTAAGACTATTAAAATTCTTACTTCCGTATATATATTTCCATAGAATCTTGAAAGTTTCCCTCTTTTCCTTGAATCTATAAAATAAGATAAAAGGAATACTACAGTACATAACACTAAATTCAAAATATTATAAGTAAAATCAAAAAGAAAGGTATTCACAAGCTTCTCTCCGTAAATTACATTTCCGAAAGATAATGTTTCTGGAGTTATAGCTATGGTTATAGTAGCATTTCTAACCTCTCCACTTACTGCGGCCACAAAATTTATTAATCTTCCTCTTTCATCACTGTCTTCTTTTTTAACATTGCTAGAAATATTAATAAGTTCAATATCCTCATTATTTTTTCCTATATGGTATTCATAATAAAATAAAGGATTTTTATTTAGTAAAGCTCCAATATTAGTGGTATTATTTACTATCCTTTCACCATTATCTGATTTTATTTCATAAAAAAACCCTAGTTTTTTACTACTAAAATTTTCATTATTTAAATTTAATGGCTTATTGATAAACTTATCCTTCCATCTCTGAGCCTCCTGTTCCATATTAAACTTAAATTCCTCATTATTTGAAGTAATCCCCCTTACCTTAGTGTCATATTGATTCTTTGCATTATTTATTTCTTCATTAATTTTCTTTAATAATTCTTTATCACTTTTATTATTTGGATCCTCAATAGCATTAGAATTATCCTTATATAACTTATCTATATCTTCATCGGCATCAATATTATAATTCTCTTTTATTTCTTTAAACCTTTTCTCAAGTTCTTCCTTTGCTCCCTTAAGTTCAGCTTGGTAATAAGCTTCCCTTGAAGAAAGTTCCTTGTTTAGCTCCTCATCCATATCTTTCTTCATTTCATCTATGGACTTTCCACTAGAATAAAAATACTGTTCACCTATTCTTCCTAAACCCGAAAATATGACACCAGCATGAAAATTTTTAAAATATTCTCCCCTATCATCATTACTCACAACCAAGCTATGAGCATAACTTAAAGAAATAGCTATAGCAAATAAGAAGGTTAAAATTATAATAATAGAATCTCTATAATATTTTATTCCCCTCACCTGCTTTTTTCTTTCCTTAACCTTCAAGTACCTATCCCCCCTAAACACTTTTAATTAATTAGATAACTAAAAAAATCTCTAACTTAAACTTCAACTTATTAAGCTTTACCCTTATAATAACTACCTAAAATTACAAAGTAATAATTTAATTTCTTACAAAAAGCTTAAAATTTCCTTTAAAGAACAAAATAATCATATCAAAAAAAGAGAATGTATCAAATTACAGATACATCCTCTCTGACTTTTATCTATCTATATAGGTTTATCATTTGTGACCACTCACTTACGTAAAGAAGCTCTAATATTTTTTATTTCTTTAACAAAATTCTTTCCTTAATTTACTTTCCTCTATTTCTCCATCTGCTATTTTAATCATTCTATCACACTGTTCTCCTATATTTTTTTCATGGGTTATAATTATAACAGTTTTTCCTTCCCTATTTATTTCCTTTAGCATATCCATTACTTCCATTCCTGTTTTTCTATCTAATGCTCCAGTAGGTTCATCTGCTAAAATTATTTTAGGACTGTTTATTAAAGCTCTCCCAATTGCAACTCTTTGTTTTTGTCCACCTGATAATTGATCTGGAGTTTTTAGTTTATGTGCTCCAAGACCTAGTTTATCTAACATATCCATTGCAGTCTTTACTTTAGGTAACTTTTTCTTTGAATATGATAATGGTAAGGAAACATTATCTATTAAGTTATAATCATATAGTAAATTAAAATTTTGAAATATAAATCCAATTTCTTCATTTCTTATCCTTGCAAGTTCTTTTCCTTTCAATAAACTAACTTCTTTATTATTTAAATAATATTTTCCTTCTGTTGGATTATCTACACAACCTAAAATATTTAATAATGTTGATTTTCCAGAACCTGATGGTCCCATTATAGAAATAAATTCCCCTTCATTTATAGTTAAATTAATATTTTTTAAAGCAACAGTTTCGGCTTCAGTACCTTTCCCATAAGTTTTCCCTATATCAATAAGCTTTATAATTTCCATAAAAACTCCCCCTATTAATTTCCTTTCACAAGTTCCACAATATTCATTTTCTTTATCTCTCTAACTGGAATTATAGCTATTAAGAATGATATAATAACTACTAAAATTAAGTTAATTCCTATTAAAGTTAATCCTACACCTACCTTAATATTTAATATTAAAGATATTATAGAAGCTATAATAACCATAACTAATACTTCTAAGAATATTTCCTTTGCTATTTCATTTAAAGTTGCTCCCATAGCTATTTTAATTCCAAATTCTCTTTTTCTTTTATTTAATTGTCCTAACATTATACAACTTGTCCCTATAATAGATATAACAAGTAATAAAAATCCTAAAGCCAAAGAAGATTTAACATCTCTCTCATAACTTTCTATAACCGTGGTAGTATTTGATAAACTAAATAAATTAGCATATAAATTATGTTTTTTTAACTTTTCATTTAAAATTTTTACAAGTTCATCTTCCTTAACTCCTATTCCTCTTTCAAGGAAAATAGCTGCATTTACACTTTCTCCAATCGCATTATAGCCTATAAAATTTTCTACAGATGGAATTACCTTTATTCCATCACTATATAAAAGATTTTGAGCAAATAATTCTATTGGCCCATTTGATATTGGTATAGCATTTCTTTCTAAAAATCCAACCACTTCAAAGGTTAAAAAATCTTGCTTTTTATCTACTTCAAAAGGCCCTGTCCTTACAGCCTCAGAAATATATTTAATTTTAAAAGTATCCCCTAGTTTTTGAGTTTTTTCAAATTCATTTCCTAAAAGTATTGGTATATTTTCTTTTTTATAATCCTTTTTAAAATCCTCAGCCTTTAAATTTCTACCACTACTTATTTTAAAATTATAATGATTTAAAAAATTTTCATTTATAAGTACCTCTCCTATATATGCTCCTTTATCCACCTCTAATACATTTTCATACTTCTTAGGAATATTATCCCAAAATACTCCGTGTATATTAACATTTGAACCATATAAATAATAATCTTTTATTATTCCTGCTCTTTTTAATTCCTCATATATGTCTTTTCCATCTAAAGCATTTAATATGACACTCCATATATCTTCTTCATTTTTTTCATATCCACCTATTGGACCAATTCTAACCATAGTAGTATTATTTATATCAAACAAACTTTCAATGCCCTTTTTTCGATTTTGTGAATCTTCAAAAAGCCTTCCACTTGTATTTACCATTGTTAAACCTATACTAAGCTGTATTATAATTAGAAATCCTATAGCTCCTATTTTTTTAATTCTTTTAATTGCCTTAAACATACTATTCCTCCCTAAGCATTTCAATAGGTTGAATTTTTGTATTATTATTCTTTATATAAGAATTTAAGCTATTTATAGCTTTATCTAAATCTTCCTTTTCTCCATTTATAATTAAAGTTAATGTAGGATCATTAAAATCTATTCCACTTTTAAATTTTTTAAAAATATCAAGTGGTATTGTAATCTTAGGTTCCTTTTCATATGATATACTACAATTTTCAAATCTAATTGTTTTTATATTACCTCCATCATTTATTTCCAAATACTTTTACCTAATTCTACCACTAATTAGATAAAAATTACATATTTTAGTGCTAAAATAATAATTAATTATTAAAAAAAGGACTGTCTCGTAATGCTATAATTGGATATTATGAAGCAGTTCCTTTTATTTAAATCGACTTTTAAGCATGATAAATAAAGGTGTTAGAAATACTATCTTGGATAAATGTATAAAAAATTAGGATACTTTTTTATTTATGGCTAAATTTATATCATAGGTTTTGTTTGTTTTTTTATAATTATATTTTTAAACAAAATCTATAAAAAGTCGTTTAAATACAAAAAGAGGATTGTTTCAAATGTGGAATCTAATTCCACTTTAAAACAGTCCCTTTTCAATGCCTTTTATTTTTTTTAAGAAATAATATGTTTTTAAATATTAGAATATAAGCTTATATATTCAACTGATATTTCTTTTGAAATTTAGGAATTATAATAAGAATTATTCCAATAACAGTTATAATTATTCCAAATATTATTAAAGCAGACATAAGACCTAAAATAGTTGAAAGAAGTCCAATTCCTATCGTTGGTATTGCCATACCAGTATAACCAGCAACATAATAAGTTGAAATAACAGCTGCACTTTCATCTCTAGAAGCAAGGCTTCCAGCAAGTTGAATAGTTCCTTGGAATGTAAGTCCATTACCAATAGCAAGAATTATCATACCTATAAATAAAAGTGTCATACTGATTAAAAAACCAGCAAGAACCATAAGCCATGTTCCTATAAGGAGCAATAAAAGACCTAACTGTACTCTAGTAGTTCGTGCTTTAGGTGACTTTATTATTTGAGATACTGCCCCTCCACCTAAAAAAATAAATAGTAAAATTCCTGAGTATGATAAGTTAGTAGATTTTAATATGGAGTGTACATATGTTGGAACTAGAGATATTACAACACCATTAAGAGCTAACATAACAAAAACTGCTGGACATACAAATGATAAAAATATAGTTTTTGAGTTTTTAGGAATACCTAAATGAAAAGTTATAGGTGCTTTTTTATCTTTACTTTCATTTATATTTGGTATTTTAAATAACAATATTAAAGCTAATAATAATAATAAAAATAGAACAATATAAGGTAAAGTATAAGGTTTAAATTTTGAATATTCTCCTATTAAGCCACAAGACATTGGTCCAAATCCAAATCCTAATAATGTAGCCATACTAGATAGTGCTAAGGCTTTATGTGAATTTGAGCTATGTTTTAATAATAAACCATTACTTGTTCCCATAAATAGACCAAGTGCTGCACCTTCAACAGCTCTAGCTAAGTAAAGCATCCAAGGACTTACTGTAAAAATAAATATAAGAGAAGATATAAGCGCTAAGATTATTCCTCCTCTAACTACGTTTTTTGTTCCATTTCTTTTAACAAAAGAAGTAGAAATTAATAATGCTGGTAGCATACAAGCTGTATATATAGCAAATAAAGCTGTTATATCGAAATTATTAAAATTAAAATGACTTTGATAAATTGGGAATAATGGCGCAGGTAAGTTAGCACTAAAGGCCATTATAGCTATAATTAATAATATAATCTTCATAAGTTTTCTCCTTTGTTTTTCTTATGTGCTTATTATATAATTAATTATTCATTAATTCTAATACATAATTTGATATAATATTATGTATTTAAAGTTATTAATTATGAGGTGATAATTATGGAGTTATTACAATTAAAATATTTTGAAAAAGTCGCAAAGCTTCAACATATGACAAAAGCTGCTGATGAATTACATATTTCACAGTCATCTTTAAGTAGAACTATAAGTAGGCTTGAAGAAGATATAGGAGCTAAGTTATTTGAAAGAGAAGGAAGGCAAATAAAACTTAATAATTATGGAGAGATGTTTTTAAAAAGAGTAGAAAATACTTTTAGGGAATTAGAAGAAGGAAAAAGAGAAATAGAAGAACTTAAAGATATAGAAAAGAAAACTGTAATAGTAGGTGCTACTATTACAAGACTTTTACCAAAGGTCTTTCGAGAGTTTCTTAATATTTATCCAGATGTTAAGTTTCAATTATATCAACTAACATCAAAGGAAGTTGAAAGTCAATTAGAAGAAGGGGAAGTAGATTTTTCTATTACTACTCCAATGATTCAAAAGAAAGGTATAATATCAGTTCCCTTAAAAAAAGAAAAATTTTTTCTAGCAGTAGGTCCTAGGCATAGATTAGCAAGTAAAAAAATTATTAATTTAAATGAACTCTTAGAGGAACCATTTATATCTTTATCTACAGATTATAGTTTTCAGCAAAGTATAAATAGTTTATGTGAGGAAAATGGATTTACTCCTAATGTAATGTTTGAAAGTAATGATACTGAAGTTATTTTTAAACTTGTTTTAGAAGGATTTGGGGTAGCTTTTATGCCAGCACATTGGTGGGATGAAGATAGAAAGACACTTCCTGCTAAATTAGAAATAGAAAATTCTTTCTCTCAAAGGATTATAGGTTTATCTTGGAAGGATGGTCATTATTTATCTAAAACAGCTAAAGATTTTAGAGAATTTGCTATTAATTATTTTAAGGAAGAAAAATAAATTTTATAGTTTAGTGTAAAAAGCATATAACAATAAATGTGGTGCTGTCTCATAATGCTATAACCTGGTATTATGAAGCAGTTCCTTTTATTTAAATCGATTTTTGAATATGACAAATAAAGATATTAGAAATCCACCTTTGGATAAATATATAGAAATATTAATTATTTCTCTTTTACAAGATGAGTTTAATACACCTTCTATTATAATTATTGATTAATTTTCCTTTCTTTAATATTTCTATATTATAAATTTCAATCTATGATTCCCAAATCATACCTACATCTACTGAAAATTCAACTCTTAAAATATCTTTTGAAATATTATCTTCTACTATAACATTTCAATATAACTACTATTCATCATAACTTTACAAATTTCATCACCATTAGGAGTACTTACTAATATTTCTCCTTTTTCATAAAACCCAAACTTACTATATACTTTTATAGCCCTTTTATTAAAATTTCTTACTACTAATCTTATACACTTATTTTTATAATTTTGTTTTATAAATTTTAATATCATAGGAAATACTATATTACTATATCCACATCCACAATACTTAGGACGTAGCCCTACTCCTAAATTTAAATATTCCTTATTTTCGCTTACTCTAAAATACCCCATTAGAATACCTTCATCATATAATGACCTAAATTCTTTCTCTCTCAATATAGGTTTTGTAATTCCTAAATTTCTTTCTTGACATACATCCCATTCTGGTAAATTGTAAATTGAATATGGAAACTCATACTTCCATGAACAAACTTCCATTGCATTTTCTTCTGAAAACTTTTCTATTTTTATATTCATGAAAATCTCTCCCTATATAAAAATTATCTAGATATCTATGCCACCTACCTCTAAAACATTATAGTATTATATAAATTAATTATCTTACAAACCTCTATATCTACTATATATTTTAATTAACAATATTTAAAAAATAGAATTTTAATATGCTTAAATGTTAGTTTTAAAATTCTGTATTTAATATAGAAAATACGTAGTCATCATACCATATTCCATTAATCTCATGATGATTTCTTAAAGTTCCATCCTTTTTAAAGTTTAAGTTTTTTAACATATTTATTGATTGTTTATTAAAACTACCTGTCTGTGCATATATCTTATTTATTTGCACTCTAGTAAATAAAATTTCACATATGCCTTTAATTGCTTCCTTCATATAACCATAATTTCGAAAATTTGAAATCAAATAATATCCAATCTCAACACTTTTATTTCGTGAATTATAATCACTAAATGATACCTTTCCTAATAAAACATTATCTGATTTTCTTATTATAGAAAAAATAAATATATTACTATTCTTTAAAATACCATTATAAAACTCTTCTAATTCAATTTTTAATTTTCTTATAATAGGTCGACAAGTCATCTTGTATTCTTCTTCATAGGTTGTCTTATTTCTTATTTTAATTAATTCATCTATTTCTATTTTTCTTATATAAAGTCTTTCTGTTTCTATTGGAAATTCTCTATAAACAACATCCTTCATACAATTCACTTCCCTTTATAAAATTTATTATTTCCTCTTAAATGCATTTTAAGGGGATTATCCTAAAGCTGAATTACATTCTGACTTTAAAGACAATCCCCTTTTAACTATTAAATATAATAAATCTTAGTTTATTAAGCTACTTTACTTATCCTCTAAGCCCATTAGCTTGACGCTCCATATTCTCAACTACTACATCAAAAATCTCTCCTAAAGAAGAACAATAATCTAATAAAATCCCTGGTGTATTAGTGTGAAAATGAATTTTAATCATTTCTTCATCCCCAACTGCAAGTAAACAGTCACCTTTGATATTATTTGTAATATAATCATTAATTGCATCTTCAGAAAGATTTTCTCCTTCTATTAATAATTGAACATCAAATTTATACTCAAGCATTTAATACTTCTCCTCTTTTTCTTTTGGTTTTCTATATTTCTAATTTCTCATAAATTTATCTTTACCACTATTTAATTAAACATTATAACTCAAATTTGGTAGGCTGTATATAAAAAAAGAAAAAGTATCTATTTTAACAATATTCATTCATTTTTTTATTGATTACATGAAAATAGATTAATTTAAACTATTCCCCTCTAAAATTTACTTAAACTTTCTTCCAATGAATTAACTATAAAATCTGGAGTACTATCAAGTTTCTCTACAGGCATTTTCCCTCTATTTATCCATATAGTATTAAATCCATAATTACTAGCACCAGCAATATCCCAACCATTAGATGAGAAAAATAATACTTCCTTTTTAGAAACCTTATATTTTGAAATTATTATTTCATATACATTCTTATTAGGTTTAAACTTTCTAACTTCTTCAACTGAAATAGCTTCATCAATTTTTTCATTTATTCCAGATGACTCTACTGCAGCTTTTAACATTTCTTTTGATCCATTAGATAAAATGACTTTTTTTATATCTTTCTCTTCTAGTAAATCTAAGAAATTTTTAACTTCTTCATATGTGTCTAATCTTAAATATGCATTCATTAATTTATCTTTTAAAGCTGGATTTTTTATATTAAAAGCTTCCATAGCATATTCTAATGCATCTTTTGTAACCTCAAAAAACTCCTTATAAGTTCCCATTATCTCTCTTAAAAAACTATATTCTAATTGTTTACTTCTCCAAAGTTTTGAAAAATCATCATAACTATCTCCAAATTCATCTTTAAATTTTTCAACTGCTGAATTAAAATTAAATAATGTTCCATATGCATCAAATACACATACTTTAATATTTTCCATACTTCCACATCCTTAGTATTTTATTTAAGATAATAATCATATTTATTATTTGCTTTTTAATAATTTCCTAAATAGAAGAAATTAAATTTACAGTTCTTCGTTACATTTCAAATAAATCCAGTAAAGAACCCCTTAAATTGCTCACTACTGGATACTTTAAAATTAAATGTTTAATTTGCTAAATATAAAGTTAGTAATTTAACTGTATTTTCTATACCTTTATAATGAGTTCTTTCCATACCATGAGAAGCATGAACTCCCGGTCCTATTAAAGCTGTTCTTATATCATTTCCACCTCTAAGTGCAGCCCCTGCATCTGAACCATAGAAAGGATATATATCAACAGCATAGTCTAACTTATTACTTTCACTTAAATTCACAAGTTCTGTTACTATATTATAGTCATAAGGTCCACCTGAATCTTTAGCGCAAATACTTACATCATACTCTGTACAACTTAAATCTTCTCCTATACATCCCATATCTACAGCTATTAATTCTGTAATATCTTTTGGAATATATGCTGAACCATGTCCAACCTCTTCATAAGTTGAAATAATTATTTTCGTTTTATACTTTGGAACTATTTTTTCTCTATTAAATAATTCTAAAAGTCCCATTAAAGCAGCTACACTACCTTTATCATCAATAAATCTTGATTTGATGAATCCACTTTCTGTAATAGTAGTTTTAGGGTCTAAGAATATAAAATCTCCTGGTCTAATTCCTAAAGCTTCAACATCTTCTTTATTCTTAACAACTTCATCAATTCTTACTTCCATATTGTCTGGATCTCTTTTTTTCTCTCTTGCATCACTATATACATGGACAGCTGGACTTGTACTTAAGAATGTTCCAGTGTATTTTCTTCCATCTCTTGTTCTAATGATACAATATTCACTATCCATAGTAGCTGGAATAGGCCCTCCAAGTAATGTGAATTTTAAAGTTCCATCACTTGTTATTGATCTAACCATAGCCCCTAAAGTATCAACATGGGCAGCTAGACCAATAACTCTTTCATCACTTTTTCCTTCTATAGTGATAATTCCATTTCCTTTATTAGTTCTTTCAAAGCTATAACCAAAGTCCTTAGCATAGCCTTCAATTAGTTCCATAATTTCAAAACAAAAACCTGTTGGACTATGAAATTCTAATAATTCCTTAGCTTTATCTAAAATAAATTCTTTATTAACTGTAAAATTCATAAAAACCTCCGTTTATTAACTAGAAAAATAGAATTATAATTCTATTTCTTCTGGATCATCATCTCTGTAGTTTGTAATCCACTCATCATCTTCTAAAATACCCTCTGATATTTTTTCTACTGGCATCTTCATATATCTTCCAAAAGCTGTTACTGCAACATCACCATTTTCTAATATTATTTCTCCTGTTCCTTCAAAGGCTCTTCTAGTGTTTTTAGTTATTCTTCCTACTATTTTAAATTTTTCACCAAGTGGTACTGGTTTTCTATATTTTGTTTGAAGCTCTATAGTAACACCCCACATTTCTGGTTCTAAAGTTCCTATGGCTCTACCAATAGTTTCATCTAAAAGAGCTGCTGAAATTCCTCCATGTGCTCTACCTGGATAACTTTGATGCTCTTCTAAAGCTCTAGCAAAAGCAACAACTTCACCATTTTCTAACTCATAAAAATCAGTTTTTAAACCAAAGTCATTTTCTACTCCACATACTATGCATTTTTTCCCTACATTTTGCTTCTTAGTTACCTTATATTTCATAAAAAACTCCACCTCTACACAATTAATTAAAACTTAATTAACATATTTAACATCTAATAATTATTATATCACGAACCTAAGCCTAATATTATATATTTCACCAAGGCTAGTAAACTGAAACTTAATTGAGGCAGAGTCTTAACTCTACCTCAATTTTATATATTTTAAATATATGGAATTACTCTTATTTCAATATTATCTGCCTCTTCTAAAACCTTATTTATAGTTGAACCTCTTACCATAGTTTGAAGCTTAGTTCTTCTACTATGTCCTAAAATTATTTGTGTTATATTTGCTTCCTTAGAAAAATCCACTATAGCTTTTGATACTGAACGACTTTTTATCTCTACGATTTCAGCCCCTAAACTTAAAGCTAATTTTTTATTATCTTCAAGACTTAATATATCAGTTTCTTTTTTAGCTAATGGATTTGTACAATCAACTATTAAAACATAAAGTTTACATTTATATCTTCTTGCAGTTCTTGCTCCATGTCTTATTAACTTTGCACTTTTAGGATTTGAACTTATGCAAACTAACACCTTTTCATTTATTTTAACATTATCATTAACTTCAGCTTTTTCCTTATGGTCCATAAGATTTATATCTACTTCATTAGCTGTTTCTCTTAAAGATAATTCTCTTAAAGCTGTAAGATTTCCTTTTGTAAAAAAGTTTGCAAGGGAGCGTTCTATATTCTCATTTTTATATACTTTTCCACTTTTTAATCTATTTATAAGCCCTTCTGGTGGTAAATCTATTACCATAAGCTCATCTGCTTCTTGAAACACCTTATCTGGTACTGTTTCCCTAACCTTAACCCCTGTTATTTCTTCTATAATATTATTTAAGCTTTCTATATGTTGGATATTAACTGTCGTTAATACATTAATTCCACTATCTATTAGTTCTTTAACATCTTCCCATCTCTTTTTATTTTTAGAACCCGGTACATTAGTATGTGCTAATTCATCAACAATAACTGTTTTAGGCTTTAATCTTAATATTTCTTCTACGTCCATTTCCTCTAAAATAATATTTTTATAATTTATTTTCTTTCTAGGCACTATTTTTAAATTTTTTATTTGTTTTTGAGTTTCTTTTCTGCCATGGTCTTCAACATAACCAATAATTATATTTTCTCCATTTTTAAGCCTATCATTTCCTTCATTTAACATACTATAAGTTTTTCCAACTCCAGGGGAATATCCAACAAAAATTTTTAAATCTCCCTTGCCAATCTTTCTTTTAATTTTTTCTTCCTCTTCTTCTTCCTTTTTGCATCTTTTTAATGCTTCTTCTGGTGTTATTCTTTCCATATTTATCCCTCCTAAAAAATAAAGAGACTGTATTTAATCAATCTCTAAACTTACATTATCCCTATAAATATATTCTTTAGTATTTACCTTACTACATAGTTTGCTAAAAAGCCAAAGAGGGATATATCTATTATTTATGATACATCCCTATCTAGTACTATATTAATTTTAAAGCTTTGGCTACATTTAAGTTAAGGTCTAATACATTTATTAAGACAGTTCCATTTGGTGATAAATTTTCTTTACTATCCATTATAAATTTATTAAGTTCTTCCTTACTTATACCTGTATTTTCTGCAACTCTATCTACTTGTATTTGAGCTGCTTTTAATGAAATATCTGGATCTAATCCTGAAGCTGATTCTGTAAATAAATCTGCTGGTAAGTCTTCTCTCTTAACAGTTGGATTTTCCTTAAGGAACTTATTAACAGCTTTATTTACACTTGTTTTTAAAGCTTGTGAATTAGGACCATAAGTAACATCTCCTGTTGAAGGTACTTCTCCATTTTCATTATGACTACAATCATAATTTATAGTTGATGGTCTTCCTGTAAAGAATTTAGGATTATTAAATTCTTGACCCACTAAAGCTGATCCAACGACTTTATCATTTACATATATTAAACTACCATTAGCTTTATTGTGCATAGCTGCTTGTCCTACTCCTGTTAGGCAAAGAGGATATATAAGACCACAAACTATAACAAAAAATATTGCTAGCTTTATGCTTATTTTTAAATGTTTCATTTATTTTTCCTCCTTACATTCCTAACATCCTACATAATGGTGTTATAAGCATATCTATTATTTTTATTCCTATAAATGGTGTTATAACTCCACCAAATCCAAATATAACAACATTTCTAAGAAGAAGCATTTCTGCTTTCATAGGTCTGTATTTTACACCTTTCATTGCTACTGGAACTAAAATAGGAATTATTATTGCATTAAATATTAATGCTGATAATATAGCTGATTCAGGTGAATGTAAATGCATTATATTAAGAACTTTCATTTGAGGCATAGCTAAAATAAAGATTGCAGGTATTACAGCAAAGTATTTTGCTATATCATTTGCTATACTAAAAGTTGTTAAGGCTCCTCTTGTAATTAATAGTTGTTTACCTATTTCAACAACTTCTAATATCTTAGTTGGGTCTGAATCTAAGTCAACCATATTAGCTGCTTCTTTAGCTGAAGTTGTACCAGTATTCATTGCTATTCCTACATCAGCTTGAGCTAAGGCTGGAGCATCATTAGTACCGTCTCCTGTCATAGCAACAATTTTACCTTCTGCTTGCTCTCTTTTTATAACAGCAATTTTATCCTCTGGCTTACATTCAGCTACGAAATCATCAACACCAGCTTCTTTTGCTATAGTTTCTGCTGTTAAAGGGTTATCCCCTGTACACATTATAGTTTTAATACCCATTTCTCTAAGTCTTTGGAATCTTTCTACAAGACCTGGTTTTACAGTATCTTTTAAATAGATTACTCCATAAATTTTATTTTCAACACATACTGTTAATGGAGTACCTCCAAGTTTTGAAATCTCACTTACTTTATCATCAATATCTGGTGGAATTACTCCTCCTAAACTTTCAACAAAAGCTTTTACTGCTCCACTAGCTCCTTTTCTTACTCTAGTACCATCTTTTAAGTTCATTCCACTCATTTTTGTTTGAGCTTGGAATTCCTCGAACTCACTATCTGGATAATTTTCTATACTATCTGTAATTCCTAATTCTTCTGCTAAAGTAACTACTGATTTTCCCTCTGGAGTTGTATCTAAAAGTGAAGTTAGTAATGCACTTTTTATTAACTCTTCCTTTGTAACTCCTTCTACAGGAACAAAATCTGCTGCAAGTCTATTCCCAAAAGTTATAGTACCTGTTTTATCTAAAATCATTGTATCTACATCACCACAAGATTCAACAGCCTTACCAGACATGGCAATCATATTAAATCTTGTAACTCTATCCATACCAGCTATACCTATAGCTGATAATAAACCACCTATAGTAGTTGGTATTAAACATACAAGTAAAGCTATTAATGAAGATAATGGTATTTTTACATTCATGTAATTACTTAAAGGATATAAGGTAACTATTACTACTAGGAATATTATTGTTAAAGATAGAAGTAAAGTTCCAAGGGCAACTTCATTTGGAGTTTTCTTTCTTTCTGCACCTTCAACAAGGTTAATCATCTTATCTAAGAAAGATTCCCCAGGAGCAACTGTTATTTCAACTTTAACCCAGTCTGAAACAACCTTTGTACCACCAGTTACAGAAGCAAAGTCTCCTCCTGACTCTTTAACTACAGGAGCTGATTCACCAGTTATAGCACTTTCATCTATGGATGCTATACCTTCTATAACTTCACCATCTGTTGGTATTAAGTCTCCAGCTTCTACTAAAATTATGTCACCTTTATTAAGCTCATCAGCATTTACTATTTTTACTTCTCCATTAGCATCTAGTAATTTTGCTTTTGTATTTTGCTTAGTTTGTTTTAAAGTACTTGCTTGAGCTTTCCCTCTTCCTTCTGCTATTGCTTCTGCAAAGTTAGCAAAAAGAATTGTTATAAATAATATAAAAGCAACTATAAAATTATAAATTCTAGCATCAGTAGTTGTACTATTATCTCCTCCAAATAAGTTTGGGAAAAATCCCAATAATAAAACCATAACAAACCCTATTTCAACAATAAACATTATTGGATTTTTAACCATATTTCTAGGGTCTAATTTTTTAAATGAATCCTTAAAAGCATTTTTTAAAATATCGTTACTTAAAAATTTATTTTTATCGCTCATATTAATCAGCCCACCTCTCTATGGTAAAAATTTCAGAAACTCACTTACTGGTCCGATAGCTAATGCTGGTACGAAAGTTAATGCACCAATAATCATAATTATGCATAAGAACATAAAACCAAATATTAAGTTATCTGTTCTAAATGTTCCAACTGTTTGAGGTACTGCTTTTTTCTTAGCTAAAGATACACCTACAGCTAATAATAATATTATAGGTACATATCTTCCTATTAGCATTATTATTGCAGTTAGTATGTTCCAATAAGCTGAACCATTAAGGTATCCACCCATTAATGAACCATTATTTGCACTTGCACTAGTAAATTCATAAAGAACTTGACTATATCCGTGGAATCCATGAAGAACTAAACTATGCTCTGCAATTCCACTAAGTAAAGTAAATACTGTGCTAAATAAAATTAATATTGGATGTATAAGTATTGTTAAGGCAATTAATTTTATTTCTTTTGCTTCTACTTTCTTTCCTAAGAATTCTGGTGTTCTACCAACCATAAGTCCACATATGAATACAGTTAATAAAACATACATTATTATACTTAAGAACCCTGTTCCAGTTCCTCCAAATAATGTGTTTAACATCATATTTCCTAAACAAGAAAATAAAGCCATCGGATTCATTGCATTTAAAGCTGAGTTCACGCTTCCTGTGGTAAAACTTGTTGTAATGGTTGAGAATAATGAGGTTCCAAATACACCAAATCTTAACTCTTGTCCTTCTGAACCACTATAAGCACTTGATAATCCTAATTTTTGTAACATTGGATTTCCTTTTGCTTCTGATAGATATATAACTGTAAAAGATATTACTATTAAAATAAGTAATGCTCCTATTATTATTGCTGATTGTTTTTTATTCTTTATAGTTCTTCCAAAGGCTACTACAAAAGAACCTGGAAGAATCATCATAGAAAACATTTCTATATAGTTTGAAATTAAACTTGGATTGGCAAAAGGAGTTGCTGAGTTAGCCGCGTAGAATCCTCCACCATTTGTTCCAAAATGTTTAATTGCTTCTAAAGCTGCTACTGGTCCTAATGCTAAAGTTTGAACTGAACCAGTTATGGTCTTAAAGTGTACTAAACTTTTAAGAGTTTCAGGAACTCCACAAGCAATTAATATAATTCCTATGATAAATGCACCCGGAAGTAATACTCTTGTTAAAAATCTTGTGAAATCAACATAGAAATTTCCTAGACTTTTTTTCTTTCCAGCTACAGTTCTAATAAAACCTGCTGCTATGGCACAGCCTGATGCTGCTGAAGTAAACATAAGGGTTATTATTACAAACATTTGACTAAAATTAGATATTTGCGTAACACCGCTATAATGTTGTAAATCTGTATTAGTTATAAATGAAACAGCTGTATTAAAAGCCAAACTAACGGACATTCCTTTCGCTGCTGTTCCATTCCATATAGGAATAAGCCCTTGAATTAGTAATATTATAAATCCTATGATAAATAAAATTAAATTTGTCATTAGAAGAGCTATTACATAACTTTTAAAGGACATCTCTTCTCTATCTATGCTACAAATTTTATATATAAAATTATCTATTTTATCAAAGAATTTACTAGTTTTATAATCTCTATAGTTTATGATACCTTCTATATACATTCCCATAATAGCTATTAAGATTATAAATATAATAAAAAATATGATAATGCTTAACACAGTCAATTTTTGTCCCTCCCTTTCAGTCTAAAATTTCTCCGGATTGAATAATGCATAAAACAAATATCCAAATATTAATAGAACAATAATACCTAAAAGAATCATCTGTCATTCCTCCAAGAATTTTCTCTTAATTGAAATAAATGTAAAGTTCCAACTTTATTTTATTTTCAATCTGTCACTTATTATACTCTCTGAAAAATTAATAGCAAATTTAACTAATTTCATTTTTTGATACTATCCACTTTTTTTTATAGCTTCAATTGAATAGTTTGAAATAATTTCAATATATTTGAGACATTTATTATTTTTTTAATCCATTTATTTGATATTTATATAAATTTACATAAAATTTTAATTCATAACTATTTTTCTTACTTCTCTCTCTTCTCTACAAGCGATAGATTGCCAATATCTCTAAATAATAATTTTTATTAAAATTAATCTTGTTTTTCTTTTTCTATTTTATTTCTTATATAAAGTGACTATAATATACTAATAAGTTTAAAAATAATTTTTGTGCATAACCTAATGTTTTTTCCGTTATATTACTATTGTTTCATAGCTATATATTGCCCTTGAATATAGTGGTATTTCATATTAAAATATAGTTATGCTTTTAACAGGGTAGGTATTTTTAAGTATAATTACTTGCCAAATTAAGGAGGAAAGTACTTTGTATAAATTTAAAGAAATAAATGCCTCTGAAGTTGATAAGTTTAATATGTCTATAGAAAAAGGACATATTCTTCAAACTTCTTATTGGGCTAAACTTAAAAAGGATTGGAATGCCATATTTTTAGCTGGCTTTGATAAAAATGACAACATTGTTTTAACAGCAACTGTTCACCTTAGAAAATTACCTTATATCGGAATAAAAATGGGTTACATACCTAGAGGATTCGTGTGTGATTTTGAAAACAAAGAATTACTTAGAGAATTTACTGACTATTTAAAAGGATTTGCTAAGAAGAATAAGATAGGTTTTATTACTCTTGACCCAGATGTACACTTAAGAGAAAACGAAGAACTTATTCCTAAAGCTCAAGAAATTAAAGATTACTTAAAAAGCTTAGGTTATAAAAACTCAGATAGTAAAAACTTTGAAGGAATACAACCTAACTTTGTATTTAGAATGGATTTACCTACTGAGGGCGATAAGGCAACAATAAAAAAAGAAGTATTCAAATCATTCAGTAGCAAAACTAGATATAATATAAAAGTTGCTGAAGAAAGAGGTCTAGTTGTTGAAGCTTATGATAAGGATAATATAACAGATGAAGTTCTTTCAAGATTCCATGAAATAATGGTTACAACTGGAAAAAGAGACAACTTTATAGTTAGACATAAAGAATACTTCGCTGACATGATTGAATATCTTTATCCTTACTGTAGATTATATATGGTTAAATATAGTTATAAAAATGATTTCGAAAGACTTAGTGAAAAACTAAAGAAACAAGAAGATGAAAAAGCTAGAGCTTTAGCTAAAATAGAAACTCAAAAAGCTAAATTAGCTGAAGAAGAAGATGCTGATAAGAAATCAAGAATAGAAAAGAAAATTGCAGACCAAGAAAAAAGAGTTTCTGAAAATGATAGACAAATTGAAGGATTTAGAAAGAAAATAGATTCTATTCAAGAATTTAAAGATCAAGAAATCTATCTTTCAGGATCAATTTACCTTTACTATGGAAATAAAGCTTGGTACCTATATGGAGCTTCTGAAAATATCCTAAGAGATGCAATGCCTAACTTTGCTATGCAATGGGCTATGATAGAAGATTCTGTAGATTTAGGATCAAGTGTTTATGACTTTAGAGGTGTTTCAGGAGACTTAAATCCAGAAAACCCACTTTATGGTTTATATAAATTCAAAAAAGGATTTAATGGTGACTTCGTTGAGTTTGTAGGTTCATTTGACCTTGTAAATAGTTCAATGAGCTACAGCTTATACAAAAAAGCATTCCCTAAATTCAAGGAAATGAGAAATTCTTTAATGAATAAGAAACAATAAAAAAAAGAGCCTAGGCTCTTTTTTTATTTTCTACATATATAATTTATCAATCCATCCTATAAGATTTTCAACCTCTGGTTTACTAAATTGTGCATCAGCTCCAACATCCTCACCTTTATGTAATAAATCATTAGTTATAAGAGAAGAAAATATAGTTACTGGTAATCTCTTTAATATTCTATGTTCTTTTATTTTTCTTGTTAATGTATGACCATCCATTTGTGGCATCTCTATGTCCGTTATTAATAGTTGTATATCCTCTATAAACCTTTCACCTTTTTTATGTGCTAAATTTTCTAAATAATTTAATGCTTCTTTTCCATTATTAAATGATATTAAATTTTTAAAACCAGCCTTTGTTAAGGTTTCCTTTAATAATTCTCTTATTAATAAAGAATCATCAACTATAGCTACCTTTATATCTCCTCTTTCTCTATAATCAATGTTGTATATTCTCTTTTCACTAATTCCAACCTCTGGATTTATATCAGTTACTATTTTTTCAAAATCTAGTAATAGTATTATTTTATCCTTTTTTACTATATTACCAACTACTAATGTATCAGTTGACAACTCACTTGGCTTTATGATTTCATCCCATCTAATTCTACTAACCCCTACTACATCATCAATATTAAAGGCAATTTTTAATTTATTAAATTCACAAATTATAGTTTTAAATATATTTCTACATTCTTCTTTTCCTTCTAAAACCTTTATTAAATCAACTAAAGTTATGATTTCTTCTCTACAAAGAATAAGACCTGCTATGTGCTCATGTGAATTAGGTAATATTGTTAAATTATCACAGTCTATAACTTCCTTAACCTTTATTATATTTATACCATAATGTTTATTACCAACAATAAACTCTAATATTTCTAACTCTCCAGTGCCTGATTCTAATAATATATTATCTGTCATCCCTTCACCTCTTCTAAAAATTAAATTTAATTTCACTTATCATATTACTTAGATTCTATTTTTCCTATATATTATTAATCGTAATAATATCTAATAAATTTAATGAAAAAGGGGATTATTAAAAATATTATAAAAAAGGCCTGTATCTAAAAAATTAGATACAGACCTTTTTATTCTCGAGCTTAAATATTTAAAGTTTCACTGAGAAATTTGATTTCAATTCACTCTTTTAACAATACTTTCATTGACCTATATATTATAATCTTTAACTATAACTAATTGACCTATTTCAAATATTATTAATGCTACTTCACTAAGAATTAATGCTATGAAATATCCTGCATAAGGTATAAGTCCTAATAATCCACTAATTCCCATTATAAAACCTGTTAATATCATAAATGCAATTAACTTCATTATTACATCTCCACCATTAGTGAAGGCTAACTTTACTCCTACAATAAAGGCTTTTATGAAGTTCATATCTTTTTTTACTATTAAAGGTATTATAAATGAAAGTAAAACTACATCTACTATTGTTAGCAAAACACCAAAGAAAATAGAAAATACTATTCCTGATGTTGAAATATAATAGCCTAAAAATGTGTAAATTAAAGTTGCTATAAATCCTGTTAAAGTAGATATAATTCCCATAAGTATCATAGCTCCAAATAATTGTGGAAACTTTCTAATCATGTACTTTATACATTTCCATAAATTAAATTTATTTCCCTTTTGCTTTTCATCAACTAACTTTAATATAGCTCCAGTACTTAAACTTTGTATTAAAAATGCAATAAATACTGAACCTATAACAACGATTATTGAAGCTGCATTTACACCTTTTCCAAGGTAATAAGCACCTAATTTACTAACACCAATAATTATTAATACCTGTATTATGTACATTACTACTAATAATTGAGTTATTCCCCAAGCATTTTTCCCTGCTAAAGTAAAACTATGTTTTAGTAAATCTTCAATAGATCTCTCTCGTCTATTTGCCTCCATGAAACTGTCACATCCTTAACTTTGATTATAAATTTCAAGTTATAGATTACATTATAACATGATTAAATAGTTTTTAAAATATATGTTAATTCATTATTTTTACTGCCTTAATAGTCAAACTCTACTACTTTACTATTAACTAATACATTTTCTAATTCATATTTCTTTATATCTAGTAAATGTTTCTTTTGCATTATAGATAAAATTTCATCAAAATCATCTTGAAATACCTCTGATTCCCTAAGTTTTTCAAGAAAATCCTTCATATCATATAAAATAGGTCTTCCATCATTATTTCCTATGGTTATTAACATTTCATCTCTTACTTCATCATCATTTATATCATAATAGGAAAATTCCTCTTTAGAACTAAAGGCTTTTGATTTTTTATCATAATAATCAACTACATAAGCTCTAACATACTCTATGTCTGGAACAGAAAAAGCTTTTCCTTCTGGCATAACTAATAAATAGGGATTCTTTACATAATCCATAACTCCACAACTCCTTTATTTCCTATATATATATTTAAAATCCCCAATTTATTATTTTACTATTCAAAATCTAATAATTTTCTATTTCCTCGTATATTCCTATAATTTCACCCTCAAAGTTTCCTTCTATATAATCAATTATTTTTTCCTTTAAATTATTTAATAAATCCTTCTCTGATGATACAGAACTTATACCAAAGGTTATTAACTTATGATTATCCTGTGAATCAACTTCACTAATTGAAACATTAAATTTATTTTTTACCTTTTCCCTAATGCTTCTTAAAATCATTCTTTTTTCTTTTAAAGAATTAACAAAACTTACTCTGATTTTTATTTCCATCACTAATATTTTCATTGCTTTTCCACTCCTTTTATTGATGAAAATTAACAAAAAGGAGATATCTCATTTTTGATACCTCCCTTTTTCTAAACTATACTGTGTAATCAACTACTTTTCTATCTGTTGTACATGCTCTAACAAATACACCTACTTCTTTATGATCCTTATTATTTTGATAGATATCTAAATCTTCTTTACTTTCAAATTCTGAATATAATACAACATCATAAGCAGCTTCTGATTCATTAAAATTTATTCCCACTTCTATGACTTTTACTTCTGCTATTTTATCTTTTAAAGCTTCTAAATCATTTTTTATTTTCATAGCATTATTTTCTTTATTTTCTTCTTTTAACTTCCACATTACTATATGTTTAATCACTATATCCACCTCAATTGTTTTTTAATTACATTATAATGTCTATAGCTTTTTATTTCTAGTTTCACCTTATAGCTCTATCATTTGGAGCCTTTATAAATATCATTATCAAAAATGCAATAGCTGCTACGAAAAGCATAACCCAAAATGTTGGTTTAAAACCTCCCATTATCTGTGCAATTACTCCACCTAAAAGTCCTCCTATACCAAACCCTTGATATATAACACTATAGTTTTTACTATGATTTTCAAGACCAAAGTATTCACCAACTACAGCTGGAAATACAGTTAAATTACCTCCAAAGGCAAAGGCTATACAAGCTATTGCTATAGTGAACATATTTATATCCAAAGGCACAAATAAAAGTATTGCAACACCTATAATAATTAAAAAGAATGCAAAAGCTGACACCTTAGTTCGTTGTATTTTATCTGAAATACTTCCCAGTATCCATCTTCCTAAAGTATTAAATATTGCTACTATAGCAACTGCATTCCCTGCCATAATAGGATCTAATTTAGCAAATAAAACTCCTATATTTTTTGCAGTTCCTATTAAATATAACCCACTTAAACATGAAGCAAAAAAGGCTATAAATAATAAGTATGCTTGTGGACTTTTGAAAAGTTCATACCATCTATATTCCTTTCCTGTATTACTTCTTTGCATTGAACTAGTTATAGGAGCATCCTTTAAAAATAATGCACCTATGAAAACAAGTAAAAATGCAATTATTCCCCAATACATAAATGCATCTCTTACTCCATAATTTCTTAAAAGAGCTGAGTTCACATACTTGAAAATTAAGCTTCCAAGCCCATAACACCCTATAGAAATCCCTGAAATCATTCCCTTTTTATCAGGAAACCATTTTATGCAATTTGATAAAGTCATTATATAACCTATACCGTTCACAAGCCCAACAATAACTCCTGCTGAAATATAAAGTTCCCAAAGTGAATTTACTCTTGGTGCTGAAAATAATCCTAAGCCTAATATTATTCCACAGACAGCTACAACTAATTTTATTCCAAATATATCTTGTAATTTTCCTGCAAATAGCGTTCCAATAGCTAAAGAAAAACTTGTTATTGAGAAACTTAAAACAACATTTTCCAAAGTCCATCCATGTGAATTTGCTAAAGGAGTATTAAATAAACTCCATGTATATAGTGTTCCAAGTCCTAATTGTGCAAGCATAGTTCCTATAATAATCATCCATCTATTTCCACTATCTATTCTATTGTACATACCAAAATTACCCTCCTCTTAAGTTTTTTTCTTAAGCGTAGTATTTCCAATAAAGTGAAACTTAATTCAAATAGTGTTAAACCTCTCTCTAAATTCTATAAAAACTTATAAAAAAACCTTCAATTTAAATTGGAGATTTTAATTATATTTATTTAATTGTTTTATATAACTTCTCTTAGAATACTTTGCTGCCTTAATTCTTAAAATAAAAGATTTACTCATTTCTATAGTGTATTGTTCTTTCTCAACTACTTCTTTTATCTCTTTAATAGTTTCACACTTTTTATTTAAATTTGTATAAATGGAACCAAGTTGAACTGGGTAATGACTATCACTACCTGTTATAATTTTAGCAGCAATTTCATTCGAAAATATTTGAAGTTCCTCTCTTACAGCCATAAGACCTCTTTTATATATATCCTTTGCGTTTAAATCAACAAAATCTAATCTTTTTAATTGCTCTTTATTTTGCATATAAAGCTTTTGTCCTCGCCTAAATGGGTGTGCTCCTATTTTCAGCAAATTATAGCTATCAGCTAAATCTAATAATTCTTTTATGTTTATAAAACTTTCTTTATGAAAATATGGTTCTAAGGAATTATGAACTAATTCTATATTATCCCGATTTCCTGAGAGGATAACATGACCTTTTCCTTCTATATTTACTTCTAAGGCAGGAAATACAAATACACCATTTACAACATAACAGTCTCCAACATAATCAAAATTGTTCCTTAAAAACCTATAAATTTCATTGAAGCCCTTTGCATTAAAATGTTCTGATAGTAATATGGCATCTAAACCTACTTCCTTAGCAAATTCTATTCCTTGAAGAAAAAGTTCTCTATCAAAGTCAACTCTTTTACTAACAAGACCATGTGTATGAAAATCTATGTTCATATACATCACACCTTAAAATTATCTATTCATATAATATTCTAAAATCCTAACTAAGGTTACTGATTTAAAAAGAAACTAATTAGAATAAGATGGATATAAGGTAAATGGTATTTTTTCATCATTAGAAACTTTAGTGTAAATTCCAGTTAATCCTCCAGTACTATTGAACTTTCCATTATAAATTCCTGTTAATGTCCCATTATATGATTCATCTAAAACAATATTTCCATTTCCTTGATTTTCGCTGTTATAATTTTGAGCTACTTTAAAAACAGATTTTATATCACTAGGATAAAATTCTGTCATATTATTTAAATTTCCAGTACAAATTACTACAGGTGTAGTTCCTATATTTCCTTTCATAAAAGGTGTACTTCCTATATAATTTCCTACTGAACCATATATATTTAATGTAACTTGACTTACAACTTTATCTGTTTCATTAATAAAAGTTCCTGAAAGTGTTCTTCCATTAAGAATAACATTATATGTCCCTGTATGCTTTCCTTTATAATACTCATACATTACAAATTGGTCTGGCTTAGGACTAACAACCTCTAATTGAAATACTTCTGACGGAACCATTGGGTAATACTCTTGCAAAGTCATAACCCCATTGTTTATAGTTGGATGATTAAGACTAATTAAAACTGGGCTATTTCCTCCAATAATTCCATTTATGTATGGACCCTTTAATAAGGCATCAAAATTAGCTGAATTACTATTACTACTTGATACAATACCATTTGTTAACTGAATATTATTTGTTGGATCTTCCTCACTCTCAACACTATTTTTATTGCTAGTAACACTACTATTAGTAGTATTATTATTTTCTGAAATATTATTAGTAGATGTGCTTCCACTTACATTACTTCCATTGCTTGTAGCCTTTTGATTACTTTGAGTATTCTGACTACTTGAAGCAACTGGATTTATAGGTTCTGCTTTTCCTAAAACACTAGCACCTCCACTGGTAATTCCCCCTATATACATGTAGGAAAATATAATTATAGCTATTCCAATAACTATACCTATTACTATACCTGACATTAACTTCATTAAATCACTCCTCCAATATATATTAACATAGCATTAATAGGTAGAAAAACCGGCAAAATATTATAAAAAAGTAACAAGGATGTATCAAAATTAATTAATACATCCCTACTTTTCTTATATTTACTTATATTTCCTAAATAAAAAATATATAATTTCTTTTTTCATTTATTGAATTATTCTTCTGTAGGCACTTTAGGTCCTACTAAATTCAATTGATAAAAAGCAAGATCTAACCATTTACCAAATTTAAAACCTGCTTTTGTTACTATACCTGAATACTTAAATCCCATTTTTTCATGCATTTTTATACTGCCTTCATTGGCCGCATCAATTCCTGCTACAAGTGTTGCATATTCTCTTTCATTAGCAATCTTTATTATTTCCTTCATTAATTTTGTTGCAATCCCATGGTTTCTATAATCCTTATGTACATATATGGAATGCTCTATAGTATATTTATATGCTGGCCATGCTCTAAAAGGGCCAAATGTAGCAAAACCAACAACCCTATTATCTTCTTCAAACACTAATAGTGGATAACCACCTTGTTTCTTTTTTTCATACCATTGTTTTTTCTCTTCAAGTGTCTCAGGCTTATAAGTATAAATAGCTGTTGTATTCATTATAGCATCATTATAAATTTCTAAAATATCTTCTAAATCTTTTTTATTTGCTTCTCTTATCATTTTTTACTCCTTCTTTTGCAAAGTTATTTTTATATTTTAGCATTTTTTATACAAAGCACAAAAACAACTTTAAATATCTTTACTATTGTTTTAAAACAAAACTCACTTGCTATTTAAAAAAGCAAGTGAGTTTGGGCAATATTTTAAATTTATATTATTTCTCAAATTTTAATTGATAAATTGTAATATTTACATTAGAATATTCATTTTAAACTACTCCTAATAAATAGAAATTATCGAATACCTCTAATCTTAACTGATATCCTTTTTTCAATCAATTATTACTTTTCTTCTACAGCTTCACGTACCAAATCATAAAGTAAAGCTGGTTTATCTTTACTTTGTTCATTCAACTTTTCTTGCCAATCAATAACTCCTAAGTTGTCCAAAAGAAAACATAATTGTGCACCAGTTTCATAAGGCATATGATCAGCTAAAAAATTCTTTTGAATAGCTCCAGATGATTTCACTGCTGGAATCACTTCTTGAAATGATACATTTTTTTTATTTGAAAAATACATCACCCCAAAATCATAATCTACATCCTTAGCTGCCTTAATTCCTACATAAGTAGCGTTCCCTCTATTGTTTCCATAGCCATTTCATCCTTTAAATAACTCGGATTTTCTTTAATTCTCTTATCCATAATTTCAATATATTCTTCAGCTAATTTTTTCCAATCAACTTTTTTGTTTTCTAGTTCAGCTTTTTGCATCTTAGCAAGCACGTTATATTCCTCTCCAATAAGTTCAATATCCTTATCAGATAATTTACCTTCAAATCTACTTCCCATTTGCCAATTCTTTTGCATATAAAAATGGAAAGCTTCATGAGCTAAAAACGGCATAAAATGTAAAGAACTGTTTACTTCAGTTATAGACTTTTCATTATATTTTAAAAAATAAACTGGAGTACCCAAAACCTTTGGACTTGCTTTGAAAATAAAATAATTTTCTATCGAATTAAAATTACCTGCTTCTAATTTTATCTTTAAAACACTTGGAAATAATCCACTAATACGATAAGCTTTACCACTATTTGGGATATCTATTTCCTTTGCAAATAATCCAGATGGTCTATTTTGTGGATTTATCATATAAGCATGTCCTAGTACACCTTTATTAATAAATAAAAGACTACGATCTTTTAATTTGTAATTTTTCCAAAGAGGTTGTGATTTTGAAAATTGTGCAAACTCTTTTAATACATTTTGATCTAATTGGGATAAGTCTTCAAATTTCCCATCAAATAAGTTTGAGCCAATAATTCCTAAATATAATAATAATATTATTAAAAACACTCTTTTTAAAATTTTTTTCATTATCTTCTCCTTCAATTTATTTTATAAAATATTTTAATAATATCTTAGTTACAAATTTATTTTAAAACCGCTTAAATAATTATATCTTTTTATTATCCTCTTTAAATATATTTTCCACATGGTTTCATTTTCAATAAATTACTAATCCATTGAATAGCTCTAAACTCAAACTAACTAGTTCTTTTAATACATTTTTTCAGTGATATATATTTTATTATACATTAATAATAGTTTATACTCCAATAAATACTAAATAACATTTATATAGTATACTTTAAATTATTTTACCTTGGTGTATTTATGATTGAAACACACACCTTATTTAAACAGCTAAAATTATACTTAACTATCTTTTATAAAATCTATTAAAATTTTAATTAGCATACTCAAATACCTAACCTACGGACAGTTATTTTACAATAAATTACTTTACTGATTTAAATAATATTTTAATTTCAAAAGATTAATCAAATTTATTACTTAATTTCAATTTAATTTTTTAGTGCTGATATAATTTTATTTTTCTTATTTTGTATACAAATAATTCTTATAGAAATATTTATAAGACTTTTAAAAAGGCTAAAATAGCTATTTTTTAATATATTGAAAGTTAATACAACAATAAAATAATTCATTGTTCCACAAATCACCAAACTCCAACTCAATTTTAAAACATATCTAAAAATGTAGCATACTAGATTTCAATTTTTCTCTAAAACATTGAATTTATCTTTCTTGATACTACAGATTTAGATGATAAAAAAAGAGCCGAGCAATAACTTTGCTAAGCTCCTTTACTTATCTTGTTTTATCTTTATTTTTTCTTCGATTATCCTCTTAACCCTATAATATCAAAATATTTTTATACTAAACTTTATTAAAAATAATTAATGTTTAGTATAAACAATTAAACTATTTTAAACTTATATTATTTCTTATTTAAATTTACAACAGTCTCAACGTGTGGAGTATGTGGGAACATATCCATTAAAACTGTTTTTTCTATTTCATATCCACCTATTTGTAGAGCTTTTAAGTCTTCCACTAAAGTTTTTGGATTACATGAAACATATATTATTTGTTTTGGATTAAACTTAACTACGTATTCCATAGCTTTTGGATGAACTCCACTTCTAGGTGGGTCTAAGATTATTATGTCTGGTTTATCTTTTATTGTTTTTATAACCTCAGCTACATCACCAGCTATAAAGTTACAGTTTTCAAGGTTGTTTAGTTTAGCATTTTCATTAGCAGCTACTACAGCTTCTTCTATAAGCTCAACACCAACAACTTTCTCTGCCTTTCCTGCAGCTATTTGACCAATTGTACCTGTTCCACAATATAAATCAAATACAACTTTATTACTTGCATCTCCCATAAAGTCTCTAACTATGCTATATAATTTTTCAGCACCCTCTGAGTTTGTTTGGAAGAATGAGAATGGTGATATCTTAAATTTAAGACCTAATAATTCTTCTGTTATGTGGTCTTCACCATAAAGTATATTGATTTTCTCTGGAATTACAGCATCAGAAAATGAGTTGTTTTCTGTATGAATTATAGATTTTAAAGTTCCTTTGTAATCTAAGTTCTTTATTATTTCAACATATTCACTTAGATCAAAATCTATTTGTGTTGTAGTTACTAAGTTAACTATTATTTCACCAGTTTTCTTAGCTTTTCTGATTACTAAGTGTCTTAGATAACCTTCTCTTTGCATAACTTTATAAAATGGTAAGCCTTTTTCTCTAAAATAATTAACTGTTGCCTTACATACTATTTCAAAATCATCATCTGTTAAACAACATTTATCTATGTTAACTATTCCATTTCTCTTGTTTACCATGTGCATTCCAAGGTTTAATTCTCCACCCTTAACTTCATCACCAAAGCTATACTCCATTTTATTTCTGTAATGATTTATTTCTGGGCTACTTTCTATACCTAAGAATTTTCCCATAGTTACATTGCTTTCTTCAAAAAGCTTTTTAACTTCATCTGTTTTAAATTCTAATTGCTTTTCATAAGGTATAACTTGTTGAATACATCCTCCTGACACTCCATGGTGGTCACACATAGGTTCTATTTCATACTCAGCTTTTTCAACTACTTCAAGAACCTTTATTTCAGCGTATTCTCTTCTTTTTTTGCTAACTCTTCCCTTAACAACTTGACCTGGAAAAGCATTCTTTGCAAAAACTTTTAAGCCGTTCACATATCCAATTCCCTTTGCTGGAAATTCTATATCTTCTATTTTAACTTCAATTATGCTTCCTTTTTTCATTATACACTCCTAAAATTATTTAAATAATTTATTACCAACAGTAGCTTTAAGTTTTGAACTTTCTAATATTGGTCTATAGCATATATTCATTATTAAATATAATAAAAAGAATAGAGGTACTCTTTCTGCTATATAGTATCCAAATATCTTAAATCCTCCATCAAAAATAGCTAATAATATTAAAGCACAAACTATTATACAACATTGGTTAGCCACTTCAACCATTATTTTAGAAAAAAAACCTTGTTTTCTGTTTTCATTTTGCTCTTGGGAATTTTGTTCCATTATTAAATTCCTCCTTGTTTTTTTTACTTCAAATATCTTTCTAATATTAACTTTCGTTTAATAAGTATACTATATTAAATACTTACTGTAAACTTTCATAGGCTCTTATTCATATCTTTTACATAAAAATAAATTTTATTATTAACTCTCTTAAATTCTAGTGTTAGGAATATTTTTATTTCAAAAATATCTTAATAATTTCTACTGTTTTTCACTATGTCTTCATAAAAAATTCATCTTTATCCCCTTAATAAAATACTCAAAATCTTTATTAATTTTAATTAATTTATTTTTAAAAATATTTTTTGTCAAATAACTTCATTTTTTAAGTTAATTTTTGGAATTATTTTCTTTTACTTTTAAAATTTACTGTGAGATTATAAGTATGTAAACATTTTTAAGGGGGAATTTTAGTGAGAAAACTTAAAAGTAAACTAACAAAAACTTTATCATTACTAATATCTTTTGCTTTTATACTTGCTTTAGTACCTACTAGTTATGCTACAGCTACAGAAAAAAATAATGTAAAAGCAGCTTCGGGAGCTCCCGGAAAGCCACTTTTACAACACGACCAATATGGAAATGACTGTGATGGAAATTATAATATAAACTTTAATATGTGGCATGGTAACAACGGTACAAGCTATAAACTTTATGAAAGAATAGGTATAAAAAATGACTTTACTGTGGTCGCAGAAGGAAAACTGGAAGATGAAACTCCTGGACCACAAACTGGTACTATTCAAATTACAGGAAGAACTATTCCTGGAACTTACTATTACTATTTAGAATTAAGTAACTCCTTTGGTACAACTATAAGTGAAACTATATCTCTTAGAGTTGGGTCAGCTGAAACTAGTAAAATAGTTATTGATAAAATAGATGACCAAAGAACAGAAATTCAATTTACAGTTCCACAAGGCAATTCTCAATATAAACTAATTCATGTTGATGCAAAGGAACCTAAATTTAAAGTTATTTCAAGTAATACTTCCTCTGTTAAAGCCTCTATTCTTAATGGAGATACTTTAAAAATTGAAGCTATAGGAGAAGGAAGAAGTGGATTAAAAATAATAGAAGAAAGTACTGGTGAAATAAGACAAATAGGTTGTAGAGTCTTAAAGGCTGATGGAAAAGTTCCTGGAATGCCTAACTATCTTTCTATTGGACAAGTTTCAGAAGATACTGATAACGATTTAAACTTTTGGAAGGAAACTTCCAATGATGATACAAATAAAAGAACTGATATAAGATATATTTATATAAATGGAGGTCCTATAAGCGGTTGGAGAAAATGGACAACTGAAGATGGTGCTAGAGCTAAAAAATACATTACCGAAAGTTTAAAACTTGGAATGATTCCATTCTTTGTTTATTACAATATTCCAGATGATGCTGAAGACTATGCTGTAGATATAGCTCACATAAATGATAAAGCTTATATGGAAGCATACTTCCAAGACTTAAAATTCCTATTAGATATTTGTAAAGAGTATGCTGGTGATGAAACTGTTGGTATGGTATTTGAACCAGATTTCTTAGGTTATATGATGCAACAATCTGGAAAGCAACCTAATGAAATTTCTGCTGTAGTTGATGCTGCTTATAGTTCAGGTATATTAGAAAAGGGAAAAGATCCTAATTTCGAAAATAATGTTAAAGGTTTAGTTGAAGCTATTAATTACACAGTTGAAAAATATTATCCTCAAGCTTATAACGGATGGCAATTTAATATTTGGGCATTTAGTGAACCTGGTATCCCTAGCCAAGGTGTTCTTCATAAAACTGAATTTATAGGTATGGAAGAAGGACAAAAATATATAGAAGATGTTGCTAGAAAAACTGCTGAATACTATTTAGCAGCTGGAATAAACTCCTATGGAACTGAATTTATATCAATAGACAAATACGGCTTAGATGGTGCTTATGAACCTGGTGCTGCTGAAAATCCAAAGGATTCAAAATGGCTTTGGAACTCTGATATTTGGAATAACTATTTACTTTACACAAAAACTCTTCATAAGACTACAGAAAAACCAGTTATTCTTTGGCAAATACCTGTAGGACATTTAAATTCCTCTCAAGAAAATAACCCATATGATTCTAGTGGCAAATTTAAAGATTTAACTAATGCTGTTGGAAACTATGAAGATTCTGCTCCTACCTTCTTCTTTGGAGATACCTTTGAAGCTGGTGGTGGAAAAAGAACAGAATACTTTGGCACCAATGAATATAATGACCCTAAAATAAAAGCTCAAGGAGATACAATTACTTGGGGAAATCACATGAAAGAAGCTAAAGATGCTGGTGTTGTTTCTATATTATTCGGTGCTGGTGTTGGTGCTAGTACAGATGCAGTAGGTTCCCCTGCTTCTGATAACTATTGGTGGATAACTAAAGCTCAAAGATATTTAAAAAATCCATTACCTTTAGATCCTTCTGATATTGAACAACCAGAAAATAATTTACCTAGAAAACCATCAATTAGTGCTGATAACGTTGAAAACAAAGGCAATTATACTCTTTCAGTAAGAATCCCTGAAAAATCACTTGCTACTTCTTACAAATTATTTGAAAATGGTAAAGAAATAAAATCTGGTGCAGTTTCTGAAAAAGCTTTAGATTTTGAAGTTCCTTTTACCAATAAAGCTGTAGGAAAATATAACTATTATGTTGAATTAACAAATAATCATGGCAAAACTTCAAGTGACACTATAACTATTAATGTTATTTCAGAAACAGAAAATCCAAATCCAAATCCTGACCCAAAACCAGAAGAAAATAATGTTGATGTCAATTTTGAGGTAACTCAAGATTGGGGTACTAGTGCTAACTATCAAATAACCATTACTAATAAGACAAATAAAGAACTACAAAATTGGAATCTCTCTTTCGAATTTTCAAAAAAAATAAGTAATGCTTGGGATGTTCAATTTAGTGAAAACAATGGACTTTATTGTTTTAAACCTAATAGCTGGAATGGAACTATAGCCCCTGGAAAATCAATTAGCTTTGGTGGTGCTTGTGATGGTAATGTTGGTTCTCTAAAGCCAACTAACATTAAATTCACAGCAGATGGATTAGAAGATTCTACTCCTGAAACACCAAAAGTTCCAGAAAAACCTGAAAATAATTTACCACTTAAAGGTACCTTAACTACTAGTACCACTAACAGTAAAGATGGTAACTATTCTTTAACATTAACTTTACCAAATAACCATAATACTACTTCTTATGAAGTATTAGAAAATAATAAATCTATAAAATCTGCTTCTTTTGCAAGTTCATCTACTTTAATAAAAGAAGACTTTAAAAATAGAACAGATGGAAATTACACTTATGAAGTTATTTTAAAAAATAAAAATGGTGAAACAAAAACTTCTAAAGTTACTGTATCAGTAAAAAAAGAAAATGCTGAAAAACCTACACCTGGAGTTAATCCTTGGAAAGCAAATGTTAACTATAAATCTGGAGATATAGTGTCCTACAACAACAAAGAATATAAATGTACTCAACCACATTTATCTTTAAATGGCTGGGAGCCAACTAATGTTCCAGCACTTTGGTCCCAAAAGTAAAATTTTATAAGTAGTCACTAATAGAGAACCTATATACTAAATAAAAAAATAGAAGGGATATATCAAAATTACAGATATATCCCTCCTATTTTTATACTAAAATACGCTTATCTTCTACTCTTTTAGTTATTTTTTCTCTGTCTAAATATTCAAGGATAGGTACTAAATATTTTCTTGAACTATCTATTAATTCCTTTAATTGTCCTATATTTATTGAACCATTTTCTTTTATATAGTTTATAACTAAGTCTTTAACTTTTTCTACGTTATCTTTATGAAGAGTTATTCCTTCTCCAATATAGATTAATTCCTTAGTATCAATTAAATAATTATATATTTCCTTAGCTTTAGACTTTTTATCTATTTTTCCTATTATATCTTCTGCCTTCTCTGTTTTAAATCCACCTTTTAAGTATTTCTCTATAAGTATTTCCTTAATTTTATTTTCCTCTTCAGTGAATTTAACCTCTCTTTCAAAGGCCCAAACTAAAGTTTCATTAAAGTCTATTATTTTTCTTTCCTTTAATAAAACTAACAGCTCATTAAATATATTTCCTTTTGCTTTAAAGTCTAATATATTCTTTTTAAATTCTTCTTTATTTATACCCAGCTTAAAGCTTTCTTTTGAATAGTATTCTTTAAAATATTTTTCTATTTTATTAGAAAGCTCTGATAAATATCTACTGTGTATATAAAAATCTTTTCCAATTCTTATAATAATCTTTTCTTCTTCTAATTTTTCAAAAGCTTTATCTATTTCTTCTTCAGTTGAATTGAAACTATTTCTTATTTCAGAAACTGTAGTCATTTTATTCTCATTATTTATTATATAATTACTTATTCTATCATTTAGAGAGCCATCTTCTTTCATCTTTAAATCCATAATATATTTTTCATTAAATCTTTTAGCTTTATTGGCCTTTGCTTCTAAAATTGTCCCTCCACCTATGGTATACATAGGTGAATAAGTCCTTATAATTATTTTATCCTTGTATTTTGAACAAAGTTCCTCTTCAAGTCTTATTTGAACATTTGCTGTTTCTCCAACTTTAAGTTCTTCTCTATCCAATAAAACAACTCGTCCCATTATTTCATTAGTATTGCAATAAATTCTAACTCTATCCCTGTTTTTTATGCTTCTTTCTGCATCCTTTAATAAAGTAACTTTACAGTCTATAATAAAGCTTGATGTTTCCTTTGCTGGTTCACCTATAACCATACCTCTTTTTAATTCTTCTTTTTTTAGGTTTGGTAAGTTTATAGCAGTTCTTTCTCCAGCATTAGCAAATTCTCTTTTTTCATTATGAACTTCAATTCCTCTTACCTTTGAAATTAAGCCTCCTGGATTTATTTCTACTTCATCATTAACTGAAATAGTTCCACCAAGAGCTGTTCCTGTAACAATTGTTCCGATTCCCTTTACAGAAAATATTCTATCTATAGGCATTCTAAATAATGCTTCTTTATTTTTTTCTTCAGCATCCTTTACTAAGGTTCTTAATTCATTAATTAAATTATCTATACCCTCTTTAGACTTACTACTCACCTCTACTATTTTACAATTTTCTAAAAATGAACCTTTTACCATATCATTTATATCTTCTTTTACTATTTCTATAATATCCTCAGAAGCTAAATCCTTTTTAGTTAATACTATTATTCCTGACTTTATGTCTAAGAGCTTTAATATATTAAAATGCTCTATAGTCTGAGGCATTACTCCCTCATCTGCTGCAATAACTAACATTACTATATCAATAGATGCTGCTCCACCTATCATATTCTTTATAAACTTTTCATGACCTGGAACATCTATAATAGCAGCTCTTATATCTTCATCTAAATTAAAATAAGTATAACCATTTTCTATAGTTATCTCCCTTAACTTTTCTTCCTTTAATCTATCTAAATCATTACCTGTAAGGGCTTTAACTAAAGATGTTTTTCCATGATCTATATGACCTGCTGTCCCTATAACTATATGCTTCATTTGTTTATTCTCTCCTCTAAAGCCTTTAAAATAGTCTCATATTCATCTTCTTTAATAGTTCTCACATCTAATAATACTTTTCCCTTATTTATTCTTGATATTATAGGTGTTTTATATTCTCTAAGACTTTTCTCTATTTCATTGGCCTCTAAACTCTTACTTACTATCTCTATAACATAGCTAGTAATTTCTTCACCAGGCATTGATCCCCCACCAACAAAGGAAGTATTCTCGCTTATAGAAAAGCTATAATCTAACTCTATAGAATCTAGCATTGATTTTAATTCAAGTGCCTTTTTCTTTAATTCCTCTTTAGTAAGTGAAATCATATTAAGGGTTGGAATTTCCTTCATTACACTTTCTTTATTTAAATATTCCATTAAAGTTGCCTCTAAGGCTGCTAAAGTTATTTTATCTACTCTTAGTGCTCTCATTAATTGATTCTTTTTTAATCTTTCTATATATTCTTTCTTACCAACTATGATTCCAGCCTGTGGACCACCTAGTAATTTATCTCCTGAGAAAGTAATTATATCAATTCCACTTTTAACTACATCCATAACAGTTTTACTTTCACTAAAGCCTTCTTCTGATAAATCAACAAGAATTCCACTTCCTAAATCCTCCATAGTTATTATATTATGTTTTTTACCTAAGGAAGCTAATTCTTCAGAACTTACTTCCTTTGTAAAACCTATTATTTTAAAGTTAGAACTATGAACTTTTAATAATAAGGAAGTATTATCTCCTATAGCATTTTCGTAATCAGATAAATGAGTTCTATTAGTAGTTCCCACTTCTTTTAGAAAACTTCCTGATAGCTCCATTATTTCTGGCACTCTGAAGGAACCCCCTATTTCAACAAGTTCTCCCCTAGACACTATAACCTCTTTATTCTTAGATAATTCATTTAAAACAAGCATAACGGCTGCTGCATTATTATTTACCACAACAGCATCCTCAGCTCCTGTTAGTTCTTTTAAAATATTACTTATGTGATCATGTCTTGACCCTCTTTTTCCATCTTTTAAGTTATATTCTAAATTACTATAACCTCTAGCAACGTTTATCATGGCCTTTATAGAATTTTCACTTAAAAGAGACCTTCCTAAATTAGTATGTATAACTATTCCAGTAGCATTTATTACTCTTTTTATAGAAGGTTCCTTTTTTATTGATAACTTATTTTCTACTTTTCCTCTTATTTCCTCTATAGTTGGAACTGAATCTTTTTCTTCATTTAAAATAGCTCTTCTATAAAAGTCTAAAGTTTCTCTTAATTCCTTAAGAATACTTTCTCTTCCAAAGATACCTATTAAATTTTTTACTTTCTGATCATTTATTAATAAATCCATTTTAGGTAAATTTCTTAATAATTCATTTTTCATAATTCCACGTCCTTATTAAGCCCCGTGTTTTTTTTACTATTCAACTAAAATATAAGCTTCTCCATTAAATTCTTCCACAGTTCCTATTACTTCGCTTTTAATTTCTAGTTTATTTAATTCTGAAATTATATCAACGAAGTCTTCTGCTTTACATGTAAATACTAAGCCTCCTGAAGTTTGTGGGTCAAATAATAAATCTTCAAGCCAACCATCTACATTATTTAATTCATACTGTCCTTTTAAATGTTCCTTATTAGAATAAACTCCTGCTGCTGCAAAGCCCATAGCTGAGTATTCCCTAGCTTCCTCTATATAAGGTATGTTATCTTTAAATAACTTAAAAGTTTTATTTGATGGTTTAGCCATCTCGAATATATGTCCCATAAGTCCAAAGCCTGTTATATCTGTACATGCTGTTATATTATAATTAAGTATTATTTCACAGGCATATTTATTTAAATAAGTCATATTTTTTACTAATTTATTATATGCTTCTTCAGAGGCTATTCCCCCTTTGAATGCATTACTAATCATTCCATTACCAAGTGGTTTTGTTAAAATTATTATATCCCCTGTTTCTGATCCATAATTTCTTAAAACCTTATCTGGATGAACAATACCAGTTACAGAAAGACCATATTTAGGTTCTTCATCCTCTATAGTGTGTCCTCCAACAACTACAGCACCAGCCTCTAAAACTTTTTCAGCTCCACCTCTTAAAATTTCACCTAATATTTTAGGATCTAAACAATTTGGAAAACCTACTATGTTTAATGCCACTATCGGTTTTCCTCCCATGGCATAAACATCACTAAGTGAATTTGCCGCTGCAACTTGCCCAAAAGTATATGGATCATCTACCATAGGAGTAAAAAAGTCTAAGGTTTGAATTGTTGCTATCTCATCACTTAATTTATATACTGCTGCGTCATCAGAAGTATCAATTCCTACAATTAAATTTTCATCTACCATTTTAGGTATATTTTCTAATATATTTGAAAGAGCCTCCGGCCCCATTTTAGCTGCTCATCCTCCTGATTTAGTTAGAGAAGTTAATTTTAAATTCTTACTCATGATATAATCACCTCATTCTATATTATTATGCCTATTTTTAGGTCATTAGTTTTTTAACTTTTACTAGTCTTTATAGGAACCTATTCTATAACTTAAATAAGTCCACTCTCTAAATACTAGACTTTTAATATTAATTATATTTTCTCTTATAGCTAGAGGCTATAACACTCTAACCTTTTAGAACTTAGAAGTAAATCTACATTTCCTCTAGATAACTTCCTCTAAAATTATAACACAAGGCATGTTTTATTACTTACTTTATAGTTATTTTATCCTTTAGCTTTTCAACAGTTTTAATGCCTATGCCATTTACCTCTGCCAATTGTTCTATAGAAACAAACTTTCCATTTTTACTTCTATATTCTATTATACTACTTGCTTTGGTTTCTCCAATTCCAGTTAAGGTCATAAGTTCTTCCTTATCTGCTGAATTTATATTTATCTTTCTACTTTCGCTTTTTAAACTATTATTATCTAAAAGTAAATTTTCTTTTTCCTCTTCATTCCCCTCATTTTTAAACTGTATATTTTTAATAATAATACAGTCTCCATCATTTAATATTTCTGCTCTATTTATACTTTCTATATCACCATTTTCAGTTATTCCTCCAGCTAAATTTATCAAATCATTTATTCTACTTCCTGATTCTAATTCATAAACATCAGGTTTAACTACTTCTCCTTTTATTTCAACTACTATTTTAGAATTATTTGTATTAGAAGTCTCTTTCTCATTATCATCTCCTAAATCTATAATGTTTGAAGATATATTTTCAGAATTACTCTCCATAAGTTTTCCATTTATCTCTGTTTCTGATAAAGTTGTTGGTTTTCTACTTTGAAGTACTCCTATAAATATAAACATAGCTAATCCAAGTAATACTACAGATCCAATAATTTTTTCCTTGTTTTTCATAAAATCCCCTTAATCTAAATTGAATTTATATATATTTAATTAAATTATTGACAATTTTATATAAATTTATAGATTATAACAAAATATTTAGTGTATAATTTATTTAAATGGTTAAAATTAGAATAATGTATTTTTTAGGTATTTTTCTTTTTATTTGAACAACATTCTTAAGAATTAAAATATATTAAGTAAAAAATTATATTAACCTGATAAATTAGGAGGATTCTAATGAAAAATATTACAAGGAGAATCCTATTGCCTCTAATACTATTTTCATCTTTTTTCGGATTTGGTAAATTGGCAATAGCTTCGCCAGAACCTCCAGTTGTTACTGGAGAGGGAATGATGCTTATGGATGCAGAAACAGGAAAAATAATAGCATCAAAAAATGCTAATATGAAATTACCTCCTGCTTCCACCACAAAAATATTAACATCTCTATTAACTTTAGAAAATTCAAAGCTTTCAGATGTAGTCACAATTGGTAAAAATCCACCTTTTGCTGAAGGAAGTTCTATTGCTTTAAAAGAAGGTGACCAATATACTGTTGAAGAATTATTACACGGATTACTACTAGAATCTGCTAATGATTGTGCTGTGGCTCTTGCTGAACATATAGGTGGAACTGAAGAAAACTTTGTAAAAATGATGAATGAAAAAGCTAAAAGTTTAGGTGCTAACAATACTCATTTTGTAAATTCTAGTGGCCTATTTGAAGATGATCACTTAACAACACCTTATGATTTAGCTCTAATAATGAAAGAAGTGTCTAAAAACAAAGATTTTGTTAGAATATCAAGAGTTACTAGTTATGAATTACCTGCTAGTAAAGTTGATAATCAAACCAAGTGGGTTAATAATCTTAATTCTTTATTATATCCTACAAATTCTAACTACTATGAGCCTTTAATTGCTGGTAAAACTGGTTACACTACAAAATCAAGATTTACTTACACAGCCATAGCTGAAAAAGATGGACAAAAGCTTATATTAACAATTTTTAGATATGAAGATAAAGCTTCATTATTTAAAGATACCATAGCTCTTTTTAATTATGGTTTCGATAACTTTAATTTAATTAAGCTGTATAACAAAGGGGATAAGGTATCAACTTTTAAGATAAATGGAAAAGAAGAAATTCCTTTACTTGCTTCAAATGATGTTTTCTATGTTAGTGAATCAAGTAAATTGAATCAATCTAGTTCAAAAAATGATATAGAAACTATGCTTAAACCTTCATTAAAAATAGAAAAAAAAGATTTAAGTCGTCAAACAGTTAATAAAGGTGATGTTATACTAAATTCAGAAATTTATATTGGTAATTCTTCATATACATCATTACCATTAGTCTCTGGTGCTACTGTTAAATATAGTACATTTGATAAAGTATTAAATAATATCTCTGATAATAAAATCCTTTATTCCATAGGAGCTTTAATTATTACAGTTTTACTATTTTTCTTATTCAAACCTACTAAGCCATCAGGTCCTTTTGGTAGAAGAAGACCTAAAAAATTCTCTATGAATTTTAGAAGAAAAAAAGCTCCTAAGCAATTGTTTGGGGGTAGAAAAAATAAATATGATTAAAAGGTGCTGTACCAAAGCAACACCTTAATTTATATTATTATAAATGTATTTTTTATCTGTTGAGATAGCTATATAGGTACAACCTATATAGCTAGATAAAAGCCAGAGAGGATGTATCTGCAATTTGATACATCCTCGTATTTATGACAATTCATCTATTTAATACTTATACTATTTTAATTTTTCTATTAACTCTTTCATATCATAAGGTAATTCTGATCTTAATTCTAATTTTTTTCTAGTTCTTGGACTATAAAAATCTAATCCTGATGCATGTAATGCTTGTCTATTTATGTATTTACTATCATCGAATTCTTCACCATAAAGCTCATCTCCAAATATAGGATGTCCTAAACTACTTAAATGAACCCTTATTTGATGAGTTCTTCCTGTTTCTAAAAGGCACTCCACAAGGTCAGCACCTCCAAAACTTTCAACTACTTTATAATGTGTTATACTTTCTTGTCCTCTTTCATCAACAGTTCTTTTTATTGAATCTAAAGTTGGTCTGTATATAGGTCTATCTATAGTTCCTTCTTTTTCTTTAAGGTTTCCATGAACTAAGGCTAAATATCTCTTTTGGAATTTTTCTGTTTTCATCTCTTGGGATAACTGCATATGTGCAAATTGATTTTTCCCTATTATTATTAATCCAGAAGTATTCATATCTAATCTACTTACTAATCTAACTATACAATTCTGATTTGTTTCTTTAAAATAATACAATACTCCATTAGCCAAAGTTCCACTTTGATGACTTTTAGTTGGATGAACTACCATAAAAGGTCTTTTATTTATCACTATTATATCTTCATCTTCATAAATAATTTCAATATCTATATTTTCAGGTTCTATATCTTGACTTTCTTCCCTTGATAATTCTATTTCTAGTTCTTCTCCTTCATTTAAGACATAATTCATTTTAACTGATTTTCCATTAATTAAAATTCTTCTATCTATGGCTGCTTTCTTTATGAATCTTGTTGATAAACCTAGTTCTTCTTTTAAGTACTCTCTTATTTTAACTTTATCATAAACTTCGCTTATTACTTTATTTATCTTACTCATTAACTTAATCGTCTCCTAAATTAAATAACTATTTTAAAAATTTGCTAATATTAATCTGCCACTAATATTTTATCATTTAATGTATTTATTATATCAGTATTTTCTTCTTTATTGTAAATAAAATACCACAATCTATCTACGTATTTAGGTTCGCCTTTTAAGGTATGCATTTTAATACTATCATTTTTTAATTTTACTATAGTTGTTCCATAAGCAACCATTTTTTCAAAAGGCATGTCAGTATCCACATTCCTTTTTACCACATCTATTATGTCATCTATTTTCCATATTATTGATGGTGAAATGCATTTTTGAAAAACCTTTTTTATTAACTTTTGCTGGTTTCTTATCCTTCCCATATCTCCATCTATAAATCCTGTTCCATCATTATTTTTCCTCCACCTAAAAAATTCCTCTGCTGCTTTTCCATCTAAAAGCACAGTATCTCCTTTTTTAAAATGAATACTTAAATTTTGAGTTGGGTCATCATAATTCATATCTCTATCTATATACATCTTAACTCCACCAATAGCATCAATTATTTCTCTAAAAGCATTATAATCTACCTTAACAATATTATCTATTTTAGTATTTAACATATTTTCTACAGTGGATTTTATAAGTTCATCCCCTCCAATAGGATAAGCTGCATTTATTTTATTTCGTTTTCCTTTATAATAAAACATAGTATCTCTAGGTATAGAAAGCACATCTGTCTTAGGTATAGTTGGATCATAATGCACTAACATAATAGTATCTGTCCTTTTTATACTATTATCCTCCTTATTGTTTATATCTCCTATATCAAGACCTAAAACTAATATATTTAAAGGCTTTGAAATTTCTATTTTTTCATTTTTAATGTTATTAGTAATATCTATAATTTCCTTAACTTCTTTTCCATAATTCATATAAAAATAAGAGAAGATTCCTGTTATAAGAATAAAAATAAGCGAAAAAATCCCTATAAAACTTCCTATAACTATTTTTTTTAATCTTCCCTTTTTCATTTGAAATTCACCTCTAAATAGTATATTTTATTTAATAGTTCTATAAGTAATAAGTAACCTTGCTCTCCTTAATAAGTAAGTAATTTCTAGCTTCTATAGTTAATGGATGTATAACGCCATTTTTATCTACAAGTAATTTAATAGTATTATTTATTCCCATAAGAACTCCTTCATCTAAATCCTTATAAGTTGTTTCTCTTAAAATTTCAACACCTGGATAATTTCTAGTTGGCTCTATATAGTCAGCTATGTATATTATTTTTTCAAGTTTAGCCATATTAGCTTTCCCAGTAGTATGATAAGCTACTGCTTTTAACACTTCTTCGTCATCTATGTTAAACTTTTCTCTCGCTAAAAACTCCCCTACAAATCCATGAAGAACTTGTGGTGAAGCTTTCTCAATTTCTGTAATATTAAAGTTATTTTTCTTTAAAATTTTCATTTGTTCATCTATAGGCATTTCTTTCGCTATATCATGAAGCATGGCAGCAAGTTCTGCTTTACTTTCATCAGCTCCATTTAACTTTGCTAATTTTTTTGCTGTTTCAGCAACTCCTAGAACATGTTTATATCTTTTTTCACTTAAGTTATTAATTAAAAAATCAATTATCTCCTTCATTTAAATTCCTCCATTTTATAAAAAATCAAAATCCACTCTTCTCTTCTCATTATACCCATAAATTCATCTTTTTATAGAAAATTTAAGTAAAAAATAAAAAAAGCAGGCAAAGCCTGCTAATTATAAAACATTAAGGTAATTCTATTTTAGGTTTCTTTTCTGATTGTTTAAATAATACAAGTTTACTTCCAATAGCTTGAACTCCCTCGCATCCAACTTCTTCACATATTATTTCTGAAGCTTCTCTAGCTGTTAATCCGCTATTTTCTAAAACTTTTATTTTTATTAACTCTCTTGCTTCTAAAGCTGATTCTACTTGCTTTATGAAATTATCTTCTATTCCATTTTTACCAACTTGGAATATTGGGTCCATTCTATTTGCTAAACTTCTTAAGTAAGCTCTTTGCTTTGTAGTTATCATTTTCTTTCCTCCGATTTTATTACATTAAGTATTCGAATTCGAAGTCATCTAATCTTACCATGTCTCCATCTTCGATTCCCATATCTCTTAATTCTTGTAAGATACCTTTGTTATTAAGTACTTTATGGAAGTATCTTAATGAATCTGGATCGTAAACATTAACTGCCATAAGTAATCTATCAACAAATGAACCTTCTATTACATAAACTTTTAATCCATCTTCTTCTGTTGGAGTTATAGTATATGTAAATTTCTTATCTTCTGGGATATATCTTTCTTCTTCTGCAATATAAAGATCAGTAACAGGAATTTCCTTAAGCATTCTAGCTGCTTCTTTCATTACTTCTTCTATACCTTGTGAAGTTGCTGCTGACATTTTGAATACTTTATCAAAGCCCATTTTATTAACTTCTTTTTTAAAGTTTTCAAATACTTCTTCATCAAATAGCATATCAGCTTTATTTGCAACTACTATTTGAGGTCTATCCCAAAGCTTAATATCGTAGTTTTTAAGTTCTTCATTTATTTTTACAAAGTCTTCTATTGGATTTCTTCCTTCAACACCTGAGATATCTACTATATGAATTAATAGTCTTGTTCTTTCTATGTGTCTTAAAAATTCTAATCCAAGTCCAACACCTTCTGAAGCACCTTCAATTATACCTGGGATATCTGCCATTACGAATGGTTCTATTCCTGGTACTGCAACAACACCTAAGTTTGGTTTTAATGTTGTGAAGTGGTAGTTTGCTATTTTAGGTTTAGCTTTTGAAACTACTGATAAAAGAGTTGATTTTCCAACGTTAGGGAAACCAAGTAACCCTACATCAGCTAATAACTTAAGTTCTAGAACAACTTCAAACTCTTCTCCTGGCATTCCTGGTTCTGCAAAGTTTGGTGCCTGTCTTGTAGGTGTACAGAATTTGCAATTTCCTTTTCCACCTTTTCCACCTCTACAAATAACGAATTCATCCCCTTCATGTGAAAGGTCAGCCATTACTTTATTTGTAGCTGCATCTCTTACAACAGTTCCCATAGGAACATTTATTATTTTATCTTCACCATCTTTACCGTAGCATTTTGAACCAGCACCATTTTCTCCTGGCTCTGCTACGAATTTTCTCTTATATCTAAAATCAAGTAGAGTAGTCATTTGAGTATTAACTCTTAATACTACATCTCCACCTTTTCCACCATCTCCACCGTCTGGTCCGCCAAGTGGAACATACTTTTCTCTTCTGAATGAAACAGCACCATGACCGCCATTACCTGATTTAAGAAAGACTTTGGCTTTATCTATAAACATACTTCTCATCACCTTTCTCTTTTAGTATTATTACCTTTTTACCTTTTAGCTAGTCAATTTAATCTTTCATTAAAAAAATATTAATTAACTACTTTGATTACATAAGACTTGATTCAGCTAAAATTATATTAAAACTCTAAGTGAATTAAAATCCTTGTTGTTCAATAGTTTAAAAGAATCTGTATTTTAAAAAAGCATCCTAGAATATAGGATGCTTTTTATTTAAAATAACAGATTATTCAGCTATTTCTACTTCTACTGGGTAAACAGAAACTTTCTTCTTGTCTCTTCCCATTCTCTCATATTTAACAACACCATCTGCTTTAGCAAATAAAGTATCGTCTCCACCTTTACCTACGTTAGTACCTGGGTGGATTTTTGTTCCTCTTTGTCTTACTAAGATGTTTCCAGCTAAAACGAATTGACCGTCAGCACATTTAACTCCTAATCTCTTTGATTCTGAGTCTCTTCCGTTCTTAGTACTACCCATTCCTTTTTTATGAGCGAATAATTGAAGGTTCATTATTAACATATCATTACACCTCCTCTTTTTTAAAATCTATATATTTACAACGTTTTTTCTTACCAAAACTCTGATCTAAACTAATAATTACGCTTTCAAGACTTTTCTCAAAGGTTTTTAATAAAACTTGAGCCTTCTCAATTTCTTCTAAAGTAAATTCAGATAAATCAAGATGTATGTATCCATCAGCCATTTCATAGCTTACATTCAGTTTTAAAACTTCATCCAACCCGATAATTACACTTTGTGATAAAACTGACACAGAATTACATATCATATCATAAGCTTCTCCTACAAGGACAGCTTCTCTATCCCTAAGTGCATGATCTTTTATGGTGTATGAAATTATATTGTTATTTCTTGATTGAATTCTAACATTGATCATTATGCTTCAATCTTTTCTATAACTATTTTAGTGTATGGTTGTCTGTGACCATTTTTTCTTCTGTAGTCTTTCTTAGGCTTGTATTTGAATACAACAACTTTCTTAGCTTTACCTTGAGCTAAAACCTTAGCAACAACCTTAGCACCTTCTACTACTGGAGCACCAACTTTTAATTCTCCGTCTTTTGATACTGCAAGAACTTCAGTTAATTCAACAGTTGAGTCAACTTCAGCGTTAAGTTTTTCAACGAATAATACGTCTCCTTCTTGAACTCTGTATTGTTTTCCACCTGTAGTTAATACTGCGTACATTAAAAAACACCTCCTCATAACGGTCTCGCCACTTAAGGTAATAGATTTAACTATTTTCTGGAACCTATTCGTGAGCGGTTTACTAAAGCAATTCTATCATAGTTAAATATTAAAGTAAAGGATAATTTAATATTTTTCGATGTTTTTAACAAGATATTCACTTAAATTACTTATTTGGTTTTTAAATATCAGTGGTTCTATAGTATAGCCTTCTTTATTTTCATCAAAAGTTAAGTAAATATTCACTGTTAAAGCTCCTATTGACTTCAAAAATTCAAATATATTTCCTCTAACATCATTTTCATAAATCTTATTTAAATTTACATGAAAATCATTTATTTTACTTTCTAATTGCCATCTTATAATTTCATTTTTAAGTAATAGTTCAATATATGAAAGCTTTAATACTTTTCCAACTCCATGACATCTACTGCAATCCTCTTCTATATATTCATCAATACTCTTTCCTATTCTACTTCTAGAAATTTGAACTATACCTAATGGAGTAAAGTTAAACACAGTAGACTTTTGCTTTTCACCTTCAAGTCCTTCTTTTAATATGTTTATGATTTTCCCTTTAGCCTCTTCATTATACATATCAATAAAATCAACTATTATAATTCCACTTAGATTTCTAAGTTTTATTTGCTTTAGTATTTCTCTAGCAGCTTCAATATTTGTTTCTTCTGCATTTTTTTCTTTACTTTTTCCTGAAATATTCTTAGCAGAGTTTACATCTATAACATACATAGCTTCTGTTTTTTCTATTACTATGTTTCCGCCACATTTTAAATTAACTCTTGAGTTTCTAAGACTTAATATTTCTTTTTCTATATTATAATAATCAAATATTGTTCTTATTTCATTATGAAACTCAACTTCTAAACGACTTTCTTTTATTAGTTCATAGTCTTCTTCACTATCTACTACTATTTTACTTGTATTTTCACTATTACTTTCTCTAATAACTTTATTTAAAAGTCCATTATTCTCATGTAGTTTTTTAGGATTTAAAGAATACTTTCCTTCTCTAACTATTTCTTTATATTTTTCATATAATTCATCTAATTCTTTTTGAATTAAATTTAAAGGAATATTTTCTGCTATAGTTCTTATAGTAACCCCTATATCACTAGGCTTTTTCAAATTATTTAAGATAAACTTTTCAAATTCTTTATCTTCTATTTTCTTTGAAATATTTATATCCTTATTTTTGCTTTCTATGACTAAATATTTACCCGTAACTGTAAAATTTGAAGTAACCTTAGCACACTTTTTCCCTATAGGCTCTTTTACAACTTCAACTATAATCTCATCTCCACATTTTATCTTCTCACTTAATTTAGATGATAATTGAATATATACTTCTTTTTCTTTTCCTATATCAAGGAAAGCACCTTTAACAGCTGGAACTATTTTTCTTACTACAGCCTTATATAATTCTCCAACTGCAGGCTCTTCACTTACTTCTTCTATATAACATTCACTTAAATTTCCACTTTCTTTTATGGCAACTCTTAGCGTTTTTTCTCTTCGTTCTATAAAAATTTCTTTCATTTTATTCGCCTTCATTCTTAATCTACGTATTTATATAAAGGTACTAATTTTTCATTTTTATAACCATACATCTCTAGTCTAACGATTTCTGTAAATGCTTCTTCATCTACATTAGATGTATTATCTTTTATATATCTACTTAATAAATCTGGTGATAGATTTTCTCTGCTTCCACAGGCAACCATAGTATCTATAATTAAAGTATTTCCCTCAATCTCATAATTAAACTTTTTAACTAAAGGTTTTATATCTACTACTTTTTCACCTTTTTTAGTCTTCTTTAAAATATTAAATTCTTCATTATTTAATATTTTTTCTATTTCTTCACCTAATTTATTAGCATCATTGTACTTTATTTTTATTTTGTAGTCAGCAGCATCTAGAAGTGCCATTGCTGGTAGTACTTTTTTTACATTATGAATGATTGGAGTTTTTGAAGCTGTTAAGAATTTTATATCTCTTGTGCTTTCTTCATTTAATTGTCTTAAAACCTCGTCACAATCCATATCTTCAAGTAATAATAAATCTAAATAATCTCCTTCTGAATAAACACCAACTGATAAAGGTTGAGCTATAGCTAGTTCCATATGTGGATTGAAACCTGTTGAATATTCAGCTGGCAATTCAGTTCTTTTAGCTATTCTTTGAACTGTTCTTGTCAAATCCAAATGAGATATAAATTTTATGTTGCTTCCTTTAGTGAATTTGATTAGATATCGCACCTTCAAAACACTTCCCTTCTTTAAAGTTTACGTTTATTCCACAACCAGTACAGCCAATTCTACAGTTTTGAGTTAAAGCTGCTTTCTTTGCTTTTTCATTTTCTCTTTCTAAGTAACTTCTATTTACTCCTATATTGATAAAGTCCCATGGTAATATTTCATCATAATCTCTTTCTCTATAAACATAGAAATCACCATCAACATTACATTCTTCTAGAGCTTCTAACCATAGATTAAAATCAAAATATTCTGACCATCCATCAAATCTAGCACCCTTTTCGAAGGCTTTTATTAAAACATCACAAACTCTTCTATCTCCTCTTGCAAAAACAGCTTCCATATATGATGTTTCTTGCTCATGATATTTATAATGGATAGATCTACTTTTAATGCTATTCTTAACAGCTTTTATTTTTTCAGTTACACTTTCCATTTTTTCCATAGGAGCCCATTGGAATGGTGTAAATGGCTTAGGTATTAATATTGATGTACTTACTGTTATCTTTAAGCCTTTATTTCTAATTTCTTTAGGAACAGCAAAGTATTCATCTGCTATTTTCTCTGCAAGTTGCCCTATACCTTCTGCATCTTCTATTTCTTCATACGGTAAACCTAAAATAAAGTATAACTTTAAAGTACTCCAACCTGATTCAAAAGCATTTCTAGCGGCTTCTAAAATTCTTTCTTCTGATAACCCCTTATTTATAACATCTCTCATTCTTTGAGAACCAGCTTCTGGTGCAAAAGTTAACCCTGTTTTTCTTACCTTTTGTATTTCTTTTAATAAGTCAACTGAAAAAGCATCTACTCTTATTGATGGTAGAGCAACACTTACGTTATCTTTTCCATGTTCAGCAATAAGTTCTGTTACTAAAGCTTGAATATCTGAATAATCACATGTACTTAAAGAAACAAGAGAAACTTCATCATAGCCTGTTGCTTTTAACATTTTTCTTGCTTGTTCTATTAAAGTCGATCTAGTTTTCTCTCTTACTGGTCTATATATCATTCCAGCTTGACAGAATCTACATCCATTAGTACATCCTCTAAATAGTTCTAATACTACTCTATCATGAACAATTTCTCCATAAGGAACTATTAATTTCTCTGGGAATGGTACTTTATCAAAATCAGTTACTATTCTCTTTCTAACTGTTTTAGGAACATCATCATATTTAGGCTTAAATTCCTTTATAGTATTATCGTCATTATATTCAACCTCATATAATGATGGTACATAAACACTATCTATTTTTGATATTGCTCTTAAGAATTCTTTTCTATCAAAATTATCCTTCATTGAAGCATAAACATCTAAAACATCATTTAACCCATCTTCACCTTCCCCTAGTTGGAAAAAGTCTATTACATCATGAAGTGGCTCTGGATTATAGGCACATGGTCCTCCTGCCATTACTATTGGGTCATCATTAGTTCTTTCTGATGCTCTTATAGGAATTCCAGCCATACTAAGCATATTTAACATATTTGTATAACTCATTTCATATTGAAGAGTAAATCCTAACATATTAAACTCACTTAATGGATCCTTAGTTTCTAAGGTATATGAAGGAATATTCTTTTCTTTCATTAATGCTTCCATATCTGGCCATACAGCATAAGCTCTCTCACAGTATGTATCTTCCCTTTGATTTAATGTATGATATAAAATTCTTGAACCTAAGTGAGACATACCAACTTCATATACATCTGGAAAACAAAAAGCAAATCTTATGTCTACATCCTTTGGATCTTTTATAATTTGATTAAGTTCTCCACCTACATATCTAGAAGGTTTTTCTACTTTATAAAGAATATCATCAGTTATTTTTACCATCTTTAATCCTCCTATATTTTAAGCTAATCATTTATCTCATAGCTAATCAACATCTAGTAAGATATTATTTCTAAGTTAAATAATATCTTTTAATTTTATCATAAATAAAGCTATTAACCAATAAAAATGGAATCCAAGTGATTTCATTTTGATCTGTTAATAGCTCTGCTTTTCTTTTAATTTTTCATGATATTCTTCTAAACTTATATTTCCATATTCCTTAATTATCTCAAAAATTTCATCTTCTCTTATTTCATATAATAATTTCATTTCATCATTAAGAACATAAAAAGTATTAAATTTATTTTTTTCTATATAACTAATAATAGAAAGCATGGACTCCTTATAATAGACAGAAATACATTGATTTATCATGTATTTTTTATTTTTAAACCTTACTTGTTTTTTTATTAGTTGATCTAGAACAATATACATTGATTTGTTTTTATCCTTATAACTTATAAATATAATAAATACCCCTATTATGATTAGATTTATATTTATTAAATTTTTAGGGATTAAAATCATCCCTAATATTGCTATAAGAAAACCAACTAAAATACTAATATAAACCATGAATCTATTAGCACTTTTATACAATGATAATCTTGCTAAAATACACCTTAAAATTTTAGCTCCATCTAAGGGATATGCTGGTAGTAGATTTAATAAACCTAAAGTTATATTTATTTCCATTATATCTTTAAAATAAATAATATTATAATTTTTTAATATTAAATAAGATATAAATGCTAAAATCAAATTTGCTATAGGTCCTGCTAAGGCAATTATAAATTCATCGCTTATATCAAGTCCATCATAATCTTCAATTTCCAATGAAGCCCCAAATCCATGTATATTAAATTGATTAACCTTTATTTTTAATATTAATGCTACTATATAATGAGAAAACTCATGTATTATTATAAAAAGAAATCCCAATATAAAATTCTTTTTACCTATTATAAAAAAAATTAATAACTGTGGTATTATCCACTTACTTATTTTTATATTTTACACTCCTACTAACTGCTACTCTTAATTTTTACTATTATTTACATTTAAATATTCTTTAAAAGTAAAAAATTTATCATTTTTTTTCATTTTTAATTTTACATCTCCCTTAACTTCTCTTTGCCCTATTATTTCCCCACCAAAGATTTTTTCTCCTTTCGCAACCTTTACTTTACCTACATTATAATAAGTTCCTCTTAAATTATCTTCATATTTTATCTCTACTACTTGTCCTTCATCATTTTCACTCACACTAATAACCTCACCATCTAATAGAGCTGTAATTTCCCCATAAACCTCTTTAAAAATTATGTTATTATTACTTTCTTCTACTTTACTATAATTTTTAACTGTTCTTTTATCATCGCTCTTTACTTTTCCCTCCTCTTCCTTAGTAACAATACTATTATCGCTTAATTTAAATGATGATATATCCTGTGAATTACTATTTAACTCTCCTTTATTCTTTTCTTCATTTTCCTTTAAATTTTCACTATTCTTATTGCTAATTTTAGCTATACTCTCTGATCTCTTTAAATTAGCAATAAATTTTGAAAATTTCTCTTTATGGCTTCCTTTTTCTTCTATAGTTAATTTCATATTATCATAAAGTTTTTCTCCTTCTGCGCCAAGAAAATACTTTATACCAATAATTCCTCCAAATAAAATAATTGATGCCACAGTGGTTCCAGCTAAACCTTTAAAAAAATATTTCAAAATATTACCACTATCATTTTTACTTTTTGTTCCATATCCATAATCAAAATCTCGCTCATAATTTTCCTCTGGTTGTATAGTCTTATTATCTTTACTTACCCTTGTATAATAATGCCTGTATTCATTATCATATTTACCCATTTTCCATCACCCATTACTCTTATTATAATCTTCTTAGTTTATACTTATTTATATTTAAGTAAAGTTCTTTATAGAACAAAAAAACTTTAGGGATTAGTTAAACTAATCCCTAAAGTTTTAAAAATGAAGTCTTCTTTTTCTCATATTGATATTCAATACAAGCCCTATACATGCTATAGTTGTTAAAAGTGAACTTCCTCCATAACTCACCATAGGCAACGTTATACCTGTTATAGGCATAAGACCTATGGTCATTCCAATATTTTGAAGTATCGCAAATATGAAATATGACGCCAGACCAACGGAAATTATGGTTCCAAAATTATCTTTGGCTTGACGTGCTGTATCAATCATTCCCTTTATTAATATTCCATATAAAATCAGAAGACAAGCTGCTCCGATTGTTCCCCAATGTTCACCTATTACAGTGAATATGAAGTCTGTTTGTTTTTCTGGAACGAATTGTGATGCATATCCACCACTTTCTGAACTTAAATTAGCTCCTGTTCCTGTAAAACCACCTGAACCAATACCTATCATTGACTGGTTCAATTGAAGGTTTATACCAAGTTTATTTTCATTTGGATGTAAGAATCCACTTAATCTTTGCTTTTGGTATGGATGAATTATGTTAGTATGCCATACTAGCACTAGTAATAAAATTACTCCTGCAAGTCCAGCAAATAAGATTTTTAAGTCTAAACCAGCACAATATACAATACCAACAACAATAAAGAAACAAACCATTGTCATTCCCATATCAGGTTGTACAAATATAAATACCATTGGAATTATTGCATATATCCCAATTTTAAGTAAATTTCTGAAATTATTTATATTCATATCCATTTTATCTAGTTGCTTTGCAAGCATAAGTATCATTGCAATTTTAGCAAATTCAGATGGCTGGATACTGACTGGCCCAAGAACGATCCATCCTCTAGCTCCATTGATTGTAGTTCCTATAAATCTAGTTACGATAAGCATAACTATTGAAACCCAATAAAATATATCTACATAACCGTAGATTATATTGTAGTCCCATGCAAGCATAAAGTACATGACTATTAAAGATATAATGAAGAATATTCCTTGCTTCATTGCAAACTCTACTCCCGACTGAGCATAGGTCCCTAGATATATGTTAAATATCCCAAAACACGCTATAGCTATAGTTGAGAACAAAATTTTATAATTCATATCTCTAAGTAGTCTTGGATCTAATTTAAAATTTCTAAACATTAGATGCCCTCCAACTTTTGTTTTTTTGTTCTAATTAATATTGTAGCTTCTAACACTAATGTTTTAGTTTAAAAAAAGTTACGATTTTATCTTCCCCTCAAATTTTTTATTGGTATATTAGCTATAAGTGATGGTGTTTCGCCCTCTATATTGCTTGATTTAGTTACTGCAATATCAATATCTTCCTCATCAATTTCAATATATTTGGACAATACCTCTAATATTTCTAATTTAATTTTATCAAGAGTCTCCTTAGAAAGCTCTCCTCTGTCATGTATCAATATCAACTTTAATCGATCTTTTGCTACTTGCTTAGGAGAAGGTCTACTAGAAAATAGTTTAAACAAATTTATCCCCCCATATTTTGTTTATATTATTTCTTAAATAGTCTTTTAGATAATCTAGTAAAGAAACCTTCTGATATAGCTTCTGGTTTTATTAGTGGTACACCTTCATCAATGATTCTTTGTGCCACATTAAGAAAGAATTTTCCTGCACTTGATTCCTTATCTAATACTATTGGCTCTCCTTTGTTTGTTGATATAGTTACTTTTTTGTCATCCGGTACTACCCCTAGAATATCCACAGATAGTATTTCTATTATGTCAGGTATATCTAGCATATCACCTTTTTGTGTCATTTCTGGGTTAAGTCTATTAATTAGTAACTTTTGATCCCTTTGTGGATCTAATCCCTTTGGATCTAACTTCCCTATAACTCTATCTGCATCCCTTACTGATGTTACTTCTGGATTAACTACTATAATGGCCTTATCAGCTCCTATAACAGCATTTTCAAATCCTTGCTCTATTCCCGCTGGGCAATCTATTAATATATAGTCAAATTCTTCCTTCAACTCATTTATAAGTCTTAACATTTGTTGACTTGAAATATCATCCTTATCTCTTGTTTGTGCTGTTGGTAGTAAGAATAAGTTTGGAAATCTTTTATCCTTTATAAGGGCTTGCTTAGTTCTACATTTATTTTCAATTACATCTACTATTGTATATACAATTCTATTTTCTAAGCCCATTAATACGTCAAGATTTCTCAGCCCTGTATCTCCATCAATAAGCACTACTTTTTTTCCTAAAGACGCTAATGCTGTCCCTATATTAGCTGTTGTTGTTGTTTTTCCAACGCCTCCCTTTCCTGATGTTATTACTATAGACTCTCCCATTTTTTATTACCTCCACTATATTTTATATGTATACTTATTAGGAAGATATGGTTCAACAATTATTGCTCCATCCTTTAACCTTGCAGTCTCTGGGTATTTTGGTTTTTCAAAGTCATCTGGTGATATTGTCATTATCCCTGCTATTGATAATATTTCTGGTTCTAAAGAAAATGCTGATATTATTGCTCTTTGGTTTCCATTACTTCCAGCAAAGACACGACCTTTTACAGAGCCTAAAACTATTATGTTTCCTAAAGCTACAACTTCTCCACCATGATTAACATCACCAACAATAACTATATTCCCTGAATAAGTTATTCTTTGCCCACTTCTTATAGGTCTCCTGAAAAATTTTGTTCTTCCTTCATATACCCCTTGAAAATACTTGGTTTCTTTTTCTTCCTCTTCTGCATCCATTAAAATGCAATCTTTAATTAGTATTTCATCAAATAAAGCATCTTTTAATTTTGAAATTTGTCTTTCATTTATATGCGTTAAATCTGTTGTTATAGTCAATGTAGCACCTTTATAAAAATTTTTTCCTGCACTAAGCTTTTTTAGGAGTGCTTCCATCATCTCTTCAAAGTCTCCAAACTTATCCATATTTATAACAGCATTTAAGCCATGTTTATTACCTTTAATAATAATATCTCTACTTTGCATAGCGACTACTAACCTCCAACTAAATAAGCATACAAAATTTCGTTTATTCAAATACAAAATATTTTCTATTTTGCACATATAACTATTATATAGTTATTTTCTCAGTTATTAAAGTATTTATTTCGCTATAAATCAAAAAAATCATTCAATTTATTGTAAACTTTGTTTTTTTTAGGTTAACAAAACTATTTTTCTTTGATTATTACTGTCTATAATACTACAACCTTCTATATCCCCGTACTAAATTCAAGAGGAGTTTTAACTCTATCTGATCTTTCTCTAGAGGGGTAAGGCTGTTTATCACCTAAAAAAAGGTCAAAAACCATTTAATAAATCATTTTTTAAGATTTATATCATGGTAATTTGACCTTTCTTGTTAATCTATATTCTCTTCTATAGGTGTTGGATTACTTGATTCATCCTTATTCTTATTTTCTTCTACTTCAATTTTCTCTTCATCTTTATTAGCATCTATTTTATAAAAAACCTCATTATCTTTTACATCTTGTAGATCTGGATTTAAAGTATAAGTATATTCTTCACCTGACATAGTTCTAGGTTTATATGTCGGAAACTTTGTTTTTAACTCATCCCTCCAGTAAGTTTCATAAATAGCTCTTGCAACTGGTGCCCCAAAATAACCATGTATACCATCATATATTACTACGGCTACTGCTATTTGTGGATCTTCAATTGGTGCAAATGAAACATAAACACCAAAGGCCTGTCTTCCTAGTTCTTCTTGACCTGCTTTAAATGTTGCTGTTCCTGTTTTACCACCAGTTTGTATTGGGAAGTTACCAAATACACTATATCCTGTTCCTCCAGAAGGATCATGGTTAACCATTCTCATACCTTCTTTTATAGTATCAACAGTTGATTTTTTCAAATCTATTTTATCTAATACAACAGGCTTAACCTCTTCTATTAAATTACCTTCATAATCTGATATTTTATCAACTAAACTAACCTTATATCTTGTTCCTCCATTAACTAAAGTTGATATATAACTTGCTAATTGAAGTGGTGTATAAGCATTAGTTGATTGACCTATAGCTGAGAAAGCAAGTTCAGCTGGTGTTGTAGCTGACATTTTAACTGTAGTTGTCATCCAATCATAAGTTTCCTGTACTGTCTTTTCAAATAAATCATCAGCTGATACCTTTGAATTATTAGTTTTATTATCTATAGTTGCCTTATAAGTTGGAAGCTCTTTATATAAATTCTTTAATCCTTCCATAGCTTCCTTTTTAAATTCATCCTTCATAGCAGGTGTTCCAAAATTAGGATCCCCTATTTGATTTAAATATTTTTCTATTATATTTTTATAATCTTGTTTAGCTTTTGCAACTTCAGCTGAATCTGAATCATTTTTACCTATCTCAACAGGGGTAAATTCATATCCACCTTTAAATTTACCATTTCTCATTGCTTCAACTAAATCCCATCTCATATAATATATTGTATTCTTTTTAAAAGATTCAAAGTTATAAGTGTTACCAAAGTTTTCACTTATTTCTATTCCTGTTCCAGCTACAGTATTACTTTTTGGATCTTTTCCAAGACCAAATTTCCAAGCATATTTAGCTATACTATCTAGCGCTTCTACAGAACTATTATATTTTTTATATAATCTAACTGCTACTTCATAGTATAGTGAGTTACAAGATTTTTGTAATGCTCCTTTAATATCAACAGTTCCATGGTTCTTATTATCCTTTGGAGTTCCTATTAAATCAGCATATTTTATAAATCTAAGCCCACTATCTAATACAGCTCCATCACTTACTGTTTCATTAATTCCTATTACCTCTTCTTCTAATCCTGCCACAGAAGAAAGTGGTTTAAAGGTTGACCCAGGTTGAGTTAAACCTAAAGTCGCATAGTTATACATTGGCTTTGGATAAACATCATATAAATCTTGTCTAAAGCCATTCTCATCTTTAGGAAATAATTCATCAACAGTTTTATTTAATCCCATTCTTCTAATAAAATCCTTACCAAAATCTTCAAGATTAGGATTCATAAGTTCCTCAGCCTTTTCTGAGTGTACATTTCCACCTGCAAAAACATTAGGATCAAAGTTTGGATAACTAGCCATAGCTAAAACTTTTCCTGTCTTTACATCTAGTGCAACAGCAGCTCCTCTTGTGGCATTTTTACCCTTACCATCATTTTTTTGTATATACTCTAACTGAGTTTTTAACATTCTCTCAGCAGAGGATTGAATATCCTTGTCTATACTAAGAGTAATACTATTTCCTGGTGCAGTTTGCAGGGAATATAAAGTTTCAACTGGTCTTCCATGAGCATTGACCTTAACCATATCTCCACCTTTTGTACCCTTTAGTTGATCTTCAAAGGCAGCCTCTATTCCAGATCTTCCTATGAGATCACTAGATAAATCATATCCTTTATCTGCATACTTTGCCTTCTGTGAACTTGGTATAGCACCTACATAACCAAGAACACTTGATGCCAATTCATTGTAAGGATAATATCTTACTGGATCTTGGCTTATATTTATCCCTGGTAAGTCACTTAGCTTTTGATAAAATATAAAAGCTGTATCATCTTTTATACCTTGAGCTAAACTAACATCTTTAAAACTTGAAAAACTCTGCATCCTAGCTGCATCTTTTACAAGCATATACTTTCTTATTTGCTCTAAACTATAAGTTTTTCTTAATTCATCTAAGATTTCCTTTCCAGTTTTGTTTTTGTACTCTTCTTTAAAAGCCTTTCTAAATTCCTTTTCTTCAGTATCATTAGCAAATGTTTTATTTTTAAGTAATAATTGCTTCATATCATATTGTTCAATTAAATATTCAAAAACTTGCTCTGGAGTTATTGTTAAAAGCACTTCATCTATTTTTGCTTTTTGTTCTTCAGTTAAATCCCCTTCTTCTTTCGGATATAGTTTTTTCTTAACTTTCTCATCAAGACCTCTATCTTTTTTAAATCTTAATTCAGCAGCTTTTAGATTTTCTTCACTTTCAACACTAAAATCAAAAGCTAGATTTCCATCTTTATTTATTATTAAATCCATATTATCTTGTATTTTTTCACCATTATCATCTAATATCTTAAAGACTTTATCCATTATGCTATAAAAATTCTTTTTTGACTCATTAGTTTCAGTAAAAGTTAAAGTATAAGTTTGCTTATTAGCTGCTAATACATTACCATTTTTATCATAGATTTTTCCCCTTGGAGCTTTATCTGACATAAATCTCATAGATCTATTGTCTGCTCTTTCCTTAAAATCCTCGTAATTAAAGACCTGAAGAGAGAGTAATTTTAATACTATAACGGAGAATATAACGCACATTACTCCAGTTAGACCATTAAATCTATCTGACTTTTTATTTTTTTTATTTAATTTTATTTTCTTCATCAGCCTTATGTACTCCCGTAATGCTAAATATTCTACTCATAGATCTTTTAAATTTATTTATAATATAAAAAATAATAACTTTTATTTATTTTTATATTTATAATATTACACTATCCCTTATAAAATATACTTAATTGATCTATAAGCCATAACGGTCTACCCCCCTTGTTAAAATCATGTAATTTAATTTTATTATTTTCTATACTTACTATTATATAGTTTTTTTTAGCTAGATTATTACTTTTCAAAGAAAGTATACAAAATATTAAAATAATATCATATAAAGTTTAAAACTTTAGCATTTTTTAGAATTTTTTCTTCTAATTTAGTGTAAAAAAAGGAGCTACTAAAAGTAGCTCCTAAGTTCTTAAGAATATGAATCATTTGTATTACCTGTTTCATATACAACTTTATCACCTTTTCCGTACACTGGATAATAAGTTCCTTTAAGAGTTATATCTGGTGTTGGTGGATCTAATGAATAAGTATAATATGAATATGGGTCATTTTCTAAGATTCCGTTACCGTCATCTGTATGTGGACGATAATATGGATATTTAGTTTTGATTTCATCTCTAAAGTAAGTTTCATAAACAGCTCTAGCTGCAGGTGCTCCTAAGAATCCATGAATACCATTGTATATTACTGTTACAACTGCTATTTGAGGATCTTTAACTGGTGCGAAGGAAATATAGTTACCCCAAGCTGCTCTACCTAAAGATTTTTCAACCTTAGCGTTAAGAGCCGCTGTACCTGTTTTACCTGCACTAGGTATTGGGAATCCTTCTTGACTCATTACTATTGCCGCTGTTCCTAAAACTTTATTATTAACTTCCCACATACCATACTTAATATCGTCTAAATCTTTAGTAGGTATGTCTATCTTGTCCATAACTTGTGGCTTGTATTGGTATATAAGCTTTCCTGTTGGAGAAGTTATTTTATCAAGTAAATGTAATTTATATCTAGTACCACCATTTGCTAAAGTAGCTGTATATTGAGCTAATTGTAAAGGAGTAAATTCGTTAGCACCTTGTCCAATTGCTGCATATCCAAGCTGTGCTGGTGTTCTTATACTTGTGTACATTGTTGATACTACCCATATATCAATTGCTTTTGCAGTAGCTTGTAAGTTAGCTTCTAAAGTTAACTTTGGATCTTTTGCTTGAGCTTCCTTAAAGGCTTCTTGATATTGTGGTGACAATTTATAAATATTATTTAATTGTCCTATTAAGTCATTTTGGAACGCAGTTTGTGCTATATTGCTTTGAATATCTTCTACACCAATTTTATTTAATTGAGCGTATATTGTCTTCTTAAATGTTGCCTTAGCTTGTGCTAATTCTGCTGGATCACTTGAATTCTTCTCAACATTTACAGGTACAAAACTAGTTCCTTGACTTGGGAATTTACCAGCTTTTAAATCAGCAACTAAATTCCATTGAGAATAAAATATCTCATTAGCTTTCCAATCTTGGAAGTTATAAGCATTACCAAAATTCTCTGGTAACTCTATTCCTGTAGTAGCTGGTTGCTTACTTCCTGGAAGTGTACCTAAACCAAACTTTTCTGCATATTCTGCAACTACATCTAAGGCATTTGTTGAAGCTCCAAATTTATAATAAATTTTAGCTGCCATATTATAGTAATAAGTATCACATGATCTTTCTAGGGCGGTTGCTAAATCAACTGCTGGTCCAAAGTAGTTATTATCATGTGGTGGATCATTACCAAATATAGTTGGTTTCGCCTCATAAGTAAATGGATATGGTGTTGTTGCAATTGTAAAGCTTGGAGTTGTTACTCCAGTCATTAATGCTGCTACTGACATAAGTGGTTTAAATGTTGACCCTGGTGCTACAAGCCCCATTGTTGCATTATCAAACATTGGTTCTGCAAGAACGTTATATAGGTCTTCTCTTTGACCATTTGGTCCTATTGGGAACATTTGATTTAATGTCTTTTTAAGATGCATTTTATCAATGAACTCTTGTCCTAATTTTGCTATATCAGGATCGAAATATTCATTATAAACCTTTTGGCTTATACTTCCGGTTGCAAAATCATTAGGGTTAAAGTTTGGTAAACTTACCATAGCAAGTATACCTCCAGTATGAACATCAACTGCAACTAAGGCTGCCTTTGTTGCTGCTGTGCCTTCATACTTTTGTATAAAGTTCATTTGTTGTTGCAATGCTCTCTCAGCTGAATATTGTAAGTTTTTATTTATAGTTAGATATACGTTATCTCCTGGAACTGCTGCCTCTGTGTATAATGTTTTAGTAGCTCTTCCTTGAGCATCAACTTGAACAACCTTTTCTCCTGGTGTTCCTCTTAAAACATCTTGTTCAGCCGCTTCCATACCTGAAATACCAACTAAAGCATTTGGATTATATCCTTGCTCTGCATAAGTTTGGCTTTCACTAGCTGGAATATGTCCCACATATCCTAGAACATGTGATGCTAAAGTTCCATATGGATAATATCTTTCATATTGCTTACTAACATTTATACCTGGTAAACTACTAAGTCTTTGATCAAACATTAAAGCTGTATCTTTACTTATTCCCTTAGCTATAACAACTGGGTCATAACCTGAATAACTTTCTAGCTTTAATTGATCCTTAACAACCATAAATTCTCTTATTTCTTGTAAAGTATAATGTTGTAAAAGAATCTCAGTTTCTTCTTTACCTGATACTTTTTGATAAGCTTTAGTAAATGCTGTTTGTTCTGCTGGAGTTAATGTCTTATTTATATTAAGCATATTTATAAGACCATAGCTCTTAACTAAGTCATAAAATATCTCATCAGGAGTGTACTTAATGATTTCTTTATTTATTGCTGCTCTTTCAGCAGCAATATAAGTACCATTTGCCTTTGGATATAATTTATTAGCTACAGAACCTTCAATTCCTCTGTTCCACATAAATTGAATTTCTTGATCATCCCAACCAGTAGGATTCTTAGCTTTATTTATTGGAAAATCAAAGTACATTTGACCTTCGCTATTTATTTTTAGTGGAAAATCATCTGCAACTTTACTAATATCTCCACTATTTTTTAGCATTTCAAAAACTGTATTCATCGTATTATAAAAATCATTCATAGATTCTTGTGTATCCGTAAATGTTATTACATTTATTGATTTATTTGTTGCTAATAAATCACCATCTGCTGACAAAATATTTCCTCTTGGAGCTGGTATCGGGATAACACTAGTTGATCTACCTTCTGCCTGCTCTGTAAAACTTTCATGATTAAATACTTGTATATCAACAAGTTTACCAATTAGAATTACAGCTATAATAACGAAAATAATCATTAATACTCGATATCTATTAACAGCTTTTTTCTTCCTGAAGTTAAATTTTTTCATTTAATCACCTATTTTTTACTGAAATTCCATTGATTTTTCATTAGTTTTTTTCTTGCCATGCCATATACTGAGCTATACATTAATATTCCAACTACAAAATTGTACGGAACCATTATTAGAATATTTTCTAACTCTACATTTATCTTTAACATCTTGCAAATTAGAAAAATAGCTATAAATTTTACTATTGTCAATCCTCCAACTGTCAGCACTGGGATACTTGCCTTATTTTTAAGTGTTTTGTCACCTATATATGCAGCAATAACGCATAAAAGTAAATTTACTAAAGCATTTATTCCAAAGACATGAGAAAAATATATGTCTTGAAGTATTCCAGAAATACTTCCTAAAATAACTGCATCTTTATATCCGTTAATTGTAGAATATAATATGACAAATACAAATAATAAGCTAGGATAAACTCCCTTTATCCCAAATATAGGCATTATACTAGTATCTATTATGAATAATACTATACATAATATTATTTGTATTAATCTCTTCATAAACTTCAACCTCTTTAATTATAATTTATATCTCCTGGTACTGGATTTTTAGGAACTACAACTACTAAGTTTTGAATTGTGCTAAAATCAGCGAAAGGTTTAATTATAGCACTCTTAGAAACTTCTGTACTATTTTGATTAATTGATTCTACTGTTCCTATTCTTATACCTTGAGGATATATACCTCCAAGACCTGAAGTTAAGATAGTATCTCCAACTTTAATTTGTGATGTCATTGGTAAATTTAATATTTGAACCATAGGTTTCATAGTTCCCATATCTTCATAACCTTTAACTATACCTGATGATTCTCTAGTACTTTCTACTTGAGCAGCAACAGCTACGTTTGCATTTGATATAGTTTCAACCTTAGCCCATGTTTTATAAACTTCAGTTACTATACCTACTAAGCTATTTCCTGATATAACAACCATATTTTTTTCTATTCCTGAGTCAGCTCCTCTATTGATGATGTATCCGCTGAAGAAACTACCTCCTGATTTACCAATTATATTAACACCTACATAATTAAATTGGTTATGCTCATCTTTAAAGTTTAAAGCTTCTTTTAAAGTTTGGTTTTCATTTTTGTAGTTATTATATCCAACTAATTCATTTTGAAGTTGAATATTTTCTGCCTTAAGTTTTGCATTTTCTGCTTTTACTTGTGAAAAGTTAGCAAAAAAATCTAAATCAGTTTTAAACTTATCACCTATTGTATAAACGACCTTCTGTATCGGATTAAAAGTTTCACCCAATGCATCCGAAATAACACCTGAACCACTTTTTGCTGTATATATTATTAATACTAAAAATGCAACTGACAGTACTATAATAGTTACTGCCAGTTTATTTTTGAAAAATTTCATTTAACTTATCCTCTTTGTTGCTTGATGATTAAATCAAATTTATCTAATGCTTTTCCTGTACCTAAGGCAACACAATCAAGAGGTGATTCAGCTATATGAACAGGCATGTGTGTTTCATGGTTAATTAACATATCTAAGCCTTTTAATAATGCTCCGCCTCCTGCTAACATTATTCCTTTATCTATGATATCTGCTGCTAATTCTGGTGGTGTTTTTTCTAAAGTTGTTTTTATTGATTCAACTATAGCATATACTGGCTCTCTTAAAGCATCTCTTATTTGTCCTTCATTTATTTCTACTATCTTAGGAAGTCCTGTTACTAAGTCTCTTCCCTTGATTTCCATTATTTCATCTTCTTGACCTTCTATTTTAAAAGCTGACCCTATTTGCATTTTTATTTGTTCAGCTGTTCTTTCACCTATCATAAGATTATATTCTCTCTTAATATAGTTAATGATTGATTGGTCTAATTCATCTCCAGCTACTCTTAATGATTTGCTAGTAACTATTCCTCCTAGAGAAACTACTGCTACTTCTGTAGTACCACCACCGATATCTACTATCATACTTCCTGTAGGTTCGTCTACTGGAAGTCCAGCTCCTATAGCAGCCGCCATTGGTTCTTCCATAAGAATTACTTCTCTAGCTCCTGCTTGTTTAGTAGCTTCTTCTATAGCTCTTTTCTCTACTTCTGTTACTCCTGATGGGAAGCAAACTATTATTCTTGGACTTGCGAAAGCACCTTTACTTGTTACTTTTTCTATAAATCTTTTAAGCATTGTTTGTGTTACATCAAAATCTGCAATTACTCCATCTTTAAGTGGTCTTATTGCAACTATGTTCCCTGGTGTTCTACCAATCATTTGCTTAGCTTCTTCACCTACTGCTAATGCTCTCTTTGTTAGGTTGTTGATTGCTACAACTGAAGGTTCTCTTAAAACGATACCCTTTCCTTTAGCGAACACTAAAGTGTTAGCTGTACCTAAATCAATTCCCATATCTTTCGTCATTCCTACTCCAAATAAACCCATGTCTATTCCCCTTTCGACTATATTATTCCTTTTTGTTTTAAGCTGATGAATTTATTTTTTCCTAATATTACATGATCTAAAAGCTCTATTCCCATGAGCTCTCCGCATGCTTTAATTCTTTTGGTTATATTAACATCCTCTATACTTGGTGTTGGGTCACCAGAAGGATGATTATGACATAGTATTATCGCTGCTGCACTCATACTTAAAGCTTCCTTAAATATTTCTCTTGGATGAACTATTGAACTATTGAGTCCGCCTTTAAATATCTCCTTAATAGATATAACAATATTTTTTGTATTTAGGCTAATAAGTCTTACAATTTCTTGATTATCCATAAAAAATGAATCTTCAAAAAGATTCGCTATATCCTCTGGACTACTAACTTTATAATTTTTCATCTCTTTTCTTTTAACTCTTCTATAAAGTTCGCAGGCAGCTAATATTTGCGATGCTTTAGCTTCTTTTATTCCCTTAACATCCATTAATGATATTAATGAGGAATTAAAAACACCTTCAATTCCATTCACTTCATTAAGAAGCCTTTCTGAAAGTTTTAAAGCACTTTCTCCCTTTTGTCCTGTTCTTAACAATAAGGCTAAAAGTTCTTTATCACTTAAACTTTCAACTCCAAAATTAAGTAGTTTTTCTCTTGGTCTTTCTTCTTTTGGAATATCTTTTATTTTAGGGTCTCTATGCATACCTTTAAAACACTCCTATATAAATTGATATTCCCCCATTTTATTCAAGTAATAAACTAAGTTTTTTATAAACTAAATTAAGTGGTAATCCCATGACATTGTAATAACAGCCATTTATACTTTCCACAAATAGCCCTCCTAAACCTTGTATTCCATAAGCCCCAGCCTTATCCATTGGTTCCTTACTTTTTATGTAATTATTTATTTCTAACTCTGTAAGCTCTGAAAACCTAACTGTAGTTTCCGCGAAGTCTATATCACACTTTCCTGTTTCAGTGTTTAGTATGTATATACCACTATATACCTTATGATTATTGCCACTTAAACTTCTTAACATACCTCTTGCATCATCTTCATTTTTAGGCTTTCCTAATACTTTGTTGTCTATTACTACTATGGTATCTAAAGCAATTACTATTGATGGTTTTGAAAGATTCTTAGCAACAATCTCCCCTTTACCTTTAGCAAGTTCCATAACATAAGTTTTTGGATCTCCTTTATAAATAACAGTACTTTCGTCAAAATTAGAATTTATAATAGTAAATTCTTTAATAATTCGTCCTAAAAGTTCCTGTCTGCGTGGTGATTTTGAAGCCAAAATTATTTCCATATTAACTTATCACTCCTATAACTGTAATTGGAAAAAAAATATGTTTTAGGAATTTTATCCCTAAAACTTAACCTTCCTTGTCATCTTATATAGTTTATCACTTATTATTTTTATACACAAGAAAAAATATATCACTATTTGAAAAATTTTAATGATTTTTTTAGAAAAAAAAATTGCTTTATATAATATTATTTAAATAAAGTTTAAGAACCCTGATTACTCAGAGTTCTTCCTTATAAAATCTATTCTATTATAATATATAAGTTATATATATTTATTAAAATTTAATTACAACTTAAAAAAATTTTCTTATTTAAATTTATTTAGTAAATTAAATATTATTTGATAAGAATTCTCTATATTATTTTTAGATATTGCTTCTGGTAGGTTCTTTACTTCATTTTTCAACCCTTCTAGATTCTCCGAATTCTTACATTCTTTGCAAACTTCTAACTTTTCAACCCATGATTTAAATTCATCTGTTTTTACAGACTTCACACTTTGGTCTTTTGTTTTATCTATAATTTCCAATAATCCATTTGTAACTTCTATTATTTTTTTATCACAAGCTTCACTATTTGGTATATAAAATTTCCCTTTACTATTTTCTAAGCCCTTATTTTTTATAGTCTCTATATATTTATTAGTTTTTTCTTCTTTTCCTATGTATCCTATTACTCTATATTTTTCTCCATCTTTTATAACTGTAGCACTTTCTCCAACCTCATTTTTAACCTTATCTGCATTTTCCTTTGATGAATAATAACCAAATTGAACTGTTAAAAATTCTTCTTTTTCACCTGAACTCTTCTTAGCTTCTTCTTTAGGAGTTTCTGCTACTACAGGAGGTGTTTTTCCTTCTTCATTATTTTGATTTTTATTAATTACACCTGAAACCATATCTTTAGGAGCTATTTTAGGATAAACTAATTTAAATATTAATGTTCCTATTACTATAGCTAAAATACAAACCATAATTATTAATATAGGCATAGATTTCCATTCATTTTTCTTTTTATTCGCTTTTAAATCATATCTTGTGTATTTCACAATATCACCCCATTTAAAATTACTTACATAACATATTATTTTTAAATGGGTGTAAATATTCCTAATTTTTATTTTTTTATAACTTTTAAATCATTCTCCTTGCACCTATATAACGCTCTTTATAATATTTTTCATTTAAAGAATTTATTTTAACTCCCTTACCTTTAGATGGTGCATGAATAAATCTATCTTCTCCTATATATATTCCAACATGACTTATCTTTCCTGTAGTATTGAAAAAAACTAAATCACCTTCTGTTAATTCATTTTTGCATATGCCTTCCCCACATCCCCATTGTGTTCCTGTATAATGTGGTAAATCTATATTAAATCTTTTATAAACATATTTTGTTAATCCTGAACAATCAAAAGCATCTGGTCCCTCTGCTCCAAATACATAAGGTTTACCTATAAACCCTTCAGCATATTGTATAACTTCTTCTCTCAACTCATAATTTTCAGCTTTTTCCTCTGCCATAGCATAAATATTATTTTGAAAAATAAACCCTATAGCAATAACAAATATAATGATCCAAATATTCTTGCCTTTTAAATAATTAAGTTGCAAGTGATCTTCATTCATAAATAAATCCTCCTTGATTTACAATTTCATTATTAATTACAAGTTGTTCCTTTAAATAAAGAAACATATTTAATATATCTATTTTTTCTTCTTTTAATACTGTTAATTAAATCCATCAAGGGAAATTTACTTTAACTTAAAATCTAAAAATTCTCTTTAAAGAATGACTATACCTTGTTTAAAATAAAAAAAGCATCTTTGATAGGGATTAATTTCCTATCAAAGATACTTCTATTAATTATACTATTTAATTTCTTTTAAAAGTGCTATTAAAAAGATCCATACATTTTCAATAGATTTTATGCTTACATGTTCATCTGGAGTGTGAACATCCCACATATTTGGACCAAATGATATCATATCAAGGCCACCTTCGACCTTTTCACTTAGTAATCCACATTCAACTCCAGCATGAATTGCTGTAAAATGAGGTTCTACTCCTGTTAGGTTTTTATATACTTCTTTTGCAAGTTCTCTTATTTCTGACTCTGGGTTGTATTCCCAAGCTGGATAATCTGATGAAGTTTCAAATCTTCCACCTGCTAACTCTACTACTCTTCTAGCTCTTTCAACTAAGTCATCTTTTAATGTTGCCACTGAACTTCTTGTTGCACTGTCATATTCTACAGTTTTATCTGTTGTTGTAACAACTCCTATATTTGTTGAACTTTGAACAAGTCCTGGCATATCAACGCTCATTGTATCAACACCATTAGGTATTAAGTTTAATATATCAATAGCCTTTCTTGTGCAATCTGCTGAGAACATTTCAGTTGGTATTTCTTCTTGTTCATTTAACTCAACTCTTACATTACCATCTTGAGCTCTTAACTCATTTTTAAGAATTGAATCAAATTCTGCAACTATTTCTTTTAATCTTGAAATATTTTTTTCTTCAACTATAAGAACAGCTTCTGCTTCTCTTGGAATAGCATTATTCTTTGAACCACCATTAATTAATGCTATGTTGAAAGGAACTTCTTTGATAGCTTTATTTAATATTCTACCTAATATCTTATTTGAATTTCCTCTTTCTTTATTTATTTCCATACCAGAGTGACCACCTTTTAATCCTCTGATAGTTATTTCAACTGCACTTAATTCTTCCTTAACAGGTTCCCATGTTAAATCTAATATTGCTTTAGTTCTTACACCTCCTGCACAGCTTACTAATATTTCCCCTTCTTCTTCTGAATCTATGTTTAAAAGTATTTTTCCTGTTATGTTCTTTCCATCAACTCCCATAGCTCCAGTCATTCCAGCTTCTTCATCAGTAGTAACTAAAAGTTCTATAGCAGGGTGTTCTATGTCATTTGCTGCTAATATAGCTAATCCATAAGCTACAGCTATTCCGTTATCAGCACCTAAAGTTGTTCCTGTTGCATATATGTTATCTCCATCAATTCTTAATTTTAATGGATCTTTTTCGAAGTCATGAACTGTATCTTTATTCTTTTCGCATACCATGTCCATATGCCCTTGAATTATAACAGTTTTTGCATTTTCATAGCCCTTTGTAGCTGGCTTTCTTATAATAACGTTAAGATGTTCATCTTGAATTGTTTCAAGACCTAATTCTTTACCAAACTTAACTAAATAATCACTTATTTCTTTTTCATTACCTGACCCTCTAGGTATTTGAGTTATTTCCTCAAAATATTTAAAAACTGCTTGCGGCTTTAAATTTTCTAATACAGCCATAATTTAACACTTCCTTCCAATTTTGTGTTATTATATTGTTATAAATACATTATATCAAATAGACAGAATCTTTCATATTTTTTTGTGAGGTGTTTTTATGCAAAAAACTAAAATGATTTTTACAATCGGTCCAGTTAGTGACAATGAAGAAGTTTTGAGGAAATTTATTAAAATTGGAATGAGTGCAGCTCGTTTAAACTTTTCTCATGGATCTCATAAAGAGCATAAGGAAAAAATTGACCTAATAAAAAAAATTAGAAAAGAAGAAAATTCTCCTACAGCAATTCTTTTAGATATTAAAGGTCCTAAAATAAGGATTCATAATTTTAAAAATGGTCAAGAAGAATTAAAAGAAGGTGATGAATTCACTTTTATTTGTGGTGAAGAAATTCTAGGTGATAATAAAAAGTGTTCAATTTCTTATGATATTTTATATCAAGATATTAAAGTTGGCTCTTCTATTTTAGTGGATGATGGTCTTTTAGAATTCAAAGTAAAAAAAGTTATTGATAAATCTATAATTTGTGAAACTATTGTTGGTGGAATTATTAAAGACCATAAGGGTGTTAATATTCCTAATTTAAAAATAAAACTTCCTGCCATTACTGAAAAAGATATTACAGATTTAATTTTTGGTTGCAACATGGAAGTAGATTTTGTAGCTGCTTCCTTTATAAGAAAAGCTTCTGATGTGTTAGAAGTTCGAAATGTTTTAAACAACAATGGTGGAGAAGACATAAAAATAATATCTAAAATTGAAAATCAAGAAGGTGTAGATAACATAGACGAAATCATAGAAGTTTCAGATGGAATAATGGTAGCAAGAGGAGATATGGGAGTAGAAATTCCTATAGAATTTGTACCTGTTATCCAAAAGTCCATAATTAGAAAATGTAACTTAGCAGGAAAAGTAGTTATAACAGCTACTCAAATGTTAGATTCTATGATTAGAAATTCTAGACCTACTAGAGCTGAAGCAAGTGATGTATGTAATGCTATTTTTGATGGAACTGATGCCATAATGCTCAGTGGTGAAAGTGCTGCTGGTCACTATCCAGTTGAGGCAGCTAAAACAATGAGTAAAATTGCAAAAAAGGCTGAAGAGAACTTAGATTATAGTGAGTTATTAAGAAGATTAAAAGATCCAAACCCAAGTACTGATGCTTTTGCTGATGCCATAAGTTATTCAGCCTCTAAAACTGCAATAAAATTCCCAACAAAAGCAATAGTTGCAGCTACACAAAGTGGATATACTGCTAAACTTCTTGGAAAGTACAAGCCTATATGTCCTATAATAGCCATAACTCCACATGAAAAAGTATGTAGATCCTTAGCTCTAAACTTTGGTGTATTTCCAAAGCTTTGCGAAACTTACAAAACCACTGAAGAAATAGTAAAAGAAGCAAAAACAGTAGTAAAAGAACTAGACATTGCAAAAACTGGCGATAATATGATTGTTGTGGCTGGAATGCCAGTAAGCAACGCTTGTCTTGGAACAAACATGTTCAGAATAGAAAAAATTTAAATTTTTAAAAAGAGGTGATGTATCAAATCACTTTCTAAAATCATATTACTTTTATAAGTATATTTCCTTATTTGCCGAGATAGCTATTATAGGTGCAAAATGCAGTGACCATTGAACTAGTAATTAGAAGCTCTTCATTTTTGAACAATAGTTGCGCAAATAAATTTCCACTGTTTGAACGAAGTGAGTTTGGAAATTTTAGCAACTATTGTAGAAGAAATGTTAGAGCTTCTTTACGTAGGTGAGCGATCACAAATGGTGAACCTATATAGCTAGCTAAAAGGCAAAAGGGACATATCTACAATTTTGATACATCCCTCTTGTTATTAAAACTTAAAATCTTTGAATAAATCTCCTAATGAGAAGCCTTCTTCTTCATCGTTATATTCTAAGTATTCAGTTGATTTTTCTGAAGCATCTTTTATGCTTAGTGATAATTTATGCTCATCTTTATCTATTGATAAGATTTTTACTTTTACTTTATCACCTATTTTTAGTGCCTCTTCTGGTTTTGTTATGTTATCATCTGATATTTCTGATATATGAACTAATCCTTCCACACCAGCTTTGATTTCAACAAAAGCACCTACTTTTATAAACTTTGTTACTGTTCCTTCTATAGTGTCACCAATTTTAAAATCTTCTTCTATTGTATTCCATGGATCACTACATATATCTTTTAGTGATAAAGCTAATCTATCTTTATCTCTATTTATTTCTTTTATATAAACTTCAACAGTATCTCCTGTTTTAAGTATGTCTTCAACATTTCTTACTCTGCTCCAAGAAAGATCGTTTATGTGAATTAGTCCTTCTAATCCTCCAATATCAACAAAAGCACCGAACTTCATTATTTTCTTTACAGTTCCTACTTTCTTTTCTCCAACCTTTAGAGAATTCCATATCTTAGCTTTTCCAAGTTTAATTTCTCTTTCCTCAACTACTCTTCTTGAAACAACAACTTTTCTATCTTCTCTATTAAATTCAATTACTTTTACTTCTAAATTTTCTCCAACTAATGTTTCTAAATTTTCTATTCTTCTAACTGAACATTGTGATCCAGGCATGAATACTCTGACACCATTTAAAAAGCCTACTACTCCACCTTTAACAACTTCATCAACTTTAATAGTTATTGTTTTTTCATTTTTAAAGCTTTCTTCTAAGTCATCCCAAACTTTTATAGCATCAGCTCTTTTCTTTGATAAAAGCACATTACCTTCTCCATCATCTCCACTTAAAACCATAACAAAAATATCATCATCAACATTTATGTTATTTATATCAAAATCCTTATTATTTGATAATTCATTTCTTGGAACTATTCCATCTGCAAAATGACCAATATTAACTATTATTTCATCACTTTTAACAGCTATTACTTTTCCTTTAACTATATCTCCTTTATGAAAATGCTTTAATTCAAAGCTATCCATTAATTGATCCATTGACATATTTTCATTCATTGTTAGTTCCACTCCTTATATATAAATTTTTCAAGACTTTTAAGTAGATATAACTAGTTTTACAGCCTTGGTAAATATCTAAATTAATTGAACTCAAAACTCAATTAAACTGAATTAAGTCTTATTTTATCATACTATATTACATAATAATAATTCAATATTTTAGAATATTATCTAAAATCTTTTGCTGCAACTGTTACTTGATTAGTTTCTGCTAAAGCTTTACTAATGTTATGCATTATTGAATTTTCATCATAACTATAATCAACATAACCATCCTTATCTATTTCACCTAATTTTATAAAGTTAAATTCTTTTCTTGCATGAAAATAGAAGCTAGTAATTTTTTTACTATTGGCATTTTTTCTAATCTTATTAGTTATTTCTTCTCCTGTTTCATCCTTAACATACCCTATAGTTGTTGGCAAATATAAAGTTGATTTATCCATAGGACTTTTTATAGGATTCATAGCTGGATAATATTTAAATGGTTCATAGGCTATATCAAAATACTTTTCTATGATTCTTTGTTGTTTCATTGAAGCATGGTAATGAGCACTTTCGAAAAAGTCTATTGGTATATTTAAAGTTTTAGCTGTTTTTATTGCATTTGTTATAATAGCCTCTGTCTCAGTTCCTGTATTATTTGCTTTTCTACTTAAGTCACTTCCTACAGCACTTACCTCATCTCCATTTTGATGAGTATAACCATGAAGTCCTATAGATGCCCCTCTGAAAATTAAATGGTCCATTAAATTTATATACTGAACATTCTCCATAGTCCTATTACTTAATAAATCATTATCTATTCCCTTAGGTGGATTTTTATATCTACTTATCCAAGCTACATTAAATTTTACACCCTGTGAATATAAATAATCAGCTAAAATTTTATATTTTTCTATAGACTCTGACTTTAGATATTCTCCTCCTGCTGCTAAATCTTCTACCCTCATCATAGCAGCTTTTCCAGTTTTAGATTCCATTGTTTTTTTAACATCTAAGTTCTTTTTTTCTTTAAATAAATAAATTTCATTACTTTCATTTTTCCATCTATCCCTTAGATTCAAAGCATGTTCTAAATCATTTAAAGCTACATAACCTTCTAACCCTAATAAAGCCTCTCCTCTAAAGTCATATAATTTCCCATTAACAGTGAAATTTTTATTTTCTAAATCTATTAAAGAGTTCTCTACCTTATAAACTTTATTTTTCTTTTCATAATTTAAATTTGCCTTTTTTAGAAAGTCATCTAAATCCATATAAAGCCTTTGATTCTTTTCTAATATCCTATTTTCTAACTTAATTTCTTCCCCATTTAAATATAACTTTAAATTTTCTATTTCATATATTTTTGATTCATTTGTGCTTGAGGCATTAGTTACTTGCTCTTTTGCCTCCTTCACCTTTCCATCAAAAATAATTTTATTATCTATAACTTTAACATCTCTATAGGTTAATCCATTAAAATAAATTACTCCTCCAACTAACACTGTAGCTAAGCTTAATCCTATTACCTTAGAAGTTTTTTTAAGCATAATATCCCCCTGATATTTTATTTTCAAATAATTTCAAGTTTATTATACTATAAATCTATACTGATTAACCTTTTTTTAACATTATTTCCATAGTTATAATTATTCTTCTCTTGTGAATACTAACTCATTTCCTTTTGAAAGAAGTTCATTATATCTATAGCCACCCATAGTAAATTCCTTCAATTCATCCACTGTTTCAACTCTATTTTCAGCCATATATCTAACCATCATCCCTCTAGCTTTTTTAGCATAAACAGTAACTATCTTAAAACTCCCACCTCTTCTTTCTTTAAAAATAGGAGTTATAACATCAAACTCTTTTAAATTTATTACTTTTGAATATTCTTCTGAAGCTAAATTTACTATAAATTTTTCTTTATGATTTTTTAAATCCCTATGCATACTAGCTGTTAAATTTTCTTTCCAAAATTCATAAAGATTTTTTTTATCTTTTACAGGTAACTTTGTTCCCATCTCTAATCTATAAGGAAGAATCCCATCCAAAGGTCTTAAGCTTCCATAAAGTCCTGATAATATTCTTAAATTATCGTTGCAATATTCTAATTCCTCTGTGGTAAAATTTTCTGCATCTAATCCTCTATATGCTTCCCCCTTAAAACTAAGCACTGCTGGTTTTTTACTACTTCCATCAAAGATTTTCCAACTCTGATTTCTTATATAATTAAGTTCAGCTAAATTATCATTTATTTTCATAAGCTTACTAAGCTCTGGTATCTCTAACTCCTTTAATTGATCCATTATTATTTTTGAATCTTCTAAAAACCTAGGTGTTGTAACATTTAACTCTATGTTAAAATTGCTTTCGTCAATTGTTTTAGCAGGTGAAAGTATTGCTATCATAAAATTCTCCTTCTCAAAATAAAATTCTAATTTAATAATAATTATTATTATATATTTATAAAATTCTCTCTTCAAGTAAATCAACTTATTCTGTGTTATAATCTAAAAATAAGACTTAATTCAGAATTATAAACTGAGACTTAATTTAGATAGAGTTAAAACTCCAGTCTAAATTTTAGTGAAATTATTTAAATATCTGTATCTGTTTATCTTAAGCTTATAAATATGATTATAATATTGCAGATACTAGTTATGAAATAAAAGTTTAAAGGAGGGTTACTGGTGAAAAGTTATATAGATAATGTAGTTTACTTAAATCTTTTAACTACAGGGAAATCTATTGACAATGATTTTATTTTTAAAATAGACGGATTAAAAATAAATAACAATAAAGAAACATACTTTAGTAGTTTTATAAATATACCTTCCGAAGCTTTATGTATTAATAGTAATTTTTTTAAAGAAGAAACTCTAGAAAACTTATCTAAAGCTCCATTAATTGAAAACATTATGGATGATTTTAAAGATTTTCTTTCTGATTGCCCTATAATTATTTTTAATAACCAAAATCAACAGGAACTTTTGAAAAAGCTTTTTTCATCTTATAATATTAATTTTAATAACACAATATTAGATTGCTTTGAATTATTTATGCTTCTAGAACCATGGCATAATGATTATTCACTAGAAAATCTTTTATTAAAAAAATTCTATTTGGAGCTTCTATGACTACTTAGTTAATTTCAATATTTCAGAAGAAATGTTTAAAGATAAATTATATAGAAATACTGACTTTTACGAGGAGCCTAATAAAACTTTAGAGTTAAAAGAAAATTGTGAGGAAATATTAAAAGATCCTAGAGGATTCTCTTCCCTAAACAATAAATTTAAATTTAGGCAAGGTCAGTATGATGTTATGAAAACAGTTAGAAGTTCCTTAGAAAAAAATTTAATTTCTATTATGGAAGCTCCCACTGGTACTGGAAAAAGTATTGCTTACTTATTACCAGCTATAACAAAAGCTTATTATAAAGGTCAAAAAATATTTATATCAACAAATACTAAAGAACTTCAACGTCAACTTGTACATAAAGACATTCCATTTTTATTAAAGAGCTTTAATTTAAATTCTAAGATTGATGTTATAAATATAAAAGGAAAATCTAATTATCTTTGCATGGAACTTATTCAATCTATTTTAAATGATAATGTCTTTAACAATACTAGATCCTTAAAGGAAAATATGGCACTTGTTTATTTGTATAGATATTGCTATAAAGGAAAAGCTGGTGATAAAGAAGAAATAACCTCTGAAGCTGAAATCCATCTAAACCTTAAGGAAGCAATTAAGCATTGTCTTTGCGATTCAGATGGTTGTAATATTAAAGCTTGCCCCTATGAATGTTATTATAAAAACACAGTTGAAGCCCTTAAAACAAGTACTATTGTTATATTAAATCATTCTCTCTTATTAAAATGGCCCTATGATAGCACCATTGAAAATGTAATTATAGACGAAGCTCATAATTTAAGTGATGCAATTTTTGATGCCTATGCAGCAATACTTAATTCTAGTGAATTAAAATCCTTATTACTAGAAATATTAGATTATAAAAATAAAAAAGGTTACTTAAATTATATATGGAAATATACACCTAACAGAACTACTAACTTCAGAGAATTAGTAAGAGATAAAATAGATGTATCTTTCTTAACTATAGACAGAATAACCTACTTAGTTTCTAAGGATCAAAGGGAATCCTATGACTTAGATGTAAGTTTTTCAAAAGAAAAATTCCTAAGCTATGGAAAGGTAGTTCATGAATTAAAGGTTTTAAAAGAAGATTTAATTGACCTTTATAAACCTCTAAATTCTTTTATTGAGACTAATAATCTTGACAATAATAAAACTAGAAACTTAGGAGAAATATTCATTAAAAAAGTTGAACGTATTAAGGAACTAATAGATTTTATAGATATATTCACCACTGTAGAACAAGATGAGAATAAGTGCTATGGATTTTTCATAGAAAAAAATAAAAAGTTCTGGGAATGTTATATAAAGGATTTAAATTCATCTCTTATTTTCTTTGAGAGATTTTTAAATAATTTAAAAAGTTGTAGTTTTCTTTCTGCAACTTTAAAAAATAATGGTACTTATAAATCCTTTAAAAATTCTCTTGCTATAGATAAAGCAAATAATAACTTTTTAAAAGAATTAGAAGATATACCTCAAAGTTTTGACTTGAAAAATCGTTCTATTATTTATAATCCAATTGATTGCCCTAAGTATTTTGAACCTGGTTTCATAGATTTTATGGTTTCTAGTACTATAAAAATCCTTGAAAATTCTAACTGTAATATATTAATTTTGTTTACTAGTAAAAAGCGATTAATTGAATTTAAAAATAAAATTTTACCTTTTACAAGTACTAATAAAATAAACCTTTTTGAAAGAAAACAAGATATAAAGAAATTATCATTAAAAGGTTCTAGAAGTATCCTCTTAGGCTCTAAAGGATTCTTTGAAGGAATAGATATTCCTGGAGATTTATTGAATATGGTACTCATAGATAAAATGCCTAATATAAATCCATATAATCCACTTTTCGAAAAGTTCATAGAAAATGGATTTGCCTTTAATACTATCAATACTCCTAGAGCTACAATTTCATTTAAACAATGCTTTGGAAGACTAATAAGAACTGAATTAGATTATGGATATTTCATAATATTTGATAAGTGTAATCAAAATACTATTTTAGATAATGTTTCAAAAGAATATAAAGGAGTAAAAACTATATCTGCTCCAATTAATAATTTATTAAGAGATATTCCTCTAAGATTTAAATATTGGAATTCATTAAATATAGAATTAGTAATAAGTTCAACAATTAGAGAACTTGAAGAATTTCTTAAAACTCATGCTAGAGGTATTTACGGTAATAATACTCATCTTGAATTAGCATTAAATGATTTTTATGAAGAAAAGTTTCAAGAACTTAATATAAAAAAGAGATTTCACATATCAACTAAAGATAAAAAATTAAATTTTATATATGAAGATAATTCATACTTAAATTTAAAAAATAAATCCCTAATAATAAAAGTAATTTTTTCAGTATTTAATTAAAATCAAAGTACAATAAAAAATGCTATATAGATGAAAAGTTCTGTGACTACTCACATTAAATTCATCTATATAGCTTATTTAAATATTATCTTATTTTCTATTAAACTTTACTTTCTTGGCACAATTCCTTATAGCAATACTCTATTATATCACTTCTTTTTATTATACCAATAAATATTCCATTATCATCTACCACTGGAACAAAGTTTTGAGATATAGCTAAAGAAATCAGATTCTCCATTGTTTGATCAATTGTAACCGACTTATGATTAACCCTTCTTTCTATATCCTTTATTGAAACCTCATTAGTATTTTTGAAATTTAATTCTGGAGTATTCTTTAACTTCCAAAGTAAATCCCCTTCTGTTAAAGTTCCAACATATCTTCCATCATCATCTATTAACGGGATAGCAGTATATCCATGATGTTCCATTCTCTCAATAACTTGTCTCATTGTAGCATTTATATCTTCATGTACCACTTCATTTTTCGGTGTCAAAAAAAACGCAATATTCATTTCTCATCATTCCATCCTTAAACCAAATTTCAATAGGCTTTAAACTATTTATTTTGCATTATTCTTTTAAATTTATAAGCAAAATTCATATAATCTACATCGTCTAATGAACTAACCATATTTTTATAAGTAATTTCTCCTGTAAGAGTTTTTTTCACTATTATTTCTTGCAAAAGTTTATTATTACATTTAGGACAATTTCCCATTGATAAAAATCTCCAATTAAATAATGCTAAAGGATATTCAACATTAACATCATTAACGCACTTTGGACATTTAAAATCAACATTTATGTCATCAGCATTATAATTTTTTAAATCTTTAACCCTTATAGATGGCATATTATAAACATCATCCACAATGTAGTTTTTAACTACTTTTCCATTGTATAATCTCTTAAATACATCTGCTGCATAATTAGCATCATTTAAAGCGTCATGTAACTTTTTCTTATCTAATTTTATTTTAAGCTCCTCTAATGCACTTTTAAGTCCTAAGGCTTTTTTATGTCCTAACATTTTTGTGCAATAATCTTGTATATCCAAATATTTTTTTATCCACTGAATACTTTTATAATCATGATAATTAGAATTAGAAATAATTTCTACTATATCATCTGTAGCCCAAGAGCATATAATATTATCCTCTTCTACAAAAGCTTCTAATCCATCCATAGCTTCTTCAAAACTAATTCCATCTATAAGCTGTTCTTCCCTTATACCTGTTATTTCTGTTATCTTTGGATTTAATACATTAAATATACTAGGCTTAATATAAGCTTTGTATTCACCTGTCTTTTTCATAAATTTATCTAACTTAACAGCTCCAATTTCTATTATTTCGTTTTGAACTGAAAGCTGTCTTAAGTAACTATATTCATGATAAATATTTGGAAAATACTTAGTAATACTTTGCATGTTATTAAATTCCAAATCTATTATTATAAATCCCATTTTAAAATCCCCTCACTAGTTGCAAAGAACATATTGAATTATATTAAGAAACTTCATTTTTACTAATTAGTTTTATTTTTTAAAATTCCTAATACTACACCTAATATATTACTCTCTTTTCCCTTTAATTTTATTGGCTCATATTTTGCATTTGCTGGCATTAGTAATGGTTCTTTTGAATTTAAATTCAATGTCTTTAAAGTTGCACTTCCTTCTATATCAACAGCTACAATGTCATTATGATAAGCGGAGTTTTGTGACTTTACTATAACCAAATCCCCATTATTAATATTTTTTTCTATCATACTATCCCCTTTTACATGTAGCATAAATAAATTTTTATTTTTTCCTACAAAATAACTAGGAATATTAAATGTGCCCTCTTCTATATCATTAATTAGTATTGGATTTCCAGCTGCAATATCACTATATACTGGAATACCTATTAAATCATTTTCTATGATACTTTTATTTTCCTCTTCATTAACTATAACTTCTTTTAAAGTGTTTCCATTATCTATTTCAAAGCTTAATACTCTTCCTTTATTTAAATCAACATAATCATATTTTTCTATGAATGATAATTTCTTTTCTACTTTCTTATTAAACTTATTTTTTAACACAAAATTTTTTCCTCTAGTATCTCCTACTATAGCACTTATAGATTTTCCACTATAACTCCAATGATTTTTATCTATTTCCTCACCTTTATTTATAATCAATATAAAAGATCCATACTTTTCACTTTTTAAGTTTTTTATAAATATTAATTCAGCTCTACTAAGCCTTTCACAATCATCTACTATTATATGTGGGTACTTTTTTCCATACTTTCTACTATAATTTATAGCAAAAATAGCATCATCATACTTGTCCATATATCCTAATTTATGAATCTTATAAGAATATCTATCTCTTATACTATAAATTTGATTCCTACTTTCAGAATATTTTCTTAATGATTTTCCTCTTCCTATTCTACTAACAGCGAAATATTCATCTCTTGTAAAATAATTAGATTTTATCCACTCTACTTCTTCTAATAAATAACTTATATCTATACTTTTTATAAATTTAGTAAGTTTATTATCTTTACTAAACTCTTCATATACAGACTGTAATATTTCTATTTTTTTATCTAATTTCAAGTAGACTAACTTTAACTTATTTTCTCTTATATATGATTTTACATAAGAATCTATTAATTGATTAATTTTTGAGAATTCTATCTGTTCTTTGTTTTTTATTGAAAATAAAGAATAAAAACTATGTTCCATTTCAAGTTTGGCTTTTGAATAAATATTTTTTGCTTTTTTACTATGTTCTTCTCCACTATGAACTAGTAAAACCTTATCCTTATCATAAATGCAATAATTTCTTTCTAAATCAACTGCTTTGTAAATAGAAACCGTTGTCTTCCCTGTACCTACAGCACCTTTTAAAATTTGCACACCTGTTTTTTTATTTTTTAAAAATTTATCTTGTCCAACTTGAAATTCCACTATTTATTCTCCTTTCTCTTAATAATATATCTCTTATTGTACTCTTAATGTTATACTTAACATCATAATTAATGAAAATTTCAAAAATAATTAATTTTCATATTGGAAAAACTCCAAAGAAATCTAAAAAACCTTAGTTATCTTTGGAGTTCCCTTTATATAATTTTATATTAGTTTTCTTTTATGGTCAATAAAATGAACCTTTATTTACATTTAATATGAAAACTACATTTTAGTCCATAATTCTAAAGCTCTTGAAACTAAATCATTTTGTCTAGCTTCTAAAACTTCCATATTCCATTCCTTATTTGAGAATATTTCTTTACTTATTTTAAATTCACTTTTCTTACTTAAGTATTGCTCAACTTTTTCTGAGAAAGGCTTATTATTAACTCTTGTATTCTTAGCACCTGTAATTAAAACAAGATTTCCAAATTTATTTACCCAATTTCTTCTTTGGTCTGCTTTAAAGTTGCTTACCCAATATAAATCCTTTGAGTTTCTTGGTAATATATGTTCTATCATTAACTTATTACTGATTTCTAGTTCTTTTCCTTCTATTAATTCAAGTTCCATTCTTAAGAAGACATACTTTGGAACTGTCATTCTACCCTTACTATAGAAATCTATATCATTTAATGCATTTTTAAAGTAATTTATTGTTCTATCTAAATCACCAACAAATACATCATGGTTCTTTAATTCTTCTAAAGAAGATACTTCATCTATAGCTTCTATTATTTTATATACTCTATCTAATCTTTCAGCAAAAGCATTACCATTTACCCAGTCAATAACAACTCTCTTCTCTAAGATTTTTAAGAATTCTACTGTTGCTTCTTCATCATTAAACTTCTCTATAAATCTTATTAAAGCTGCTACCCACTCGTCATATGGAAGTAATTCTTTCATTATGTTTACTAAATTTTTGTAATATACAGCTTTATTTTTATCGGCAACATTTATATTTCCATCAATAACATAAGTACTATATACTTCTTTTAAGCTATGCATATGATTTATAAAATCTTCACCTATATATCCTTCTTTATTTAAGAATATATTTTTAGCAAATTCATCATATAAGTTACCATCAGCTTTTGATTTTAAAATCATAGCTCTCATATAGCCTATAAGTTTTTCAATTCCATCTTTACCTAAATCTATTTCATCATTTTCCCATATTTCAGTAAAATCTTTTCTTCTCTCTATGTTAATAACTCTTAAGTTTTCACTCTTAAGTAAATCTGAATTTGTTAAAGGTAATCCTCTAGAATTTATTACATTGAATAATCTAAATGCTGATTCAAAAGTATTAGTTGTTATAACTACTAATACTACCTTTTGAAGAAGATATTTTATAAATGCATTTAATTTTTCATCTAAAACATTTCCTTCTTCATCAGAGAAACTTTCTTTAAATACTTTAATAGCAGTTATCATATTTTTCTTAGCTTCACTTAATTCTTCTTCATCTAAATTTGAAATTAAATTAGTTCCACCTTCAGTTAAAATATATTCTTTAAAGAAATCACTTTCTTTTCCTCTTACTTTAACTCTTATACTTTCTTTAATTCCCATAAGCTCATTTGCTTCTTGATATATTAAAGAACCTAATACTTTTTTATACTCTTCATTTGCTATCATATCTCTAATAGTAGCAATTAACATTATTATTGATGTAAGTCTTTGTTGTCCATCTATAACATCGTAACGTCCCCAACCATCATCTTTATACTCTTTTGAGCATAAAACTATACTTCCTATGAAATAAGGTTCGTAGCTTTCAAACTCTCTATCTTTATTTAAAGTAATTGATAATTCTATATCATCTACTAATTGCTTTAAATTTTCCTCAGTCCATGAATACGCTCTTTGATAATCTGGTATTTCAAAAACAAACTTAGGGCTTAAAAGATCTTTTATATAATATTCTTTAGCTTTTATATTTTCAGTAAACAATTTTTTTCCTCCCAATCTACACCTATTAGCAAATTTATCTGAATTAATTTTTAGTTTATACTTTTCCAACTCTACCTACATATGTAAATATAAGATTTGAAAATAATTCTTTTAAATATCTTTTATTGAAAATATCTTAACAGGATAACTTGTCCTTATATTTACAACAAAAAAAGCCCATTAATAAGGCTTTTATTTTCTTATGTTAACTTTTTTTAATTATATCAAATTTTACTCTCTTTGTCTAAGTCTTTATAATCAACTAAGATCCTTTCATTATATATCTATACCAGCCATCTTCATTAAATATCTAGCATTTCTTGTAGTTGATACCCCATCTCTTAACTTATAATCAAATTCTAATTTATTATTTTTATAATATTCTCTAAAATTATAGTTCACTATTTCTTTTCTACTATCTTCTAAAGTACAAAGTTCTAAATCATGGGTAGAAACAAGGCCCATACTTTGACCTTTTAATAACTGATTAATTAAAACTCTAGCTCCTTCATGCCTATCAATGGAGTTAGTTCCCTTAAATATTTCATCTAATAAAAATAAAACTTTTTTATTATTTTTCACTGCTTCCACTACCATTTTTACTCTAAGAATTTCTGCATAAAAAGAAGAAATACTTTCATCTAAATTATCACTAGTTCTCATACAACTATATATATCCATTATTGGTAATGAAAATTCTTTTGCTTTAACAGGTAAGCCTAAATAAGCTAAAAATGAATTAAATCCTATAGTTCTTAAGAAAGTACTTTTCCCAGACATATTGGAACCAGTTATAAGTGCCACTCTCTTTTCTCCATCTAAATTAAAATCATTAGCTATGGCTGTTCCTTTAATCATAGGGTGACTTATTTCTTTTCCCTTTATTTCAAAATTATCTACTATAGTAGGTAATATATAACCTTCTCTTTCCCTAGCTAAAATTGATAAACTTACTAAAGCTTCAAACTCTCCAAAGCTTTCAAAATATCCTCGAATTTTTTTCCCTTCTGATTTTCTCCATTTTTCTGTTTTATATAAAATTTGAAAATCCCAATATAACATCCCATTTAAAACTATATAAAATATATTTCTCCTATCATAAAGCCAAGATGTAATATTATATAATTTTTTCATTGATACACTAGCTGGTTCTTTATCTAATAAATTATTTTTAAGACTATTTAACTTTCTAGTTTTAAAATTAGAATTCTCTATTAACTCTAAAGCTTTAACATAGCCTCCCATGCTTCTTTTTATATTTTCAAATAATTCGAGATTCTTATTTACATCTTTACTCCCTAATTTTAATATACCTAAATTAACCATAAACAATATTAAAAAGTACAAGAAACTCATTCTTCCAATTATTACAAAGCTAAAAGCTATTATTGTTAAAATAGGACCTACTATTCTTATTAAATTTAGGGGATTCCCTAAAAAACTATAATTTTCATCTTCACAAAAGCTTATAAACTCTTCTTCATTAAAACTTTTTTTCCTATCTTTAATTAAAGCTGAGTACATATTTTCTCTAAGTTCTACATTGCTAGATAACTCTTTTAAAGATTTTTGATTTTCAATAATACTCTCTTTAGATGCTTTTCCACTATTACATAAAATCTCTTTTAATTTTTTTCTTCCATAAGAACTTTCAGTTATATTAATCCATTGAAAAAAGGAAGCATTTCCAAATATATTTAAATCATTTATAAAGGGATGATTTAAATCTAAAAATTCTTCTCCCTTATCATCAAAATTTCTCCACTCACCATTTAACCTACATATATCATCTTTATTAAGTTTAATAGAACGCTCTTCAAATAATTTTTTATAAATTATTTGTTCATGAACTTTAGTTAACATAAAAAATACTATTAAAATTATTAACTCTATAATAAAGAAAATACTATTAAAACTTTCCTTATATCCATAATAAAATGCTCCCATAAAACAAATCCCTAAAATTAGCCTCATAGCACTAATTAAATTATACCTTTTATTGAGCTCCTTAAGATTTTCTTCTTTTTCCTTTATTCTATTCTTATATTGAACTTCTTCACTAATCATTTTTCTTTCCCCTTACATAAAACAAATATAACCTTTTTATACTAATTATACCTTTTAATTGAAAAGATGAGAATTAAATATTCTCATCTTTTTATATTTTTTGGTTAGATTTTACTTTATATATTTTCATAGATTGCTTCTAAATTATCTTTCATAGTATTTAAATAATCTTTTCCTGAACTATTAGTTTCTAAACTTGATATTTTTACTACCTTTGCACCAACTTCATTTGCTAAAGTTTGAGATAACTTTTCACTTGCTGTTTCTGGCATAAAAACAGTCTTTATGTTATTAGCTTTGCAATATTCAACTAAATTTTTAAGATGTTTTGGAGTAACTTCACCTTCTCCAAAAACTCCCTCTAAACTTCTTTGTTCTAAACCAAAATCTCTACACAAATATGCGAAAGCTGCATGACCTGTTATAAAATCCTTTTTATCTTTAGAAGCAAATTTTTCTTTGTATTCTTCTTTTAGATTTTTTAGCTCTGTAGCAAACTTATTATAATTTTCTTCATAATAAGCCTTGTTGTTAGGATCTACTTTTATTAAAGCATCTCTTATTAATGCACATTGCTTTGTTGCCTCATCTAACCCAAGCCATATATGTGGATCTTCTTGACCATGATTATGACCGCTATGATCTAAATTTCCTCCATGTCCTTCTTCCTCGTCTTCATGTTCATCTTCTGTATTAGCTATAACATTAGCATTTTTAGAACTATTTACAATAACAAGATTCTTATTTTCTACACTTTTAATAACTTTATCTACCCAATTTTCCATTTGTAGCCCATTGTAAATAAATAAATCTGATTCATTTAATTTAACAATATCCTTAGCCTTAGGTTCGAAATCATGTGGTTCTGCTCCACTAGGAACCATAGTTCTTACATTTACCTTATCTCCCCCTATAACTTTTGCAAATTCTCCTATAGGGTATATACTTGTCATCACTTCTATTTTATTATCATTTTCCTTACTTACTTTTTCTGTTTTATTACACCCTACCATTACTCCTAATAATGTCGCTATAACAATAGCCCCAAAAAATATTTTCTTTTTCATCCCTTCACCCCTTGCAACTGATTCGCATTTTCTATTTAATAATAAATATATTTCTATTCAATGTCAATTGATACTAACAATTTAATTATTATCTTTTTTCATAAATTTATCCCTATAAAAAGAAAAAAGATGAGTCAATATCTAAATAATAGATAAAGTCTCATCTTTCTTCTCAGTAAAAAGGTAACAATTTAGCAGATTATTTTAATCCACTTTCATATTCTTCTACCATTCTTTTTACCATTTCACCACCAACGGAACCACATTGTCTTGAAGTTAAATTACCGTTGTAATCACTAAATGGTACTCCTAGTTCATTAGCTACTTCTTCTTTGAAAGCAGCTAATCCGTTTTTTGCTTCTGGAACTAATGCTTTTGACATAATGAATTCCTCCTTTGGTTTTGGCTTTTTATTTTGTAAGTTATAGCTTAACTATTTCTTACACTATTATATTGTCCATTTGTAATCGTTTAATTCTAGGTAATTACAGGTAAAAAATTTTTTCCCTCTCCTTTTTGTAATATTTTAATTATGAAAACATATATTTGTAAAGGATTAAAAATTATTTAAATTATTAAATTCAAAGGAGGTTTTTAAAATGAAAAAGATTCTTTTAATTTGTTCTGCTGGAATGTCAACATCTTTATTGGTTACAAAAATGCAAAAAGCTGCTGCTGAACAAGGATTAGAGCTAGATATATCTGCAACTGGTTCTGGTACTTACAAAGCAGAAGCTGCTAAAGCTGATGTCCTTCTACTCGGACCTCAAGTAAGATTTATGATGAAAGAAGTTTCAAGCGCTGTCCCTAACAAACCTATTGAAGTAATTGATATGAGAGCTTACGGAAAAGTTGATGGTGTTGCAGTTTTAGCACAAGCTTTAAAATTAATGAAATAATTTTATTAGAAATTATTAAGCACCAAAAAATGAACTTATATTTATTTTATATTTTTATTTAAGGGGGAATTGTTCATGAATTTCGTAAACAAACTTGGCGACTGGCTTGAAAAGCACGTTATGCCTATCGCTACAGTTATTGGTGGTCAAAGGCACTTAGCTGCCTTAAGAGATGGTTTTATAGCTACTCTTGCTGTTAACCTTATTGGTGCAATGGCATCTTTAATTAACAACGTTTTAATAAGAGACTGGTCTCTTATCGGGGAACAATTAAACAAAATTACCTTCTATAAAGAATCAATACAACCTACTTTAAGTAAGTATATTGAGCCTGTATTATTAAGAATTAATTTTGGTACACTAGCAATTATAACAATCTTTTTAGTTATTAGTATTTCATATAATTTAGCTAAATCATACGAAGTTGATGGAATGGGTGCTGCTTTATCTTCTACTGCTTCATATTTTGTTATTTTAGCAATCTCTAGAGTAACTGAAGGTGCTGATGCTTCTGGAGCTGTAGATGCTGCTGGAAAAGCTATAATGTTAAAAATTAAAACTGATGGTGCATTAATTCCATTTAGTGATTTAGGTTCAACAGCTATGTTCACTGGTATTATTGTAGCTCTTATTGCTACTGAAATCTTTGTAAAGGTTACTAAAGCTGGTTGGGTTATAAAAATGCCAGACCAAGTACCTCCTGCTGTATCAAAAGCCTTTTCCGCTATACTTCCTGCTGGATTATCTGTAATAGTTTTTGCTATAATAAGCGTAATTTTCACTGATTTCATAGGAACTCCATTTAAAGACTTCATAGAGCAAATGATTCAAAATCCATTAATAAAACTTGGACAATCTCCATTTACTTATATATTTATGGTTTTATTAGCTCAATTATTATGGTTCTTTGGTATTCATGGTTCAAACATGACAGATCCAGCTATGAACACAATGTATAAACCACCACTATATCAAAATATAGATGCCTTCAACAAAGGTGGAGCTGCTGCTGTTCCTAATGTATTAACAAGAAACTTCTTAGATGTTTATGCTATGCATGGTGGATCTGGTGCTACTTTAGGTTTAGTTATAGCTATTTATTTATTCTCTAAGAAACAAGAATACAAAGAGCTTGCTAAACTTGCTACTGCTCCTGGTTTATTCCAAATCAACGAGCCTGTAATATTCGGTTTACCAATGGTATTAAACCCATTAATGTTCATACCATTTGTATTTACTCCAGCTATCTGTGTTACTATAGCTTATATATTTACCGCAATAATACCGTTTGCTGATAAGATTGCTGCTGAAACAGCATGGACAACACCTCCAGTACTAAGTGCCTTCTTAGCTACTAACGGTGACTGGAAAGCTGCTGTTCTTGCATTAGGTACATTCTTATTATCAATAGTTATATACGCTCCATTCGTTATTGCTGCTAATAAAATGACTGACGAAGCATAAATTTATTAAAAAAACTTATAAAAGGAGATGTATCTGTAATTCGATACATCTCCTTTTATCTAGCTATATAGCTTCACCATTTGTGACCTCTCACCTACGTAAAGAAGCTCGACTCACCTTGCTTCCTAAGTAAGTTCCTATAACTAAATTAAAGATTTAGATAGTCACTTAATACAACTATTATTCAAAAATAAAAAACTTTTAGTACTAGTTCAATAGTCACAATATTTTGTATCTATACAACTATCTCAGCAGATGAATAAATGTATTTATAAAAGTAATATAAATTAAGATACTGATTTTATATTACTTATTTTTTACTTTTTTAGCTAATTATATTGCTATATCCACAATTATAAAAATATATTTATAAACTAAAACCTAAGTCTAATAAACTAAAAATATTTTTACTTTATTACATAAAAAAAAAAGTTCTCTTAAGAACTTCTTTTGGCAGGGGCAGTAGGATTCGAACCCACAACCAATGGTTTTGGAGACCACTACTCTACCGTTGAGCCATACCCCTTCGCTACATGAATTATTATATATGTTAATTAAAAATAATGCAAGTACTTTTTTTAATTTTTTTTAAATTTTTTTATAATCCCTTTAATACTTTTCTTTTTTTACTTTTTTGGATAAAATATTTAAAGAATAACTATTAAATGAAAGGAGTTTTATTATGGAATTTATAGTTAGTACTATTGAAGAAACTCTTAATATAGGAAAACAAGTTGGAAGCCTTGCTAAATCAGGTGATATCATTTGCCTTACAGGTGATCTTGGAACTGGAAAAACTCACATGAGTAAGGGCATAGCTGAAGGACTTGGAATTACAGAACATATTACTAGCCCAACTTTTAACATAGTAAATGAATATCATAGTGGCAGATTAAATTTATATCACTTTGATGTTTATAGAGTTAATGACCCTGACGAAATTTACGCAATTGGATTCGATGAATATATATTTGGCAATGGAGTAAGCCTAATTGAATGGGCAAACTACATAGAAGAAATAATCCCTAATGAATATTTATATATAAATATAAAAAAGATTCCTGAAAAAGGTGAAAATTTCAGAAAAATAACTATAGAAGCTTTCGGACCTTCTTACGATTATATAAAGGAGATAAAATTATGATAATTTTAAGTGTTGATTCTTCCTCTAGCACAGCTACTTGCGCCTTAGTTAAGGAAGATAAAATTTTAGGTGAAATAAACTTAAACGATAAAAAAGAACATTCTGTTATATTAATGGATTTAATAGATTCTCTTTTAACTAGATATAATTTAACCTTAGATGATATTGATGGTTTTGCTATTTCAGAAGGCCCTGGATCATTTACAGGTCTTAGAATAGGAATGGCTACTATAAAAGGTTTAGCCTTTGGTTCTAATAAACCATGTTTAGCTATATCTACTTTAGACACTTTAGCTTACAATGTAATTAATTTTAATGGCATCATTTGTCCTATAATGGATGCCTTAAGAGGTAATGTATATACTAATCTTTATAAAAATAATAATGGTAAATTAGAAGCAATATCAGAAGCTAATTGCCTATCAATTGAAGAATTAGTTTCTGTTCTTAAGGAAAAAAATGAACCTGTAATATTTTTAGGTGATGGAGTTGTTAAGCATAAGGATTACTTACTTGAAAACTTAAGTAACCTTAGCTTTGCTCCACTTAATTCTAATTATCCTAAAGCTTCATCACTAGGTGAATTAGCTCTTCAATTATTTAACTCTAATGTAACTCAAGACTTAAATAAAATAGCTCCAGTTTACCTTAGAAAATCTCAAGCTGAAAGAGAATATGAAGCTAGAACGGGGATTTAACTATGGATATTTCAATAGTACCTTTAGACTATGAACATATAAAAGAAGTTTCTGATTTAAGTGCTCTAGCTTTCCCAAAAGCTGAACAATGGGATGTGTTTTCATTAAAAGGAGAACTTGTTAAACATATCTCCCACAGTTTTGTAGCTTTATATGAAGATAAAGTTATAGGATTTATAGGTATGTGGATAATTGTAGATGAAGCACAGATAAATACTATAGTTACAGATCCTAATTATAGAAATGCTGGAGTTGGAACTACTCTTTTAAATCATGTAATTAACTATTGCAAAGACTTAAATGTAAGTTCAATTTCTCTAGAAGTTCGTCAATCTAATGAAATTGCAAAAAAACTTTATATGAATAAAGGTTTCTTCATAGAAGGTGAAAGAAAAAATTACTACTCTAATAATGGAGAAACTGCTCTTTTAATGAGAGTAAATTTAAATTAATTTAAAAATAAAAGGAAGAGAGGATGTATTTATAATTTGATACATCCTCTCTTCCTTTTATCTAGCTATATAGATTCACTATTTGTAACTACTTGTTCTTTATCGTTTAACACCCTTAAATATAGCTACTGCTAACTTATTATATAAAATTAATGTTATTACACTAATTAACACAGATTTTAATAAATTCATTGGAATGATTCCTACTAAAATATAAGTTAATAAAGCCTTACCTTTAAAACTTATATGGAATAATGGTAATAATATATATATATTAGCTAATATACCCATTATTATTATAGATATTGTCCCTACTATCATTCCTATTATGGCATTTTTTTTTGTTTTTTCTCTATTATAAATATAACTTGCTGGCCATACAAAAGATGCACCTATTAAAAAATTAGCAATCTCTCCTATTCCACCTGTTGATGACCCAGAAACTAATATATGAAGAATATTTTTTAAAGCTTCTATAATTACTCCTGCTAATGGTCCAAAAGCAAACCCTCCTATTAATGCTGGAATATCACTAAGATCTATTTGCAGCCACGGAAATGCTGGTACTACAGGTATTTGAAAAAGCATTAAGATTACCCCTATAGCACTTAAAATTCCAATTTTAATAGAAATGTTTAATTTTTTATTCCTATTCATTTTTACTCTCCTCCCAAATGGTCTTCTAGGGAGACAATAAGTTAGTCATAATTATGAGTTAAAATCTAACTTTTTATTTTTTATTAAATTTAATTTTTTATTTAGTCTATCTTATTATTGCACTTTACCTATATTTTCATCACTAAGAAAAACCCTGGCATGTATATACCAGGGCATAGTTAACTCATTAATTAAACTACTCATTGTTACTCTTCTTTCATCCAGACTTTAACTGTCGGCTTCGGAATCTCACCGAATCCACTATTTCTAGTTCGCGGGCTTTACCGCCGGTGGGGACTTACACCCCGCCCTGAAGATATGATTTGTTATTTTCATTAATATTATACCATATTAATAAGTTTTTACAATAATTTCATTTAATTTTTCATTGTTAAGGCTATTCTTTTTCTTTTTAAATCTACTTCTAAAATTGTTACTTCTATAACATCTCCAACTTTAACTATATCTAATGGATGTTTTACAAATTTATTTGCCATTTGACTTTTATGAACTAATCCATCTTGGTGAACACCAATATCAACAAAGGCTCCAAAATCAGATACATTTCTTACTGTTCCCATAAGCTTCATACCAGGTTTTAAATCTTTCATATCTATTACTCCTGATTTAAATATTGGCTTTGGAAGTTCTTCTCTAGGGTCTCTTCCTGGCTTTTTAATTTCCTTTATTATATCCTTTAAAGTTAATTCTCCCACTGAAAGTTCTTCCACTAATGTTTTTAGACCTTTCTCTGCAACTCTTTGTTCTATATCTGAGAAATCTTTTTCTTTTCCATATCCTAAAATCTCTATTAATTTTTTAGCTACTTCATAGGACTCTGGATGAACAGCTGTATTATCTAAATATTCTTTTCCTTCGCTTACTCTTAAGAATCCTGCACACTGTTCATAAGCTTTTTGTCCAAGTCTTTTAACCTTTAATAGTTCTTTTCTAGATACAAACTTTCCATTTTCTTCTCTATATTCAACTATATTTTTTGCTATGCTACTATTTATACCTGATATATAAGATAATAAAGATGGTGTTGCCATATTTAAATCTACACCAACATTATTAACACAATCTTCAACTACACCAGTTAATGACTCATCTAATTTTTTAGCTGTTACATCATGTTGATATTGCCCTACCCCTATAGCTTTAGGGTCTATTTTAACAAGTTCTGCAAGAGGGTCTTGTAACCTTCTTCCTATTGAGATTGCACCTCTTATAGTTACATCTAAATCTGGATATTCCTTATTAGCCAATTCTGAAGCAGAATAAACTGAAGCACCTGCCTCTGATACTATTACATAATATAGTTCTTTACCACTTTCAGCTTTTATTTCTGATAGCATTTCTGCTATAACCTCTTCTGACTCTCTAGAAGCAGTTCCATTTCCTAAAGAAATTATTCCTACATCATATTTATGTATTAATTCCTTTAAGACTTTTTTAGTCCCTTCTCTATCATTTTTAGGAACTGTTGGATATACTGTAGCCTTATCTAAAAACTTCCCTGTTTCATCTAAAACAGCAACTTTACATCCTGTTCTAAATCCTGGGTCAAAGCCCATAACAGCTTTACCCTTTATTGGTGATTGCATTAAAAGGGCTTTTAAATTTGCTTTAAAGATAGCTATTGCTCCTATCTCACCTTTTTCAGTAAGTTCACTTCTTATTTCTCTCTCTATAGATGGATATATTAATCTCTTTAAAGAATCTTTAATACTAAGTTCTAAATATTTGTCTGTTTCACTATTCCCCTTAAGAATTTTACTATTAAGGTAATTTATTATTTTATCTTCATTAGATGTTATTTTAACTGATAATATCTTTTCTTTTTCTCCTCTGTTTATAGCAAGAATTCTATGAGCTGGAATATTTTTAACTGCTTCACTGTATTCATAATACATTTCATAAGGAGTTGGTTCTTCACTTCCTCCTTTAGTTTCAATACTTCCTTCTCTTAACACCAATTCTCTAATGAATTTTCTGTATTCAGCACTATCTGATATTATTTCACTAATAACATCCATAGCTCCATTTAATGCATCTTCAGCACTTTTAACTTCTTTTTCTTCATTTATGAATTCTTTAGCTTTTTCTTCTATATTCCCTTTAAAATCCCCGGCTAATATTAATTCACCTAACGGCTTTAATCCTCTTTCTACAGCTATGGTTGCTCTAGTTCTTTTTTTAGCTTTATAAGGTCTATAAAGGTCTTCAACTTCTGTTAAACTATTAGCTTTTTCTATTTTGCTTTTAAGTTCTTCTGTTAATTTTCCTTGTTCATCAATTAATCTTATAACATCTTCTTTTCTACTTTGTAAGTTTCTTAAATAAGTTAACCTTTCAAAGAAATTTCTTAAAACTTCATCAGTAAGATTTCCTGTTCTTTCTTTTCTATATCTAGCTATGAAAGGAACTGTATTTCCTTCATCAAGCATTTCAATAACGCTTTCTACTTGCTTTAAAGATATATTAAGTTCCTTACTTAAAACCTCATTTATATTTTCCATTACCTTCAACTCCTATATCACCTAGTATACTAAGTAAATTTAGTTGAAATAAATCTAATGAAATTAGGTTTATTTCAACTAATATTTTGACTATAATTATTGATTACTACTGCTTCCTAAATAAGCAATAATAAAATCATCTATTTCTCCATCCATTACTAAATTAACATTAGCTATTTCCTTGTTTGTTCTATGGTCCTTAACTAATGAATAAGGGTTAAATACGTAGCTTCTTATTTGGCTTCCCCATCCCATATCCTTTAATTCTCCAGTTAAATCTTCTATTTTTTCTTTATGAGCTCTTTCTTTAAGTTCAATTAACTTAGCCTTAAGCATTCTCATTGCTGTATCTTTATTAGCAAACTGGCTTCTTTCATTTTGGCATTGAACAACTATTCCTGTTGGAATATGTGTTATTCTAACTGCTGATTCAGTCTTATTTATATGTTGTCCACCAGCTCCACTAGCTCTATAAGTATCTATTCTTAAATCAACTGGATTTATTTCTATATCTTGTTCCTTAGTTAACTCTGGCAGTACCTCCACTGATGAAAAAGATGTTTGTCTCTTTCCATTAGCATTGAAAGGTGATATTCTTACTATTCTATGAATACCCTTTTCTGCTTTTAAATAGCCATAAGCAAACTCTCCCTTTACAGAAAGAGTAACACTTTTCACTCCTGCTTCATCTCCAGCTATATAATCTAAAGTTTCCACTTCATAGCCCTTTTTTTCACACCATCTTGTATACATTCTAAGAAGCATAGAAGTCCAGTCATTGGCATCAGTACCTCCAACCCCTGTATGAAGAGTGACTATGGCATTATTTTTATCGTATTCTCCTGATAAAAGAGTTTCTATTCTAAGTGTATTTATTATCTTATCTATATCATTAATTTCAGATATTATTTCATTAGCTGTTTCCATATCATCTTCTTCCATCATGTCCTTTAATACTTCTATATCTTCAATTCTTCTAACTAGGACTTTATGGTTATTGATTTTTTCCTTAATTCTTTTACTAAGCTGAGTTATTTCTTGAGCTTTATTTGTGTCACTCCAAAAATCTTTTTCTTGCATTTTGCACTCTAACTCTTTATCTTCCTTCTCTAGCCTAGCCAAGTCAAAGTGACTCACTCACTTTCTCTAATGTAGATTTAAGTATAGCAAGTTTATTAAAACTATTTTCTAATTCTAAAATCATTTAATCACCTCTTTATTATATTTTATGGCCTTAATTTTTCATAAGCTATATACAGTATATCATCATCTGAGAATCTAATACAAAAAAGGATTATATTAAAAATTCCTAGAAGACTAGTAATTTCATATAACCCCCTTTTATTATTGTAATTCTAAATATAATTTACTTTAATTAATTTGCTGCTTCGCTTCCACAACAGTTTTTAAATTTCTTTCCGCTTCCACATGGGCATGGATCATTTCTTTTTATTTTTGGTCCATGTTTAATTGGTTGTTTCTTATTCTTAACTTCCTTTTCTCCATGTATTGCTTCAGCTTCTTCAGCAACCTTTTCTCTCTTTGGAGCTTCAACTTGAACTCTAACATGATATAAGTATTTAACAGTATCTAACTTAATGCTTTCTATCATTTCTTCAAACATATTACTACCTTCCATTTGGTATGCTTGAACAGGGTCTTGTTGTTTGTATGCTCTAAGTCCTATTCCTTGTTTTAAGTGATCCATATTATCTATATGATCCATCCACTTACTATCAACACACTTAAGCATAATAACTCTTTCTATTTCTCTCATTTGTTCTGAGCCAATAGATGCCTCTTTTTCTTCATAAAGTTTCATAGCAACTTCTATTAATTTCTCTTCTATTTCCTCTGGTTCAAGTTTAAATAACTCTTCAACATCAAACTCATCCTTAGGTAAATAAATATCTTCAAGGTAATTTAATAAAGTTCCTATTGCTTCTTTATAATTCTCATCCTCTGAATCTAAGTGAACATTAACAGCAGTTTCAATTATATCCTTTATCATAGTTATTATATAATCTTTTAGGTTTTCCCCCTCTAAAACTTCTGTTCTTTGTTTGTATATTATTTCTCTTTGTTGGTTTATAACATCATCATAACCTAACAAGCTTTTTCTTATGTCAAAGTTATTACCTTCAACTTTCTTTTGAGCATTTTCTATAGTTTTAGTTACCATAGCATTTTCTATAGCTTCATCTTCATCAAGACCTATTTTATCAGCTATAGCCATAACCTTATCTGAACCGAAAAGTCTCATTAAATCATCTTCAAGAGATATATAGAATCTTGATTCCCCAACATCTCCTTGACGTCCTGAACGTCCTCTTAACTGGTTATCTATTCTTCTTGATTCATGTCTTTCAGTACCTATTATTTTTAATCCACCAACTTCTAAAGCTCCTTCTCCAAGCTTTATGTCAGTACCTCTTCCTGCCATATTAGTCGCTATAGTAATATTACCTAGTTGACCCGCTTTAGAAACTATTTCAGCTTCTTGTTCATGGTATTTAGCATTAAGTACTTTATGTGGCACTCTCTTTTTCTTTAATAAATCAGATATTAACTCTGACTTTTCAATACTAGTTGTACCAACAAGAATTGGTTGACCTGTTTTATGTGTTTCCATTATTTCTTCAACAATGGCATTATATTTTCCTCTTTGAGTTTTATATACTAAATCTTTTTGGTCTTTTCTTGCTATTGGTCTATGAGTTGGTATAATAACAACGTCTAAACCATAAATTTCTCTAAATTCAGCTTCCTCTGTTTGAGCTGTACCAGTCATTCCTGATAACTTTTCATACATTCTAAAGTAGTTTTGGAATGTTATGGTTGCTAAAGTCTTTGATTCTCTTCTTACTTCAACATTTTCTTTAGCTTCTATTGCTTGGTGAAGACCATCTGAATATCTTCTACCTTCCATAAGTCTTCCTGTAAATTCATCTACTATGATTATTTCATTATTTTTAACCATGTAGTCTTTATCTTTCTTCATTAAGTAATTGGCTTTTAATCCTTGAGTTACATAATGTTGAAGTTCCATGTTTTCAGCATCTGCATAGTTCTCAACATTGAATGTTTTTTCAGCTTCATGCATACCTTCATCTGTTAACATTACAGCATGACCTTTTTCATCAACAGTAAAATGTTCTTCTTCTTTTAATCTCTTAACAAAGAAATCTGCTATTTTATAGAAGTCTGTTGACTTATCTCCAGCTCCTGATATTATAAGAGGAGTTCTTGCTTCATCTATAAGAATTGAGTCAACCTCATCCACTATACAGTAATTTAATTTTCTTTGAACTCTCTCTTCTTTATATATAACCATATTATCTCTTAAATAATCGAACCCAAATTCATTATTTGTTCCGTAAGTTATATCAGCTCCATAAGCATCTCTTCTTTGGTCGTTTGTTAATCCGTGAACAATAACTCCTGTAGTTAAGCCAAGATATTCATATAACTGCCCCATCCACTCTTTATCTCTTTGTGCAAGATAGTCATTTACAGTTATTACGTGAACTCCTTTTCCTGATAATGCATTTAAATAAGCTGGTAATGTTGCAACTAAAGTTTTACCTTCCCCTGTTTTCATCTCTGAGATTCTACCTTGGTGTAAAACAATTCCCCCTATAAGTTGCTCTCTATAGTGTTTCATTCCTAAAATTCTTCTAGCCCCTTCCCTTACTACAGCAAAAGCTTCAACTAAAATATCATCTAAAGTTTCTCCATTTGCTAATCTATCTTTAAATTCTTGAGTCTTTCCCTTTAGTTCTTCTTCTGACAATGCTTCCATTGAAGGTCCTAATTTATCTATTTTATCAATTAAAGGAATTATATTTTTTACTTGTCTTTCACTATAACTACCAAAAATCTTATCAAAAAATCCCATATTTATTCTCCTCAATTCTCTTAGTTTATTTAATGATTATTATATCACTTATTCCTGTAAATTTTCAATAAAGTTGATTAGTTCACAGTTTTTTAAGCTTTTAATATTTTTTATTAAAATTTCTTTCAAAATTACCCAGTTTTTATTTTAACATTTATTTATGATTAATATACTTATTTCTGTATTTTTTAACATATTATTTTTTAATTTTATTAAATTATTTTATGTAAAATAAAAATAACAAAATCTTAATTACTTTATTAAAAGAAAAGGATCTGTATCAAATCAGCACCTTAATTTATATTACTTTTATAAACGTAGACTTAATTCAGATGGAGTTTTGACTCCAGCTGAATGCTTAGTCGCAGTTATCTAGAAGCATGAGGCTGTAATACTCCTACTTATAGATAGGAGTATTACAGCCTCTAGCTATCAGATAAATGTATTTTTTCATCTACCTATATAGCTAGATAAAAGGAAGAGAGGATGTATCTGAATTTGATACATCCTCTTCTTTATACTTAATATTGAAATATATATTTATTTAAAGTCCTAGCAAATAAAAGTCTAGGCTTATTATATACAAATTTTATTCATCTTCAGCTTCTATTAAACCATAATGTCCATCTTTTCTCTTATAAACTACACTTATTTCATTTGTATCTCCATCTCTAAATACAAAGAAATTATGACCTATTAATTCCATTTGAAGTACCGCTTCATCTGGTAACATTGGTTTAACATCAAATTTTTTAGTTTTAACTATTTTTCTATCTTCTACTCTATCTTCCTCATCTATAGCTACTTCACTATCTATTTGAGCAAATTTTAGAGAATCATATTCAAGTTTTTTTAATTTAGTTTTATGTTTTCTAATTTGACCTTCAAGTTTTTCTTCAACTAAATCTAATGATTTATACATATTTTCAGTTGACTCTTCACCTCTTAAAAAGATCCCACTAAATGGTATTATAACCTCGACTATTTGTCTGTTCTTCTCTACTTTTAGCGTTACTTTGGCTTCGACATTCTCATTAAAATATTTTTCTAACTTTGATATCTTCTTTTCTACTGTATCTTTTAAAGCATCTGTTAATGTTATATTTCTTGCATGTATTTTTATTTTCATATGCCCAGCCCCTTTCATAAAACATTTAAAAAAATTTTTTAAATATTTTCTATGATTTAATTTTACTACTTCTAGGAGAAATAAACAAACTAAAAAGAGAATAAATTTTCTGAAAATTTGTAATCCTTTACTTGTTAGCTTTCTTTTCCTCTATTTTATTATATGATTCTAAACTTGACTTTTTTACTTTCTTGGGTATTTTTTCATAAAAAAAGTTGTTAGCCTAAACTAACAACTTTTTTTGTACTAGCTGACCTGGTCTTTGACCCCACACTCGCCTGCTGGAGCTTTTGCTACCCGGTATTATCCTCTCACTACTAACCCTCTCAGTTTACTGGCAGGACTTACTTCTAAGCCGCACCATGCTCATTAAAACTTTGTTTAACTTACGTGGATCGTTTTGCCTGCGACTGGCATCGACTTTCAACCACAGACCTAGCACATATATTATTATATACTACTTTTCACTACAGTCAACAAAAAAACATCAATATTATAATATTTTTTTAAAATTTTTGTTGAACTAAGCAAAGTTGCACCACTTGTTACTACATCATCTAACAATAAAATTCTTTTATTTTCTAAATATAAATCATTTATCTCTATATAAAAAGCATCCTTTATATTTTCTAACCTCTCACTTTTACATAATGTTTTTTGTTCCTTTACTCCTTCTCTTTTACCTAATATTTGAATAACTTCTTTTCCTGTTTTCTCAGAAAGCTTTTTAGCTAAATACTCACATTGATTAAACTCTCTTTTTTTTAAAGCACTTTTATTCATAGGAATATAGGTTATATAATCAAAGTCTATTTTTTCATCTACTACTTTTCTATATAATAAATGAGAAAAAAACTCACCAACATTAAAATTCTTTTTATATTTAAATTCCGAAACAAGCTTTTTTATCATATGATTGTAATACACTATAGAATAACATTTATTATTATCTAAAAGAAAAGGTTCTCCCACATACTTCAATTGTGTTTTACATTGATCACAAAGAAAGTACTCACTCTCTTCTACTCCACAATTTAAACAGTTAGTACAACTAGGATATATAATTTCTAATAGACAATTAATTAAATATTTTATTATATATCTCACTCCCAAACAATTTTGTTGAAACATCTTGAAATATTTTTAGCTTCGTCAATCTCTTTACTATCTTGCTTACTTACTATTATCATTTCACTTTCTTGTTCTAATAGAGTTAACCTTCCACATATAAAAACTATTTTTTTATATGTAAAAAATTCTCTACTAGCACTATATATTATGAAATTTGAATTATCTAATTTGTCTATAATCTTATCTACATCTTCTATTATTATAATTTTATTTCCACTAGATAAAATTAACTTTATTACCTCATAATTATTAACATCTTTATATACTTTTATATCATCAAATATATAAAGATATTTATTTAAATTATCATAAAACATGTCACGTTCATTTTTTCCTACATAAATTATAGTGTTATGTCCCAACTTGCTAAAATACTCAAAATACTCTGTTATTATATTTGGAATTTTCTTTTTTAAATTTAACTTACTTATTATAATTCTAGGCTCTACAAAATGACTTTCTCTTCCTTGAGTTGTTATATATAAGAAGTCACAATTTTTTAGAATTTCTTCAATTGAAAAAATAATTATCCTTTTTGCTTTTTTATATAAATAATCTACCATTTCTATGAGATCTAGCTTATTATAATTACTATAAGCACTTAAGTCATCTATAATAATAGTATTGTAAATATCATTTTTTTCATTCCATCTATCTAAGTTTTTTATATGGATATTACTTTTTTCAAAAGTTTTTAATCCTATGCTATTAGTTAAACATAATATTTTATTTTCTTTTTCCTTACTTAATAAATCCTTTACTATTATCACTGACTTATAAGGTTCCATAATCGTATTGATAATACCTTCTTTTTTACTTTCATAATACTCTAATATTTTTTCCTTAGCACCTTCATCCTTTAAAGAAAAATACATTTTATCTAATCCCAAAATAATCACCCTACTTTATCTGATAGCTAGTGGCTCTTAAATAAGTTAAATATTTTAACTCTTACTTAAAGTTATTCCTCAATAGCATCATTACTTATAATTTCTTTTATTCTCCACTTTAATGAAGAATATCTGTTCATACTTTTAGTATTTTCAACCATATACTTAAGTGCTCTTTCCATTCCAGCGACTACAACCATTGATTTAGCTCTAGTTATTCCTGTATAAAGAAGATTTCTATTCATAAGAAAAGGTGACCCCATATAAACCGGCATTATTATAACTGGAAACTCACTTCCTTGGCTTTTATGAATAGTTATGGCATAAGCTAATTCTAATTCATCTAAAAGACTAAAGTCATACTTCACCCTTCTCTCATCATCGAAAATAACATTTAGAGTTCTTTCTTCATTATTTATACTTTCAATAAATCCCATATCTCCATTAAATACACCTTCTCCTTCTAGGTCACCAAGACCTTGAACTCTATTCCATTTTAAAGTGTAATTATTTTTAATTTGCATTACTTTATCGCCAACTCTAAAAACAGAATCTCTAAATTCTTTTTCATCCTTATATGGCTTTTTAGGATTTAATACTTCTTGTAATTTTTGATTTAAGTTTATTACACCTAAAGTTCCCTTTTTCATAGGTGCCAATATTTGAATATCCTTATACTTATCCCATTTACCATTGAAATTAGGTAGCCTTCTATTTATTAAGTCTACAATCAATTCTAATATTTTATCTTGATTTTCTTCTTTTAAAAAATAAAAATCTTTGCCTTTCTCATTTAATTTTGGCATTTCACCTCTATTTATTCTATGTGCATTTACTACTATTAGACTTTCTTTTCCTTGTCTAAAAATCTCATCTAATCTAACAACCTTAGTAAACTCACTTTCAATTAAATCTTTTAAGACATTTCCAGCACCTACTGATGGTAATTGATCTATATCTCCCACTATTATAAGCCTTGTTCCTACCTTTATTGCCTTTAATAGATTATTCATCAATGCCACATCTATCATAGACGCTTCATCAATTATTACTACATCACCTTCAACATTTTTTTGTTCCTTTGTCTCAAATTGAATTTCTTCCCCTTCTTCACTTACACCCATATCTAATAATCTATGTATTGTTTTAGCTTCTCGTCCTGTTGATTCTCCCATTCTCTTAGCAGCTCTTCCTGTAGGCGCAGCTAAGACAACTTTCATATGACAACTTTCAAAAATCTCAATTATAGCTTTTATTATGGTTGTTTTTCCTGTACCAGGACCTCCTGTAATAATTTCTATTCCATTTTGAAATGCACCTAATATAGCTTCTTTTTGTGATGGAGCAAACTTTATTTTATTATCCCTTTCAAAATGCTCTATTAAATTTTCTACATCTGCATTTATATTTTGAAAATTACTTATAGCTAAGGTAAGTATTCTATTGGTTATTCCTAATTCATTATAATAATAAGGAATAGTAAACACAGCTTCTTCACCATCTACAACTTCCAATTTTATCTTATTATCCAATACTGCATCATTTATATTTTTTTCTATAATCTCATTTTTTACTTCTAAATTTTCAGATGCAACTTTTATTAAATCCTTCTTTAACATATAGGTGTTTCCATTAGCACAATAATCATTGATTATATACTTTATTCCACTTTGAATTCTAAAATCTGATTCCTTTTCTACTCCCATAGATTTAGCTATTCTATCAGCTGTTTTAAATCCTATTCCTATTATTTCTTCTGATAAAATATAAGGATTTTCTTTGACCACATCTACTGATGCTGCTCCATATTTTTTATATATTTTTAAACACTGATTCATGGTTATTCCATGTTCTTGAAAATATATAGATATATTTTTTAATTCACTTTGTTCTCTATAAGATTCTATTATTATTTCTAATTTCTTTTTTCCAATCCCCTCTACTTCTTTTAATCTATCTATCTCATTATCAAGTATTTCTAAAGTTTTCTCTCCAAATTTTTCAACTATTTTTTTAGCTGTGACAGGACCTATTCCGTGTATTATCCCCGATGAAAGATATTTTTTTATTCCCTCAATGGATGTAGGTAATATTTCCTCAAGTGACTCTATTTTAAATTGTTTTCCAAACTGCTTGTGTACAATCCACTCACCAGATAACTTTAAATTTTGTCCCTCTTTGACCTGTGGAACTGTTCCAACAGCTGTATACACATTATTATTTTCTCTAAATTTCATTACTGTATATCCAGTATCATCGCTTTTAAAAACAATACTTTCTACTATTCCACTTAATTCTTCCATTATATTACTCCTAGATTAATTAAGCTAAAATTCAATAAAAAATCAAATTAAAGCTCTTTTATACTTTTTCTATATTATACTCAATTATATCATATTTTAAGCCTATAACTTACTTTGTATACCTTTTTCAAAACCTTAATTTTCCAAATAAATCATAGTAAAAATTTAATAATATTTAAGAAATTTCTTCTTTAAATTTCCTTACATCCCATTAATAAATTGACTACCCTATTCTTATGGGGTAATATATTCTTATATTAGTAAAGTTTGGGAGGGATATTATGTTAATAAAAAATTGTAATATAATTTTTATTGATAAAATAGAAAAAGGATCTGTTCTTATTGAAAATGGTAAAATAAAAGAAATAAACCCAACTGCTCCATATGAAGGAGAAACTATTGACGCTGAAGGTCTATATCTATCCCCTGGATTTATAGATGTACACATTCATGGAGCTGCTGGCTACGATACAATGGATGGTACTTCTGAAGCAATTAACGAAATTGCCAAAGCAATTGCTAAACATGGTACAACTTCTTTTACACCAACTACAATGACAGTGGCTTCTGAAGATATTGTACAATCTATGAAGGTTATAAAAGAAGCTAAATTAAACGGAACTGATGGTGCTAATGTTTTAGGTGCACATCTTGAAGGACCTTTTATTAGTCCTAAAGCTATTGGAGCTCAAAATCCTAAATATGTTTTAGCTCCTTCTATTGAAAACTTTAATAAAATAGTTGGTGACTATGAAGATGCTGTAGTATCTATAACTCTTGCTCCTGAAGTAGATGGTGCTAAAGAATTAATAAAATATCTATCAGATAAATCAATTAAAGTTTCTATAGGACACACTAAAGCTACTTACGAAGAAGCTATGGATGGAATAAATTGCGGATGTTCACATGCTACTCATTTATTTAATGCAATGACTGGATTTGCCCATAGAGAACCAGGAGTTGTTGGTGCTGTTTTTGATAGCCCTATAACAACTGAAACTATCTCTGACGGTATACACATATCATATCCAAGTCTAAGAACTGCTTATAAAGTAAAAGGAACAAATAAAGTTTTATTAATAACAGATGCTATGATGGCTTGTTCAATGCCTGATGGAATGTATAGTTTAGGTGGACAAGATGTTATAGTAAAAAATGGAGCTGCTAGATTAAAAGACGGAACTTTAGCTGGTTCTATTTTAACATTAGATAAGGCAGTTAAAAATGTTTATAATAATAGTGAATATGATTTATTTGAAGTTGTAAAAATGGCTACTTACAATGCTGCTAAGCACTGCAATGTTGAACATAAAAAAGGTTTAATAAAAGAAGGTTTTGATGCTGATTTATTATTATTCGATAAAGATATAGATATTAAACATGTTATAATAAATGGTAAATTAAACTACAGTAAATAAGCAAAAAATATTTTTAAAACTTAAATATATTTTATATTAAATAAAAGAGGATGTATCAAATTACAGATACATCCTCTCTGCCTTTTCTCTAGCTATATAGGTTCATTACTTGTGACTACTCACTTACGTAAAGAAGCTCTAATATTTTTCTACTTTGATACAGCCTCTTTTTTATTAATTTAAATTATAAAAAAATTCAGAGGCAATTTTATTTGCCTCTGAACTAAATCTATGTTAAATTATTTCATTAACTTTTTGATTTCTTCAACTTTTGTTAATTGCTCCCATGGTAACTCAACATCAGTTCTTCCGAAATGTCCATAAGCAGCAGTTTGCTTGTAGATTGGTCTTCTTAAGTCTAAGTCTCTGATTATAGCACCTGGTCTTAAATCGAATACTTTTTCGATTATTTCGATTATTTCAGCTTCACCCATTTTTCCTGTTCCGAAAGTATCAACAACTATTGAAACTGGTTTAGCAACACCTATAGCATAAGCTAATTGGATTTCAGCTTTATCTGCAATACCAGCAGCAACTAAGTTTTTAGCAACCCATCTTGCAGCGTAAGCAGCTGATCTATCAACTTTTGTTGGGTCTTTTCCTGAGAAGGCTCCACCGCCGTGTCTTCCCATTCCGCCGTATGTGTCAACAATGATTTTTCTTCCAGTTAATCCACTATCTCCTTGTGGTCCACCAACAACGAATCTTCCAGTTGGGTTGATGTAGTATTTAGTATTTTCATCTAATAATTCAGCTGGAACTACAGCTTTGATTACGTGTTCCATTAAATCTTTTTGAATTTGCTCTAAGCTTACTTCTGGTCCATGTTGTGTTGAAATAACTATAGCATCTATTCTTACTGGTTTATCATCTTCGTATTCAACAGTTACTTGAGTTTTTCCGTCTGGTCTTAAGTATGGTAAAGTACCATTTTTTCTAACTTCTGTTAATCTTCTTGATAATCTGTGAGCCATAGCGATTGGTGTTGGCATGTATTCTTCTGTTTCGTTAGTTGCATAACCAAACATCATACCTTGGTCTCCAGCTCCAACAGCTTCAACTTCATCTTTCTCACCTTGTCTTGATTCTAAAGCTTCATCAACTCCCATAGCTATATCAGCTGATTGTTCGTCTATAGTAGTCATTACAGCACAAGTTTCACAATCAAAACCATATTTAGCTCTGTCGTATCCGATTTCTTTTATAGTGTTTCTTACAACTTTAGGGATATCAACATAACAATTAGTTGTTATTTCTCCCATAACCATAACCATACCTGTAGTTACAGTTGTTTCACAAGCAACTCTAGCATTCTTATCTTGAGCTAATATTGCGTCTAATACTGAGTCTGAAATTTGGTCACAGATTTTATCTGGATGTCCTTCTGTTACTGATTCTGAAGTAAATAATCTTCTCATTTTAATTTGTTACCCTTAACATCTTAAGAGCAACGTCCTCCTTCCTTTTTTATATTAAAAAATAAAGTCCCTTACATAAGAAGAGACTTTAGTATTTAAAGCGCTCCCCTTATCTTGCAGATTTACACTGCAGGAATTGGCACCTTGGTATAAAATACTGGTTGCCGGGTTTCATTGGGCCCTGTCCCTCCACCTCTCTTGATAAGAGTTTTATTTTTTAACATCTTTTCAATATTCTTTTTTATCTTTTTAACTAAATTAACTAAAATTTTACTTTTACAAATGTAAAATTAAATAGACACTATCATAGTGTCTATTAATGGTGGTGGGAGAAGGATTCGAACCTTCGAAGTCGTCCGACAACAGATTTACAGTCTGCCCCCTTTGGCCACTCGGGAACCCCACCTTATATGGAGCTGACAATCGGAATCGAACCGATAACCTGCTGATTACAAGTCAGCTGCTCTGCCAATTGAGCCATGTCAGCATATAAGTTAATATTTTATTTTAAAATGGTGGTGGGAGAAGGATTCGAACCTTCGAAGTCGTCCGACAACAGATTTACAGTCTGCCCCCTTTGGCCACTCGGGAACCCCACCTTTTCATGGAGCTGACAATCGGAATCGAACCGATAACCTGCTGATTACAAGTCAGCTGCTCTGCCAATTGAGCCATGTCAGCATATATTTTGTTTTATGGTGGTCGCAACAGGGATCGAACCTGTGACCCCCTGCTTGTAAGGCAGGTGCTCTCCCAGCTGAGCTATGCGACCTTATTGGTGGTGGGAGAAGGATTCGAACCTTCGAAGTCGTCCGACAACAGATTTACAGTCTGCCCCCTTTGGCCACTCGGGAACCCCACCTTTTTTATGGAGCTGACAATCGGAATCGAACCGATAACCTGCTGATTACAAGTCAGCTGCTCTGCCAATTGAGCCATGTCAGCATATATTTGTTTTATGGTGGTCGCAACAGGGATCGAACCTGTGACCCCCTGCTTGTAAGGCAGGTGCTCTCCCAGCTGAGCTATGCGACCTTATTGGTGGTGGGAGAAGGATTCGAACCTTCGAAGTCGTCCGACAACAGATTTACAGTCTGCCCCCTTTGGCCACTCGGGAACCCCACCTTTTTTTATGGAGCTGACAATCGGAATCGAACCGATAACCTGCTGATTACAAGTCAGCTGCTCTGCCAATTGAGCCATGTCAGCATATTTATTTTTCCGATTTTGAAAACTTTTTATTAATTTCCTCAACCGACATTAACTAGTATATCCGTTACATTAACATATTTCAAACTAAAATTATCTCATTTTATTAAAATATCCTTTATTTTTTCTTTAATACTTTATTTTTCTTTATAATACTATTTATTTCTTTACTTTATTTTAAAACTAATTATTATTATTTTCTCATTACTATAATCCCTTGAATTCAGCTATATCCCCATGTAAATCTCTCACCTATTTCATATAGAAAAAGAAAAAGCATTCGTCTTCTCAGTTCTGTCAAAATAATTAAAACAGTACTTACTAAACAAAAGCTTCCTCAATTTAATATTCTATAAAAATTGCTCATTAATTCGCTGCTAGCTTTCTTTCTAATAATTCTACATTTATATAAGGTTCAAAAACTTCTTTTGCTGTTAAATAATCTTGCTTATCTAACCTCTTATTTAAAATATCTAATATTTCTAAGCAACATTCCATTTCACCTTTATTTTTTATACTAGATACTATCTTAGTATAATCACTCATTGATAATTTTTTACTTATAGTCCTTATTTCTTTTTTCTCTTCTTTTGTTAATTTATATAAAATTTCTTCTTTATTAACTTTAAAAAGCTTATTACCATTCTCTTGTTTTTCACTCTCTTCCTTTATTATATATTGACTATTTTCACCAAAATCTTCCTCTTCCTGTTCCTCTACTTTTTGCTCTTCTGCATTAATCTCTTCTTTATCTAATGATACTTTCACTTTATTTTTTATAAATTCTATTTCTTTATTTTTTAATTCACTGAATAAATTATTTTTTTCTATTTTATTTTGATTTTCTTGAACCATCATATAATCACTTTCATATAATGTACTATTATATGATAGCATTAGATAAATTGTTATTGCTGTAATTATTATAACTATTATTGAAAGATATTTTTTTTTCAAATCTATCACCTCAATTGAAAATATTGACAACAGAATAATTTTTTATACTATTTTTTTATTTTTAACTAAAAATAATTTTTTTTATACTAAAAGGAAAATTTCTTAAATAAATATTTTATATGCCTATTTATCTGATAGCTAGATACTGTTCCTATCTTCTATAAATAAGAGATAAACAGCCTCACGCTTTTAGATAATGCCCACTAAACATTCAGATGGAGTCAAAACTCTACTTGAATTAAGTTTCAGTTTATTATGGAGGTGATTTTTTGCCACGAATGAAAATAAAATTCAATGATCACTTAGCATATTTTCAGATAGCTAACTTTTTAAAAGATTATATAAGTGAAAATACTATTATCGTTTGTATAGGTACAGACAAATGCATAGGAGATTGTTTAGGTCCTTTAGTAGGTTTCTTATTACAAGAAAAAAATTTCCCTCTAAAAGTTTACGGTACCTTAGAAAAACCAATCCATGCTTTAAATTTAGATAAAGAAATAAAAAACATAAAAAAAGAAAACCCTAATTCATTTATTATAGCTTTAGATGCTTGTTTAGGTGATAGCAATGATATTGGTTGCATATGCTGTAGAACAGATTCTTTAAGACCTGGAAAGGGTGTTGGAAAGATTTTACCACCAATCGGTGATATATCTATAGTTGGTATTATAGACTCTTCTGATCGCAACGATTTATTTTCAACTAGAGGTATTCGCTTAGATTTGGTAATGAAAATGTCTCAAGCTATAACTACCTCTTTAATTGAAGCTTACTCATTAAAAAAATATAATTACAATTAAAAAAGCTGTATCAAAAGAAATTGACCTAAATATAAAAGTAATTTTACTATTATATTTTCAATACTTTTGATACAGTTTTTTATTCTATCATTCTTACTTCTTCTTCTTCCATTAATATATTCAATTTTTCAATAGTCTCTAAAACTTTTCCTGTTCCTTCAGCTACACAACTAATAGAATCCTCTGCTCCCCTTACTTGTACACCAATTTCACTTTCTAGATATTTACTTAATCCAAATAAAAGTGCTCCTCCTCCAGTCATTACTATTCCATCTTCCATTATATCTGCTGCCAATTCTGGCGGAGTTTTTTCTAGCACTGACTTTACACTATCTAAAATTAATTTTATAGGTTCTTTGATTGCCTCTCTAATTTCATCTGATGATACTAATATTTCATCAGGCAAACCAGTAACCATATTTCTTCCCTTTACCTTTGCATTTTCATTTCTTAACCCTGAGATAGCTGATGCTACACTAATTTTAAGTTGTTCTGCTGTACGCTCACCTATCATGAGTTTATTATTAACCCTTATGTATTTTATAATAGCTTCATCAAAAGTATCTCCAGCTACTTTTATTGAATCTCTTACAACTACACCACCTAAAGATATTACTGCAACATCACAAGTTCCACCGCCAATATCTATAACCATTCTTCCATTAGGCATAGAAATATCAACACCAGCCCCTATGGCTGCTGCTAATGGCTCTTCTATTAAATACACACCCCTAGCCCCTGAATTCCTAGTTGCATCAATAACTGCTCTTCTTTCTATTTCAGTTGCCTTCGATGGTATACATACCATTATTTTCCCAGGCGATTTTTTAACCTTCTTTATACTACCACTAATAAAATATTTAAGCATTTTTTCTGTTATATCATAATCTGAAATAACACCATCTCTTAATGGTCTCACAGCTACAATATTCCCTGGAGTTCTTCCTATCATATTTCTAGCTTCTTCACCAACTGCTAAAACCTTATTTTTTATTTTATCAACAGCAACAACTGATGGCTCTTTTAATACTATTCCTTGTCCTTTTACATATACTAACACTGTCGCAGTTCCTAAATCTATCCCTATATCTACAGAACTATTAAAAAACCTCATCATTTTACCCCACCTTTTTTATAATCTATATTTATACAGATCATCCCTATATTTTACATTATATATTAATTATTCCTTATTTATCAACAACTTTATATTTTAATTTAGTTGCCTTTCCTCCTCTTATATGTCTCTCAGCCTTATTTAAATCTAATATATCTTTAGCTTCATTAGCTATTCCTGGATTTAATTTAGGTAATCTCTCTGTCATATCTTTATGAATAGTACTTTTACTAACTCCGAAAACCTTTGCTGTTCTCCTAATAGTTGCTTTTGATTCTATTATATATTTAGCTACCTCTAACACTCTTTCTTCTATATAATCTTTCATGATTTCCTCCTAGCTATAAAAAAGTATATCTAAAACTTAGTTTTATCTGAGAACTAGTGCTTATAGTATTCCAATCCATTTTTAGTTGAAATATCTTTCTAGCATACTCTTAGATAGATTTGACTGAACATTTAATTTGAGATTCCTAATTCTATTTAGATAAAGTTTTACTAAATAGAAAATTTAAATTTCTATTAAAGAACTTTATCTGAATTAAATCTCACTTTATTTTTAGCCAGTCCCCCTATAGAGACTGGCCTAGTATTTTTATTTAACATATAAATATCTATATTTTATTTATTATTGCTAAATCTTACTCTTAAAGTTTTTTATTTCTTTATTGCAATTTCCTTAAAATACTTAGTTGGATTAATTGGTTCTTTATCTTTTTCAACATGTAATAATAAGTATTCTTTTGAAACTCTATCCTTAGGATTCATTTTTATTGAATTACCTACCTTACCAATCACAGCTCCTTGAGTTATTTTATCTCCAGCTTTAACCTTTATACTTTTATCTAAATTACCATAAAGTATTTTTACTCCATTAGCACATTCAACCAGTACATAATTACCTATTTTAGAATCTCCACTTTTAGCTTCTAATACAGTTCCATCAGTTGCTGATTTAACCTCTGTTCCTACAGGAACCTCAATATCAATTCCTTTATACACATTAGCTACCTTTCCATCATTCTCTAGTCTAGGTGCTATGTTAAATGTTCTTGTAATTAATCCTTTTTCTACTGGATTTATGAATTCTTTTGTTGGTTTTGCAGATGTAGCAACTGAACCTTCCTCATTGCTTGCCTCATTCTTCTTTTCTTCCTTAGCATTTACCTTTTCTTCTTCCTTTTTTACTAATTCCGCATCTGGAACTAAAGTATTATTTGTAGTAGACTTATCTTCAGGTACAGTATTATTGGCTACTGGTTTTTGTGTTTCCTTAGTTGCTTTTTTCCCTCCTGTATATATAGCTACAGTTGTGATAAGTAATAAGCATACGAATAAAACCACATAAAAACTTTCTCTCTTTAATAAATTTTTAAATTTTTCCATATCAACACCTCCTTTAAGTAGTCTGTCCTTTATTTCAAAATTTAATACATATATTACTAAAAGTTTTTACGACAAATAACTACAATAATTTTGAAATAAAAAAAGGAGCTATATCAAATCAACACCTGAGTTAACTCTACATTCATAAATATATTTTCCATCTGCCTATATAGCTAGATAAAAAGCAGAGAGGATGTATCTCTAATTCGATACATCCTCTAAATTTATTAAATCTCTTGTTTAGCTTCATTTAAATCTATTACCTTAGTTCCATTAAAATAATGTGATAATATTTCATCATATTTTTTTCCCTTCTTAGCCATAGCATTTGCTCCCCACTGACTCATTCCTACACCATGACCATAGCCCTTACAATAAATGTTCACTTTATTACCTGTTATTTTTATATTGAAATTTGCTGAATTTAATCCAAATAATTTTCTAAACTCCACACCAGTTAATGATATATTCTTTAATTTTACTTCTTTTACTGATCCTCCTTCGTTTCTACTAACTATCTTTATTGAATCCTTTATATTATTAGCATTTAAATCACTCTTATCATAATTCTTATTCACTATATTAATAAAATCAGATATACTAAAGTTCTTTTCTGTTTCATATTTAGGACTCTCCTCTTCCCCCTTACTTTCTACCGATCTCAAATAAGGAGCCTCAACCTTAAACACATCTAAAGCATTTTCAGTTTTCCCTGAACTTGTAGCAAAATATTGTGGATATTTTATCATTACATTATCATAGGCTAATACTTTATTTTTTGTTTTTTCCACTGTTTCATTAATTTTATTTTGAAATTTCTCTTTATCATATCCTATTTTCTCAATATTACTAGCATGAGGTCTATATACCTGACAATGGGTAGTATTACATATATGAGCATTTTTCCCCTTAGCCTTTGAACATGGATTTATCATTTTATTCATAACAAAGGTTCTTGCTAAGACTCCCTGAGCTATTAATGCCTCTTCATTAAATGCCATAGGCATTTCACTGCTAACAACACCTTTTACATATTCCTCTAACTCTACAGTAACTACTTTATTATTTCCCTCATCATAAACCTTTACTTTAGAAAAATCTATATTTAAATCCACTAACTTTTTTCCTGAATTTAATTTTTCTATTTTCTCATCACTTTTCTTATTATAATTTTTATTTATATTTTTATATTTACTATTTCCTAAAATACCAAATACAACTGGTATAGCCATAATTATTATTGCAACTAAACTAACTGTTAATACATTTTTATACTTAACAAGGTTTATATTAAGTTTAGTGAATTTTATATTTTTCCAATTCCTTTTTTTCACCTACAATCCCCCTTATAAAAAAATCCCATGTCTTTACTTTAATTAGAGTTCTCTTTATTTATATGTTATGTAAATTATAAAAATAACTTAAATGTTATCTCTTACTACTTTTTAACAAAGTAAAAAAGGAGTAAATCAAAGTGAAATAAAATTTCACTTTGATTACTCCTTAAACTTAATCCTCATCATTAATTCTATAAATATTTGCTCCTATTCTTCTAAATTTTTCTTCTATATTTACATATCCTCTATCTATATGATATATATTCCTTATGGTAGTATATCCATCTGCAATTAATCCTGCTAATATTAATGATGCCCCTGATCTTAAATCTGTTGCCTTAACATCTGAACCTGTCAATCTATTAACACCATTTATAACAGCTACATTACCTATTATTTTTATATCAGCGCCCATTTTCTGTAATTCTATAGCATTCATAAACCTATTTTCAAATACTGTTTCATTTATTAAACTTGTTCCATTACTAACTGATAAAAGACTCATCATCTGAGACTGCATATCTGTAGGGAACCCTGGATATGGCATTGTAATTATATCAGCAGGTCTTATAATTTTATTTCCTGTCACTATAACTGTCTTACTTCCTTCTAATACGTCAATATTAGCTCCTATTTCTTTCAATTTTTCTATTACTGGTTTAAGATGATTTACTTCTACACCATGTATCTTTATAGTTGAATTGCTTATTGCTGCAGCTATCATAAAAGTTCCTGCTTCAATTCTATCATATATAGGAGTATATCTTGTCCCTTTTAAATTTTTAACTCCCTCTATTTCAATAGTTTTTGTTCCTGCTCCCTTTATTTTAGCTCCCATGGATATTAAAAAATAAGCTAAATCTTCTATTTCTGGCTCCATAGCTGCATTTTCTATTATAGTCTTCCCTTCTAATAAAGTTGCTAACATTATTAAATTTTCAGTTGCTCCAACAGATGGAAAATCTAAATAAATAGTTCCACCTTTCATCTCACTACCATCTACTTCTATAAAGCCATGAGATTTAGTAACAGTTGCACCTAAAGCTTCAAAGCCCTTTATATGCAAGTCAATAGGTCTACTTCCTATATTACAACCTCCTGGTGAGGCAATTTTAAACTTTTTATATTTTGCTATCATAGGTCCCATAATTAAGAAAGAAGCTCTCATTTTTTGAACTAATTCACTTTTGGCAATGCTTTTACTTATGTTACTAGAATTTATTTTTAAACTATTCTCATTTCTATTGAAGTTAACTTCACAACCAATGTCTGCTAGAACTTCAGATATAACTTTAACATCTTCTAAAAATGGAACATTGTCTATTATTACAGTATCATCTGATAATATTGCTGCTGCTATTATTGGCAATACGGAATTCTTAGCAGCACTTATAGTAACTTCCCCACCTAAAGCATTACCTCCTCTAACAATTATCTTTTCCATTTTAACCCTCCACATATTTAATAGGTTATAAAAATAACTGGAGTTCCTATAATCATATAAACATCTTTGCTATCATTATAATTAACCACTGCATAATTTATTTTTTCCCCATTATTAAATTCAACAACACCGGTAATCCCTGAATCAATATTTATACTTTCTATATTATTTGGATTTAAATTTAATAGTTTATCCTCTAATATTTGTACATTTTTATTTACTCCAAAATTATTATTTACTTTACCCTTTAAATAACTTGAAATTTTTATATTCTTATTTGCTTTTTTCAAGCAATTCTCTAATACATCTATATTATTATTTTTACCTACTTCTTTTATTGTTATTTCAACATTTATACCTCGTTTTTCTTCAATGGCAAATATGTTAAGTTCTGTAGTATCCCCTTTTGAGTTAAAATAAAAGTTATTATTATATTTTTTAATCTTGCCTTCTATTTTAAATAAAGTTTCTATTTTTTTAATTTCTTCTTCTATACTACTTTGGCTTAAATATTTTCCTTGAACACCACTTTCTATAACAATACAGCTTTCATCCATAATAGTATTGTATATATCTAAATTATAGAATTTATTAATATTCACAAATGTTGATGCAGCTATTGTAATAGAAATTATAAAATTAAATAATTTTCCCATATAATCACCCCTCTTTTAATTATTAACTATATATGGAAAATTAAACATTTTTTATAAGCTTTCATACTATAAATATATTCACTTTCCTATTTATTTGTGATTATGATATTTATGGGTAAAATTCTTTTATTTTCTACAAAAAAAGACAGTAGATTTTAAAAATCTACTGTCCTTTATTTTTAAGCTTTATTCTTCCTAAAGCTCTTTTTAAAGATAGCTCTGCTCTCTTTTTATCTATATTAACATCTGTAGAAGCTAGTCTTTCTTCTGCTCTTTTCTTAGAAGCTTCCGCTCTTTCTAAGTCTATATCTCGAGCTTGAACTATAGAGTTTACACAAACAACAACATTATTATTCTTTGCTTCTATAATTCCTTCACCAACGAAATATACCTCTTCCATACCTAATTCGTCTTTAACATATAATTCTGTTGGTACTATATTAGATATAAAAGGTTCGTGGTCTTTTAAAATTTGAAATTCACCAACCATGCTTTTACATTTTAGAGAAAGTACTTCTCCATTTAAAACAATATCTTGTGGTGTTGCAATAAGTAGGTTAAATGTGTTCATATTATAACCTCCTCAATTATTCCATAGTTCTAGCGTTTTCAATTACTTCCTCAATTGAACCTGCGAATAAGAACGCTGTCTCTGGAAGATTATCATGTTTACCTTCTAGAATTTCTTTGAAACTTCTTATAGTATCTTGAACTTTTACGTATTTACCAGGACATCCATTGAATTGTTCTGCAACGTGGAATGGTTGTGATAAGAACTTTTGAACTCTTCTTGCTCTTGCAACAACTTTCTTATCTTCATCTGAAAGTTCTTCCATACCTAAGATAGCTATTATGTCTTGAAGTTCTTTATATCTTGCTAAGATTTTCTTAACTCCCATAGCAACATTATAATGCTCTTCTCCAACTATTCTTGGGTCTAATATTCTTGAGCTTGATTCTAATGGATCTACTGCTGGGTATATACCTATTTCAGTTAAAGCTCTTGCTAGTACTGTAGTTGCATCTAAGTGTGCAAATGTATTAGCTGGAGCTGGATCTGTTAAGTCATCTGCAGGAACGTATACAGCTTGAACTGATGTTACTGAACCATGTTTTGTTGAAGTTATTCTTTCTTGAAGTGCACCCATTTCATTAGCAAGTGTTGGTTGGTATCCAACTGCTGATGGAACTCTTCCTAATAATGCTGAAACTTCTGAACCAGCTTGTGAGAATCTGAATATATTATCAACGAATAATAATACATCTTGACCTTTATCTCTAAAATGTTCTGCCATTGTAAGACCAGTTAAAGCAACTCTCATTCTTGCTCCTGGTGACTCATTCATTTGTCCAAATACTAAAGCAGTTTTATTTATAACTCCTGAATCAGACATTTCAAGTATTAAATCTTTACCTTCTCTTGATCTTTCTCCAACACCTGCAAATACTGATAATCCATTGTGTTGAGTAGCTATATTACTGATAAGCTCTTGGATTAGAACTGTTTTTCCAACCCCTGCTCCACCAAATAGACCTATTTTTCCACCTTTTTGATATGGAGCCATTAAGTCTATAACTTTTATACCAGTTTCGAACATTTCTGGTTTAATTGATTGCTCGTGGAATGCTGGTGCTGGTCTGTGAATTGGGCTTTTTACCTCGTGTTCAACTTCACCTTTACTATCTATAGGATTTCCTAATACGTTGAAAACTCTTCCAAGTACCCCTTCTCCTACTGGTACTGAAATAGCATCTCCTGTATCTACAGCTTTTACACCTCTTTGTAATCCATCTGTGCTATCCATAGCTATTGTTCTTACTATTCCGTCTCCTATGTGTTGTTCAACTTCACATACTAGAGTTTTTCCGTTTTCCATTTCTATATTTATAGCATTATAAATTCCTGGAAGTACGTCTGATTCAAATTTTATATCTACAACCGGTCCTACAACTTGAATAACTTTTCCTATGTTCTCAGCCATTTGTAATTACCTCCTTTTTTTCTTTATAGATTCTGCTCCGCCAACTATTTCTGCTATTTCTTGTGTTATAGCACCTTGTCTTAATTGATTATATTTTACGTTTAAGTCATCAGCCATTTCTTTAGCATTCTTAGTAGCATTATCCATAGCTATCATTCTTGCATTATGTTCACTTGTTTTTGAATGGTGAACTGCATTGATTAGCTTTTCTTCTATATATCTCATTATGTATTCTGAAACTAATTCATCTGAATTTGCCTCAACATCATAATCTAATGTATCTGCTTTTGTATTATATTTTTCCTTATATTTAAAAGGTAGAATTTGCTCTTCTACAACCTTTTGTCTAGTTGCACTTTCATAATGAGTGTAAACTACACTTATTTGTCCGTATTCTTCTTTTAAAAATAAGTTGATTAATTCATTTCCTATTATCCTAGCTTCTTTTATAGTCATTACATCTTTAAAATCTGGATATTCTCTAACTATATCGTATCCATATTTATTTAAATAGTATCTACATCTTTTTCCTATTAATGCTACATCTATTATATCTGATTTTCCATATTCATTTCTAAGATAATTAGGTCCATTTCCGTTAAAGCCACCGCATAAACCTGTATCTGATCCTAAAAGAAATACTAGCTTTTTATCGCTTGAATTTTCTTTAATTAAAATATTATTTTCAGGACTTTCAGCATATTTGAATACGGCGTGCCCCATCTCTTCTAGGTTTGTTAAATAAACATTATTTTTTTCTAATTTTACTTTAGCTTTTCTCATTTTAGCAGCAGCAATCATAGACATCGCTTTTGTTGTCTTTTGAGTGCTTTTTACGCTTTTTATTCTATTTTTTAAAGCTAATAATCCACCTGATGGCATAAGCGCACCTCCAATCCTAAAAAGATGTGCATAGCTTATTAAGCTATGCCTATCTTAAAAGTTACCTTTAAATTTAGTTATTACTTCTTTTAAAGATGCTTCAACTTCCTTTGATAATATCTTTTCGCTATTTATCTTATCCATCATATCTTGATGATTTCTCTTTAAATAGCTTAAGAATTCAGCTTCAAATTTAGTTACATCTTGTACTGCAACATCATTTAAGTAATCATTAACTCCAGCGTACATCATTGCAACTTGTTCTGCTAATGATCTTGGGTTAAATTGTGGTTGCTTTAATACTTCAACTAATCTCTTACCTTTTTCAATCTTTCTCTCAGTGTCTTTTTCAAGATCTGATCCAAATTGTGCAAATGACTCAAGTTCTCTGAATTGTGCTAGGTCTAATCTTAAACCTTTTGCAACTTGCTTCATAGCTTTAGTTTGAGCACTACCACCAACCCTTGATACTGATATTCCTGGGTTTACAGCTGGCTTAACACCTGCATTGAATAATCCACTTTCTAAGAATATTTGTCCATCAGTTATTGATATAACGTTTGTTGGTATATATGCTGAAACATCTCCTGCTAAAGTTTCTATTATAGGTAATGCAGTTATTGAACCTGCTCCTAATTCGTCTGATAACTTAGCAGCTCTTTCAAGAAGTCTTGAATGAATGTAGAATACATCTCCTGGGTAAGCTTCTCTACCTGGTGGTCTTCTTAATAGTAATGACAGTGTTCTGTATGCAACTGCGTGCTTTGATAAATCATCATATACTATTAATACATCTTTACCTTGATACATAAAATGTTCTGCCATTGCAACCCCTGCATATGGAGCTATATATTGAAGTGGAGCTGGATCTGATGCTGATGCTGAAACTACTATTGTGTAGTCCATAGCTCCTGCTTCTGTTAATATATTTACAACGTTAGCTACAGTTGATTGTTTTTGACCTATAGCTACATAAATACAGATTACATCTTCTGTTCTTTGATTTATTATTGAGTCTAAAGCAATAGTTGTTTTTCCTATTTGTCTGTCTCCAATAATAAGTTCTCTTTGTCCTTTACCAATTGGAATCATAGCATCTATAGCTTTTATTCCTGTTTGTAATGGTTGATGTACAGGCTTTCTATCTAAAACTGCTGGTGCCTTTCCTTCTATTGGTCTGAAACCTTCGTTTTCTATTGCGCCTTTATTATCTATTGGGTTACCTAAAGCATCTACAACTCTTCCAAGGAAAGCTTTTCCTACTGGAACTTCTGCTACTTTACCAGTTCTAACTGCTGTATCCCCTTCACTTATTCCTTTTTCAGAACCTAATAATACACATCCAACGCTATCTTCTTCTAGGTTTAATGCCATTCCTAATGTTCCATTAGAAAACTTTACAAGTTCTCCTTGCATACATTTTCCTAATCCATAAACCTTAGCTATACCGTCTCCTACTTGTACTATAGTTCCTGAGTCTACTGAACTAAGTTCTTTTTCATAACTCTTTATTTCGTCTTTGATTACGGAAGTTAACGCTTCTGTATCGATATGCATAGACTCACCACCTTTTTTGATTTTTATTTTTTATTATTTATCAAGCATTAAAGATCTAAGCTCTTTGTATTTGGTTCTAAAAGTACCATCTGTTATATCATCTTTAACTTTTAAGTAAATACCACCTATAATACTTTTATCTACTTCAGCTTTTAATATAATTTTTTTATTATATTTAGCTTCTAATTTACTAATAAGCTTCTCTTTTTGTTCTTCTGTCAATTCTACTGCTGTTTTTACTAAAGCAGGAATTTCATTATTTGTATTTGAATAAATACTATTTAATTCTTTTGAAATTTCATTTAAAGAACTAAACATATCCTTTTCAATAAGTATAAGTAAGAAAGAAAGTAAATCTTTATCAACTTTATCTATAAGTTGTTGTCTTATAACTTCTTGTTTTCTTTTCACACTTATTTCATGATTTTCAATAAAATTATGTAACTCTGAATTAGTGTTTATTAAATTAGATATTTCTTTTATATCTTTTACATACTCATCTAATCTTCTATTTTCCTTAGCAATATCATATATAGCTAAGGCATAGCTTTTACTTAACCCATCAGTCATAATTAAATCCCCACCTTATCTATGTATTCATCAATAAGGTCTCTATGTATGTTTTCGTCAACTGATCTTTCTAAAACTTTTTGTGACATCATTATTGCAACGTCTACAGTTTTTGTTTTTAAATCTAATAAAGCATCTGCTTTTGCTGCTTCGATTTCTTCATCTGCTCTACTCATAAGTGCTTTTGAATCTTTCTCAGCTTTAGCTAATATTTCTTTATATAATTCTTCAGCTTCTTTTTTCTTATCAGCTACGATTCTATTGCCCTCTTCTCTAGCTGCTTTTAACATTTCTTCATATTCTAATCTAAGCTTTCTTGCTTCCTCAACGTCTGCATCAGCTTTGCTTAATTTATCTAATACAAGATTTTGTCTTGCTTCTATAGCATCCTTTATCTTATTCCAGAAGAAATATCTTAGAATTGCTAGTAATATTAAAAAGTTAATTAGAGTAGCTAATATTGTTAACCAATTTATTCCCATATCCAATGTTTCCTCCTTCGGATTCCATTAAAATTATTCTTAGTTATTATTTTACGAATAATAATATTATTGATATAACGAATCCGTAGATTGCAGTTGCTTCTGATAAACCAGCTCCCATGATGAATAAGCTTTGAATTTTATCTGCTGCTTCTGGTTGTCTTGCTATCGCTTCTGTTGCTCTACCTGTTGCTATACCTATACCTATTCCTGCACCTATTCCTGCTAATACTGCTATTCCAGCACCTAATAATGTTAATCCCATAATCTTGGTTCCTCCTCAGTTTTTAATTTGTTTTTTCTTTTGTTTGAAATTAGTGTTTTTCTACAAGTTTTATATTTACCACTGTTAGCATTATAAATATGATAGTTTGTATAGTACCATCAAAGATATCAAAATAGAAATGTGCTACTATTGGAAGCCCTATTTGTGCTGCCCATGTTATTCCACCTAACCATTTATATAATAATTCAGTAATAATTACAGCTGCTAACATGTTACCAAATAAACGTAACGCTAACGCTACTGGGAATACTACTCTTTCCATTATTGTTAATGGAATCATAGCCCAGTGTGGTGCTGCATATCCTTTCAGATAAGCACCTAAGCCATTTTTTCTAATGGCATTTCCATGTATAACTAAAATAGATATTATAGTTAAAGCTATGGAAACGTTTAAATCTTCTGTAGGTTCGTGGAATCCTATTAATCCTAAAGTATTCATCATAAATAAGAACAATGCTAAAGTTCCTACAAATGGTATATACCCCATATATTTTTCTCCCATGTTGCTACCTATAACATTAGAAATAGTATCATATAACATTTCTAAAGCTACTTGCATTTTACCTGGTTTAACTTTTAATGATCTTGTAAATAGTATTCCTACTATTATTAGGAAAATCATTATACCCCATTGTAAAACTACAGGACCTTGAAAAACTATGCTACCAATTTTAACTGTAAACATAGGTTCAAATATATTCATTGAATCACTTCCTTTCCATATTAAGTTATTATTATTTATTTTGTATATTAATGTTTATTTTTTTCTTTTCTTTTAGAATAAATAAACATTGCTACCTGATGGAAAATAAGTCCCGTCATATAGAATAATAAAGTTTTGTAGTCATGCCTAAATAAATAAGCAATCCCCACTATAACTACCATTCTTATTATATAACTTACTTGGATAAGTATTGTTGAACCTTTTTTACTGTTAAAGCTTCTATTTATCACTAGAGCATTGACAGCAAAATTAACAATTGCCACTATGGTTCCGATAAAAAAAGCAATTCCATAGTAGATATTGAAAATTAGAATTATAATTGATAGTATAGTACCTAATAAAATATCTATTTTTGAGATTGCAGAAACCATTTTTAATATTTCTTTTAATTCTTTGTCCAATCTTTTCACCAATTAAATCCCTCCATTATTTCGGGATGATTATCCATGTGATATTATAAGATTAAAATATAAATTTTAAAAACCTATTTTCTTCTCAAATATACTGTTTTTTAACCTTTTGTTTACTATAAGTTAATATTGCTCTATTTTTCTTCATTATGTACACATTTTCTTAATTTTTCGTTAATATGATATTTTTTTTTAATAAAATTTCTTTTGTCAGAAAATTCTGATAAATACTCTTTAAATCCTTTATTTATCATATTTTTTTATAACTTTAATTAATATAAAGCTTTAATTGAAATTTTTTTAACAATTTTATTTAAAATATATTTTGATAATGTTTTCATTCTTATTTTTTATACATATTAATTGAATGTTTTTAATGATATAATTTCATATTTTTTTTATATTTTTTGCTCTTTTTTTATATTTATTTATCTTTTTTTTTTAATCAGCATATTTTTTCTTTTATTTTTTATTATTTTATATATATTTTTAACTTAATCAATTTAATGTTATTTATATATATTTATTTCAAATTTATCATTCTAATAAATTAACCTCTCACTTCATTAACCATTTGTTAACATTTAATACTTTAACAAGAAATAAAACCTTATACTTTTTCAAAAGATCTAACCCCCAATTTAAATCAGTTCATTACTTTTCAAATACTTTTAATATTCATTTCAATCAAAAAAAGCTAAACTACTAAAACTATTAAATATAGGTTTAGATAATTTAGCTATTTTTATTCATCTTTTTTATTTATTTTTCAACTATTAAAGCTGTTCCAAGCCCTCCACCTATACATAAAGTAGCCAATCCTGTTTTTACATCTTCTCTTTTTTGCATTTCGTGAAGTAATGTAACCAATATTCTTGTTCCTGAAGCACCTACTGGATGTCCTAAAGCTATAGCCCCTCCATTGACATTTACTTTTTCCATATCAAACTCTAAATCTTTAGCAACTGCTAAACTTTGAGATGCAAAAGCTTCATTTGCTTCTATTAAATCTATATCACCTATTGTTAATCCTGAATTTTCTAGAGCTTTCTTAGTTGCATGGAATGGTCCATATCCCATTATTGATGGATCTAATCCTTTTGTTCCATAAGAAACTATTTTAACCATTGGTTTTAAACCAAGTTCAGCAGCTTTTTCAGCACTCATTACAACCACTGCAGCAGCACCATCATTTATTCCTGATGCATTACCTGCTGTTACTGTACCATCCTTTTTAAAAGCTGGTCTTAATTTCGTTAATTTTTCAGTAGTTGTTCCGAATCTTGGGAACTCATCTGTATCAAATACAATTGGTTCACCTTTTCTTTGTGGTATAACAACTGGTACTATTTCCTCTTTAAATTTACCATTTTTTATAGCAGCTTCAGCCTTTGCTTGAGAAGCAGCAGCAAATTCATCTTGCATTTCTCTAGTTAAATTCCATTGCTCAGCTATATTTTCAGCTGTAATTCCCATATGATATCCTTCAAACGCATCAGTCAGAGCATCATTTACCATAGAATCTATCATTTGACCATTTCCCATTCTTTGACCATATCTAGCTGTTTTTAATACGTAAGGTCCTTGTGACATATTTTCCATTCCACCAGCAACTATTATGTCAGCATCTCCAGCTTTTATCATTTGAGCTGCTAAAGATACTGTTCTTAGTCCTGAACCACATACCTTATTTATAGTCATTGCTGGAACTTCTACTGGTAATCCAGCTTTTACAGCCGCTTGTCTTGCTACATTTTGTCCAAGACCAGCTTGAACAACATTTCCCATTAATACTTCATCAACTTGATTTCCGCTAACTCCAGCTCTATTTAAAGCCTCTTTTATAACTATTGCTCCAAGTTCTACTGCTGGCACATCTTTTAATGTTCCACCAAAGCTTCCTAAAGCTGTTCTTACAGCACTTACTATTACTACTTCTCTCATATAAACTTCCCCCTAAGCATATCATTTACTTGTAAAAAATTATATAATTATAATTTAATTACATTATATCTATTTTATGTATATTATTCAATAGAAATTTGTTAAAAATAAAACAATCTTTTTAAGTATAAAAAAACTATACCAAAAAATAGATATTTTATACATAAATCTATTATTGGTATAGTCATATTCTAATTATTTGTTTTAAATTCTTCTACTTCACCATCAAATTTTCCATAATATTTAAGTATAGCATCTACTATTCTTTTTGATGCAATTCCATCTCCATAAGGATTCACAGCTTTACTCATCAAACTATAATAGCCATTATCATTTATAAGCTTATTAGCTTCTTCAACTATTTTTTCCACATCAGTTCCAACTAGTTTAACTGTTCCAGCTTCAACAGCTTCTGGTCTTTCAGTTACTCCTCTTAGAACTAATACTGGTTTTCCTAAATGAGGTGCTTCTTCTTGTAATCCACCTGAGTCAGTCATTACCATGAAACATTTGTTCATTAAGTTATGAGTTTCTTTAGTATCAAGAGGTGGTAATAAGTGAACTCTATCTTTTCCTCCTAATTTAGCTTCAACAACATCTTTAACTATAGGATTTAGATGTACTAAGTAAACTAATTCTACATCCTCATTTTCTTCTACTATCTTATTTAAGGCTTCACAAATATTTTCTATTCCTTCACCCCAATTTTCTCTTCTATGTGCTGTTATCATTATAACTTTTTTGTTTTCAAAATCTATTTTATTTAATTGATCATTTTCAAAAACATAATTTTCTTCAACTGTATGTTCCATTGCATCTATAACTGTATTTCCAGTTATAAATATATCACTTTCATTTATACCTTCTCTTAAAAGATTCCCTTTTGAACCTTTTGTTGGTGCAAAATGAAGATCCGCTAAAGCTCCTGTAAGCTTTCTATTCATTTCCTCTGGGAATGGGAAATACTTATCAAAAGTTCTAAGTCCAGCCTCAACATGACCAACTCTTATTTGTTGATAAAACGCTGCAAGACCACTAGCAAAAGTAGTTGTTGTGTCACCATGAACTAATATCATATCTGGTTTTTCTTTTGTGAAAAGCTCTTCTAATCCTTCTAATATTCTATTTGTTATTCCAGTTAAACTTTGACGTGTTTTCATTATATTAAGATCAAACTCTGGAGTTATTTCAAAAAGTTCTAAAACTTGATCTAACATTTCTCTATGTTGTGCTGTAACACATACTTTTGATTCTATTTCTTCTCTTTTTTCTAATTCTTTTACTAGAGGAGCCATCTTTATAGCTTCTGGTCTAGTTCCAAATATAGTTAAAACCTTGATTTTATCCATTTTTTTCGTTATAAAAGTTTCTTAAAGACAAAACTTTTTAACGAATTCACCTCCCTTTGTACTATAATCATTGTAAATAACTTTTATATTATGCTTAGCTAATATAATATACCATTTTTCCACCTTTGATAAAATAGTTATTATTTAATTGAACCTTTTATTGGTGCAAAATGAAGATCAACTAAAGCTCCTGTAAGCTTTCTATTCATTTCCTCTTAGAAAGGGAACTACTTATCGAAAGTTCCAAGTCCATCCTCAACATAATCGACTCTTATTTATTAAAGCCTTACTTTATAATAACATAGCTAAATATTATAGCAACTAAAAATAAAATTAATTTATATTTAAACCCCATTTTACTACAAAATAACCCCTAATTTACTGCTCTAATTACAAAAATTCAGAGATAGATTTTCTAACCTTATTACATAAATTCAACTTAGCTTAATTAATAATCTAGTCAAATCCTACTTAGAATCCTACCCCTGAACAGAATTTTATTTTATATAACTTATTTTATTATAATTATTTTGTTCCAAATAATCTGTCTCCAGCATCTCCAAGACCAGGAACAATATATCCATTTTCATTTAATTTTTCATCTATAGCACCTACGTATATATCTACATCTGGATGATTTTCCATAACATGTTTTATACCTTCTGGTGATGATATTAGACACATTAATCTTATGTATCTAGCCCCTTTTTGCTTTAGAAGTGTTATAGCATCTACAGCTGAACCACCAGTTGCAAGCATTGGATCAACAACTATAACTTCTCTATCTGCAATATCTTGAGGTAACTTACAGAAATACTCTACAGGTTGAAGAGTTTCTTCATCTCTATATAACCCTATATGTCCAACTTTAGCTGCTGGTATTAATTTAAGCATACCATCAACCATTCCTAACCCAGCTCTTAATATTGGAACTATAGCCATTTTCTTCCCAGCTAAAACTTTTGATTTAGTTTTACAAATAGGTGTTTCTATTTCTATTTCCCTTAATTGTAAGTCTCTTGTTGCTTCATAAGCCATTAACATTGAAACTTCTTCTACTAATTCTCTAAAATCCTTAGCTCCTGTTTCCTTATCTCTTATAAAAGTTAATTTGTGTAATATTAATGGATGTGCTATTTGTGTTACCTTACTCATTTTTAATTCCTCCCTATTTTCAAACAATTATTTATTTTTATTTTCTAATTCAGCTATTTTATTAACCCTTCTTTCATGTCTACCACCCTCAAACTTTGCATTTAAGAATGTATCAACTATATCTAAAGCTAATCCCTTTCCTGTAACTCTTTCTCCTAAAGCTAAAATGTTAGCATTATTATGTTCTCTGCAAGCATGTGCACTAAATGTATCTGAACATAAAGCTGCTCTAATTCCTGGAATTTTATTAGCTGCTATAGAGATACCTATACCAGTACCACATATTAATATCCCTAGGTCACATGTTTTTGAAACTATTGCATTTGCAACTTTTTCCGCTATATCAGGATAATCACAAGACTCTAAACTATATGTTCCAAAGTCTTCAAACTCTATCCCTTTTTCTTGTAAGTGTTTTAACACTTCTTCTTTTAGTATAAATCCACCATGGTCGCATCCTATTGCTAACTTCATAACTTAGTCCTCCCTATAATAAAATTTTTATTCTTTTGTTTATCTGATAACTAGTGTTTGCAATACTCCACTTTTCTATAAGTTAGACTAAACAAACACAGCTTCTCAAATAACCTCCACTAAAATTCAGATAAAGCATTAACTCTATCTAAATTAAGTTTCAGTTTATATAAAAAAAAAGAAGAATAAGAAAAAATCCCTATTACTTCTTTAAATTAAGCATAACTAATATTAAAATAATTAAATATTAATGCTTATTAATTAAAGAATTAATTTTTTAATTAAATAAGCATCAATATTTTTTGGATAGATAATGATATGAAATAAAATAACTTATAAAAAATTCTTTTTCTATCAACTTTTTCTTCATACCACTACCTCCTATTCTAATTACACATCTATTATATCAAAGCCACAAGCTTTTTTTAACCTATTCATTATGGCTATTCCTATTCCACTTTCTTCAAAAGCTTCACTAAGAATAACATCTACACCTTTATCATCAAAAGCTCTTAAGCTCTCAAATAGGCTTCTAGCAATTTCATCAAGGTTTTCTCTACTACCTAAACTAATGACATCTACATCTTTATATCTATCCTTAGTTTCATCTGTAGCGATTATACCTACTTTTAAATTGTCATCTCTGTAATTATGCACCATTTTTATAATTTTTTCAACCATTTTTTCTTTATTTCCTCGGATTACCCTAACTTTTGCTTTTGGTGCATAATGTCTATACTTCATTCCTGGTGCTTTAGGTTTAAAATCACTATTAGTTGTTTCTAATAATATAGCTTTATCTATATATGCTCCACTATGAAACTCTTGAAGCATTTCTAAGGTCACTCCACCAGGTCTTAAAATACAAGGTGGATCAACTGTTAAATCAACTATAGTTGATTCTACTCCAACATCACTTTTTTCTCCACCTATTATATAATCGACTCTACCATCTAAATCTTCCACACATCTTTCCATATCTGTAGGACTTGGTCTTCCTGATATATTAGCTGAAGGTGCTGCTATAGGAACTCCACTTTTCTTAATTAACTCTAAAGCAATTTTATTATTGGGCATTCTTATTCCTATAGTCTCTAAATTAGCTGATGTTTCTTTTGGTATTATAGCTTTCTTTTTTAATATTAATGTTAAAGGTCCTGGCCAAAATTTATCCATTAATTTTTCTGCTATTTCTGGAATTTCTTCAACATATTCATCTATTTCTCTTGAAGCTACATGAATTATTAAAGGATTATCCTGTGGTCTTCCTTTAGCTACAAATATTTTTTTAACAGCTTCGTCATCTAAAGCATTAGCACCTAATCCATAAACTGTTTCTGTAGGAAAAGCAACAGTCCCTCCATTTTTTATAACTTCAGCTGCTTCATTTAAAAAATCTTCTTGTAGTTCTAAATTTTCTATGTAAGCCTTTTTAGTATACATATTTAATCACCCTTTAGTTTTTAAATTTCTTTTTGCCCTCTAGCAATTTTTATGTTTTCTATGGTGTCTCCTGTAAATGTAGCTTTAACACAACTTTTATACATATCATCTAATAAGGTAAATTTATTAAATCCACCATTTTTTATTATCATATAATAATAGTTTGTATCTTTATTTCTTTTTTGGATTTTTTCATACTCAACTGCTAACGTAGGATAAGTTTTTAAAACACTTTTTCCAATTAATTTGAAAGCTCTTTTTCCTACTTTTGTAGTAGTGACAACTATTATTTCTATATCATCACCCTTTTTCTCTGTATGAACTAATACTATTTTATCACAAATTATTTTAATAGATTTAATAAAGATACTTATTTTTATTTTTAAAAAATTATTCTTACAAATATATTTAAGGGTCATTTTTTCCTTTGATCCTACTAAGCAAAATATTATTGCTATTTCTAATACTACTAAGTAGCAATATACATATATATTCTTAACTTGAAACGCCAAAACAAGTACCGGAAACAATATAAACAGAAAGATCATAAATACATTAAATCTTCCAAATGCTTTTTCCTGTTTCTTTATTGCTTTATCTATAAACATTAGTCTCTCCCTTTATTTTTTAAAATTTAAAAGGAGCCTATCAAAGGCTCAGAAATACTAAAACTCAAGCAATTAGAAAATATAGCTACTTTATTTTCTAGCCACCTATGACCTTTAGAACCTATCTCCAAGCATTGATATAGCTCCACTACTATTAAAAGCTGGTATTACCCATTTGTTTCATTTTTTGAGCTTGATCCTCTGTTATTAAAGCATTAAGTATTTCATCAATATCTCCATCTAAGAATGAATCTAGCTTATAAAGTGTTAACTTTATTCTATGGTCTGTAACTCTTCCCTGTGGATAGTTATAAGTTCTTATTTTTTCACTTCTATCTCCAGTACCCACTTGACTCTTTCTATCTTCAGCTATACCTGCAAGTCTTTCTTGCTCTGCCTTGTCATAAAGTCTAGCTTTTAAAACCTTCATAGCTTTTTCTTTATTCTTAAGCTGTGATTTTTCATCTTGACATGAAACAACCATACCTGTTGGTAAGTGAGTAATTCTTACAGCTGAGTCAGTTGTATTAACGCATTGTCCACCATTACCTGAAGCTCTAAACACATCTATTCTTATGTCTTTATCACTGATTTCTATTTCTACGTCATCAACCTCTGGAAGTACAGCTACAGTTGCTGTTGATGTATGTATTCTTCCTGAGCTTTCTGTATCAGGTACTCTTTGAACTCTATGTGCTCCACTTTCATATTTCATTTTTGAGTAAGCTCCGTCACCTTTTACCATGAATACAACTTCCTTGAATCCACCAAGGTCTGTTTCATTTAAACTCATTATTTCCACTTTCCATCTATTTTTTTCAGCGTATTTTGTATACATTCTGAATAAATTTGATGCAAATAATGCAGCTTCTTCACCACCAGCACCTGCTCTGATTTCAACAAAGACGTTTTTATCATCATTAGGGTCCTTTGGTAATAATAATATTTGTATTTCATTTTCTAAGTTCTCTTTGCTTTCGCCAAGATCCTTTATTTCAGCTTGAATCATTTCTTTCATTTCTGGATCTGATTCTTCACTAGCCATTTCTTTGTTAGCCTCTAAGTCTTCAAGCACATTTCTATACTCTTTATACTTATTAACTATAACTTCTAAGTCAGCATGTTCTTTACATAATTTTCTCCATTCACTTTGGTTAGCCATAATTGATGGATCACTTATTTTAACTGACAGTTCATCATATTTATTTTCAATAAAATTTAATCTATCAAGCATTTTATTTATCACTCCGTAACATAGATTTTCATATTTAATTATTATAACATAATTTTTTTCTCTTTATCAACATTTAGTTTCCCTATAACAACTCTATCATGACCTGCTAAATCTTTTATTATTTCCAAAGAAGTAAAATTATCATTTTCCATCAATAATTTAACATCCTCTCCTTGGTCATGACCTATCTCAAAGGCTAATATACCGTCATTCTTTAAATAACCTTTACTTTCTTTTATAATCTTCCTGTAGAATACTAAGCCATCTTCTCCTCCAGCAAGAGCTAAATGCGGCTCATAATTTTTAACATCATCCATTAATGTTTCTATAACCTCATTTCTTATATAAGGAGGATTTGAAACAATAATATCATAGATTTTTCCTTGTAAATTATTAAATAAATCACTTTGAATAAAATTAGCTCTTCCTTCAAGATTTAAACTTTTTATATTGCTAAGTGTAACTTCTTTTGGTATATCATCTATATCTACTAAGTCAACACTTATATTTTTTCTAAATGTCCCTAAGGATAATCCAATAGCACCGCTTCCACAACATAAATCACATAGCTTTAACTCTTCATTTTCATCAATATTCTTTAATACTTCTTCAACTAGTATTTCTGTGTCTGGTCTTGGAATTAGTACACCTTCTTTTACATTAAAGTCTAATCCCATAAATTCTGCTTTTCCTAGTATATATTTAATGGGCATTTTTTCACTTCTCTTTTTTACTAAGTCAAAAAATTCATTTTCAAGATCTTCTGATACTCTAAAATCATTATTTGTTATTAACCAAAGCTTATTTTTATCAAGTACTTTCCCTAATAAAAGTTGAGCATCTAATCTACTTGTCTCAACGTTATTATTTCTTAATATTTCAGTAGCTTCATTCAATAATTCATCTACTCTTTTTTCTACTTTTAATCCTTCTGATGCCTTCAAAGCCATTATAGCCACCTCAATTTCTCTAATAGTTGGTTCACTTGTAGTTAATATTTGTAACTTCATTCCCGGATATGCTACTAAATTGCTAAGTAAGCTATTACTCTTGCCTATCCACCTTATTATTTCATAGGTTATCCCTATAGCTAAAGACATAATTAAAATTCTAGCTACTATTCTCAATGATACAAATTTCCATCCTATAAATAAACTAAGTATAGTATTTATAAAAATAACATTAAATAAAAAATTAGTACCACATCTCTTATGTAATCTATTAAACTTCATCACATTTTCTACAGTTAATTTTTCCTTACTTTCATAACAATTTATTGTTTTATGTTCAGCTCCATGGTTTGCAAATAAATTCTTTACCATATCATTAGACCTAATTATTAGTAGATAAATAATTAATAATGTTAATGTTATTATCCCTTCTATTAAAGTCAACTGGAAATTTTTTAACTTTAATAGTTTAAATATACTAGTTACTAAAGTTGGAAAAATCACAAATATAATTATAGACAAAAAAACTGAAAGATATAACATAAAGTTTTTAGGGAGTTTTTCTATATTTTTCCCCAATTTTTCTTTAAGCCAATTTTCTAAATCATTTTCGTCATAATTACTAATAGAATAATTAAAAGATTCTAGTCCTGCTTCTATAGTACTTCCTAAAGAAATCATTCCCCTCAAAACGGGTATTTTATCAATTGGTCTTTCAACTGTAATATTATATCTTTCAATATCAATTTCTATATTACCTTTTTCATTTCTTACTGCTGTAGCTTTTCCTTTTTTGCCCCTCATCATAACGCCATCTAAGACTGCTTGACCACCAACATAATTTTCTCCCATAAAATCTCCCCTCATTTATAAGGATTTATTTAATTTTTCTTATATTTAAAGTAACATTCTCCACACAATGATTCATACTCTACTTCGCCACCATCGTCAATAGCTACTTGCTCACCCTCAAAAATAAACTTACCATTTATTTTTCTACCATTTAATATTGCCTTTTTACCACAAGTACATATTGTTTTCATTTCTTCTATACTATGTGCTATAAGCAATAATCTAGAACTCCCTTCAAAACCATTCATTTGGAAGTCAGTTCTAAGTCCATAACATATTACTGGAATATCATAACTAACTGCTATTTCAAATAATTGATCTATATGATAGCTCTTTAAAAATTGAACTTCATCTACAATAATACAATCCATAGAATGAGTTTTTAATCTTTCTTGAATTCTCTCTAATATATTGTCTTCATTACTAATGAGCATATCTGCTTTTCTCTCAACACCTAGTCTAGATACGATTTTATCCTCACCTTTTTTGTCAATAGCTGGTTTTATTAAAACGATTTTCATCCCTCGTTCTTCATAATTATGTGCCACTTGCATTAAGTGAGTTGATTTTCCTGAATTCATAGCACCATATCTAAAATATAACTTACTCATAAAAATTATCTCCCTCTTGTCATTTTATTGCATATAATCAAAATTTATTTTTATTCAATAGATGATAATAACTTTATTTTACTTTTTATTCCTTATAAAGAAATATCAACTATTTAGATGATTTAATTTTGATTTAATGATTATTGAAATTGTTTATTATTTATTACATTTACTTCATATCATTATAACTTAAAGGAATAGTATTTTAAACTATTGACGTATTTTTCACCTCGTGATATACTTTAATACAGTTGTTTAAAACAATTGTTTGAAATAATTGTAAAAATCAAAAAGAGGTGAAAAATATGAAAAACGGCATACATCCAGATTACAATCACGAAACTGTAGTTAAGTGTGCATGTGGAAACACTTTCACAACTGGTTCAGTTAAAGATGAATTAAAAGTTGAAATATGCGCTAAGTGCCATCCATTCTACACTGGTAAGCAAAAAATCGTTGATGTTGGTGGAAGAGTTGATAAATTCAACAAGAGATTCAACATTAAGTAATTTTTCTAAAAGAGAAAGAACTATTTCTTTCTCTTTTTTTATTTTATATTTTGTAAATTTTTTTTAAAGTTTAATGTTCCACAAATAAGATTCTATGATATTATATTAATTGAATTTAATTGAAAGAGTGAATTTTTTATGCGAAAAATTTTAATATTATCAACAGCAACCGGTGAAGGGCATAACCAGGCTGCCAAGGCATTAAGAGATATTTTAAAAGATGATCATACTGAAATTCTGATTTATGATTTTCTTGATGGAGGTAGTAAAATTTTAGATAATGTCATTGTTGGAGGTTATGACTTTTCTGCAACTATGCTTCCACGAGTATATGGGGCAGTTTATAAAGTTACTAACTTTAAAGGGATAAATGGAATTTTATCTAAAGCTTTTAGATCTAGTAAAAAAAGTATCTTGAATTGTATAAACACATATGAGCCAAATATTATTGCATGCACTCACCCTTTATCTGTATTTGTTCTTGATTACTTAAAAAGGGATGGTATAATAAATATCCCTGTTGTATCAATAACTACAGATTTTAATCCACATTATACTTATTTTGCTAAAAATTTAGATGCCTACATAACAGGTAGTCAATATTCAAAGGAAAAACTTGCTCAGCAAGGAATAGATGAAGACACTATCTATCCTTTAGGTATACCTGTTAATAAAAAATTTTATAAAAGAAATGTACCAAAGTCTATATCTACACCTAAGTCAGACTTTAACATATTACTTATGGGTGGTAGTATGGGACTTTCTAGTATTTCATCTGTATTAAAAAAACTAGTTTTAAATAAAAATAAACTTGATATAACAATAGTCTGTGGAAGAAACGAAGATTTAAGAGAAGAACTTACTTTAAATTATGGAACTGAAAACTTTAAAGATAAGAATATATCTATCTTAGGTTTTGTTAATACTATCCCAGAACTTATGGATAAAATGGATTTAATAATCACTAAACCTGGCGGCTTAACTGCTACTGAAGCTATCCACAAAAGCCTTCCAATGATTATTCCTTTTGTTATCCCTGGGCAAGAAAGTGAAAATGCTAATTTCCTTTGTAAGGAAGGTACTGCTATAAGAGTTAAGAATTTAGATTTATTAAATGAAACTATAGATTATCTAATTGAAACTCCAGAAAAGCTTCAACAAATGAAAGAAAATATGAATAGAATTTCTAAAGACTTTTCTATAGAAAAAACCATAGAACTATTTAATAGTTTATATAAAGAGGATGTATCAAAATAACTAGATACATCCTCTTTTTCTATTTATTATCTTCTTGTTCCATAGTCTTATTATAGCTCACTATAAATTCCTCATTATTTTTTGTTTTAGATAATATGTTAATTAACTTTTCAGTTACATTATCTTTATTATCTTCTTTATACATAACTTTTCTTATAGAATATGCTACATCTTTTTCCTCTGGTTTTAATAATAAATCTTCTTTTCTAGTCCCTGATTTATATATATCAATTGCAGGGAATATTCTTCTTTCTTGAAGTTTTCTATCTAAGTGTACTTCCATATTTCCTGTACCCTTAAATTCTTCAAAAATCATATCATCCATTCTACTTCCTGTTTCCACTAAAGCAGTTGCCAATATAGTTAAGCTTCCACCCTCTTCTATATTTCTAGCTGCTCCGAAGAACTTTTTAGGCATTATTAAAGCTCCTGGATCTAATCCTCCTGAAAGAGTTCTTCCTGTTGGAGTTATAGTAAGATTATAAGCCCTTGATAATCTTGTAAGAGAATCCATAAGTATAACTATATCTTTCCCTTGCTCTACCATTCTTTTTGCTCTTTCTAAAACCATTTGTGCTACTTTAATATGATTTTGAGGTTCTTCATCAAAAGTTGAATATATAACCTCCCCATTTATACTTCTCTTCATATCTGTAACTTCTTCTGGTCTTTCATCTACTAATAATACTAAAAGTTCTATTTCTGGATAATTTGCTGATATATTTTGAGCTATTTTTTTAAGAAGTGTAGTCTTACCAGCCTTAGGAGGTGCTACTATAATTCCTCTTTGCCCCTTTCCTATTGGACAAATTATGTCCATAAGTCTAGAACTTAAGTCGGAACTATTATTTGTTTCTAACCTTAATCTTTCATTAGGGTATATAGGTGTTAAATGTTCAAAATGCTTTCTTCTTATTGCTTTTTCTGGACTATCTCCATTTACTCTATCAACATATAAAAGAGCCTTAAATTTTTCTCCTTCTTTTGGTTCTCTTATTTTTCCTTCTACTTGGTCTCCAGTTTTTAAATTAAATCTTCTTATTTGTGATGGAGAAACATAAATATCTCCTTCTCCAGTTAAGTAGTTTCTACATCTTAAGAAACCAAAATTATTAGGTTCTAAAATTTCTAATACACCTTTAGCTGTATTTGAAGTGTTCACCATCTCTTTAAACTTTTCTTTTTTTTCTTCTGTATTTTCTATGTTTCTTTCCATAGTATTATTATATCTATTATTAATTCTCTCTGGTCTATTAGTAACTTCTTCTCTATTTTTTGGAGCTATTTTTTCTCTTAAAATTACTCCATTCTTCTCTATACCATTAACATTTGAGTTTTCTTTTTTTTCCTCTGAATTTTTTTTATCTATATTATTTACAACTTTACCTTTTTCTAGCTCTATTATTTCTTCTATTATTTCACTTTTCTTTTTCTTTGATAAGTTTTTTATACCTAATTCTTTAGCTATCTCTTTTAATTGAGATAAATTCATTTTATCGTAAGCTTGCACCTAGCAGCCACCTCCTATTTCTTTTAACTATATGCTTGGGAGTTTTTAAAGGTAAGAATTTATGTAGAGATTTATTCTGATTTTAACTGATTATTCTTTTATTATAATACTTTAAGGTAATCATTAACAAGATTTTTATTATATTTATATAATACCTCTTCTTTATATAATTTAAAAGCTTATAAAGGGCCAAATAAACCTGAACCTAATTTAGCCCTTATAATATATGTCTATTTAGCTGAAACTTCTAGAGTTAAATTTGTTTTTATTGGTTCTTGTCCTGCAATAGCTATTTCGTAATCTATTTTTACACTTCCACCATTGTCATCAACATCTACTTCTAAAGCTTTAGTATTAGTTACAAGCTCAAGCATACCATAAGGTGTATTATATAATGACACATGACTTCCTTCATTTTCAAAAACAATTAATGACTCCGTAGTTCCCTTTCTCTCTAATATAACTTTATCATCTTCTATTTTAACAGTCGTAGTTGTTCCTTCCATTCCTGATATTTCACTTTCTTCATAAGAAACTTCATATCTATTTTCTAATCTTTTAAAAAGCCCTTTGCTTATAACTTCTATTTTATCACTTTCACCACTTAGTTGTAAGCTAGATACTTTTATAATTGCTTTCTTTTCCATTAAGACTCCTCCATACTGTTTAATATATAGAATAGTTTAAAATTTTTACTTACTTTTATCAAGTTTTATTTTAATAGCTCTAATAATTTGAATCTTAACTCAATCTTACTATTTTCTTTATCTATAACAGCATTTGCCTCTTCCTCTGACAATACCTTTTTTATTTCTTCCTCACTTTTTTCATAACTTATTTGTCCCTTTGTCATATCAACAAAACATAATGGTGGAAACATAACACACCACCAGTTCTCTCCCTTTGCTTCACCTATTAGTATTCTAAATGCTTCATATTCCCCTTGTGGAAGAGTTATATTACCATAAGTTTTCTCTGGAAAATTAGTTCTTCCTAAAGTAGTTTTAACACTATAGCTATATCCCTCATTCTTTATAACTTCACTAGCAACATTAACCATATTATTCTCTTCCTTTTTTAATATAGATCTAGACTCATCTATAGATTTAGACTTTTCAAGTTTTGGAGTAATGTATTCCAACACCTTGTCCCTCACTTTTAATTTTAAAGTTTGATCTTCTTCTGAATTACTATTTGCTAAAACATGAAACCTTATTAATTTTTCATCTATACCATCTAAGCTTTTAGTAGCTTGTACTCCTTTTGTATTAAACATTAAAACAATAATTCCTATAATACTAATTAAACCAATATATTTTTTCATATTAACATCCCCCCTGATAACTTAATTATCACCAAGGATATTTTTTTTATACATAATTTTAAAAAATATTTTTACTATATATTTCAATTTAAATATAAAAAGAGGTTGTATTAAACCAACCTCTAAATTTAAAACTATCTTTAATAAACTTTAATTAAAATTCAAATAAATATATTTATTCATCTGTCAATCTGGCTCTATAAGTACAAAGTACTGTGATTATTGAACCTAAATTGTTCTTGTTATAAATATATCTGAATAATCATATTTTTCCTTTAATTTTTCATAGGCTCTTTGTGCTATAAGCATATCTTCAAAAAAGCCAAATATAGTTGGTCCACTACCGCTCATCATAGAACCTAATGCCCCTTCACTTACTAAGTCATCTTTAATTCTTCTAAGTATACTATGTTTTCTAAGAGTTACATTTTCTAAAACATTTTTCATATTCTTTGAAATATAGTTTACATCCTCTCTTTGCATAGCTTTTATTAAACCCTCTATATCAACATGCTTGTGAATTTTACTTATATCTAAATCTCTGTATACTTCCTTAGTTGAAACTCCAAAGTTAGGTTTTACTATTATCACTACTTTATTTTTAAATCTTTTTAAGGGAGTCAATTTTTCTCCTATTCCCTCACATAAAACAGTTCCTCCATTTATACAATAAGGCACATCTGCTCCTATTTTTAATGCTAATTCCTCTAACTCCTTATTTTTTGCTTTAACATTAAAAAGTTTATTCATTAAATATAAAACTGTTGCAGCATCAGTACTTCCACCTGCCATTCCTGCTGCTACTGGTATATTTTTAGTTATGTGTATATCAATTCCTTCATTTATGTTATACTTCTCCCTAAATATTTGTGCTGCTCTATAAGCTAAATTTCTTTCATCTGTAGGAATATAATGCTTATTACTTGTTAATCTTATATTTTTTATACTATTTTTATTAACCTCAACTAAGTCATATAAATCAACAGTTTGCATTATCATTCTTAATAAATGATATCCATCTTCTCTTTTTCCTACAGCATCTAAAGCAATGTTTATTTTAGCATATGCTTTTCTTTTCATAATTAAGTCCACCTTTAAATCCTAGATTCATATTATATCTATAATTATAATATTTTGCTTTATAAACTTAAAGAAAAATAACTTATGAAATCATAATTATTTGATTTCATAAGTTATTTATTTCTAAGCTTCTTTTTCCTTTGTGTTTTTCAATAAATCAATATTAGCTCTCACCTTATCAAAATCTTCAAAAAATAATATAATAGTATCACCCTTTTTAGCTTCAGTGAAAGCATTAATAAGTGCATCCTTTTCATTAAGTATTATTTTGTAATTCTCGTTACTTGCTCTCTTTACCCCTTTAGCTAATAACTCAGCTACTTCACCTTCACTTCTACCTCTTTTATCCTCATCCTCTTTTATAAATATTTTATTGAAATATTCTCCTGATAATTTACCTACTTCTTCAATATCTTTATTGTTTCTATCACCTGGAACGCCTATTATTCCTATTACCTTTTCTTTTTTCATAGCTTTCAATGAATCAATTATCATTTTATATCCATCAATATTATGACCATAATCTAGTATAATTTCAATACCATCTACATTATAAATATTAAATCTTCCACAGTTGAAATTTTCATCTGACTTAAATTGTAAAAAACCCTTTGCTATCATAACATAATCTATTCCTAACCCTACTAGAGCTGCACAAGCTGCTAGAGAATTATAGATATTATGCTTTAATGCTCCCTCTAAAGTTAATGGCATCATTTTTAAATCACATATTTTATAATTTTTATTATTATTATTTACCACTATAAAATCATCATCTCTATAAACAACAGGCTTTCCTTTTTTCATATTTTCTAATATATACTTATTATCCTTATTTCCTGAAAATAATATTATATTTCCTTTACTCCTTTTCATAAGCATTTCACAATAATCATCATCTGCATTTATAACTGAATAACCTGTTGGCTTAACAGCCTCAATAACAAGTGCCTTTGCAAAAGCTAATTGATCTAAAGTTTCAATTCCATCTATTCCTAAGTGATCTTCTTTTATATTAGTTACTACTCCTACATCTGCTAAATCGTAAGCTAAACCTTTTCTAACTAACCCACCTCTAGCTGTTTCTAATACTGCTACATCAACATCTCTATTTAATAATACAGTTTTAGCACTTTCTCCTCCTGTATCATCACCTTTATGAATTAATTCATTATCTATATAAATTCCATCTGTACTTGTCATTCCAACTTTATATCCCATTAAAGATAATACATAAGAAATTAATCTCGTTGTTGTAGTCTTCCCATTAGTACCTGTTATTGATATAAGAGGTATATTTCTTATATTTCCGTCATACATAGTGTTTATAATATCTCTTGCAACATTTCTACTTTTGCCCTTTGTAGGATATTCATGCATCCTTATCCCCGGTGCAGCATTTACTTCTATTACTATTCCATTATCATGTAGACTCCCTGATATATCTTTAGTTGATATGTCTATTCCACAAATATCTAAGCCAATTATTTTAGCTACTCTTTCCAAAAGCTTTTTATTTTCTTCACTTATTAAATCTGTACAATCTTCTGCAAAACCACCTGTTGATATATTAGCATTTTCTCTAAGATAAATTTTTTCCCCCTCTTCTACTACGCTATTAATATTTTTTCCAACCTTGCTTAAAATCTCTGAAAGATCTTTATCTAGTTTTATTTTAGTTAAAGGTTTTTCATGATCTTCTCCTCTTAGTGGATTACTGTTTAATTCTTCAATTAATTCTTTTATTGAAGCCTTTCCATCCCCTATTACATAAGGAGGAGTTCTTTTAGATACTGCTCTCACTTCATAATTTACAACACATACTCTATAATCATTACCTTCAACATATTCTTCTACTATTATTTTGTCACAGCTTTTTCTTAAATCATTATAAGCTTCCAATAACGACCTTTCATTTTTTATATTTAAGTGAACTCCATTCCCTTTATTACCAAACTGTGGCTTTATAACTACTGGATATCCTATGTTTTCAGCAGTCTTTAAAAGTTGTATAGTATCATGAATCACAGCTCCTTTAGCTACAGGTATAGCATTTTGTGATAATACAGTTTTAGTTAAGTTTTTATCACAACATATATCTACTGCTAAACATCTAGTTCTATCACCTATTGTAGCTCCAAACATACGTCCTTGTTTACCATAACCAATTTGATATATACCATCCCCTATTGATAAAACTGGCATATTAGCTTTAATAGCTTCATCATATATTGATTTTGTTGAGGTTCCCATCATTTCTTCATTTCTAATTGATTTTAGTATTTCTATTCTATCTTTAAGAGATATTTTTTTCCCTTTTATAAGTCCATTAATTATTTCAACAGCCAAACTAACAATGGCTAATCCTAAATTTTTATATTGGTATTGAAATATTATATAATATAAATCTCCTTCTATTTCTCTAGCTTTACCATAGGCTATATCTACACCTAATCTATTGTGAATAGCTATAACCATATGTTCGCAAATATGAGATAAGTAAGTTCCCTCTTTAAGTCTTATAGCAAATCCATGTTCCACATCTATTCCACATCTATGTTCATAAAGTTCTGGAATCATTTCTAATAGATTTTTATTGAAATCCTTTATATCTTTACTTGGAATTTCTGAATATCCTTCTAAATCAACATCTATTCTCATAACCTTTTTATGTGAATAAATATTTTTACCTTCAAAAACTTGTTTTTTTATTATTTTCATTTTAAAAAATTTCCTCCTCAAAAGGCTTCCTTTTATCTAGGTTGTATATTTTTCCTGGAGTTAGTATATGTAAAAGAACATTAAACATACTAAAGTGCTCCTTAGGACTATTTTGGGACACATTACTACAATTCATATTTTTTCCATCTATTATATAAACTGAACTTGAACCTATAACTTTTATATTATTATTTTTATCTATTATTATTGCTGTATCTTCATCAATTCCGATACCTAAACTTTGAGGGTTTTGAGCTATTGCCACTAAAAGTCTACCAATTCTCCCTCTTTGAGAAAAATGTTGATCTATAATCAATCCCTTTATTAGACCCAGTCCTTTTTCCATTTCAACGGTACACTTTCTTGGACCTTCTTCACTATTACCAGTAACTATCATTGTATCACTCATTACTGATGCCCCTGCAGATGTTCCAACAAATATAGTTCCCTTTGAAAAAGCTTTTATTAAGCTTTCATATATTGGAGTTCCCCCTAATAAACTAGTTATTCTTAACTGATCTCCTCCAGTAAAAAAAATAACTTTAGCTGATTTAATAAGATTAATCTTATTTTCACTCCAACATTCTTCCCTATTAACTATACTAAGTTCCTTTATATTTTTAACTTTTAGTTCATTAAATACCTCTTTATATTTAGTAATTAATTTTTGTGGTTCTTCACTTGCTACTGTTGCAATGAGAAGTTCTTCATCATCGCCAATTTTTTCTGCTATATACTTTAAAATTACTTTGCTGTTTTCTTTATCTTCTGCACCACCTATAATGATTAATTTTTCTTCTCCACTATTCACCATTAAATCACCTCATTAAATCTGCATTTTTTATTTTATCCATTTTTTTAGAAAGTATTCACAAGGTTATTTAAGAGTTCCAATATTAATAATTAAATTAATAAAAAAAGAGCATCCTAAAGTAGAATTTTATTCTACTTTAGAAATACTCTCTTTATTTTTTGTTATATTTTAAGGAAATATCCTTTAATCTCTCTATTGAAATAAATTTTCTTCTATTCTATATAATAGCTCTTCCTGGAATTATTAATTTTTCCCCTTCTTTTATTTCATCACTTACTTCTAAACTATTAACTTTACATATATCAGCTATACTTGTTCTGTATTTTTTAGCTAAATTCCACATTGTATCACCAGGTTGTACTATATAAATTATTATAGAAGCTTTTTTATCTATTTTTTCTTCTTCATTTTCTGAAATATCTTTTACATATTCCTTTTCTTCAGTAAAAGATACCTTTGCATTTAAATCAAGTACTGCTTTAACTGCAATTGTATTTGCTTCTATATTTCCTTGAATATTTTCTAAGTTTGCTTTTATATCACAAATCATTGTTTCATCTGCTCTTGGTATCTCAATCATGGAATTAAATGCAATTTCACCTTCCACTTTACCTAAACAAAGTCTTTCATTATTACTTTTGTATATTACATCAGCCTTTAATATACCATCAATTATTACATTACCATTAACTATTTTACTTTCAAGAGAAATTACTTCACCTCTTATATTCATTATATAAACAGGTTCTGCATCATCATTATCTAAATAAATATTATCCTTTACAATAAATTCACTATGCCCTTCTCCTAAAGGAGTATTTACCTTTAATTTTTCTTTTGTTATCTCGATATTCTTTCTTGGAGAATATGCGTCATCTATAACTTCCATTTCTTCCATCTTAGTAACTAATACTGAATTTTCAACGCATACATCAACATCTATTATTCTATTTTCTCCTAAGTCATCTTGATTAAGTCTAACATCAAAGGACTTTAAGAAATTTTTATAATTGGCTTTCATATCACTATTTACACCAACTACTTCATCTTCCCCTGATATAAAAATATCATCTTCTAGTGTTACGAGTTCCTTTGTTTCCTCACATCTATAAATTACATTTATTTTAGCTAAACATGAATATTGAATTTTATCTTCTAATATTTTCACATCACCTTTATGAATCATACAATCATATTTAAGTATTTTATCTACCTGTGGTTTATCTGAAGGTGCTTTCATAGATGCTTTTCCTGTCATCTCACCACTTTTACTACAAATCATTTTTTCAAACTTATCAGGTTTCTTTCTTATTTCTAATTCATCTGAACCTTGTACATCTTTTACAAATTCAAAACTTTCTTGAGAATAAACTTTGCAAGTAGTACGGAAATATGCTTCTATACTTATTTTTCTTTCATTGATAATATTACTATTTATATGTTCTAACTCACAATTAGCATCACAAAGCATTCTATGTTCAGCACCTACCATGTCTACGAAATTTGAAAATTTCTCTTTGTAAACAATGTTATTAACTTCTTTTTCTTCCTCATTTGATAAATACATTATGCTATATTCTACTTCAGCCTCTACATAAACTCTATCTGCTTGCATCTCCTTATTAACTATAGTTTTTCTAACATCCACAGCTAATATTTTTTCTACATCTGGATGAGTATCTGGTATCAAATATTCATCTCTAAGTACATTGTCTACTGTATTTTCTCCAAATTCTTTTTGGAGATCTATATTTTCTTTTACAATATCTATATTTACCATTTTATACCTCCTATAATATACCTATTATAATATATATAATTATTGGTAAATTAATTACTATTTTTTAAAACTTTTTTATAAAACTTATATGATTTTATTTGAACGTTAATTATTACACTCTATTTTGAACTTTTATTTTCTTTTTCGACATTTTTTTATCTTTTTCGATATATATTGTTGACATATTCTTAAAAGCTATGTTATTATTAAGGTGGTTATTGACCATATAACCTCTCATAAATTCTCAATACCCTTTTATACCATAGTTGAAAGATGGAAACCCACCATCTTTCTTTTTTTTACAATAAAACAAAAGCTTCTAAATTAATTTTAGAAGCTTTTATTTTATCCAACGAAATCTAACTCTACTGTATTGGTTAAAACATCAGAATAACTATATGTTACAGTTCTATGTGTACTTTTTTCTAGTCTTATTACGAAAATGCTTTGATATACACTTTCTAATATGCCTTCGTTAACAAGAATTTTCTTCCTGCCTCCATTGGCCTTAAGCATGACTTTTTCTCCTACATGCTCCTCCAGGTTTCTTTTTATGGATGATAGAGTTAACTTTTTCTCCACTTGAAACACCTTCTTTCTTAATATTAGTATATACTGTAAAATTATTCCTGTCAATAGCTAGAGCACTTTTTGTTTCTTATTTTTAGTCATTTGTCAATACTTTTTCTAGCATTCTTTTTTATTATTTACAATTTATTTTTTTTTATTCTCTATGAAATTCTAACAATTTATCAATTTCATTTTAAACATAAGGTGACTTTGGATAACCTTCTCTATACTTTCCTCTAGTCTGTAATCCCCCAATTCCCTTTATTCCTGTTATAGTATTTTCTATTACTTCTGTTATAGAAACAACTGTATCTATTTTAGTATAAGCTATTTTTTCACATATAAATACGGGATCTAAACAATGTATCAAAACCCTATTAGGAGAACTTGCAAAGTTTGCTCCTGCATCTAATATATTTTCATAACAAGACTGACATGCTCCAGCAAATATAACTAATTCATCATAACTTGAATTATAATCTCTAAGGAGTCTTACAGATTCTATAAAATATTTTGAATTTCTATAATTGTTAACATCTAAATAATCCTTAACATTTCTTGATATCCCATCATGTCCTGTTAAAACTACAATATCTGGCTTAACTTCCTTAACTATTTCGAGAACCTTTTTAGGTTGTTCTTTCTCTGGAATAGCATAGCCAACAGCTGATAATTGAAGTTCTTTATAAACTTTTAAGCAATTATCTAAATAGGTAGCATCACCATCTATATGAAGTATTTTTCCTGGTCTTCCAAAGACCAATTCTTTATCCTTTACTATTTTAGGCGATTTAGTTTGAGTAGCTCTTTTATTATTTCCTCCTCTATCTCCTATAGCTTTCTTTATTGCTTCATGTATTCTAGCATTTAAAAGTTTATCTGTTCCACCTTCAAACTCATCTTTAACTTCTTCTAAATCACTTTTTAGAGAATCTGCAATTATCCTAATACTTATTCCTTTTAACACATAATAAACTTCATCTCCAACCTCTTTTATGTCTATTATTTTAAATTTAATATCTTTTCCATAAGATTTTCTAACTACATAATCACCTATTTTCATAAAATTAACTCCCTTATTTAGGTATCTTTATATATTATGAAATTTGAAATGCATTTGTTAAAAATTATTACAAAAGTATATAAGATTCAAATATATTTTTGTAACTCTGATTTATTAGAAAATCAAATATAATTCAAGGGCTACATCAAAGTCCATTTCTATAAAATAAACTTTTCTATGTAGCCCTTACTTTAATTATTCTTCTAATTGATAATACTCTTTGAAATCCTCTATAAACTTACTATACAATTCTTGCTCATTTACTATGTTTTGGATCTTCTTATTAAATGTATTTTGAGCCCAAGTTACCTCATTATAATAATATCTGTTAGCCAACCTCCAATATCTTTGTGGGAAAATTAAAAATGCTAAAAGAACTCTATACTCTTTTTTTTCTAATGGCTCAACAGTATTGTAGGCATCTATTATTCTTTTTGCATATTCTATGTTCCAATCAACTTTCTTTAATGCTTTTATCATAAAATTAGCTAAATCATAAACTCTTATTTCTCTTTTGCAATAATCAAAATCCAATATTTGAAGGTTATTTTCCTTATCTACAATAATATTATGATAGGTATAATCATGGTGGCAAAAGTTCTTTTCTAATTCACTTTTTTCACATAATGCATTGTATTCTGAACTCTTAAGAACATTTAAAGCTCTAACAGCTAAGTTTTTATAAAACTCTACATTCTTGATATAAACTAAATCAAAATTTTGTTTCATATTTTTCTTTCTAGCCATATCTCTCATTTTAGTTAATGCTTTTATTCTTTTTTCCATCAAATGCGGCCATCTACCTAAATCACTTTTTAATTTAGAATTTTCAGGTGGATCATATCCCTTACTTGCATAATGCATAGCTGCTAAATTTTTAGCTGCTAATTCAATATCATCTCCATTATGAAAGTCACATTCTCTACCTTCTATCCATTGTGATAATGTGTATAAGTCTTCATTTACTAATGCGTAAGGTTCTCCTTCCGTATTTAAATAATATCTGTCTACATTTTTAAAACCATTAGCTATTAAATGTTCCTTTGCTCCGTAAACAAATAATAATTTTTGCGGACCATAATTTATTCTTTTCAAACATCTTTCACCTTTATTTGTCTTTAAATAATATATACCTTTATTCGGTTTTATTGTTTCAATTTTAATGTCGAATTGTCTTTCGATTTCAAATTCCCTCATCATAATTACTCACCCCCCTATATTTATATGTATAATAGTTTTTATTTATTAACAAATACAAACTATTTACAATATAATAATATATAGCCATATTGAAAGGGTATTCCTATGAAAATAACAATAGATGGTCGTGCTGCTAATTGGTATAGAGGAACTGGAATTGGAACTTACACTTATCAACTAATCAATAGCATAAATCAAATAGATTTCTATAATAAATATAATATTTATATATCAAAAAATTCAAAATTAGATTTAAAGCTTAAAAAAAATTTCAATGTTTTATATTCTGACCAAAATGTAATAAATAATTTTTGGAAGGATGTTTCAATGCCTACTAAAATAAAGGAAGATTCTACAGATATCTACCATATCCCTCAAAATGGAATTGGTACAAATCTTTCTGTTAACACAAAAAAGGTAATAACACTTCACGACATAATCCCTTTAAAACTACCTCAAACTGTAAGTGATAATTACCTTAAAATTTTTGATAACCAAATATCTAATATTTTAAATAACATAGATGGAATAATAACTGTATCTAATTATTCTAAGTTAGATATATGTAAAAATTTAAACTTTCCTGAGGAAAGAGTTTTTGTTACTCACTTAGCTGCTGAAGAACAATATGTTCCTTTAGATAAAACCTACTGCAAAGAGTTTATTAAAACTAATTATAATATTGTAGATGATTATATTTTATACGTTGGCGGTTTTAGTCCTAGAAAAAATATCTTAGGTCTTATAGAAGCATTTAATTTATCAAAAAATAAAATAAATAAAAACTTAAAGCTAATAATATTAGGAACTAAAGGCAAGTCTTTTGAAATCTACAAAAAACGTACTGAAGAATTAAAAATAGAAAATGATGTTATTTTCCCTGGTTTTATAAAAACAGAACATATGCCTATATTTTATAGCTCTGCCCTTATGCTTGTGTATCCGTCTTTTTATGAAGGTTTTGGCTTACCACCAATTGAAGCAATGGCATCTGGAACTCCTGTAATAGCTTCAAATTTAACCTCTATTCCAGAGGTAGTTAGTGATGCGGCTATACTTATTAATCCTCATAATCAAGATGATATTTCTGAAGCAATAGAAAAAGTTGCTCTTTGCCCAGAACTTAGAAAAGATTTAATTAGAAAAGGGTTAAGCCAATGTGCATTATTTAATTGGAAACAAACAGCTTTTGATACTATAAATGTTTATAAAAAACTTACTTTATAAATTTTGACTAAGTTCATGTAGAGTTAAAGCTTTATCTGAATTTAGTCAACCTTATTTTAAAAAAATGTCTATGAAACCAATATCTTAATTTATATTATTTTACAAATATATTTTTTTATCTACCTAGATAACTATATAGGTACAAAATGCTGTGACCATTGAACTAATAAGCTATCATAAATGATGAACCTATATCTCTAGATAAAAATCAGAGAGGATGTATCTTTAATTTGATACATCCTCTCCTTTTATTTTTAATTAAAAATATTTCTATTTTAAAATATCAACTCATGATTTTTTTTAAAAGAATTTCATTTTCTTTTGCATAGGCTATTTTTTCTTTGAATTTATTTAAATAACTTTCATAGGACCAATCCTTTTTACTTCCATAATAATTATTAACAATATTAGTGAAATCCCTTGGGTAAGTTAATAAAATTTTTAGTATCTCTTCTTCTTCATTTGAAAACTCAATATTTTTTTTATAAATTCCCACTATATCTATATAAGAATCATAATCAAATCCATTCCTTTTTAGTACCTTACTCAAAAAACTATATAAATCTAAAACCTTTAAGTTTACATCACAGAAATCAAAATCTATAAAATAAACTTCTTCTTCATTTATTAGTATATTATGATAAGCTAAATCATTATGGCATAATGAAATTGCCTCTTCTCTATCACATAATTCCTTATAATTACTATTTTTCAAAAGTTCTATTGCTCTATTTATTCTTTCTATATAATAATCAAAGTTTTCTAAAAAAATATTATCGAATTCATTTTTTATATTCCTTTTTTCTACTATTGACTTATAATAATAAATATTTTCTTTTTCTCCTATAAAATCCTTTTCTAAGTTTCCTAAACTACTATTTTTCCTTTCCATTGTAGATAACTCAGAACTAATTCCTCTACTGCTCTTATGAAGCAATGCTAATGCCTTTGTTACCTTAGATATATCTCGTGGATTATATATATTGCACTCAATTCCCTCAATTAAATCTAATATAATATATCTATTATTTTTCCAATCAACAAAATAATTTCCATCCTCAAATTTATGATATGAAATTATATTCTTATAGGATTTACTTACATAGTTTAACATCTTAACTATGTAATTTATTTTTTCCTTATTATAATTTATCATTTTAAGTATTTTCTTGCCCTCTTCTGTATCTAGCACATATATATTTCTTGTTGGCCATAAATCCTTTATGTTTAAATTTAAATTTTCAAAAAACTCCACATTTAAGTCGTATTTACATAGGTATTTAGCATCTTTATACTTTATTTTCATGAGCCATCCTCCCTATACTTTAAATTACTCCTATATAATCTATTTTTGTAGTATTCTTTAAATTATCTAACAATGTACTTTCTTCTTTTAAATCATATATATAATTATTTGATATATACTTCATAGATTCCTTAGGATAACTTACTATTCCATATATATAATTAAAACTATCTTCACTTAATCCTTCACCTTCTAAAAACAAGGAAATTATTCTTTCTATATTTATATATTTTTTCTTTCTTTTTTCTTTTAATATATACTTAATACAATCATTTTCTACCATATTAAATTCTATTTTATTAATATCATATATATATAATTTATTATCTCTAAAATATATATTTTTCACAGAACAATTTCCAAGTATTATTTCTTTCCTCTTAGTTGCTCTTTCCATTAAAGAAATATAATTAGAGCCTTTTAATATTTCTATACTTTTCTTAGCCTTATCTAATATTTCATCAAAGAAATCATTTTTTATATTTAATTCCTCTCTTAATAATAAACCTCTCTTAAACCATATATTATAATTCATTACATCCTTTCCTGAATTATTTTTTATAGCTAAATCAAAGTAATTATCGCTCTCCATTACTCTCCTATGAAATTTTATTAAATTTTCAACATGTTTCTCAGCTGGATTATGGAAATTTCCATTTTTGCCTTTCTCTATAACTTCAATTCCATTAATATTTAAAAACTCCTTTAGTATATCCTTATTTTCCATAAACCATTATTGACCCCTTTCGTACATTTTTTTTATAAATACCTCTCTTTTCTCTCTATCTTTAATATAATCTGTTATTTTTTTCATAAATCTTTCTTCTGACCATGGTTGTCTTTCCCAGTAGTATTGTAGTCCTACTTGCCAATAATCCTGTGGAAATTCCATAAATCCAAGCATAATTCTTTTTTTATCTAATTTTATATCATCTGAGTAACTATTTATTATAAAATTAAATTTCTCTTCACTCCAGTTACCATCTTTCATAGCTCTTATAGCTAAGCTACTTAGATCATGAAGTGGACTATCTAATATACAGTAATCGAAATCTATAATATGATAGTTTTCCTTATTATCTATTAAAACATTATGATGTGCATAATCATGATGACATACAGATAATTTCATCATATCTTCTTCCATTATTCTCATATAATTTGAGTTTTTAAGCTTTTCTATTGCTCTTTTCCCTCTCTCAATTTCATCATTCATTACTTCAAGATATAATATATCAAAATCACTCTTATAAAATTTTTGATGTATTCTTTTTTTAAAATCTAATATTTCTTCAATTCTAGTTTCATAAGTTTCTATCCACTTAAACCACCCAATTCTAGGATTCATATTATTATCTATTGTAAATCCCTCACTACACTTATGTAGTTCATTAAGTTTTTTTGCTGCTCCCTTAAGTTCAATATCTATTTTATAATCACTATTTCTAGACCTTATCCAAGGTATTAAGTATCCATAGGCATCTCCAACCTTAATATAATTCTTATTATCCCTTGTACGCTCTATTTCAGGTGTACTATCAAAACCATTTTTTCTTAAATGTTCTATAACAGAAACAATAAAATAAAAATGCTTGAATTCATAATTTATAATCTTCAAGCAATAATTACCCGTAGAGGCTGTAATCTTATAAATATTTTTTCTTTTCTCTATATTCAAAGGTCTTATATGGTAATTTTCCTCTATTAATTTGCTTACTTCTTCACAATTCACAAGATGACCCCCAACATATAAATTTATTCTATTATATGTGTTTAATTTCTTTCTTGTTACATTCACATTTACTCACCTAAATTAATATTATTAGTAGTATAAAGTAAATTGGGGAGTGAACAATTTATATGAAAATACTTATTGATTCTAGAGGTGCTAACTGGTATAGAGGAACTGGCATTGGCACATATACCTATAATTTATTAAAACATTTAATTACAATAAAAAATAATAATTTATATACACTATTATGGTCTGGAGAAAATTTTAAAGAGTTTAAAAGTAATAATTGTAATATTATAATGGCTTCAAAAAAACATAGAAAATTCTTTGAAGAATTTTATGTTCCTAACTATATAGAAAATCATTCTATAAATTTATATCACATCCCTCAAAACGGAATAGGCCTAAGTACAAAGAAAAATTCCTTGAATATAGTTACTATTCATGACTTAATTCCCTATGTTCTACCAGAAACAACTGGCCGTAGATACTTAAAAAATTTTTTATATGAAATGCCACAAATAATAGAAAACACTGACGGAATATTAACAGTTTCAGATTATTCAAAAAAAGATATACTAAAATTCTTTCCAAGCTTCCCTGAAGAAAGAATCTTTGTTACACCTTTAGCTGCTAACTCAACCTTTAAAGTTCTAGATAAAGAAAAATCCCTAAATGACGTTCAAAAAAAATATAACTTCACTGGTGACTATATAATGTATTTAGGTGGTTTTAGCACTAGAAAAAATGTTCTTTCTCTAATAAAAAGTTTTAATGAAATAGTAAAATCTTTAAAAACTCCTACAAAATTATTAATAGTGGGTTCTCTTAAAGATGAAGGCTTAAAATTAAAAGAATTTTCAAATACATTAAAAGAAAAAGAAAATATTATTTTCACTGGATTTGTTGAAGAAGATTATCTTCCAACTATGTATAATGGATGTAAACTTTTCGTTTATCCATCTATTTATGAAGGCTTTGGACTACCTCCATTAGAAGCTATGAATTGTGGAACACCTGTCCTTGCATCTAACATAACCTCAATTCCAGAAGTAGTTTTAGATAAAGAAATGTTATTTGATATAAATAAAGAAAACGACTTAAAAGAAAAGTTACTTAACTTACTAAATAATGATGACCTATTAAGCAAATGCTCCCAAAGTGCCTTAAATATAAGTTCAAAATTTACTTGGGATAACACTGCTCTACTAACAGAAATGGCATATTCCTCATTACTTTCCTTAGGTAAAAGAAATTAAAAATATAAAATATCAAATCAAGCTCTAAACTTATATTACCTTTATAAACTAAGACTTAATTCAGTTGCAGTTTTAACTATAGCTGAATTTTTAATGCTCTTTCTCTAAAGGTCTATGTCTGTTATCTTAGGATTATAGACAATTGGAGTATTACTGATATTAATCATCAGAAAAATATATTCTTTATCTGCCGAGATAGTTATATAGGTACGAAATGCTGTGACCATTGAACTAGTAATTAGAAGCTCTTCATTTTTGAACAATAGTTGCGAAATAAATTTCTACTGTTTGAGCAAAGCGAGTTTAGAAATTTTAGCAACTATTGTAGAAGAAATGTTAGAGCTTCTTTACGTAGGTGAGCGGTCGAACCTATATAGCTAGCTAAAAGGCAGTGTGAATATATTTCCATTATAAAATGAGATGCACCTAAAAGTTGATGCATCTCATTTATTTTGCTATTTACCTTCAAAGTATGACTTAAATTGAGGTAAATATTCTTTGTGAGCTTCTAGTAATTCATCTAGAATTATTTTAGCCATTCTATCAGAAGGAGTTAATGGATTTCCTGTTAATGCTAGTAATGCCTTTCCATAGTTTCCTTCAACTGCTGCTTCTATAACAAGCTTTTCAAAGGTTTTTATTTCTTGAACTAATCCATTAACAGCTGTAGGTAATTTGCCAACATTTAGTGGCTTTGGTCCATCTTTAGTTATGACACATGAAACTTCAACCGCACTATCATAGTCTATTCCATCTATAGTTCCCCTATTCATAGTATCTACAGGTTGAATATCTCTTATATCATTATAAATTGAATTTATAAGTCTACATGCTGCATCACTATAATAAGCTCCACCTCTTTTTTCAAGTTGAGGTGGTTTTATATCTAAATTTGGATCTTTATATAACTCAAAAAGTTCTGCCTCTACTTCTTTAACAAATTCCCCTCTTGCTTTTCCTTCTGAGAAAGCATTTAGTTCATCTTCTAACATATCAGCAGTTTGATAATAATATCTATGATATGGACAAGGCATTACACCAAGAGCTCTTATGAAATCTGCATTCCACTCTAAGTCCTTTATATTATTTACTGAACTTCCAAAGTTCCCTTGAGCTATGCTCTCTATAACATCATCTAAAACACTTTTTCCATCAACATATGCATCTAATCCATAAACCATATGGTTAAGTCCAGCAAAATCCACTCTAACTCTACTATGATCAACATTCATAATTGAAGCTACTGCTTTTTCCATGCTTATTGGAACATTACATAATCCAATAACTCTGTTGTTTTTTCTTACGCCATATTTTATAACAGCTTCTGTTACCATTCCTGCTGGATTAGTAAAGTTTATAAGCCAAGCATTTGGACATAATTCAGCCATATCCTTCTCTATATCCAATATTACAGGAATTGTTCTAAGTGCTTTAAGCATCCCTCCAGCACCGTTAGTTTCTTGTCCTATAACTCCATGTCTTAAAGGTATACTTTCATCTTTTATTCTAGCATCTAAAAGTCCAACTCTTAGCTGGGTAGTTACGAAATCAGCATCTTTTAAAGCTTCTCTTCTATCTAGAGTTAAATTTATTTTCATAGGTACTCCTGCTTTTTCAACCATTCTTTTAGCAAGGTTACCTACTATTTCTAATTTCTCTTTTCCATCTTCTATATCTACAAGCCAAAGCTCTCTAACAGGTAAATTTTCATATCTCTTTATGAAACCTTCAACTAATTCTGGGGTATAACTTGAACCACCACCAATAGTTACTATTTTTATGCCTTTTTTCATCTTGTCTATTGCTAATACTATCTAATATTTACTTAAACTATTATATAGCTATTGCAATAGTTCACCTCCCTTCTATTTATTTTTCAATTTAAAGCTAAATTTACTCCATGGTTTTATATAATCTAGTAAGAATACTTCTTCCTCAACAATTCTTCCAACCACATTAGTTTTTCCATAGTTCTTCATATCCTTAAGTGCAACTTGAAGTTCTCCAGCATATCTGCTATAAAGATCTGAATCTATTAATATATCTCCTCTTTTTATATCAGGAGTATTATATGGTGGGAATGCTGTTCCCTTATATTTAACTCTACTTTGTGTACTTCTTGCCATGTATTCTGAATTATCTCCTCTATTGTAGTGGAATTCATCAAGAACTATAGTTTTTTCTATATCACTAATATTTTCATTTAATTCAACTGTAAATTCTAACATATCTTTATTTAATTCACTTAAAGCCTTTAATTCCTCTTCTGAAGCAAAAGCATTTGCAATTATAACATCATCAATTAATCCAGTAGCAAATAAGTGTTTAGCTTGTACTACTATCGGAAGATTTCTATGTTCTTCTAAAGTACATAATCCTTCAGATACTGGCCATGGCCCGTGATCTGCTGATGGTGAATTAACAAAAGCAGCTGTTCTTATTCCTAACTCTTTAAATTGCTTTGAACATTTAATAAAATGCTCATAAGATAATCCTGTATATACATGCGGGTAAAAATTATGACAACCATATATATTACTTAAATTAGCTTCATAAGATAATATGTTATCAACATATTTTGTTCCATTACTCACATTTAACTCTATTTTTAATCCATCCTTATTAAATGACATAATAGATTCTTCGCTACCACTAAAGCCCATATCTAATCTAATTCCAGAAAGACCTATTTCTTTAAATACAGAAAGGTTTGTAATAGAAGCATTTAATTTATTAAAAACTGTAGGATCTAAATCAGCTATAACTTCCATATCATATTTATTAGCTACTTCAACCATTGCTCTAAATTCTTCTACTATTTCACTAACTTCCTTATCAGCAGCTGATAAAAGACATGTAAAAATTCTTTTAACCCCATATTTTGCCGCTAACTCAATATATTTTATATTTTCTTCTATAGATGTATGATTCGGATATACAGATATTCCTAACCTCTTCATAATTTTATTTCCCCCTAAAATACTATTTCTTGTAATTTGTTTTTTTAAAGATGTAATATCCACCTTTAGCTGGTGATACCTTGTCATCAATAAATGATATTACATTTATATTCTTATTTAGATAATTTTCAAAGGCCTCTCTAAATATTCTTGATTTTCTGATTACTCCTCCAACTAAGCCTACAGAACATTTTTCAAACTTTAATCTTTTAAATACTTGTTCTGTACTTTTAGCTAAATTTATTGCTTCAATTACTAAAATTTTATTTGCTACTTCGTTTCCTTCCTCAGCAAATTTAGATACAATTTGAGCAAGTTTAGCAATTTCATCCTTTGTTGAAGAATAAACGAAACCAATTATATCATCAGGCTTAGAAATACCTAAATATTCAAGGATAGCTTTTGACATTCCACTTAATTCAAGGCTATTATCATTTTCATAAATCATATTTTTAAGTCCTTCAATAGCTATCTTATAGGCTGATCCTTCATCTCCTAATAGATTTCCCCATCCACCAGCTTTCCATTGAACATCTCCATTGATTCCAAAAGCAATAGAACCTGTTCCTGCAATAGTTAATATTCCATCTTCACCTTTTAATAAGGCTTTTAAAGCTAATTCACTGTCATTCATAACAATAGTTTCAACATTGAATTTAGATTTTACCTCTTCCTTTATAATCTCGTTATTATTTCCTACTTCTGAACCTGCAATACCTAAATAAATCCCTTGAAGATTTTCTATGCCTAGCTTATCCACTATATTATCAATAGCTTCTACAATATTTTTAAGACCTTCTTCTTTCCCATTAAGTAAGTTTCCATATCCAGTTAATGATGATTTAATTATGTCTCCTTCTAGATTATAAGCAACAGCTTCTGTTTTAGTCCCTCCACCGTCTACACCAATAATATATTTCATAACCGATCACTCCTTTTAAAAGAAATCCTCTTACCTATAGAATAAACCCTAATGGTTAGACTCCATTAGAGTTTAATTACATTATGCTAATCTTGAATAAACTTCTACTAATTCAGTAGCTAAATCTTTTAAAGTTATAGATGTCATTAAATGGTCTTGTGCATGAACTAATAATAAGCTTACCTCTGCTTTTTTTCCAGCTGCTTCATTTTGAATTAATGTTGTCTGAGAATGATGAGCCTCTCCTAATTGTTCACCAGCTTTAACTAATAATTCTTTAGCTTCTTCAATTTTTCCTTCCTTTGCTAATTGCATAGCTTCCATTGATAAACTTCTTGCTTCCCCACTAAACATTATTAAATTCATAATAATTTCTTCCATCTTTAACTCCCCTTAATATATATTATTTTTTATTAGAGCTAATGCATTGTCTAATACCTTTGCTCCATTCATTGTTCCATAGTCAACAGTATTTATAACGTCTACAGGTATGTTTTTATCTTCATACCTTTCCTTAAGTTTATTAAATAAAAATCTAACCTGTGGTCCTAATAGAAGCACATCGAAATCTTCTCCATAATCATCTATTTCATTCTCAGCAATAGCATTTATGCTACATTCAATAGCCTTTAATTTAGCTGCTACTTTCATCTTAGAAACTAATAATGAAGTTGACATTCCAGCTGAACAAACTAATAATATTTTCTTCAAAACATGCCCCTCCTAAATATTATTTATCTACCATGTATACTATATTAATAGAGCAAAAATCATGCCAATATCATTTTTTTAATAATTAGCCAATATTTTAAGAATACATCTACATATATTAATTTTTTATTTATTTTAATTTAATAATATACTTTAAAATAAATACCTTTATACACATATACACATCATATAACTTGGTTAATTATCAATATCAAATATATTCCTAATAACCGAAAATTATTAATATTTAATAAATAATTTTTTACTAAACATAATTATTCTTTCAGTCTATAAAAAGGACCTACTAATTAAAACCAAGAATTTTAAAAGAATTATTGGTTTTAATTAGTAGGTCTTTTACTTATATAAACATTAAATTTAATTTTATATTTATTTTCTTCTTTTATACTTTATATCTCAACACTTATTTTTTCTTCTTTTACTTTTTCATTTAATCTAGTTTCTTCTACTATAGTTTCTTTTATTGCTCTAGCTTCTATTTCTAATTTCTTCTCTATAGCTGGATTTATAGCATTTACAAACATTTTTAAGAAATTATATAAAACTGTAAAGATTACATAAGTTGCAATAAATATTTCTACATTTCCAAGGAAGGTAAATACATTACTTAAAACTCTATGACCTTGTCCATTAAAATAAACTCCTAATTTAAAAGCAGCTAATGTTGCTATTGCTAAAGGGAATGTAAATGACGCATGTGATGGTTTAAATCCATCCTTAAATAACTTAATAATGTAAAAATAAACTACAGGTAATAACATTAATCCAGTTACAATTAACCACCATAACATATACTTATTTGGATTAGAACTCATTGTTAACATTCCAACTACCCCAAGAGGTGCTGGTGAACAAATTATTCCTACTGTTGGTAACTTATGATCTTCCATTTTTTCGCTTCTAAATACTATAAATAATACTAAAGGTAATAATGCAGTATAAAATACAAATCCGAATAGTAACATGAAATGTGCTATAGGTTCAACTCCTGCTATATTTTTACTTGCAACAGTTCCTGTAATCATTCCTGTATATACTATAAACATAGTAGGAACTAAATTCTTAAAGTTTCTTTCTTTAATTCTAAAAACAGTATATAAAATTACTATTCCATAATGCCAAATCACTGCCCCTAACCATAATGCTGTACAGAATTTTGGAAACATTGGATAAAAATAAGCTGATACCAACCATGTTACCATTCCTATAGTAGGATAAAATGTTCCTGTAACAGGATGTTTCACTTCTTCAATTACTGTTTTAGGAAACTTTATAAATCTTATAACCATTAATGTAAGCATCCCCACAGCTAATATTATTGATATAGGCTTTAAATAATCTACTCCTTTTAAAAGCCAACAATTACTTAATGTTATAAAAGATAGGCAAGTTCCACTTATTCCAATTGGATACCTTTCTAATTTTTCTAAATACTTATTCATTAGCTTCTCTTCCTTTCTCTTTTGTTCAATCTATATAAAACTCTTATTTAAAACTAATTTTTTAATAACTTTTACATCTTTATTATAAAAGCTTACTATACATAAGTGAAATACTATTATAATTTTAATATAATATGTATTTACCTATATATATATTAAAAATAAAGGGGCTATCTCATAAGGAACTACTCTGCACATATAAACAGGATATAGAGAATTTTAAATAATATCATAATGTTTCAAAGCAAAGGGGCTATTTCAAAAATAGGAATTTTATCCTATTTTGAGATAGTCCCCTAATAAATATTTAAAACTTATTTTGTTACTAAGGTAAGTTCTAAATTTACCTTTTTTCCCGCTCTTATTACTCCAACTTTAACAACATCATTTTCATTTAACTTTCCTTTTAAGTCATTAAGTTCTTGAATGCTTTCAATATTCTTTCCATTGAATGATACAATTAAATCACCAGCTTTAATTCCTGCCTTTTCTGCTGGGCTAAATGCTTCAACTTCTACAACATAGATTCCTTTTTCTAATTTATTTCCTCTAAGTTCTTGAGCTTTTATTATTTCATCAGTAACATCTCTACCTGATATTCCAATTTTAAGCTCTGGTTTAGATAAAACATCAAGTTTATCTTTTACCTTATTTATAGGTATAGAGAAACCTATACCTTCGATTTCTTCTCCAACCTTTTTAGCTGTATTAATTCCTATAACCTGTCCTGCTGAATTTATAAGAGGCCCTCCACTATTACCTGGATTTATAGCAGCATCTGTTTGTATATAATCTACTATATTATCTTTGCTTCCATCCACACTAATCTTTCTATTTGCTGAACTTACTATTCCTTTTGTTACAGTTGAACTAAATTCTTTACCTAAAGGATTTCCTATAGCTATTACATCTTCCCCTGATGATACTTTAGATGAATCTCCAAGCTCTGCAATACCTGGTAACTTAACATTTTTATCAGTGATTTGTAATAAGGCTACATCCATTTTAGAATCTGAGTTAATAACCTTTGCATTAACCTCTTCACCAGTGCTTAAAATAACCTTAACTTCACTAGCACCTTGTATAACGTGATAATTAGTTATAACTTTTCCTTCCTTATCTATTATAAATCCTGAGCCAATGCCCTCTTGTTCCTGTACATTGAAAAATCCATTTGATACTATACTCTTAGTAGAAACTCCAACAACAGCTGGTGCTACTTTTTTTACAACACTTGCTGTATTATTAGTACTTCCAGTCTCAACTATAGAATTTTCTCCTGTGGAAATTTTCTGCTCAGTCTTAACTGATTCCTTTACATCGTCTCTATCTCTAAGAACTGTATACACCCCTGTACCACCAGCAATTCCTCCTATTAAAGATGATGCTATAGCTAAAGAAACTACTCCTGCAATAGCTTTTTTAGGTTTCTTATTTTTCTTATTATTTGTCTCGTAACCATAATTATTTTCATTGAAATTATTATTAAATTCATTATTGTTAAAATCGCTCATAAATACCCCTCCAAAACAATCTTACACTATTTATTTATATAATAATTTATGAATATGGCATTATTATGACATTTTTTGTTAATAATTTATTAAAACATATCTATTGCTGTTAACACTATTGACCTAATCTAAGATTTGGTTTTGCATTTAGGTTAAAATCTGAAGTATTTCCTTTCATTAGCTCATAATAAGCAGCACTTCCTATCATGGCAGCATTATCTGTACATAAAATAGCAGTTGGATGTAATATTTCTACACCTATTTTTTTTGCTTCTTTTATAAGATTTTCTCTTAAAGCTGAATTAGATGCAACTCCACCTGCAATAGCAATCTTATCAACTTTCTTTTCTTTACAAACCTTTATAACATTATCAGTTAAAACTTCTACTACAGCTCTTTGGAAACTAGCTGCAACATCAGCTTTGTTAACTTCTTCACCTTTCATTTCAGCTTTGTTTAAATAATTAAGCACTGCTGATTTAACACCACTGAATGAAAAATCTAAACTATTATCATGAAAACTAGCCTTAGGGAATTTTATAGCAGTACTATTTCCTTCTTTAGCTAACTTATCTATTTTAGGTCCACCAGGATATCCAAGACCTAAGGCTCTCGCAACTTTATCAAAAGCCTCTCCAGCTGCATCATCTCTAGTTTCTCCTAAAATCTCATAGCTTCCATAATCCTTTACATGAACTATAAAAGTATGTCCTCCTGAAACCACTAAACAAATAAATGGTGGTTTTAAATCCTTATGACATATAAAATTTGCACTAATATGTCCTTCTATATGATTAACTCCTATTAAAGGTTTTTTTATAGCATAAGCTAAGCCCTTAGCATATTGAAGCCCAACTAAAAGTGCTCCGACAAGTCCCGGACCATATGTAACACCTACAGCATCAATATCATTTAAAGTGACTTTTGCTTCCTTTAAAGCTTCTTCGACAACAGCATTTATTGCTTCTATATGCATTCTTGAAGCTACCTCTGGAACAACTCCTCCAAATTTCTTATGTGTATCTATTTGGGATAAAATTATATTTGAAAGTACCTCTCTTCCATTTACAACAACAGCTGCAGATGTCTCATCACAGCTACTTTCAATAGCTAGAATTACTTTTTTCTCCATACTTATTACCTCATCCTATATGATTCTCTTAATCATTATATTATACTTTATAGATTTTTTACATTCAACTAAAATCATAAGTATTTCAACCTTCTCAAAGAAGAATTCCTTTCTAAAACTCCATATAATATGAAATAAATATTAAAATTAATACTACCTTACAAAATTTATTAATTCATATCAACTTAGTATAATATTAATAATCTAACTAGTGATTAGTTCATTAAAATTTAGTACAATAATATTGTACATATACTAATTTATAGGCTCTAGAAATTATATAAATATGTATAAATTTATAATTTTATAAATTAAATAAATTTTAACTAAACTTTAATATTAGGAGGTTTATATGGTTAAATCCTATGCTAAAATAGTAGTGGATGGTTCTCCTATTACTAAATCTAATTTCAAGCTTCATAATAAACAAGGCAGAGCTATTTTACCTTCAAATACTGGTAAGAGCCATGATAAATATGCTAATTATGAAGAAGAAATATCTTATAAAGCGAAAGTTCAAAATCCTGACATTTTACTAGAAGAATCTTTAATCGCTATATTAAAAGTTTTTTATAAAAGTGAGAAAAGACATCCAGACACCAGTAATATAACAAAAAGTATTTTTGATGGTATTGAAAAAAGCGGAATAATAGTTAATGACAAGCAGATTAGAAAAATAATTATTGAAGAATTTTATGATAAAGAAAATCCTAGATTTGAATTAGAATTATTTGGCGAAAGTTCCTATGACATAAGCTATAATGTAAAAAAACTAGAAAAACCTAGAGAAAAAATATTATATAATTCTACTAAATTGGTTAATAATAATAATATAAAATCAAAAAAAATAATTGAAAATAATAATTCTGATAAAATCACTTGTGATTTATGCAATAAAACAGTAATACCCGGAGAATTCGTGACAGCAAACAAAGGAAAAACTAATATATGTAGACAATGTTTAAGTAAGACTTTTTAGAAGAGAAAGGTAGTGTAAAAATGAATATAGTTTGTATAGGTGATTCATTAACTAAAGGTTACGGAGTTAATCCATCAAAGTGTTGGGTATCAATGCTAAAGGATTCCTTAAATATGCCTATGGTAAACAAAGGAGTTATTGGAGATACTTCTTCTGGTATATTATCTAGATTTTCAAGAGATGTAAAAAAAGAAGAAACTTCAAAAGTAATAATAATGTGTGGAACTAATGATGCATTACTTAATCGTAATATGAAGAATGTATTCAAAAATATAAATTTAATGCTTTCTGAAGCAACGGAAAATGGAATAACACCTGTAATATTATTCCCACCAAAAATAGTAAAAGATTTAGCTTTTGAGCGTTGGGATAAGAAAGTAGATTATGACAAATCTGAAGAGCTTCTTAATACGCTTAAATCATTGCTTCTTGACCTTTCAAGAGAAAAGGATATACAATTTATAGACTTATCAGAACTTATGCCTGCTGAACCTCAATATTATTCAGATGGCATACACTTTAATGATTTAGGAAATGAATTTGTTTTTAATATTTTAAAGGATAAATTAGCTTAATGCTAATTTATCCTTTTTCTATTTATCTAAACAGTATTTACAAGCTTCTATTCCAGCTATCTTTCCTTCCTTTATGCAAACACTAGCTGTATCATAGCCCCTTGTTACTCCACCTGCTGCAAAGATACCTTCTAAATTAGTTCTATACTTATCATCCACCTCTATACCTAAGGTTTCTTTATTTATGTTAAGACCTATCTTATCCCCAAGTTCCTTTTCAGGTAAGAAATTAACTGAGATTAAAAGACAATCACATTGAATTTCATTAAGTTCACAACATTCTTCATTAGAATTTTCTTCAATATGCTCAACTATAACTCCTTCTATTCTTTCACTTCCTATAACCTCACCAACTCTATAACCATAAAGTACTGGAATATCAAAATCCTCTACTATTCTTCTTGATGATTCATTTTTTGCTCTAAGTTCCTTAGAACTTTCAATTATTGCCTTTATTTTTGCTCCTTCTATTAAAAGTCTCCTAGCAATAATTAAAGTTGAATCACTACTACCCAAAATAACTATTTCTTTTCCTGGTAAATATCCTCTTACATTTACAAATTTATGAGCTGTTCCTACTGTATATATTCCTGTAAATTTATTAAGAGGAATACTTATATTTCCTGAAAATAATTCCCTTGTTCCTGTAGCTATAATAACAGCTTTTGCTCTTATCTCTTTCATAGCTTCCTTCGGATTAACATAACTTATAACTTTATCCTCTGTTATTGAAAGAACTGTAGTATCTAGCTTATATTCAATGCCTAAATCCATAAGTTTATCAACAAACTCCTGAATATATTCTGTTCCTGCAATAGGATCCTTATGGAATTCATCTTCAAAACCACAATGTACACATTGATTTAAGGCTCCTCCTAGCATTTCCTCACGTTCTAACAATAAAATCTTTAGAGAACTATTATATTTTTTTGCTTCTATGGCCGCTGCTATTCCTGCTGGCCCTCCGCCAATTATTACTATATGATAATCAACCATTATTATAGTTGTATAAAACCCTCCCTAACTAAATAAGCATAGATTTAATTCAGATAAAATTTTAATTTCATCTGAATACTTAATGTTCTTTATCTAAAAGCATGAAGTTGTTTATTTCCTATTTATAGAACATAGGAATATTCCATCCTTTAGCTACAAGATTAAAGCATTTAATCTACAAATTCTCTGAAGGTTAATACAACTAATTCACCTCCTCATGACAATAATAAAAGTAAAGCAAAGTACTCATCCCATTTATAGTTTTATAACTTTATCTGCCTTGTTCATCATATCAACAATTACATACATGTTAGTTATTTCACCAATAGCTAATTTATCTGTTAACCCATAAAAATCTAAACAAGCTCCACAGCTATATATATTTGTTCCACTATTTTTTAAAGCCTCTAAAGATTCTAAAACATTAGATTCAGCTGTAGTTAAATTAACTCCTGAATTTAAGAATATAAGATTTTTAGGTTTTTCTTCTGCTTCTGTTAAGGCATAAATATAACTCTTCATTAAAGTCTTACCAAGAACAGGATCTCCATTACCAAATTCATCACTTGAAACTACAATAACAAAATTCTTTTCTTCTGTTTCATTTTTTTTGTCATTGCCTGAAAACTTCTTTATAAATAAGCTAAATTGTCCTTCTTGCTCTTTTACTTCAACATCAAAGCCACTATTTTTAGCAAACTTCTCTACATTATTCTTGGAAACTTCATTATCAACAATAACTTCAGCTTCCCCCTCTTCTATTCCATCAAAATATTTTTTAGTATTAATAACTGGTATAGGACAACCTAATCCAATACAATCTATTTTTTTCATGTAATACACCTCTCTCTATAAAAAAGGGCTGTTGTATACACAGCCCTTTTACACTTCTTATTTAATTATATTATTTTCTCTTTGAATCAACAACCTTATTCCATGCAGTTACAAACTCATCACCAGTTGCCCATTCACTCATAACTATTGAACTACCTGTTTTTATAGGATATACCATAACCGGTTTTCCTATATTTTCCAATTTAGATATATCATATATATCTAAACTATTTTCATTTAGTGTAACCATAAAATCACCAATAGGTGAACTAACAGCATCCTTAGTACTTGGAGCAATCTCTTTTATATTATTCCAACTTAAAGGTAAGCTATCCCAATTCACTACTGTTCCTGTAGCAGTTAAATCTAAATCAAATTCAGTATCTTTTACTCCTAAAGTTTTTGAATTTAATTTTCCTTCAACTACCCACTTCCCATTCTTTCTTTTCATGGTTATATTGCCCATATCCATTTTTTCAATGTCAAAGTTCTCTTTAAACTCAGGTTCCTTAGTAGAAATAAACTTCTTTCTACTATTTGCATAAGCGTCTATGCCTTTTTCTCCATATAATTCTTCAATGCTTAAACCTTTATTATTTTCAATACCATCTATAGGTATTATTTTATATTTATTAAAATCATTATCCTTATTTAATTCATCATAATATTGTAGTCCAATATAATCTTTTCCTACAAAAGTTATTTCTCTGTAACTATCATTAGCATGTTTTTTATTTTCTTCTATCTTACCACTTTTACTTTGATTCACTACATTTAAGTTTTGTATCTGTTCTCCCTTAATTGTAGTACTACTCATATTTATATCGGAAAATCCTCCATTAGCTCTTGGTAACAATAACCCATCAATAATTTTGGGAGTTTGTATTTTACCTTCATCACTATAAATCCATATAGTTTTATAAGAAGCTTCTGTTATTTTTCCATCTGCTGATATAGTTCCTGGCTCTTTAATCCCTAAAAGAACACCACTATCTTGCCCTTTTTTCTTTTCGAGATTAACAATAGCACTATCTATATTACTTTTAATAACCTCTTGCTTTGAATTTTCTGCAACTTTTTCAATAACCAAGAGTTTTCCAACAGTATATAAATAAGCTCTATTTTCATTTTCCTTAATAAAATCAATATACAAGTTAGTATTGTCAGATATTGAGATAATATCTATTAGCTTATTTTCTTCCTTTACACCTTTTATAATAGAATTAAATTCCTTAGGTAGATATTGTTCTTTATCTACCTTTTTAAATTTAAATTTTGGGTTCTCTATTTCTATTTTCTGTACTTCTACTTCTTTTGCTGAAATACTTACTAAAGGCTTTTCTATTTTTTCTACTTTTTCTAACTCATTATTTTCTTTTACTGTATATTCCTCTACTATCTCCCAAACACCTTCAGCTGACATTGAATTTAAAGTTGGTGCTTTTATTTTATTTTCCCCTACTTCCTTACTTCCTAAGCAGCTAGTGAAGGACATAGCACAAATAATAACGAGCATAAAACCAATTAATTTTTTCATCCCTTAAATCCTTTCTTTCACGTCTCCAATACGCTCCTTAGGTAATATTATAGATATAGTTGTTCCTTCATTAAATTCACTTTCTATATTAAATGAACCTTTGTGAAGTTTGATTATTTCATCACATATAGACAATCCTATACCATTTTGAGACTTAGAATTCTTCCCTTTAAAGAATTTCTCTTTTACCTTTGGAAGTTCTTCACTACTTATTCCACATCCATTATCTTCTACTACTACTATTACATGGTCCTTATCATTAATTAATTTTACACTTATAGTTCCATTTTCTTCAGTGAACTTAAATGAATTATCTATTAAATTAATAAATACTTGATTTAATCTATCCCAGTCTCCCATAATCTTTATTTCTTCATCTGGACTAGTAACTATAAAGTCTTTATGTTCTCTTTCAGCTCTCGGTGACATATAAGACTTTAGATAATTCATAAATTTAATCATATCTATTTCTTCTTCTTTAATTACTATTCTTCCACTAACAAATTTAGAGAAGTCTAATAATTCTTCAACCATTTTACTTAATCTATCAGCTTCCTTTTCAATAATGTCAAAACCAACTTGTAACATTTCCTTATCAGTATTTTCATTATTTAAAGTTATAGCCCATCCTTTAATAGAAGTAAGAGGTGTTCTTAACTCATGAGATATTGATGATATAAAATCATTCTTTAATTCTTCTCTCTTCTTAAGCTCTTCTGCCATAAAGTTAAGAGTATAAGCAAGTTGTCCTATTTCATCTTCTGTCTCTATTTTATTTTTAACATCAAGATTTCCCTTAGCAATTTCCTCTGATGTCTCAGTTAAAGTTTTAAGAGGATTTACTATACTGTTAGCTAAGAAATAACTCATTCCTATACCAATTATAAGAACTGAGAATCCTATAACAATAAATACTAGTACAAATTTTAAAATGAACTCATTGACAACCTCTAGAGAAGTTATGTACCTAACAACACCAACAGTTTTTCCCTTACTATATAATGGATAAGAAATAGCCATAACTTTATCTTTACTATAGCTTACATGTCCAACCCATTCTCCAACTTCACCTGTTAAAGCTTTTTTTACATCAATAGGTGTTTCTGGGGCATGTGTATCTACTCCCTCAGAATCCATTAATAAAACACCTTTATTATTATATATTTGGACTTGTGCTTCTGTTTGCTGCCAAAATATATCTTTATCTTTATTTACGTTTGTTTCTAATGAATTTTCATATAAGTATTTTTCATAAAACTCTGCTGCAGTTTTAACTTGATTTTTTAGTATATCTTCTGTACCTTGATAATAATATCTAGTTATAAAAATCAGAAACATGGCTGAAACAATAAGTATAGTTAAAGAAACTACAAGCAAAAAACTTTGTATCAACCTGCTTTTTATACTTTTCATAGAAATTCTCCTAACGTTTCCATCTGTAACCAGTTCCCCATATAGTTTCTATATATTTTGGTTTTGATGGAGTTTCTTCAATTTTAGCCCTTAATCTTCTTATATTAACATCTACTATCTTTGGATCTCCAAAGAAATCAATTCCCCAAACAAGATTTAAAAGTTCATCTCTAGTAAATGCTTTTCCTGGATTTTGTAAGAATATTTTCATTAATAAAAATTCTTTTGGTGTAACATCTATTTCCACATCATTTTTAAATAAACTTTGAGAATATAAATCTAATAAAAACTCTTCTGATTTTATATTATTTCCATCCTCAACTTTAGCTTCTTCAAGTCTTCTTATAAGTGCCTTTACCCTTAAGGTTATCTCTAATGGATTAAATGGCTTTAAAACATAATCATCAGCACCATACTGTAATCCCATTATTTTATCCATATCTTCACCTTTTGCAGTAAGCATTATTATACCCATATTAGGGAACTTATCTCTAAGCTCTTGGCATACTGTAAAACCATCTATACCCGGTAACATTACATCTAATATAGCTATATCTGGTTTTTCTATGGCTGCTTTTCTAATGCCCTCTTCTCCAGTCTCACATTCTATTACCGTGAACTTCTCTCTTTGGAAATTTATTCTTAAGAAACCTCTTATGCTTTCTTCATCTTCAACTAATAATATCTTCATTATACCTACCTCCATTATTATTATATATTTTTAATCTCATAACTAGCTTCTTGCAATACTACTCTTTAGACTTTTACAATATTACAATTCTAGACAAGCTCCATTAAACTCAAATAGAATTTTTTAAAGTTATCTTATAAATTAAAGATAAACAAACATCTCTCTAGATAACTTCTTCTAAAATTCAGTTTCTAAACTTTAATTAATTAAAACTAAAAATTAAGTTATACTGTCAAAAAACTCTATCAGAATAAAATCTCACTTTAAGATAATAATTAAATTATTAATATTATTCTTATTATATAATGTGATAAAAAATACACTTTATATTAATTATACCTTTTATTTAATAAAATTTGCTTTTATTTTAATTACAAAATTATTCAAAATGCTTAAATTTTTTTAAATCTTATACTTTTATGTTCTTTATTTAATTTTACTATATTTTCTCTATTATTAAAAAGTAAATTTACAGCATATTTGTAAAACAATAATATAAAATACAAAATCAATTATTTGTATTTAAACATTACTATATATAATAAAAAAAGGTTTAAATAATATTTCATTTCTAAAATATTATTTAAACCTTCTAAAAAATGGCTCCGCAGAGAGGATTCGAACCTCCAACCTATCGGTTAACAGCCGAGTGCTCCACCCTTGAGCTACTGCGGAATAATTTAAATTGTTCTCTGAAAATTATATATATATTAGTTGAAACTATATTTTAGATCAAGCCCTCGACTTATTAGTATCGGTCAGCTGAACATGTTACCATGCTTACACCTCCGACCTATCAACCTTGTAGTCTTCAAGGGGTCTTACTAGATTACTCTATGGGAAATCTTATCTTGAGGGGGGCTTCGCGCTTAGATGCTTTCAGCGTTTATCCCTTCCCGACGTAGCTACCCAGCTGTGCTCCTGGCGGAACAACTGGTACACCAGAGGTCAGTCCATCCCGGTCCTCTCGTACTAAGGACAGCTCCTCTCAAATTTCCTACGCCCGCGACGGATAGGGACCGAACTGTCTCACGACGTTCTGAACCCAGCTCGCGTGCCGCTTTAATGGGCGAACAGCCCAACCCTTGGGACCTACTTCAGCCCCAGGATGCGACGAGCCGACATCGAGGTGCCAAACCTCCCCGTCGATGTGAACTCTTGGGGGAGATCAGCCTGTTATCCCCGAGGTAGCTTTTATCCGTTGAGCGATGGCCCTCCCACGAGGAACCACCGGATCACTAAGCCCGACTTTCGTCCCTGCTCCACCTGTATGTGTCGCAGTCAGGCTCCCTTCTGCCTTTGCACTCTTCGAACGATTTCCGACCGTTCTGAGGGAACCTTTGGGCGCCTCCGTTACTTTTTAGGAGGCGACCGCCCCAGTCAAACTGCCCACCTAACAATGTCCTGTGACCAGATTCATGGCCTCCAGTTAGAATTCCAGTACTATCAGGGTGGTATCCCAAGGTTGGCTCCACTAAGACTGACGTCCTAGCTTCAAAGCCTCCCACCTATCCTGTACAGACAATACCGAAATTCAATGCTAAGCTACAGTAAAGCTCTACGGGGTCTTTCCGTCCAATCGCGGGTAGCGAGCATCTTCACTCGCACTACAACTTCGCCGGATTTGCAGTTGAGACAGTGCCCAAATCATTACGCCATTCGTGCGGGTCAGAACTTACCTGACAAGGAATTTCGCTACCTTAGGACCGTTATAGTTACGGCCGCCGTTTACTGGGGCTTAAGTTCATACCTTCGCTTGCGCTAAGCATTCCCCTTAACCTTCCAGCACCGGGCAGGCGTCAGCCCCTATACATCAGCTTACGCTTTAGCAGAGACCTATGTTTTTGCTAAACAGTTGCTTGGGCCTATTCTCTGCGGCCTACTCTCGTAGGCACCCCTTCTCCCGAAGTTACGGGGTCAATTTGCCGAGTTCCTTAACTGCAATTCTTCCGCCGGCCTTAGGATTCTCTCCTCACCTACCTGTGTCGGTTTGCGGTACGGGCACTACTTCTCTCTCTAGACGCTTTTCTTGGCAGCGTGGAATCAGATACTTCAGCTCCGTAGAGCCTTCCCCATCACATCTCAGAATTGTTAAGGCGGATTTGCCTACCTTAACTCCCTAAATGCTTAGACTAGCTAATCCAACAGCTAGCACATCCTATCCTCCTGCGTCACGCCATCGATAATAACGATGGTAGTGGTACTGGAATATCAACCAGTTGTCCATCGCCTACGCCTTTCGGCCTCGGCTTAGGTCCCGACTAACCCTCAGCGGACGAGCCTTCCTGAGGAAACCTTAGGTTTTCGGCCTGTGAGATTCTCACTCACATCTCGCTACTAATGCCAACATTCTCACTCGTAATCAGTCCACCACTCCTTACGGTATGACTTCAGCCCGATTACGACGCTCCTCTACCACTTGAATAAATTCAAGTCCGTAGCTTCGGTGGTAAGTTTAGCCCCGTTACATTTTCGGCGCAGGATCTCTCGACTAGTGAGCTATTACGCACTCTTTAAATGAGTGGCTGCTTCTAAGCCAACATCCTAGTTGTCTTAGAAATCCCACATCCTTTCCCACTTAACTTACACTTTGGGACCTTAGCTGACGATCTGGGCTGTTTCCCTTTTGACCACGGGTCTTATCACTCGTAGTCTGACTGCCGGGGTACGAGTATCTGGCATTCGGAGTTTGATAAGGTTCGGTAAGCGCTATGCCCCCTAGCCCATTCAGTGCTCTACCTCCAGTACTTAATTACCCGACGCTAGCCCTAAAGCTATTTCGAGGAGAACCAGCTATATCCGAGTTCGATTGGAATTTCTCCGCTATCCACAGCTCATCCCATGCTTTTTCAACAGCAACGTGGTTCGGTCCTCCACGAAGTTTTACCTTCGCTTCAACCTGGCCATGGATAGGTCACCCGGTTTCGGGTCTACGACATGCTACTAGTTGCCCTATTCAGACTCGGTTTCCCTTCGGCTCCGTACCTTAAGTACTTAACCTCGCAACATATCGTAACTCGTTGGCTCGTTCTACAAAAAGCACTTCATCACCCTCATAAGGGGCTTTGAACGGTTGTAGGCATACGGTTTCAGGTTCTATTTCACTCCCCTCCCGGGGTTCTTTTCACCTTTCCCTCACGGTACTGCTTCACTATCGGTCATCAGGTAGTATTTAGCCTTGGGAGGTGGTCCTCCCTGCTTCCCACAAGGTTTCACGTGTCTCGTGGTACTCTGGATCAGAACTTGTGATATTATCGTTTTACTTACAGGACTATTACCTTCTACGGTGGAACTTTCCAGTTCTCTTCAATTACAATGACCATCACGTTAATGTTCTGTCCACAACCCCAGAAATAAATCTCTGGTTTGGGCTCTTTCCTTTTCGCTCGCCGCTACTAAGAAAATCGATTTTTCTTTCTCTTCCTCCAGGTACTTAGATGTTTCAGTTCCCTGGGTTTACCCTCTATAAGCTATGTATTCACTTATAGATACATGGGGTTTCCCATGTGAGTTTCCTCATTCGGAGATCTCCGGATCTCAGGCTATTTGCGCCTACCCGAAGCTTATCGCAGCTTATC
>NZ_LN879468.1:1457500-1692500 GCF_001403635.1 Clostridium massiliamazoniense
AGAAAGCTATATTTTTTAATTATTTAATTAAATAAATTCCGTTAAAATATTCCATTTATATATATTATAAGTTTTCCTATTTGGACAAGTATATAACATAGTATTCCTGCTGATGGTATAGTTATTACCCATGATAATCCCATATCTTTTGCAACACTCCAATTCACCCTTTTAAAACTTTTTTGAGATCCTGTTCCCATAATTGAGCTTGCCATTACTTGTGTTGTACTTACAGGAGCATGAAGATTGGTTGCAACTGCTAAAACAATAGCTGACCCTATTTGTGCCACAAATCCACCAAGAGCATCTATTTTAGTGACCTTACTTCCCATAGTCTTAATTATTCTTTTTCCTCCTCCCATAGTTCCTAATCCCATAGCAGAAGCACATGCAAATATAACCCAATTAGGAACATTAAAAGCACCTAAAAAACCCCCACTTACTAAAGACATTGTTATTATCCCCATAGATTTTTGAGAATCATTTGCACCATGATTCAAAGCAATTAAGGCTCCTGAAAATATTTGAGATTTTTGAAAAAACTTATTTGTTCTTCTAGGATTTGCATTTTTAAATACTAGTTTTAAAATATAAATTAATATATACCCTACTGTAAAACCTATTATTGGAGATAAAAATATCCATATAACAAATTTGTTAATTAATGTCCACCAGCCAACTTCTTTAAAGTTATTTGTCATTGCTATGGCTCCACCTACTAATGCTCCTATTATAGCTCCAGTTGAACTCGTTGGAATTCCAAAATACCACGTGAACATATTCCATATTATAGATGCCAATAATACACATACAATTATCCAAAGAGGCATTTTTGTACCGTCTACAATTCCATCTCCTACTGTTTTAGCAACAGCTGTGCTGGTAAAAGCTCCTATGAAATTGAATATAGCACACATAGCTATTGCTTTTCTAGGACTTAATGCTCTTGTAGCTATTGTTGTTGCCACAACAGTAGCAGTATCATGAAATCCATTAGTAAAATCAAATATTAAAGCAAGAATAACTATAATTATCATTAATATTAAAGTACTACGCATGCTTTGTTACCACTCCTCCTATGATATTTGCAACATTTTCACAAGCATCTAGAGTATTTTCAAATACTTGATATATATCTTTCCACTTAATCACATCTAGAACTTCAATATTTTTATTCCTAAATAGAGAGCCTACTACTTCTCTAAAAAATAAATCTCCTTCATTTTCTATTTTGTTCACTTCAATTATTTTTTCATTTATTATTTTTCCCTCTTTAGACTTATTCATATATGACAAAGAAGACATAAGCACTTCTATTTCCTCTGTTGCTCTAATTACTAAATTTATAAATATTTTTGATTCTTCAGTTGATGAAAGTATATTAAACATAACAAATCTATGAACTATAGTTTCTATATTATCTATTATGTCATCCATTCTTTTAGTAACCATATAGATATCTTCTCTATCTATAGGAGTAACAAAACTATTATTTAGTAGTTCTATAATAGAATGAACTATTTTATCCCCTTTATTCTCTATTTCTTTTATTTGCTGTACATATATAGTTGAATTTTCTATATCATTAATATATTGATTTAATACCCTTGCTCCTTCTACTATATTGCTAGCTTGTTCTCTAAGTTTTACATAAAACTTATCTTCTTTCCTATTTCCATTAAACATATTATTCAACTCCTAAAATTTTAATATATTTTAGTTTGAGTATTTTAATAAAAAAAATACAATATTTATATAAAAGAAAAAACACTAGGTCAGTTTTCTATAAACCCAGTGTTTAAATTATTTTTTATATTAAATACAGCTACTTTTTTAATAAAATCTATTTTTTTATTCTACCTACGTCTGTATTATCATGTTTTCTATCATCAAGTTCTTTTATTGGATGTGCCCCTTCTTGGAATCTATAATCTTCACCATTTTTATCTATGTATTTTTCTATTACAGTATGGCTAACAACTTCATCAAGATTATGGTTAACCTTTTCTTGATATTTATAAAAATCTGAATCCTTATCTAACTTTGAAACATCTATATAATCTTCTTTGTTAGCTGTTACATTTGCTGTTTTTATTACTTCTCTTACATAATCCTTATTTGATTTTAATTCAAGTATTTCAGGGAATGTACCATCTGGTATAACTTCTTGCCATTCTCTACCTTCATACTTTTTAAGTAATTCTGCAGCCTTATGCAAATGACCTACCTCTTGCATAAAACTTTCTTCCCATATTTTCTTAATATATTCATCAGTTTCTGTTTTATAACAAGAATAATAAAGATATGCTTCAGTATAATCGTGCATTAATAACTCTTCTAACCATGTACATCTAGTGTCTTTAAGACTTCCATACTGAGTAACATGTTCTTCTTCAACTAAGCCAATTTCTAAATACAATTTTCTTCCTATATCGTTTTTATATAACGAACTTACATTCATATAATAGTTCATTGTTTGTTGTTCTGCTGCTGTTATTATATTTATATTTAATTTTGTTAATAAATCTGCACTCTTAAAATCAACAAATCTTTCAATAGTATCATGCGGATGTCTATGATGAGCAATAGTTGGTCTTGCTGGCATTATTTCTGTGTAATGTCCAACAAGTTTTTCAGCTTTAACCCCTTCATCCATTTCTAATAAATCTGCATATCTATATAGATGGTCAAAATCTTCAAGAAGTGCAAAATCTAGAGATGCCTTTACATATTCATCTTTTTCCCTCTTAGCTAAAGCACAAGTTAAATCTACAGCTAATTGTTCATAGCTTATTGTTGTTTCTAAAATGGATTCATTTAAAGGTCTTAAATTACTTATTTTCATTTGTTGTTGTTTTTCAATTCTTCTAGTTGCAGCTATGGCTCTTCTTAAATCATTATCTGGGCAATGTCTTGAAAATTGATGCGCAAACCAGTTTGCTTCAAATTCTGTACCATTCATTAAAATTATACGTGTTTTAGTGTAAGGATCTACTTCCTCTGTATTATATTTCTTAGGATATAATTCTCCCCAACTTTGAAATGAAGATTCTAAGTCCATAGGTTTTTCTTCAAATGGATTCATAAAATATTCCAACTCCTTTAAATTTATTCATATAATTTAAGTTACCCAATGAAAATGAATTTAATCCAAAATTTATCTTTCAAATAACAATTAGTTTTATTTGTATTAGTAAATTTAAATTCTCTGAATTTAATATTTTACTTAGTTCTAAAAATGATTACTTTATATATTACTTTAGTAACTATTTTTTCTCTTATAGTTTTCATATAATAAATTCATAAGCTAAGACAAACATTACAAATACTAGTCTTTACAATAACTTAAATAACAAAAGGAGAAAAATATGAGTAATAACTATACACCCATTTTAATTGCTTTAGCTGCTATAGTATATATACTATATGCTCAATATAGAGAAAAACCTGTTAAGGGAAGGTCATATATCATTGCCCCTATAATTTTTATATTCATAGGTTATAATGATTTAGAAAATTTACATGGAAATTTAAATAACTACATACCTGTATTAGCAGGTTTATGTATTCTCTTCTTAATTATAGGAATGATTTCTGGATTCTTTATAAAGTTTTATAGAAAAGAAGATGGAATTCTATATCAAAAGGGAGGTATAATTTCTGCTATTTTTATATTATTAGGATTGTCTTTAAGAGAAGTTTTTAGATTTTCTTTAATGCATACATCCTATGCTTTATTAACAAAAGGAGCTCTTTTAATAGTTCTTTTATTAGGTTTTCAATATGCAGGAAGAAGTCTTATAGCTATTTACAGAGAACCAAGCATAATGGAACAATTTAGAGAAAATAGACATAATAAAAGAAGATAACATTAAAAAACACTAGGCTTAAATTTATAGACCTAGTGCTTTTTTAATGTTTTATTACTTAAGATTTTTATTAAAGAATATAGTAAGTTTTTCAAGAGCTGGATTTACATATTTAGGTATATCATACATATCAACATGTGTTGCTCCTTCTATTAAGAATAATTCCTTATCCTCAGATGCCGCTTTTTCATATGCTTCTTCACTAAACATTAAGGTATCTGCTTCTGCTCCAGCAATTATTAGTAATGGTTGAGTTAATAATGTGTCAAGATTACTAAAAGCTGAGAAAGTTAGAATTTTTTCAACACTTCTAAATAAGAAACGATTTGTTGAATTTGGATGTTGTGCTCTTGATGTTCTGTAATAATCGTAAGCTTCTCTCATTAAAGTAGTTGTATTTTCATCAATTTCTTCTAATGAATTTGGTACCCATGGAATGTATTGTAATTCTGCACCATTAGCTTCAGCTGTTCTTTGAGTATTAGCTGCTTGAATTGTTGCTAAAGAAGCCTCTTTTCCTTGAGCTCTAAATAATCCTCCAACATCAACTGAACTAATTCCTGCTACAGCTTTAATTCTATGGTTACTTTGTGATGCATTAATTGCATATCCACCACCAGCACATATACCTAAAACTCCAATGTTATCTACATCAACATAAGGTAATGTTGTAAGGTAATCTACGGCGCAATGTACATCTTCTACTCTTTCTGAAGGATCTTCTAATAAACGAGGTTCTCCTCCACTTTCGCCTTGGTAAGATGCATCAAATGCTAATGTTATAAATCCTTGTTTTGAAAGATTTTCAGCATATAATCCAGATGTTTGTTCTTTTACTCCACCACCTGGGTGTACACATACAATAGCAGGATATTTTCTACTTTCATCCATTCCTTCTGGTAAATAAAGATTTCCAGCCATATCAATATTATTATGTTTAAATTTTACTGATTTCATCATTTTTATATACATCCTCTCTATATGAATATATTTTTTAAATTGCTTTTTAATTTTAGAATCATCATTTCTGAGTTCTTTTTAATATCCTTTATATAATTATAAAAGATAAATACCCTCAAGTAGTTTATTACTCTTATGTATATTATATTAAATCATAAAGAGAGTTCCTTCAATAACCAGATTTCAACATCAGAGTATTAATACTCATTTCTTTTATTTTGTATATTAACTAAAAAACTTATATATATTATTGAAATTCAGATTTCAATGCCATCATACAAATGGTTTAACGATTTAAGCATATAAATTAGGTAATTTTTTCTCCACTAATGCGATTTAAAAATAAGATATTTTAAATCCAACTAATGCAGTACTTCATAGTACTTTAAAAGTAATTTTAATAATTTATAAAGAAAACTGTATTCAAAAAGTAATTGTATTCTCTAAAAATCACCTTTATACTAAATTATGTAACAAATGAAAATTTTAATGAGGTGCTTATAATGGGAAAAGGCAAAAAAATATTAATAGGTCTAATATCTATAATTATAATATTAATTATTATAATTGTCGGAGTTTATTTCGTATCATTTAGACCTAAGGTAGAGACAACCCCTGTAAATGGAACAGTACAAGTTAACACAGTAGCTATTGCTAAAAAGTTTATTCCATCAGATATTAAATTAAGCAAGGATGGAGTAAGTGCTACATCAAATGTTAAACTTAACTCAAGTGAACTTACAAACTTAGCAGCCTATGCAGTTTCTAAATCACCAACTGCAACTAAATATATTACTGGATTAAAGGTTGCAACAGATAATAACAATAAATTAGTTGTTTATGTAACAGGTAAATTAAACAACATTCCATCACAAGCTAAAATTGATTTCAGTGTTAAGCCAGAAAATGGATCTGCTGTCCTTCATTATGATGGTGGTAAAATTGGATTCTTATCTATACCTAAAAGCTTAATATTTGATAAGTTAAGAAGTAATGATTATATCCATGTTGATAAAAGTAATGGTGATATAACAATTAATCCTCAAGAGATTAAAGGATTAAATATATCTAATATCTCTGTTAATAAATCAGACTTAGATATTCAATTAAATGAAAAAATAAAATCATTATAAACTAAAATTTAATAAAACACTAAAAGGCTACATTTATTAAAAAATGTAGCCTAATAAAATTCAATTTTTAACTTTAAGATTATATTCTGATGTTATTATACTTCCAACTATAAATCCAGAAATTATTAAAAATAAAAAAAAAGATATATAACTTACTATACACATTATTAAATTTATTGTAATCAAACTAAAAATTAGTAAATAGTTAGGAGATTGTCCCCAAGCAGTACTATCTGTAATATAACTAAAAAAAATTTTCCCATTAATTATAATTAAGGTATATAAAAATCTACATATAATGCTAAAAGCACTTGATATAGCTCTACTTTAAGTTTTTATAGTTATAAGTAGAATAATACTTGAATGAAAAGCTATTATAAAATATTGAGTTATAAATCTTAATATAATATGTTTAAAAACTAAATCAATATTTTTACTTATAAATAATGATCCTATTATAGCAACACTGTACCATCCTACTAAAAATATAAATGCTCCGATGAAAATTACTAACATTTTTGAAATAAAAAACACTTCTTTTCCTTATATTATGTAAAAAATATATATATTAAACCGTTTTTATGTTTTAATTATCATTTAACTTATTTAAAAACACAAAAGCATGCAATTCTTATTTTTATTATAATATATAAAAAAATTATATTTAAGGTGTAATAAAGAATAATAAGGTACAAGGGGTATAAATCTATTCTTTATTCACATCTAAAAACATACTTATTTTACATAAAAAATTCATTTTTAATTCTTAAAATAGTATATAATTTAATTAATACTTTCAAAATAACAAATATAATTATAATGATGAAAGAGGTGTTTTAATGTCTTTAACAAAAGAGCAAATAAAAAATACACGAGAAGAATTTCAAAAAAATATAAAACTTTCGGGACTTTCATTAACTCAAATTGCATTAGACTTGCACACTGATGTCTCTACACTTAAAAATATTATCGACTTAAATACAACTTCTATTGAAAATCCTTGGATTTTAAAAAATTATTTGAATAATAAAATTAAAAACTTAAATAAAACTCCTATTCCATTTTCAGTATTAATAGGAGACTATCATAATTATTGGTTTTTAGATAGTATAAAAATTGATGAAGGAAAAATTCTTAGGTAATCATTAACTACTTAAGAATAAAAATTTATAAGGAGATATATAATGAATAACACTATAATAAAAAATATTAGAGTATTTGATGGAAATAAGCTTTCAGAAGTAAAGACTATTTATATAAAAGATGGATTAATTTCAGATAAAATAACTGATGGAATTGTAATAGATGGACAATTTAACACCCTGATTCCAGGTCTCATTGATTCTCATATTCATCTTAGTAGTATTAAAGATCTTGAAAATGCGTCAAACTGGGGAATAACTACAATGTTAGATATGGCTACCAATTCACCTAATTTAGTTAATAGCCTTAAAAACAAAACTAATTTAACAGATGTTAGAAGTTGTTATTATCCTGCTTCAGGTAAAGGTAGTATACAAATATCTAAAATGGGGTTTCCAGAATCATCAGCTATAACAACAAAAGAGCAAGCAATTAATTTTATTGAAGAACAAATATCTTTTGATGCTGATTATATAAAAATAATACTTGAAGATCCAAAAATAATGGGCTCAGCTGCTTTAACTCCAGAAATCGTAAAAATATTAGTTGAAGAAAGTCATAAAAGAAATAAAAAAGTACACTGCCATGCTACAAGTATATACGCATACGAACTTGCAGTTGCCTCTGATGTAGATGTAATTTCCCATACCCCAGTTGAACAAGTAATTTCCTCTTCTTTAGCTAAAACTATTGCTAATAAAGGTATTATTGTAATACCAACTATGATCATGATGGAAGGAGTTATTAATTCTAATAAAAAAATAAGTACTCATAAAAATATGAGTTTTCAAAATGTAGAATTAACCGTTAAAGAGCTAAAAAAAGCAGGTGTTCATATTGCAGCAGGAACTGATGCTAATAGTGCTGAAGGGTCATTTTTCACACTACCACACGGCAAATCACTTCATGATGAATTAAAATTACTAGTTAAAACTGGATTCTCCCCTATAGAAGCACTTAATAGTGCAACTATTATACCAGCAAAATTTCTTCAATTATCAGATCGTGGAAGTATTGAAATTGGAAAAAAAGCAGATTTAGTTATAATTGAAGGTGATCCAACAGTAGATATTGAGGTATCTCAAAATATAAAATCTATATGGATATCAGGAAAAAAAATCAAATAAAAATTTAAAGAATATATAATAAAAAGAGTCATATTAAGTGGCTTTTTGAGACTCTATATAGATTTGTATAAGTTTAGATAATGAAGATTTTGAAAGAATCAATTATAGAAATGGTGAATTCAAACCTATGAAACTTAAAATAATTTCACCTTGTTGTATTTTAATAGAAAAACACTAAGTTTATTAATTTTAAACTTAGTGTTTTCGGTATTTTATGGTACACCTAGTGAGATTCGAACTCACGACCTTTGGATTCGAAGTCCACCACTCTATCCAGCTGAGCTATAGGTGTATAGGTAAAATTTTCATTTTAAAAACTTTAGAAAAAAAAAGAGATAACAAAAAGTCATCTCTTGTTGGAGCGGGTACCGGGAATCGAACCCGGGTATCCAGCTTGGAAGGCTGGTGTTCTACCATTGAACTACACCCGCATATTGGAGCGAGAGACGGGACTCGAACCCGCAACATTCACCTTGGCAAGGTGACGCTCTACCATTGAGCCACTCCCGCAGAACTGGTGCAGATGAAGGGAGTCGAACCCATACGCCTAGGGCGCTAGATCCTAAGTCTAGTGCGTCTGCCAATTTCGCCACATCTGCATCATAAAAGTTATTAAATTGGTGGCTCACCGGGGAATCGAACCCCGGACACCATGATTAAAAGTCATGTGCTCTACCGACTGAGCTAGTGAACCATTTGGCTGGGATAGCAGGATTCGAACCTGCGCATGACGCAGTCAAAGTGCGTTGCCTTACCGCTTGGCGATATCCCAATATGGGGTGAACGACGAGACTCGAACTCGCGACAACCAGAGCCACAACCTGGCGCTCTACCAACTGAACTACGTTCACCATATGGTGTACCTTTAGGGATTCGAACCCCAGACCCACGCCTTAGAAGGGCGTTGCTCTATCCAGCTGAGCTAAAGATACACGTTATATTTTATACTCTTCTTTGAGTTTTATGGAGCGGGTACCGGGAATCGAACCCGGGTATCCAGCTTGGAAGGCTGGTGTTCTACCATTGAACTACACCCGCATAATATTTAAAATGGTCGGGGTGACAGGGCTTGAACCTGCGACCTCATGCTCCCAAAGCACGCGCGCTCCCATCTGCGCCACACCCCGATATGGTGTACCTTTAGGGATTCGAACCCCAGACCCACGCCTTAGAAGGGCGTTGCTCTATCCAGCTGAGCTAAAGATACACATTTTTCAGTTGTTCTCTCGAACACCTTAGTTATTCTATCAAACTTCTAAGTTTATGTCAAGAAGTTTTTTTGGAGCGGGTACTGGGAATCGAACCCAGGTATCCAGCTTGGAAGGCTGGTGTTCTACCATTGAACTACACCCGCATAATGTTTAAAATGGTCGGGGTGACAGGGCTTGAACCTGCGACCTCATGCTCCCAAAGCACGCGCGCTCCCATCTGCGCCACACCCCGATAAACATTAAGTGTTGTTGTCGAATTCGTTTTTTATTTGTTTCGCTCTCGACGACAATAGTTATTCTACACTATACTATCTACTTGGTCAATAGTTTTTTTAAAATTTTTTTCAAAAAAAAGAGTTAACTTCTGTTAACCCCTTATTTTAAGCCATTTATAGAATATATTTTTTTATAATTTTCTTATTTTTATGTTAATATCATTGTTTTTTATCTCTATTATTCCTATAGATTTACTACCATCTCTTGGTAAAGATGCACTTCCTGGATTCATTATATATAAATTTTCTACTCTTTCAATTTGTTTTATATGACTATGACCATATAGTGCTACATCTACATTTAATTCTCTTGCTTTAAAATATAAATTATTTAAATCATATTTAACTCCATAATTATGTCCATGTGTCAAAAAGAATCTTTTCCCTTCTACTTCAACAATCTTATCATCTAGTGCAGGAACTCCTATATCACAATTACCTTTGACATAATGAACTTCTCCCTGAAAGTTTTTAGCTAAATATAAAGCATCTTTAACATTATCACCTAAATGAAAAATCATATTAGCATCTTTTACTTCACTTAATATCCTATCTAACACACTAGTATTATAATGTGTGTCACTAACAACTGCTATTATCATTTTATAATCCTCCGTATTTCAATAAAATAAACTAAGACTTTTAATTTACATAGAGTTAAAGCTTCATTGGAATTTTACCTATAATCAAAAATTTTCTTTTTATATTAATTTATCTATTTCTGATTTTATTTTTTCTAGAGCTTTTCCTCTATGACTTATCTTATTTTTTTCTTCACCTGTCATTTCAGAAAATGTTTTATTATATTCTTCTATAAAGAATAAAGGATCGTAACCAAATCCTGCCTTTCCACTTTCCTTTTCTGTTATTATTCCTTCAACTTCACCTCTTACCGCTATCTCTTTACCTAAATCATTGATTAATGTTATTACACATACAAATTTAGCTTTACGGTCTTCCCATTTAACGTTTTTTAATTTTTCTAACAGCTTCTTGTTATTTGCATCATCATCTCCATGTGTACCACTATATCTAGCTGAAAATACTCCTGGTTCTCCATTTAAATAATCAACTTCTAATCCTGAATCGTCAGCAAGAACAATAAAATCATTTTTTCCATTCTTTAAAAGGTACTCTTTTATTTCAACAGCTTTTTTTCTTGAATTAGCTCCAAAAGTTAAACCATCTTCAACAACATCTATATCTATTCCCTCTTCTTTTAATGACCTTACCTCTAAGTCTACTTCATTTAATACACTTTTAATTTCCTCAATCTTTTTTTTATTATTACTTGCTACTATTAGTTTTTTCATTTTAATTCTCTCCTGTTCCAATTCTTAAAGCATCCATCTTCAAGCAATTTTTTTCTATTTCAATCATTTGTTTGCATCCTTTTTCAGCATAAATCAATAATTCATTTAACATCTCTCGTGAAAAAGGTTTTTCCTCTCCAGTTCCTTGTATTTCTATGAACTCTCCCTCATCAGTCATTACAATATTCATATCAACTGATGCTTTTGAATCTTCTTCATAACATAAATCAACAAGTACTTCACTATTAACTATACCTACACTTATAGCTGTAACAAAGTTTCTTATTGGATAAACTGAGAAATTTTTTCTTTTGTGAATTTTATTTATGGCATCAACTAAAGCTATAAAAGCTCCTGTAATTGATGTTGTTCGTGTTCCTCCATCTGCTTGAATTACATCACAATCTATCCAAATTGTTTTCTCTCCTAAAGCCTTCAAATCAACAATAGAACGTAATGACCTTCCTATTATTCTTTGAATCTCCATGCTTCTTCCATCTACTTTTAGTTTACTTATATCTCTTTGCTTTCTATTTTGAGTACTTCTTGGTAACATATTATATTCTGCTGTAATCCAGCCTTCACCTTTCCCTTTTAAAAAAGCAGGAACTCTATCTTCAATGGAAGCTGTGCATATAACCTTTGTATTTCCAACCTCTATTAAAACAGACCCTTCAGCATACTTAGTAAAATTTCTTGTTATTTTAACAGGCCTAACTTGATCTACTTTTCTATTATTTAATCTCATGATAAATTCACCCTCTTTTTCATTTAAATACCCTAGTTTATCTAAAAATTTATTTACTTACTTTCTATATATAAGGAACTAATTATAATTTAATACAATAATTAGAAATATATTACTAGTATATGATTTATTACTATATTTATCAATGTAGTATTTTTTCACCATAACCTTTTTAATGGTAATATTTGATAATTTATTTCATATTATATTATAGAATTATTTTATGAGGTGACTAGTTTGAAATATATAGGTTCTTTCTTTAGAATTAATTCAATGTCTTTAGAAGAAATTCAATGCCAACTTCTTTTTTTAAGTCGTGAATCATTAAAACATATATTATTAGAATCTAAGTGTGGAGTTCCAATTTCTCAAAAAGTATTAAAGAAAAACTTTAGTAAAGATGACTATAATAAATTAAAAGAATTTACTCCACTACTATCTCTTTATAAGAAAGCAAAACCTGTAATTTATTTATCACAAAGTTCTAAATGTTGGGATGAATCAACTTTCAAAAAAGAAATTGATATTAGCTCAAATGCATTACTAACATTATCCTTAATAAAACTTTCAGCTTATTATGAGAAATTTAAGAACATAGATAACACTCTTTTTAATTTATCAAAAACATATAAAAAAATATGCAAAATTCAATTAGACTTCTATTATAAAAATTTAAGAAATAACGAAGGATTTTTTATATGTAAAAAAAATGCTTCCACTACTAATAGTAGTTATCCTGAATTAGTAGATAAAACCTCTAAGATTTCCTTTGCTGAACAAGGATATATGATGATTGCCTATTATTTATATGCTCTTAATTGTGATGATAGTGAAGATAAAAATAATTTTAAAGAGTTTTCTCTAGAAATATTGGATATGTTCGATTACTTTAAAGATAAAATCTATGAATCTGATTTAGAGGACTGCTGTCATTTAACTTATGCTCTAAATCTAATGTATAAATATTCTAAAAATGATAAATGTAAAGAACTTTTAATAGACTTATGTGACTTTATATTATCAAAACATCTTGAACTTGGAATTAATAGTAAAGATATTTCCACTACAGCTCTAATAGCTCTTAACTCATATCTTTGTTATAAAAATACATCTATATCATTATTTAAAGAAAGCTTTATTGATATATGTAAATCTTTTAAAAATATATTTAATAGTGATATGTCTATTTTTACAAAGCCTGGAGACAAAAAAGAAATTAAATATTATAATATAGAACTTATTTTATATTTAGTTGATTTAATGATATATGACAGAGATATAGAAAATGACTCACAACTAGAAAGCATAATATGTCAATATTATAAAAACTCTATACTAAATTCTTCTATATTAACTAGTTTTCCAGAATCACCATCTATTGATTCTGCAGAACGGTATAAAAACTTTTCAATGCGCTCTGAAGACTTATTAGAAGATTCAATGTTCAAGTGTATTGATATTCCTACTCCTAGTTTAACTGCTTTAGCACCTATATTTGTGAAAAACCAAAGCTACTCTAAAAAGAAAAAAGCATTTTCTTCTTCCTCAAAAACAAGCTTTGAAAGTTTTAATAATATGTTTATCTTTAACGTATTAATAGAAATGTTTCATGATGATTATATTAAATTTATTTTTCCACTTAAGGCTGTTAAGCCTGTTGCACTTGTTACACCTATTGAAGGTACTGAGACTCAAGAAACTAAAGCTACTGTTAGTGAAATAGCTAATAGCAACTTAAATCGACTTAGAGGTTCTGATGATATTACCTTAACTGATGATAATTCAACTCTTAATGATTTTATAGAAATTAATGAATTTGATAGTACTACTAACTCTAGTGATATTATAAATAATTTTTTAGATGACGATATTGATAATGATGATACTATGGATTCTGATGATTTAAATTAAGTATAAATGTATTTTTCGTCTGCCTAGATAGCTATATAGGTACAAAATGCTGTGACCATTGAACTAGTACTAAAAGCTCTTTATTTTTGAACAATAGTTTCGTGAAAAAATAAAGAGCTTCTTTACGTAAGTGAATCCCTTTTTTTCATTTAACTAAATACTTATATTTTTAAATATTATATTATTATTACTATCTATATATAATTTTTTTACTTTATCTGACTTGCCCCATATATCATAATTTCTATATAGAGAAAATAAATTATATCCTTTTTCGAGGACCTCTTCTAAAGGTTCTATATAAGTTTTCATTTCTTCTTTATCCATATTTACAGATTCTATATATATATTAAATTCTTTTTTCATTAATTCTTCCTGTAATTTTTCTTTTGGTTGTAAACTTACTTTTGTATTTATGGAGTACTTTTTTAATTCATCATTTATAAATTTACACAGCTCATTAGTTTCAAATTTGTCTTCTCCTATAATTTTAATTTCTTTATTAATATTTCCACCTATAGTGGAGAAGAATTCCTTAGCTCTCTTTTCTCCTATAGCTTTTAAGTCTTTGCTATTTTCCTTAATAATCATAGATTCCATTAATTTATTTTTTTCTACTTCTTCCATTGTAATTTCTTTAAAATCTAAATATCCTAAGTTATTTTTAATTATATAACTATCCATTAAACTGTAATTTAAAGCTGCTACAATACCTTTTCTAAAATCTAAATATTGAGTAATACCATAATTACTATTTATAATCATAAAATTAATATTATTACTTTTACTCATTTCTATATTATTTTTAATACTCTCACTTTTAAATGTTTTTATTGATGGATTATATAAAATGTCTACATTTCCTAAAGTATATTGTGCTAGATTTTCTTCATTAGTTCCACCATCTATAAATTTAATACTCTTATTATTTAACCTATCTAATTTATAATTTTTATTTTCACTTAATAAAATAGAGCCATCTTCTCCTATGTGTTCTATAATATAGGCTCCTGTATAACTTATTCTTTGAAATTCATTTTTATAATTCCCTAAAGGTTCTTCTAAATTTCTCAATCTAAACTTTGCCTTTGTTAAGTTTTTTAAAAAATTATCATCTTTTTCATTTAATTTTATTTTTAATATATTATCTGAAATAGCTTCTATAGCAACATTAGAAAAACTACTTGCGCCTTTTTTATAATCTTCTGCTCCATAAATAGAATAAAGTTCATCACAACTAGTATTATTATTCTTTGATAATATAGCTTCAAAAAATTTTTCAAAATCCTTTGCAGTTATTTGTTCCCCATTACTCCACTTAATATCATCCCTTAAAAGAAACTCATAATCTAAACCATTATTGCTTATTCTCCACCCCTTACTTAAGGCAGGTCCAATTTTATTATTATCTGTAATTTCAACTAATCCCTCAAATAAAGACACAATTAAATTTTCAGCTTCATTACCTTTTTCAGTATTATCCAAAGTAGTTGGAATTTCTGAAATTACTGTTAAAAAATCCTCTTTAGGTTTCTTTGCAACGGTACTTACATCTTTCTTAATTTCAAAACATCCCATAAAAATAAAAGTTAATACTAGTATTAAGAAAAATAAATTAATTAATTTAAATCTTCTAACTCTCTTTTTATACATATCACTAATTCTCCTAATAATTATTATTTAAAATTATTGACATATACTTTAAATTTTAAAACTCTTTATAAAATAAAATTCAGTTTATTTACATAAAATAATGGTAATGCTATAATTTCTTTAATAATTAAATAAACTGGAGGTAGTTCATGGTTTTAGCTGTTCTGATAATCTCAATAATATTTATGATTACGTTTATTTTCATAGGTATTTGGGGATTTGTTATTTTTAATAAATGCTATAGACAATTAAAGTATAGAAATTATATACTTGAAAAAATAGAAAATAGATTAGCATTAAATAATGAACTTCAAATTAAAAATAATAAAGAAACTATTAATGAAGAAAATACTGAAGTAAATAATATTCCATCTACCAAAGAAGAATAATAATTATAATAAATTTTTAGATTTACTATATCTAAAACTAGTACATAATAAATTTTAAAGGAGTATCCCTAAGTGAAAATCTCACTTTAGATACTCCTTTTTCTTATTTAATCATATCTTCAAATTCCTGCTCTGTAATTATTTTAATTCCTAATTCCACAGCCTTATTATATTTAGATCCTGCATCAGCTCCAGCAAGTACATAATCTGTTTTTTTACTTACACTTCCTGCTACCTTTGCACCTAAACTTTCTAATTTTTCTTTTATTGAACTTCTTGAATAATTTTCAAGACTTCCTGTAGCTACCACTGTTTTTCCTTGGAATGGGCTTTCCTTTATTTCTTGCTCTTCATAGAATGGATTTACTCCAAGCTCTAATAATTCTTCTATAGTCTTTAGTACTCTTTCTTCCTTAAAGAAGTCCATTACGCACTTAGCTACTATATCTCCCACATCAGGAATTTCTATTAATTCTTCAAAGGTTGCATTTTTAATATTCTCTATGTTTTTAAACTTTTTAACAATATCCTTTGAAGTTTTTACCCCTACATTTGGTATTGCAAGAGCATATATAAATGCTGGCAATGTACACTCTTTACTTTTTTCTATGGCATCCAATAGATTTTGAGCCTTTTTAGGTCCAAATTTCTCTAATGTTAGTAACTTTTCATATTCTAATTTATATAAATCTGATATTGACTTTATTTCTAATTTCTCAAATAATTGCTCAGCTGTTTTCTCTGAGAATCCTTCTATATTCATAGCCTCTCTTGAGGAATAATGAACTATAGTCTTAACCATCTGTGGTTTACAACTTAAAGTATTTTCACAGAATATATGAACACCATCTTGAACTAAATGTGCTCCACAAGCTGGACACACTGTTGGTGCTTCTATTTCTACAGCATCCTTAAGACTCTCTTCCACAACTCCCATAATCTCTGGAATAACATCATTACTTCTTCTTACAAAAACCTCTGCATTTAACTTAACACCTTTTCTAGCTATATCATCCATATTATTAAGTGTAGCTCTCTTCACAGTAACCCCTGCTAGTTCAACTGGTTCCAATATAGCTGTTGGAGCAACTCTTCCACTTCTTCCTACATTCCACTCAACATCTATTAATCTTGTTGTAGTTTCTTGTGCTTCAAATTTATAAGCAATTGCCCACTTAGGTGCTTTTACTGTATAGCCCATAAGTTCTCTTGTTCTCATGTCATCAATAGCTATAACTAAACCATCTATATCATAATTTAAATCAAATCTTATTTTTTCTATATACTCTATTTCCTTAGCTATATCATCTAAAGTGTTGCATTCCTTTATGTAACTATCCATTGGGAATCCCATTTCTTTTATGAAATCTAACATTTCTCTATAGGTTTCAAAAGGCTTTCCTTCCTTATACCCAATATCATAAAAGAATGCTGATAATCCTCTCCTAGCAGTTTCAGCTATATTTAAATTTCTTAAAGCTCCCGCTGCACCATTTCTAAGGTTTTTCAATGGAACATCTGCTGTGCTATTATACTTTTCAAAAGCTTCTGTAGTCATAATAGCCTCTCCATGTATTTCTAAGAAATCCTTAGAATTTATTTTTAATGGAATTGATCTTATTGTTTTAGCTTGAGCTGTTATATCTTCTCCAACAATACCTGTTCCTCTTGTTGCCCCTGTAACAAGTATTCCATTTTCATCATAAGATAAATTTACTGTTAATCCATCAAACTTTTTAGTAACTATATACTTAGGTGCTGGAAGAGGTATTTCCGCTGTTCTATTATATTCATTTATAAATTTAATATTTCTATTATGCCAGTCCTCTATTTCCTGCATAGTTTGAGCTTTTCCTAAACTCCATAACCTAGCTTTATGAGTATATTTTTTAAACTCTGGAAGTACTCCATCCCCTACTCTTTGTGTTGGTGAATAAGGTAATAAAATACCACTTTCCTTCTCTAAAGCAACTAATTCATCATATTTTTTATCATAATCTTTGTCAGTAACAGTAGATTCCCCTAAAACATAATACTCATAAGAATATCTATTTAATTCCTCAATAAGTCTCTCTATCCTATCCTTCACAAAAAACACCTCTTTTAACTTAACTAATTTAAATACTACTTTTAATATTATAACCTTTTCCCATGCCCTATAGTAATAATTTTTTTCTATTTCTCTTAAAGTTATATAGCTATTTTAATTTATTCCTAACAATAACAACTTAATTTTTTTGTAATGAAATAATAGTATAATTTATGAGATATTATCTTTATAATTTTTAATAAACATAATACCTAAAAATATAATTTTACGTTAAGATAAGGGGACATCATGAAGAAACACATAAAAATATTTATAGCATTATTTTTAATTACTATAATAATACGATTAATTGGAGCTGGTGATAGCGAATTCTTTGCACTTGGAATTATAACTATACTTTATGGTTTATTTATAAGTTTTATTACATCTAGAACCTGTAAAAGCAAAGCAATAAAAATTATAAGTATTCTATATCAATTTTTTGTAGGTTGTTTTATAATATCATTTATTATTTTTGAGGCTTTTGTATTTTCTGATATTATCAATGTTAAAAGTCCAGTTACTGCACCAACTACTAATTACTCTATTGTTTTAGGAGCTGGTCTTAATGGAACCCATGTCGGAAATATATTAGAAGAAAGGGTAAATACTACTATAGAATATTTAAATAGCCATAAGAATTCAAAAATAATAGTTTCTGGTGGGCAAGGTCCTGAAGAAATAATTCCAGAAGCAACAGCAATGAAAAATTATCTTGTGGAACATGGCATAAGTCCAAATAGAATTTTAGAAGATAACAAATCTAAAACAACAGTTGAAAATATTGAATTTAGTAAAAAAATATTAGAGGAACATCATGCTTCTAAAGAAAAGGTTGTTATAATAACTAGTGCTTTTAATGTTTTTAGAGTTCAAATAGTAAGTAAATTATTAGGAGTAAATGCTGATGTTATAGGAGTTAGAGCTCCATTTAGATTCGCACTTAACTATGCAATAAGAGAATATCCTGCAACTATTGTTGATTTATTAAGAATAATCAAAGCAGATTTTAAATAAAGAAAAGCTGTTTATAAAGAAATAAATAACTCTTTATAGACAGCTTTATTATTTTTTAAATTTCAATTTATGAACTATCTTAACTATATCTTTTTAAAGTAATTCAAGTGGAGCTTTACTAAGCATTAGTTGTTTAATTCCTTGATTATCAAAAGCTATTGTTAGTTTACAATCATCACCTGATGGTGAAACTGAAATTATTGTACCTACTCCAAATTTACTATGCTTAATTTTTTTACCTGCTTTAGCTTCTTCCTTTGTAAGCTTTCCTGCATTAGTACTATTTATTATATTTCCTATTATTTTATTTGCTTCACTCTTAGTCATAGTATGTGTATTAGCTCTTAATCCATGTGGATTGCTATTATATCCAGTAGTATTTGAAAACACTCTACTATTTGTAGATGTTCCACCTAGTGAACTACTACTTTGCATAGTTCTACCACCACCAACATATTCTTTTAGCTCTGCTGGAATCTCTTGAATAAAATCTGATTGTGGATAAGCCAAAGTTTTACCAAATACCATTCTTGTTTCTGCTGAAGTCATATATAATTTTTCTTCAGCTCTAGTTATACCAACATAGCAAAGTCTTCTTGCTTCTTCCATTTGATCATCCTTATCAAAGCATATAGCACTTGGGAAAATTCCATTTTCCATACCAACCATATATACAACAGGGAACTCTAACCCCTTTGAGCTATGAACAGTCATCATCATTACATAATTGTTTTCTGAATCTATATTATCAGTATCTTGAACCAATGCTACTTTTTCTAAATAAGAACTTAAAGCTGAACCATCTTCAAAAGTTACTTCTCCTGATTTTATTTCAAGCTCTCTATTCTTTTCAAAATCAACAGCATCTGAAACTAATTCCTCTAAGTTTTCTATTCTACTTTCATCTTCAATTAACTTAGAATCCTTTAAAGCTTGCATATATCCTGTTTTGTCTAAAACATACTCTATAAGCTCTGAAACTTTCATTTGTTCTGCTTCATTCATTATATCTTCCATAATTTCAGCAAACTTCATAAGTGGATTCTTACTTCTTGCTGTTAAACCTGGTACATACTCCGCTTCTAATAATGCATCATAAAGGCTCATTTCCTGTGAGTTAGCAAAATCCTGTAACTTTTCTACAGTGGCATCTCCTATACTTCTTTTAGGAACATTTATAATTCTTCTTAAACTTATGTCATCTTGAGGATTTAATATAACTCTTAAGTAAGCAAGAATATCTTTAATTTCCTTTCTATCGTAGAATTTAAGTCCTCCAAAAATTCTATAAGGAATAGATGCTCTTCTAAAACTTTCCTCAAAGGTACGTGATTGAGCATTAGTTCTATATAAAATAGCAAAATCTTTATAATCCCATTTACTATCTTCTCTAAGCTTTTTAATTTCACTTGCAACAAAAGCTGCTTCCATCTTATCTGAATAAGCTCTATAAATAGAAACTTTATTTCCAGCCTCTTGCTCAGTTCTTAAAACCTTTGATTTTCTTTCTGCATTGTTTTTTATAACTTTATTAGCTGCTTCTAAAATATTTCCCTTTGATCTATAGTTTTGCTCAAGTTTTACAACCTTTGCATTTGGATAGTCCTTCTCAAAGTCTAAGATATTTCTTATATCAGCACCTCTCCATGCATATATACACTGGTCATCATCCCCTACCACGCATATATTTTTGTATTTTCCTGCTAATAATTTAGCAAATTCATACTGAGCTTTGTTAGTGTCCTGATACTCGTCTATCATTATGTACTTGAATTTTCCTTGATAAAAATCTAATACATCATCATGATTTTTAAATAATTCTACTGTTTTAAATATTAAATCATCGAAATCTAAAGCATTATTATTTTTTAACTTCTTTTGATATAATTCATAGGCTCTAGCTACTTTTTCTTTTCTATAGTTTCCTTCACATTCTCTCATATATGCTGATGGGCTTTGTAGATTATCTTTAGCTTTTCCTATAGAACCTAATATTTCATTTTCTGATATATCTTTTTCATTTATTTCTAGTTCTTTCATTACATGTTTAACCAAAGTCTTTTGATCTGATGAATCATATATAGTAAAGTCTTTTTTATACCCTAATTTCTCTATTTCTCTTCTTAATATTCTTACACATGATGAGTGGAATGTTGATATCCACATTCTATCTGCTTGCTCTCCAACTAAAGCTTTAACTCTTTCTCTCATTTCTGCCGCTGCTTTATTTGTAAAAGTTATTGCTAGTATGTTGTATGGATTTATATCCTTTTCTTCTAACATATAGGCTATTCTATGAGTTAAAACTCTTGTTTTTCCTGAACCAGCTCCTGCAAGTATAAGTACTTGCCCATCTATAGTTGTTGCTGCTTCGTATTGTTCTTTATTTAATAATTTTTTTAAATCCATCACTTCACTCCTCCTCTATCTGATGACTAGGTCTGTAATATTCCAAATTTTTATAAGGTGGAGATAAACAGCCATACATCTCAAGATAACTTCTTATCTATCACTTCACCACTATTACAAAATTAAATATATCTATATTATATCAATTTAATATAAGTTTTAATATTTAAAAATATTTATACATATCTATTTTAATATTATACTACTTTAAAGCCATTAATAATAAAAACTATAATTTCTATTAGTATAAATCCTATGAAAGCTTAGAAATCTTCTCTTAAAGTAGATATATTTTCATCAGCTTTACTTTATTTTAAGTCTTCTTTATATAATAAAAAGACGTAACCCTTGGGGCCAGGTTACGCCTTTAGCAATAAGCAATAAATAAAAAGGGGGCTATTTAATCCTTTTATTTATCCTTGCATAAATCATTATAGTAGAAAAGATTTACAATTTCAAGTAATTTTCACCATTTTATTGTAAAATATATGTTTTTTTGTTGTACTGTATATACTTGTATTAATCAAAAATCTTTACATAATAAATCTAACTCTTCTTGTGTTAGTTCTCTATATTCCCCTTCACTTAAAGATTCATCTATATCTAAGTTACCAAATTTTATTCTTCTTAAATATTCAACTTTTTTCCCTCTAGCTTCAAACATTCTTTTTACTTGATGATATTTTCCCTCTTGTATAGTTACTTCAATTCTTGAAGAATCCTCAAAGTTTTCTAAAACAACAAGTTTTCCTGGCATACATTTATAACCATCATCTAAAGTTATTCCCTTTGCAAAAGCTTTAACATCAGCTTCTGTTACAGGAGCATTTATTTCTGCATAATAAACCTTATCAACATGATATTTAGGTGATATTAACTTATGATTTAAGTCACCATCGTTTGTTAAAAGTAATAATCCAACTGTATCTTTATCTAATCTTCCCACAGGAAAAGGTTCGAAAACTTGATGTTCTGGATAAAGTAAATCTACCACTGTTTCATCCTTATTATCAAAAGTAGCTGATATTACTCCTGCTGGTTTGTTCATTATTAAATATATAAATTCTCTATAAATAACTTCTTCACCAGCACAAATAATTTCATCTTCCTCTGGATCAACTTGAACACCACTATCCTTAACAATCTTTCCATTAACAGTGACCATTCCGTTTTTAACTATCTTTTTTATTTCTTTTCTAGTTCCGTATCCTAAATTAGAAAGAATCTTATCTAATCTTTCCATAATATCCTCCTGTTTTTAAATTAATTATTGAACAACTATAAAGGCTCTCAAATTTGATATATTTCATTATAACAAAAACATAATAAATTCCAAAACAAAATAAGAGAATATATCAAATTACAGATATATCATCTCTGCCTTTTATCTAGCTATATAGGTTCACCATTTGTGACCACTCACCTACGTAAAGAAGCTCTAATATTTTTTCTACAACAGTTTCTAAAATTTCCAAACTCACTTTGTTCAAACAATGGAAATTTTTTAACGAAACTATTGTTCAAAAATAAAGAGCTTCTAGTACTAGTTCAATGGTCACAGCATTTTGTACCTATATAGCTATCTCGGCAGATGAAAAAATATATTTAGAATAAAATTAAATTTTCACACCTTCTCTATAATACTTAAGTACCTTAGGAACATAATTTTGAGTTTCCTTTGGTAACTTGTATAAATCACTAGGAGATTTAACACCTCTTCTTGCCATGGTTCCAGGTCCAGCATTATAAGCCATTAATCCCATTTCTATATTTCCATCAAACATTTTTATGTAATCCCTAATATGCCTTGTTCCAGCATCTATATTTTCCTCTATGTTATATGGGTCCTTTACACCATAAGCCTTAACATTTTCAGGCATTAATTGCATAAGTCCCATTGCTCCTGCTGATGACCTAACATTAGGATTAAAATTAGATTCAGCTTTTATAATAGCTTTTATAAGTTTTGTATCTACACCATAATCCTTTGATGCCTTATTAATAGCTCTTTCTATTCTTTCCTTTGTAGATAACTTTGATGTTTCTTCAACTTTTTCAGTTGTAATATTATTATGTATTGGTTTAAAATTTAAATTTTCAGTAACTATGTTTGATGTTTTTTCTTCCTTATCACAAGAACAAGAGCAACATCCCCCCTTATTTTCTGTTACTTCTCCAGTACTTGATTCATTATTACTTATTGATTTTAAAACTGAATGCATTACTATATCAAAAGTTCCAGAATTGCTCTCTGAGCTCTCACTTTTCATTTGATTTAGCATCATTAATGCTACAAATTGTTCACTTCCTATTTTGTCTAAAGACACTAAAATTCCCCCTAACACTTTGTTGTCTTAAATTTATTTTAAAAATATAATTATAGTGCTATACCTCATCCTTTAAATAATTATAAAATTATTGCAACCTCTAATTATTAATTAAACTCAATACAGCACTATATCTATTTCTTTAATACCAATAAAAAATTTTATTCTTCTACAAAGAATTCAAAATTATCATAGTCCTCATAAGCTCTCTTCTTATAATGACTCTTAGCAAGAACTAATACTCTATATTCACCTGGCAAATAAGGTCTGAACACATAATATTTTTTTCTACTATATCTTTGCATTAATGTCCAAACTCCATTTTTCATAATATAGAATTCATAACAAATGTTTTTTCCACCATCACTAGTTACAGAAAAACTTATTTCTTCATTAACTCTAACTGTAGATTTTGTAGTTGTTATTACAGTATTAGTTACTGGAGGTGCATCATTAACAAAGAATTTAACCTCTCTCTTACTATCATAATCTTTATCACATTGCTTATTTTTAACATAAAGATCTATTACATATTTTCCTGGACACTTTGGTTCCACTATTATTCTTTTTCCTTGTATAAAGTCTGTTTCTTCAACAACTTGTCCATTTATAGTTGTTACGTATTTTATAACAGTATCATTGGTATTTTGAACAACAGCCTCTATTTCTACTGAATCACCAACTAAGAAATATTCCTTAGCAGGAACTAATATATGATCAATTTTACCCTCTACATATTTTTTTACAGCTACATGAAAAACACTATGAACATCATAATCTTTATCAGAATATTTATCCTTAACCATAATTTCAACTTCATAATTTCCAGCTGTATCAGGAGTAAAATCAAAGAAATTACTATCCTTATAGTCTTCCCTCTTAAATACTATGCCTCTTTTTCTCACTATAAAAGCATATTTTATAGCAGTTCCACCATCAACTTGTACATTTATTTTTACATTTTCATTTATTAAAATATTATTGTTTTTATTAAGAATAATATCTGTTATTCTTACAGGTTTTATTTTAACCTGTTCAATGGTGTAATTTATAGAACTCTTTAATTCATAGTCACCTTCATAGCTTTCATCTTTAACCATTAAGGTTATTTTATACTCTCCCTCAGCCTTGCTATTCCATATAAATGTGTTACTTCTTATATATCCTGAATCTTCACTATGAGGTCCTTCTATTACATATCTATATCTTAAATCTGCTCCCCCTGAAACAATAGCTTCTAAGCAAATATCTTCTCCACACACTTGAGGTGAACCTAAATCCGCTGTAAAATTTTCAAGCTCTAACTCTCTATAAGGCTTTATACTGTAAACCATTCTTGCTCTATCATCATATTCTCTTGATGAATACATATCTCTTATGTAACAGAATAATTTATATTCACCTTTATTCTCTTCTCTAAAGCTAACCATATTTCTTGAAGAATAGTCTTGTACACAAACCACACTTCCATCTGGATTAACTTTTATAAATTTATAAAGACCTGTTCTATCATCTTCAAAAGTTGCGTTAACCTTAAAGATTAATTCTTCTCCTACTAAAAGCTCCTTAGCTAAACATTGAAAATCAGCTATTTCAACATTAACAGTATTATTAATTGAAAACTCTATAGTCTGAAAGTCATCAAAATTATCTATTGAATCAGGCTCTTTACATTCAACTAATATAGCAAAGTTACCACTCTCACTAGCTGTAAAGATTAATTTATTATCAGTAGTATAGTCCTTTATTAATCTCCAACCATCTTTAGAACTTATATAATATCTAAACATCACTGGTTCTTTAAGACTATCTACTATTAATTCAATTTTATCGCCAATATCAAAAATATCTTTGTTCATGTTTAATTCTTTAATTAAACTTTCTTCATTTAAACCAACTGTCATACTTTTTAGAACCGTGTAATCAAAGGACTTTAAAGAATCTTCTTTCTTACCTTGGGCCATTATATGATAATTTCCTGACCTTTTAGGAACCCAAGTAAACTCATCTTTATTGCTAAATTTATCCTCTAATACAGTCCATATACCCTCTCTTCCTATAAGTATTTTATATTTTAAACTGCAATCAACATTGTTTATAACTTTTATTTTATAAGCTCTCTTAGCAAATTCAATTTCTTTGCCTTCGACCTCTAAACATAGCTCCTCCATAAATGACCCCAACCCCCAATTGTATATATACTAAAATTATACAACTTCTACCATATTATGTAAACAAATTTCAAAATCATATATCTAGCTTAATAAAAAATTTACTATAGCCTTATTCTTAAATAAAAAAACTTTCTTAAGAAAACATTTTTATTCCATGAATAATTTAAAAATTTTTACTCATACTATTAATGGTGTTAATAGTACTTTAAATTAAGTTCTGTAAGAGCCAAACTTTCTTCCTTTTATTTAGAACAAAAAGAAGAAAATAACACCATAAATCTCCTAATTTTATTATATCCATATAATCAAACCATTACAAAGAGAAAACTCATCCTACATTTGAGTTTTCTCTTTTTTAATTAAATTCTTAATTCCATTATAAAGATTTAAATTATCTTCCATAGTTCTTTTACTAGGTCCCTTGCCTCTATGACCAGCTCTTCTTGCCTTCTGAGCTAAATGTCTTTCAAATAAAAGTCTTTCAATATTGTCATTACTATAAATCATTCCTTTTGGACTAATGGCATAAGCCTTTTTCCCTAAAACCATGGCTGCAACACCAAAATCCTGAGTAACAATAATATCTCCTGCTTTGGTTTCATTCATAACATACATGTCAACAGATTGAAATCCAGCATCTACAACTTTTTTAATTCCGTAATCAAGAGAAATATTATGGTCAATAGTAGAATAAACTATTAACTCAACATCCAACTCCTTACAAGCCTTTTCAACAAACTTAAGACCAGCACATCCATCTCCATCAACAATAACTCTCATGAAAAAACCTCTTTTCACCTTAATTAGTATATTTAATTACAACTTATTTTCACCTTAGATTCATTATATTATTCACTTAATAAGTTCTATTAAATCTTACCTACCTTAAATATTATAGCAAAATTGTCCAAAAAAAAGGAGCCACATCAAATGAGCACCTTGATTTATATTCCTTTTATAGACTCCTACTAAAATAGCTATAATACTGTGACCACTAAACTGGTACTAAAACTCTTTATTTTAAACAATAACAGAGAGGATGTATCTATAATTTGATACACCCTCTCCTTTATTAGTCATTAAAAAATATTATAATCTCTTTTCTAAATCAGCTTTTAAATCTTCGTATCCTGGTTTTCCAAGTAATGCGAACATGTTCTTTTTGTATGCTTCTACACCTGGTTGGTCAAATGGATTTACTCCTAAGATATATCCACTTATTCCGCAAGCTTTTTCAAAGAAGTAAGCTAATTTCCCAAAATAGAATGGAGTTAATTCTGGCACTGATACTACTAAATTTGGTACTCCTCCATCATTATGAGCTAATAATGTTCCTTCAAATGCTTTTTTATTTACAAAGTCCATTGTTTTTCCTGCTAAGAAGTTTAATCCATCTGCATTATCTTCTGTGGCTTCTATATTAACTTCATATCTTGGTTTTTCTACTTTTATAACAGTTTCTATTAAATCTCTTCTACCTTGTTGGATATATTGACCCATTGAGTGAAGATCTGTTGAAAAGTCAACTGCTGCTGGGAATAAGCCCTTGTTGTCTTTTCCTTCTGACTCTCCGTATAATTGTTTCCACCATTCACCAAAGTAATGTAAGTTTGGTTCGTAGTTTACTAATATTTCTATTGATTTTCCTTTATTATATAATGCATTTCTTGCTGCTGCATATTGATAACAAGGATTTTCTTCTATATTTGGATTTGAGTATTCAACTCTTCCTGCATTAGCACCAGCCATCATTTCATCAATATCAATTCCAGCTGCTGCTATTGGAAGTAAACCAACTGCTGTTAATACTGAGAATCTTCCTCCTACGCTATCTGGAATAACAAAAGTTTCGTAACCTTCTTGTTCAGCAAGACCTTTTAAAGCACCTTTTTTAGCATCTGTTGTAGCAAAAATTCTTTGTCTAGCTTCTTCTTTTCCATATTTCTTTTCCATGTAATCTTTTAATATTCTAAAAGCTATTGCTGGCTCAGTTGTAGTACCTGATTTTGATATTACGTTTAAGCTTATATCTTTTCCTTCTATAGCTTGTAATAAATCATGCATATATGTTGAACTTATGTTATTTCCAATATAGAATATTTTAGGTCCTTTTCTATGTTTTTGACATATTGAATTATGGAAATTACTGCTTAACATTTCTATAGCAGCTCTTGCTCCTAAGTATGAACCACCTATTCCTATAACTATTAATATTTGTGAGTTAAGTTGAATTCTAGATGCAGCTTCTTTTATTCTTGCAAATTCTGCTTTATCATAATCTTCAGGTAAGTTAACCCAACCTAAAAAATCGTTTCCAGCCCCTGTGCCTTCATGCAATTTTTTATGTGCAGTTTCTACAACTTCCTTCATATTGATAATTTCTTGTTCATTTATAAAGCTTGCTGCTTTTGTTAAGTCAAAAGTTAAATTTTCTGCCATCACTTTTCCCTCCACATTTCTTTTCATTTTTATATTTATTTTATCATGTATTATTATTTATTAACAACCTTTCTAGGGTTGAAATCTATACAAATTAATTACATATTAATATGATATTCTCCTCTTCCATGTATTATTACCGAATATTATATCATTATGAAAAAAATTTTAACTTTCTAAATATTTATTAAAATAAAAACTACAGCAAAGGAGTTTTATCTTTACTGTAGTTTACTTTAAACCATAATTACATAATTTTAATATTTAATTATTCTATAGTTGCTTGATTAAAATATACTTGTCCTAATTGAGAAACTCTTATACCTTTAATATTCTTCTTCATAGCTTTTGGTTGAGTATACTCATATATAGGTATAATAGGCATATCAGTTAATAAGATCTCTTCTGCTTTCTTTAAATACTCATCTCTCTTAGCATTATCTGTTTCTATTCTAGCAGCTTCAATTAACTTATCATACTCAGGATTTTTATAACCTGCCTTATTATTACCTGAATTACTTAACCACATATCAAGGAATGTCATAGGATCAACATAATCTCCAACCCATCCATGTCTTGCAATATTGTATTTTAAATCAGTTCTAGTTTTTTGGAACACTTTCCACTCTTGATTTTGTAATTCAACATTTACACCAATTTCTTTCCACATAGCTTGAACAGCTTGAGCTATATCTCCATGATTTCCTTCTGTATTATAAGTTAAAGTTAAAGTTGGAATTCCTTTTCCTCCTGGGTATCCAGCTTCTTCTAATAATTTTTTAGCTTGCTCTTTATCTCCCTTCGATGGGAAGAATTCTTTTGAACTAAACTTATTTCCATCTGCTCCTTTAATACTAGATGGAACAAATGATGTAGCTGGTTTTTGTCCTCCTTTAGTTACATTTTTAATTAATGTATCTCTATCTACAGCTAAATTTAAAGCTTGAATAACTTTAGGATTTCTTAAAACCTCTGGACTCATATCATTACCACTTACATTTACACAATAAAAATAATTACCTATTTGAGGATAAATTGTACCAACCCCACTTTGAACCGCACTCTCAATTTTAGCTGGTGGAATTGAATCAACCATATCTATTTGACCTGATTCAAAAGCAGAATAAGCTGAATTAACATCTCTTATCATTCTCATTTCTAAAGTATCTAGTTTAACCGAATCCTTATTCCAATAGTTTTCATTTTTTGTAAATACAAATGCATCTTTAGCTCTCCACTCACTTAATTTAAATGGCCCATTTGAAATATAACTATCTACCTTAGTTGTCCAATTAGAGTCTTTTTCAACTACATCTTTTCTAACTGGGAAGTAACAAGGAAATGCCATCAACTCTATAAAATATGGTGTTGGACTCACTAAAGTTACTTCTAAAGTCTTATCATTGATAGTCTTTATAGCAATATCTTCTACTTTTCCACCCTTTGTATTATATTCTTCAGCTCCCTTAATATAATATAATTGATATGCATACTCTGCCCCATTTTTAGGATCTAAAGCTCTCTTCCAAGCATATTCAAAATCTCCTGCTGTTACAGGTTTTCCATCTGACCATTTAGCATCATCTCTTAGAGTGAAAGTATAAGTCAACTTATCTTCTGATATTTTATATTCCTTTGCAACCCCCGGAATAGCCTTATCATTTTCATCAACTCTCATTAATCCCTCAAAAGCATTTACTAAAATTGTTGAACCTCCAACTGATGCATTTAGAGCTGGATCTATAGTTTTTGGATCCTCCCCTAAATTATAAATTAATTTTTTCCCCTCTGCTGCTCCTCCTGATGCTGACTTTTCTCCACCACAACCTACAAATAGTGATGCACTAAGTACAACTGTTAAAGCAACAGCACATAAACTTTTAATTTTACCCATATATTTCTTGCCCCCTTCTTAATTTTTATCTGATAGCTAGATGTTGTAATACTCCTATCTTTTGTAAGTAGGAGATAAACAGCCTCATGCTTCTAGATAACTTCAACTAAAATTCAGCTAGAATCAAAATTCTATGTGAATTAAGTCTCAGTTTATATTGAAACTTGTTTTACAAGTTTAATAACGCAACTAATGTTTAATCAAATAAATGACAAGCTACTAAATGTCCCTTTTCAACCTCTTTCAACTCTGGTTCTTTACTTTTACATATATCCATAGCATATTTACACCTTCCACAGAATCTACATCCTGCTGGTGGATCTATTGGCGAAGGAATATCTCCTTCTAATATTATTCTTTGATTTGACTTAGCCACTATTGGATCTGGAATTGGAACTGCTGATAAAAGAGCTTGAGTATATGGATGTTTTGGCTTTGAATAAACATCATCACTTGGTCCTTTCTCAACCATTTTTCCTAGATACATAACTCCAATATGTGTTGAAATATGCTTAACCATACAAAGGTCATGAGCTATAAATAAGTAAGTTAGTCCAAATTCTTCTTGAAGCTCTTCCATCATATTAATTATTTGTGCTTGAATAGATACATCTAAAGCAGATATAGGTTCATCACAAACTATAAGGTCTGGTTTTAATACAAGTGCTCTTGCTATTCCAATTCTCTGTCTTTGTCCACCTGAAAATTCATGAGCATATCTATTAATATGGTCTCCACTTAAACCAACTCGCCCTAATATTTCTTTGATTTTTTCTTCTCTCTCTTTTCCTACATACAATTTATGAATATCTATTGCTTCCCCAATTATATCTCCAACAGTCATTCTAGGATCAAGAGATGCGTAAGGGTCTTGAAATATCATTTGCATATTTCTTCTTAAGGACACCATTTCCTTATTAGAGAATTTTGTTATATCTTTGCCCTTAAAATTTATTACTCCCTCTGTTGGCTCATAAAGTTTTAATGCTGTTCTACCTAATGTAGTCTTTCCGCAACCTGATTCCCCTACAAGTCCTAAGGTTTCCCCTTTGTTAATTTTGAAAGACACATTATCCACTGCCTTAACATAACTTTTTTTTGCAAATGCTCCTTTCTTTACAGGGAAGTATTTGCATAGATTTTTTACTTCTAAAATTACCTCTTCATTATTCATTTACTTCCCTCCTTATAGGTGATTCTACCTTTGGTGCATTTTCATGACACAACCAACAAGCAGTATATTGATTATCACTTATAAAATATGGTGGCATTTTTTCTTTACAAATTTTCATTGCATAATCACATCTATCTGTAAATGGACATCCTACTGGTGGTTTTAATAAATCTGGAGGTTGTCCCTCTATAGGTATTAATTTTTCTTTTACTTCACTTTGTGGATTAGGAACACTTTTTAAAAGCCCCCAAGTATAAGGATGTTTAGCATTATAAAAAATATCTTCCACTGAACCCTTTTCTATTATTTTTCCTCCATACATAACATTAATTCTTGTACAAAGGTCTGCTACCACACCTAAATCATGTGTTATTAATATAATTGAAGTATTTAATTTATTTTTTAAATCTTTCATTATATCTAATATTTGTGCTTGTATAGTAACATCTAAAGCAGTAGTTGGCTCATCAGCTATAATTAACTTAGGATCACACATAAGACTCATAGCTATCATAACTCTCTGCCTCATTCCACCTGAAAATTCATGTGGATACTGCTTTATCCTTTTTTCTGGACTAGGTATTCCCACTAGCTCTAACATTTTTATAGCTTTTTCTAAAGCTTCCTTTTTACTAATTTTTTTATGTTTTATTAAATGTTCTGTTAATTGATCCCCTATTTTTAAAACTGGATTTAAAGAAGTCATAGGATCTTGGAATATCATAGATATATCATTTCCTCTGATTTTCTCCATTTCCTTCTCTGGCACCTTTGAAATATCTCTTCCTTCAAAAATCACTTCACCAGCTTTTATTATTCCGTTATTAGCTAAAAGTCTCATTACAGACATCATTGTTACTGATTTCCCACATCCTGATTCTCCAACAATACCTATAGCTTCACCTTTATCTAAATCAAAACTAACTCCTCTTACTGATTTAACTTCTCCCACATGAGTTTTAAAGGAAGTTTCTAATTCTTTTACTTCTAATAATTTTTCCATCTAAACTCCCTCCCTACTTTTTATTCTTAGGATCTAAAGCTTCACTTAATCCATCACCAAATAAATTAAATGCTAAGATTATTAAACATATCATTAATGCTGGAAATAAAAGCTGATATGGATAAACTGTAAGAACCTTTTGTGCATCATTAGCTAAAGTTCCAAGTGATGCTAAAGGTGGATTTATTCCAAGACCAATAAAACTTAAAAATGCTTCTGTAAATATAGCTTGTGGTATTAAAAGAGTCATGGTTACAATAATTGAACCTATACAGTTAGGAATCAAATGTCTAAATAAAATTCTACTTCCAGAAGCTCCAAGTGCTCTTGCTGCTAATACAAATTCCTGTTGTTTTAATTGTAAAACTTCTCCTCTTACTATTCTCGCCATATTAATCCAATAAGATATACAAAGTGCTAATACAATTGTTGATAAACCACTTTTTCCACTTCCCGGTTGATTAAATGCTGCCATAAATATAATTACGTAAATTGTTAATGGAATTGAGTATAATACATCTACAATTCTCATCATAAAATTATCTACTTTTCCTCCAACAAAGCCTGATATTCCACCATAGATAATTCCTATAATCAAGTTTATAAATGCAGCAGCAAAACCTATAATAAGAGAATATCTAGCTCCATAAAATGCTCTTACAAAAATATCTCTTCCTAATTGGTCTGTTCCAAACCAATGTTCAGCTGAAGATTTCATATTTGCAAGCTCTAGATTATTTTGTTCATAGCTAAACTTTGAAAGTGATGGAACTAAAATAGAACCTAAAATAAATAAAATTATTATTATTAATGATATTAAAGCTACCTTATTTGATTTAAGTCTTCTCCAAGCATCTTTCCAATACCCAACACTAGGTCTTACATTAACATTTAAATTCTTTTCTGAGCTATCTAAAGGTGTGAATAAATCTTCATCTAATTTATCTAAATCCAATTTACTTAATTTTATATCATTCATAAAAATTCACCCCTTTTTATCCTTCTAATTTAATTCTTGGATCAACAAGTCCATAAAGTATATCAACTATTAAATTACATACTATAACTAAAGTACAGTAAAAAACTGTTACTCCTAAAAGTAAAGTATAATCTCTGTTTCCAACAGATAAAACAAACTCATTTCCAATTCCTGGTATAGCAAAAATTGTTTCAACTACAAAACTCCCTGTTAAAATAGAAGCTACTAAAGGTCCTAAATAAGTTATTATTGGAATTAATGAATTTCTTAAAGCATGTTTTATAATAACAGTTCTACCACTTAAGCCTTTTGCCTTTGCAGTTCTTATATAGTCAGATTTCATAACATCCGTAAGTCTACTTCTTGTTAATCTTGTTATAAATGCTAATGAACTTCCTGCAAGAGCTATAACTGGCATTACATAATACTCTGCTCCATAAAAACCTGTTGCTGGTAATAGATTTAATTTTAAAGCGAAAATATATATTAATAATGTTCCTATAACAAAACTTGGTATAGTTACACCTAAGGTAGCTATAAACATACATAGTTTATCTGGCCATCTTCCTTCCTTCAATGCTGCTAATATTCCTAATAGCACTCCTATTACTAAGGATACTAATACTGTAACTATCCCTAACTTTGCTGATGCTGGAAAAGAATACTTAATAGTATCATTTACCATTCTTCCTGGGAATAACATTGATTCTCCCATATCTCCTTTTGCTAAATTCCCCATATACATCTTGTACTGTTCACCTAAAGGCTTATCAAGACCATATTTAGCATCTAAATTTGCTTTAATTTCAGGTGTTATCTTTTCCCCATCAAAAGGTCCACCCGGCATTAACCTAATTAAGAAAAATGTAATAGTTACAACTGCAAATATTGTAATTATACTTGTTAAAATTCTTTTACATACATACTTAAACATTTCTAACCCCCCTTAATTAAAAATGCATAAAGAAAAATAAATATAAACTTGTAAAAATATTTAATTCACTTAAGCATTACGCAATATGTAATTAATAAAATTTCATTTTTATTAAATTAATGAAAAATTTGTAATTACCTATATGTTAATATAAATTATATATTCTAAATATATAATTTGTAAATAGGATATATTATTAACAATTTGATAATTATTTTCCCAATTATTTGATATGAATCTATTCTTTTTCCACGGCAAAAAAACACTTGTCCCTCATATATACTCATTTCACAGTTCAAAAATTCTTAATAATGAATTAACTTTTTACAGTTTCTTTCAATAAAATTATTTTAACGTTAGCAGAAAATAGGCAAAAAAAAAGATAAGTTTAAATATTTCTCATTATGAAAAACTCTCTAAACTTATCTATCTTTATCTAATACATATGACATGCAACAAAATGTTTTTTTTCAACTTCTCTCAATATTGGTTCTTTTTCCTTACATATCTCCTTAGAATACTTACACCTTTCACTAAACTTACATCCTTTTTGACCTTCTGATTTTATGGAAGCCTCTCCCTTAACCACTTCTTTTTTTCTTCTATCTCTTGGATGCATTATAGGAACTGATTCCATTAATGCAATTGTATATGGATGCTTAGTATTCTTATAAATAAGGTTTTTATCACCAATTTCAACTATACTGCCTAAATACATTACTGCTACTCTATTTGCAATATATTTAACCAAAGCTAAATCATGGGATATAAATAAGTAGGACATTCCAATCTTCTCTTGCAACTCTATCATAAGATTAATTATTTGAGCTTGCATTGACACGTCCAAAGCTGATACTGGCTCATCAGCAATTATGACTTTAGGTTTTAATGCAATTGCTCGAGCAATTCCTATCCTCTGTCTCTGTCCTCCTGAAAACTCCCTAGGATATCTGTCTATATATTCTTTAGGTAATCCACAAAGTTCCATTACCTCTACAACCTTTTCCTCTAAATTCTCCTTATTAGCTATATTGTGATAAAGCATAGCCTCTCCTATTATATCCTTTACTCTTTTCATAGGATTTAAAGAACTATATGGATCTTGAAAAATCATTTGTACTTCTGTTCTTATTTCTTGTCTCTCTTTTTTACTTACCTCAAATATATTTTTATTATTAATTTTTACTTCTCCACTATTTTTATTGATTAATCCGATTATAGTTTTAGCTAATGTTGTTTTTCCGCATCCAGACTCACCAACAATAGCTAAGCTCTCTCCTTTTTTTAAGGTAAAAGTAATATTATCTACAGCCTTTATAAATTTTTTAGTTTTCCTAAAAAGTTTCTTTTCAGCAGGAAAATACTTAATTAAACTTTTTACCTCTAGAATATTTTCTTCATTCATAAGTAAACTCCTTACTTAATTAAATGGCATGACACTCTGTGATTCCTATTGATATCTTTAAGTTTTGGTATACTTAACTTTCTGCATGTATCTTCACATTGATCACACCTATCTAAAAAATAACAATTTTTTAATTCATCAATTTTACTAGGAACTTGTCCTTTTATTATAGGAAGCCTCTTAATTCCTTCAAACTCTAAATCAATATTGGGTCTTGAATTCATTAATGCTTTCGTATAAGGATGTAATGGATTATCAAATAACTCAAAAATATCAGCCTCTTCAACAATTTGTCCTGCATACATAACTACAACTTTATCACAAAGTTCTGCAACTATTCCTAAATCATGAGTTATCATAATAATAGACATATTATATTTTTCTCTTATGTTCTTTAACAATTCTAAAATTTGAGCTTGAATAGTAACATCTAAAGCAGTAGTGGGTTCATCAGCTATAAGAATTTTAGGAGTTGAACATAAAGCCATAGCTATTAATACCCTTTGTCTCATTCCTCCTGATAATTCATTAGGATAAGAATTATAAATAGCTTCTGCTCTATAGATACCAACATCTTTTAACATATTTATCGCTATGTTCTTTCCTTCTATCTTGCTTATACTTTTATGTGTCATTATAGCTTCAACCATTTGCTTCCCTATAGTATAAACAGGGTTTAATGCTGTAAGAGGATCTTGATAAATTGCAGCAATTTCCTTTCCTCTTATTTTTGTCATATCTTTCTCACTTAACTTAACTATATCTAAGCCATTAAAAAGTATTTCTCCATTATTTATTTTTCCCTGTGGTTCATTTATAAGTCTCATTAAAGACATAGCTGTTACAGATTTTCCACATCCTGATTCCCCAACAATACCTAGTATTTTCCCTTCCTCTAAAGAAAAACTAACATTATTTACAGCATTAATATTATAGCCACTATTATTAAATGAAACACTTAAATTTTTATATTCAACTATACTCATACTATCCCTCCATTAACTTTTCCCAAAGCCTTTTTGAACTGCTCTACCTATACAATTAAAGCTTAAAACAACTAAAATTATAAAAATACTTGGAAAAATTATTAAGTATGGATTTGTAGTCATATATTGTTCCGCTGAATTCAACATACTCCCCCAAGAAGCAGTTGGAGGTTTAAGTCCTAATCCTAAAAAGCTAAGCATAGCTTCCATAAGTATTGCATTAGCTGCATTCATAGTTGATGATACTACCACTATTTGTCCTATATTAGGTATAATGTGACTTACTATTATTCTACTACTACTAATCCCTTGTGATTCTGCACATTTTACATAATCTATTTCTCTCAAAGTTAAGACCTCTCCCCTAATAACCCTTGCTGTTCCCATCCATGAGAACACTGATATAACAACAATAATTTCCGTTAAACTTGATTTTATTATTACACTTAAAATCAGTAAAATAAAAAATGTTGGTATGCTCATAAATATCTCTAAAAATCTCATTAAAATATTATCAACAATTCCTCCAATATAGCCACTTACTGCTCCTACCATAGTCCCTATAGCAGTAGATAATATCATAACTGAAAATCCAACCATTAATGTTGCTCTTCCCCCAAACAATATTCTTGTAAAATAATCTCTCCCTAAAGAATCAGTACCAAACCAATGAGTAAAGCTTGGACTTTGAAATGAATTGCTAAGATTTATATCATTAGGTTTATATGGAGATAAAAATGCAAATATAGCACTTAAAGAAATAACTATTAAAAATATAAAACTAGTTAAAGCAATCTTATCTTCTTTTATGCTATTCCATATGCTTCTAATCATTTCAATCCCCCCTTAACTCTAGGGTCTATAACTATATATAATATATCTGAAATTAGGTTTCCTATAATCAAAAGTACAGATGCTAATAAAGTTGTTGCCATTATTGTGGGATAATCAAAAGACGTAACAGCATTATAAGCCATTCTACCTACCCCTGGCCATCCAAAAATTTGTTCTATAACTACAGATCCCATAACAATATTAGGTAAAGAGAGCCCTACTAGAGTTACAACTGGTAAAATACTATTTTTTAATATATGCCCATAAAAAACTTTCTCTTTGCTCAGACCTTTACCAAGAGCAGTTCTTACATAATCCTTGTCTGCCTCAATTTCTATAGAATTTTTAATATACTGAATTATTCCTCCAACATCAGTTAATACCACTGCTGTAACAGGCATTATAAGATGTACCATTAAGCTTCCTATAGTTTTATCTCCTATTCCATACATTCCTATACTTGGCAATAAATTTAGTTCTACAGTAAAAACAATTATAAGTATTAAGGCCAATAAAAAAGATGGCATGGCTATGCTTATATTTGAAAATATATCTATTATTCTTCCTATATAATCATTTCTATGGATTCCTCCAACAACACCTAAGAATATTCCTAAAATAAATGTTGCTACCATAGACACACCACTTAGTATTATAGTTGGAACTAATCTTTCAAGTATCTCCTGTGAAACTGGTGTAAATGATATTAATGAATTCCCAAAGTTACCATGCAACACTTCCTTTAACCAACAAAAATATTGAATTATTATAGGTCTATCTAATCCTAAATTTCTCCTTATTATTTCTACTTGTTTATAGTTCATATGAGGATTCATATACATTTGTATAGGGTTTCCTGGAGCTACTTTCATTATGAAATAACACACTATAGAAACAATAAATAACATAGGAATAGCCTGAAGAATTCTTTTTATAATTAAATTTCCCATTGTTTCTCCTAACTAAAATAAGAGGAAAGTTAATAAAATAAAAAATGCTATTTACTAACTCCCCCTTAATTTTTTGTTTAATTATTTGTTTTTATAGTACAATTCACCAAAATTATTAAACATAATCATTGGAGCTAATTGAGCTTCTTTAATTCCTTCTATTCCTTTTCTAGTAGCTATTACTGTATCTGGATAACTTATTGTGTATATAGGTAATTGTTCTGATATTTTTTGTTGAATTTCTTTAAATATTTGGGCTCTATCTGCTTCATTTGTCATTGTTTGTGCTTTTGCAAATAATTGATCTATTTCTTTATTAGATATTTTTGAGCAGTTATCAGCTTGTCCAGTAACAAATTCTTGTGCATAGGAATCTGGATCATTTCCCATATTATATCTATTTAATCCTAAATCAAAAGTTTGACTAGTTTTTGAAAGTAAATCTGTGTAGAATGCATTAGTATTCATAGGCATTATTTCAACTTTAATACCTATTTTTTCTAATTCTTGTTGAATAACTTCTGCTTCTTCCTTCATACCTTGTACACCTGTTCCATAAGCAAGCTTTAATGTAATATTCTTTTCTCCTGATTCTTTTAGAAGTTCTTTTGCTTTATCTATATTTTGATCATATTTTGTTACATCAGAGGTATAATCCTCTGCTTGTGGAGCAAAAGTTGAATAAGCAGGTTCAGCATATTTAGTACTTGTTGCTGATGCTGTTATTAAATCACTTCTATTTAATGCATATGCTATTGCTTCTCTTACCTTAATATTTTTTAGTACAGGAACATTTAAATTAAATGTTATATGATTAACTAATCCAGAAGCAAAAGTTTGGAAATTAAAATCATTTTTTAATTCTGAAATTTCATTAGGTGCTACTAAAGAAATATCAACTTGCCCACTCTTTAATGCAGCTATATTAGCTGTATTATCTGGTATTATTCTAAAATCAAGATTTTCAATTTTAGCTGGAGTGCCTTCAAAATATGGATTTCTTGTTAATTTAATTAATGACCCCTTAACCTCACTAACAAACTTATAAGGACCATCACCTACTGGGTCATTATTCGCCTTGTCTGTTTGTATATCCTGAACGCCCTTATAAATATGTTCTGGTATAGGAATTAAAGATATTAAGTCATATTTAAATCCTAAAGTTGGAGCTGGAAGATTAAATTGTACTGTAGTACTATTTATCTCTTTACAAGTCACTGGTTTATTATCAATAATAAATGATTGAGTGTCTAAAGCATTTTGTTTTGTATTCATTATTTGGTTAAATGTAAATACCACATCACTTGCTGTAAGTGGTTTTCCGTCAGACCACTTCAAATTTGGTTTTAAAGTTAAGGTATAAGTTTTACAATCTGCTGAATGTGTTAAGCTTTTTGCTAGTCCATTATACTCTATAGTTCCATTATTACTTATATTAAATAAATTTTCATAAAGTGTATTACTCACTGCCTGAGAACTTCTTATATTAGCATACATTGGATTCATTGTTAATGGTGCTGAAGGCAATGCCACTACTAATTGATTATTCTGTTGATTACTTCCACCTTTACTTTCAGCATGTACTGTTGCTGCACTTATACCTCCAATAATAACTACTGCTGCAATGATTATCCCTATTATTTTTCCTTTGTTCATCTTTATTCCCTCTTTTTATCCTTTATTTTTATAATTTAACAACTATGATTTTTTACCTTTATTTAAATTCTAATTTTTATAATACAACGCTCCTAAGTTACTAAATAATGATATTGGTGTTGGAATAGCCTCCTTAACACCACCTAATTTATTAGAAACACCTAAAATAGTTTCAGGATAATTTATTGTGTAAAGTGGTATATCTTTAGATAATTCTTGTTGTATTTCTTTATATAATTCTGCTCTTTCATTAGAATTTGTTGATTCTGAAGCTTCCTTGAACAATTTATCAATTTGGGCATTATTAAAATTAGCTGAATTATTAGCTCCTCCAGTTGTAAACATTATTGAATAACCATCTGGTGTTGTTCCCATGTTATATTCATTTATGGCCATGTCATACTTATTATTATTAGGAGTAAATATTTCTTGGAAGAAAGCATTAAGTGCTACTGGTTGCAATTCAACCTTTATTCCTATTTTTCCAAGTTCTTGTTGTATTAATACAGCTTGATTTTTTGCCCATTCAAATCCTGAAGCATAAATAAGTTTTAATGTAACGTTACTTTCTCCAGATTCCTTCATAAGCTCCTTAGCCTTGTCTAAATTATAATCATATTTAGTTACATCATTTGTATAATATTGAGTTTCTGGTGAAAAAACTGAATAAGCAGGTTTTACATATTTACTATTTCCATATTCCGCTTCTGTTAATGCTGTTCTATTTAATGCATAGGAAATAGCTTCTCTTACCTTTAAATTATCTAAATCTTTATTTTTAAAGTTAAATATTATACTATTAACTAATCCTGATCCAAAATTAGTTATATTATAATTAGCTTTTATTTTTGGATTTTGTAAAAGTTTTTCTGATAAAAGTCCTGCAGACAATTGATTTGACTCTAATGCTGCTATGCCTGATTCATTATTTGCTATAACCCTAAAAACAACTTTGTCAGTCTTTGCTTTTTCTCCGTAGAAATATGGATTTCTTACTAATGTTACAGTTGTTCCTGCCTCTTCACTTTCAAATTTATATGGTCCATCTCCTACTGGATTCTTATTAGCTGAAGAGTCTTTGATATCTGTACTATTTTTATAAATGTGCTCTGGTATTGGATATAATTGTGATAGATTTGCTTCAAATCCTAAAGATGCCTGTGGTAAATTAAACTCTATAGTATCATCATTAACAGCCTTACATGTAACTGGCTTATCATCAATCATAAAGGTTTGCATTATTAATGCATTATTTTTAGGATTCATTATAGTATTAAAAGTAAATACTACATCTTTAGCTGTTAAAGGTTGACCATCAGACCATTTTAGATTTTGTTTTAATTTAACTGTATATGTTTTGTAATCATTTGATGGGGTTATACTTTCAGCAACACCATTGTATGTTATAGAACCATTTTGATTAAAGGTATATAAAGGTTCATAAAGTGCATCTGTTACCATAAGTGAACTATTTGAATTAGCATAAATTGGATTCATAGTTGGTGGTGTTGAGGGAATTGAAAATACTAATGTATTACTTTGACTTTTAGTTCCTGTACTTGCATAAGCCTCATATCCTCCCCAGCCTATTAAACATGCAGCTACTGCGCATAATATCCCTACAATATATTTTTTTTTCATTTTTATCCTCCGATTCAATTATCCTTTGTTTCTTAATTCTCTTCTCTAAATTTAAAATAAACTTTCTCTCCATATTTAAATCACTACCTTCCTTTTTTAACTAATAATATTTTACTTATACCCATACTATCTGTCATTATTATCTTTTTATATATCATTCAAAAAAATTAAAAATATTTATCAACAATGAATAAAAAGAAGTAATTATAATCAACCTTATAATTACTTCTTTTATTCATTAATTAATATTCTATTTTTACAATATGAGACTACTTTTTTCTACTAGAAAGTAAGCTTATTTAAAAATTCCTTCTTAGCTTCTTTTATATCTTCAGCAGTTATTAAATTCATATTCTCATACTTAATTGCATTATCATAAACTCTTATTGTTTGTGTTTTTATTATTTGGTCTAAGTAATTCTTTATCATTAAACCATTTTTTAAACTTAGATATTTATTTTCTGAAAGCTCTCTTATAGTTTCTTTTAATAACTCTTCAGCTCCCATATCAAATTTAACATTTTTAGCTTTTAATAATATTGTAGCCATATCTGTTAATTCTTCTATTGTATAGTCCTCAAAATCTACCCATTCTGTGAATCTATAATTTACAGATGGATTATTTAATATTACGGGTCTTAATTCTTCTAGTTCATCTGATAATATTATTACTGATTTATTATAGTTTTTATCTATAAATTTAATTAATACAGATAATATTTCTTTACTATTTTCTGCATTAAACAACTTGTGAGCTTTATCTATGAATAATATTTTACCTACAGATTTGTTTAAAATATCATGGAAGCTACGACCTCTTTCAAGTTCTGCATCTATTTCATCTTTATCTATCTCTATGAAATCTTTTGACTTTAATATCCCTAAACTAAAGTACATTTGTGAAAGTATTTCTAAAGCTTTTCTCTTTCCAGTTCCTATTGTCCCTGTAAATACTAAGTTCATAGGTCTGTTTCCATCTAACTCTAAACCATACTTCTTTCTTTTTTCTCTTGTTTTTATTTGCTTATATTGATTTCTTAAGAAGGTTTTTACTCCTTCTCTTCCAACATAATTTTTAAGAAGTTCTTCTAAATCAAAGTTATTATCATAATCTGACATATTAACATTTTCTATATCTTTAGAAATGATTAAATTCATTTCATAAACGCTAATATCATTCTCTGCAATTCTTATACTTTGACTTCTAATTAGATTTTCTACATAGTTTCTTACCATTCTACCATTTCCTGATTGTGAATCAGAATTTTCATATATCTGAATGAAACTCTTCTCTAAAGCAATATATGCATTATCAGATAAGACGAATCCTTTTCCTTCAATTAGTTTTAAAGCCATTTCAAAAAGTTCTTTTGGCTTATAGTCTTCAAATATAGTCCATAATGGGAATCTTGATCTTAACCCAATATTAACATCAAAGAATTGCTCCATATCCTTTTCATAACCTGCTAGAATAACTATAACTTCTCCTCTATAGTCTTCTATTAATTTAAGTAGCGTTTCTATTGCTTCCTTACCTAAATCATCTGTAGCTAGTGTGTAAGCTTCATCTATGAATAATACTCCACCTAAAGCTTCTTTGAATTTCATTTCTGTCTTTTTAGATGTTTCCCCTGGAACTTCTGAAACAAAACTACTTCTATCTGTTTCAACAAGTTGACCAGTTTTTAACATCCCCATACTACTAAACATTTCTGCAACTAATCTTGCAATACTTGTTTTTCCTGTTCCAGGATTTCCTGCAAATACCATGTTTAAGTTTTGTTCTATATTTAAAACTATTCCTGCTGCTCTTCTCTTTTCTTGTGCCACAACTAGTTTATATTGACTTCTTATTAATTTTTTAACTTCAGATAAACCTATAATCTTTGAAAGTTCCTCTTCTAGATTAAACTTTGCATTAGTCTTAAAGTTAAAGTTATCTTTTTCTAATAAATCTATACTCTTACTGCTATCTGTTAAATACTTCTTAGAAGCATCCATTATAGCATTTTCAATAACATTTCTTACAAATCTAGCATTACCTAAATCATTTTTACCTCTAATTTGGTTTCTTGAGAATAAGTCTATTAAGTTATCTTTAACATCATCAGCAATTTTATATCCCTTTGATTTAGCTATATTAAGAGCTATTTCATACATTTCTTCTGGTGTATAATCTTCAAAATTAATTATATTTGGGAATCTTGATTTTAAACCTGAATTCATTGAAAGGAAGTTTTCCATATCCTTAGCATATCCTGCAAGTATAACTATTAAATCATCTCTATTATCTTCAATACCTTTTAATAAAGCATCAACTATTTCTCTACCTACTTTATCTTCTTTACTTTCGCATAATGAATATGCTTCATCTATAAATAATACTCCACCTATAGCTGATTCTATAATTTCATTAGTTCTTCTAGCTGTATCTGCTGGATTTTCTGAAACAAAGTCTGCTTTACTTACTTCTCTAAAAGTTCCTTTTGATAATAATCCTAAAGCATTAAAATATTCATAGGTAACTCTAGCGGCATTAGTTTTTCCTGTTCCTGCATTACCTGCAAAAATCATATTTTTTGATAATGTAGATGTTTTAAGACCTAAAATTTCTCTTATTTTTTGAACTTTAAAGTTATTTTCTATATTATTTATGAAATCTTTTAAATCTACCATTCCGATAATAGAATTTAATTTATATTTAACTTCATCTAAAGTTGGTGTTAAATATTCACTTAATTTAAATGTTCCATTTACAGTGTGACAATAAATTTCTTCATTATCTATGTAAATTACTATAGTTGTTTCGCTTGTTATTTTTTCTTTGTTAATTAAATTTCTTAAAGGTCTATCTATTTTATAATTAACAAATTCAGTTATACCAAATTCTTTATCTTCCTTATAACTTTCTTGTAAGAAATTACTTAATTCAATATCCTTATCTATTGTTTTTCTTTTATCTAAGCTTATTTTTATATCAACATTAAATATTTCATCTATATTATTAAAAGATTTTTCAAGATTTCTTCTTATAACTTCTGCTCTTTCTTCTTTATTTAAAGGCTTTGTATAAAGTACTTTATCTATCTGATCTATAAAACTCTTTGAAAACATTGTATCTAAATTTAAGTCATCCTTATAAGATAAAAAAACAAAGAATTTACTATGACATATAAAGTTTCTTATTCTTTCCCCTTCTTCATCTTGTCCTTTTGCTTCTATTAAGAAATCATTTTTTATAATATAATCTTCTTCTAAAGTTAAGCATGAATTAGGATATACGTTAGAAATTATTTTTAGCATCTTTTCACTAGCTGAATCAAAATTTCTAAAAACTACAACTTCACTATTTGAATTTAAAGCTTTATATAAATCAGTTAAAAATGCATTATATCCTAAATTAAAGTTATAATTTCTTAAATTTATTTCACTTATTTCTGAACTTCCTATTAAATTAAAACTTTCAAGTTCTTCAAAAAGTAATTGAATAGACATTCTCTTTCCAGTATCTTTTTCTCCTAAAATAAAAATAGTTCCTTTATAGTTTTCCTCTAATTTTCCACTAAAATAATTACATAAATCATCTACTAAATCATATTGTCCTACAAGCGCTTTATTTAAATTATTTTTTATTTCTATAAAGTCTCTTTCTAAAAGTTCTTTAGTTTTCATTACTCTCTCCTTCTATCTTTTGTTAAATATTATGTACCCATATGTTCTTACTCTATTATTCTAACATTTAAAAAAATAAAGTTATATTTTAATAATTATAGTTTTCTTATTAATATGTTTATTTTATTTTATTAATTATAAAAAAAAAATTATATTAAACTTATTCATTATAGTTATTTATAATTTATGGTACTTATTTAATATAATTTACATCTTAACTACAGTATTTTATGTAATAGTTAACATCTACCTAGCTATTTTCTTCTAAAATTTAAGCAAAACTTTAACTCAATATAAGGTAAGCCTCAGTTTATGTACTTTTTCTTTGCTTTTAATTAATCATAATTATTATTAGTAAAATTGTCAACTTTCTCCCTATGTTTTTACAAAAAAATGACCAAGTATTGCTATATAACAATATTCAGTCACTTAACTCTTTGTTCATTTATAAACTAAACTTATTTAATGTATTCTATAATTTCCTCTATTTTTTTAGCTCCAAAATAAACTTTTTCATCATTTATTATTATAGCTGGAACACTCATTATTTTAAATTTATCCTTTACTTCCTTAAAATTAGCTACATCTATCATTTCTGCTTCTATATTTTTATTCTCTATTGCTAATCTTTGTGCTGATACCACTACATCAGGACATAAATGACATGATAATGATACACATATCTTTATATTTGTCTTCTTATCTATAGATTTTATACTTTTTATTATATCCTCTGAAACTTGTTGACCAGGTCCTCCAACATTATATATTGCTAATATAAATGAATTTAATTCATGACCTCCTGGTACTCCATGGAACTTAATTCCTGTATATTCTTTATTTTTATCTAACAACGCTACTACAGGATATTTATCAGCATTAATCTCATTTTCTAATTTTGTATTTTCACCTTTTAAGTATATTACATTATTAATCTTATTTCCTAAATCTGATATATCCAATATTAAATCTCTTAATTCTAATGATTTTTCATTACTTTCATCTACTATAGAAACAAGAGTTACTTCATTTTCTATCTTTTCTAAAATTCCTTTTAATTGACCTCTTAATTTATCATTTAATAAAGAACTTTTTCTAGATACATTACCTAATTCGCTATTTTCAATTTTATTCTCTTCTTTCTTAACTTTTTTAACTTCATAATTATCTTTTATTCCTAGCTTTTCTTTTAAAGTAATTATATATTTTTCAGCACTAGTTGCAGCAATTGCTCCATCAGCTACAGCTGTAACTATTTGTCTTAATTGTTTTGGTCTAATATCTCCAACAGCATAAACTCCATTTATCTCTGTTTCCATATTTTCATTTGTAACTATATATCCATAATTATCTAGTTTTAACTTATCTCTAACTAAACTACTTTGTGGTTCATAACCAACAAATACAAAAACACCAAAAGCTCTATCTTCTTTTTTTGCATTGTATTCAAAGATATCTTTAGTTTTATTATTTATAAATTTAGCATGATTTATCATATCTTGACCATTAACTTCTAAAATTTCGGTATTAAATTTAACCTCTATTTTTGGATGTGCTAATACTTTATCTGCAATTGATTTTGCACAAGTAAATTCTGGCTCTCTAGCTATAACAGTTACCTTTGTTGCAAATTTAGTAAGGAATATAGCCTCTTCTGCTGCTGCAAAGCCAGCTCCTATAACAAAAACTTCTAATCCTTCAAAGAATTGTCCATCACAAGTTGAACAATAAGCTACTCCTCTTCCTGTAAATTCCTTTTCCCCTTTGAATCCTAACTTTCTTGGTGATGCTCCAGTAGCTATTACAACTGCTCTTCCTTTTAATTCTCCTTTTGAGGTTTTAATAACCTTTACTTCTCCATCTAAGTCTACACTATCTACCCTTGCAGAAATAAAACTTACTCCAAAATCATCAGCTTGTTTTCTCATTTCTTCCATAAGCTTTGGTCCATTAGAATCTCTAGCTCCTGGATAATTAGATATATCAAATGTTTTATTAACTTGTCCACCTAATTCTTCTTTTTCTATAATTAAAGTATTTAATTTTGCTCTTCCCGCATATATTCCTGTTGATAATCCTGCTGGACCTCCACCTATTACTAATAAATCATATATTTCTTTCATACCTTCTCCTCCTACATTACTTTTCATAGTTAACCATCTTCTTTACTAAGAAAATAATCAAAGCATTATTAAACCATCATTACTTAATTGTGATAATTTAAAAATATTTTGAAATAAAAGGGATGCAAAGACATCCCTTTTCAAATTCAAGTTGGTTTTCTAAATTATTTTATTTATGACTTTAATTCTTTTTTAATTTGATAATACTCTTGAGAAGTTCTATAATGAATTAAGTTATTTTAACTCAATTTTATTATTTTTTTATTTTTATAAGTTAATGAAATTTTATTTTACTAAACACTTTATTTAAATCCCCTAAAGTAATCATTTATAATATTAAAGTTTTCCAACTAAATCTAAACTTGGAGTAAGTGTTTCTTCACCTGGTTTCCATTTCGCTGGACAAACTTGATCCCCATGTTCTGCAACAAACTGAGTTGCTTGAACTTTTCTTAATAATTCTTCTGCATTTCTTCCTATTCCATTATCATGAATTTCATAAGCTTTAATTTCACCCTCTGGATTAATTACGAATGAACCTCTTAAAGCTACTCCTTCTTCTTCAATCATAACTTCAAAATCTCTAGCTAATTTTCCTGTTGGATCAGCTAACATTGGATATTTTATTTTTCCTATTGTATCTGATGAATCAGCCCATGCTTTGTGTACAAAATGAGTATCTGTTGAAATTGAGTATACTTCACAACCTACTTCTTTAAATTTTTCATAGTTATCAGCTAATTCCCCTAATTCTGTTGGACATACAAAAGTGAAGTCTGCTGGGTAAAATACAAATACTGACCAATGACCTTTTAATGATTCCTTTGTAACCTCTTTAAATTCTCCATTTTGATAAGCATTTACTTTAAATTCTGAAACTTTTTTGTTTATTAATGACATAATATTACCTCCAACCTTTTATTTTTAAATGAAATTTATTTTCAAATGATTTTGTATTTCATCTGTTATAATTAATAATAATTATTATTTAATAACTTGTCAATAATTATTTTTAATAAATAATTATTATCAATTATAATTTTAAAATAAAAAAATAGCTAAACATTGATATATCCTCATATCTCAATATTTAGCTACAGATAAAATTATAATTTTGTATATTTTATTGCTCTATAATTTTGCTTTAAAGCATCAATAACTAATTTACTGGTTTGCTCTTCTACAAATTCCAATGCTAATCCATTTTGTTTAATAGCTTCATTACATATTTCTGGACTTTGGCTGTGAGCAAATTCTAATGCTAATCCATTTTGTTTTACAGCAGTAAGTATTATTTTGTCATTTTGGTTTTTAACAAATCTTAAAGACATTCCATTTTGCTTTACTGCCTCTAAACACATTTTTTCTGTTTGATTTTTTAAGTATTGTAATGCTAATCCATCTTGTCTTAAAGACTTGCAATATGCTTCTTCTAATGCACTTTCCATAATATCTCTCCTTATTTTATTCCTCAATTAATTAATAGATAGTTCTAACTCTTATTATTGCAATAGAGTCTTCTGGAATTATTATTTCCTTTAAATTTTCATTAAGATATCTTTCTCTTATTCTAAAGACATTTCCCTCTTTGCAATTTTCAACAAATTCATCATATGTATCTGCTTTTACTCTTAATCTAGTACCATCTTTTAGCTTTAAATGTAACATGAGATTTCCTCCTTAGTATTTTACTGAATTATTCCTAATAATTATATCACAAAGGAATATAGGGATTGCATATACTTTAATGCAATCCCTATTATAAAAATTATTCCCATTCTATAGTAGCTGGTGGTTTTGAAGTTACGTCATAAACAATTCTATTTACATCTTTAACTTCATTAACTATTCTTCTACTTACTTTATCTAAAACTTCATATGGTATTTGTGCCCAGTTTGAAGTCATTCCATCTGATGATGTTACTGCTCTTAAACCTATTGTATGACAATAAGTTCTAAAGTCACCCATTACTCCAACTGATTGTATGTTAGGTAATACTGCAAAGTATTGCCATATCTTACCTTCTAATCCTGCATTCTTTATTTCTTCTCTGAATATTGCATCAGCTTCTCTTACAGTTTCTAATTTTTCCTCAGTAACTTCTCCAAGAACTCTTATAGCAAGACCTGGTCCTGGGAATGGCTGTCTCCATACTAAGTCATGAGCAATTCCAAGCTCTTCTCCAACTGCTCTTACTTCATCTTTAAATAACTCTCTTAATGGTTCTATTAATGAGAATTCCATATCTTCTGGAAGTCCTCCAACATTGTGGTGACTTTTTATAACTGCTGAAGTATCTGTTCCACTCTCAACAACATCTGGGTAAATAGTTCCTTGAACTAGGAATTTTATATCTCCAAGTTTATTTGCTTCTTCTTCAAATACTCTTATAAATTCTTCACCAATAATTTTTCTCTTTGCTTCTGGCTCTGAAACACCTTTTAATTTACCAAGGAATCTATCCTTAGCGTTAACTCTAATAAGGTTCATGTCAAATTCATCTTTAAAGATTCTTTCAACTTGATCACCCTCATCTTTTCTAAGTAAACCGTGGTCAACAAAAATACAAGTTAATTGCTTTCCAACTGCTTTATGAACTAATACTGCTGCCACTGATGAATCAACTCCACCTGATAAAGCACATATTAACTTCTTATCTCCAACTATTTCTCTTATTTCTTTTATTTTTTGCTCAGCAAATGAAGACATTGACCAAGTTTTTTCTAATTCACAAACATTGTGAAGGAAGTTCGCTAAAAGATCTTTTCCAAATGGTGTATGTTCAACTTCTGGATGGAATTGAACTCCATATAGTTTTTTCTCTTTATTAGCCATTGCTCCAACTGGACATACTGATGTGCTAGCTATTATTTCAAAACCTTCTGGTACATTTGCAACATAGTCTGTATGACTCATCCAACAAGTAGTATCACCTGCAAATCCTTCAAATAGAGGTGATTCTTTTAAGTTAATATCTGTTTTACCATATTCACTAACAGGTGCTGTTTCAACTTTTCCACCTAATTTGTGACTCATTAATTGATGTCCGTAGCATATTCCAAGTACAGGTACTCCTAATTCAAATATCTTTTCATCAATTTGAGGGCTATTTTCTCCATAAACTGAATTTGGTCCACCTGTAAATATTATTCCCTTAGGATTTTTTGCAGCTATTTTTTCTGCGCTATATGTATAAGGTACTATTTCACAATAAACACCATTTTCTCTTACTCTTCTTGCTATAAGTTGAGCATATTGACCGCCGAAATCAACTATTAAAACTAAATCTTTCATAAATACCTCCTGCAATAATTTTTATTAATTTTATTTTTCTCATTCCATTAAGTTTTTACTAATTTTATTACTTACTTTTTTCTATTATTAAGTTTCTTGTCTATAAATTCTTTAATAGTAGTACTCTTAATATTTATTATGTTAATTAAGGAATAAATATTAAAGTCACTATTTTTAAAGTTGGATAGATTAACTTTGTAGAAAATCTATCCAATTATATTATAATCTATTCATTCCATTTATTCACTATTGACTTACACTATAGTTAGGTGCTTCTTTAGTGATGTTTATGTCATGAGGATGACTTTCTCTAAATCCTGCTGAAGTTTGTACTATAAAGTTAGCTGTTTCATATAATGTTTCTAGGTCTTTTGCTCCTAAATATCCCATTCCTGATCTTATTCCACCAAGTAATTGATAGATTGTCTCTGAAACTGGTCCTTTATAAGCTATTCTACCTTCTACTCCTTCTGGTACAAATTTCTTTGTTCCATTTTGGAAGTATCTATCACTTGAACCTTTTGCCATTGCCCCTAATGAACCCATTCCTCTGTAAACTTTGTAGCTTCTTCCTTGATATATTTCCATTTCACCTGGAGCTTCATCACAACCTGCAAATAATGAACCCATCATTGCTACTGATGCTCCACCTGCTAAAGCTTTAACTATATCTCCTGAATATTTTAATCCACCGTCAGCTATTACAGGTACTCCGTATTTTTTACCTTCTTCTGCACAATCCATAACTGCTGTTAATTGAGGTACACCTACACCTGCAACTACTCTTGTTGTACAAATTGATCCAGGTCCTATACCAACTTTAACACAGTCTGCACCAGCTTCTATTAAGTCTCTAGTTGCTTCTGGTGTTGCTATATTTCCTGCTATTATTTGAAGGTCTGGATATTTAGCTTTTATTGTCTTAACCCCTTCTATAACTCCTCTTGAATGACCATGTGCTGTATCAAGAGTTACAACGTCAACGTTAACCTTAACTAAAGCATCAACTCTTTCCATCATATCTTTAGTTATTCCTACTGAAGCTCCACATAAAAGTCTGCCTTTTTCGTCTTTTGCTGCATTTGGATAAGCTTTAGCTTTTTCTATATCTTTAATTGTTATTAATCCCTTAAGATTCCCTTCACCATCTACTAAAGGTAATTTTTCGATTTTGTGTTTTTTAAGAATTTCTAAAGCTTCTTCTACTTTAGTTCCCTCTGGAGCAGTTATTAATGGACTTTTTGTCATTACTTCGCTTACTTTTCTATCATAATTGCTTTCAAAAACAATGTCTCTATTAGTTATTATTCCAACAAGTTTTGTTCCTTTAGTTATTGGAACACCTGAGATTCTGTATTGTGACATAAGATCTAAAGCATCTCTTACTGTGTGTTCTTCTGATAAATAGAATGGATCAGTAATAACACCATTTTCTTGTCTTTTTACTCTATCAACTTCTTTAGCTTGATCTTCTATAGTCATGTTTTTATGGATTATACCAATACCACCTTCTCTAGCTATAGCTATTGCCATTTTAGATTCAGTAACAGTATCCATACTTGCACTCATTAAAGGTATGTTTAAAGTTATCTTTTTAGTTAACTTTGTTTTTAAATCAACCTCATTTGGTAATACTTCTGATTTATTTGGTACTAATAATAAGTCGTCGAATGTGTATCCTTGTTTTAATATTTTAGCCATTTAAACTACCTCCAATATAATAAAAATTAATTTAATTTTGAATTATTTCTTTCATTTATATTTAATCATGAAATTTTTAAACTCAAAATGCTGTAATTAATTATAAATTATTCTAAAAAAAGACATACTAACTTTCTAAGTGAGTTAATATGTCTCCATTAAAATAATGTTTATATTAAATCACTCATAGACGGAAATTATCGGTTCCCGGTAGAGACACTTTGCCATATTCAAAGCATATACGAGCATTTTTGTGTTTTTCTATTTTTAGTTCGATGATTTTTATTAATTATATGACATGTACAAGCTATTGTCAATAAAAAACCACTACTAAAATTCTAAAACACACTAAATGCAAGTTTTATTTCATTTTTATTAATTTAAGAATGATTTCTCTCTATCTTTTAATTAAATTAATACTATTTAAATTTATAATTCTTTATTTTTTAGTTTATTCTTTTTAGTAATTTATATACTAAATTAATTGTATAAATATAAAAAGAGCTATCCATAAATTAGATAGCTCTTTTTATATTTATACTTTGATTAATGCCTATAAAACTTCAATCTTTAAAAAATTGAATGCAAATAAACACCTATTTCTAAATAACTTCCACTAAAACTTATTTAATATTTAGATTAAGCTTCAGCATTTGATTTTAACAAACTATTAATTAGTTGCTGAGCACCTTTAACGCCTTTATTAACAACATTGGAATTATTATTAGTAGTGTTATCAGCACTATTACTATTGCTATTGTTTCCAACATTATTTTGAGTAGAATTATTATTTAAGGTGCTACCATCTTGTGTTGTACTATGTGTACTTTTATTAGATGTATTTTCATTGTTTTGAGTTTTATTATCTTTAATATTATTTGTATTATTATTACTATTATCAGTTTCTATTGATTTAGTATCATTTGTTATATTACTACTTCCATTGTTAGATATATTATTAGAATTACTTTGAGTTTCTAAATTATTATTTCCATCGTTAGTCGTATTATTTTGAGTTGTATTACTATTGCTTGTATTTGCATTATTTTCATTACTAGTATTGTTATTATTGCTATTAGCACTGTTGCTATTGTTACTGCTACTGTTATTAGTAATATCAGTACTATTATCATTAGTAATATTATTGCTAGAATTATTGTTATTTGATTCTGCAGCCTTCATATCTGCGTCTTGTGCTGCTTGATTATTTAAATTTCCATTTAAGCCTTCAAGTAATATATCTTGATTAGTTGAACTTTGTGAAACTAATGTAGATGTTGTAGTATTTGTATTTTGATTATTAAATTGAACAGCAAGTTGTTCTATTCTTGATTGATCTACAGGTACAGTAGAAAAATCCTTAGCTACAGGACTATTGCTATTAACAGGAACATTCACTATAGGAATTCCCACATTTGCAACATTATTATTTATACTTTTATCAAATCTAAATATTGAAATCAAAATAACTATAACTATGCTTACTAAAAAAATCCATGAAAATGTTGAAACAGAAACTTTTTCAAATTTTATATTATCCATCTTCATCTCCTTATTTTACTTTACAATTTTTTAAGTTATTTAATTAGTATTAATAAATTATATATTTTTTTAGTAAATTAATCAAATTTAATAAATTCCTTTTAATTATATATTTAAATTACCCCATAAAAATATTTTTATTACTATTAAAACAACTATTTTTTATCTAAAAGTTAAAAGAGGATGTATCAAATTATAGATACATCCTTTCTGCCTTTTATCTAGCTATCTCGGCAAATGAAAAATATATTTATCTCATAGCTAGAGGCTATACTATAAGTAGGAGATAAACAGCCTCACGCTTCTAGATAACTGCAACTAAGAAATAAAACTTTCTTAATTAATAATGATTTGGTTTATCCTTTACTATTATTTTTGTTTCTATTTCAATTGGAGCTATAGATTTATCTTCATTATCTTTAGTTCTTTCTTCAAGAAAATATTTTTCATATAAGTTTTCTTCTTGAATTACTTCATTACTTCCTTGAAGCAGTGCCTCTTCAACTGACGGTTCACTAGATGGCATTTCAACCCCTCCATTTAATGCTGGCTCTACATCAAATGTTTTATTTTTTTCCCTTTTTTCTATTTTTAACTTATAGCCAATATTAAATGAAGCATCTATTTCTGCATCATCTGGTATAAAACAATCTGCAACAACTAAATAAATCTTATTAGCTTGTAATATTTTCACACCATCATAATCCTTAGTAGCCTTCTTTATAAACTTATTTTGTTCAATATTATATTCATAAACTTCCCATTTAACATCATTTTCTCTTATATTAGATTTTCCTTTAATATCCTTAATGTTAAGCTTTATATTAGATTCTGCATTAACTTTAATTAAAGCTCCACTTCTAAAAGTATTTTCTTTTGCCATAGAAAATTCTGAACTATTAATACCATCAAATATTTGACTTGCAATTACTTGCATATATCCTAGAGACTCTACATCATAATTTCCATCTTTAGCAACTTCAAAATTATCTAACTTACCATTATGAAGTCCTGTTATTTTAAGATAATTAACTTCTGGTTCTGCTTTCCAAGAAACAATTTCACTACCTTCTATATTTTCCAAAACATTAAAAATAACTTCTTTACTACCTTCCATATTACTATTAACTGAAACCTTTAAAACCTTTGAATCTGCTAAATCTAGTTCAGTATCTGACATAAATTTAAGCCCTACTTTAAAAGGTATAGTTTTTTTAGAATCGGCACCTTCACCTATTACTTCTTTTGTAACTGGTACTAAAGTTTTTTGTTTCTTATCATTAACTATAATATTTCCGCTCTCATCTTTTTTATAATTATAATGAACAGCTATTATTTGCTTATTGCTTTCTGGTGCCACCTTAACTTTTCCATAGCCTTCTGCTTTTATTTCCATATTTACTACTAAATCTGAAGTAGCATTTTTAACTACCTTTTCAAAATCAAGTTCTGTTGGCATAACTTCATTTTCTGTTTCTCCACCTAAAGATTTTATTACTTCATTAGATAACATTTGTTCTTCTTCTAATCCATAATTAATATTAAACCATCTAATATCTCTTTTATTCTTTTCATTTTCCTTATTAATAAGTTCTGCTATTTCTTCAACATATTCTTTCCCCTCATTAAAATTTGTCCCTAATTCTCCACTTTTAGTAGAAAACTCAACTAAATTATTTGAATCATCTTTCCTTGTAAAATATGCTGGATTTCCTTCTGAAACTAAAATAACACTAATTTTATCATCTTTATTTTCATTTATTAAATACTGAGCTTGTCTTAAAGCATCTCCAAGATTCCCATTCTTCTCCTCTGAGCTTATTTCATTAATATTGCTTATTAATTCATCTATGGTATAAAAACTCTTCTCTGAAGCCCTAATAACCCTTGCCTTGCTTCCGTAGGTAACAAGTGCAACCTCTTGCTTTGGATTACTAGCCTTTAAATCATTTAAAGATTTTATTAATGCTTCTTTAGAGCTTTCCTTACCTTCACTCCTCTTACTTAAAGCAGATTCATCTAAAACATATATTAACTTTCTTGAACTATCTCCTTGAACATCTTGAACTTTTTCACTTGTCATAATTTCTGATGGTACTAAGTGATAATTTAACTCAAGTAACTCACCAAAGGCAACCATTTTAATTCCCTTTTCATTCTCTTGCTTATTAATTAAAAATTCACCCCCCATTATTTTAGGATTTTCATAGTTTACTTTATCTACATTAACTGAAATCTCACCGTCTTTTACAATAAGTTTTTCTCCACTTATTACATCACCTTTAATGTTTTTATGCTCTAAAAATATTAATTTATCTAAAGATTCTTTTCCTTTATATTTTCCTACAGTATTTGCTTTCATAATAATAGTTAATTCTATAGGATTAGAAATTAACAATTGACTTACTGCATCATAGTTGTATTTTATTTGTGGTAGTTTTATATTATCTTCTGTAACTTTTAAATTTTCTAACTCCTTAAATGTTCCATCAGTATTAATAATTTTACCTGTTACACTAACAAAACTAAAAACTTTACTATCTATAGATAAATTTGTTCCATCTAAAATTCTTTCAAGAATATTATTACTATTATCATATTTTATTGTACTTGGATTTAACTTTACCTTTACTTCAAAATTATTATTCTCAAAAGTACTTATATTGTTTTTTTCTGCTTCTATTGTCATTTTAGGTTCACTATCTTCTGCTTTTACTACTGATACCCCTATAAAAGCTATACATGCTATTCCTAAAACCCCCAAAGCTATTCCAAGCTTTTTAAATAATTTACTTCTATCCATTTTCCCCTCCGATCACCCTAAGAGGTTTCTTTATTATAATTTTAAAATAGGAGATTATATCAAAAGTATTAAAATTTTTGATAAATCTCCTTAAACATTCTAGTTTGCATTTCTTAAATTTAATTCAAAGGTATGCTTATGAACTATTCCTTCTTTTTCTAATAGTATTTCTAAATTAATTCCCTTTTGTTTTTTTATCTCTTCTTTAACTTCTGTGCTATTTAATGGTTTTGATACTAATTGAGATAATATATCTTTATTTACTATCTTTATCTCTTTAACATTTTTAACTATAGTTTGAATTTCTCTTTCAGTTAAATTAGTATCTCCTGAATTCACTCTTTGCCAAGCAATTAACCTTAATTCATTACCAACTAATCTATATTCCACTTGTTCCACATCTGTTATAGATGGTTGTGATAAAAAATAACCTTCTCCATTTAAATTAATAGTAATACTTTTTATGCTATTATCGTTAGTAGAAGAAGGATTAACACCTTCAACCTTCTCTATAGATTTACAATGTAATATATTTTTCATCATACTCTCAGAAATCATATTTCCATCATGCTGAAGCTCCTGTTTTATCTCTAAACTTTTACTTTGTCTTTGAGAGATACTAACAAAATTAAATACAAGCATCGTTACTATGGACATTAAAGACAAAACTATAACTAATTCTACTAAAGTAATAGCTTTTTTAGATTTATTCCTTTTAATCATAGGTTCACCTCTATTTATTAAGCTTCCAATTTTTAGATTTTATAAGATGTGAAACCTCTATAGCATTAGTTGTAACTCTATCCTCACTACCTATAAGTATAGAACCTCCAACCCCTCCAAGAATACTATCTTTCTCCAAAATATATTTGAAAAGCTCATTTATTAATTTTTGTTTTCCTTCTGATGTTCCAGAATCATAATTTCCTATAACTGCTGGAACACCATATGGAACTTTTATTTCAGCATTATCAGCACTAATAAGCATTATGTGATTATATCCATTGAAAGGTTCAAAGGTAATTTTTCCCTTTGCTATAACAAGAAGTGGTGGTGCATCTGCTCCATTACCTATATTAACATTGTAAATAATTTGAGTATCAGTTTCCTTTTCTAGTTTAGGCTTACCAGTTCCTGTATTCCTTAATACTAATTCCTTATTAGTATTACTAAGTATTATATGAGGTACAGCACTAGTTGTAGTTGCCCATCTATTTCCATACTTACCAAGCTCATGTCCATCATTCTTTGCTTCAACCATTATTTCATTAAGTGTTTTTTTACTAGTTATGTGTATAAAATCTCTATTGTTCCCACCAAGGTCTATAATACTTGATGAAGAATCTCCATTATGATCCTTTTGTGCAATATCACTTATACCATTCCAATTGAAGGAACTATTAACTGTTTCATTAACTTTATTGTTCCAAAATTCTTTCTGACCATAATTTCCTTCATTATTCCCCATATAAAAAACTTCCTTAGCGAATTCACCTTGTTTTTTCTTTGCTTTTTCAATTTGTTCTACTCTAGGAGTTCTAGCTATGGACTGATTATTAGCTAAAATAACACCAGTACTAGCTATATTATCTTCAGGAACTGTTAAACCATCCTTAAAATAGCTTGTATTAGTTTTATAAAACTGTTCTGCTAATGCTACCTTACTTTGTTCCCCACTAAGTGAAAGTTCCTTACCATCCTTGTCTTTAGTAGCTATATGGATTCCACTATCTCCATATCTTTTATATTGATAAAGATAATCATCATATCTCATAGTATAAGGTCGTGAAATATTATTCATTATTGTAGATTGTCCAGTTTGATAATCATCACCTTTTAAATCTAAATAGGATGTTCCTAAAATATATAAATCATTTTTTATATCAATAGATGAATCCTTTCCAAAATCTTCAGAATTAATTATCATTGAACTAGATTTTTGTGCATTCTTCAATTTTTTATTTTCCCAATTCTTTTCATAGTCATTTATATCATTTAAGCCATAAAAATTCTTTAATACTATCTTATTTTTTATACCCTCAAGAAGAAAATCATTATATACATGAAGATTTGTTTCATCTCCAAAAAGTGATGAATCTCCTGTTTTGTCTTTACTATTATCTATTTTTATATTTCTAGCAAAAATATTTTCTTCTCCGCTTTGTCCTTTAATCCCTGATTTAAATATAATATTACTAATATTTAAAGTTCCATTAGTTGCAATGGTTCCATCCCATCTTACTTCTGGCGCTGAATAAGCAGAACCTTCTGGTTGTCTAACTACTATTCCTCCATCATATTTATTTTCAGAATTAACGTCTCTATCATTAGGGCTATTACCTTTAACCCACATATCACCTAAAACACTAGTTGTTGTATCAGTAGTTATTGTATAATCTCCATCAACCCCAACAATGTAGTTAAGTATATTTGGAGCTTTACTATTTTTTGCTCTCACTAAAAGTTTTCCATACTCAGGTATTAATATATCAAAATCCACTTCTACTTCTCTATCTTTATTATCCTTATCTTTAAAATTAGATTTTACATTTAAAGAAAACTTATTAATATCCTTATAAGAAACTGCTGGTGTTATAATTTCTGTTCCATCTTTCTTTAAAGATTTTAATTTTGATTGTATTTCAATATTTTTACCATCTCTTTTGAAACTATCATAATTACTTGGTAGTTCAACTTCATCCTTTGCACTTCTTAATTGCTCTACAACATTCCCTGTATCATCCTTTAGTTCTCCACCATTTAAAATAATATCTTTAAAAAATTCCTGAAACTTTTCTTCTTTTTCACTTTGAGAAAGCTTTCCATCAGGTTTACTTTGGACATATTCATCTACCTTATTTAAGGAAGACTTAACAACTTTCCCTAAATAATCATGAAGTACCTTTTGACTTATTTCTAAACCTGAATCAGCAGCATAAAAGTTTTCTATCCTTTTATTATTTTTTATCCTTAATGAATAGCCTGAGGTTGTCATAGCTAAAACTGACATTATCAATATAGAAAGTATGGCAAACATGCCTACTGTAATCAATATTGATGATCCCCTTTTTTTCTTTCTATTAACCATATTTCCCCCCTCCAAACTAATTATCTACCATGAACTCACTTTGTGTTTTTTCTGTTACTGTAGTTCCATTTGGAATCTTCTTTCTAAATTCTAAAGTAATAGTATATAATCCTTTGTTTAACCTTTCAGTTTCCTTGTAATAAGTTATATTATCAAAGATTTCAAACTCACCATTTATATACCTATCTCTTTTAAAAGAATCTGTTCTAGGGTCATTTGTTTCATCATGTGATATATCATGAAGCTTATTATTAAAAAAATACAATTGAACTTTATCATCTTTTTTAGTGTTTTTATTATTCAAATGTAAACTCACTAAATCATTTACTTCTCTTGGTTCCTCTACATAAATAGCTATTTCTCCAATATTTCCTCTAGTAATATCAGTACTTACTAATGATCCCATATCTTTTCCGTTAACAAGCAATTTATTTTTATTATTTGTATCTCCTATTTCTATTTTTAAATCCATACTATTTTCTATGACAGTATTTGGAGTATCATTTAAATACTCATCTATAGTTTTGCCGCTACTTTTATAAATGCTTATTTTATTATTCTCTTTATGATTTTGAATATATATAAAAAGACCAAATTTCTCACTTAAATACTTCTTACTACCAAAGTCCTCTTTTAAATCTCCCTGTTCAATTATCTCTCCTTCAACCATTGTTGCTCCTTCACTATCAGTTAATGAACCTGTAACATTATAAAGTTTATTATTAGAAGAATTTTTAGTTATACTAATAGAATCTCCTTGTTCCTTTCCTACATTAAAAGTCATAGAATCTTTAATATCTCCAAAACTTCGAATTTTTTCGATAATTTCCTGGGAAATCAGTTTTGATTCTTGTTTTATTTCACCCATTTTATTTGTTTTTACTGATGTAAGTAACGCACCACCTAGAGGTACTATCATAATTCCTATTACAGCTAATGCAACTACTATTTCGAGTAAAGTAAAACCTTTTTTCTTTTGTTTAAGCTTTTTAAGGATTTTTTTATTGCATTTTAGCAAAATTTCCCCTCCTTATTAATACTCAAAACTATTGCACGTTAGTATACTGTACATCACCTTCTGGTATTACTACTACTCTTGGATTTTCTTTGTCATCCCCTCTTATGGATACTGCAACCTTTTTATCAGTTTTATTCTTAACAATAATTTGTGCTGCAACCTTATCTGTAGCATCTTGTCTTGGTGCTGAATTTACATCCATAGGAATTACCATACCTGCTACCTTTATTTCCTCTCCACCTGTAGCTGGATATTTCTTATCTCCAGTTTTATAACTTATATAATACTTTCCACCTGAACTTGTGAATTCTACCTCTATAGTTTCCTTTTTATTTCCTGATGTTTCTATATATGTCTTCTTCTCATTATCTCCTGGTCTTCCTATCATTATGCTTGGCAAATCAGAAGCTGCTGGTCTTAAATTAATCATTACAGCTGTTTCAGAGCTTTGTGTTCCATTTGGTTTACTTGTATATAAATCATTAAATGGATTTTCCTTACCTGAAACTCTTGAGCCATCCCAATCAAAATAATCTAAATCTTCATCTCCAACCTTAGGTACTGCATAGAATTCAAGTGATAGATTTCCTGTTACCTCTGTTGATCCTTCTCCACTTGCTGCTATAGTTATATTAGGAACAGCAACTAATCTTTCATATTTATCAACTTCCTTTATAAAAGAAACAAGTTGTGCGTGAGTTCCACTAAAATTCATAGTAACCTTCATTTGCTTTACAGCAAATTTTTGTTCCTCTGGAGTTGGCTCAACTTTCGCCTTTTCTCTTTGTTCTTCTCCAAGTTTCTTTGTTTGCTCTAGTTTATTTTTTACTTCCTCTTTCTTTGCATCATCTTCTGTCTTTCCGTCTTGATTCTGCTCCTTTAATGCAACCCCATTGTAATCCTTCATTAAATCATCTAAGGTTTTTTGAGTATTTTCTTCTTCTTGCTTTGCTTCAAAATAGGCTGCTATAGGCATGTAACTTGGCTTTTCAAAGCTTAAAGATCCCTTTAGCCCTGTTTTACTCTTTATAGCACTAATTTCCTTAGTTATTTTTTCTTGCCATATCTCTGGGTAAATAAAATTAGATACATCATCTATAGAGCTTTTTAAAGCTACTATAGCTTCCTTATTCTTATCTATACTTGATATAGCCAACTTTTTATTATCATAGTCACTTTGTAATGCAGTATACTTACTTTCAACTTCCTTCACCTTTTCCCTTTGAGGAACAAATACAAATTGGTAATATCCAACACTTAAAGCTACAATCCCAACTATAGCTAAAAGAGTTTTTTCCTTATTACTTATTTTCATAATATTCCTCCTCCATTTCACAATTAATTGTAAAAGTAAATGTTTCAGAAGCCTCTAAATCTGATGTAATAGATGGCACATGACTACCCTTAATAAATTCTAAATTATTAATGTTATATTGGAGCTCTGCTATAGCATTTTCTGAACTAGATTCCCCTGCTATAGTTATTTTTCCACCATTTATTGAAATATTTTTAAATAATACTCCTCCAGGCACAGTTCCATAAATTGATGTCATTAATTCCTCTTTCACCATAGCCCTATTCTTCATGGAAGTATAAATATCCCTTAAAGTACTATCATAAGTTGTTAGGATGTCCTTTTCTTTAGCTATAGCCGTTGCCTCAATATACTTTTCTTTAAAAGCAGCATCATTTAACTCATTAGTTAAAGTCTCTATAGCCTTATTATGCTTTGCCATAGTATAGGTATTATATCCTAATGACCCTGCTGCTAAGGTTACTGCTACACAACTAGCTACTAAAATAACATTATTCGAACTACTACTTTTTTCTTTTTCTAAAATATACGGTTCAAAAAAATTAATATCTGTCATAATAGTTCCTCCCCCTAAAGTCTTAATAATGTACCAATAGCATTTAAATATTGGTCTATATTATTTATAGCTACTGATTTTGATATTTCTATATTATCAACTGTTTCTATTTTTACCACTTCTATATTTACCCTATTTTTTATATACTCACCCAAGCCTTTTAACTTAGATGTACCACCATAAATATATATTCTATCTATCCTTTTCTTTCTTTTATTCCCATAAAAATTAATTATTCTTTCAATTTCATCTGTCCATTGCGCAACAATTTCTCTTGCAAAATTATTAGCTTCACTTTCATTATGTTCTCCAATGTTACACTTCTCTATTTTTAAATCCTCTGCCTCTTTGACATGAACACCAATTCCTAATGCTATGTTTCTATCAATTTCAAAACCACTTCCTTGAATTGATCTCATAAATTCAAGAACACCTTCATTTAAAATAGAAATATTAAAGCTTGCAGCTCCCATATCTATAAACATAGCTGCTTCTTTTTTATTTATCTTAGTTCCATTAATAGTATTTACATGGTTATAAATCTTTGTTATAGCATTATTAGTTATATCCAAGGCATAAGGCTTCTTTTTCTCACCTATATCCTCAGCAACTTTTAAAAATCCCTTAACAATTGACCTTGGACAAACAACCACTAAAACCTTTATTCTAGGTTGCCCATCAACATTAAACTTCTCTATTTCTTTATATTGAATATCATAATCTTCCATATTAATAGGTAAGTATTGAGCAAGTTCATTAGCTATTAATATTCTAAATTCCTTCTCACTTATTTCACTATTATAAATTACAGAGATTTCCCTACTTATTATTTGATTTCCACCCATTACAAAAACTAAATCTTTAGTATTCATATTTTTTTGAGCAAAATTAGTTTTTAACAAATTAACTATGTTTGGTAAACTATGCAAGTCACCATTTTTAACATATTCAGAAGAAGATTCTATTTTAGCTGCATTTAAAATTTGAATCTTATCCTTTCTTTTACGCCCTTCAACAACCTTAATAAAACTAGTTCCTACATCAATAGAAATAAATTTATTATCCTTAACCTTTCTTAATTTAGGCTCCTTTTTAGTAGGTTTCTTCTTAGCAAAACTAATTTTTTTCTTTTTCTTAACCTTAATATCTTTATCAATTTCTTTAATACCTAACTTTTCCTCAGCTAGCTTTTCTACATCTAACCCATTATTCATACCCTCACCCCTTAAAAGATTTTCAGAAATTTATTTTTATATATTTTTTAAAATTAACCTCCTACCATAATCCTTGCAGGAGTAAGATAATCTATATTATTAAAATTTCGTATATTTTCCCATAAAACTTAAGTTTTATATACTTAATAAAATATTATTCACTAAATAAAAATAAGCCCACACTCAAATTGTTAACTAAAACAATAAACTCAGTCAAAATGACTGAGTTTACATTCTTAAACTCAACTCACTTATTGTTGAGTAATTTCATTACTTTGTTTCAACCTTAACCGTTGGATTTGCAGTAGTTGCATTCTCTATTTTTATTTCATAGTGAGTTTTTCCATTTTCTTGTGGTGGATTAGATGTAGTACCTAAAACTCCACTTATAACATTTGAATAATCATTAGTACCTGTTGAACCAGTTGCTTTAGCTACTGTACTTCCATTATATTCATAAGTCCCATCCTCTTTTATATCACCACTTTGAACTAATAATGTTACTGCTTGATCAATATGATTGCTACTACTTTCATCTGATTTAATTTTTGAATTTTCTCTTATCTTATTAAAGTTAGGAATAGCTATAAGCGCTATAATTGCCAATACTGCTAAAACAACTATTAACTCAATAAGAGTAAACCCTTTTTTCTTTTTATTTTGTTTTTTTGTCTTTAACATAAAAAAACTCCCCCTTATTTTTTAATTTATATCAATTACCTTTCGTAATTAATAACTACATCATTACGTTATACATTTCAAACATTGGTAGTAATATTGAAATTATTAAGAAACCAACTATTATTCCCATCACTATAAGCATTATTGGTTCAATTATTGTTGATAATGCCTCTATGGTTCTATCTAATTCTTCATCATAAAAATCTGCTGTTTTTTCTAGAATTCCATCTAAGGAACCTGATTCTTCTCCAATTTTTATCATGGAACTCAACATTAGTGGAAATATGCCAACATCCCTTATAGGTTCTGACAAACTTTCCCCTTTTAATACTCTTTCTTTAACCTTTGTTATTTCTACCTTTGCAAATTTATTTCCAAGAACTCCACCTACAACATCTAAAGAATTATTGATTGTAACCCCTGCACTTAATATAGTGGATAAACTTCTTGTAAATCTTGATACTACTATTTTTTGATGTATACTCTTTAAAAGAGCATATTTTAACTTGTATTTATTATAGCTATATTCTCCTTGCTCTGTTTTTCGAGTGTAATAAAAAAATCCACCTGCTGCTGCAACTACAGCTAAAAAAACTATATACCAATAATTACTTAAGAAATTCCCAAGTCCTAAAGTTATTTTTGTCATTCCAGGAAGTTCTGCTCCTTCCTGTGCAAACATGTCTATAAACATTGGCATAACAAACATTAATATAAATCCAATTACAAATACTGTTGTTAATGCTAATATAACTGGATATATCATAGCATTTCTTATTTTTCCATTCATCTTATTTTCTTTCTCATAATAAGTTGCCATTCTATTTAATATAGAATCTAAGGTACCACTCATTTCTCCAACTTCTACCATATTAACTAGTAAAGGTGGAAAATAATCTTGTTTTTTCCCCATGGCCTCTGAAAGAGTCACACCTTTTTTAATATCTTCACTAATTTCCCCTAGAACTCCTCTAAGCTTTTTACAAGGTAACTGTTCTGCTAACATATCAATAGCTGTATTAATAGTTACTCCTGCCTCAATCATAGTAGAAAATTGTCTACAAAAAATAGCAATATCCTTTGTTCCAACTTTAGAAGTAAAGTTAAAATTTATCTCTTTACTTGTACTAAGTTCTTCAATAGACAAAGGTGATAAACCATTAGATAAGAGCATGGAACGCAAATCCTGTTCAGATTCTGCTTCATAATCTTTCTGCTCATTAATCTCACCAGTTTTACTAAGTGCTCTGTATTTAAACTTAGGCAAACCTCTCCCCCCTTTATATAATCCAACCCCTTAATTAATTCTTAATTTTTAAACTTTACTATCCAAGGAAAAGTAAAGATACTAACTCTTCCATGGTAGTTTGTCCACCTAAAACCAATTCTTCACAGCTTTTTGCTAGGGTTTTCATTCCCTTAGCCACTGCCATATCCTTTAATTCATCTGAATTCTTTGATGTTATTATTTTATCTTTTAACTCTCTATCTATTTGAAGTATTTCATAAACCCCTATTCTTCCTGTATACCCTGTATGTCCACAGGCAATACATCCCTCTCCTTTATAAAGAATTAAATCTTCATATTTATTTATCCCTAATATTTCTTTTTCTTTTTCATTAGCTTCATAAGCTTTTCTACAATTTGGACAAATCTTTCTTACAAGTCTTTGTGCTATAACTCCTTTTAATGAAGTTGATACCAAGTAAGGCTCTATGCCCATATCTATAAGTCTTAATACTGAGGATGCAGCATCATTGGTGTGAAGTGTACTTAAAACTAAGTGACCTGTGATTGCAGCTCTTATTCCTATTTGAGCTGTTTCACCGTCTCTCATTTCTCCTATCATTATTATGTCTGGATCCTGTCTTAGCATAGATCTAAGACCTGCTGCAAAGGTTAGTCCAGCTTTTGAGTTAACATTTACTTGGTTTATTCCACCAACTGTATATTCCACTGGATCTTCAATTGTTGTTATATTCTTATTCCCATCATTAAGTTCATTTAGAACTGTATAAAGTGTTGTACTTTTACCACTTCCTGTAGGACCTGTTACTAAGATTATTCCATAAGGTGATTTAATTATATTATCTAAAAGTTCTAAATCCCTCTCACTCATTCCTAGTTTTTTCTTTCCTATTTTGTAGTTTCCTTTATCAAGTATTCTTATAACTACCTTTTCACCAGTAATTAAAGGAATGATAGATACCCTCATATCTACAGGTCTATCTCCAATAGTTGTTACTATTCTTCCGTCTTGAGGTACTCTTTTTTCTGCTATATTCATATTTGATAAAATTTTTATTCTTGTAATTAATGCGCCTAGGGATTCTATATCTAAATTTAGAAGTGTCTTTAAGGTGCCATCAACTCTGTACCTTATTCTTATAGTATCTTCGTATGGCTCTATATGTATGTCTGATGCTCTTTGTTTAACAGCATCCTCTAAGATTTGGTCTACCATTTTTACCGCAGGGGCATTTTTTATATCATCTAATTCTATTTCTTGCTTCTTAGCTTGCCCTAACTTTTCTCTCTCTTTTGAAAGTTCCTTTGCAGCACTTTTAACATGGCTTCCTGAATAGTATCTATCTATAGTACTCTTTATGTCTTCCTCAGTTGAAATATATTGTTTTATCTTATACCCAGTAAAACTTATATCATCTAAAGCAAAAAGATTTAATGGATCTGAAAAGACCACCTTCAATCTGGTTTCATATTCAAATTTATCTTCTTCAAAACCAAAAGGAAAAACATTATGTGTTCTACAAAGACCTTCACTCAATAATTTTACTGCCTTTGGATCAACTTCTATAGTTCTAAGTTCTATACGTTCTATATCTAACTGCTCTTGTAAAATCATTATTATGTCTTCCTGAGAAATGATTTCTTGAGATATTAAAATCTCACCTAATCTCTTGCCCTCAGTTCTTTGAATTTTTAAGGCATTATTTAGTTGCTCCTCTGTTATTTTCCCATGTGTAACTAACAAATCACCTATCCTAAGTCTATCCCTCATAAATTACCTCTTTTTGTTATTACTTGAATATTTTTTCTTAAACAATAATATTATAAGTCGTCTATTGTCATAAAACAAGATAAATAATACGTTTTTTTTCGACAGCTCTTCTATATTTTTTTATTGCTTTATAAACCTTTTTAAAATTCATTTTAAAACCCTTTTTCTACACTTGTAAATAATATACTTTTAAAAATTCAATAGATATTTGCTTATAATATTATTGCCAATAATCATTGATAAATAAGCTGCCATAGCGAGACTTGGTCCAAAAGCTATGTAATCATTTCTAGATTTTTTCTTACTTATAATCAAAGCACCTCCATATATTCCACCTATGATAAATGAAGCTAAAATCATAAAAATAGTTAATTTAAATCCAATAACTAAACCTATTAAAGTTGCTATTTCTATATCGCCTTCACCCATAGCTCCTGTTAAATAGCAAATTGCCCCAATTACTAATGTTCCTACAATTCCACCACTACATCCTCTAATTACATTTTTAATATATTCTAATAATCCAACTGATATTCCTCTGTTTTCTACTAAGATAAAAACAATCATTAAAAAAATAAATGGTATTGTTGTCATACTATATACATCAGTAGTATCAAAGTCTATTAAAGCAATAACTATTAATACTATGGTTAATAAAGAAAACTTAAAAAAGCTATATGTTAGTCCATATCTTAAATAAAGTAAAGTTACTAAAGTTCCTGTCATAAACTCTACTAAGGGATATCTCATAGAAACTTTTTCTTTGCAGTATCTACATTTTCCCCCTAAAGATAAATAACTAAATATCGGTATTAAATCTTTCCACTTTAAAGTTGTGCCACAACTTCCACAGGAAGATGCTGGCCTTACTATAGATCTTTCAGCTGGTATTCTATAAATGCATACATTTAAAAAGCTACCAATTACAATACCATAGATAAAAACTATAAATGTCATTCCATCACCTCTCCCCTATATTATTCTACCAATACTTTACTTTTCCTCCTTCTTTTTAAAAAAAATTTTTGACTATATTCTTTTAATTTTTAATATTACTTTATCACTTTTTGTAGGCTAATAAACCATTTAACAATTAATTATAATTAACAAAAAAAGAATCTTATAGAACAAGCTTTTTATTTGCTATTCTACAGATTCTTTTTAATATTTATCTTATATATTTATTTTTAAATTTTAGTACATACCTTCCATTCCTGCACCTGGTGCCATTGGATTTTCTTTTTGAGGTATTTCTACTACTGCTGCTTCAGTTGTTAAGAAAGTTGCTCCTACAGAAGCTGCATTTTGAAGAGCACTTCTTGTAACCTTAGTTGGATCAACAATTCCTGCTGATATCATGTTTTTATATTCACCTTTTAAAGCATCATAACCCATTCCAGCTTCGCTGCTCTTAACTTTTTCTATTATTACTGAACCTTCAACTCCTGCATTATAAGCAATTTGTCTCATTGGCTCTTCTAAAGCTCTAACTATGATATTAATACCAACTTGCTCATCTGCTACATCTGAAGTTACTTTACTAACTTCATTTATAACATTAACATAAGCAGTACCACCACCAGCAACTATACCTTCTTCTACAGCAGCTTTAGTTGCATTTAAAGCATCTTCTATTCTTAATTTTCTTTCTTTAAGCTCAGTTTCTGTAGCTGCCCCAACCTTAATTACAGCAACTCCTCCAGCTAATTTAGCTAATCTTTCTTGAAGTTTTTCTCTATCAAATTCTGAAGTACTTTCTTCAAATTGTGCTTTTATTTGAGATACTCTATGTTTAATTTCGTCCTTGCTACCTCTACCATTTACTATAGTGGTATTTTCTTTAGATATTTTAACTGTTTCTGATTGTCCTAACATATCTAAAGTAACTTCTTTAAGATCTCTTCCTAATTCCTCTGAAATTACTGTACCACCTGTTAAAATAGCTATATCTTGAAGCATATCTTTTCTTCTATCACCAAAGCCTGGAGCCTTAACAGCAACACAAGTAAATGTTCCTCTTAACTTATTAACTACTAAAGTAGCCATAGCTTCTCCCTCAATGTCTTCAGCAATAATAAGAAGTTTTCTTCCGCCTTGAACTATTTGTTCTAATATAGGTAATATTTCTTGAATATTACTTATTTTCTTATCAGTAATTAATATATATGGATTATCTAAAACAGCTTCCATTTTTTCTGTATCTGTTACCATATAAGCTGAAACATATCCTCTATCAAATTGCATACCTTCAACTACATCAAGTTCAGTTCCCATAGATTTTGATTCTTCTACAGTTATAACTCCCTCATTTCCAACTCTCTCCATAGCATCAGCAATAAGCTTACCTATTTGCTCATCTGCCGCAGAAATAGCTGCAACTCTAGTTATATCTTCTTTTCCATTAACAGGCTTAGAAATCTTTTGAATTTCATCAACAGCCTTATCAACAGCTAATTTAATACCATTTCTAACAAGCATAGGATTAGCCCCTGCTGTTACATTTTTAAGCCCTTCTCTTATAATAGCTTGAGCTAAAAGAGTTGCTGTAGTAGTTCCGTCACCTGCTACATCATTAGTCTTAGTTGCAACTTCTTTAACAAGTTGTGCTCCCATATTTTCATAAGGGTCCTCAAGTTCAATTTCTCTAGCTATAGATACACCATCGTTAGTAATAAGTGGTGTAGCGAATTTTTTATCTAAAACAACATTTCTTCCTTTAGGTCCTAAAGTAACCTTAACAGTATCTGCTAATTTATCAACACCTGCTTGCATTGCTCTTCTTGCTTCTTCACCAAACATTAATGTTTTTGCCATAATCAAAACCTCCTAAATTAATCAACTATTGCTAAAATATCTTCTTCTTTAAGTATAATGTATTCTTCTCCTGAAACCTTAACATCTATACCTGCATATTTAGTATATAAAACCTTATCTCCAAGTTTAACTTCTAAAGGAATTCTTTTTCCTTCAACCATTTCTCCTGGTCCTACAGCTACTACTTCAGCTTCCTGTGGTCTTTCTTTTGCTGCTCCTGTTAGAATAATTCCACTAGCTGTTTTTTCCTCAGCTTCTAGTCTTTTTAAAACTACTCTGTTTCCTAATGGTTTAATATTCATTCAAACCCCTCCTTGTATTTATATTACTGATTTTAAATTCAAATTAGTCTATCTTTAATGCTTTTTAATTCACTGGTAAAACCTTTTTCTTTAAGTACGTTAAATCTTTAGCACTCATTAACTCAGAGTGCTAACACTTATTATAATAGACAAATTTGCAAGTAAATTCAATGATTAATTGTTTTTATTTTATTCCTTTTTTTAATATTATTCTTTCTTATTCTAAATTATCTATTTAATTCTTGATTTTTCTTTATTTTTCTAAGATTTATAATTTATTCACTTTTTTGTTTTTAATAAACCTTATTTGGCCATAATTTAAATATCATTAATTCTCATTATAAACCTTGACTAAAATTCAAATAAATATAATTTTATTTAATATTCTTAGGAGATTTATTATGCTAAAAAAATCAATTTCTTTATTATTATCATTTATAATATTACTATCATTAATTTTATTTAATGCCATTATATTATTAAATTCAACTTTTATTTTTAAACTATATATGATTAAAACAAATATTCCTTCTACACTCTCCATCCCCCTTAATAAAATTTTAGCTGATTATAAAAATATGATTTCTTATCTTAGGAATCCCTTTATAAAAAATTTATCCTTTGATTATTTTACTTTAAGTAACTTTGGAAGAATTCATTTTTTAGAAGTTAAAAATATTTTTTTATTTATTTATTTTTTCCTTGCTTTATCAGTAATATTTTTTATCTTTTTATTCATAAAAAAAAGAGCTTTATTAAAAAGCTCCTTAAAATATTTATCTTTTATTACTATATGTTTTTTTATAGGATTATTATGCTCATTTATAATAGATTTTAACCACATTTTTACTTTATTTCATAAACTCTTTTTTAATAATGATTACTGGATTTTTGACCCTATAACAGATTCTATAATCACTGTTCTTCCCGAAAGCTTTTTTTTACTTAATGCAGTTATAATTTTAATTCTTCTCTTAATAGAAAACTTTTTTATTATGGTTTCTTTAAAAAATTAATTATTAAAGTTTTATTTCATAACTAATCTCTGTTTATATTGTAACTAACTCTCTCTTTCTGCTTCGCTTTTTATTTTGTTTATATGCTTTCTTGTTACTAAAAATAAAGCACCAAATATTAATATAAAAATTGCAGTTAAAAAAATTATGTAAGTCCAATTTTTAGTTGATACTTGGTCTCCAAACATACAAGAAAAAAATAATGCAGGTGCTCTACCAATAGTTGATATTATTAAAAACTCCTTTAAACTAATATCTGCAACTCCACAAATATAAGCTAGCAAATCTTTTGGTATGCCTGGAATTAAGTATAAAATAAAAATAAGCTTTCTAGGATCTCTATTTGTTCTTTCACCAATCTTATTTTTATCTAGTTTCTTAACTAACCATAAATTATTTTTCCCACAAATTTTTTGTAAAAAAGGTTTCCCAAGTTTTCTAGTTATTAAAAATGCCATAGCACTTCCAATAACAGCACCAACCATACATAATAGAAAACTTATATAGGGTCCAAAAATATAACCTCCAGCAACTTGTACTACTTCACCTGGAATAAAGAAAAATACTATTTGAATTATTTGAATAAATAAAAATACTAAAAAAGAAAAACTACCATAAGAATTTACAGTTGTTTTAAATTGTTCTATATTAGTAAACATTGATTTATGATTAAAACCATATTTCATCATAATTAATAATATTATTAAAGCTAAAATACTTGAAACTATAACCAAAATCCTTCTTCCCATTTTATTCATAGGTTATTATCCCCCTTAACGTTAAAATCAAATATTTTATACAATTCTTTTTAGTTGATAATCTCCTTAATTATAAATATAATTTAATTTGATACTATATTACAAATAACTTATTTACTTAAAAATATATGTAAATTAAGTTTTTAATTATTTTCCTTGCTTTAAATTATAAAGTAAAATAATTACATTTTTCTTACATATAAAATTAAAATTTTACTAAAAACATAGAAAGGTGGCCTAATACATTGACTAAAAAAATTTGTGAACTCTGTGGAAAAGAGTCAAAAACCTTATCAGAACACCACCTTATACCAAAACAATGTGGTGGAAAAAATTCACCTGTAGTTTTATTATGTATTAATTGTCACAATCAACTACATGCTTTATTTACTAACCGTGAATTATCCTATAAATTTAATAGTATAAATAAAATTAAAGAACAAGAAAGAATTAAACCTTATCTGAACTTTATAAAAGACAAGAATCCTGATATAGAAATTCCTATAAAAAGGTCAAGATATGTTAGGAAAAAAGGTCGCTATTAAAACTTTAAATATAGAAAAAAGCCCATGCTATCTTTATAATAGAATGGGTTTTCTTTATTTTAAAATAACTATATACTAATATCCTAAAATAAACTCTATGCTTATAGTTTTATTCCTTTCTCTCTGACATAATAGAATAAATACTGTTGTACAAATCCTGAAAACTTCTTAAATCTATCTCTTGCAAAATCTCTTATTTTATTTAAAGATCCTTCTTCTGCATTATAAAAATACACCATTGCTCTTTGTACCCATCTATCTACTGGAAAAGCAGAAGTTTTCCCCATTGAAAATAACATTATACAATCTGCTACCTTTGCTCCTATACCAGCATAGTTTTGTAAGGCTTTGTGGCAAGCATCATCCTCTAAATTTACTATTCTCTCTAGGTCATAGTTTTCTAAAAACTCTTCTTTATTTTCTACTTCTAACTTTCCTTCTTTTATTTTTATTGCATCATTTATCTTTTTTGATGTATCTACTATATACTTACTTCTAAATGACCCTCCAGCTTCTTTTACTTCCGCTTCTGTTAATCCCGCTAACTTTTCTACAGTTGGAAAAGCATAATATTCTTTACCTTTGTATTCTATTTTTTCTCCCCATCTTTTTGATATTTCATTTATAGTTCTGCTTATTACAGGAATACTGTTTCTTGCTGATATTATAAATGAAATTACAAGTTCAAAAGGTTCTTGATTTAATACTCTTATTCCATAACCAAATTCTACTGCTTCCCTTAAAATTTTATCCTTTGCAAGTTCTTTTTTAATAGTACTATAATCTCTATCTAAATCAAAATAGTTTCTCCATATATTCTCAAAATCTTCCTTATTGGTATTCTCTAATATTATGTCATCCCCTTCTTGAATTACCTCTAATACTCTTCCATATGCAACACCAATAAAATTATTATCATTTATTTTTTCCCATCTAAAACATTGACCACACTCAAAGGTTTGTTTTATATTAAAATTTTTTGCTGCCCTTATAATTACTTTATTTTCTTGGAATTCTATAGCTCCACGGTCCATTTTTATTCTTCCTTCCTAAATTGATTACGCTTACTTTATATTTTCTAGTTTTCTTTTTCCAATTTAATAACTTCTTCTAATGCATCTGCTGCTGTTTCTATCATTATTAAACATCTTCTAGAATCGTTATATTTGTATTTTTCCTTTAATTCCGTACATTTATAAGTTCCTAATTTATCATAAAATTTATTCATAAATAGCTTTGTTAATTCTCTTGTTTTAGGACTTTGATGTCCTCTTGTTTCAGTAAACATTATTCCTATAACTGCTACAGCTCCTGCTGCTGCTCCACAAGTTTCTCCTATGGCAAAACCTCCACCAAAGGATGACATTACTTTTAATGTGTCCTTGCTTAAGTTTAAATTATAAAAATCATTAGCTGCATATAATATTGTTTCTGCACAATTTAAGTCATGACTAACATCCCACATTTCAACAGCTTTATTTTTTAACATAAACTTCACTCCTATCATTTTCTTATTCCTTACAAAAATACTCTACTTTAATTTTACAAAAAAAGACATGCTTTTTCAAGCATGTCTTATATTATCAATTATTCATCTGCTTCTGAATATTCTCCAAGTAAAGCAATATCTAATCCTTGTTCTTGTTGTTCTTTAGTTGTTCTGATTGAACCTGTTAAGTCACATACTTTGAATATGATGTATGTTATAACTATTGTCCAAACACCAACTATTACAACTCCTAATAATTGAATTAAGAATTGGTGTACACTAGCTTGTGTTCCGTTAACTGCTTTGTTAGCGAAGATACCTATTAATAATGTACCAGTTAATCCACCCATACCGTGAACTCCCCATACATCTAAAGCATCGTCCCACTTCATTTTCTTAGCGAATACAACGCAGAAGAAACATACTATAGCAGCTATTATACCAATAGCAACTGATGATAATGGAGTTACATATCCAGCACATGGAGTGATTGTTGCACATCCAGCTATAGCTCCAGTTACAAGCTCTAAGAATGAGAATCTCTTATGCTCTAAGTAAGCTATTATCATCCAAACTACCATAGCTACTCCAGCAGCTACTCCAGTATTTGTGAAAGCTATTGCAGCAGTTTTACCACTTGCTAATGCTCCACCTGAGTTAAATCCAAACCATCCAAATAATAATAATCCTGTACCAATAGCAACTAAAGTTAAGTTACCAGGGCCTTTTTTACCTTTAACAAGTCTTGGTCCGAAGAACCAAACACCTACTAATCCAGCAAATCCAGCTGTTATATGAATAACTGTACCACCAGCATAGTCAACGAATCCTAATTTAGCTAAGAATCCGCCACCCCAAATCCAGTGAGCTACTGGGAAGTAAACAAATATCATCCAAAGAACTAATACTTTTATCCATCCACCGATGTTTATTCTGTTAGCAAAAGCACCTGTCATTAATGGAGCAGTGATTATTGCGAACATTAATTGATACATAAAGAACATTAAAAATGGTATATGACTACCATAGTTAGGGTTTACTAAGAAATCCATTCCACGGAAAGCGAAGAATTGAGCTGGATTTCCTATAACTCCTCCTATATCATTTCCGAATACTAAACTGAATCCTCCAAAGATCCACATTATTGTTACTATACCGATAGCTACGAATGATTGGAACATCATTGTTAATGAGTTTTTCTTCTCAACTAATCCGCCATAGAAAAATGCTAATCCTGGAGTCATTACTGCAACAAGAACTGTTGCAATGACCATAAATGCCACGTCACCGTGGTTTATTACTGGTAACATTTCTTATTCCTCCTCATTTGTTTTTAAGTTTTATTTATTGAAAGTCTTTAATTCCAAATTTAATGTTCTGATAATATATGTACTTTATAATTTCTACAGAATCAAAGACATTCTTACTATATTGATTGTGATATAAACAAAATATAAGATAATTTTTTTATTTATATTTTATTTCTTACAATTTTATCTATTGCTTTAACATATTTTATTTTAAATATACTAAAGCAATAGATAAAATCTAATTTCTTATATTTTATTTTAAAATTTTTAGTATTCATAGCATAATTGGCTACCAAAGCATAGCTTTGATAGCTGGTAATTATGACATAAATAATCTAAATACTTGTGTTTCGTGATTTATTTGAGATAACTCTATTCCAGGAGTATTAGCCCCAAATGAATCATAATCAAGTTTTTCTATTTCTTTGTATAATTCATCAAATTTATCTGAGAATCTTTGAACTAATAATTGACCATCTTTTTGTCCTAATGGTATAGCTCTAACAGCATTTTGTATTAATGTTGATGTTGTACTATACATATGGAATTTAATTGCTTCTTCCTCTGTCATTCCAAATTCGTACATTAATAATCCAAATACTACTGCTGGATGCCCATAAACTTCCTTAGCATATACTTTTTTTCTGTATTCTTTTAATGATTCTATATCATATAAATCTAAGTAAATACTTAACATTCTGCTTGCAACTAATTTTGCAGCATTTCTTGTTTCTCTAGCAACGCTTTGTGCTATTAATAAATGGTCTAACTCCCAAACTGCATCCATATTATTATTTTCTAAAGCATCATATAACATTCTTATAGCTAATCCATCAGATGTTATAAATTGATGAGTTAAATACATATCTACCCACTTACCAAAGCTTTCTGTATCGGTAATTTGGTTATTTCTTAAATAAGTTTCCATACCATATGAGTGGTTAAATGAACCTATTGGAAAGTTTGAATCACATAATTGTAATAATCTTAAAACTTCTAATGTTTTATTAGTTGTTGATGAAGTTAACATGTCTAAACGCCCTCTTTAATTCTATATTTTCTCTTGTAAAATCTATATGTTCTTTTTTTAGTTCATCTTCAACTAAGTAGTCATATTGAACTATCATTGTTTCGCCTTCAAATTGTGCTGGTAAATGTTTATTTCCTAATTTATGTGCTATATAACCCATTTCTGTAACATCTTTAGGTTTTATAATTAATACATCTTCACTATTTACCTTTACTATAATTAAGTTATGACCTTCTTTGTAAAGAATGTCTCCATCTCTTAATTTAGCTCCCTTTTCTAAAGATATTCCATGCTCATTTCCGTGATCTGAAGTTACTCTTATTATTCTTTTTAATAAATCATCACTATCCAAGTATATTTTTTCTGCATGATAATGTTCTTTATTTTCTAAGTCTTCTACGTTTCCTAGTATTTTTTCAAAAAGCATATAGAAAGTCCTCCTTTTTTCGGCTTTAATTCTAAATAATTTGTAAAAATTGCTTATAGTGATTTTTATTAATATCATCTCTCACTTTTTACAAATTATTCATCCTAATCTTCAATTCAATATGTTATAGTTGAAATTATAATCTCTATTAATTAAACTTTTTGTTAAGTTTGTGAATATGTAATATATGTTTTGAATATTTTTATCTTCCTTTATTCAATTTATACTTTGAAATTGATTATGTCAACTTATCTAATTAATAGTTTTTTATTAAAAGACATAGCATTTTGCTTTTTTATTAAAATTTAATTGTTAATATTAGCTAATGGTAAAAATGAAGTTGTTACCATCATAAAATTCAAATTTATTAATAGATTTTTAACTTTTTATTAATATTCTTTTATCTCTTAAATCCTTAATATAATACATGATTTCCCCTAAAATTAAAGATACTCTTTTCCATTTAAACTATTAATTTACTCAGTAAAAAATGGACTTTTATGAAATTAATATCTTATTTTCTATTACTTATATAAATGTATCTCTTCACCTGGTGAGGTGGTTATATAACTAGCTAATAAACAAAAAGGATGTATATAATTTGATACATCCCCTACTTTTTAAATATAATATAGTTTTTACTTAATTGCCTTTAAATATTCATCTATTCCCTTAGCAGCCTTTTTCCCTGCTCCCATTGCCAATATAACTGTTGCAGCTCCTGTAACAGCATCTCCTCCTGCAAATACAGCTTTTTTTGTTGTTAATCCATTGTCTTCATTAATAACTATACATTTTCTTTTATTTAATTCTAATCCTTTTGTTGTAGAACTTATTAATGGATTAGGTGATGTTCCAAGAGACATTATTACAGTATCAACATCCATAACAAATTCTGAACCTTTTATTTCAACAGGTCTTCTTCTTCCAGAGGCATCAGGTTCTCCAAGCTCCATTTTCACACATTTCATTCCTTTAACCCAACCTTTTTCATCTTCTAATATTTCAACAGGGTTAGTTAAAACATCAAAAATTATTCCCTCTTCTTTCGCATGATGAACCTCTTCAAGTCTTGCTGGTAACTCAGCTTCGCTTCTTCTATAAACAACATGTACCTCTGAACCTAATCTTAATGAAGTTCTAGCTGCATCCATAGCAACATTTCCACCACCTATAATGGCTACTTTCTTCCCTATATTTATAGGAGTATCATAATCATCATTGATGGCCTTCATTAAATTACTTCTAGTTAAAAGTTCATTTGCTGAAAATACTCCATTAGCATTTTCTCCTTTTATACCCATAAACTTAGGAAGTCCAGCTCCTGAACCTATAAATACAGCTTCAAATCCATCTTCTAATAATTCATCTATAGTTATAGTTCTTCCTACTATGGTATTAGTTTCTATTTTAACACCTAACTTTTTAACATTCTCAATTTCTGCTCTAACTACAGTTTCTTTTGGTAATCTGAATTCTGGTATTCCATAAACAAGAACACCACCAGCTTCATGTAATGCTTCGAAAATAGTAACATCATATCCAAGTTTAGCTAAATCCCCTGCACAGGTTAATCCAGCTGGTCCACTTCCTATAACTGCTACCTTTCTACCATTTTTATTTATTTCTATATTAACATCTATATTATTCTCTCTAACATAGTCAGCAACAAATCTTTCTAAAGCTCCAATGGCAACAGCCTCTCCCTTTATTCCTAAAACACACTGTCCTTCACATTGATTTTCCTGTGGACAAACTCTTCCACATACAGCTGGTAAAGCTGAAGCCTTTGCTATTACTTCTGCTGCTTCTTTTATTTTCCCATCCTTTACATAGGCTATAAATTCTGGAATACTAATTGATACTGGACATTTTCCAACACATCTAGGATTCTTACAATTTAAACATCTACTTGCTTCTAACTTAGCTGATTCTAAATCATAACCCATAGAAACCTCTTTAAAGTTTCTTGCCCTTTCTAAAGGGTTTTGTTCTCTTACCTTAATTCTTTTCATTCTATCCATTATTTATCACCTCCACAAAGTCCACATCCACCACTGTGAGTATTTCCTTCTAAGGCTTTTAATGCTTTTCTACCCTCTTCTGTTCTGTATATTGTTTGCCTTCTCATAGCTTCATCAAAGTTAACTAAATGACCATCAAATTCAGGTCCATCAACACAAGCAAATTTAACTTCATCGCCAACAGTTACTCTACATGCTCCACACATTCCTGTTCCATCTACCATTATAGGGTTTAAACTAACAACAGTACGTATTCCTAATTCCTTAGTTAATAAGCATACAAATTTCATCATTATCATTGGACCTATAGCTATAATTAAATCATAGTTCTTCCCTTTATTATTAACTAAATCCTTAATTAGGTCTGTAACTAAGCCCTTAGCACCAAAAGAACCATCATCAGTAGCAATATAAAGCTCACTACTAACCTTCTCCATAGGTTCTTTTAGTATAATCATATCTTTTGTTTTAGCTCCAATTATAACCTCTGCCTTTATGTTATTTTCGCTTAACCATTTTACTTGTGGATATACAGGAGCTGTTCCAACTCCACCAGCTACAAATAATATCTTCTTATTTTTAAGTTCTGAAATTTCCTCATGTAAAAGTTCAGATTCTTTCCCTAAAGGTCCTACAAAGTCCATAAAGCTTTGACCTACTTCTAAAGCAGCCATCTTTTTTGTAGAGCTACCTAATACTTGAAATACAATGGTAACAGTTCCTTCTTCTTTATTATAATCACAAATAGTTAATGGAACTCTTTCACCCTTTTCATCAATTTTAACTATAACAAATTGTCCTGGTTTAGATGATTTTGCAACTCTCGGTGCATAAACATCCATCAAGTATATATTTTCTGCTAAAAGCTCTTTTCTTTTCACAATATACATTGCAATTCCCCCCATAATCCATAATTATAAATTATACCATTTTTTTCTTTAATTTAATATATATTGCTTTACTTACATTTATTGAAAATATCTTTTGTAACACTTTATTCAAAAATAAAAAAGGAGTTAAGCCCCTTTATTGGGGTTAACTCCTCTTAAAATTTTCTTAATAAAATACTTTGTTATTATTTTTTAAATTGCTTACACATATTGATTAAAAGTTTCTTTTTCAGCTATAAGCTCTGATTTTTCTCTTAGAACTCTTTTATGTGTTATATGATTTCTAAAGTATCCAACTACAAATCCTAAAATTAAGAAGAATACTATGAATACTATTAACATAATAATATCTTTATAAAATGCATTATAATCAATTCCACTTATAGCCATTCTCATAGAACTTACTCCATAAGTTAATGTAGCAAAATTACTTACAAATTTAAAGAATGGTGGTAACACAGCTACAGGATAAGATCCTCCACATGATGTGAATTGTAAAACCATTATTACCATAAGTGCTCCCTTCATTATAGGAGTAATAACATAATGTAATCCATTCATCATACTATAAACTGCCATTGTTGTTAATATATTAACTCCATAGAACCACGCTAAATTCTTTGGATGTAATCCTAATCCAAAGTATAAAATAGTACTCATAAAGATTGCTTGAATTATACATATAGCTGTTCCTATTAAGTATCCCTTTGCAAATCTCTTTTGGAAGCTACCTTCAAATTTTCTTGATAATGCACTTATTACAAAGTAAGTATACATCGCACCAACCCATAGGCCTATGCACATAAAGTAAGGTGCAAATCCTTCTCCATAAGAAGATACAGGGTTTATAACTATTGTATTTAATGTTATTGGATCAGAAATGAAACTACTCATGTCTGCTGCTGAGAATGTAACATTATCATTTAAGTTTTTATAACCACTGCTAAGTCCTGAGCTTAGCTTTTCAGCTCCACTATTAGCTGATTCTAATCCACTATCAATTTTACTTGCTCCTGATTTTGCTGATTGAAGTCCATTACTTAATGAATTTATTCCACCTGAAACTGAACTAATTCCATTGCTTAATGCACCTGCTCCTGTAGATACACTGCCTATTCCATCATTTAAAGCATTAGCTCCTACAGCTGCTGAATTTAATCCACTATTTAATGAATTCATTCCTGTTGAAACAGTACCAAGTCCGTTATTTAATTTACTTGCACCTGCTGTTGCTTCGTTAACACCATTACTTAATGAACTTACTCCATTTCCTAATGAGCCTAAACCTGCATTTATAGCTTGTGCTCCACTACTTACACTACCTAAGCCCTCATTTAAAGATTCCATTCCGTTTTTAATAGCATTACTTTGTTGAGAGATTTTTTCAGCTAAAGCTTTAGCTCCAGCAGTATCTCCTTTAGCTATTAATGCATTTAATTCTTGTAATTCCTCTGTTATACCTGTTTGTCCAGCTACAAGTCCTTTTGAACCATTTTGTAACTTTTCAATTCCAGCTGATAAATTTGAAGCTCCACCTTGTAGTTTATTAACTCCAGATTGTAAACTTGCAGTTCCACCTTGAAGTTTTTCCATACCTGTAACAAGTGATTTTGAACCTTCATGTAATTGATTTATACCTCCAGTAAGTTTACTTGAACCATTTTGAAGTTTATCAATTCCAGTTGTAAGCTGACTTGAACCATTTTGAAGCTTATTAACTCCATTTACAAGTTGATCTGAACCATTTTGAAGCTTGCCTACACCTGTTGAAAGTTGTTCTGCTCCACCTTGAAGCTTGTTCATTCCTGTAACTAAAGAACCAGATCCATTTGCTAATTGATTTATACCTGATTTTAGTTGATCTGCTCCACTAGATGCTGTCTTAAATCCGTCCTTTGTTTTATAAATAGTTTGCACTAATACATCAGAAACACTTTTAGAAATAGATTGTGCTACTGATTCTTTTATACTATTTACTCCACTTTTAGATACTTGTGAGAAAACATAGTTCTTTCCTTGATTTTGATAAAAGTCAATTTGAGGTTTTATAAAACCATCTGTTGATGCATTAGCAACTTTCTCTGAAAAATCTTTAGGTATAACTATCATTGCATAATATTTATTTCCATATACCCCAGATTTTCCATCATCATAATTAACAAATTGCCAATTAAGAGCTTTATTATTTTTTAAATTATTTATTATTGTTTTTCCAACATCATAGGTTGTTCCATCCTTAGTATAAGGTTGGTCTAAATCTACTACTGCTATTGGTACTTTATTAATTGCTGTTCCATTATTCCAATAAGATTTTAAATACATAAAACCATAGAAAGATGGAATAAATAAAATACTAACTAAAATTACGATAAGCCATATTTTTTTACTGTTTGCTTTTTTCTTTTGTTCTTCCATTTTCACTTCTTGTAATATATTATTACAAGCACCCCTCCTTTTAAATTTTATGAATTTATGGTTTACCTCACTTAAACTATATTTTATGTATTTTTCAATTTCTTAATTTTTTTAATTATTTTAATCAAAAATAAAATAATTTATGTTTATTAGTGCTATATTTATTATAGCTCTAAAGTTATATAATTTAAAATATATATATATTATATACATATATATTTATATCTATATATAAAGTTATTGTAACATTTATGAATAAAAAATCTTGACATATAGCCATATATTAATGATATGTAAATATATAGTTTCTTTCACAATTAAAAATTCTAAATAAAAAAACTGCTTTAAGATAGAATTAAATCCTATCTTAAAACAGTTCTTATGGAATTTATTAATAAGAATAATAACCCTTCTTTTTTGTTCTAGGTGGTATTCGTAATATAGGGTCTACAATTTTATAAAGTCCTGCTCTATATATTATTAAAGCAATATAGAAACATATTGTTCCTACTATAGCTCCCGCTATTACATCTGTTGGATAATGAGCTAGTAAGTATATTCTTGATATACTTATTAAAGCTGCTAATATAAATGCCCATAATCCCCATTTTCTTGCAAAATAAGCTATTGCAAAAGCTGCTGCAAATGACGCCGCTGTATGCCCTGATGGGAATGAATATGATGTAGGTGGCGTTATTATCATATGCAGATTAGGTAGAGTTTGCCATGGTCTAGGCTCTTTAACAATATGTTTTATAATTTCTACCACAATTAAATTTATAAATGAAGCGAAAAATACCATAAATCCGCCTCTTCTAGTCTTCTTAAATATTAGCATCACAATTCCTATAAGTATCCATATAAGCCCTTCTTTACCTATATCAGTAAAGAATTTCATTATAGGATTTAACCAGCTAAATTGTAAATTAGCTTGGACAAAGTACAGTGTGTCCGCATTCATCTGTTGTATAAAATGCATAAGGATCCTCCTAAAATTTTAATCTTTTGATTAATTATTTCACCTTTAATATTAAAATAGTATTAATATTTCAAACTCACTATTAATAATATTATATTATTTTTGATAACTTGTCCACAAGTACAAGCAATATTAATAATTAGTTTTTCTGTAAAAACTTAGAATCCCTTTTTAACTCTATCTATATTAGGTTTTATTTTATATATCATTTAATTTACTATGGAATTTTTCTCTTTTTAATAATTCTCTATACATTTCTCTTTCTTCTATGTAATTTCTTCTTAATACTACTTTACCTGCATTTCTTAAAATAATAAAAAGGAGCTAAAATAGCTCCTTTCTTCACTGCTTCAATCATTAAATTCATTAATTAATATTGATGGAATCCTCTTCCTGATTTTCTTCCAAGCCATCCAGCTCTAACATACTTTCTTAAAAGTGTACTTGCTCTGTATTTGCTATCTCCAGTTTCTTTATATAAAACATCCATAATTGCAAGACATACATCTAATCCTATTAAATCTCCTAAAGCTAAAGGTCCCATTGGATGGTTAGCTCCAAGTTTCATTGATGTATCTATATCTTCTGCTGATGCTATTCCTTCTGATAATATTTCTGCCGCTTCATTTATCATTGGAATAAGGATTCTATTTACCACAAATCCTGGTGCTTCTGCAACCTCTACTGGAGTTTTACCAATACTCTCTGATAATTCTTTTACCTTATCAAAAGTTTCTTGAGATGTAGCCATTCCTCTTATAACTTCAACAAGCTTCATAACTGGAGCTGGATTAAAGAAATGCATTCCTATAACTTTATCCGCTCTCTTTGTAGCTGCTGCCACTTCTGTTATAGATAATGATGATGTGTTAGAAGCTAAAATTGTATCTTCTTTACATATACCATCTAACTCAGCAAATATTTGTTTTTTGATTTCCATATTCTCAACAGCTGCTTCAACAACTAAATCACAATCAGCAGCTAGATTCATATCAGTAGTTCCAGTAATCCTTGAAAGAACTTCTTCTTTAACTTCCTCAGTTATTTTTTCTTTAGCAACTAATTTACTTAAATTTTTATTTATACCTGCAAGTCCTCTATCAACAAACTCTTGCTTAATATCTCTTACTATAACTTCATACCCTTTTTGTGCGAAAGCTTGAACAATTCCAGCTCCCATAGTACCAGCACCTAACACAAAAATCTTTTCCATATTAAAATCCCCCTTAACCTCTCAAATTTAACATCAATAAAACTAATTATTGTTCTTCTTTCATTCTTCTAATTTGACTTATAAATTCAGGTAATACCTTATTTATATCTCCAACCATAGCATAATCTGCAACTTTCATTATTGGAGCACTCTCATCTTTATTAATAGCTATTATAACCTCTGAATCTTGCATTCCTGCTACGTGTTGAATTGCCCCTGAAATACCACAAGCAACATATATAGTAGGTCTTACTGTCTTACCAGTTTGTCCAACTTGATACTCTTTGTCTATCCAACCTTTTTCAACTGCTGCTCTTGAAGCTGCTACTGTTCCACCTAAAACTGAAGCTAAATCTTCTAATAATGTAAAGTTTTCTTTTGAGCCCACACCTCTGCCACCAGCAACTAATATTTTAGCTTCTGATATATCAATTATATCCTTGTGCTCTTTTATTATTTCAATTATTTTTGTTCTTATATCATTTTCTTGTAAATTAACATTAACTTCTTCAACTTTAAATTCTCTATCTTCTACTGGAAGCTTTGAGAATACCCCTGGTCTAATTGTAGCCATTTGAGGTCTATGGTCTGGACATGCTATTGTAGCCATTAAGTTTCCACCAAAAGCTGGTCTTGTAGCTAATAAATCTCCTTTTTCAACATCAACATCTAAAATTGTACAGTCAGCTGTTAAACCAGTACTTAATCTAGCTGCCACTCTAGGACCTAAGTCTCTTCCTATAAAAGTAGCTCCTATAAATAATATTCCTGGTTTTCTTTCTGTAGCAACTTCACAAATAGCTTTTGTATAACCATCAGTTGTATAATTTTTTAATAATGGATTATCTATAACTAAAACCTCATCAGCACCATGCTTTCCTAAGTCATTAGCTAAATCTTTAACATCATGACCTAAAAGTAATGCTGTTAATTTTACTCCTAATTTATCAGCAATTTTTCTACCTTCACCTAATATCTCTAAAGAAACCTTTTGCAAAACACCCTCTCTTTGCTCTGCAAAAACCCATACTCCACTAAAATCTGCTAAATTCATTTTAAATACCTCCCATAAAATCTAGATGTAGTGTTTTTCTTTTAATTTTGAAAGCACATAAGCAACTGCTTCATCAGCACTTTTATTTACTAATTCACCAGCCCCCTTAGCTTCTTTAGTCATTGACTTCTTAACCTTAGTTGGAGAACCTTTTAACCCTAGTTCTGCCTTATCTACATCTATATCATCTGCTGACCACATAGCTACTTCTGTATTCTTAGTTCCAAATATATGTTTAACATTCATATATCTTGGTCCATTCAACTCTTTTATAGCAGTTAAAAGAACTGGTCCTTTAACTTCTATTATTTCGTGACCATCTTCTAATGCTCTATTGATTAATAAAGAATCTTCCTTAATTTCAACACCTTGAACATAAGTTACTTGTGGTATATTTAAATGCTCAGCTATTTCTGGTCCTACCTGTGCAGTATCTCCATCTATAGCTTGTCTTCCTGCAAAAATTATATCGTATTCTAATTTCTTAATTGCTCCTGCTAAAGCCTTTGATGTAGCTAAAGTATCAGCTCCTGCAAATGCTCTATCTGTTATAAGAATAGCTTTATCAGCTCCCATACATAAAGCTTCTCTTAAAGCATTTTTAGCTTGTGGAGGTCCCATGCTTATAACTGTAACCTCAGCTCCATGATTATCTTTTAAATTTAATGCTTCCTCTAAAGCATGTTTATCTTCAGGATTTATAATTGATGGAACACCATCTCTTATTAATGTTCCTGTTTTTGGATCTATTTTAACAGCTGCAGTATCTGGTACTTGCTTTAAACAAACTACTATTTTCATCTCTCAATGCCCTCCTAAATTATCTTAATTTGCTTCCTGCGATAACCATTTTTTGAACCTCTGAAGTTCCTTCATAAATCTCAGTTATCTTAGCATCTCTCATCATTCTTTCTACTGGATATTCTTTAGTGTATCCATATCCACCAAAGATTTGAACAGCTTTAGTTGTAACTTCCATAGCAACCTCTGCTGCAAATAATTTAGCTCTAGCTGCTTCTACTGAATAAGGCATTTTTGCTTCCTTTAAGCAAGCTGCTTTATATACTAAGTATTTAGCTGCTTCTACCTTAGTATCCATTTCTGCTATCATCCATTGTAATCCTTGGAAAGCTGAAAGTGGTCTACCAAATTGTTTTCTTTCTTTCATATATGCAACTGCTTCTTCTAAAGCTCCCTCTGCTATACCTAAAGCTTGAGCTGCTATACCAATTCTTCCTCCATCAAGAGTTTTCATTGCTATGCCAAAGCCTTTACCTTCTTTCCCAATAAGATTTTCCTTTGGTACTACGCAGTTTTCCATAATAAGCTCAGTTGTTGAAGAAGCTCTTATTCCTAATTTATCTTCTAACTTACCTATTGAGAATCCTGGAAATGATTTTTCAACTATAAATGCTGAAATTCCTCTAGTACCTTGACTCTTATCAGTCATTGCAAATATTATAAATGTTTCAGCAACTCCACCATTTGTTATAAAGATTTTGCTTCCATTTAAGATGTAGTTATCCCCTTCTAATCTTGCAGTAGTTTGTTGACCTGCTGCATCTGTTCCAGCACCTGGCTCAGTTAATCCAAAAGCACCTATTTTCTCTCCCTTAGCCAGTGGTATTAAATACTTTTCCTTTTGAGCTGGAGTACCAAATTCATTTATTAAAGATGCGCATAATGAAGTATGTGCTGATAAGATAACCCCTGTTGTTGCACAAACCTTTGATAATTCTTCAACAGCAATTATATAAGATAAAGTGTCTCCATTAGATCCACCGTATTGATCTGAAAAAGGAATCCCCATCATTCCTAGTTTAGCCATTTTCTTTACATTTTCCATTGGAAATCTTTCTGTTTCGTCAATCTCAGCTGCTATTGGTTTAACTTCATTAATAGCAAACTCTCTAACCATTTGTTGTACTAGTTCTTGTTCTCTAGTTAATTGAAAATCCATTTCCTATACCCCCACTATTTCCTTCTACTCAAAACTTAGATTTTATTTAAATAATTAATAACAAATTTATTTATTTATGAAGTTTTTCTCTCTTCTTTCTAAGAATGCTGTCATACCTTCCTTTTGATCCTCTGTATTGAAGCATTTACCGAAGTCTTCTGCTTCTATGTTTATAGCTTTATCTATGTCAACTTGCATTCCTCTATTTATAGCATCTTTGCATAAAGTTATTGCTATTGGAGCATTTGCACTTATTAATTTTGCCATTTTCATAGCTTCCTCTAATAATGAATCATGTTCCACCACTTTATTTACAAGACCTATTCTTAAAGCCTCATCAGCTTTTATTACTGTTCCTGTATAAATAAGTTCTTTAGCCTTTCCTTCACCAACTAATCTTGGTAACCTTTGAGTTCCACCAAATCCTGGAGTTATTCCTAATCCTGCTTCTGGTTGTCCAAATTTAGCCTTTTCACTAGCTATTCTTATGTCACAAGCCATAGCAAGTTCACAACCTCCTCCTAATGCAAAGCCTGGTATAGCTGCTATAACTGGCTTATTTAAATTTTCTAATTTTCTAAAAACCTTATTTCCTAATATACCAAATTCTTTTCCTTGCTCTTCATTTAAATCTTTCATTTCTGATATATCTGCACCAGCAACAAAAGCCTTCCCACCAGCTCCTGTTAATATAACAGAATAAATATCATTTTCTTCTTTTAAGTAATCTAAAGCCTTATTTAAGTCTTCTAAAGTCTCTGAATTTAATGCATTTAAAGCTTTAGGTCTGTTCAATGTTACTATGGCAACATGACCATTTTTCTCAACTAATATGTTCTTTAATTCCATATTGCTCCTCCTCAATACCCTCTAGATTACAATTAATTGTTATAAACTTAACAATTAGATAAAAAAATAATTGAAGCCTTATTCAAGCTTCAATTAAATTATAAATGTTATTTATTTCATTTGCAATATATTTTTAACTTATATAGAAAAAATATACATTTATTTAATTTAAATATATATTTTATTTCAATTTGGCTTATTGTTCACTCTTTTCATTTAATAAGTAAATTAATGTTAACATACTTTCACTTAAATGAACATTTTCAACTGTAACGTCCTCTGGAACACTTAAATCTACAGGAGCAAAGTTCCAAATACCTTTTACACCGTTTTTTACAAGTTTATTACAAACTTTTTGAGCATTTATTTTAGGTACACAAATTATTCCTATATCAATATAATTTTCTGATAAGAATTTTTCTAATTCATCTATATCTTGTATTTCTACATCTTTTATTTTTATTCCTAAAAGCTTAGGATTTGCATCAAATATACCATCTATGCTTACTCCTAATCTAGTAAATTGCGTATAATTAGCAATTGCTTGCCCTATATTTCCAGCTCCTATTATTACTGATTTATAGCTTTTATTTAAGCCTAATATATTACTTATTTCATTATATAACGCTTTAACATTGTAACCATACCCTTGTTGACCAAAATCACCAAAACAATTTAAATCTTGACGTATTTGTGATGCTGTAAAGCCTATCTTTTCACTTAATTCCTTTGATGAGATTCTATCAATATCATTCTTCATAATTTCATTCAAATATCTATGGTACTTAGGTAATCTCTTTATTACCGCCATAGATATATTTTTTCTCTTTTCCATTAAATATCACCTCTTCTTAACGCTCGTTCTTGTTAAATATATAACATACTTCTTATATATTAACATATTTCTCTATTATATATATAGCTTTTTTAAAATTTTCCTAATATGTATACTAAGTAATCCTTAATTTTTCTCATAGTTAAAGACTGTAATACTCCTCTCTTCTATATGTCAAAGATAAATAGACACAAGTCCCTATATGAAAATTACTAGAATTCAGCCAAGGTCAAAACTCTATCTGAATTAAGTCTTAAATTTATGTATTTCTATTTTAGCTATTATATAAGTTTATTGTAATATAGAAATAAGGCCTATGTATAGAGCTAACTACACATAAGCCTTATTCTAAAGATAAAGTTTTCTAAACTTCTACCCTGTATTGCCTGAACGTATTCTTACTTAACCTATTATATTTAATAAAAACTTCACTGTCAATTATTTTTTTATGGTATTTTCTACATTTTTGCTTCAATTGGCTTGTTTTTTGCTATTGAATTTCCACTCTTGGGATTTATAGTATTTTTTTCTTTTTTCTTATTAGACATTAATATTCTCATTGAGTTTAATATTGCTATTGTTGCAACACCAACATCTCCAAATACAGCTTCCCACATAGTAGCATATCCAAATGCACCAGCTATTAATATAATAACTTTAACGCCTAATGCAAATATAATATTTTGCCATACGATAGTTTTTGTTTTCTTCGCAATATCAATTGCTTCTATTATTTTTTCAGGTTCATCGTTCATTATAACAACGTCTGCTGCTTCTATTGCTGCATCTGATCCTACACCACCCATAGCAACACCTATATCAGCTCTTGCTAAAACTGGAGCATCATTTATTCCATCACCAACAAAAACAACATTTTCTTTCTCTCCTAAATCTGCCATAACTTTTTCAAGTTCTTCAACCTTATTTTGAGGAAGTAATTCACTGCATACTACATCTAGTCCTAATCTTTGTCCTATAGTATCTGCAACCTTTTTATTATCACCTGTTAACATAACAGTTTTTATACCATGTTTCTTAAGCATAGAAATAGTCTCTTTTGAAGTTTCTTTCACATTATCTCCAATTAATATATATCCCATATATTCATTGTCCATAGCAAAATGTATAGCTGTTCCTATTTCATTAACTTCTTTATATGAAATATTATTTTCTTTCATTAATTTAGTATTACCTGCTAATATTTTCTTTCCTTCTAATGAAAGACTTACACCTTTACCAGCTATTTCTGAATAATCTTCAATTAATTCTTTATTTACTTTTCCGTTATAAGCTTCCTTTATTGATTCAGCAATAGGGTGATTTGAGAAAAATTCACTATATGCTGCAAGTTCTATAAATTCATCTTCTTTTAACTTGTCACTAACTACTTTTCTTACACTAAATTTACCTTCAGTTAAAGTACCAGTCTTATCAAATACTACTGCTTTAACAGTATTTAATGCTTCTAAGTAGTTTCCACCTTTAACTAATATACCTTCCTTTGAAGCTAATCCGATTCCACCAAAGAATCCTAAAGGAATAGAAACAACTAAAGCACATGGACAAGATACAACTAAGAAAATTAATGCTCTTTGTAACCACTCTGTGAAAGTAGCACCTGGTATAACAAGTGGTGGTATTATAAATAAAGCAAGTGCTGTAAATACAACTACTGGTGTATAGTATCTTGAGAATTTTGTTATAAATTTTTCAGTTGGAGCTTTTTTATTTCCTGCATTTTCAACAAGTTCAAGAATTTTTGATAATGTTGATTCTTCGAACTCTGTTATAACTCTTAATTTTAAAACTCCACTTAAGTTTATACATCCACCAAGAACTTCATCACCTGTTTTTATATCTCTTGGCATTGACTCACCTGTTAATGCAGATGTATCTACGCTACCTGTTCCTGATAAAACAACACCATCTAGTGGTATTCTTTCACCAGCTCTAACTATAATTGTGTCACCTAAACTTACTGACTCTGGAGAAACTTTTTTCTCTTCTCCATTGATTTCAATTCTTGCGTAATCTGGTTTTATATCCATTAATTCAGTTATTGAGTTTCTTGATTTATTTAAAGCATATCCTTGGAACATTTCTCCTATTTCATAGAATAACATAACTGCAACAGCTTCTGGGTGTTCACCTGTTGCAAAAGCTCCAATTGTTGCTATAGACATAAGGAAGTTTTCATCAAAGATTTCACCTTTACTTATATTCTTAACTGCTTTTGTTAATACTGGGTAAGCTAATAATAAATAAGCTATTACGAATAGTGAAATGCTAATTCCTTCTGAAAATCCACCCCATTGTCCTAGACCATAAATTATTATTGCTATAATAAATTTAATCACTTTATTTCTTGGGACTTCATCAAATCTTACTTTTTTCTTTGTTTCATTTTCTTTTATTTCTTTATAACCACTTTTTTGTTCTTCTACTCTGTTGACTATTACATCTGGTTCAAGCTTTTTAACTATTGCTTTTACTTCTGCTTCAACTTTGTCTTTTTTACTAGGGTCTTTTACTTCTATAGTTATAAATTTTGAAGCGAAGTTTAAGTTTCCTTCACTTACATCATCTAATTTATTTACTCTTTCTTCGATTTTTCCTGCACAACCTGCACAATCTAAACCTTCTAAAGTTAATTTTAATCTATTTGGACTATTCTTTTTCGCCTTGGCTTTTTCCTTTACAACTACATCTGGTTCTAACTTCTTAACTATTGCCTTTATTTCACTAATAGCTTGAGCCTTTTCATTTGTATTTTTTAAATTTACTACTAATGTTTTAGTTGTAAAGTTTAAGTTTGCATCCTCAACTTTATCAAGTTTATTAGTTCTCTCTTCAATCTTTCCTGCACAACCTGCACAATCTAAGCCTTCTAATGACAATCTAAATTGCTTACCATTGTCTGATAAGTTTCTTGCCTTAGGTTTCTCATGATGATGATCTTCTCCACATCCACAGTCATCTCCATGTTCATGTTTGTGTCCATGCCCCTCGGGGTCACCTTCATCATCCGAATCTGATTTAGATTCACAGCCACAATTTTCATGGCTCTCATTAGATTTAGATTTTTTCTCTCCATGATCATGTCCACATTCACAGCCACCGTGATCATGAGTTGATTTTAAATTAGCCTTTTCATGGTCGTGATGTTTTCCACCACAATTACAATTTTCATGGCTATGATTTAATTTGTTTCTTACCTCACCCATTTGATTTCATCTCCATTCATTAAAATAATTCTACTCCATAACGTGATTTAAACCTTCATTAAATATATTCTTTACATGATCATCATCTAAGGAGTAGTATACAACTTTTCCTTCTCTTCTAAATTTAACTAACCTGGCTTGTTTAAGCACTCTAAGTTGATGTGACACTGCTGATTGAGTTATATTTAAAAGAGCAGCCATATCACAAACGCACATTTCATGTTCAAAAAGAGAACATAAAATTTTTATTCTAGTTGTATCTCCAAAAACCTTAAATATTTCTGCTAAATCATATAAAGTTTCTTCTTTAGGTAATTTTTCTTTTACCTCTTCTAATGTGTCTCTATGAATTATAGTGCAACTACAATCTTCAATAACCTTCTTTTCTTCCATATTAAAACCTCCACATAAATTAAGACTTAATTCAAATAAAGCTTTTACTCTAGCTGAATTTTAGTAGTCGTCATCTAGTGACGTGTGTCGGTTTATCTCCAGCTTATAGAAGATTGAAATATTACAGACACTAGTCATCAGATAAACATATGAGTATATATTCATATGTTCACTTGTATTATATGCAAAATCCAATAAATTGTCAACAATTTTAGCACTTAAAATCACTTTTATTCTCTCGAAATATCCACTAAAATTCACATAAGATTTTAAGTTATCTAGTATCTATACTTCTTTATCTCTAGCTTATGAACATTTAAGTATTATTGATACTAATCTTAATATAAAAATAAGGATATCAAAATTTATAATTCTGATATCCCCCTTTTAAATTTAAAGCCTTTTATTATTTATTTTTATTGGAAATATCTTGTTGTATTGTTAATTCCATGTACTTGTTTATTGAATCAAGTATCCCTTCATTCCCAACTACTAATATAACATCATTATTTTCAAAAGTTAAATAAGGGCCTGGAGATATTATAAGGTCTCCTTGTCTTCTTATTCCTACTATTGTAGCACCTGTATTTTGCCAAAACTTAACTTCTGAAATACTTTTACCTAATATACTAGAGCCTTCTGGTATTTCTATCTCTATAGGCGTTAATGGATTTGTATATTTTAATCTATTAGAATAATCTACTATTTTTCCTATCATATCATTTATATTTTTTTCTATTTCATGCTTTTCTTGAAATAATGTATCTATATCTTGCTTTAAGGTTGTTATACTTTCTATGGAATGGAATCTATTTATAAATTCATAGGCATTTTCCTTTGATGTTATATTTACGCCACTTCCTCTTGTTGAAACAACAACTTCCATATCCTCTAATAATTTTATAGATTTTCTAACTGTTTCTGGAGAAACATTATAGTTGCTTGCTAAGGTTGATCTTCCTGAAATCTTTTCTCCAACTTTAAGATCCTCGTTATATATTCTACTTGCAATATCTAAGGCAATTTTTTTATATACCGGCTCCGAACTCATTTTATTTTCCATTTTAACTCCTCTTCTAAATACTAATTAAACTCTGAGATACAGCACTGTTAAATTCAATACATTGAATTATATAATCTACTATGCTATTACATACATATGAAGCAAAAATTATATCATTTTCATAAGAATTTTCCCTTTCATATATCTCATGAGCTTTTAATATGAAATACTTAACATCGTACTTCCCAAAAATATCTGTTCTTTTTTTAGGTAACACTACTGTTTTCGCTGCATTTGCTAGATCTTTCTCATATCTAACATGCTTATTCATACTATGCTTAAATTCCCATCTTTCACTATGTGGAATACAAAAAAAATCACATAGAAAATGACATATTACCCCTACTTCTTGACTAAACTTACTTATAGATATCCACTTATTTATGTCGTTTTCAGTTAATGCACTTAAATTTTTTATTTTTACTAATATCATTTCTAATGACTCATCCATATAATGTTTCTTAAGCTTATAAGTTGAAACCATATCTGGTTTTATATTTCCATATACAAAACTATTGTAATTTATAATTCTTTTTTCCTCTAATTCTAAATTATCATATATATGCTGTGCTAAAAGTATATGAGTATTAACTAACATAATTTTAAATGCCACTTCTTTCGTAAAAAACTTTAAAGTATAAGATACTCAGTAAGTAAAATGTAGCTAAACACTTAGATACATTTCACTTTTTTAATAATTGTACATACTTGTATTTGAACAAAGTTCTATATTTAATATTTTATTGTCTAGTGTTTTTTTGTATGAACATAAAAACTCATTCAATTCATTATCTTGCATATTTATATTTATAGAACTCTTTATTAATATATTTTCTCCATCTAAATATATTTCTATGTCATTTAAATCATTTTTTATTTTGTAAGTTGTTACTACTTTATTTCCAATTCTTGCTTTATATTTTTCTTGGAAACTTAAAGTTTTTCTTACTTTTTCATAATCATCTCCAGTTGGCATTCCTCCAAAACTTTTTGGATCAAAGCCCATATTTTTAAGTTGTCCTTCTATATCTGAAGTACTGATTCCATATCTATTTAACATTTCTTTTTGTATGTTAAAAAATTTCTCTTGAGATATATTATTTTCATTCATGTATTCTTGTATTTTCTTACTGAACTCAAACATACTTAATCTGCCTTGAGTCATTTGAAAATATAAATCATACATGTAACTCTCAAATTTATCTATATCCTTATCTCTTGCTTTATTTTTCAATTCGTTAAAATCTACAATTCTTTCATCCATAATAAACCCTCCAACATAATAAGAAAATCTATTTCTTAGCTAAATATTTAATCTCTATATTATATAGATATTAGTTAAATATTGTTTTAGCTATGTATAAATTTGATTAAAAATTCAAATCATCTTTGAAGTCAATTCTAATTTTATATATTAATTTTATCATATATTGAACTTCATTTGTTATTATTAACATTTTTATAAGCTTTATTTACTATTAACTTTTGTAATTTATGAATTTTTATAATTAACCTTTTCTTTTTTTATTATATTTTAAAAATCTATGTTTATAATTGCTTATTCTATTATTTAGCTTTTATTTTATTAGATTTTTGCTACCTTTCTATAATAGAAAAAAGATATGAAAGCTTTTCTCTTTCATATCTTTTTAAACAAACTTTATAAATAATCCTTAAATTCATCATTTTTATTAATTGAATTTAATAAATGTTTTATTTCTTGATCTCTATTTTTATCCATGATAAGTAAAACATCTCCAGCATCTACTATGACTAAATCTTTTACTCCAAAGCCTATAACTAGGCTTTTCTTACCAAAAACACAACAATTTTCACATTCTTCTAAATATACATTTTTACTTTTACTATTACTTTCTTCTTTATCTAGAAATCTACTTAAAGCTGTAAAGCTTCCAATATCATCCCAAGAAAAGTCACACTTTATAGTATAAGCTCTTCTCGTTCTTTGCATAACACCAAAATCTATAGAAATACCATCAACAAGTTCATATTGTTCCTTTATAACTTCTTCTTCATCCGGTTCCCCTACCTTATAGTAAATATTCATGAGACATTTATATAAAGCTGGAATATAACGCTCAATTTCCTTAAGAATTATATCTGCTCTAAATACAAACATTCCACTATTCCATAGATAAGTTCCTTTTAGTAAGAAGTCCTTAGCTACTTCTATATTTGGTTTTTCTGTGAATCTTTTTATCTTATAGGTTGGAATACTTCCTATAACTCTTTCACCCATTTCTATATAACCATAGCCTGTCTCAGGTCTAGTTGGCTCTATACCCATAGTTACTATAGCTCTTTTTTTATTAGCTATTTCAACTGCTTGTTTTAAAGTATCTAAATAATTTTTATATCCCTCTATATAATGATCAGAAGGTAATACTACCATAACAGCATCTTTATCTTTCTTTAATAACTTAACAGCTGATAAACCTATACATGTTGCAGTCTCTTTATTAGCTGGTTCCGTAAAGATATTTTCAGCCTTTATATCTTTAAGTTCTGCTCTTATTTTATCTTCATAATCTTTATTGGTAACAACATAAATATTCTCACTTGGAATAAGTGGAGTTATTCTTTCCACAGTGTTAACCAAAAAGCTTTTTTCATTTACAATCTTTAAGAACTGTTTGGGTTCTTGACTCCTTGAAAGAGGATACAATCTTGTGCCTTTTCCACCTGCTAATATTAATGAATATAGCACCCTTCCTTCAACTCCACAAATTGCTTATAGTTTATTCTATGATATTTATTTAACTATGTGCAATAATAATTAATAAAGCTTTTTACCCAAATAAAATAAATTTATGAAACTTTCTCTCTTATTTCTTATGCCCACTGTGATAGTATCTCTCCATCTTTATGGCTTTGTGAAAAGTTTTGTGAACCAAAATAATCTGCCGGAGATATCTTCCATTGGTCCCCATTTTCACTTGTATAAACAGCAGTCTTATTAACAAATATACCATATGGGTCTAAAGCAATATTATCTTCCTTTTCTGACTCTGCAAAAGAACTAGCAAAAGTCGTGTCAACATTTATCCATCCCCCTAAGGATTTTATGTAAACCTGATTCCACATATGATTGCCCCAGAAAGTACCACTATATCCCTTCCCCGCTACTAGTCTCACTGGTATTTTTTCATGTATCATCATAGCCTCATATAATTCTGCAAAACCTGCACAAACAGATTCTCTATTTTTGAAGGTATTTATTGCACTTATTTCTCCTGGTGGCAAAGTTGCTCCATTTGAAAGAGCTGTATCTTCCTTTTGGTCATAATTTATATTATACGCTATCCATTTATAAACAGATTCAGCTTTTTCAAGGTCAGTTGTATCTCCTTTAGTTATTTCATCAGCCATTTTATTTATAGCTTCATCAGATTCTATAGCTACTGGTAAACTTGTTCCATCTTCTATAATATTATCTATTGTTTTAGTTTCAGTAGGTGGGTTTGCTTTAGCATAATATATTTCTATATTTTTAGGTACCTGTGGTTCTATTAAATTATTCATTTGATTATTAATACTTGAAAATATATTAGAATTTCCATGACCTTTAAATATAAGAAATAATAAAATTATCAAAATTAAACCTAACATAAAATTTAATTTTTTCTTCCTCAAAAGTTTCCCTCCTTTATTCTTTTATTCTTTTTTCTCTAATAAGCATTGTATAAATCTAATTTTATTATAATTACTTTTTAATTAGAATGATATCAAATTCTTTTCATAAAAAGGCTTTTTTCTTTTCTTTATTTTATAAAAATCATAAAAAAGTAAAATAAATAGAATAAAATATTAAATAAAAAGGCACTAGTTATACTAGTACCTTTAATCAATATTTTACTTTAATATATTATTTTAATAACTCTAATACTTGTTGTGCTACAGCAGCTCCTGAAGCTGGGTTTTGACCTGTAACTACACGTTGATCTGTTATAGCAAATGGTGCCCAATCTTCAGCTTTTTCGTATTTTGCACCTCTCTTAACTAATTCATCTTCAGTTAAGTATGGTACAAGTTTATCTAATTGAACTGCTCTTTCTTCACTATTTGAGAATCCAGTTACTTTTTTGTCTGCTATTAAGTAGCTTCCATCTTCATTTTTTATATTTAATAATCCAGCTGCACCGTGACAAACAGATGCTACTACACCATTATTGTTATAAATATCTATAGCTATTTTAGCTAATTTCTCATCATTTGGGAAGTCCCAAACAACTCCATGTCCACCTGTATAGTATATTGCTGAATACTCTTCAACATTTACTTCATCAGCTGATAATGTATTACCTAATTTATTCATAAATTCTTTGTTAGTATAGTAATTCCAATCAACTTCAGTCATAAAATCATTCTCTAAGCTATGTGGGTCAATTGGTGTATAACCCCCTTTAGGACTTACATAATCAACTTTATATCCTGCTTTTTCTACTTCATTAACAAAGTGAACAGCTTCTCCTAACCATAATCCTGTTGGTCTTTCATAGTTATCATACTTTGAAACATTTGTTACTACTACTAAAATCTTTTTCATTCTCTTTTTCTCCTTTGTTTAAATAAATTTATTCAATATGTATTATTTCAATTCAACATGTATTATTTCTTTTTTTGTTGACTTTATTATATTTAAATTTTAATAAGTGTACAAGTACGAAATTTTTATTTATTAAGTTACAAAAAGTAAAGTATTTAGTATTTTCAACGATTCTAGTTATTAATTAATATTTAATTTCAATTAAATAAAATAAAAAAGGTGCTGTCTCATAATAGAACTATTTTCTATATCCAAACAAGAGATAGAGAATTTTAAATGATATCATACTGTTTAAAGAAAAAGGGATTGTCTCTAAGTAGGAATTTTATTCCACCTTGAGACAGTCCCTTAATTTATATTATTTTTATAAATATATTTTTTCATCTGCCGAGATAGCTATATAGGTACAAAATGCTGTGACCATTGAACTAGTACTAGAAGCTCTTTATTTTTTAACAATAGTTTCGTGAAGAAATTTCCATTATTTGAACAAAGTGAGTTTGGAAATTTTAGAAACTGTTGTAGAAAAAAATATTAGAGCTTCTTTACGTAGGTGAGTGGTCACAAATGATGAACCTATATAGCTAGATAAAAGGCAGAGAGAATATATCTATGATTTAATACAGCCCCTAAATTATACATTTATTAATGTCTATTTCTTATTACTAGAAATCTCTCTTTTTTTCCTATATGAAAATCTATGGAATATTCAAAAGCTTGTCCATTATCTAAATAAACAGTAGATTCATTAACAAGAAGTGCTTCTCCTTCTTTTATCCCCAAAATCCGTGCAACCTTTTCTTTTGCTAATTCTGCTCTAAATTCATTAGTTGATTGTTGAATTTTATGATTTAACTCCTCTTCTATATATTTATATATAGAAGCTTTTATTATTTTTTCACTTAAACCTTTAACATATTTCTCTAAAAAATAACTATATTCTAAAACATATGCCTCATCATCTACTATTCTTAATCTTTCTACATAATAAACTATATCATATTCTTTACAATATAATTTTTTAGCTAACTCTTTGTCAGCTGCAATTATTTTAAAATCAATCATTTCACTTTTAATCTTTGCACCTTTAAGATATTTTGTTAATCCAAAACTCTTACAATCTCCTGAATAAGCTCTTCTTCTTACATCCTTTTTCACATAATTTCCACTACCTTGAATTCTATATAACCACCCATTATCTATCAGCTTTTCCAATGCTTTTCTTATAGTCATTCTGCTAACTTCATACATTTCACAAAGTTGCATTTCCGTTGGTAACTTATCACCTTCTTTATAAGTGCCCTTATGTATTTTTCTTTCTATATCAGATGCAATTTTTAATGCTTTTGACATTTTTCTATCCCCTCTTTACCCTTTTATTCCTTAAGTTATCAAAATCATAAAACTTTAAATTACACATAATTTAAGTAAGTATTTATACATAATCATACCTTTATTATCATTATTTTACAATTCATTGCAATTATATTTTATAATTTATTTAATTATTTGTCTATTATTTTTTAATTTATCTGAATGTAATTTTATTTTATCTATATGAATTTACTTCATTATTTTTTTTGCTAATCCTAATTTCCCTTTAAATGGGGCATATCTCAATGGAACGTCATACCAAGTTCCCCTATCAACAACTGCCTTTGCATTTGAAAAAGTATAAAAACTATTTTTTCCATGATATTTTCCTATCCCACTATTTCCTACTCCACCAAAAGGAAGATATGTTGTTGATACATGCATTAGAGTATCATTTATAACCATACCACCTGAGGTTGTGCACTTTAAAACCTTCTCTATTTTCTTTTTATCATTACTAAAGTAATATAAAGCTAAAGGTTTTTCTCTATCATTTACTTCTTTTATTACATCATCTAAATTTTCAAATTCTAATACTGGAAAAATAGGTCCAAATATTTCTGATTTCATTACTTTATTTTCCCAAGTTATATTATTTAATATAGTTGGTTCTATATATAATTTCTCTAAATCACAATTCCCACCAAATTCTAAATTATCTTTTTCTATATAAGACATAAGTCTATTAAATTCTCTTTCACTTACAATTTTCCCATAGTCCTCTGAATTTTTAGGATTTTCTCCATATTGTTTGTTAATTTCTTTCTTTAGCTCCTCTAAAAATTTTGATTTTACAGCTTTATGAACATATATATAATCTGGTGCTACACAGGTTTGTCCACAATTAATAAGTTTTCCCCATACAATTCTTTTTGCTGCTAATTCAATTTTTGCATCACTATCTACTATACAAGGACTTTTCCCTCCTAATTCTAAAGTGACAGGAGTTAAAAATTCTGAGGCAGCTTTCATTATTATTTTTCCTACAGTTATACTTCCAGTAAAGAAAATATAATCAAATCTCATTTTCAGTAATTCTTCTACAACTTCTTTTCCTCTTGTAGGATCAATATATGCAACATATTCCTCATCAAAAGTTTCTTCTAATACTTTTTTTATTATATTTGATGTTGCCATTACATATTCTGACGGTTTTATCATAGCAGTATTTCCAGCAGCTATAGCACCAACTAAAGGTGCTAAATTAAGTTGAAATGGATAATTAAATGGTCCTATTATAAGAACAGTTCCATAAGGCTCATATTTTACATAACTTTTTGCTGGAAATAATGCTAAAGGACTTTTTGCCCTTTTATTTTTAGACCAACTTCTTAATTTTTTTAATGCTATATTTATTTCTTCGTAAATTAATGAAACTTCTGTAATATATCCTTCAAAATCTGACTTTCCTAAATCCTCTTTTAGAGCTTTAAGTATTTCTTCTTCATTATTCTTAATAACACTTTTTAATTTTTTTAAAGCATTTAAGCGATATTCTATATCTAGAGTTTTCCCCTCTTTAAAAAATTCCTTTTGCTTATTATAAACTTCTAAAATCTTACTCATAACTCTCCTCGCTATCAATTAATAATATTATTAATATTCCATTTTATTTATTTAATGACTAGTATCTGTAATACTCCAATCTTCTATAATCCTAATTATCTTTTTAAAATCCTCTCTTTATTATATCATTAAAAAATAGTATCCTTAACTAGGCCTTTTCTACCATATCTTAATTGCCATATTATTTTGTATACTTTCTTTTGGAATTAATATTTCTTGAATACCAGAAGCATATGGTGCTATTTCATAAAGTTCAAATACTATAACTATACCTTTATCATTTATATAAAACTCTTGGTTATCAGAAATTCCTTTAAATTTATTTTCTTCATCTTGGAAATAAAAACTTGGATTTGATGCTATTTTTTTGTTAACACTATCATTTATAAGTTTTTTGTAATCAAATCCTGGTTTAAATATATTAGCTAAAGTTAGCTTCTCTCCTGTTTTAGAATTTATATTATAAGCATCTAAAGTACTTAATCCGTGAGCACCACCTGTTGATTGATAAGTTATTATAAAAAAACTCAATATATCATTTTTATTAAAGGTAACTTCATAAGTAGAATTTACCTCATAAGGTTTAAAACTAGTACTTTCATTATCGTTTTTATCCATTTGAGCAAGTTGTGTAACATCAGCAACTGTATTTTCAAACTTATTTAATATACTATTACTTAATTCATTTCCAATCTTCTTATCAGGTGTACTTATTATTGGTAGTTGTGATGATACCTTTATAAGTTTTGTTTCCCTATTTATATTCCTATCATATACAGTAACTCCAGTTTGTGCCTTGGCAAAGGAAAAAGTTAATGTTATGATAGAAAATGCTATTGTAAAAATCATAGCTAATTTTTTTTTCACAGTTTATCACTCCATTCTATATACTACGTTGTTATTGTTTCCACAGAATATAGAATTATGTATAAATAAAAACCTAGTTAAAATCAATGATTGTAAAAAATTATCCACAAAATAAAAATAAAAAAATTATCCACAATTTATATATGTAATTCTGTGGATAAATTCACAAAATTACATATAAGCTGTGGATAAATTATCATTAAATCACTTTGCCCTTAAAGTAAATTCTTCTCCTGAATTATTAAATACTAATATGTACTTTCCATTCTTATTTTCTTGATTAGCTACTATTTCCTTTAATCCCTTTAATTTTTCAAAATCTAAAGGTTCACCAGTTACAGCTACTCTAATAGTTCCATTTTGGGGAATCATATTATTCTTTTCTGCATAAATGAGTATTTCTGAAACAACTTTATCTACATTCTTATTATTTAATTCAAGATTATTAACAAGTTCCTTACCTTTTTCAGTAGGCGAATATACAGAAACTACTTTATCTAATTTATTAACTTCAATTTTTATGTCTGAAGTTGTTTTTAATAATATAGTAGAAGAAACCGAGTTATAAAATATATTGCAAGCTTTTAAAACTATTATCCCTATTACTACTGCAATGACTATTTTATTAAAATATTTTTTTATACCTTGGTGTTTCTTCCCAACAACTTCATCCCCTACTTCCCATTTATTATTATCTATAATCCTAAAAAACTCCCCTTGATTAGTTAATATTATTACCTTGCCATAGCGTTTTTTATATCTTAAAGCTATTCCCTTCTTTAAATCTCCATCACTATTATCAACAACAGGAACTAAAGATAGTTCATCTAATTCTCTAATTTCTATTCTTAAGTATTTATTTATTTCACTAAGCCTCTTATCTAAAAATAAAATAATATAAGCTAATATATATTTTTCATATTGCTTTATAAACTCCTCTTTTAACCTTGTTTCAAATGCAATATCTCTAATGGGAATTTTCTTTTTCTTTTTAATTTTTTCTATTAATTTTTTTCTTTCACAAACGTACTTAGCTATATTTAAAATTACATTTTTTTTATCTATTCTTGGCGTCTCATTACATAAAGAATTAAAACTAAGCTTAAACTCCTCAAGTTGTTCTTCATAAATTACTATTTCTTTAACCAACTTTTTTTTATCTAAAATTTCTTTTTTTCTTACTCTCGTTGAAAAAATATACCTATCTTTTTGAAATACTTCTGTAGCCACAGTAAATGCCCCCCTAAAACTAATTTACTATATATTTCACTTTAATAACTAATATGTATAATTATAACATAGTCTTTTCTTATATCTAACACAAACCAACACTTAATTTAGATAAAGTTTTAATTCTATCTCAATTTTAAAAATTACTATCTATAAAAGTTTAAAATACTTCGACATTAGTTAACAGATATAAATCATAGTTATAATTAATTATCTAAACTATGATAAAATATAATATATAATTTTATAGTGTAAATTTAAATCTAAATTATATTGTCTCACTTATGAAAGGAGGACTTTCCATGAGAATTGGAATGGGCTATGATGTACACAAACTAGTTGAAGGTAGAGATTTAATTATTGGTGGAGTTAACATAGAATTTGAAAAAGGACTTTTAGGACATTCAGATGCTGATGTTTTACTCCATGCTATAAGTGATTCACTTTTAGGAGCTGCTGCACTAGGAGATATTGGAAAACATTTTCCTGATACTGATGAAAGATATAAAGGAGCTGATAGCATAAAACTTTTAGCTCATGTAGGAAATTTATTAAAGGAAAACAATTATTCTATTGGTAACATTGATGCAACAATTATTGCTCAAAAACCTAAAATGTCTCCTCACATAGAAAAAATGAGAGTTAATATTGCCAAGGCACTAAACATTTCTATTAATCAAGTTAACGTAAAAGCAACTACAGAAGAAGGACTTGGTTTCACAGGTGAAATGAAAGGTATCGCTGCACAAAGTATAGCTCTACTAAATTAATATACTATCAAAAACTTTATACCAAAAATAAAATGACCGCTATAAAGGTAGGATTTATTCCTCTTTATAACAGTCATTTTTTTATTTATTAATTTATTAAAACCTTATCTTTCTCATCCTCTTTTTCTATCTTATCCATTTTCTCTATAGTTTTCTTTCCTCTTTCTTTATTAAAAAATACTATAAATATTACTGCACTTATGCCCATTAAATATGGATAAAATAAATTTTTCATTATGGCAAAAGGAGTAATACCTGCTAAAGATGCTGCAGTTAATAATTGTGCTCCATAGGGTATTAATCCTTGGAATACACAAGAAAACATATCTAATATTCCTGCAACTCTACTTGAATCTAACTTATACTTATCTGAAATTTTTTTTGCTATTGGTCCTACTGTTAATATTGCTATAGTATTATTAGCAGTAGCTATATCTGCTATACTTACTAAGGCTCCTATTCCTAATTCTGCCCCTCTTTTTGTTTTTATTCTTTTAGTTATATTATATAGTAAGAAGTCTATTCCCCCATTTACTCGTACTAATTCAACTATTCCACCTATTATAATTGATATTATCAATGTTTCGCTCATTCCTGATATTCCAGTAGAAATTGATGAAAACAATGTTCCTAAAGTCAAAGATTTTGTTATAAATCCGACTAATGTTCCTAACACTATTCCCCCAGTTAACACTAAAATTACATTTACACCCATTAAAGCTGCTATTAATATGGCTACATAAGGAATTATTTTTATTATATTGTAGCTATAAGTAGCAGATGTTACAGAAACACCTCGCCCTAATATTACATAAAGTACTATGGCTATAATTGCAGCTGGCATAACAACCTTAAAATTTGTCTTAAACTTAGCATTCATTTCACAATCTTGTGTTTTTGTTGCTGCTATAGTTGTATCTGAAATCATTGATAAATTATCACCAAACATTGCTCCACCAACAACAGCTCCTACTATTAAAGCCAATTCTATAGATGTTTTTTCTGCAATTCCAAGTGCTATTGGAATTAAGGCTGCTATAGTTCCCATAGATGTTCCAAGTGATATTGCTATAAATGATGAAATCACAAATATCCCAGCTATTAATATATTATTTGGCAGGATAGTCAGACCTAGATTAACTGTTGATTCTACTGCTCCCATTTCTTTTGCTATACCAGCAAAAGCACCTGCTAATAAGAATATAATACACATTAGCATTATATTACTATTTCCCGCTCCCTCACAAAAACTTTTTACGCTTTTATCAAAATTCTTTCTTCCTCCCATACCTATCGCTACAAGTGTAGCTATTATTCCAGGTACTAAAACCGATACTGCATAAAAGTCTTTTAGTGCCATTGATGCTCCCAAGTAAATTACAACGAATAATACTAAAGGTAATAATCCTATTGCTTTTCCCTTATTTCTTTCCATTGTGCTTCCCCCTTTTTGTATTTTCCTATATTTAAACAAAGTTTTTTTCATTATCTTCTTTTTAAATATAAAAAAGCTCCTGTCTATAGACAGAAGCTTATTAATTACAAATACATTATTAACCCTTCTTATCTATCAGTTATTTATAACTGCTGGAATTAGCACCTTCTTATATTTAAAAACCACTTTAAATATATTGGTTGCCGGGCTTCATAGGGCCAGTCCCTCCGCCTCTCTTGATAAGATAATTGAAAATCCTTATTTAAATTTAATGTTATTTTATCATCAAAATTTCTATATTTCAATATATATTTTTATAATATACTAATTATTCTTTATAATTTTTATTTTATTAATAATTTTAAAGTTTTTTCTAGAAGTATCCCTTCTTTTGCTTCATAATCATAGTTACTACTAAGTTCCACTGACTTTCCTATATATTCGCTTGCAAACTTAGCTGATTCTCCTAAAGAAACTCCATTTATAAATTTACCTATTAAAACAGAAGCAAAAGCATCACCCGTTCCAGGATAAGATTTATTTATTTTTTTTATTGAAATTCTAGCAAATTCATTTTTACCACTATCATAGCTTATGGTATCTAAGTAATCCTTTCCTTTTAAACTAGGAGCACTTGTTATTACAACCATCTTAGCTCCTAATTTCACTAAGTCATATAAACATTCCTCTATTTTTATGGGGTCATTAATTTCTTCAAAACTTTTTCCTAACAATAGGGCTACTTCAGTTAAATTTGGTGTTATTAAATCTGCTATTTTAACCAACTCCCTCATAGCCTTTACCATGTCATTATCTAAAGAACTGTATAATACTCCATCATCACCTAAAACAGGATCTACAATAAAAAGTGTTTCTTTCTTTTTAAAGTCCTTTGCTATATGCTTAATTATTTCACTTTGTTCTGAATTCCCTAAATATCCTGTATATATACATTGAACATCCAAATCAATTTCCTTCCAATGTTCCCTACACTTATCTAAAAAGTTGCTCAAATCTATCATTGCTGGTTTTCCAAAACCACCTGTATGTGTTGATAATATTGCTGTTGGCATAGGACAAACCTGTACTTCCATAACTGACATTATTGGAATTATTGTTGTCAATGAAGCTCTTCCATAGCAAGACAAATCATGTATTGCCATTACTTTTTTCATTGGATACATATCTTCACTTCCTTTTCATTAGAGTTCTCAACTTTTAACTAAAATAAAAAAAGCAGTATTAAAATACTGCTTTTGTGGTACGCCATCAGGGATTCGAACCCTGGACACCCTGATTAAGAGTCAGGTGCTCTAACCAACTGAGCTAATGGTGCTCAATAAGATTCATTTCTTTAATTGGAGCGGGTACCGGGAATCGAACCCGGGTATCCAGCTTGGAAGGCTGGTGTTCTACCATTGAACTACACCCGCATGGATTTATATTTTATTTAATTTATGGAGCGGGTACCGGGAATCGAACCCGGGTATCCAGCTTGGAAGGCTGGTGTTCTACCATTGAACTACACCCGCATGGTGTTTATATTTTTATTTAATTTATGGAGCGGGTACCGGGAATCGAACCCGGGTATCCAGCTTGGAAGGCTGGTGTTCTACCATTGAACTACACCCGCAGTGTGGCTGGGATAGCAGGATTCGAACCTGCGCATGACGCAGTCAAAGTGCGTTGCCTTACCGCTTGGCGATATCCCAACATGGTGTACCTTTAGGGATTCGAACCCCAGACCCACGCCTTAGAAGGGCGTTGCTCTATCCAGCTGAGCTAAAGATACACATTTATGTATTTAGTTGCTAAGCACTAAGTACATAAATTATTATATTAAATGACTTTTATTTTGTCAACATTTTATTTAAAATTTTCTAACAAGAAATTTACTTAAATAAAATATCCTTTAATATATTAAATTGAAATTTACTTATATCACCTCTGTTAACCCATTTATAAGAATTTTTTTAAAGCTCTCAGCCGCCTCTTTATCTTTTATAACATTATTACAAAGGCTTAACCACTGTTCATGATTCAAAATACCTTGATTATAAGATATTTCATTTTTTCCTATGATTTCATTTGCATCTAATACAAATTCCCCTAATTCTCTTGCATCATTAAATACTTTAAAATATAAAAACACATTTTCATTGCCCTTCCAATCTCTATTAAATTCTCTTTCTAGAGATTTTAAGCCTTCTATAATTTTTTCATCCTCTACTTCCCATAACTCTCTTAAATGATTTGTCTCATTTATTATTTTTTCATTTTCTTCCTTTGTCAGCCTACTCCATATAGATAAAAGAACTTGCTCAATAGTTATTATAGGTATTTCACGATTTGATTTATCCCTTGCCTCAACCCACTTATAATAAGCTTCCGGTAAAAAACAGTACTTTATATAACCTAAAAGCTTTTTACTATTAGGCATAGCAATCCATCTATTTTCTATGCCAGAATTCTTAGTAAATATTATATAATGCAAAAATTTAGTTTCTTCAGTTATAGGTGCTTCTAAAAACATTTTTTCATTAACTTCATCATCATTTATTAAATCTGTCCAATACTTTAAAGAATTTATATGACTTCTCATTATTACTCCTTCCTTTTTCCCTCTCTATTATTTCCATTATATTACATATATATATATTCCTCAATAACCTCATTAAAAATATGCAAATAATTTTTAGCAATTTGATTCTCTTCTCCTTTCATGTTATTTTAATTGTATAAACTAGTTATTATGATTAGTTCAACTTATTGTAAATATTTTATCTGAAAGGAGCGTTGTTTTTGTTTTACTGTGAAGTTTGTGGTGCTTCTGCTGATTTGCATCATATTGTTAATAAAAAAAATTATAATGTTGATTTTAAATTCAATTGTAAATATCTTTGTGAAAAACATCATAGGGGTCCTAGTGGTCCTCATAAAGACAAAATCATCGATACTCAATATAAGCTTGAACTACAAAATTACTTATATGAAGTTTTAGATAAGAAATTTTATTCCTTAAAGGAATTAACATATATATTAGAACTATCTGTTAGTGGTAGTAAGAAACTAAAAAACTCTCTTAAACTTTTTAAAGAAGGCTACAAGAAAGAAGATGTAATTTTTTTCTTAATGGGAAATAAACATTACTCTGAAGAAATGCTAGAAGACATGATACTTCAAAATGCTGTTTGGAACTAAGTATACTTTTCTTTAAACTTACCAATAACTTTTTACGTATTTTGAATATTATTTATATAGTTTTTGGGTTTTATTTTTCTAAAAAAACTCTGTTGACAGTGAATATTTAAAGTTCTATAATTACATTAACAATATTTTAATACGTTGATGAGACGAGTAAGCTTTGATAAGTCTACCAGAGAGAAATGCAATTTGCTGAGAGCATTTTTAGATGGAATTAGCTGAAAACTACCTCTGAGTGACTCTAATCCAGTCCGTATAAACTGCGTTAAAGTTTTTAAAGTGGTGTAAATTTTTTTACACAATTTGGGTGGAACCACGGGAATACTCTCTCGTCCCTTTTCTTCTAGGAAAAGGAACGGGAGTTTTTTTATATCCGATTTTGTTCTCAGTACCTAGAATTCAAATTGTCATTAATATATATATAAGAAACAGGAAGGAGATTTTACTATGATTAAAATTACTTTAAAAGATGGTTCAGTTAAAGAAGTTAAAGCAGGAAGCTCTATTTTAGATGTTGCTAATGAAATAAGTGCTGGTCTTGCAAGAAATGCTATGTGCGGAAAGGTTAATGGTGAAGTTAAAGATTTAAGATTCCCATTAAATGCTGATTGTGAGCTTGAAATCTGCACTTTTGATTCTCAAGAAGGTAAAGATGCTTTAAGACATACAGCTTCTCACGTTTTAGCTGCTGCTGTTAAAAGATTATTCCCTGAGGCTAAAATAGCTATAGGACCTGCTATAGAAGATGGTTTCTACTATGACTTTGATAAAGAAGGTTCTTTCTCAGCTGCTGAGCTTGAAAAGCTTGAAGATGAAATGAGAAAAATAATAAAAGAGAACCCTGAAATAAAATACTTCTCACTTTCAAGAGATGAAGCTGAAGAGCTTATGAGAGATGAGCCTTATAAAATCGAACTTATTGAAGAATTAGGTGAAGATGAAGTTATTTCATTCTACCAAATAGGTGATTTTGTTGATCTTTGTGCTGGTCCACATATAATGTCATTAAAACCAATGAAAGCTGTTAAATTACAAAAAGCTACTGGTGCTTACTGGAAAGGTAGCGAAAAAAATAAAATGCTTTCAAGAATTTACGGAACAGCATTCCTTAAGAAAGCTGATTTAGATGCTCACTTAGAAGCTTTAGAAGAAGCTAAGAAAAGAGACCACAACAAATTAGGTAGAGAATTAAAATTATTCACTACTGATGAAAAAGTAGGTCAAGGTCTTCCATTAATGATGCCTAAAGGTGCTAGAGTTATCCAAACTCTTCAAAGATGGATAGAAGATGAAGAAGAAAAAAGAGGTTATGTTTTAACTAAAACTCCTTTAATGGCTAAAAGTGACCTTTATAAAGTTTCAGGACACTGGGATCACTACAAAGATGGAATGTTCGTTTTAGGGGATGAAGAAAAGGACGATGAAGTATTTGCTTTAAGACCAATGACTTGTCCATTCCAATACCAAATATACAATGCTGAACAACACAGCTATAGAGATCTTCCAATAAGATACGGTGAAACTTCTACTCTATTCAGAAATGAAGCTTCAGGAGAAATGCACGGACTTATAAGAGTTAGACAATTTACTCTTGCAGATGGTCATATAGTTTGTACTCCAGAACAATTAGAAACTGAATTTAAAGAAACTCTTAACTTAATAAAATATGTTATGGAAACTCTAGGAATCGCTGATGATATTTCATACAGATTCTCAAAATGGGATCCTAACAATAAAGAAAAATATATCGATAACCCAGAAGCTTGGGAAAAAACTCAAGATATAATGAGAGAAATCTTAGTTCACTTAAATGTCGACTTCAAAGAAGCTGATGATGAAGCAGCATTCTACGGACCAAAACTTGATATCCAATTCAAGAATGTTCACGGAAAGGAAGATACAATCATAACTATTCAAATAGACTTTGCTCTTGCTGAAAGATTTGATATGACTTATGTTGACAAGGATGGAGAAAAGAAGAGACCTTACATCATCCACAGAAGTTCAATTGGATGTTACGAAAGAACTCTTGCTATGCTTATAGAAAAATATGCTGGTGCTCTTCCAACTTGGATATCTCCAGTTCAAGCTAAAGTTCTTCCTCTATCAGATAAATATGCTGATTACGCTGATGAAGTTGTTAGAAGCTTAAGAAACAGAGGAGTTAGAGTTGAAGCTGACCACAGAACTGAAAAAATAGGATACAAAATAAGAGAAGCTAGATTAGAAAGAGCTCCTTACATCCTAGTTGTTGGTGAAAAAGAAGCTGAAAATAAAGAAGTTTCTGTAAGAAGTAGAAAGAATGGTGAAGAAGGAGCAATGTCTCTAGATAGCTTCATCGAAAGAATTACTACTGAAATAGCTAACAAAGAAAGATAATTCAAAATAATATTATATTAAATACTAAAGAGGATGTATCAAATTAGATACATCCTCTCTTCCTTTTATCTAGCTATATAGATTCATCACTTGTGACCACTCTCCTACGTAAAGAAGCTCTAATATTTTTTCTATTCCAATCTTATACTATAATTTTTCATTAATATAATTAAATTACACAAAATATTTTACAGGTTCTTAATTAATACAAATTTCCCATATTCAATTTTCATTTCTACTATTGTTACTTGAAAAATTATCTTGTTTTTCTCCAACCTCAGTTGTTTTTATCTTATAATAAGTTAAATCTTTCATTTTATTTACAGATTCTATAGCAGGAGTCATTACTGCAACAATTAAGAGAGCAGCTATAATAACTTTTGGTACTTCTATTTCATAATTTAATGCTTTTCTAAGCTTATATTGTGGCTTTTTCTTCTCTTCTTTATATTCTTCTTTTATTCTATTCTTAAGACTACTGCTAATCTTTATATTTTCAAAGTCACTATGCATATAAATCCTCCTTTTTTATATTTTTTGAAAGCTCAATTCTTCCTCTTCTAAGAAAAGTTTTTATAGTGTTCTCACTTTTTTCTAAAACACTACTAATTTCTTTAATAGACATATCATCATAGTAAAACATATAAATGACATCTTGATATTTTTTATTTATCTTACTTAATCCATCTAGAATGATATTCTTGTTACATTCTCCTAAGTACTCCTCAAATCCAGATTCATCATAAGCTATATCCTTTTCTTTATCATCTGAAAAATCAACATAGGTCACTGTAGATTTTTCTTTACATAGCTTTCCTTGATACTTATTACAATTATTTATAGCTATTTTATAAATCCAAGTTTTAAGTGAACACTTATTTTTAAATTTTCCTATATACTTAAAAACCCCTAATAAAGTTTCTTGTGTTAAGTCTTCTGCTACTTCCATTTGAGAAGTCCTTATATAACACAATCTTAAAATATCATTACCATATAACTCTACTAATTTATCAAAGGCTTCATCCTCTCCATTTATCAAACCATTGATTAACTGCCTTTCATCCAAGCTGCTTCCCCCTTTTACATCAAGCTAATACCCTAAGTCTTTTTCTAAATAAAATTCTATCTGATTATGAATAGTAATATATCTTTTTATTTGTGTATATATAGTTTCACTTTTAGTAATTTCTTTAAGTTCCTCATTTAGTTCTATAGCTTTATTTACATTCTTTCCATTCCCTAAATTATCTACTCCTAGCACATATAACTTTATAAGTCTTTCCATCATATCTATATCTCTATTTCCTTTTTCATAAAGCCCCTCATAATATTTTAATAAACCTTCAAAGTCATCATTCTTTATATATTCTTTTTCCTTTTCATTATATGAAATTTTAATTGAGCTATAATCATCCATCTCTTCAATAAAGTATTGTGCAATGCTTACAATGTTATTTAAATTAACAGCACTCTTAAATTTAGAACTTATTGAAGTATCCACATTAAATTCTTCTAAAAGAAAATTTTTAGATAGCTCTACACTTTGACCTTTAGCAAAGTATTTACTAACATCAACACCTAAAATATCTCTTTCGAAATTATGATTACTCGTAGTACTCAAAATAATTTTATTTCCTTCTTCTCTTAATTTAATCTCCTTATTTGCCTCTTCATCTTCATCATACTTTTCATTAAATATATTTTTATTATCTGAAATTCTTAAGTATTTTTTATTATCACTAATAACAATATATTTTTCGTTATATTCTTTTCCTTCTTCAAGATTTTTTTTAGATACTACTTCTAAATAATTAGCTATAAACACCATTCTTCCTTGCTTTGTATTATCTATTAACTCTAATCCACTATTTAATGCCTTATAGTAAGGTAAAACTATATTAACCTCATATATTCCTTCTGGAACATTATTAAAATAAAACTCACCTTTTTTATCTACATAAGAAAAAGTTGTTATTTCGTAAGGATATTCTTTTGAATCATCATTTGTATAAATCCCACCTCCTTGTGGAATTAACTTAATTAAAGCACCTTCCATAGGCATTCCATCAATAATAAAATATCCTTTTACATCCCCTCTATTTTCAGCACTAACTATATTTTCTAAAACTACTTTTTTTCTTTTCTCTAATAATTTTTTATATTCATTATCTCTTATAAGATAATCCCTATAATAAAAATCTTTAAAATAAATTTTTTCATAATTTAATTCTTGCCAAATGCTTTTTCTGTTTTCTAATCCATATGAAAAATTTAAGGATTTATAAAATGCTTCCTTTGCTAATTTTTCTTCGCCCTTCAACATATATATCTGACCTAAATATCTATAAAAATCAAATTTCCCTTTCTTTTTATAGTCTTCCTCAAGCTTATTTAATGAAAACAAAGCTTTATCATAGTCTTGAAGCTTTACAAATAATATAGATTCATTTAAATATCCTAAATTTTTTGTGTATCTACTTGCTGAATTTTTCATTTGTTCAACAATTGCTTTAGCTCCTTCAATATCCCCTTTTATATGATAAAGTTCAATTAATGCCTGAGCATTTTTATTGTAATAAATTTCACTATTTTTCCCCTTAATAGCTTTTTCATGGCACAGTATTGCATTTTCTAATCCTTTATAAGAACTATATTGTGGTTCAATATTTTTGAATACTTCTCTTGTTATAATAAAATTATTTGTATCTGTCTTATAATAATTTTTTCCCATAATATAATAAGCAATATCTTCAAAGGGAGATAATTTAGGCATCTTAACATAAATATTCAAAAATCCTTGTGTAAAAAAACTTGCTGGTATTTCTTTATTAGTAACTCTCCAATTCATATCAAAAATAGTATAAGATATTCCAATTATTAAATTAGGTATAAAAATAAAAACAATAGCTAAACCCATTAAAATATGCTTAACTTTTATTCTAATAAACTTACCTTTCTTATCTAATTTCAACCCCTTCATAAAATTCCCCCTAAAATTATTTAAATAAACTTATTTTAAAATTCTCTTCTTATTTTATTAGAGATTCGAAATCTAAGATAAGTTTCAAAAAAAGGATAAATTTTAAATAAAAAAATCTATCCATATGCTATATAGATAATTATTTTTACCTATATAATCATATGGATAGCTAATTTCATATTTCTAAAGAGATTTTACCCAATTTTTATATAACTTAACTCCATCTTCATGCCAAGTATAATTAACGCCTTCTTCTACATTATTATTTTTGAAATATCCCTTAGGAAGATTTATTTTTAAACCTTTATTTAAATCCCTTAAATATTCTTTTTTTAATGTATCCTTATCATATTCTATATGACCTAGAATGTAATAATCATTATGACTTCCTTTCAGAAGATGCTGTTCTCCCTCTTCTGTTACTGTTAAAAGTTTTAATTCCTTACAATTTTCTATATCATTTTTATTTAAAGATGTATGCCTTGACTGTGGTGCCTTAAATCCATTATCTATACCATCTAAAATTTCATCTCTTTCTAATATTTCGTTAGAAAATAATCCAAATATCTTTTCTTCTTTTAATTCTTTTCTTATGGAATAAAAATGATTTAATGCAACCTGTGCTCCCCAACATATATGAAGTGAGTGTTTTATATTATTTTTTGTATAATCTAAAACTTCTCTTAATTCATCTATATAATCAACATCCTCAAATTTTAATTTTTCAAGTGGTGCACCTGTTATGATGATTCCATCTAATTTTTCCTTTATTTCATTAAAGCTAACATAATTTTCACAAATATATTCATAAGATATATTTTTAGGTTTATAGGTATTTAATTTTATACATTCTACTCTAAGATTTTCTTCTGTTTCACAAAGAAGTCTTAATATTTGAGTTTCTGTTTCACATTTTGTTGGCATTAAATTTAAGATTCCTATGGTTTTTATTCCATCTTCAAATTCTTCTCTAACTTTTATATTAAATCTCTCTTTAAGAGGTTTTATCCCCTCTAAATTTTTAGATGTATAGATAGCCATTTTTACTCTCCTATTGCCTTAAATGCTTGCTCGAAATCATTTATTATATCTTCAATATCTTCTATGCCCACAGAAACTCTTATTAAATCAGGTAATACACCTGATGCTATTTGTTCATCCTCTGTTAATTGACTATGTGTTGTACTTGCTGGATGTAAAAGGGTTGTTCTTGCATCACCTAAATGAACAACTAAAGTAACTAACTTTAATGCTTTTGTAAATTTTTTAGCACCTAAGACTCCACCTTTTATTCCAAAGGTCAAAAGCCCTGATGCTCCACCCTTTAAGATTTCTTTTGCTCTACTGTAATTCTTATTACTTTCTAGGAAAGGATAGTTAACCCAATTCACATTATGGTTATTCTCTAAATATTTAGCTAATGCAAGAGCATTTTCACTATGTTTTTTTATTCTTAGATGTAATGTCTCTAAGCCTAAATTCGTTAAAAATCCATTAAAAGGACTTAATATACATCCAAAATCTCTAAGCAATGTTACTCTTAATTTCGTAATATAAGCATCCTTTCCAAAATTTTCTATATATTTAATTCCGTGATAGCTTGGATCTGGTTCTACAAGTGATAAAAACTTTCCATTATCCCAATTGAAATTTCCACCATCAACTATAATTCCACCTAAAGCTGTTGCATGACCATCTGAATATTTAGATGTCGAATGAACAACTATATTAGCTCCTAAATCTATTGGATTACAAAGACATGGACTAGCTATTGTATTGTCTACTATAAAAGGTATTTTATTATCTCTTCCTACTTTAGCAAGCTTCTCAAAATCTAAAACATTTAAACCAGGATTTCCAATTGTTTCTCCAAAGATTGCTTTAGTATTTTCATCTATTAAATTACTTATTTCTTCTTCACTTGCTTCTGGATCAAAAAATCTTGTTTCTATTCCCCAATTTTTTAATGTTATATTAAATAAATTGAAAGTTCCACCATATAAAGTAACTGATGAAATAATATTATCTCCAGCCTTACAAAGATTTAATATGGATAAAAGAACTGCTGATTGTCCAGAGGATACTGCTACTGCCCCTACCCCATGTTCTAGTTCTGAAAATTTCTTTTCTAAAGAATCCAATGTTGGATTGCTAATTCTACTATAAAGATGTCCTTCTTCCTTTAAATCAAAAAGATTAGCTACAGTTTCTGGATCATCAAATTTATAACTAGTACTTTGATATATTGGAAGCACCCTTGGTTCACCTGTTTTTGGTGAATACCCTCCTTGAACACAAATTGTTCCTTCCTTTAAATTTTTACTCATAAAAAAAGCCCCCTTTTTACTTTTTACTTAGGATAAAAACCCAAGTGATAATTTAGGTGGCCTATTATACAAGTGCAACTTTAATGCTAGATAATCCCAAAACAAAAAAAACTATTTTAATCTAAGAGATTGAAATAGCTTTATTCTAGGAAACAATCTCTTTTATCTATCAAAGGAATAAACTCCTTCGCAGGATTTAGCACAATTCTGATTTATGATATCAGCTGTTGCTAGGTTTCATAGGGCCAGTCCCTCCACCTTTCTTGATAAAAGACCTTTATTAACTTAATACTATTATATGCTAAAACTTCAAAATGTTCAACCATTTATTACTAATAATTAAAAAAGAGAAAAGCATCTTTATTTCATACTCTTCTCTTTGCTTACTATATTATTTTATTATTCTTTTTTCTGTTATTAAAATATCCATTTCCTTATCAAAATTTTCTACTTCTATTTCATCTAAAATTTGATACTCATAGCATAATGCAATTTTTATTGACTTATCATATTTAGCAAAAAATTTATCATAAAATCCTCCGCCATATCCAAGTCTTCTTTTTTTGCAATCAAAGGCAAGACCAGGTACTATAGACAAGTCTATTTCATTACTTATATTCTTTGCATCCATAGTTGGTTCTAATATGCCAAAAGCACCACTTTCACTTAAATCAGAAAAGCCCTTTATTTCCAAAGCCTCCATTGCTTTTAATCCTGTTATTACCTTAGGAACAGCTACTCGCTTTCCTTCTTTAAGCATAGTTTCTATTATATCTATAGTATTTACTTCATCACTCATGCTCACATATATAAATACAGTGTCTGCTTTTTTATACTCTTCACTATTTAAAAGGTTCTTTTTTATATTTTCATCCCATATTTTTTTATTACCTATCTCAACATATTGCCTTTTATCCATGATTATACTTCTTAACTCTTTTTTACTCATAATATTTATAGGGTACCTTCCCCTTACTCACCTCCTAAAAAAGTATATATTATTTTTTAATTTATTTTTATAGTTTCATCATTTTTTACTACTTCATATAACTTTTGAATAGCCATAGGTTTGTAAAAAAAATATCCTTGCATATAATCACAACGTAAATTCTTTAATATTCTTGCTTGTCTATATTCTTCAATTCCTTCTGCCACAACTGAAAATCCTAAAATTTTAGAAACATCTATTATATATTTTATTATGCTTATATTTTTATCTCCACCTTGAACAAAAGTTTTATCTATTTTTATAGTATTTATTTTAAATTCTTTTAAGTACTTTATACTACTATATCCTGTTCCAAAATCATCTATGGCAACAGATATACCTAATTGATTCAATTGTTCAAAAACATTAACAACATATGTTGAATTAAAAATTCCTATACTTTCAGTTAATTCTATTTCAACATTTTTAAAGTCCATTTCTTCTTCTGCTAATATTTTCTTTATTTTGTCTACAAAGTTTTTTTGCATAAATTGAATTGGAGATACATTTATAGCTACTGATATTTCTTTACCTAATTCATCGTTCATTTTCTTTATATCTCGAACAGCTTTTCTAAATATCCACTCACCAAAAGTTATTATAAAACCAGTATCTTCTGCTACCTTTATAAATTCCATTGGAGATATGTAACCCTTTTCTTTGTCAAACCATCTAACTAAAGCCTCTGCTCCATCAATCTCATTAGTTTTCACATTGACCTTTGGTTGATAATGTACTTGAATATCTCCGTTGTATAATGCTTTTTGTATCATATCTATAGTTATCTCTTTTTTATGAGAAACTGTGAAAATTTCATAACCATTTTTCCTTTTTTCCTTAACACTGACCATAGCTAAATAAGCATTGTTTATTAACTCTGTTGTATTTTTATCTTTTTTACTCTTTATAGCTATTCCTATACTAGCTGATATAAAACTTCCCTTATCATGTACTTTAATTTCATTTATTCCTTCTATTAATCCTTCAATGTAATTTTGTAAATCACTAAATATCTTTTCATCCTTAATTAAAATTGCAAACTCATCTCCACCAATTCTTGCAACCATATTATTTCCACTATATTTTAAGATTACTCTCGATACTTCTCTTAAAATTTCATCACCTTTTACATAACCAAAATTATTATTATAATAAGAAAATCCATCTAAATTTATATAAATTAAAGCTAAAGCCTTCTCATTTTTTATCTCTACATCTCCTTCTTTTATAAAGGTCTCCCTATTTATAAGAGATGTTAAACTATCATATTTAGAATAATAATCTACTATTTCCTTATATTCATGTACAGAGCTTATTATATTATTAATGTTATTCTCAATATAATCAATACTATCTGTGTTTAATTCTTTTATAATTTCCCTTGGCTTATAAGGTTCTCCTAAAAGTCCTTTTATTCTATTTTCTAAACACTGAATTTTATGAAAAAATTCTTTATTTATTATTTTAAAAATTAAAATAAGGAAAATTAAACTTACAACACCATAAATAAATAATATACTCATTACTATATTTTTAACTATGCTACTACTTATAGCTCCATGACTTACTCTTAAAGTTATATAATTATTTTTATTAAGGAAATCCTCTATTAATAAAACTTTATCTAAATTATTACTTTTTTTCTCTAAGAGTTTAATATCTAAAATCTCAGAATCTACACTAATTTCATTATATGACTCTAAATATTGTAAATCAGAAGATAAATAATCATAACTTATATTCTCTTTATTACTTATTAAATTTATTTCTTCTAAACAAATTAAATTATTATATTTTTTTAAGAATAATAATTTTCCCTCCCTAATTATTATTCCCATATCCTTTTCTTCTTTAACTATATTGAATATAGTATTTTTATCAACAACTAATTTTCCTTGAACTTTTTTTACATTTCCTTCATCAATTTCATAAACAGAGTAATTCTCCCCATTATTTTTTTTAATAGAATCATCTTTACTTAATTCTTCTAAGCTTAATTTTATTTCTTTTATTATTTCTGATTCTAACTTCGAATTCTTCTCTTTAATAGTCTTATTTAATTTATAATCAATATACCCATGGTTTATAAAGTAATATATACCTCCCAAAGTAATAACAAAAGATGCCCCTATAAGAATTAGCTTTCTTTTCACATCTAACCTCATCTCTCTACCCTCTATACCAATAATATTTACCTATATTTTACATAATACCATATTTTTCATTATACTTTTACTTCTCTTAATTTTTTTTCACTTTATTAACATTTTATTATCTATTTAAATTTAATTTTTATCCATTCAAAATACAATGATTGTATATACTATTTTAAATCTTATTTCACAGCTAAAAGCTATAATACTTATTATCATATAAATATTAAAACTCTATATAGAAATGTTATACACAAATCTATATAGAGTTCTCTAAATAATTTTATTTAATTATTCTATAGCTTCTAATCTCTCTAAATCCTTTATTATTACTTTAATTAAATCTAGTTTCCCTGTGGCATAATCCTTATCTTTAAGCCATTCCATACCCATTTCTAGACATCTTTCTGTCTCTTTATATTCTTCTAATAGTTTTACTAATAATTCTTCTCTCATTGTATTCAACCCCTATTATTAATTTAAAAATTATTCAACAGTTACTGACTTAGCTAAGTTTCTTGGTTTATCTACATCACAACCTTTTTCCTTAGCTACATAATAAGATAATAATTGTAATGGTATTACTGATAATACTGGTGTTAATATTTCCATTGTTTCAGGAATATATATCATACTTTCCATCATAGTTTCGTGTAGTCCTTCACTCTTTGTTCCTACTCCTAAGATTGAACCACCTCTTGTAACTACTTCTTGTACATTACTTACCATTTTATCTAGTAAACTTTCTTGAGTCATTAATGCAACAACTTTTATTCCCTTTTCTATTAATGCTATAGGACCATGTTTTAATTCTCCAGCTGCATATGCATCTGAGTGAATATATGATATTTCTTTTAATTTTAATGATCCTTCTAAAGCTACTGCATAATCAAGTCCTCTACCTAAGAAATACATATCCTTTTCTTTAGCTACTTCTTTTGCAAATGACTTTATTTTTTCTTCATTCTTTAATACTTCTTCAACCTTTTCAGGTAATTTAAGCATTTCTTCTTTTACTTTTTCTATTTCATCACTAGCTAAATTTCCTTTTAACTCTGCAAAGTATAAAGCAATTATATACATTGCAATTAATTGTGTTACATATGCCTTAGTAGATGCAACTGCTATTTCTGGACCTGCTAATGTGTAAAGAACATCATCTGCTTCTCTTGATATTGAACTTCCTACAACGTTTGTTACTGCAAGTACTCTAGCTCCTTTTTTCTTACCGTCTCTTAAAACTGCTAAAGTATCTGCTGTTTCTCCAGATTGACTAACAACCATTAGTAATGTTCTATCTGTTATTATTGGATTTCTATATCTAAATTCTGAAGCAACTTCTACTTCTACTGGAATTCTACATAACTTCTCTATAGCATGTTTACCTATTAAACCTGCATGATAAGCAGTTCCACAAGCAATTATATATATTCTATCAACATTTTCTAATTGCTCTTTAGTTAACTCTATTTTATCTAAGTTAACATTCTTTCCTAGAACTATTCTTCCAGCCATTGTGTCTCTAATAGCTTTTGGTTGCTCATTTATTTCCTTTAACATAAAGTCTTCATAACCTGATTTTTCTGCTGCTTCTGCATCCCAAGTTACATTATAAACTTCTTTATTTATTTCTTTTTTATCTTCAGTTAATACTTTTATTCCGTCCTTTGTCATAACTACAAATTCATTATCTTCTAAAAGATAAACATCTCTTGTATAGTTTAAAACAGCAGGAATATCTGAAGCTATAAAGTATTCTTCTTTTCCTAATCCAACTATTAATGGACTATCTTTTCTTACTGCTACTAATTTATCTGGCTCATTTTTGCAAATAACTCCAATTGCATAAGCTCCTTCTAATTTTTTAGTTGCTTTTATTACAGCATCTAATAAATCTCCATCATAGTAGTAATCAACTAAGTTTGGTATTACTTCTGTATCTGTTTCAGACTTAAAGCTATATCCTTCTGATACTAACCACTCTCTTAACTCTAGGTAGTTCTCGATAATTCCGTTGTGAACTACACTTATACTTTGATCTCCATTGCTATGAGGGTGTGAGTTTCTGTCTGATGGCTCACCATGTGTTGCCCATCTAGTATGTCCTATTCCTATATTACCTAAAATAGGACTCTTCTCTAAGTTCTCTTCTAGATTTTTTAATCTACCTTTACGCTTATCAACCTTGATTTCACCATTTTCTAAAATAGCAACTCCTGCTGAGTCGTATCCTCTATATTCAAGTTTTGATAATCCATTAATAAGCACATTACTTGCTTGTTCTTTTCCTAAATATCCAACTATTCCGCACATAAATTTATTTTCCTTCCTCTTCTTTGTACTCTTTTGTTAAACACAAAATCAACTTTGTACTAAAAATCACTTTTTAGCTTTAATCAATTTCTTACGATAGTGTTTATACCGTAGGGCATCCGCCGAATAATTTCGATACTCCCTATCCTCGTCAACTCTTCTCTCTGAGTTCTGGCGCTTTTAATGAAGTTTTTATCAACTTCTGAATCTATTCTATACCATATTATATTCTCTTTGCAAGTTTTTTGTTCAAAATTTCCTATTTAAAAGAATTATTTTTATTTTTCTTCTGTTTTCTCCGTTTTTCTCTGTATTAATATCTAAACATCTAGTTGTATAGACAAGTTCTTCTTTTTTCCTTGTATCATTGATTGTATTTCTTGAATATTATAAATATAAAGTTTATGTTTTAAGGAGTTTTTATGTCTTATACAACGAATAGACAACCTCAAGGAACAGCCTTTTCTGTAGGTAATTTTTTGAGAGAAACAATGATTGGTGAACTAGTTGCTATTAATGACTACAGCGAACATATACATTTATGTAATTTAGATGAAGTCAATAAAATTTTACATCATATTCTTGAGGAAGAAAAAAAACACTATGGTATGCTTTTAAATGCCCTTAGAAAAGTTGATAAAGCACAAGCTGAAAAAGCTGAAGAAGTTAATGAACAACCTTCTATAAAGAGTAAACCTCTTAAGTATACAACAGAAAAAGGTAAAAATTGCTCTACTCTTTTGAATGCTATTCGATTTGACATTAAAGGTGAATTAGAAGCTATTATTTCTTATGAAGATGTTTTTCAAAAATTAACCGATCCAGTACTTAAAGCTATGCTTAGGGAAATTATAAATGATGAAATTGAGCATGTAGAGGAGCTAACTAGAATCTTACTATTTTTAGATAAAGATTGTTATGGCCCTCTTAACACTAATTAATACTGTATCTAGACTAAACACTTAATCACTGACACAAACTAAAACTTAATTCAACTCTATAGAATCTTAGAATAATCTAAGTTTCTATAGAGTTTCTCCTTAAACTTAATTCTTTATAAATATTTTAAATAATAATTATTTTCTATTTTAGTCAAAATAAGCTTCTTGATTAGAATTATTTTTCGCCTTAAAACATAGCTCTATTTGTTCTTTATTATTTCTTCCCTCTGAAAGCTTCGGCAGTTCTTCTAATTTGAAATATCCACTTTCTTCTGTTTCTATATTTTCTTTAAATTCTCCCTCTATAAGTTTACATAATACAAATATTTTATATATACTATATGGACTTATAGGCTTATTGTTTTTATTTCTATCTTGTATTGCTATTATTCTTTCTGGTTCTACCTTTACCCCAGCTTCTTCAAAAGATTCCTTTATAACATTTTCTTTTACAGATAAACCAATGTCAGCCCATCCCCCAGGAAGAGACCAAGTTCCATCTAAACTTTCCTTTACTAAAAGAATCTTTTCATCTTTAAAAATAGCAGCTCTAACATCTACTTTTGGAGTTTGATAGCCTTTCTCATTGCAAAATAAATCCTTCACTTTACTCATACTTAAATCTGTATATTCTGAAATTATTTCAGCTGATATATTTCTTATTTCATCAAATCTTTCAATATCATACTTATCTTTAGAATACTCAAGTCCAGCTTGGGCAATTGATTGAAGTCTAGTTGCCCATGTAAGCCATTTATCTTCCATGGTTCTTCACCTCCATATATTAATAATAACACTAAACCTACGAAATTCCACAAAAAAGAATAGGTGAGTAGTCACAAATGGTGAACCTATATAGCTAGATAAAAGGCAGAGAGGATGTACCTACAATTCGATACATCCTCTCAAATTAAAATATTATTTTACTTTTTCAATTATCATATTAGCTAAATCATGTGCCATTTTATCTATTTCTGCTTGATTTTCACCTTCTAGCATTACTCTTACTAAAGGTTCTGTACCTGAAGGTCTTATTAATACTCTTCCTTTTCCTTGAAGAGCTGCTTCTATCTTTTTGATTTCGGCTATAATTTCTTCATCTTTTTCATGAATATCTTTTTTATCATTTGGAACTTTAGCATTTACTAATACCTGTGGTAACTCTTGCATTACTTTTGATAATTCATTTAATGATTTTCCTGTGTCCTTTAAGATTTCTGCTACTTGAAGTGCTGTTACTACTCCATCACCTGTACTATTTCTATTTAAAAGTATTATATGACCTGATTGTTCTCCACCTAATGTATAGTTCTCTTTTACCATTTCTTCTAGAACATATCTATCTCCAACTTTTGTTGTTACTACTTTTATTCCTTCTCTTTCACAAGCTAACATTAATCCTAAGTTACTCATTACTGTTACAACTAATGTATCATCTTTTAAAAGACCTTTATCCTTTAAGTATTTAGCTGTTATCATTAATAAAAAGTCTCCATTAACTAAGTTTCCTTTTTCATCTACAGCTAAACATCTGTCTGAATCTCCATCAAAAGCAAATCCAGCATCACAACCATTTTCTTTAACAAACTTCATTAAATCTTCTGGATGAGTTGAACCACATTTCTCATTTATATTTGTTCCATCAGGAGTATTGTGTATAACTAAAACCTCTGCTCCTAATTCTTTAAATGCTTTCTCTGCAACTTTATAAGCAGCTCCATTTGCACAATCTAAAGCTATTTTTAATCCTTCAAAGTTATGATTTACACTTTCCTTTGCAAATTTAACATAATCATCACTAGCATTTTCTTCTAAAATTTCTCTTCCTAGTTTTGTTCCAACTGGTGAAGGAACTCCTTCAAAACCACTTTCTATAACTTCTTGTATTTTATCTTCTAAACTATCCTTTAACTTGTATCCTTTTGAATTAAAGAATTTTATTCCATTATATTCTACTGGATTGTGTGAAGCAGATATCATTACTCCTGCATCTGCACCATATTCTCTTATTAAGTGTGCTACAGCTGGAGTTGGTATTACTCCTAAAACTACAGCCTCTGCTCCAACAGATAAAATACCAGCTACTAATGCAGCTTCTAACATATCACCTGATATTCTAGTATCTTTGGCTACTAATATTTTAGGCTTATGTGTTCCTTCTGTTAAAACATATGCTCCTGCTCTTCCTAAATCATATGCTAAATTCGCTGTTAATTCAGTATTAGCGATACCTCTTACTCCATCTGTTCCAAATAATCTTGCCAAATCAATCACCTCTTGATTTATTTTATTTTTACTTATTTATATTCTATACCTTAGTTTTTTTTAAGTGAATTATTAAATAAATTCTACTTTTTCAATCATAATTTTTTTTAACTTTTCATAAATATATATATGTTCAATTTAAAATTATTTCCATATAAAATTTTAAAGTTAAATACTATAAAGCTTTTATTTTTCGCATTTTAAATATAAACCATCTATAATTCTTTGTCAATTCTATCTAATTTCAATTACTTTGCATAATTTTTGATGTTAATACCCTTAAATATATTTTTATTTATTTCTTATGATATTTAAATTTTATTAACATACAATTTAAAAGAAAGTAAAAAATACTATAGATTGATTTTATTCTAAGTTATTGTCATAAGCTATTTGAACATTACTTTATAAAAATAAAGTTTAACTTTATAGTAGACATACATTTTATAGACATTTAAAATAGAATTAAGAGTGTAATTCGAAAGGGGATTTTTACCATGAAAAAGACAGACGAATCTATTTACATAGATAGTGAATTTGGAGCTATGCTTCTTGCTCAAGAAAAAGAAAACCTTGAAAAAAGAAGAGCTATTGTTGAAGAAATAAAAGAATTAGCTAACACAGCTACCAATTGGAAAGAAGCCAATAAAAAATTCTATGAACTTTGTGAAGAGTTTAAAGAAATCTATTGCTCTGATGCTGAAGAACTTAGCATTATTAATAGAGAGCTAAGTGAAGCAAAACACTTATTCTATGATAAAAGAAATGCCTTCTTTGAAAAATCACAAGAAAACTTCAAAGAGAACGCTAATAAGAAAAAAGAAATCTTAAGCAAGCTTGAAGAAACTTCTTATATAAATAACAACTATAAAGAAGTTGATGAACACATAAAGGATTTAACTAAAGAATTCTTTAATATAGGTTTTGCTGGTAAAGAAGAAAATGATACTATCTTTGATAAATTTAATGAACTTAGAAATAAATTAAGAGAAGAAAGAAAATCTATCTTCAAAGAACTTGAAGGCGAATTTGAAAGTAAAAGAAATAAGAAAAAAGAAATAATAAAGGCTCTTGAAGCTTTAGTTAATAATGAAAACTGGAAAGAAGCAACTGTAAAATTTAATGAACTTTGCGATGAATTTAAATCAATAGGTTTCTCTGGTAAAGAAGAAAATGATGAAATATCAGAAGCTTATGCAAATGCTAAAAATGCATTCTTTAATGAAAGACAAAAATTCTTTGATGAAGTTAAAGCTTCTAATGAAGTTAACATTATAAAAAGAAAAGAACTTATTGAGAAATTAAAAACTCTTTATGTTAATGAAAGCTGGAAAGAAGCTTCTAAAGAAGTAAAAGCCCTAAGTGATGAATTCTTTAAAGTTGGTTTCTGTGGTAAAGATGTAAATGAAAGCTTAATAAATGAATTTAAAGAAGCTAGAGATAAATTCTATGCTTTAAGACAAGAATACTTCGATCAAGTTAATAGTTCAAGAAATGAAAAACAACTTGAATTCTTAAATTCATTAGTTAAAAATAAGGAAGAGTTCATAGCTAAGCTAAGAGGCTTCGTTAAAAAAGATGAAGAAAGACTTGAAGATTTCAAAGGTAGATTATTTAATGTAAGACCTGGAGAAAAAGCTGAAGATATAATAGAAAACTACCAAAATATAATTGAAGATATAAAATCAAGAATTTCAAATAATAAAACTAAAATAAAAACTGTCCAAGATGAACTATTTGAAGTTAATAAACAAATAAAAGAAATTAAAGAAAAATAAAAAATCAAAGGGATGTGTCAAATTATAGATACATCCCTTTAATTTTTAGATAATTATGCTTTAAAAATAATATTTAATTTATATTACTTTTCCATTAATCTATCTAAAACTATATTATAACCATCACTTCCATAAATAAGAGCCTTATTAACTCTACTTATAGTTGCTGTAGATGCCCCTGTTACTTCTGCAATTTCTATATATGTTTGTTTCTCTTTTAGCATTTTTGCAACCTGTAATCTTTGTCCTAAAGATTTTATTTCTGCTATAGTTGAAACATCTTCAAAAAATCTATAACATTCCTCTATATCTTGTAACTTTAAAATGCCTTCAAAAAAATAATCTAATTCCTTGCTTTTTAACTTTGAATTATAAGGTTCCATAATTTTAAACACCTACCTCTAGTAAAGTTCTTAATTAAACATTTTAATATTTCATTACTTTATTATAATAAAGTATTTTAACAATAAAGTGAATAGTATAAAAGGTATTCTCCTAAATTTTTCTATCTCTAACTTAATAGAATTGGATACATAACTACACAACAATATAGATATCGTATTTCATTTTGAATATAAATATTTTGTTTGATAATTTTAATTTACATTATGTATAATATAATTAGAGAACTAATGTGTATTTTTACATAAAATAAATAAAGAAAGGTGAGAAATATGGACAATTTAGCTAGCATTTCATCAAAAAACTTTATTATCGAAGCAGGAAAATCTATAAGAAAAGTAAGACATGAAAAAGGGTTAAGCTTAGAAGAACTTTCAAATGAAATAAATGTAAGTAGATTAACATTATCAAAAATAGAAAAAGGAGAAGCAAATCCAACTATAAATATTATGTGGAAAATTTGCGAAGCTTTATCAATACCTTTTGCACAATTATTTGACGTAAATGAAGATATTAAATTATCAAGAGCTAATGATAGTGTAGGAATAGAAAGTGATGATAAATCTTTTAGAATAGAATTAATTTTTAGAGAAGACTCTTCTACCACTACAGAATTTTATAGAACTTATTTGTCTAAGGGTGGAGTAATGTTCACAGAGGAACACAACAGAGGCACTGTAGAAATAGCAACAGTTATGAAAGGAGAAATCTCTATAAATATAGGAGATGAGGAATTTATCCTAAAAGAATATGATTCCTTAAAATTTAAGGCAGATAGAAAACATTCATATAAAAATTTAAATGACGATGAATCAGTAATTCATATGTCTGTAATATATAAAATGATTTAATAAAATACTTTGTTCTATAAAGAGGATGTATCAAATTACAGATACATCCTCTTTAAATTTACAGTTTTTTTAGATGCTTTGGCTGTTGTTGTTGAATTAATTTTATATTTTTTGATATTTTACTTTACATTTTTAACTTTTAAGTATATTATAATATACATAAGGTAACTTAAATATACATAAGGTAAACTTTAATATACACAAATCGGATTTAAATAAATAAAAAACAAAGGAGGAATTTATATGGCTGCAATACTTATAGGACTTATATCATCATTATTCTTTTCAGCCACTTTTTTAGTTACTAAATTAATGGGGGTAGATGGAACTAGCTGGGCATGGACAGCTGCACTTAGATTTATGTTAGCATTACCTTTTTTATTTTTAGTAGTATTAGCAAAAAGTAATTTTAAAAGTTTATTTTCATCAATGAAAAAACATTTTTGGGCTTGGTTTTTATGGGGAAATTTAGCTGGAGTAGGATTTTACTTCTTCTTAAGTTTTGCCTCACTATTTGCACCTGCATGGCTTGTAGCTGCATCATGGCAATTAACTATTGTTGCAGGGTTACTTCTTTCACCATTATTTTATACTGTTATAGATACTCCAAATGGTAAAAAGAAAGTTAGAGGGAAGATTCCTGTAAATAGATTGATAATTTCATTATTTATATTATTAGGTGTAGCATTAATGCAAATTAACGCTGCTGGTAGTATTAGTATTAAGAGCTTACTTTTAGGATTTATTCCAGTTGCTATATCAACATTTTTATATCCTTTAGGAAATAGAAAGTTAATGGATGTTTGTGCTGGCGAAGTAGATAGTTTCCAAAGATCATTTGGAGTATCTTTAGTAAGTATGCCTTTATGTATTATATTGTCTTTCTATGGTTATGCACAATCAGGCATTCCTACTAGTAATCAATTTATACAAGCTATAATATTAGCTCTATGTTCTGGAGTAATTGCTACTATTACATTCTTTTATGCTACAGATAAAGCTAAACACAATTTATCTTTATTAGCAGCAGTAGAATCAACACAGTCAGCAATAATAATATTTACTATAATAGGATCAATGATATTACTACATACTTCTTATCCAAAAGGCTTATCTTTAGTAGGAGTTATTATAATTACCATTGGAATATTTGTAAATGCATTAGTAAAAGATAAAAAAAAGGTTTAAGGAATTAAGTATTATAGGAATATAATTACCCTTTCTTATATATCAAAACTTAATAATTTAAACTAAAAAAGTAAACCACTTTTAGAGAATTATATTCAATAAAAGTGGTTTACTTTTTATATTATTTTTTTATTAATTAATGTTTTTTTCCATAATGGATGTGTAAAAGCTCATGAGCTTTACTTCCACCTGGTTCACCCATATATGTTTCGTACATTTTTAATAAGGCTTTATTTTGATGTGATTTTCTCTTCTCTAAAACTTTAGCATCTTGATTATATAAAACAGAAGCTCTTATTTTTCTTATATCCATAGTAGCTCTATCATCTGCTTTAACATGTGGTTGTCCACCACCATTTACACAGCCTCCATTACAAGCCATTACCTCAATGAAATGATATCCCTCATTTATTTTTCCTGACTTCATAAATTCAAATAAAGCTGCTGACCCGTTTACTACTGCAACCTTATATTCTGCGCCACCAATTTCAACTGTGGCTTCTTTTATTCCATCAATTCCTCTTACTGCTGTATAATCAACATTTTCAAGGTCTTTTCCTTCAACAAAATCTTTAGCAGTTCTTAATGCAGCTTCCATAACTCCACCAGTTGCTCCAAATATAGCACCAGCACCAGTATGTTCTCCCATCGCTGGATCTACTTCACCATCTTCTAGATTTACAAAATCTATTTTATTTTTCTTTATAAGTCTTGCTAATTCTCTTGTTGTTAAAACTGCATCTATTTCTCTTAATCCATTAAACTCCATGCCTTCTCTAGCTATTTCATATTTCTTAGCTATACATGGCATAATTGTTACAGTAAATATTGATTTTGGATCTAATCCTGTTATATGTGGATAATAAGTTTTACTTGCAGCACCAAATTCTTGTTGTGGTGACTTAGCAGATGATAAATTATTAAGAATTTCTGGATAATAATTTTCAGCAAGTCTTACCCAACCTGGACAACATGAAGTAAACATAGGGAATGGTCCACCAGCCTTCACTCTTTCAAGGAACTCTGTTGTTTCTTCCATTATTGTCATATCAGCTCCAAAGTTTATATCAAAAACTTTATCGAAACCTAATTCTCTAAAAGCTGTATATAACTTTCCTGTTGTATCTACTCCGTAGCCCATATTAAACAATTCACCCATAGCAGTTCTTACTGATGGTGCCATAGCTACTATTACATGTTTATTAGGATCATTTAACGCTTCTTCTACTCTTTCAACATGTGATTTTTCTTGAAGAGCATTAACTGGACATGCTACTAGACACTGTCCACATAAAATACATCCAATTTCATCAAATACTTGTCCATCTTTAGGTCCTACATATCTATTTCCATTTTCATCTCTATAGAATTTTATAGATTGTGTTGTTGTTTTAGTTCTACAAGCTGCAACACATCTACCACATGTAACACATTTTGATCTATCTATAATTAAAGATTCGCTTCTATCATCTATTAGTTCACTCTTATCTTGTGGTAAGAAAGGTTTATGCGCTCTAGCTTTTGTTTTTATTACAAGCTTTAAAAACTCACAGTTTTCTTTTCTATTACATTGTCCACATTTAAACTCATGCTTGTCTAATAATGCTGAAACACATTCTTTTATTTCATTTGTTACTCTTTCAGTATTAGTTCTTACTATCATTCCATCTTTAGCCTTAATTGCACAGGATCTAGCAAGTCTATCTTGTCCCTCTATTTCAACTAAACAAACTCCACATTGAGCTAAGTTGTTACAATCCTCCAAAAAACAAAGTGTAGGTATTTCTATGCCATTTTCTTTTGCTAATTTAAGAATAGATGGCACTCCCTCGAATTCAATTATCTTATCATTAATTGTAATTTTACTCATGTTTTCCCTCCAACTATATACTTATCCCCAGTTATTAAAATCTAATTCTATTTTATTTTAACATACTTTTAATTATTTTTTTAGAAATTAATTAATTGTGTAAAACATTTACTACTTTACTACTTTTTTTGAATAACAACTATAAATATTACATAAAAATTAATATTTTTTATTAACTTTGTAATTATATTAATTATAAAATTATTTAAAATTCAAATCAAAATTTAATTTAGGCAAAATAAAGGTTTTAACTAAATCCTTAATAAAAATTTCCTATTAAGCATAAACCTTAGCTTCTTCTTTTTTATTTAATACTCGTAAAGTCCCTTGAGCTAAAGCTAGCATTTCATCTTCTCCTGGATATACTGTTATTGGTGCTATCCATCCTGTCATTTCTTTTATTTTATCTACTATTAATTTTCCATAAGCTATACCACCAGTTAGAATAATTGAATCTACTTTTCCCTGTAAAGTAACAGCTCTTTCTCCAATTGCCTTTGCAACTTGATAAACAAAAGCATCTTGAATATCTATATATTCTTTTACCCCTTCAATATACTTTCCTTCTACTATTCTTGCATCATTAGTATTTAAGTACGCAACATATCCGCCTTTTCCAACTATTTTTGAATATATTTCTTTTTCTTCATATTTGCCACTATAACATAATCTTATTAAATCCCCTACAGGTACTCCACCTGATCTTTCTGGTGAAAATGGTCCTTCTCCATCTAAGGCATTATTAACATCAACAACTCTTCCACCTTTGTGTGCTCCAACAGAAACACCACCGCCCATGTGAACTACTATTAAATTTACATCTTCATATTTTTTTCCCTTTTCCATAGCATATCTTTTAGCAACAGCTTTCTGGTTTAATGCATGAAACTTACTCTTTCTTGGTAATTCAGGTACTCCAGAAATTCTTGCAACACTATCAAGTTCATCAACTACAACAGGATCTACTATATAAGCCTTCACATTTACTGAACTAGCTATATCACTTGCTAATATTCCACCTAAATTTGAGGCATGTTCACCTTGAACTCCAACCTCTAAATCTTCTATCATAAGATCATTAACTTCATAAGTACCACCTTCCATAGGCTTAAGCATTCCACCTCTACCTACTACAGCATTTAAAGAATTTATATCAAAGTTTTTCTCTTTTAATATATTTAATATTATTTCCTTTCTGAATCCTAATTGATCTGAAACAGTTTTATATTTTTGTATTTCTGTTGTTTCATGTCTCAAAGTTTCTGTTAAAAGCTCCTTTTCATCTTCAAAAATAGAAATTTTAGTTGAAGTAGAACCTGGATTTATAATTAATAATTTATGTGCCATTCTCAATTTCCCCCTTAAAATTAAAAATAATTTTTATAAAATTAACTTTCAGCAACAAGTGCTGCTAAAGCAATTGAATTAACCTTAACTTCAAAACTATCTGCTCTTGATGTAAGAATTACAGGAGCTGATGTACCAACTAGTAATCCTCCATTTCTAGTTTTAGATAAAAGTGTTAGTGTCTTATACATAACATTAGCAGTTTCTATGTTTGGTAATAGTAATATATCTGCCTTTCCTGCAACTTCTCCATGAATTCCTTTATGATGTGCAGCCTCTTCAGATATAGCATTATCTAAAGCAAATGGACCATCTACTATACATCCTTTTATTTGACCTCTATCATTCATCTTTGCTAGAATAGCTGCATCCACAGTTGCTTGCATATCTTCGTTAACTACCTCAACTGCACATACCGCTGCAACTTTTGGCGTATCTACTCCACAAGCATTCGCAACTGTAACACTATTATTAATCATTTGTACCTTTGCCTTTAGGTCTGGATAAGTATTAAAAGCTGCATCAGTTAAAAATAATAATCTATCATAATCATCTATATCAAAAACAGCTACATGTGACATAAGTTTTCCAGTTCTAAGTCCAACTTCTTTATTAAGTACACTTCTTAAAAAAGTTGCAGTATCAACAAGTCCCTTCATAACCATATCAGCCTCTCCAGAAGAAACTAATCTTACAGCTTCTAGTGCTGCTTTCTTACTATCAACTTTATTAACGATTTTAACTCTACTTAAATCAAAATCTATGTTTTTTGCAATTTCCTCTATTTCTTCCTTATGTCCAACTAAAATAGCATCAACTATGCCTTTATCTATAGCAGCCTTAAGTGCCATTAAAACTGGTTCATCCTGTGCCACTGCAACAGAAACTTTCTTTTTTCTTACTGTTTTTAATCTTTCAAATAATTCATTAAAATTCTTACTCATAAGACACCTCTTATTTTTCATATTTTTCTAATTATAGAAATTAAACCCTTATTATATTCTATCAAATTTAACTATCTATTGTCTATCTATGAAAAAATTCTACATAAAAAAATTGAGAAAAAGTATAACTTTCTCTCAATCTTTTTATTAACTATTAAAAGGTTTATATTTCATCATTATTTTTTCTGCAACTTTCATTCCATCTACTGCTGCTGATATAATTCCACCAGCAAATCCTGCCCCTTCTCCAGCTGGATATAATCCTTTTAAAGTTTCACTTTCTAGATTTTCAGTTCTTTTTAATGTTACTGGAGCTGATGTTCTTGTTTCTATTCCTGTCATTACACTATCTTCAGCTGCATAACCTTTTATTTTTCTATCAAAGTTTTTTAATCCCTCTTTTAATGATTCAACCACAAAGTCTGGTAGGCATTGTCTTAAATCTCTAAATGCATATTTAGGACCTACTGATGGAGTCACTCTGCCAAGTTTTGTTGATACTCTGTCTTCTAAGAAATCACCAACTAATTGAACAGGAACTGTATAATCCCCACCACCTAATTTATAAGCTAATTCTTCATAATGTCTTTGGAAGTACATACCTGCAAGTGGATGTTCTGACCCAAAATCCTCTGGTGATACTGTAACAACCATAGCAGCATTAGCATTTTCCTTATCCCTAGCATGATAGCTCATACCATTTACGCATAATCTTCCTTCTTCTGATGAAGCTCCAACAACAACTCCTCCAGGACACATACAAAATGAATAGACACCTCTATTTTTTTCTTTAGCTTGATAAGTTAACATGTATTCAGCTGCATTAAGCTTTGGATGTCTATTACATTCTCCATATTGATTTTCATTTATAAGACTTTGTAAATGCTCTATTCTAACTCCCATAGCAAAAGCTTTTGGTATCATTAAAACACCTTCATTATGTAACATTTCATAAGTATCTCTTGAACTATGTCCTATAGCAAGAATTAATTCTTCACAAGGAATTTCTTCTCCATTTACTATAGCTCCAACTAGACGACCATTCTCTGTCTTAATTCCTGATAATAATGAATTAAATCTTACTTCACCACCTAAAGCTTTAATTTCTTCTCTTATACTTTTTACTACATCTTTTAATATATCTGTTCCTACATGAGGCTTTCCTTTATAAGTTATATCATTTGGAGCTCCATGTTCAACTAAGGCTTCTAATATAAAATCACATCTTCTATCTTTTATTCTTGTAGTTAACTTTCCATCTGAAAATGTTCCTGCTCCACCTTCTCCAAACTGAACATTAGAATTGCTATTAAGTTCTCCAGTCTTCCAAAACTTTTCAACCCTTTTAGTTCTACTATCAACATCTTCTCCTCTTTCAACAACTAAAGGCTTATAACCTTTTTTCGCTAAAAAAAGTGCTGCAAATAAACCAGCGGGTCCCATTCCAACTACTATAGGTCTATGCTTTAATTCTTCACTTCCCATTTCAAAATCCGGCTCATATTTTGAAGTATCTATTCTAACATCATTATCTTTTAATTTTGCAACAAGTTCTTCTTCATTTTCTAAATTTACTTCTACTGCATAATTAAGCTTTATATTATTTTTCTTTCTAGCATCTAAAGACTCTTTTATTATTTTATATTTTTCTAATTTACTTTCTTTTAACTTTAATTTTTTAGCTAGTTTTTTCTTTAATAAACTTATATCATCATCTAGACCAAGACTTATATTGTTTACCCTAATTGTCATAAACTCTTCCTCCGCATCAATTTTAATTAAAAAGAGGCTGAATAAAAATCAGCCTCTTTTAGATTATCTCTATTATATCATTTTCATATATTTTGTGCCATTTATAAAGAATTTAATTTGAAACTTGTGTTTGCTCACTTACTGAACTCCCTGATTTTTCTGAACTAATTGATTTTTCTGGGCTACTTGATTTTCCCGAATTAGTATTATTTTCTTCTTTAGTAACAGTTACAGTAACTTCGTTTGGTGTTACTGAAACTACAGATAATCCTGATTCTGCATTAAAATTTAATTTAACATTAGCTGTATTTTCTATATTAGATACATCTATGGTTGAAATTAAACTTGATATATTTACATTATTTATATCATTCTTGCTTCCCTTTAGAACAACGGAAACTGTATTGCTACTTAGAGTATATTTATAGCCGGCCTTCTCTCCTGTCATTTTTATAGGTACTGTAAAAGTTTTTTCAACTTGATTCCCAGTAGTTCCTTCCTGATTATTGGAGCTCTCATTTCCTTGATTTGCGTTATTACTCTCATTAGCACTATTATTCGGTTTGTTATTCTCATTATTAATATTAACATTAGCTAAAGTAATAGCAACATTAACTGAATTAACTTCATTCCCTATAGTTATACCATTTGGAATAACTAGCTTTACTGGAATAGTAGTATTTGCTCTTATATTAGATAAATTAATAGGTTCTGTGTTAATACTTGAAATCTTATTAATTACATCAGCATCACCTATTACTTCTACATTTTTTATATTTGGAATTAAAGATTCTATATTAACTCCACTTGGTGCTGTACCTGTTGTTACAACATTTATAGGAACAGCCTTTCCATTTGAAATACTTATTTTTGCATTAGTAGTACCTGGATATATATCAACATCTTTTACTTGTTGCCCTTGTGCATTTAATGCTACTAATTTTGCACTAACATTTTGATTTTGACTTAAATTATAAATTTTTTCTGTAGCTACAACCTTAGCAACAGAATTAACTGCACTAGATGCCCCCTCAACCATTACGGAACTTGGATCAAAGGCTATATTTTTAACATAAACACCTTGTTCTGTCCCTATATCTAAATTAGATTGAACAGTAAATTCTTTCTTTATTAAATGTTCTAACTGTAAATTTACTTTAATTTGCTGATTAGTAACAGTTATTCCTTGAGGACTACTTTCTACTTGAGCTGTAAGCCAGTTACTACCTGCAGCTAATTGAGTATTTCCTAATGTAAGTATTACTTTATAATCACTTGCATTTGAATTATATATATTTTCATTTAAACCTTGTATATTTAAATTAACAGTAATATGTTGATTAGGTGCTAGAGCCAAACCATCTTCTGCTAAGATTCCTGTATTAAGTATCTCTACTGGAACATTTTTGATAGTTTTTTGTCCAGTAGGATTTTCAACAGCATTTACATAACACCATAATCCAAATGAAAGTAAAAGGCAAAGTGCTTGTATTAAGATTTTTCTTTTCTTATCTTGCTTAACCATGATTTCACCTTTCCTTTAAGGGATATTTCACTTTTATCTCTTCTATTTCTAAGTATTCTTAAAAGAATATTCTTTAATTTTTCCTTATCATAATTTCTTGTAAGTCTTCCCTTAACAGCTAAAGATATAGCACCTGTTTCTTCTGAAACCACTATTACTAAGGCATCTGAAACTTCCGAAAGTCCTAAAGCTGCTCTATGTCTAGTTCCTAAGAGTTTATTTATGTTCTGTTCAGCAGTTAACGGCAATACACATCCGGCTGAACTTATTCTATCATTTCTTATTATCATAGCTCCATCATGAAGTGGAGTATTTTTAACAAATATATTTTCTACAAGAGAATCACTTACTACTGCATCTATTTTTGTCCCTGTTTTTATAATGTCTCCAAGACCAACTTTTTGTTCAATGGCTATTAAAGCACCTGTCTTAGTTTTTGCCATATTTCCTACAGCTTCAACTATTTCTGATACTAAGTTTTCTAGAGCTATATCATCTGCTTGCCTATGAAAATCATTAAAGCTACTACTCCCTATGTGCTCTAAAGCCTTTCTAATTTCCGGTTGGAATATAATTACTATTGATAGTAATCCAATAGTTAATGTTTTTGTTAAAATAAAATATAACATTTCTAAGTGTAATACCGCACTTATAGGGATTAATATAAGAACTAAAAATATTCCCTTTAACAGTTGTTCTGTTCTTGTTTTTTCTATTAGAGAATATCCCTTATAAAAAATATAAGCTACCACCAGTATATCTACTATAGAAGATATATGCATATCTTTTAGGGTGCTTGATATTAACCAGGCAATTCCTTGCATTTCTTTCACCTCTTTACGCTACTCTTATTAAATTATACATCAAAAGATATTATAAAAAAATATCTATTTAACATAAGTTTTTGTAATGTAAATCCACATTCTCACATATAATTTAAAGATAATTTTAAAATTAACTAATTAATTATAGGGGAGGTATATATGAATTATTCTAAAGTTAAATCTTTCTTTTCTAATCAATTTAGTATGAGTTTTATTATATTAATAATTTTACTTCTCATAGTACTTATAAGACAAAACTTAGTAAGTAAAGATTTTAAAACTCTTATATCTTTTAGTAATAGTATAAGTGAAATAAATAATACTTCAATAGAAAAATCTAAATTATCTTCTAAATCCTTAGGTAATACACTATCTAAAACAGTATCTGAACTTAAAGAAATAGAAAATTCATTAACTTCTTTTCAGCCATCTAATAAGTATACAAAACATAAAGATTTATTATTAGAAGGGCTAAAGAAAAACATTGAGCTTCATAGTAATTTAGCTTCTCTCTTTGAAATACCTAATAATGATATATTATCATCTAAAAACAAAGAAGCTATACAATTAAAAAATGATATTAACTTAATATTTAAACAATGCAATGACCTTAAACTACCTGTTTCTTTAGGTAAAGATTCAAATGCATTATCTTATGCTTCTTTAAATTATATAAATGAAATTATAAAGCTTAATAGAGATAAGGATATTACAAATAATCAAAGTGCTACTTATATAGCCCAAATTGATAATATATATAATCAACTTTCTCTGCTAAATGAAGACTTATTTTTAATAATTGATACTATGAAAAAAGAAAATAGATCATTATCTACAGTATTAGATGACATAAATAAAAAAATAACTACTTTTAACACTTTAAACTCAGAACTTTATGCCTTATCTGTTCCTATTGATCTTATTAATTCTTTTAATTCTTTAAAAACTGTTTTTGGTAATTATGATACCTATATAAATTCACTTAGAAATTATGTTCTTCATGAACTTAATAATAGTTCAGACCCTAGCTTATTTAACACATCTAAAAATAACTATGAAAACTTAAATAAATCTATTGCTGAGTTTAAATCTGAATTAAATAATGATAGCATAAAGTAATATTTTATTGAAAAAGATTAGTCCTTCTCATAAATATAGACTTAATTTAGACAAATAATTACTTTAATATTCTACTTGAATTAGATTTTACTTTATCTGATATTAATGTCTGTTTGTTTTCATTTAGGTATTAAAAGTTTTTTTTTGGTTAAAATACTCTAGGAAAGAGTCAAAAGGAGGTTTCTATGAAGAAAAAATATTTTTTTAATTTTCTCTTAACCTTCAGCTTAATAATTATCACTAATTTATTTTTTAATACCTTAACAACTAAACCAACTAATTTAAAAGGAGTAAACAATGAAAAGAATATAAATAAAATCAATACTACATTATTAGTAGCAAATGGCTCTAATAATGAATCTAAAGAACTTTATCTAGAAAATGAAGATACTGTTCAAGTTTTCAAATCAAATGATAAATCTATTTCCCTTTCTCAAAGTGATATAGATTTATTAGCTCAAATAGTTCATGCAGAAAGTAAAGGGGAACCTTACACTGGTAAAGTTGCTGTGGCCTCTGTAGTTTTAAACAGAGTTGTTTCCCCAGGTTTTCCAGACACAGTTGAAGGTGTTGTAAAACAAAAAAACGCATTTTCATGTGTTGTTAATGGTCAAATAAATGTTGTCCCCAACAGTGATAGTTATAATGCTGTTAAAGATGCTATAAGAGGAATAGACCCAACAAATCAAGCATTGTATTTTTATAATCCTAAAATTGCAACTTGTAATTGGATGAAAAATGTATCCAAAAAAAATGTAAAAAGCATAGGTCAACATGTATTTTTTAAAGTTTAATAAAATTAAAGGGACTGCAAATGCAGTCCCTTTTCTAATCTATAGATTATTATTTATTTTTATTTTTTGCTTTTAGCTTTTCTAGATATGATGCTGCACTTAATGTAGCGATATTTCCTTCTCCAGCAGCTTTTATATATTGGTATGGTTTACCAACACAATCTCCTGCTGCGAAACATCCTTCTATATTAGTTTGCATTAATCTATCAACTTCAATATGACCATCTGTTATTTTTAGTCCTGGAACTAATTGACCTGGTGATATACTATCCTTTAAGACAAATATTCCATCAGTTTTTAATTCTCCGTCCTTTAGTACTAAAGTGTCTACTTTCATTCCACCTTTTATTTCAACTGGTTTATCTTCAACTACTTCAATATTTCCATTTAACTCAAATGGTCCTTTATACATAGGAATGTAATAAACTAAACTTGCTAGTTCACTTACGAAATTAGCTTCTTCTTCAGCTTCTTTATTATAACCTATTATAGTAACAACTTTTTCTTTATATAAAGGTGCATCACATGTTGCACAGTATCCAACACCTCTACCTATGAATTCCTCTTCTCCTTTTAGTGGTTGAGTATATTCCATTCCAGTTGCTAATATTAAGGCACTTGCTTCATAAGTTTTATCATTAACCATTAAAGCAAAGTAATCTCCCATAGCATATATATTGTTTACTCTTTCCTCTGTAATTTCTATTCCCATATAATCTAAGTGTTCTTGAAATTTTTCTTTTATTTCCGGTCCTGTCATACCATAAAATCCAAGATAGTTATTTATTTTAGGTGCTCTAACTATTTTATTACTTAGATTTTTATTTCCAAATATAATAAATTTTTTGTTTCTTATTTTTGCATTTAATGCTGCTGATAGTCCAGCTGCACCACTTCCAACAATAGCTATATCGTATCTATCACTCACTTTAATTCTGCTCCTTTTTATTAAAGGTGTTTTTCTAAAATAGCTTTTATTTCAGCTTTAGGTCTAAAACCAACTAATGTATCTACAACTTCACCATTTTTGAATATTTTTAATGTTGGAATACTTGCTATTTGATATTTAGTTGCAGTTCCTGGGTTTTGGTCAACATCAACTTTTGCAAATGTAACATTTGTCATTTCACCAGCTAATTCTTCTATAACTGGAGCTATCATTTTACATGGTCCACACCAAGTTGCCCAGAAATCTACTAGTACTACTCCATTGTTATTTATAACTTCTTGTTCAAAATTTTTATCTTCTATATGCTTTACCATAAAATTACTCCTCCTATATACCCCTCATGGGTATCTTTTCTTATAATTATATTATAGTATTTAAAAACAGTCAACATAAGTGACCTTACCACATAAGATAGTATTTCGAAAATTATTCAAAGTTTCCTTTAACTGTAGGTTTGCCAAATTCCATAAGAATTTTTCCTTTGCTCACTACCCATTCTATCTCTAGTTTTTCTTCATCTATTAAAAGTAAATCAGCATCTTTTCCTGGTGCTATTTCTCCCTTTTCATTTAAGTGAAGTATTCTTGCAACATTAGAAGTTACTACCTTTATGGCATCTTCAAAAGCTACTCCTATACTTATAGCATATTTAATTTCCCTAAATAATGTACCTACTGAACAAATTTCCAATCCAATTAATTCCTTTTTATCGTTAAATACAGGCATACTTCCATTTCCATCAGAAGAAAAAGTTATTTGCTCTATAGATACCCCATTATCTAAAAGGTACTTTATTGCAAGACCAGCTCTATATTCATCTTCATCTAAACAATCAATATTACTAGATGTAGTTAAATCAATATTTCCACCTATTCTTGTATATTTAATAGCCTCTTTTAATAGAGATAAGGTTCTATTAACATGTGTAGGTAATATTTGTTCAATTGGAATTTCTGATTCTTCAGAGAGTCTAAATAAATAATTGAATTTGCCTATTCCATCTCCTAAGTGGACGTTAACCACTCCTGCTTTGCCTGATAAAAGTCCACCAACTCTTGCTTCAGCTACAACTGATAAAAACTTTTCAAAACTTGGCTGACTTCCTCTATGATCGCATATGGCTATTTCTCCAAGACCTATTATTTTCTCAACTAGCATTATATCTTCTTTTACGCTACTTGTTAGTGTTTTTATAGGTGGTACATCATAAGAACCAGTATAGCAATATGCAGTTACACCTTGTTCCTCTAAGGAATAGACACTTGGTAGTAATGTAACGATATTTCTAGTTACACCATCTGTTCCTGTTACTCCAACTACAGTGGTAACACCTCCATAAATTAAATCTGATAACTTTATTTCTGGAGTTCTTGTATTAAATCCACCTTCACCACCGCCACCTGTTATATGAACATGTGAATCTATAAAACCTGGTACTAATAATTTTCCCTCCCCGTCTATTACTTCTATATTTATAAAGTCTTGGGGAACTTCAATTTCATCATAGATTCCTTCAATTTTATTTCCTACTATGACTACATCCTTAATTCCAACATATTCAGGACAATAAACTTTAGCTGACTTTATAACTTTTATCATAGGTAATCACATCCTATTCACTTTCTAAAATACTTTTTATGTTGTTGTTATTATAAATAGAATCATTAAATTTATATTGCAATTTCTCAGCATATTTTTTACTTTCAGAAATATTCCTATCTTTATTTAATATTGCTAATTTATATAACACCTCCTCTAAATATTCGCTTTCTTTAAAATTCTTTTCATAATCGCTATAATATTTTATAGCATTGTCTTTGTCATCTAACTTTTCAAAACTTACAGCAATCATATAATTTAAATGATTTTCCAAATAACTACCTTTTGCGTATTTGAATCCCTTTTGAAATTCTTTATTAGCTTTCCCAAATTCTCCGTTTTTAAATTCATTTAATCCTTCATCGTAAAAATATTTTACTCCCTTTGTTTCTAATAGTTCCTTTGCTAGTTCAAACTCCTTTTGATTTTCTTCTGTAATACTCTCTCTATTTTTCTCCATAGCTACAATTAATTCATCATAATTTTCTTTTTCAATTAATTCTTTTAAATTATATTTTTTCTTTTCTTCACTATCTTTACTATTAGTTTCTTCATTATTTTTATTGTCATTTTTATTTCTTTCATCATTTTGTGAAATTACACTTTGTGGCTTTTTACTTTCTGTATTTTTCTTAAAGTTCGCACTATTTGAAAGCATTAAAGCACCACCTATTACAACAAGACCTATAGCTATAGATCCTGCTAAAGCTACTTTTTTATTTATTATATTGCTAAAACCTCTTCCTTTAAGACCTAGCTCATTAATATAATCATTTGCTACTTTATTGTTTCTTTCAACTGATATAACCTTTTCTATACATTCTTTTGCTTTTTCTTTATCACCTAGCTTTATATAACAATAAGTTAATGCATTATACACATTAATAGCATTAAAATCACTTTCTTTAGCACTTTCTAAAAGTACTACTGCTTCATCTAAATTAAAATCTTTAATTTTCTTTAATGCTTTTGTATATAATTTCTCTCTAAGCAAATCATCCTTGATATTATCTAAATAAGACTTAGCTATACCATCATTATTTATATTCACATTAACTTTCCAACTTGCCTGTGCTGCATGTAAATTACCCTTTAAATAGAGAATCATTCCCTTAAGGTTCAAAGCAGCTTTATTATTTATATCTAAAGCTACAGCTTCTTCACAATATTCTAAAGCTTTCTCAATATTTCCTACTTGAAATTTTTCTACTGCCTTATTGTAGTTTTTCATAGAATTATTCATTTAAAAATCCCCCTGTTTTTAAAGCACTTCCTAACTAAAATATTTAAAAAATCCCTATAAATATTATAACAATTTTTTACATTTCTAGTTGTTATAATATGCTTTTTTATGTAAATTTTTAGTTAATATAAGAACTAATCTAATTTATAGAATTTGTAATACTCAAATATTCTATAATCTAAATTTTTATCTACTCATTATTCCTATAGTGTTTTCCGCTATTGAAAATCAATATTTTCTTGAACTAAAAAAGCTATATGAAATAGACTAACCTAAAATTAATCTATTCCATATAGCTATATTTTTACTTAAAACTCAACTAATACTCTTGCTGGTAGTGCATCTATTGCTTCAATTTTCATAGGTAAACAATAAACCTTAAAACCCTTTGTTGGAATCTTATCTAAATTACTTAGATTCTCTATTGCATAGGTTTTATGCTTTCCTAAATATTCATCTATTATGCCGTGGTTCCTAGAAATCCCAAAGCCTAATGTATCAATTCCTATCATATTTACCTTTTTACTAACTAAGAACTCTATAACTTCCATAGATATTTCTGGATGTTTACTATACTTTTCATCGTCATCTAAATACTTATCCCAGTTAGTTTGGAAAAATACATATACTCCTTCTTTTACTAATGACAGGTCTAAATCCTTTAATTTTATTTCCTTTTCATTTACATTTGAAAGATCAAATTTTATTCCTTCTCCAATTAATCTTTCATTTTCAATTACCACATCAGGTCCCATAACATCTATATGTGTTCCCATATTGTGAACATCACAAGAAAATTTAGTTGTTGTATATTCACTACCACTTCTAGAATTTCTTATAACTCTCTCTACCTTTAAAGGCTCTGAGCCATATCTATAAACCTTTCCTAAAAGTGTAGTTTGTGTAATATCTACTATCATGACTTTCCTCCTCATTTGTCTACTATAGCTGATTTTCCTATAGCTATGAACTCTCTACTATAATAAGCTGGTATTAAGTACCATGGTGTTTTAGCACTATATACTTCACTTTGTCCAAAGCCAACTCTCTTACTCAAAAAGCTGCTTCTAAAACAATGGAATCCATTTGTTATTATTTTTATACTTATATCTTTAACTTCTTTTTGGCTATGTTCTTCTATAATAGATTTAGAAAACTTAAAGTTTTCAAAGGTACTAGTTGATTTATCCTCCATTAATATACGATTTTCTTTAATACCATGACTGACTAAATATCTTTTCATTGCTTCAGCTTCAGATATTCTTTCATCATTTCCCTTGCCACCTGAAACTACAATAGTTTCATTTCTATCGTGATTATTTATATATTCTAAAGTTGTATCTAATCTATTCTTAAGAGTAGCACTTATTTGGTCTCCATTTAAAAGTCCAGCACCTAGAACAATTATATAATCACTCTTATTTTTATTCTTTTTCATAGCAAAAATGCCTATAATACTCCCATCTATAATAATCACCGCAATAACTAAAACAATAAAGAAATTTATAAATCTATTTATTCTTTTAAAAATAGTATTATTAGAAAATTTAAATAAAGCTATAGAATAACATAAAGAACAAATAGCTAAAACTAAAAACACATAATTAAAACTAAATTCTTGAACTACCATTTTCATAACTAAAAAATAAATAAAACTACAAAAACTTAAAACTCCAAAAAAAATCCCCTTAAAATTTTTCAAAAAACTCCCCCTAAACTATTTTTTATTCTATTATACCCATGAAAGTACTTTTAAAAATTACAAATTAAAATTTTTAAACTTAATTCTCTATAATATTTAATTCATTTTTCTTTGCTATTTCTTTATATCCTTCTAAAACATCATATTCTTTAAAAAATATAGGGAACTTTAAATCATAATTTCCCCATAAAGTTAATTCATTTTCTAAAAAATAAAAAGTAGTAAAAAACATATTTCTAGTATTTAATTTAACTATAACATCCAAAATATCCTCATTAACTACTTTAAAATAAATTTTATCTTTATCTATACTTTTTATAAGCTCTAAAAATTCTTTCTGTTCTTTTTCATCTAAAACTTTTAATATTTTAGAAATAGCCTTACTGTCTAACCTATTTACATAGAAATCAATTATTAACTTTCCTTTATTAAATACATAACATTGCTTTATAAAATTTATATACACCTCTTCAATGTCTTTAAAATTTTTAGAAATTACTTCTTCTTTAAAAGTATTTTCCTCTTCTACCGTAAGTTTTTTATGATGTAATGTTAGAATTCCATTTTTAAATCTTTTAAAGTAACCATCTATATTCATGGCTCTTACATTTACTTCATTAATAAAAGTTACATTATCAATGGCTTCTAAAGTCATGAAATCACGTCCAATCTAAAATTTTAATCTCGCCACTACTTATTTACTGTTATAAATTTATAATACTCTGTATCTTTAATTCCTAAATTATAATCTTCCACTAAAGTTACAAGTGCTGGATTTATCTCTTCATCTGATTGTTTTAATAAATCTTCAAATTCATTTAAGTTATTTTCTTTATAAGCTTCATAAGCTCTAATTCTTATTTCTAGCCCTGCTATATATTTTCTTAAGACTGAATTTAAATTTTCATCCTTTATATTGGCTTTTTCTAAATTAATATTTTCTATAGTATTTTTGTAATTATTAATTATTTCATCACATAGCTTTGAATTTTCTAAAGTTGATTTTTCAAATTCATCTTCCTTATTATAAGTATCCATTATAGACTTTGCTATATATCTTGGAATTTTTCCAATAGTATTATTATACACAAGCAATGCTCCAAATAGTAAAATAACAAAAAATGTTGTTGTTAATATTAATTTTTTCTTCATACTCTCATTCCCCCTTAACCCTTTAATAATATTTTAATAAAGAATGAGAGTTATTAGAATGGATTTTAAAATTTATTTTATAACTAGTGTCCTATACTACTCCAATTTTCTATAAGCTAAAGCCAAACAGACACATATCTCTAGATAAGAATACTAATGTTTAGCTAGAGTTAAAACTTTACCTGATGACTTTATTTCTCTCTCCAAGAAAATATCTCTCCTAAAATATAAAGAGGATGTATCTCTAATTTCGATACATCCCCATAAATATATTAAAACTTTTATTCTTGTTCCATTATTATTTTCTTAGCTGTTAATATTGAGCTTGCACTCATTGAGAATTCGTCTAATCCATATTCTACTAATGTTGGTATAGCTGCTTCATCTCCAGCCATTTCTCCACACATTCCTACCCATTTACCATGTTTATGTGCTCCATCTATTGTCATTTTTATTAATCTTAATACAGCTGGATGCATTGGATTATATAAGTATGATACTTTTTCACTCATTCTATCTGCAGCTAATGTATATTGAATTAAGTCATTTGTTCCTATTGAGAAGAAATCTACATGTTTAGCTAATTCATCAGCATAAACTGCTGCTGCTGGGATTTCTACCATGATACCCCATTGAATATCTTCTGAGTAAGAAATTCCTTCAGCTTTTAATTCAGCTTTACACTCTTCAACTACTTCTTTAGCTTGGTTGAATTCTTCTAAACCTGATATCATTGGGAACATTACTGCTAATTTACCATATACAGATGCTCTTAATAAAGCTCTTAATTGAACCTTAAATATTTCTTTTCTATCTAAGCAAAGTCTTATTGCTCTATATCCTAAAAATGGGTTCATCTCTTCTGGTAATGGTAAGTATGGAAGAGTTTTATCTCCACCAATATCTAATGTTCTTATTACTACTTGCTTTCCTTCTGTTTTTTCTAAAACATATTTATAAGCATTGAACTGCTCGTCCTCTGTTGGAGCTGAATCTCTATCCATGTATAGAAACTCAGTTCTAAATAATCCTACACCATCTCCACCATTTTGCATAACTTGGTCAACATCTTCTGGTTTACCAATGTTTCCACAAACCTCTACTCTTTTACCTGATTTAGTAGTTGTTTTAACAGTTATTAATTTCTTTAATTCCTCTTGCTCAGCTTGGAATTTTTCTTTTTTAGCTTTGTATTCATTAACAACTTCTTCTGAAGGATTTACTATAGCAATTCCTTCTATACCATCAACGATTACTAAATCACCATCTTTAACTGATTCAGTTATATTTCCAAGCCCAACTATTGCTGGTATTTCTAATGTTCTTGCCATTATAGCTGAATGTGAAGTTCTTCCCCCTATATTAGTTAAGAAAGCAACAACTTTGCTTCTATCTAATTGTGCTGTATCTGATGGAGTTAAATCATGTGCTACTACTATTGTATTTTCTGGAGCATTTTCAAATGGATTAACAGCTTTACCAGCTAAGTTAGCTATTATTCTATTTGACACATCCTTTATATCAGCTGCTCTTTCTCTCATATAATCGTTATCCATTGATTCAAATATCATAACAAAAGTGCTTTTTGTATTTTCAACTGCTTTCATAGCATTTAATTGCTCATTTTCTATAGCTAAAGTCATTGCCCCCGCAAATTCTGGATCATCTAATAATGTTAAGTGAGCTTCAAATACTTCTGCCTCTTCTGCTCCCATTTCTTTTGCTGCTTTTTCTTTAATTGCAACTAATTGAGTTTTTGAAGCTTCTAAAGCTGCATCTAATTTAGCCTTTTCAGCTTCTATATCTGTAATTTTTTCATCACTTATTACTATCTCTTCATGTTTTTGTAGTAATACTGTTCCTATTGAATATCCTTTTGATGCTGCTATACCTTTTAACATATGTATATCCTCCTTAAATTCAAACCTTAATCTTAAATTAATATCATACTTTTCTTAAACCTAAAGTAATCAAAATTTTACACTGTAAATCTATAATATATATTTAAAGCAATTTATATGCCATTTACTAAAAAATATACTTCTTTCCTTTACTCTCTAAATTCTTATGATTTCTTCAAGAAATTTATGTTATTTTTTAAGATTAATTCCTAATTTTTTCACCAATTTCTATTATATAATGATTTATTAAAGTAAAAATATGAAATTTAGATTATTATCAATTTATTAACAATATTTTTTATACTCTATAATTTGATTAAAAGTAAAATAGTTGATAAAATTTATTATATAAAGTGTATTTTCGATACTTTTTATCAATTCTTTCTTTTATAATTTAATTTAATGTACTTTTCTTGATATTTTTTATCAAATATTTATTAAAGGAGAGCTATATATGTATTATGAAGATATAAAAATAACTGTTGATTCTGGCTTACACACTAGATATTCAGCAATGCTTGTAAATAAAGCTTCTGAAATTTCTTATAAATATAAAGTAAAATTTTATATAAAAAAAGCTAATTATACTGATTGGCTCGAAATAAGTATGCTTGGTCTTTTAGCCTTAAAAGTTGCTAAAGATGAAATTCTTACTATAGGTACTGAAAATGTAGGTATGATAGGAAAACTTTCTATTAATCTTTTAATCGACTATATAAATAATAATATAAATAATTCAACTGAACCTATGGAAGCCATAGATGATTTTATTGAAGAAAATAGTTTAGCCAATGAACAACTCTTTGATGTTTTACCTATTGGTGTTATAGCTATAGATTTAAATTCTAGCATAACTAAAGTAAATAAATATGCTTTACAAATTTTAAACTTACCAGAAGAAAAAGTATTGGGAAATAATATACGAAATATAATTCCTAATACAGAACTTCCTGACTTGCTAAAAACTCAAATTAAAGAAATAGGAAAAATTTTATATATAGGTAATAGAACAACCATCGTTAATAGAAGTCCACTCTATCATAATGGTGACTTAATTGGAGCTACAGCTGTAATACAAGATATATCTCAAATGGTAGGATTAAAAGAGCTAAATGAAAAGTTCACAAGAATATTAGAAAATTCTAGTGAATTAATTTGTTTTATTGATGAATATGGCAAAATAAACTACATAAACCCAGCCTATGAAAAACACTTTAAAAGTTCATGTAAAAATATTATTGGAAAAGATATTTTCTCAATTTCTCCAAAGGGCTATAGAGCCAAAGCCTTTACTGAGAAAAAAACTATAAATAATGTAATCCATAATAAAGAAGGTATAGATATTATAACAAAAGTAGTTCCTATATTTGTTGATAATAAATTTAAAGGAGTTATTTCAACCTCAAAACCAATAAATGAATTAAAAAAAGTAATAGCTCAACTTGAAAAGTCTCGTGAAGAATTAAAATATTACAAAGATGAATTCTTTAGAAATATCTCTTCACTTTCCTCTTTTTCAAATATAATAGGCTATAATAGTGGTTTAAAAGATGCTATTTATATATGTGAGAAAGCTTCACAAAGTACTTCCACTGTTCTAATTCGTGGCGAAAGTGGAACTGGTAAAGAACTTATTGCAAAGGCTATACATAATAATAGTGCTAGAAAAAACAAACCCTTTGTTAAAGTTAACTGTGCAGCCATTCCAGAAAATTTATTAGAAAGTGAACTTTTTGGTTATGAAAAGGGAGCTTTCACTGGGGCTATAAAATCTAAACCTGGTAAATTTGTTATAGCTAATGGAGGTACAATTTTTCTTGATGAAATAGGTGATATGCCTATGTCCATGCAAGTTAAGTTACTTAGGGTTATTCAAGAACGTGAAGTAGAAAGTATAGGTGCTATAAAACCTCAAAAAATTGATGTTAGAATTATAGCTGCCACTAATAGAGATTTAGAAAAAATGATGTCTTCAGGAGAATTTAGAGAGGACTTATATTATAGACTAAATGTTCTATCAGTATCACTACCTCCTCTTCGTCATAGAAAAGAAGATATAAATTCACTTACAGAACACTTTATAGAAAAAATAAATAATAAACTTAATAAATCAGTTAAATCTATAGATAAAAAATCTTTAAAAGCCTTACAAAACTATGAATGGCCAGGAAATATAAGAGAATTAGAAAATATAATAGAGAGGGCTATAAACCTTTGTGATAGTGATGTAATAACTCTCTTAGATTTACCATCATACTTAAATACTAATAATGACTTAACAGAAACAACCTTTGAAATTGATGAAAACAATATACTAACTTTTGAAGAGTATGAAAAGAAAATAATAGAAACAGCTCTAAGAAAATATAAGAGCTTTAATAAAACAGGCCAGGCATTAGGTCTAACCCATAGAACCATCTCACTAAAATGTAAAAAGTATGGTATAGAAGTTCAAAAATAGAAAATAAAAAGGATGTATCAAATCAGCGCCTTAATTTATATTATTTTTATAAATATATTTTTTTATCTGCCAAGATAGCTATATAGGTACAAAATGCTGTGACCATTGAACTAGTACTAGAAGCTCTTTATTTTTGAACAACAGTTTCGTAAGTGACTATCTAAATCTTGATTTAGTTATAGGAACTTACTCAGCAAGCAATGCGAGTCGAGTTTCCTTTTAAAAGAAGCTCAGTGCTAAACGAACTGAGTAACTTCTAGTTACCAAATCACAGATTTGGACTATCAGTTAAACAAAATGAGTTTGGAAATTTCAGAAACTGTTGTAGAAAAAATATTAGAGCTTTTTTACGTAGGTGAGTGGTCACAAATGATGAACCTATATAGCTAGATAAAAGGCAGAGAGGATGTATCTGTAATTTGATACATCCTCTTTTATTCTTATTCTACTTCTTTAAATTATTTTATAAATCATCTACTAGAGCTGTTGCTTTAGCATAAGCTGTTGATCTAGCTTCAAAGAAATCTGTCTTAACTTGGTTTGCATCTGCATGAACGTCTACCCATGGTGCTGGATTTTCTGTATGTTCTGGATATAATATTTCAAGACCTATACTTCTTAATCTTAAGTTACCTATATATTTTATATAGTTTTCTATTAAAGTTTTATTCATTCCTTCTATATTATTACCTATTACATAATGACCCCAAGCAATTTCATTTTCTACTCCAGTCTTAACCATATCTACTAATTCTTTTTCAAATTCTTCAGTGAATATTTCTGGATTTTCTGTTTTTAACTCAAGTATTATATTTTTAAATAACCATAAATGAGTATTTTCATCTCTATTTATATATCTTATTTCTTGTGCTGAACCTGGCATTTTTCCGTTTCTCTCTAAGTTATAGAAAAACATAAATCCTGAATAGAAATATACACCCTCTAATATATAGTTTGCCATAACAGCTCTTACAAAGTTATGCATTGTTTCATTTTCTAAAAATCTATTATATAAATCACCTATGAATTTATTTCTTCCTAATAGAATTTCATCATCCTTCCATTGGAATAGAATTTCATTTCTTTCCTCTGGAGAACATATACTATCTAACATATAGCTGTAACTTTGTGAATGAAGAGCTTCTTGGAAAGCTTGAATAGTTAAGCATAGATTAACTTCTGATGCTGTTACGTAACTATTTATATTTCCTAAATTAGCTGTTTGTATAGAATCTAAGAATATTAAAAATGATAATATTTTATCATAAGCTGTTTTTTCATTTTTAGATAGTTTTTTATAATCCTTTAAATCTTGAGATAAATTAATCTCTTCTGGTATCCAGAAGTTATTCATTGCCTGTCTGTACCAATCAGAAACCCAAGTATATTTCATATTATTAAAATCATTTAGATTTGTAGTATTACCATTAACTATTCTTTTCTTAGATATTTCTGTATCTCCAAGCTCGTTAAACAAAGGTTTTTTAGTTATTTCCATCTTCAACATCCTCTCTTAATTAAGCTGAACAACTTTCACAATCATCCACTGATAGTGATTTGCTTCTAACATAATATATACTCTTAACACCACTCTTACAAGCTGTTATATATAAATTCATTATTTGTCTCATTGTAAAATCTGTAGTTATATAAAGATTAAATGATTGCCCTTGGTCTATATGTCTTTGTCTTACTCCATTAGCCTTTACTGATAATTGTTGATCTACATTATAGGCTGATATATAATACCAGAATGTTTCCATTGATAAATTAGGTGCAGTTTTTGGTGTTATGCTACCTTTTTTCTCTTCTAACCAGAATTTAGCCATTACTGGATCAATACCTTCTGATGTTCCTGCTATAGTTGCAGTTGAACCATTTGGTGCTACAGCAAATAAATATCCATTTCTCATACCATGTTCTTTTACTTCTGCTTTTAATTCATTCCATCTATCTGAGTTATAATTTCTTAACTCAAAGTACTCTCCATTATCCCAATCAGAACCTTCAAAGTAGTTATATCTGCCTTTTTCTTTTGCTATTTTCATACTGGCTTTTATAGCATAATAGTTTATATCTTCATAAACTTTATCAACAAATTCTAAATGCTTATCTGAATTCCAATGAATTTTGTTGTTAACTAACATATGATGGTATCCTGAAGTTCCAAGACCAACTGCTCTGTATTTTTTATTTGTTATTTCTGCAAAAGGTACTGAATAGTAGTTTAAGTCTATTACATTATCCATAGCTCTAATTTGTGTTTCAACAATATATTCTATTTCTTCTTGTGAATTAACATCAATATTTCCAAGAACCATTGATGATAAATTACAAACAACAAAATCTCCTGGTTTAGTTTTTTCAACTACTATTAAATCACCGTTAATATCTTTTATTTCTGTTTTTTCAATTTCCATAGCACTCATATTTTGCATTATTTCTGTGCATAAATTTGAAGAATATATCATTCCCTTGTGCTTATTAGGATTCATTTCATTTACAGTATCTCTATAAAAAGCAAATGGTGTTCCTGTTTCAGAAGCACTCTTTATTATTAATCTAACTATATCTTTAACTGACATAACTCTTTTTTCTATTCTTTCATCATTTACACAGTCAAAGTATCTCTTTTCCCATTCTTCTCCATAGAAATCTTCTAGAGAATATCCTTTAACCTGTCTTATTTCATGAGGACACATCATATACCAGTTCGCATCTATATCTTCTTCTGCTAATTTCCAGAATAGATTAGGGTAAGAAAGTCCTGGGAATATATCATGAGCTTTCTTTCTGTCATCTCCATTGTTAGTTCTTAATTGTAAGAATTCTGGTAAATCCTTATGCCATGCATCAAGCCATATTGATATTGAACCATTTCTTACTCCTAATTGGTCAACAGCTACTGCTGTATCATTAAATAGTTTTATCCATGGAATTACTCCACCTGAAGCACCTTTAAATCCTCTTATACTTGACCCTAAAGCTCTAACTTTTCCGATGTAAACTCCCATTCCACCACCAAATTTAGAAACCTTTGAAAAATTATCTAAAGATTTATAGATTCCATTTAAACTATCATCTACAGTATCTATAAAACATGAACTTAACTGATAAAAAGGCTTTCTTGCATTTGACATAGTTGGAGTCGCCATAGTTGCCTTTATTGAACTTAATACATTATAAAATCTTTTAGCCCAAGCCACTCTATTTTCCTTCTTTTCTGGTATTGCTAAATGCATAGCTATTCCCATAAACATTTGTTGTGGTAGTTCTAATACTTCTCTAGTATAATCTTGAACCAAATATCTTTTTGCTAAAAGATTTATTCCGCTATATGTAAAAAGAAAATCTCTCTCTGGTTTTATCTCTTTTTCTAAATCTTCAATATCCTCTTTTGAATAATTTTCAATTATATATTTTCCGTATAATCCTCTTTGTGTAAGATCAGTTATGAAATTATAAAAATTGCAGTAAGGGTTCTCATCTTCTTTAAGTCCTCTATTTACTTTAACTTGCTCCCTCAATTTAATTGTATAATAATTTGCTGCTATTTTTTGCCACTCTGGCTCTATTTGAGATGTTAATTCTAGAGAACATTGCATTAAACAATCTTTTATATGATTCTCATCATTTTCATCTCTTATTATATTTTTTAAAGCTTCTTTTAAAGCTTCTTCTTTATATAATTCTTTATCCTTTAAAAGGCTCATTGCCTCCTTGCACATTTTATCTATTAAAGTCATAACCTTTCCCCTCTCCACAATATATAGTATATTTTTTTTATTATTCCGTATCTTGATACAATATGTTGCATCCGCACTTATCAATTATAAAGATTTAAATCATTGTTGTAAAACCTTTTTTTTTTAAATTTATTTGAATATGTTTATTAAAACTCTTTATTTTTTCTTTTTTCACTGCTTTAAACAAGAAATTCATCAGTTGACAAAAATTTAAGCATTAATATCTTTTTCTTTGATATTAATGCCTAGCCTCTACTTATTTAAAATTTCTTTCCATTGGTCTTCTTTAAAACCAACTAAAACTTTATCTTCTAATACAAGTAATGGTCTTTTTACTAACATTCCATTTGTTGATAGGATTTCTAAAAGCTCATCTTCTGATGCTATTTTTACTTTATCCTTTAAATTTAATTCTCTATACATCATTCCACTTGTATTGAATAATTTATTTATTGTTAATCCGCTCTTTTCATAAAACTCTTTAAGTTCTTCTTTAGTTGGGTTATCCTCTACTATATGTCTCTCTGTAAACTCTATATTATTTTCCTTAAGCCATTTTTTAGCCTTTTTACAAGTACTACACTTTGGATATTCTAAAAATGTTATTGCCATTTTAACTTCCCTCCTAGAATTCGATACTAATTATTATATAGTATCCTATCTTTACAATCAATATTAAAGTTAATAATTATTAACAAGTAATTATTATTATTTTTTTATAAACTTAATTCACATAAAGTTTTGATTTTAGGTGAATTTTAGTGGAAGTTACGAAGTTATCTAGCTATAGACCTATATCTACTTATCTTCATTTTATAAAAAATTTGAGTGTTATAAATATTAATTATTAGGCAAAACAGATTTAATTTAAAATTATATTTAAACACCATAGATATACATATTAATATTGTGAAAAATAAAGTATTGTAAAGCTAAAAATATAATTAGCTTTCTAGTGGCAAAATATCATAAAAGTTTCAAGTTAATATAATTACATAAATCCCTTATAATTGTATTGATAAATTGCAAGATATTATGCATTAAATTTGGGAGATTAAATTATGAACCTTATTAAAAAACAAAAAGTATTTGTTGTGGACGCCTTAACAATTATTTTGGGATGCTTTATTGCCTCATTAGGCGTAAATCTTTTTTTAGTTCACGCTAAGCTTCTTAGTGGTGGTGCTACCGGAATAGGTCTTATATTTGAATATAAGTTTGGCATAAATTCAGGTATAATTGTTTTATTAATTAACTTACCTTTATTTATACTTAGCTATTTAAAATTAAATAAGAAATTTACAATTTACTCAATTATAGGATCATTATCTTTATCCTTATTTCTTGTTGTTACAGCTAAATTTAAACATCTAATAAGTTTAAATGATCCGCTTTTATATTGTATATATGGTGGTGTGCTTTGTGGTATTGGATACGGCCTAGTATTCTCTAGAAGTGGTTCAACAGGTGGTACTGATATAATTGCTATGGCAATAAAAAAGAAATACTCTAACTTTAATATAGGAAGCCTTGGTTTAATTTTAAATTTAATCATAGTTTCAGTAGGTTCCTTAATATTTGGACTACCTGTTGCTCTTTATACTTTAATTTCTATGACAATGCAAAGTATACTTATAAATAAAGTTACTAAAGGTCTTGGATCTAAACAAATGCTTCTAATTATTACTGATAAAGAAGATGAAGTAGTTGAATACATAATTTCAAATCTTAATAGAGGAGTAACATCACTTTTAGCAGAGGGTGAATTCACACACTGCAAAAGAAAAATGTTGTATTGCATAGTTACAACTAGACAAATGATACTGTTAAAAACAAAAATACTTGAAATAGATCCTAAAGCCTTCATAAACATAGTTGAAGTTTCTGAGGTTAAAGGAAGAGGATTCCAAGCATTAATTTAATATAAAATTCAAGCAAAAAAGGATTATCTCTAATAGGAAGTTTTATTCCACCTTGAGATAGTCCTTTTCTTTCAAAAGTTTACGTTTATTATAAGATAGTTTTTTAACTGATTATATAGATTTCAAATACTCTTCTTTTCCTAAATTGTATAAATTATTTCCTTCACTATCTATTACAACTATAGCAGGAAAATCTTCTACATAAAGTTTTCTTATAGCTTCTGTACCTAAATCTTCATAGGCTATAATTTCTACCCTTTTTATACTTTTACTTATTAATGCTGCTGCTCCACCTATAGCCCCTAAGTAAATCCCCTTATTTTTAATTATACTTTCAACAACCTCTTCACTTCTATTTCCTTTCCCTATAGTTCCCTTAAGCCCTAAATCCATTAATGCTTTTGTATAACTATCCATTCTATAACTTGTTGTTGGTCCTGCTGAACCTATTACTTGTCCTGGTTGTGCTGGTGAAGGTCCAACATAATAAATGAATTCATTTTTTAAATCTATTGGTAACTTTTCATTTTTCTCTAAAGTCTCTATAAGTCTCTTATGTGCTGCATCTCTTCCAGTGTAAATAGTTCCTGTTAATAAAACTCTATCTCCTACTTTCAACTTTATTAAATCACTTTCTTTTACTGGTAGTTTTAATCTTATCTCCATATACAAAACTCCTTTTAAATTATAGCTTCTTTATGTCTAGTAGAATGACAATTTATATTAACTGCCACTGGTAATCCAGCTATGTGAGTTGGAAATACTTCTATATTTACTGCAAGGGCTGTAGTTCTACCTCCAAAACCTTGAGGACCAATTCCTAAACTATTTATTTTTTCTAAAAGCTCTTCTTCTAAATCTCTATAAAACTTATCGTCATTTCTTTTATCTAAATCTCTTATTAAAGCTGTTTTTGCTAAACTTGCAACCTTATCAAAGTTTCCACCTATTCCAACTCCCACTACTATTGGCGGACATGGATTCCCTCCAGCCTTAACTACAGTATCTATAATAAAATTTTTAACACCTTCTATACCTTCAGAAGGTTTAAGCATTTTAATAGCACTCATATTCTCAGAGCCAAATCCTTTTGGTGAAAATATTATTTTAATCTTATCTCCTTCTACTATTTTGTAATTTATAATAGCTGGTAGATTATTATTACTATTTACTCTCTTTATAGGATCAGAAACAACAGATTTTCTCAAATATCCCTCTTCATAAGCATCCCTAACACCATTATTTATACTTTCCTCTAAATTTCCACCAATTAAATGAACATCTTGTCCAACTTCTATAAATACACATGCCATACCTGTATCTTGGCATAATGGTTTTTTCTCATTTTCTGCTACTCTATAATTTTCCTCTATTTTTTCTAGAATATCCTTTGCTAAAGGATAACTTTCTTCATTCTTTAAAATTTCTATTCTATCTTTTACATCTCTTGGAAGATAATAATTAGCTTCTATAGCCAACTCTTTAACTTTAGCTTCTATTACCTTAACATCTAACTCTCTCATAAAATCCTCCAATCTATAATTAACTCATTATACTTTTATATAAATTAATTATATAACAATCCCCTTTATCTGTTAATTATATTTGTAATATTTACCTTAGTCTATCAATATACTTTTACATAAGCATTTAAAAGGAGTATTACCGTGAAAAAGTTTAATATAAATATCATAATAATTTTCCTTACCATGGTCCTTTTAATTCTTACTATCCATACAACATTTTTAATTTTTAAATTACAAAAAGTTAAATCAATTCCTAAAGGTTCAATAAATGTTTCTCCTCAAGTAGATGAGTTTATTAAACCTACCTTTAACAAAACTATAAATTATTTAGGTACTGACTCTAGTATTGATTAAAAAAAGTGGGCTTAGTTAATTTTACTTGCCCACTTTAACTTTGTAAAAATTTAATTATCTAAAGAAAAAAGGTTTACCTGAACTGTCTTTACTTTGAAGCAAATACTTTTCTAATCCATCTTTTATGGCACTTGCTATTTTCTGTTGATATTCCTCACTTGCTAATTGTTTAGCTTCTTCTTCATTTGATAAGAAACCACATTCAACAAGTATAGATGCCCCTTGATTATTATTTCTTAAAACTCTAACTTCATTCCCAGCATCCTTTGCTACCCTATTATTTTCTTTATCTAGGTACTCTTTTAAAGAATTTTGCATTATATTAGCTAAATTTTTACTTAAATCACTGTTAGGTGCATACCAAACTTGAGCTCCTTTATATTTGGCTTGTGGGAATGTATTCTGATGTATGCTTATAAAAACATCACAATTTGTTTCTTTTTTCATTTTAGACCTATTAGCTAAATCTTCTCTTTTCTTTTCTTTTACTGTAGCTCCTTTTGTATATAATCCACAATCATCTTCTCTTGTCATGTATACAGTATATCCAGATTCCTCTAAAATTTTCTTTAGTTTAAGACCTACTGATAAGTTAATATCCTTTTCTAAAACCCCTGCTTTTGAACTAGCACCACCATCTATTCCTCCATGCCCTGGATCTATAAGTATAACCTTTGATTTATCATCAGCAAAGGATACAGTGTTAAATAAACAAGTAAATATTATTGCTAATAAAAATATTGAAACAAGACCCTTAATTTTTTTCATTCTAATCACCTCCATAAATTTAAATTTATAGGGTTAGTATAACCTTAAAAAAATATTATTATTATTTTTTAAAGTTGAAATTCACTTTTATAAAATAAACACATCTCCCTAAATTATTTTTAGTAAAATCCATATGAAATTAAAAGCTTATATAAATTAAGTCTTAATTTACAAATAACAAAAGAGGACATATCATAAAATTGATACATCCTCTTCTTCTAATCTTCTACTGAAGAATCTATTTACTATTTTGTATTACACTATCTGCAATATTAGTTGCATGATCTCCAATTCTTTCTAAATTTGATAATAAATCAACAAATATAGCACCTTCATAAGCTCCACATTTTCCTTCATTTAATCTCTTTATGTGGTTATCTCTATATTCCTTTTGGCTCACATCTATTTTTTGTTCTACTCCATATACAGTATCAGCTTTTAATAAATCTCTATTTTCATAAGCTTCTATTGATATACTTAATGCCTCTAATGTATTATTATAAACTATTTCTAGTTCCTTTATTGCTTCCTGTGAGTACTTTATTTTCTTAAAAGATTTTTGAAGTGCTAATTCTGCTATATTTTCAGCATGGTCACCAATTCTCTCAATATCAGTTATTACATGGAATGTAGCAGCAACTATATTCTTTTCTTTATCTGATAAATCACATTTTGATAATTTTACTAAATAAGCTGTTATAGCCTCTTCTAAAACATTTATTATTTTTTCATTTTCATAAACTTTTTCTACTAACTTATCATCATCATTATTAAAGGCTTCCATACTTAATTCTAAATTTTGTCTAGCCTTATTAGCCATTCTTATAGTTTCTTTAATAACTTGCCCTGCTGCTATTACAGGTGTTTCTAAAATTTTATCATCAATATACTTAGGTCCAACTTTTTCTATTTCATCTTCCCCTGGTATTAACTTATTTACTAAATTAATTAATACTTTAATAAATGGGAACATTACTATTGTTGCTACTATATTAAATATAGTATGTGAGTTTGCTATTTGTCTTGAAACATCTCCAGGACTTATTTGCATAACTACCTTAACCATCATTGGAATAAATGGTACGAATATTATTGTTCCTATAATATTGAATAATAAATGTATTATTGCTGCCTTCTTAGCAGTTTTATTTGCTCCCACACATGCTAATAATGCTGTTACACAAGTACCTATATTACATCCAAATAATATTGGTAAAGCTGCTTGTATGTTTATAGCTCCTGCTGTTGCTAAAGATATTAATATACCAGTTGTTGCTGATGAGCTTTGAAGTACTGCTGTCATAGCAAGTCCTACAAATATTCCAATAAACCAGTTGTTTCCTATAGCAACTACCATATTTGAAAATACTGGTGATGTAGCAAGTGGCTTCATTGCTCCACTCATTGTGGACATTCCTAAAAATAATATACCAAATCCAAGAATTATATTACCAATTTCTCTTCTCTTTTTTGCCTTTGCTGACATTACTATTAATGCACCTATAGCTATAAACATTGGTGCATAATCAGTTAATTTAAATGCTACAAGCTGAGCTGTTATAGTTGTCCCTATATTTGCCCCCATAATAACTCCTGCTGCTTGAGCTAAGTTCATGAGTCCTGCATTTACAAATCCAACTACCATTACCGTTGTTGCACTTGAACTCTGAACTACCGCTGTTACAATAGCACCTACTGTTACAGCCATAAAAGGATTACTAGTTACCTTTTCAAGAATTTTTTTCAGCTTATCCCCTGCGGAGTTTTCTAGTCCATCACCCATAAGTTTCATTCCATATAGAAATAAACCTAGACCTCCTAAAAGCTCTATTATAGTAAAAATTCCATCTTTCAATGTAAGTCTCCTCCACATAACTAAATTCTAATTTAATTCCCAACTATAGTTTATAATAAGAAAAATTCTTTGTTAAGTAGTTACAAAATTTCTTAACCTAAACTTAATATTGAAACCAAAATTTAGGATATTTCTTACGAAATCAGTGGCTTTGAATAAATGTAATTAAATTTCCAAATAACTTCCAAGAAACATTTTTTTAATACTTTATTAATTAATTCATTAACTAATTATTCTTAATAAAAGACTAGACTTTTTAAAATAAATTTAGTTATATAAAAGTTCCTTGTATTGTAATTAAAAATTCAAGTATATTTTTGAGAAGCCATGAAAATTAAAATCGAAATTAATTTAATTTAATTTCTTAACTATTCAAAAAGTATATATTTTTTCAATATATATTTTACTTTTTTAAAATTTATCTGATGGATATTAATACCTATAACTTTAATTTTTCACAATCTAAGATTATTCCTAAATAATTCACACTAAATTTCACAATAGTGTTACTACTTTGTTTGAATTATATATTAGTTTCTCTAATACCTTATTTTTTAACTCCTTATTTCTAAAATTCACATAGAGTCTCAACACTCTATGTAAATTAAATTTTAATTTATTTATATAAAAAAAAGAGAGGATAAAATCCTCTCTTTTGCAAGAATATAATTATCTCTTTGAGAATTGTGGAGATCTTCTTGCTTTCTTTAAGCCGTATTTCTTTCTTTCAACCATTCTTGGGTCTCTTGTTAAGAATCCAGCTCTCTTTAATTCAGGCTTTAAGCTTTCGTCAGCTTTTAATAAAGCTCTTGATATTCCGTGTCTTATAGCTCCAGCTTGACCTGTGAATCCACCACCGTGAACGTTAACTAAAACATCATATTTATCTTTAGTTTCAGTTAAAACTAATGGTTGGTTAACTATAACTCTTAAAGTTTCTAAACCAAAGTAGTTTTCGATTTCTCTTTTATTTATAAGAACTTTACCTTCTCCAGGTACAAGTCTTACTCTTGCAACTGATTTTTTTCTTCTTCCAGTTCCCATGTATTGAACTTTTGCCATTTGAAATTCCTCCTCCCGAGTCTATATTAGTATCTTAATTCTAATACTTCTGGCTTTTGAGCTTCGAATCCGTGCTCTTCACCTTTAACAGTTTTTAATTTCTTTAACATTTTTCTTCCTAAAACACCTTTAGGTAACATTCTTCTTACAGCTTCTTCGAATGCATATTCAGGTTTTTTATCTAAAACAACTCTATATGGAGTTTCTTTTAATCCGCCTGGATGTAAGCTGTGCTTTCTCATGTATTTTTGATCTAACTTTTTACCAGTTAAAACTACTTTCTCTGTGTTGATTACGATAACGAAATCTCCACAGTCAACATTTGGTGTAAATGTTGGCTTGTTTTTTCCTCTTAATATTGAAGCAACTTGGCTAGCAACTCTTCCTAGTGGTTTACCAGCAGCGTCAACAACATACCATTTTCTTTCAACGTCTTGTGCTTTCGCGATGTATGATTTCATTGTTTTCCCTCCCTAGATTTTTTTCAATAGTTTCATATCAATCGTTCTTATATGTGAAGATTAAGGTTTTTATTAATCTTAATTCACGATCTTCTCTTACAAACAAATACAATTATAATACACGCTTACGGGCGTGTCAACTAATTTATTTTATTTTTAATAAAAAACTTTTTCAAGGCATAATCCTTGACCAGTAACGCATTTTCCTGCTTTATTCCTATCCTTTGAATTAATTATATCCTTTATTGATTCTGCATTTATTTTACCTATTCCAACTGCAATTAACGTACCCACTATTATTCTAACCATATTATATAAAAACCCATCAGCTGAAACAAAAATCTTTATTTTTTCTCCATCTATTTCAATATGTAAATCAGTAATTGTTCTTGTAGTTGTTGTTACTGAGCTGCCAAGACTTCTAAAAGCTGCAAAATCATGCTTCCCTATAAAATAAGTACACGCTTCCTTCATTGCTTCTATATTTAATCTTCCTCTAAAATGATTAACATAATTTCTTTCTAAGGCTGATGGCTCATATCTATTTAAAATAGTATAACAATAGGTTTTTCCCTTTGAACAATATCTTGCATGAAAGTCTTCTGAAACCTCTTCTGAATCTAAAATAACTACATCCTCTGGTATTTTAGTATTTATAGCATCTTTAAACTTATTTCCAGGTATTTTGGAATTTGTCTTAAAATTAGCTACATATCCTTTAGCGTGAACCCCTGAATCTGTTCTACTACTTCCTATAAGTTCTATTTCTTCATTTATTATTTTACTAATGGCTTTTTCTAAAACACCTTGCACAGTTCTTTGATCATTTTGTCGTTGCCATCCACAAAAATTCGTACCATCATATTCTATTATTAACTTGATATTTCTCATATTAAATCTCCTTTATCTTATAATTAGCATCTATAACACTCCATTTTAAAACTAAACAAAGATAAGTTCCTAAACAACGTTCTCTAAAATTCAAATGGAGCTTTAACTTTAACTCTCTCTAAATTAAGTCTTAATTTATATTATCAATTAAATTAAAAAAGCTAAATTACTAATGTCCATATGCTTTAACTCTATCCAAATTAAGTATCAGTTTATGCATTTGACTATTTTAGCAAATTAGCTTTTAATACTGAGAATTAGTATATCTATAGTAACACTTAGATAAACGTAGACTTAATTCAGGTGGAGTTTTGACTCCATCTGAATGCTTAGTCGCACAAAAACTCAGTTGAAATTTATTATTTTATTATATAAGTTTATATAAATCTTATTCCTATTGTTATTACTATTAATATTACTAATGCAATATATGAAACAACATCTCTACTACTATATTTAAGCTGTTTCATTCTTGTTCTTCCAGAACCACCTCTATAACATCTAGCTTCCATAGCCATAGCTAATTCATCAGCTCTTCTAAATGAACTAATAAATAATGGTACTAATAATGGTACTAAACTCTTAGCTTTTTGAATTAAATTGCCTGACTCAAAATCTGCACCTCTAGCTTTTTGTGCTTTCATTATTTTATCTGTTTCATCTATTAAAGTTGGAATAAATCTTAATGCTATGGTCATCATCATAGCTAACTCATGTGCTGGAAAACCTATTTTTTTGAAAGGACTTAATAAATTTTCTATTCCATCAGTAAGTTCTATTGGCGATGTTGTTAAAGTTAATAATGATGTTCCCATTATTAAAAATACTAATCTTAAAATCATAAAAATTGCAACTCGTATTCCATTAGTATATATATGTAGGAATTTCCATTGCCATATTAGTGTATCTGGAGTTCCTTTTATCATAAAAATATTAAATACTGCAGTAATAACTATTAATATCAATATAGGTTTTAACCCATTATATAAATATCTTACTGGAACTTTTGATAATGCTACGGCAGTTCCTAAAAATAAGAATATAAATATATATCCATAAAATTTATTAATAATAAATAAATCAATTACAAAAAGTAATGTTATCATTATTTTTGTTCTAGGATCCAATTTATGGATGTAGGATTTTCCCGGTATATACTGACCTATGGTTATATCCTTTATCATTCTACGTCCTCCTATTTATCACTCTTTAATATTTTAACTAAAGCATTTTTTGCATCTTCAATAGTAAAAATATCATCTGATATATTAAATCCCTTATCTCTAAGAGCTTTAATCAAATACGTAACTTGAGGAACTGCAAGACCTATATTTTCTAAGGTGTCAATTTCTTTAAATACTTCAGCAACAGTTCCATCTAAAGCTATTTTACCTTTATTCATAACAATTACTCTATTAGCTATTTTCGCAACATCTTCCATACTGTGACTTACTAATATTACAGTCATTTTATATTGCTCATGTAATTTTTTTATTTGTGCTAATATTTCATCTCTTCCATGAGGGTCTAATCCTGCTGTAGGTTCATCTAAAATAAGAACCTTAGGTTCCATAGCTATAACTCCAGCTATAGCTACTCTTCTTTTTTGCCCTCCACTTAATTCAAAAGGAGAAAGATCTTTATATTTTTCATAATCAAGACCAACCATTTCCATAGCTCTTTTTACTCTAATTGTAATTTCCTCTTGCTCTAACCCAAGGTTTCTAGGACCATATTCTATATCCTTCTCTATAGTTTCTTCAAACAATTGATATTCTGGATATTGGAAAACAAGCCCTACTTTTTTTCTTATATCACTAAGCTTAGTTTTTTTATCACTTAAGTCCATATTATCAACAATTATATTTCCTGATGTAGCCTTAAGTAATCCATTTAGATGTTGTATTAATGTTGATTTTCCTGATCCTGTATGTCCAATAAGAGCAACAAAATCACCATCTTCTATTTCAAAATTTATATTATCTAACGCAACCTTTTCAAATGGACTCTTAGGCATATAAACATGTGTTAAATTTTCTACTTTAATTGACATAACGCATTCACCATCTCATCTATATTTAATATATCTGTAGATATATTTAAACCTTCCTGTTGCAATTCATAAGCAAGCTCTGTTACCTGTGGTACATCAAGTCCAATATCTTTCATTTTTTTAACCTCTGAAAAAACTTCCCTTGGTGTTCCAGTAAGCTTTACTTTTCCTTGATCCATAACTATAACTCTATCTGCTTGAGCTGCTTCATCCATGTAATGTGTAATAAGTATTACAGTTATACCTAGATTTTTATTTACATCCTTCATTGTTTTTAATACTTCTTTTCTTCCTGAAGGGTCTAACATAGCTGTAGGCTCATCAAAAATTATACATTTAGGCATCATTGCTAATATACCTGCTATAGCGATTCTTTGTTTTTGACCACCTGATAATAAATGTGGTGCATGTTCTCTATATTCATACATTCCTACCTTTTTTAAGCTTTCTTCCACCCTCTTTTTTATTTCTTCTGGTGGAACACCTAAATTTTCTGGTCCAAATGCTACATCTTCTTCAACAATAGTTGCTACTAGTTGGTTATCAGGATTTTGGAATACCATTCCTGCACTACTTCTAACATCCCATAAATTATTTTCATCCTTTGTGTCTAAACCAGCAACATATATAGTTCCTTCAGTAGGAATTAATAATGCATTCATATGTTTTGCCATAGTAGACTTTCCTGAACCATTATGACCTAATATAACTAAAAATTCCCCTTCTTTAACATCAATAGATACTGAATCTAAAGCTACTTTTTCCTTTTTTTCTTCTTCATTAATATATTTAAAGGTTAAATTTTTAGTCTCTATAATATTTTTCATTAAATTCTTCACCTCCAAATTTTTCGGATAATAATTATCTAATAGCTATGTGCTATAATACTCCATTTTCCTTTTAATCTTAAATCCAAAACTTTTAAACTCTCACTGAATTTTTAATAGATTGTATCTTATATAATTAATACTTTTCTCTTATAAAAAGATAGGACTTTAGATTGGATAGATATGAAATAATTAAGATTAAATTATCTTCTTATAAAATAATACTATTTTTAATTTTATTTTGTAAAGAGATAACTACTTATATATACACGGTAATTCCTTTTTCTTAATATATTCTTGATTCTATTTTTTGAAGAATTAGGCATATATAAACCTTATAGTGCATTAGAATAATTATTTAAAATTATATTTTATCTGATGACTAGTGCCTGTAATGCTCCAATCTTCTACAAATTGGAGATAAACAGGCACACATCTCTAGATAACTTTCACTAAAATTCAGATAGTATTTTAACACTATCTGAATTAAGTCTTAGTTTACAAAGTAACTATAATAATATTATTACTGAACCTTTAAGATTTCACCAATTTATTTTATAATTAAAGTATTTTTAATTGCAAAAATGGGGATTAAGTTAGTACTTAATCCCCTATATATTATACTAATTCAAGTATAACTACTTCTGCAGCGTCGCCCCTTCTAGGACCAACTTTATACATTCTAGTATATCCACCGTTTCTTTCAGCGTACTTTGGAGCGATGTTGTCAAATAAATCTTTAACTACATCCTCTTCTGTTACGAATGATAAAACTTGTCTTCTAGCGTGTAAATCTCCTCTTTTTGCAAGAGTGATCATTTTTTCTGCAAGACTTCTAGTTTCTTTTGCTCTTGTTACAGTTGTTTCTATCTTCCCATGCTTTAAAAAGCTAGTAACTAGATTTCTTAACATAGCTCTTCTTTGATCTGTAGGACGACCTAACTTACGATATCCTGCCATGGCTATACCTCCTAACTACTCTTCGTTTATTCTTAGGTTTAAACCTAATTCGATTAATTTCTTTTCTACTTCTTCTAGAGATTTCTTACCAAGGTTTCTTACCTTCATCATATCATCCATACTCTTAGCTGCTAATTCTTGAACAGTATTGATACCTGCTCTCTTTAAACAGTTGTATGATCTTACTGATAAGTCAAGTTCCTCGATAGTCATTTCTAAAGCTTTTTCTTTCTTATCTTCTTCTTTTTCTATCATGATTTCAACATCATTAGTGTTATCAGTTAAAGTCATGAATAATTTAAAGTGTTCAATAAGAATTTTAGCTGATAAAGAAATCGCTTCTTCTATTTTTATAGTTCCATTAGTCCATACTTCTAAAGTTAATCTATCATAATCTGTGATTTGACCAACTCTTGTATTTTCTATTGAAAAATTAACTCTCTTTACTGGAGTATAAATAGAATCTATTGCTATAGCTGATAGTGGAAGATCTTCTGTTTTATTCTTGTTTTGAGTAACATATCCTCTTCCTCTATTAACTGTTATCTCCATGTATAACTTACCGTCTTCATCTAATGTAGCTATATGTAAATCTTTATTTACAACTTCTACATCTCCATCTGTAGTTATATCTGCTCCAGTAACCACACCTGGTCCTTTTGCATCTATATAAATTGTTTTTGGTCCTTCACCTTCCATTGTTAAAGCTAAAGCTTTAAGGTTTAATATTATTTCAGTAACATCTTCCTTAACTCCAGCTATAGTTGAAAACTCATGAAGAACTGTGTCAATTTTAACAGAAGTTGGTGCAACTCCTGGTAAAGAAGAAAGTAATATTCTTCTTAATGCATTCCCAAGAGTAGTTCCATATCCTCTTTCAAGTGGTTCTATAGCAAATTTACCATAAGTACCATCTTCATTTGACTCTATACATTGAATAACTGGCTTTTCGATTTCTAACATTGGCAAACCCTCCTTAATATTAAAATGGCAACCTTATTTGAGGGCAACTGATCCATCTTAAATTAATCTTTAAATTAATTACTATTTGCTGTATAACTCAACAATTAGAGTTTCATTTACTGGAACGTCAATGTCTTCTCTACTTGGTTCAGCAACAACTTTTCCTTCAAAGTTTTCTAAGTTAGCTGTTAACCATTGAGGTAAAGCTTTTGGATTTTCAACGAAAGTTTTGAACTTTTCGCTTGCTCTACTTTTTTCTCTTACTGATATTACATCATTAACTGATACTTTGTATGATGCGATATCAACTTTTTTACCATTTACTAAGAAATGTCCGTGGTTAACTAATTGTCTAGCTTCAACTCTTGATGAAGCGAATCCTAATCTGAATACCACGTTATCTAATCTCATTTCTAAAAGTCTTAATAGGTTTTCACCTGTAACACCTTTAATTTTTTCAGCTCTTTCATAAGTGTTTCTGAATTGAGTTTCTAAAACACCATATATTCTTTTAGCTTTTTGCTTTTCTCTTAATTGCATTCCGTACTCAGAAACTTTCTTTCTGCTAGCCCCATGTTGTCCTGGTGCGTAACTTCTTTTTACGAATGCACATTTATCTGTGTAGCATCTATCCCCTTTTAGGAATAATTTCATACCTTCTCTTCTGCAAAGTTTGCAGGTTGCGCCAGTATATCTTGCCATTAATTACACCTCCCGTTAGCTTACTATACTCTTCTTCTTTTTGGTGGTCTACATCCGTTGTGAGGAATTGGAGTTACATCTTTTATTAAAGTAACTTCTAATCCAGCTGCTTGTAAGCTTCTTATAGCTGCTTCTCTTCCAGCACCTGGTCCTTTAACGTAAACCTCTACGCTTTTTAATCCATGTTCCATAGCTGCTTTAGCTGCAGTTTCTGCTGCCATTTGAGCTGCAAATGGAGTACTCTTCTTTGAACCTTTGAAACCAAGTCCACCAGCACTTGCCCATGCTAATGCGTTACCTCTTTCATCAGTTAAAGTAACTATTGAGTTATTAAATGTTGATTGGATGTGTGCAGCACCATGCTCAACATTTTTTCTGTCTCTTCTTCTTCTAGTCTTTTTAACTTTTTGAGCTGCCATTGCCTTCCCTCCTTAACTATTTCTTCTTGTTAGCTATTGTCTTCTTAGGACCTTTTCTAGTTCTAGCATTTGTTTTAGTTTTTTGACCTCTTACTGGAAGACCTCTTCTGTGTCTTATTCCTCTGTAAGAACCAATTTCTACTAATCTCTTAATGTTAAGAGCTACTTCTCTTCTTAAATCACCTTCAACTGTGAAGTTTCCGTTGATGTAAGTTCTGATTTCATTAACTTGATCTTCAGTAAGATCTTTAACTCTGATGTCACCGTTTATTCCAGTAACTTCAAGAATTTTCTTTGCTGTTGGTAATCCTATACCATATATATAAGTTAGACCTATTTCAACTCTTTTTTCTCTTGGTAGGTCAACACCTGCTATTCTTGCCATTAATCTTTACACCTCCTGGTATTGAAATGCTTAAAATTAATCATTCGATTAATTTTTGTAATTGTAGTTTTTTATAATAAATATATATTAAATTTTAGGATAATATCATTAAGATATTTCAGCCGCTCCTAAAATTTACTAACTCATTTGAATAGAACGCCTATATAATCATATTTTAGTTTAATGGAAAAGTCAATAAAAATTGACTCCCAATTCAACTAAAAATTATTAAGGTTATTTAAATTTTAGCCTTGTTTTTGCTTGTGCTTAGGATTTTCACAGATTACCATTACTCTTCCTTTTCTTTTTATAACCTTGCACTTTTCGCAAATAGGCTTAACTGATGGTCTTACTTTCATCGGTAACCCTCCTTATTTTGCTCTCCAAGTTATTCTACCTTTTGAAAGATCATATGGTGAAAGTTCTATTGTAACTTTATCACCAGGTAGAATTCTTATGAAGTTCATTCTTAACTTTCCAGAAATATGAGCCATTATTTCATGCCCACTTTCTAATTTTACTTTAAATGTTGCATTAGGTAACGCTTCTAAAACCGTACCTTGCATTTCTATTACATCTTCTTTTGACATAAGGTAATCAAACCTCCTTGGTGCCATTTAGCTTTATAAATCTTTTTATTATTAAATCTGCATTTCTGCTTTGTGAAAGAATTGAATCTCTTACTTCGCCATCAATCACATTAGTTAATGTTAAATGTTTTAACTTTTTCTTTTTTGGCAATAATATAGTTTTGCTTGATCCATTTACTAAAAGCAATAAATTATCGCTTAAACTTTCAAGAACAACATAACAGCTTCCTTTATCTCTTCCAGCAATTGATATAACTAATCTGCCAATTAAGTCTTTATTTTGCAAACTGTTCACCTCAACGATTACCTTAGCCATAAATTACATACTACTTAAATAAAATATGAATTTATAACTAAGCAACACATTTGAATTATTTCACTAGTGTCAAAATCTCAGGACCGTCTGGTAATATTACAACTGTATTTTCATAATGTGCAGAAAGCGAACCATCTACAGTTAATACAGTCCAATCGTTACTGGCTGTTTCAACGTGATATTTACCAACATTGACCATAGGTTCTATAGCTAAAGCCATTCCTTCAACTAATCTAGGACCTCTGCCTGGTCTTCCGAAATTAGGCACATCTGGACTTTCATGAACTTTGCGGCCAATTCCATGACCAACAAAATCTCTTACAACAGAAAATCCATTTTCTTCAACATACTGTTGTATTGCATGAGATACATCTGTTAATTTATTGCCAACTTTAGCATGTTCTATACCTTTGAAGAAAGAAGCTTCTGTAACTTCAATAAGTTTTTTAGCTTCCTCAGATACATTACCTACTGGGAATGTTCTTGCTGCATCTCCATGGAAACCATTAAGACATGCACCACAATCAAGAGAAACAATATCTCCTTCTTTTAGAGTATATCCTCCAGGTATACCATGAACTACCTCATTGTTAACAGATATACATACTGAAGCTGGAAAACCATACAATCCTTTAAAGGATGGTATTGCTCCTTGCTTAATTATAAACTCTTCAGCTATTCTATCTAATTCTGCAGTAGTAATACCTGGTCTTACATTCTGCTCTAGCAAGTTAAGTGTTTCTCCAACAACTCTTCCTGCTCGTCTCATAAGCTCGATTTCTATTTCATTTTTAATAGTAATCATTATTTATCGCTCCCTAAGATATCACAGATACTTTCAAAGACCTCATTAATTGCTTTTGTTCCATCTACTACGGAAAGTTGTTCTCTATTTTTATAAAAATCTATTAATGGTTGAGTTTGCTTTTGATATACATCAAGTCTTTCTGATACAGTTTCTTCTGTATCATCTTTTCTTTGAATAACATCGCTTCCACAAACATCACATTTGCCTTCAGTGCTTGGTGGATTGAACTTTACATGATAGCTCGCACCACATGAAGGGCACACTCTTCTTCCAGTCATTCTCTCAAGTATAAAACTCATAGGAACGTCTATTAAAAGAGCTGTATCTATTTTTTCACTTCTATTATGAAGGAATTCCTCTAAAGCTTCCGCTTGTTGAACAGTTCTTGGAAAACCATCTAATAAATATCCTTCTCTACAATCATCATGTGTTAATCTATCTTTAACCATATTAATTGTTACTTCATCAGGAACTAACTGACCATTGTCGATATATTTTTTAGCTTCTATACCTAATGGTGTATTTTCTGAAATATTCTTTCTGAAAATATCTCCTGTTGATATATGTGGAATAGAATATCTATTACTTATTGATTTTGCCTGTGTTCCCTTACCTGCACCAGGAGGACCCAATAATACTATCTTCACGGGCATCATCTCCATACATTCTATTATTTAAGAAATCCTTTGTAGTGTCTCATTGTTAATTGTGTTTCAAGTTGTCTCATTATTTCTAATGATACTGAAACAAGAATTAATAATGATGTTCCACCAAATTGTACTCCTTTAAATGGAGTATAATTATTTATCACAACTGGCATAACTGCTAGTATTGCAGCAAATATTCCACCTATAAATGAAACCCTATTTAAAAGTTTCTCAAGATAGATTGCTGTTTCTTGACCTGGTCTTATACCTGGTATAAATCCTGAAGACTTATGCATATTTTCAGCCATTTCATCTGGCTTAAAAGTTATTTGAGTATAGAACCATGTAAAGAAAATAGTCAATACTGCATAACAAATTGGATAAAGTATCCCACTCTCATTGAATGGGCTCCATTGAGCTGCTGTTATCCATTGAGATACTGAGTTATTTGGGAAAAATCTTGCTACCGCACTAGGGAAACTCATTACTGACATTGCAAATATAATTGCTATTACTGTTGTTCCGATAATACTTAAAGGAATGTGAGTATTTTGCCCTTTATAAACTTTATTCCCAACTGATTTACCAGCATAGTGTACTGGTACTCTTCTCTCTGCTAATGATAAGTATATTACTGCACATAATAGAGCTAGTGTAAATACTATGAATAATACAATCTCAATTATATTTATGCTACCTGCTGATGTTAATCCAGCTAGTTGATAAGCTGTCATTGGTAATCCTGCTATTATGTTTGCGAAGATAATGATTGAAACACCATTACCAACACCTTTAACTGTTATTTGATCACCTAACCACATCAAGAATGTTGAACCAACTACCAATGAAATTATAATCAACATAACGGTCATTGGTGAATTAGTCTTTATGGCACCATATCTATTAATCAATAAATAACTACCATAAGCTGTTATAATTCCAATAACAAGTGAGAGGTATCTAGTAATATTTTGTATTTTCTTTCTACCTTCTTCTCCCTCTTTTGATAATTGCTCTAATTGAGGAATTGCTATTGTCAATAATTGCATAATTATTGATGAGTTAATATATGGAACAACCCCTAAGGCAAAGACACTAAATCTACTTAAGGATCCTCCAGATATCATATTATAAAAGCCAAACAACCCATCTGATTGTGTTAATTGCTTCAAACTCTGAGCGTCAATTCCAGGAACAGGAATATAGCTTCCCATCCTGAAAATAACTATTAAGAATACAGTCCATAATATTTTTTTTCTTAGGTCAGAAACTTTCCAGGCATTACTTAGGGTTGATAGCATACTACTTCACCTCTACTTTTCCTCCAGCTGCAACTATTTTATCAGCCGCTTGCTTTGAGAACTTGCAACCTTTAACTACTAATTTTTTTTCTATAGTTCCGTTACCTAATATCTTAACTCCGTCTAAAACTTTACTTACTACTCTTCTTTCAAGTAATAATTCTGGAGTTACTTCTGTTCCATCTTCAAAGATATTTAATCTATCTAAGTTGATAGCAACAAAATGCTTAGTGAAAGGATTAGTGAATCCTCTCTTAGGAAGTCTTCTGTATAAAGGCATTTGACCACCTTCGAATCCTGGTCTTACTCCGCCACCTGATCTAGCGTTTTGACCCTTCTCCCCTTTACCAGCATTTCTACCTAGTCCTGAACCAGTACCTCTACCGATTCTTTTCTTAGAATGTCTGCTACCAGCAACTGGTTTTAATTCATGAAGTTTCATACTTTATTACACCTCCTCTTTAATTATGCTTCTTCTACTTTTAATAAATAACTGATTTTAGTTATCATACCTTTTATTTGAGGAGTTTCCTCTTTTTCTACTGTTTTACCTATCTTCTTAAGTCCAAGGGCATGCGCAGTAGCTATATGGTCTTTTTTTCTACCAATTAAGCTTTTAACTAAAGTTACTTTTATCATCGCTATACCTCCTAACCTAATATTTCCTCAACAGATTTACCTCTTAATCTAGCTATATCTTCAGCTGTTCTTAAGTTTGTTAATCCATTGATTGTTGCTTTAACCATATTTCTTGGGTTGTTTGAACCTAATGACTTAGCTCTAACGTTCTTAAGTCCTGCAAGTTCAATTACCGCTCTAGCTGGACCACCAGCTATAACTCCTGTACCTTCTTTAGCTGGCATTATTAAAACATTACCAGTTCCAAATTTTCCGTGTATTTCATGAGGTACTGTGCCATCAACGATAGCAACTGATACTAAGTTTTTCTTAGCGTCCTCAATTCCTTTTCTGATTGCTTCTGGGATCTCGATTGACTTACCAGTTCCAACGCCTATGTGTCCGTTCTCGTCACCAACAACTACTAATGCGCTGAATCTAAAGTTTCTACCACCTTTAACAACCTTAGTAACTCTGCTTATATTAACAACTTTTTCTTTAAGCTCTAATGTACTAGGATCGATTCTCATTGCGTACTTTCCCTCCTTATTTATTAGAATTTTAAGCCTGCTTCTCTTGCTGCAGTAGCTAAAGCTTCTATTCTTCCGTGATATATGTATCCGCCTCTATCGAATACAACTTCAGTAATTCCTTTATCTATAGCCTTCTTAGCAACCATTTCGCCAACTAATTTAGCAGCTTCTTTATTGCTTCCAGCTTTGTCAAACCCTTTTTCTAAGCTTGATGCAGCTACTAATGTAACAGCATTTACGTCATCTATGATTTGAGCATATATATTTTTCTCACTTCTATATACTGCAAGTCTTGGTCTTGAAGGAGTTCCTGAAACTTTTTTACGAACTCTTAAGTGACGCTTTGCTCTAGATTGTTGCTTGTTTGCTTTTTTAAACATAGGGTTCACTCCTTTCTATTTATTACTTACCAGTTTTACCTTCTTTTCTTCTGATCACTTCGCCAGCATACTTGATACCTTTACCTTTATATGGTTCTGGTTTTCTCCATGATCTAATGTTAGCAGCTACAGCTCCAACTTTTTGCTTATCTATACCTTCAACAATGACTTTAGTTGTTCCATCTAATTTGAATGAAACTCCTTCCATTGCTTCAACTTCTACTGGATGTGAAAATCCTAAGTTCATAACAAGTTTATTTCCTTGTAATTGTGCTCTATAACCAACACCGTTTAATTCTAAAGTCTTAGAAAAACCTTGACTTACACCAATTATCATGTTGTTTATTAAAGCTCTTGTTAAACCATGTAAAGCTCTGTGAGTTTTATGGTCACTTGGTCTAGTAACAACTACTTCGTTGTTCTCAACAGCTATGTTTATGTCTGCATTCATAGCTTCCTTAAGCTCGCCTTTAGCACCTTTTACTATAACAACGTTCTCTGGTGTTACAGTAACAGTTACGCCAGCAGGTATAGCTATAGGTAATCTACCTACTCTTGACATAATCGCACCTCCTGTAATTTTTTGATCCGTGAAAAATCTATATTCTTATTATTTTCAATGCTTCAATCAATTTATATAAATTCAGTAACTAAATTCTTATTACCAAACGTAGCAGATAACTTCTCCGCCTAATCCTAATTTTCTAGCTTCTCTATCTACAACTAAACCTTTTGATGTTGATATTAAAGCGATACCTAATCCGTTTAATACTCTAGGTACTTCATCTTTCTTGCAGTATACTCTTAATCCTGGCTTTGATATTCTCTTAAGACCAGTGATTACTCTAGTACTGTCTGCACCATATTTAAGAGTTAATCTTAACATTGGAACTACACCGTCGTTGTACTCCTCTATTCCTTTAAGATATCCCTCTTGTAATAATATATTAACGATTGCCTTCTTAACTGTTGAAGAAGGAACCTCAACTACTTCATGTCTAACAGAATTTGCGTTTCTGATACGTGTTAGCAAATCTGCGATAGGATCTGTCATAACCATTATATTGTGCCTCCTTTCATTCTTTAAATATTACCAACTTGCTTTCTTACAACCAGGAATTTCGCCTTTGTAAGCTAATTCTCTAAAGCAAATACGGCAAATTCCGAATTTCTTTAATACAGAATGTGGTCTTCCACATAATCTGCATCTAGTATAAGCTCTTGTTTTGTATTTTGGTTCTTGTTTCCATTTTTCGATCATTGCCTTACGAGCCATAATATACCCTCCTTATTATTGAGCAAATGGCATTCCAAGGAATCTTAATAATTCTCTTGCTTCTTCGTCAGTTTTAGCTGTTGTTACGAAGATGATATCCATTCCTCTAACTTTATCTATTTTATCATATTCTATTTCTGGGAATATTAATTGTTCTTTAATTCCTAATGAGTAGTTTCCTCTTCCATCGAAAGCTTTGCTTGAAACTCCTCTAAAGTCTCTAACTCTAGGTAAAGCGATTGACATTAGCTTATCAGCAAATTCATACATTTTTACCTTTCTTAAAGTTACTTTACATCCTAAAGGCATGTTTTCTCTTATTTTAAAGTTAGCAACTGATTTCTTTGCTCTTGTTAAGATAGGCTTTTGACCTGATATTAAAGTTAAATCTGCAACAGCTGATTCTAAAACTTTAGCATTGTCCTTTGCTTCTCCTACACCCATGTTAATAACTATTTTCTCAAGCTTTGGAACTTCCATAACGTTCTTGTATCCAAACTTATCGATCATTGCTTGAACTACTTCTTTTTCATATATTTCTTGAAGTCTTGGCATCATGTAAAGTACCTCCTTTCAAATCTTATAGTGTTTCTCCACACTTCTTGCATACTCTTACTTTAGCGCCATCTTCTAATAGCTTATGGCTGATTCTTGTAGCTTTTTTACACTTTCCACAGTAAAGCATAACTTTTGCGCTGTTTATAGCAGCTTCTCTTTCTACAATACCACCTTGCATGTTTTCTCTATTAGGTTTTTGATGTTTCTTAACTACGTTAACATCTTTAACAACTACTGTTCCTTTTTTAGGGTTAACTTTAAGAACTTCACCGATTTTTCCTTTATCTTTTCCAGATATAACTACAACTTTGTCATTCTTTCTAACATGTACCTTCATCTTCGCACCTCCTAATCCTTCGAATTATAGAACTTCTGGTGCTAATGATAAGATCTTATTAAATTCTTTATCTCTTAGCTCCCTAGCAACTGGTCCAAATATACGAGTTCCTCTTGGTTGCTTATCATCTTTTATTATTACTGCAGCATTTTCATCAAATTTGATGTATGATCCGTCATTTCTTCTTAATCCTCTAACTGATCTAACTATAACTGCTTTTACAACGTCGCCTTTTTTAACAACTCCACCTGGTGTTGCACTTTTTACGCTAGCAACGATTATATCTCCAACATTTCCAAATTTTCTTTTAGATCCGCCTAATACTCTTATACACATAATTTCTTTTGCTCCTGAGTTATCAGCGACCTTTAATAGGGTTTGTTGTTGTATCATGAAATTAACCTCCTTTCAGACTTAAAGACTACTTAGCCTTTTCTGTAATCTCAACTAGTCTCCATCTCTTATCCTTTGATAGTGGTCTAGTTTCCATTATTAAAACTTTATCGCCCATTCTAGCTTCATTATTTTCATCATGAGCTTTGAACTTAGTTGTTCTGTTAACAGTTTTACCGTAAAGTGGATGTCTTACCTTTGTTTCTACAGCAACAACGATTGTTTTATCCATTTTATCAGAAACAACTTTACCTATTCTTTTTCTTCTTAAATTTCTTTCCACAGGTGTTACCTCCTTTCAGGATTACTGCTCAACCTTTAACTCATCTTCTCTTATGATAGTCTTGATTTGAGCTATTGATTTCTTTACTTCTTTGATTCTCATTGGGTTCTCTAGTTGACCTGTTGCCAATTGGAATCTTAAATTGAATAATTCAGCTTTAAGATCTTTTAATTTAACTCTTAAATCTTGAGGATTGCTTGTTCTTAATTCTTTTAATTCTCTAGCCTTCATTATTCTTCACCACCCATTTCCTCAAAATCTCTTCTTGTAACAAACTTAGTTCTTACAGGAAGTTTGTGTGAAGCAAGTCTCATAGCTTCTCTAGCTACTTCTTCAGCTACACCTGATAATTCAAATAATACTCTACCTGGCTTAACAACTGCTACCCAGTATTCTACTGAACCTTTACCTTTACCCATTCTTGTTTCAGCTGGTGTTGCAGTAACAGGTTTATCTGGGAATATTTTAATCCAAAGCTTACCGCCTCTTCTTATATGTCTGTTTATTGCTATTCTGGCAGATTCTATTTGATTACTTCTAATCCATCCACAACTAGTTGCTTGTATTCCGAAATCTCCATATGCTAAGAAGTTTCCTCTAGTTGCTTTACCTTTCATTCTACCACGTTGTACCTTACGGTGTTTTACTCTTTTAGGCATTAACATGACCTGATTCCTCCTTTCCTATGCTTCCTATGCGTCAGCTTCTTCTTTCTCTACTTTTTTAGTTGGAAGAACTTCTCCATTGTAAACCCAAACTTTAACTCCGATTTTTCCGTAAGTTGTATCAGCTTCTGCGAATCCGTATTGGATATCAGCTCTTAAAGTTTGTAGTGGAATAGTTCCTTCGTGATATTGCTCAGTTCTAGCTATTTCAGCTCCACCTAATCTACCTGAACATGCAGTCTTAACACCTTGTGCTCCTGACTTCATAGCTCTTTGGATTGATTGTTTCATAGCTCTTCTGAATGAGATTCTCTTCTCTAATTGTAATGCTATGTTTTCAGCCATTAATTGAGCATCAGCTTCAGCATTTTTAACTTCAACGATGTTTATTAATATATTTTTTTGGCTTGATAAGTTAGCTACTTTTTTCTTTAAGCTTTCTATACCAGCTCCACCTTTTCCTATAACAACACCAGGTTTAGCAGTATATATATTTAACTTAAGTCTTTTAGCTGCTCTTTCGATCTCTATTTTAGAAATCCCAGCAGTGTAAAGTTCTTTTTTAACAAATTTTCTTATTGCTTGGTCTTCAACTAAATTGTCAGCAAAATTCTTTTTATCAGCGTACCATTTTGCATCCCATCCTTTGATGACACCTACTCTTAGTCCATGAGGATTTACCTTTTGACCCACTCTGTTTCCCTCCTTACTTAAGCTCTTTCTTTAACTACAAGAGTTATGTGGCTTGTTTTTTTGTTTATTCTAAACGCTCTACCTTGAGCATGTGGTCTGAATCTCTTTAATGTTGGACCTTGACCTACAAATGCTTCTGAAACGAATAACTTAGCAGCATCTAATTCATTGTTATTTTCAGCATTTGCAACAGCTGATTTTAAAACTTTCTCAATAACTCCTGCTGCATCTTTTGGAGTGTATTTTAATATAGCAAAAGCTTCATTAACATTCTTTCCTCTTATTAAATCAAGAACAACTCCTACTTTCATTGGAGACATTCTAACATACTTAGCTATAGCTCTAGCTTCCATTTAAAGTTCCTCCTTTCCAGGCTGTATTATTTTCTCTTTGATGATTTTTCTGTATCAACGTGACCTTTATAAGTTCTAGTTAATACGAATTCACCTAATTTATGTCCAACCATATCTTCACTTACATATACTGGAACGTGTTTTCTTCCATCATGTACTGCGATAGTATGACCTATCATTTGTGGGAATATAGTTGAGCTTCTTGACCAAGTTTTGATAACTTTCTTATCTCCATTTTGGTTCATTTCTTCTATTTTCTTTAAAAGACCTGCATGCACGAAAGGTCCTTTCTTAATTGATCTACTCACTGGAATTGCCTCCCTTCATAACCTTTAATGTTATTTACTCTAAGCGACTAAGCACTGAAGAGAACTAACTATTCTCTCCAAATTACTTATCGTTTCTTCTCTTGATGATAAATCTGTTAGAGTATTTTTTAGTATTTCTAGTTTTGTATCCAAGTGCTGGTTTACCCCATGGAGTAACTGGACTTGGTCTACCGATAGGTGATCTACCTTCTCCACCACCGTGTGGGTGATCGTTAGGGTTCATTACAGAACCTCTTACTGTAGGTCTCCATCCCATATGTCTCTTTCTTCCAGCTTTACCGATGTTAACTATTTCATGAGTTGTATTTGAAACTGTACCAACAGTTGCTCTACACTCTATTCTAACATATCTCATTTCACCTGATGGTAATCTTAATGTTGCATAGTTACCTTCTTTAGCCATTAATTGAGCTGATGTACCAGCTGATCTTACTAATTGACCACCTTTACCAGCTTGTAATTCTATGTTGTGTACAAATGTACCAACTGGCATATGCTTTAATTGTAAAGCGTTACCTGGTTTGATATCCGCTTCTGGTCCTGATACTACTGTATCTCCAACTTTTAATCCAACTGGAGCTAGTATGTATCTCTTTTCTCCATCTGCATAAACAACTAATGCTATATATGCTGATCTGTTTGGATCATACTCTATTGTTGCAACCTTTGCAGGTACTCCGTCTTTATTTCTCTTGAAATCTATTAATCTGTATTTTCTCTTAGCTCCGCCGCCACGATGTCTTACAGTTATTTTACCTTGAGCATTTCTTCCTGCTTTCTTTTTTAATGAAACAAGAAGTGATTTCTCAGGAACATTTGTTGTTATTTCATCAAATGTTGCAACTGTCATTTGTCTTCTTGATGGCGTAATTGGGTTAAACTTTTTAACTGCCATTTGAAATTTCCCTCCTTATTAATCCTTCTCTGGCCTTCAGCCACTACCGGTTAATATTATTGCATTCCTTCAAAGAATTCAATAGTGCTTCCTTCAGCTAATGTTACGATAGCTTTCTTGTAGTCAGCTCTTTTTCCGATGTGAACGCCAACTCTTTTAGTTTTACCTTCAAGTCTGATTGTTTTTACATCAGCAACTTTAACATTGAATACTTCTTCAACAGCTCTTCTGATTTGAACTTTGTTAGCAGAAACATGAACTCTGAAAGTGTATTTTCCTTCAGCCATACCTGCCATGCTCTTTTCAGTTATAACTGGCTTACTGATTATATCATAGCTTGTAAGTTTCATTATGCGTACACCTCCTCGATTTTTTCTATAGCTTCCTTAGTTATTATTAGCTTTTCAAATTTAAGTAAGTCATAAACGTTTATGTTGTTTAATGGACATACTTCAACACCTGGAACGTTTCTTACTGATTTGTAAACATTCTCGTTTGATTCAGCTGTAACAACTAATGCTTTTTTAGCTTCTAATGCATTTAACATTTTTATAGCTTCTTTAGTTTTTGGAGCTTCAAATTCTAAGCTTTCTAAAACTAACATGTTATTGTCAGCAACCTTGCTTGATAAAGCTGATTTCATAGCAACAGCTCTCATGCTTTTTGGTATTGACATTCTGTAATCTCTTGGTTTTGGTGCAAATACGATACCACCTTTGATCCATTGTGGTGCTCTTATTGAACCTTGTCTTGCTCTACCAGTTCCTTTTTGTCTCCAAGGCTTGATTCCGCCTCCTCTAACTTCAGATCTAGTTTTAGCTGATTGAGTTCCTTGTCTCTTGTTAGCTAATTGAGCAACTACTACTTGATGTAATACTGCTTCGTTTATTTCAGCAGCAAATACTGATTCGTTTAATTGGATATCTCCAACTTTTTGTCCTTCTTTATTTAATAATCCTAATGTAGGCATTTTATTTCCTCCTTTCTAGAAAAATTATGCTTTAACGCTGTTTCTGATTACAACTGTACTTTTGTTAGCTCCTGGAATTCCACCTTTAACTAAAATGATATTCTTGTCAGCCATAACCTTAACTACTTCAAGGTTTAATACAGTAACATTTTCAGAACCCATGTGTCCTGGCATTCTTTTGTTTTTGAAAGTTCTTGATGGATCTGATGCAGCTCCCATTGAACCTGGTGCTCTATGGAATTTTGAACCGTGACTCATAGGTCCTCTGCTTTGATTCCATCTCTTGATAACGCCTTGGAATCCTTTTCCTTTAGAAACTCCAGAAACGTCAACTTTATCTCCAACTTCAAAAGTATCAACCTTTATTTCGTCACCAACATTGTAAGCTGATATATCATCTAATCTGAATTCTTTAAGAGTTCTTCTAGCTGATACTCCTGCTTTAGCAAAGTGACCTTTCTTTGGGCTGTTTACTAATTTCTCTCTGATTTCACCGAATCCTACTTGTATTGCATCGTAACCGTCGTTTTCAACAGTTTTCTTTTGAACAACAACACATGGACCAGCTTCTACAACTGTTACAGGAACAACTTTTCCATTTTGATCGAATATTTGAGTCATTCCGATTTTTTTACCTATTATAGCTTTTTTCATGTGGTTACACCTCCTAAACTTATTAGCGGATTGATTTACAATCATAATAGTTTTTCTATTATTACTTCAATATCAATTAAATCTAAAAATTATAGTTTAATTTCGATATCTACGCCAGCTGGTAAATTTAATCTCATTAATGCATCAACAGTTTTTGGTGATGGATTAACTATATCGATTAATCTTTTATGAGTTCTTATTTCGAACTGCTCTCTTGAATCTTTGTACTTGTGCACAGCTCTTAAGATAGTGATTACATCTTTTTCTGTTGGTAGAGGTATTGGACCTGCAACCTTAGCACCAGTTGATTTCGCAGTTTCTACGATTTTTTCAGCTGATTGATCTAATATTGTGTGATCAAATGCTTTTAATCTTATTCTTATTTTTTGTTTTGACATTTGGTTTCCCTCCTTTTCATGTACGTTTTACTTCTTAACGCACAACAGTTTCATTCTGTAAACTGTCCCTGGTGTTTCACATTTCGATAGAAACAGTAAGAATGTCTGTCGCTGGATTCTAGATCCACGCTAGCTCATCAAGAATATCCCGGAAGTTCGGCAACCTCTCGAATCAACGCTTTTTTGCTTTGCAACTTCTTAATTATACTATGTATATTTTATTTTTTCAAGCTTTTTAATTAGCTTTTTTCAAAATTAATTTTTTGATTTTTTTCTTCTCAAAACACTCTATTTAATATAATATACTATTTTAAAAATTTTTCAAGAGTATATTATTAACATAAAAAAAGGCCTTTAAAAAAGAGATGAATGATTAATCATCCATCTCTTTTTTAAAGGCCTTTTTTTGAACAACTTAAGAGTTTAAATATTTTAGTTTTTTGCGCTTAAACTTAAATATGAAATTCTTAAGCTTCATTGTATATACTTTGAACTTTTTTCTAATTGAATTAAATTAAAATATCTTGCGCTAAATATTTTAAAATAATTCTTAGAACATACACCCGAGTTCATTGGGCAATTTAATTCACTAAAAACAAATTAATGTTTATAAATGATATATTAATGCTTAGGTGAGATAAACTCACCTAAACAAGATAAATTTTAAGGATTATTCTGCTACCTTAGTAACAACTCCTGATCCTACAGTTCTTCCACCTTCTCTGATCGCGAATCTTAATCCTTCATCCATAGCTACTGGGTGAATTAATTCAACGTCCATATCGATGTGATCTCCTGGCATTACCATTTCCATTCCTTCTGGTAATTTTATTGATCCTGTTACGTCAGTTGTTCTGAAGTAGAATTGTGGTCTATATCCATCGAAGAATGGAGTATGTCTTCCACCTTCTTCTTTTTTAAGTACGTATACTTGACCTACGAATTTTGTATGTGGTTTGATTGATCCAACTTTTGCTAAAACTTGACCTCTTTCGATCTCGTCTCTTTGAACACCTCTTAATAATGCTCCTATGTTGTCTCCAGCTTGTGCTTCATCTAGTAATTTTCTGAACATTTCTATTCCTGTGATTACTACTTTTCTGCTTTCTTCTTTTAATCCAACGATTTCTACTTCGTCTGATACGTGAAGAACTCCGCTTTCAACTCTTCCTGTTGCAACTGTTCCTCTACCAGTGATTGTAAATACATCTTCTACAGGCATTAAGAATGCTTTATCTGTAGCTCTTTCTGGTGTTGGGATGTAGCTATCTACTGCTTCCATTAACTCATTGATACAAGCTGTTGCTTCTGCATCTGCTGGGTTTTCTAAAGCTCTTAAAGCTGATCCTTTTATTACTGGGATATCGTCTCCTGGGAAGTTGTACTCGTTTAATAACTCTCTTACTTCCATTTCAACTAATTCTAATAATTCTTCGTCGTCAACCATATCAGCTTTGTTTAAGAATACTACGATGTAGTCAACTCCAACTCTTGATGCTAATAGGATGTGCTCTCTTGTTTGAGGCATTGGGCCGTCTGCAGCTGAACATACTAATATAGCTCCGTCCATTTGAGCAGCTCCTGTGATCATGTTCTTAACGTAGTCAGCGTGTCCTGGACAGTCTACGTGAGCGTAGTGTCTGTTTGCTGTTTCGTATTCAACGTGAGCACTGTTGATTGTGATTCCTCTTTCTTTTTCTTCTGGTGCTTTATCTATTTCATCATATTTGAAAGCTTCAGCTCCACCTTGAGTTGCTAATACACTTGTTATAGCAGCTGTTAATGTAGTTTTACCGTGGTCTACGTGACCGATTGTTCCAATATTTACGTGTGGTTTACTTCTTTCGAATTTTGCCTTTGACATCGTTATTCCTCCTAAAACTATATAAATCTATAAAAAAGCATTTTGCTTTTTAAACTATTTTAAATAATTTATTTAATTACCTAGAAGGGAATTTAATCCCCTCTAAGTATTTTTAACTTTAATTATTTACCTTTTCTTTCTCCAACAACTTTTTCTTGGATACTCTTAGGTACTTCTTCATAGTGATCAAATTCCATTGAGTAGTTTCCTCTACCCTGAGTTCTTGATCTTAAAGCAGTTGCATAACCGAACATTTCTGAAAGTGCTACGAATGCTCTTATAACTTGAGCACCATTTCTAGCTTCCATACCTTCGATTCTACCTCTTCTTGAGTTGATGTCACCTATAACATCTCCCATATACTCTTCTGGTACTACTACTTCAACTTTCATCATTGGCTCAAGTAATACTGGGTTAGCTTTAGCCATAGCATTTTTGAATGCCATTGATCCAGCAATTTTGAATGCCATTTCAGATGAGTCAACTTCATGGTATGATCCATCATATAATTTGATTTTAAAGTTTATAACTGGGTATCCAGCTATTATACCACTTTGTGAAGCTTCTTGAATACCGTTATCTACAGCTGGTATGTATTCTTTTGGAATAGCTCCTCCAACTATAGCATTTTCGAATTCATATTCACCTTCGTGAGGTATCATTTCTATCTTACAGTGACCGTATTGTCCTCTACCACCTGATTGTCTAGCGAATTTAGCTTCAGCTTCAACAGCAGTTCTGATAGTTTCTTTGTAAGCAACTTGAGGAGCACCTACGTTACACTCAACTTTAAATTCTCTTTGTAATCTATCAGCGATGATATCTAAGTGTAATTCACCCATACCAGCGATGATTGTTTGACCAGTTTCTTGGTTAGTCCAAGTCTTGAATGTTGGGTCTTCTTCAGCTAACTTAGCTAAAGCTAATCCCATCTTTTCTTGACCAGCTTTTGTCTTTGGCTCTATAGCAACAGAGATAACTGGTTCTGGGAATTCCATACTTTCAAGTATGATTGGAGCTGATTCAGCACATAAAGTATCACCAGTAGTAGTGTTCTTTAATCCTATTATTGCTCCTAATTCACCTGCTTCTAATGATGTAACTTCTTCTCTTGAGTTAGCATGCATTTTAACAAGTCTTCCTATTCTTTCTTTTTTACCCTTAGTTGAGTTTAGAACGTATGAACCACTTTCCATAACTCCTGAATAAATTCTTGTGAATGCTAATTTACCAACGAATGGGTCAGTAGCAATTTTGAATGCTAATGCTGATAATGGAGCTGCATCTGAAGCTTCTCTTGTATCTTCATTACCTTCTAAATCAGTACCTTCAACAGCTTTTATATCTAATGGAGATGGTAAGAAATCAACAACTCCATCGATCATGTGTTGAACACCTTTATTTTTGTATGATGAACCACAGATTACTGGTACTATTTCATTAGCTATAGTAGCTTTTCTTAAAGCTGCTTTTAACTCTTCGATAGTTAACTCTTCACCTTCTAAGTATTTCATCATTAATTCTTCATCAGTTTCAGCGATAGCTTCGATCATCATTGATCTATACTCTTCAGCTTGATCTTTTAATTCAGCTGGTATTTCAATTTCTTTTTCAGTTTGACCTAGGTCATCTTCGTAAACTACAGCAACGTTCTTCATTAAGTCGATCATTCCTGCAAATTCAGCTTCTTTTCCTATTGGAATTTGAATAGCAATAGCATTAGCTCTTAATCTTTCTCTAACTGATCCTAAGCAGTTGAAGAAGTCAGCTCCTGTTGCATCCATTTTGTTTACATATATCATTCTAGGAACTTGATATTTATCTGCCTGTCTCCAAACAGTTTCAGTTTGTGGTTCAACCCCACTCTTTGCATCTAGAACTGTAACAGCTCCATCAAGTACTCTTAATGATCTTTCAACCTCAACAGTGAAATCTACGTGACCTGGAGTATCTATTATGTTTAATTCGTGACCTTTCCAGAAACAAGTTGTAGCAGCAGAAGTAATTGTTATACCTCTTTCTTGCTCTTGAACCATCCAGTCCATAGTTGAAGCTCCATCGTGAGTTTCACCTATTTTATGATTTTTACCTGTGTAGAAAAGTATACGCTCAGTAGTTGTTGTTTTACCCGCATCTATATGAGCCATTATTCCAAAGTTACGGAATTTTTCTAATGGATATTGTCTTGCCATTGTATCAATGTCCTCCTCTCAATTTATGGTAACTTAAATTCAACAAAACTGTTTTGGGAAACCAAAACAGCTTTGTATTAATATTAATATCTGTAATGAGCAAACGCTTTGTTAGCTTCAGCCATTTTATGAGTATCTTCTCTCTTCTTAACAGCTGCTCCAGTATTGTTAGCTGCATCTAATATTTCTGCTGCTAATTTTTCTCTCATGTACTTTTCGCCTCTTTTTCTAGTAGCTGCAAGTAACCATCTTAAACCTAAAGTCTGTCTTCTTTCTGGTCTAACTTCTATTGGAACTTGGTAGTTAGCTCCACCTATTCTTCTTGCTTTTACTTCTAATAAAGGCATGATGTTGTTTAATGCATCTTCGAATACTTCCATAGCATCTCTACCTGATTTTTCAGCTATTATTTCGAAAGCGTCGTAGCATATTTTTTGAGCTACTCCTTTTTTACCATCAAGCATAACACCATTTATTAACTTTGTTACAACTTTTGAGTTGTACATTGGATCTGCTAATACATCTCTTTTTGCTATATGTCCTTTTCTTGGCACTTTTCTTCCCTCCTTAACATATTCAAATTTAAGTTCATCGGTACTCGACATAACTTTAAATGTGTCGTAAAGTGCTCGCTTCTAATCTATATAAACTATATTAAAATCTATCTAAACTTTGAAGTCACAGCACTTAAACTAAGTTCAAGCTTTAAAATAACTTAAATTATTTTTGCTTTGGTCTCTTAGCACCGTACTTAGATCTTCCTTGCATTCTGTTAGCTACTCCAGCTGAGTCTAAAGCTCCTCTTACTATGTGGTATCTAACACCAGGAAGGTCCTTTACTCTTCCACCTCTTATAAGAACAACACTGTGCTCTTGTAAGTTATGGCCTACACCTGGAATGTAAGCAGTTACTTCGTATCCGTTAGTTAATCTAACTCTGGCAACTTTTCTTAAAGCTGAGTTAGGTTTCTTAGGAGTACTAGTTTTAACAACAGTACAAACTCCTCTTTTTTGTGGACACTCTTTAAGTGCTGGTGCAGTTGACTTAGAAACTAATGTTTTTCTGCCTTTTCTTACTAATTGACTTATAGTTGGCATACTTTCACCTCCTGATCATTATTATAACTATCTATATAAATATAAGATGTTAACTTATTTAAGTAATAATGCTGCAGCTGCTTTTACTTCTATGCCGCAGATTTTACCAAGTTCTTTCATAGTATCGACATATTCTATATCGATTTTTTGATTTTTTGCTAAAGATTTTAAAGGATTTATTATCTCTTCTTTCGCATCTTTTGCTAAATATAGAGATTTTCCTTTTCCTTCTTTCAAAAATTTTATTGATTGTTTAACACCAATAACCTTTTTCTCAAAAAGTCTGTCTACCATCTTTACCTCCTCTATAAAAACTGCTGAGATAAATCGAATTCTTCCGAATTACGTAGACAAGTTAATCCTTTATGACTTTTTGCTATACATACAAAATGTATTTTATCATTTTAAAATAACCATGTCAATAAATTAATCTTATTCTTCAATGGTATTTGCTAATTCATTTTCTATAATGTTGCTATCTGTGTTAAGTTTAACAGATCTATACTTCATCATTCCTGTTCCAGCAGGTATTAACTTACCGATTATTACATTTTCTTTTAATCCTATTAATGGATCTATTTTTCCTTTAATAGCTGCATCAGTAAGAACTCTTGTTGTTTCTTGGAATGAAGCTGCTGATAAGAAACTGTCTGTTGCTAAGGCAGCTTTTGTTATACCTAATAGTACTTGCTCTCCTTTAGCTTTTTCTCCACCTAGAGCTTCAACTCTAGCATTTTCTTCGTGGAAATCAAACATATCTATCATTACACCTGGTAATAAATCAGTATCCCCTGACTCACTAACCTTTATCTTTCTAGTCATTTGTCTTACAACTACTTCTAAGTGTTTATCATTGATATCAACCCCTTGAAGTCTGTAAACTTTTTGAACTTCTGAAAGTAAGTATTGTCTTGCTCCATCAACACCTTTGATTGCCATTATATCATGTGGATTAACTGATCCTTCTGTAATTTCATCTCCAGCTTCTATTGAATCACCATCATGTACTTTTATTCTTGAACCGAATGGTATGTCATAAGTGTATTCTTCACCGTTGTCTGCAATTACATATACTGTTTTCTTCTTCTTAGTTTCTTCAACTTTTACGCTTCCTGAAACTTCACTTACTATTGCTAATCCTTTTGGTTTTCTTGCCTCGAATAACTCTTCAACCCTTGGAAGACCTTGAGTTATATCTGCTCCAGCAACTCCACCTGTATGGAATGTTCTCATTGTAAGCTGTGTTCCTGGCTCACCGATTGATTGAGCAGCAACTATACCAACAGCTTCTCCGATATTTATCTTATCTGCTGTTGCCATGTTCATACCATAACACTTAGAACAAACTCCAACTTTAGCGTTACATGTAAATACTGATCTAATTTTTACTTTTTTAATTCCTGTATTAGCTATTTTAGCAGCTAATTCTGAGTTCATGTAAGTATCTCTTTCAGCTAGAAGTTCACCTGTTTCTGGATGTAAAACATCTTCTGCAGTGTATCTACCTGTTAATCTTTCTTCAAGACCTTCTATACTTTCATTTCCTTCTTTTATTTCTGCAACATAAATACCTTCTGTTGTTCCACAATCTTCAGTTCTAACAATAACATCTTGGCTTACGTCAACAAGTCTTCTTGTTAAGTATCCTGAGTCTGCAGTTTTAAGAGCTGTATCGGCATTACCTTTTCTAGCTCCGTGAGTTGATATGAAGTATTCAGATACATCAAGACCCTCTCTGAATGAAGCTCTGATTGGAAGTTCTAGAATTTTACCTGATGGACTAGCCATAAGTCCTCTCATCCCTGCAAGCTGTTTGATCTGTGACTTAGATCCTCTGGCTCCAGAGTCAGCCATCATGAATATTGGGTTAAATTTATCCAAGCTATCCATTAAGGCATTAGCAACTTCTTCAGTTGTATTAGTCCATTTTTCTATAACTCTTTCATATCTTTCATCTTCTGATATAAGACCTCTTCTATACATCTTTTCTATCTTTTCAACTGTTTGATCAGCTTCTTCTAGTAATTCGTATTTTCTCTTAGGTACTATCATATCAGATGCTGCAACTGTTACAGCTCCTATTGATGAATAATGATATCCTGTTGCTTTTATATTATCTAGCATTATAGATGTTTCTGTTGGTCCATATTTTTGGTAACATTTATCTATAAGTTTTCCTAATGACTTTTTAGTAATTAAGAAATCAATTTCTAAATTAAACATTTCATCTGGATTAGTTCTATCAACAAATCCTAAGTTTTGAGGTACGCATTCATTAAATATAACCTTACCAGGAGTAGTCTTTATTATTCCTGACTTTAATTCTCCGTCGATCATTTTAGTTATTTTAACATTTATTTTTGCATGAATTGCAACTTCTTTAAGTTGATAAGCCATTATAACTTCATCTAAACTTGAGAAGTATTTACCTTCACCTTTTACATTATCCTTATCCATAGTTAAGTAGTATGATCCAAGTACCATATCCTGAGTAGGTACACATACAGGCTTACCATCTGAAGGTTTCATTATATTCCCTGCTGCTAACATTAAGAATCTAGCTTCAGCTTGTGCTTCAACTGATAATGGTACGTGAACAGCCATTTGGTCTCCATCAAAGTCAGCATTATAAGCTGTACATACTAATGGATGAAGTTTTATTGCTCTTCCTTCAACTAAAACAGGTTGGAATGCTTGAATACCAAGTCTGTGTAGAGTAGGAGCACGGTTAAGTAAAACTGGATGATCTGCAATTACTTCTTCTAATACATCCCATACTTGAGGCATTACTCTCTCAACTAATCTTTTAGCATTCTTAATGTTGTGAGATATTCCGTCTTCAACTAATTTCTTCATAACAAATGGCTTAAATAATTCTAATGCCATTTCTTTAGGAAGACCACATTGATACATTTTTAATTCAGGTCCAACAACGATAACTGATCTTCCTGAATAGTCAACCCTCTTACCAAGAAGGTTTTGTCTGAATCTTCCTTGCTTACCTTTAAGCATATCTGATAATGATTTAAGAGGTCTGTTTCCTGGACCTGTTACTGGTCTTCCTCTTCTACCATTATCTATAAGAGCATCAACAGCTTCTTGAAGCATTCTTTTTTCATTTCTTACGATTATATCAGGAGCTCCAAGATCTAATAACTTTTTAAGTCTGTTATTTCTGTTTATAACTCTTCTATATAAGTCATTTAAGTCTGAAGTCGCAAATCTTCCACCATCTAATTGAACCATTGGTCTTAAATCTGGTGGTATTACAGGTATTACATCTACTATCATCCATTCTGGTTTATTACCAGACTTTCTGAATGATTCTACAACTTCAAGTCTTCTAACTATTCTTACTTTCTTTTGGCCAGTACTTTGCTTTAATTCTTCTTTTAATTCAACTGATAATCTTTCTAATTCAATTTCAGCTAAAAGAGATTTAACAGCTTCAGCACCCATAGCTGCTTCAAAGCTTTCTTCACCGTATTTATCACAAGCTTCTCTATACTCTTTTTCATTTAATAGTTGTTTCTTTAATAATCCAGTTTCTCTAGGATCTATTACAACATAAGAAGCAAAGTATAAAACTTTTTCCAATGATCTTGGTGACATATCAAGGATTAATCCCATTCTTGATGGGATACCTTTAAAGTACCATATATGAGATACAGGAGCTGCTAATTCTATATGTCCCATTCTCTCTCTTCTTACTTTAGATTTTGTGACTTCAACTCCACATCTATCACAAACTACACCTTTATATCTTACTCTTTTATACTTTCCACAGTGACATTCCCAGTCCTTCATTGGTCCAAATATTCTTTCACAGAAAAGACCATCTCTTTCTGGTTTTAATGTTCTATAGTTAATTGTTTCAGGTTTTTTTACCTCACCTCTAGACCATTCTCTAATTTGCCCTGGAGATGCTAGCCCTATTTGTAAAGCATCAAAATTATTTAATTCAAACAAGGGTGTATCCTCCCTTCATATTAATGTATTAATAGATTAATATTCCTCTACTAAATTTAGTAGAGGAATATTTTTTTTTTAGCTCCTACTAGGTTTGGGTTAGTAGGATTAACCCAATATATATAATTACTCTTCGAAATCATCTAATTCTAAATCAGTATTGAAGTCTTCTAGGTCTAAATTTTCATAATCTACATCTTCTTCTTCAGCTTCAACTTCTACATTATCAATGTATCCATCTTCATTAGCTGTTTCTACTGGTAAAGAATCTTCTGTTCCTTCCATATTTACTTCTAAGTCATCTAATATTTCTTCAGAAATTTCTTTTAAAGTAACTTCTTCGTGTGAGTCATTTAAGACTTTAACATCTAAGCATAAAGCTTGAAGTTCTTTAATAAGAACCTTAAATGATTCTGGAACACCTGGTTCAGGTATATTTTCACCCTTTACAATAGCTTCGTAAGTCTTAACTCTTCCTACAACGTCATCTGATTTTACTGTTAAGATTTCTTGAAGTGTATGAGCAGCACCGTATGCTTCTAATGCCCAAACCTCCATCTCACCAAATCTTTGACCACCGAATTGAGCTTTACCTCCAAGTGGTTGTTGAGTAACTAATGAGTAAGGACCTGTTGATCTAGCATGTATCTTATCATCTACTAAGTGAGCAAGTTTTAAGATATACATTATACCAACTGTTACACGGCTATCGAACTCTTCACCAGTTCTTCCGTCTCTTAATACTGTTTTACCATCTGCATTATATCCAGCTTCTTCTAAGTGCTTTTCGATATCTTCTTCAGTAGCACCATCAAATACTGGAGTAGCAATATGCCATCCTAATGCACTTGCAGCCCAACCTAAATGGACTTCAAGAACCTGACCGATGTTCATACGTGATGGAACCCCTAGTGGGTTTAAGCAGATTTGAAGTGGTCTACCATCTGGTAAGAATGGCATATCTTCTTCTGGTAATACTCTTGAGATAACCCCTTTATTACCGTGACGTCCTGCCATCTTATCTCCAACAGAGATTTTTCTCTTTTGAGCTATATAACATCTTACAAGCTCATTAACTCCTGGTGGAAGTTCATCTCCATTTTCTCTAGTAAATACTTTTACATCTACTATAATACCAGCTTCTCCGTGAGGAACTCTTAATGAAGTATCTCTAACTTCTCTAGCTTTCTCTCCGAATATAGCTCTAAGTAATCTTTCTTCAGCAGTAAGTTCAGTTTCTCCTTTTGGTGTTACTTTACCAACTAAGATATCTCCTGATCTTACTTCGGCACCAATTCTTATGATACCTCTTTCATCTATATCTTTAAGAGTATCTTCACTTACGTTTGGAATATCTCTTGTTATTTCTTCTGGTCCTAATTTAGTATCTCTAGCTTCACATTCATACTCTTCTATATGGATTGATGTAAATACGTCTTCTCTAACTAATTCTTCTGAAATTAGCATAGCATCCTCGTAGTTATATCCTTCCCAAGTAATGAATCCCATTCTGATGTTTTTACCTAAAGCTATTTCTCCTAAATCAGTTGATGGTCCATCAGATAAAACTTGACCTTTAACTACTTTTTCACCTTTATCAACTATTGGTCTTTGGTTTATACATGTACCTTGGTTACTTCTCTTGAATTTAAGAAGTCTGTATACATCTGTACCACCATCTGAATCTCTAGTTATTCTAACTTCGTTAGCACTTACATAACTAACTACACCAGCATTTTTAGCTTTTGGTAAAACTCCTGAGTCAACAGCTGCTCTGTACTCTATTCCAGTACCAACTATTGGAGCTTGTGGTTTTAATAATGGAACTGCTTGACGTTGCATGTTTGATCCCATAAGTGCTCTTGATGCGTCGTCGTTCTCTAAGAATGGTATCATAGCTGTTGCTACTGATACTAATTGTCTTGGAGATACATCCATTAAATCAACATCTTCTTTAGGTACTATTAAAACTTCATCTTGAGCTCTTACAGTTACCTTAGAGTCAATAAATCTACCTTCTTCATCTATAGGCTCATTAGCCTTAGCTACAAGGTATTGATCTTCTTCATCTGCTGTAAAGTATCTAATTTCTTTAGTTACAATACCTGTTTCTTTATCTACAATTCTATATGGTGTTTCTATGAATCCATATTCATTTACTCTAGCATAAGTTGCTAATGAGTTTATAAGCCCTATGTTTGGTCCCTCTGGTGTTTCTATAGGACACATTCTTCCATAGTGAGAATGGTGAACGTCTCTTACTTCGAAACCAGCTCTTTCTCTTGAAAGACCTCCTGGTCCTAAGGCTGATAATCTTCTCTTATGAGTTAATTCTGAAAGTGGATTAGTTTGATCCATGAATTGTGATAATTGTGAACTTCCGAAGAATTCTTTAATAGCTGCGGCTACTGGTCTTATGTTAATTAATTGTTGTGGTGTAATTGCTTCTTGGTCTTGAATAGTCATTCTTTCTTTAACTACTCTTTCCATTCTTGATAAACCAATTCTAAATTGATTTTGAAGAAGCTCACCAACACTTCTTAGTCTTCTATTTCCTAAGTGGTCTATATCATCAACAACACCAATACCATAAGCTAAGCCCATTTCGTAACTTATTGTTGCAAATATATCATCTTTGATTATATGCTTTGGTATAAGTTTGTTTATGTTCTTTTTAATTTCTTCTTTAATCTCTTCATCTGATGAACAGCTATCTAAGATTTCTTTTAATGTAGGGTAGTGAACTGCTTCTTTTATACTAAGCTCTTCTACATCAAAGTTTACATGTTTAGCAAGGTCAACAAAATGGTTACCAATTACTCTGATAACTCTGTCTTCTACTAAAACATCTACTGAATTTATTCCTAGATTTTGTATTTCTTCAGCTTTTACTCTTGATATTTTTTCACCTTTAGCTACTAAGATTTCTCCTGTAGATGGGTCAACTATATCTTCAGCTGAAATTTTGTTAGCTATTCTTAAATTTATAGCTAATTTTTTGTTAAATTTATATCTACCAACTTTTGATAAATCATATCTTTTTGCATCGAAGAATAAAGAATCTATTAATGAAATCGCACTTTCAACTGTAGGTGGTTCACCTGGTCTTAGTCTTTTATAGATTTCAAGTAAAGCTTCTTCTCTTGTCTTCGTATTGTCTTTTTCTATACTAGCTTTTAATCTTTCTTCTTCTCCAAAGTAATCTAATAATTCTTGATCACTTCCAAAGCCCATAGCTCTAGCTAAAATACTTATAGGAAGTTTTCTTGTCTTATCGATTCTTACATATATTATATCGTTAGAATCTGTTTCATATTCTAACCATGCACCTCTGTTAGGAATAACAGTTGAGGAGAATAATTTTTTACCTGTTTTATCAACTGAATAGTTGTAATAAACACCAGGTGATCTTACTAACTGAGAAACAATAACTCTTTCGGCTCCATTTATTATGAACGTTCCTTGTTCAGTCATTAATGGGAAGTCTCCCATAAATACCTCTTGTTCTTTTATTTCTCCTGTTTCTTCGTTCTGTAATCTTACAGTCACTTTTAATGGTGCTGCATAAGTAGAATCTCTTTCTTTACACTCTTCTACTGTATACTTGATATTTTCCATATCAAGATTATAACCGACAAACTCTAAAACTAGGTTTCCAGTAAAGTTTGCAATAGGATTAATATCATTAAAAACCTCTTGTAAACCAGCTTCTAAAAACCATTTGTAAGAGTCTAGCTGAACTTCTATTAAATTTGGCATTTCAGCTACATCTTTAACTTTAGCAAAGCTCATTCTCGTTCTTTTTCCAACTTGGACAGGATGTACCATCAATATTCACCCCTCGTATAAACTAAAATAACCAAAAGCGCACTTTCCCTAAGGACTTTTTCACTTTCGGACTGCATACAATATCATCTTTTTAGTATATCCATATTTTCTTATTTTATTCAAAAATTTTCTATAGAATATACTTATTCATAATGAATAATACATTAAATTATAGTACCATAGGTATAGCTTCCTGTCAACTAACCTATTTAAATTTATTTTAAGAATATTTTAGAAAAAAAAGAGGCACTTTAAAGTACCTCTTTTATTTTTAATTTCAAAGATTAAAATAATTTTAAATTATTTTAATTCTATTTCAGCTCCAACTTCAGCTAATTTAGCTTTCATGTCTTCAGCTTCTTCTTTAGCTACGCCTTCTTTAATAGTTTTTGGAGCTCCATCAACTATTTCTTTAGCTTCTTTTAATCCTAATCCAGTTATTTCTCTAACAACTTTGATTACTTTGATTTTGTTAGCTCCAGCGTTAGTTAATACTACGTCGAACTCTGATTTTTCTTCAGCAGCTCCACCTGCAACAGCAGCACCTGCAACAGCTACAGGAGCAGCAGCGCTTACTCCAAACTCTTCTTCACAAGCAGTTACTAATTCGTTTAATTCTAAAACAGTCATACCTTTGATAGCTTCTATGATTTGTTCTTTTGTCATTTTTTCGCACCTCCGAAAATATTTCTCATATTTTTATTATTTTTATTTACTAATTATTCAGCAGTTTCTGCCTCTTTTTTATCTTTAATTGCATTTAATAAGTATGCAAGGTTTGATAATGGAGACTTGATGCTTCCAAGAAGTTTTGCGATAAGAACCTCTTTTGAAGGGATATCTGCAATTTTCTTGATCATGTCTTGATCGTAAACTATTCCGTCTACTATACCAGCTTTTAATTCTAAAGCTTTGTGGTCTTTAGCGAAGTTATTAAGTACTCTAGCTGGAGCAGTAGCATCTTCGTAACCGAATGCTATTGAAACTGGTCCTTCTAAGTATTCTATGATTCCTTCGTGTCCTAATTCTTTAGCTGCTAATGTTACTAAAGTATTTTTGTATACTTTGTATTCTATACCAGCTTCTCTTAGGTTCTTTCTTAATTCTGTATCTTGTTCTACAGTTAAACCTTGATAGTTTGTAAGTACAACAGCTTGTGCTTTTTCCATTTTTTCTTTGATTTCAGCAACTTTAGCTTCTTTTAGTTGTCTATTCTTGTTCACTGTGTCCACCTCCTCACAGTTAAAAACTGCTTTATATATTAAGAAAAGTCTTCCCGTAGACAGAGGAAGACTTCATAGATATATATCTCAAAATCCCTCGGTAGGTTGTTTACGTTATGCTTGAGCACCTACTGTCTACGGAAACTTTTATTCACTTTTTCAACAAGATTTATTATAATAACATAATTCTCTTGTGTCAAGCTTTTTTATAAAAATTAATCTAAAACTTTTGTTGGGTTGATTCTAGCTCCAGGTCCCATTGTAGCAGAAACTGAAACTGACTTAATGTATTGTCCTTTAGCAGCAGCTGGTTTAGCTTTTACTATAGCATCCATTAATGTTTTGAAGTTTTCAACTAATTTTTCTTCTCCAAATGATTTTTTACCAATTGGGCAGTGAACTATAGCAGTTTTATCAACTCTATATTCAACTTTACCTGCTTTTATTTCTGATATAGCATTAGCTACATCAAATGTTACTGTACCTGATTTTGGGTTTGGCATTAATCCTTTAGGTCCTAAAACTCTACCTAATCTACCAACGATACCCATCATATCTGGTGTTGCAACTACTACATCAAAATCAAACCAGTTTTCACCTTGGATTTTTTGTAGTAAATCTTCTGCTCCAACGTAATCAGCTCCAGCTTCTTTAGCTTCGTTAGCTTTATCACCTTTAGCGAACACTAAAACTCTTACAGTTTTACCTGTTCCGTGTGGAAGTACTACTGCACCTCTTACTTGTTGGTCAGCATGTCTTGGGTCTACTCCTAATCTTACATGTAATTCGATAGTTTCATCGAATTTAGCTTTTGCAGTTTTTACAGCAAGTTCTAATGCTTCTGCTGGAGTATATAATGCATTTTTATCAACTAATTTTGCACTTTCAACATATTTTTTTCCCATTATTAATCCTCCTTTGTGGTATTAACGGCCTTGACCTCCCACCGATTCTGTAAATTATTATTACTCTGTTATAGTAACTCCCATACTTCTTGCAGTACCTTCGATCATTTTCATTGCTGATTCGATGCTTGCTGCATTTAAGTCTGGCATTTTTGTTTCAGCTATTTTCTTAACTTGTTCTTTAGTTAAGCTTCCTACTTTAGTTCTGTTTGGAACACCTGATCCGCTTTGAAGTCCTAATTCTTTCTTAATTAAAACAGCAGCTGGTGGTGTTTTTAGTATAAAACTAAATGATCTGTCTTGATATACAGTTATTACAACTGGTATTATTAATCCAGCTTGATTTGAAGTTTTTGCATTAAATTCTTTACAGAATCCCATGATGTTTACACCATGTTGACCTAAAGCTGGTCCTACTGGTGGTGCTGGTGTCGCTTTCCCTGCAGGAAGTTGAAGTTTTATCATTCCTGTTACTTTCTTAGCCATGAGTATTTTCCTCCTATACTGTGGTAATTTCGGACTTACGCCCTCCCACTTGATTAAGACGTTAGTCTGATTTTTTAATCTATTTTTTCTACTTGATTAAAATCAAGCTCGGCAAGAGTTTCTCTTCCGAACATATCAACTAAGGCTTTCACCTTATTTTTTTCAGGGTATATTTCTTGGATAGTTGCCATAAATCCGCTTATTGCTCCAGAAATAACCTTAACTGATTCTCCTACCTCCAAGTCTACCTCTACAAGAGCATCTTGAACTCCCATAGTTTCAATCTCTTCATCGGTAAGAGGAACTGGTTTTGATCCAGGTCCTACGAACCCAGTAACTCCTCTTGTGTTTCTTACAACATACCAAGAGTCATCTGTCATAACCATTTTAATTAATACATATCCTGGGAATTTCTTTTTGTAGGTAACCTTCATCTTACCATCTTTTTCCTCCATGCATTCTTCCATAGGAATTTGCATATTAGGAATTAAATGTTGTAAGTTTCTGTTTTCTATTGTTTTCTCAATAGTTGCTTTCACCTTATTTTCATAACCAGAATAAGTGTGTACTACGTACCATTTTGCTTCTTCACTCATATTAATTTTCAGGCGCACTAAGGCCTTCAAACCTCCCTTTTTTTCTTAAAGTTTGAATATAAATTCAAAGAGGTTTTTAAACACAAAATCTACAACACCTACTAAAACCGAAACCGCAATAGCTATGGCTATAACTGCAGCTATGGATTTTTTAGTTTCTTCTTTAGAAGGCCAAGTTATTTTTTTAACTTCTGCCTTAACCTCTCTAAGAAATCTAATAGGACCTACTGCTTTTGTAGAATCCTTTGATCTATCATTTGCAGCCATTTATTTCACATCCTTAACACCCTATGAGTAATGTTTTACTACTTAGTTTCTCTATGAAGAGTATGTTTCTTACAGAATTTGCAATATTTGTTCATTTCGATTCTGTTAGGATCATTTTTCTTATTCTTCATTGAGTTGTAATTTCTTTGCTTGCATTCAGTACATGCTAAAGTTACTTTTACTCTCACGTTCAGCACCTCCAGTTTTCCTATATATAAAGCTTAAAAAGCTTTATTAACTTTGATTTTATTGCATTATAACACTATCATAAAACTGTAATCATGTCAACAAATCTTGACTATGTAAAGGACTAGGTTATGAACCCAGTCCTTCATTCATTTTATGCAATAGTCATTACCTGTAATTAATCAGATATATTATTCTGCTACCTTAGTAACAACTCCTGATCCTACAGTTCTTCCACCTTCTCTGATCGCGAATCTTAATCCTTCATCCATAGCTACTGGGTGAATTAATTCAACGTCCATATCGATGTGATCTCCTGGCATTACCATTTCCATTCCTTCTGGTAATTTTATTGATCCTGTTACGTCAGTTGTTCTGAAGTAGAATTGTGGTCTATATCCATCGAAGAATGGAGTATGTCTTCCACCTTCTTCTTTTTTAAGTACGTATACTTGACCTACGAATTTTGTATGTGGTTTGATTGATCCAACTTTTGCTAAAACTTGACCTCTTTCGATCTCGTCTCTTTGAACACCTCTTAATAATGCTCCTATGTTGTCTCCAGCTTGTGCTTCATCTAGTAATTTTCTGAACATTTCTATTCCTGTGATTACTACTTTTCTGCTTTCTTCTTTTAATCCAACGATTTCTACTTCGTCTGATACGTGAAGAACTCCGCTTTCAACTCTTCCTGTTGCAACTGTTCCTCTACCAGTGATTGTAAATACATCTTCTACAGGCATTAAGAATGCTTTATCTGTAGCTCTTTCTGGTGTTGGGATGTAGCTATCTACTGCTTCCATTAACTCATTGATACAAGCTGTTGCTTCTGCATCTGCTGGGTTTTCTAAAGCTCTTAAAGCTGATCCTTTTATTACTGGGATATCGTCTCCTGGGAAGTTGTACTCGTTTAATAACTCTCTTACTTCCATTTCAACTAATTCTAATAATTCTTCGTCGTCAACCATATCAGCTTTGTTTAAGAATACTACGATGTAGTCAACTCCAACTCTTGATGCTAATAGGATGTGCTCTCTTGTTTGAGGCATTGGGCCGTCTGCAGCTGAACATACTAATATAGCTCCGTCCATTTGAGCAGCTCCTGTGATCATGTTCTTAACGTAGTCAGCGTGTCCTGGACAGTCTACGTGAGCGTAGTGTCTGTTTGCTGTTTCGTATTCAACGTGAGCACTGTTGATTGTGATTCCTCTTTCTTTTTCTTCTGGTGCTTTATCTATTTCATCATATTTGAAAGCTTCAGCTCCACCTTGAGTTGCTAATACACTTGTTATAGCAGCTGTTAATGTAGTTTTACCGTGGTCTACGTGACCGATTGTTCCAATATTTACGTGTGGTTTACTTCTTTCGAATTTTGCCTTTGACATCGTAATTCCTCCTTTAATTAAATAAACTTTGCCTAGCGTTTTATATTTTACATTTTTTGGAGCTCACGATCGGACTTGAACCGACGGCCTCCGCCTTACCAAGGCGACGCTCTACCGACTGAGCCACGTGAGCAACTTAATAGCTTAAAATCTATTTATATACCATAAAAAGTTTACTACTAATAAAACTTTTTGTCAATGATTTTAAATAAACTATTTGCTATTTTTTTTACTTAAAGATTTTTCTAATTTTCTTTTTACTCTTTGCAGAGCATTATCTATAGATTTCGCCTCTCTATCTAAGTCTACAGCTATTTCTTGATAGCTTTTACCGTCTAAATAAGAGTTCAAAACCTCTAGTTCAAGTCCTGACAAAACCTTACTCATTTTGAGCTCAATATTTGCTACTTCTTCTTTACTTATAACAACATCCTCAGGATTTGTAATCTTTAATCCTACTATAACGTCTAACAGGGTTCTTTCTGACTCATCTTCATATATAGGTTTATTTAAAGACACATATGTATTTAAAGGGATATGTTTTTGTCTAGTAGCAGTTTTTATAGCTGTAATTATCTGTCTTGTTATGCATAATTCCGCAAAGGCTTTAAATGAAGTTTCTTTTTCATTTTTGAAATCTCGTATTGCTTTATAAAGACCTATCATACCCTCTTGATATATATCTTCTTTATCTGCTCCTATTAAAAAATAAGATCTCGATTTTCCTCTTATGAAAGCTTCATATTTATTTATTATAATTTCCTGAGCTAAAGAATTTCCTTCTTTTGCTTCTGCAACAATTTCTTCTTCAGTTTTATTTGCAAAATCTTTTTCTTCTAAAATAATTGCATTACTGTTACTCAACATACATCCCCCCTTTTAACCTTATTAATTATGAAAGATAAACATTATATATTTATATACGTAATATTTATTGAAATCTTTAATATAAACTTATATATTGCCTTTTCTCAAATTATCTAAAACTTCTGCTACCCTGTCATCTATGTTATCTCCAAGCAAAAGTTTTTTTCCCTGTGAACTTTTTCTTGTTTTTTCTTTTATCTGCTTTTCTATATTTAATACTTCATGATAAAATTCCAACGAATTCATTCGAGTGGCACCTCTTTGAAAAATAGTTTGTTGCTCTAAATTGTCTGATGTAACTACCATTACATCGAATCTTTTCCCAAATTCATTTACCATTCGTTCAATATAAGAATCAGCTGTTTCACCACTTTTGGTGTAAATAACACTTATTTGTTTATTTTTCCCTAAAATCTCTTCTTTTTCAATTGTTCCATGGACCTTATGAGCATCAAAAACAATAAATACTCTACAATGATTGAAAGATGAATAATTCTCTATTATTTCTATTAACTTATTTCTACCTAACTCTAATTGATTACTTTTAGCAGTTTCTTTAAGATTAGGCCAACTATTAATAACATTATAACCATCTATAAAAACAATTTTCATTGTTAATCACTCTTTTTCTACTTTATTATCCTTGACTTCAATATTTCATACATCATTATACCACCTGCTACTGATGCATTTAAAGAGTTTATTTTTCCAACCATAGGAATCTTTACTAGTTTGTCACATTTTTTCTTTGTTAATGGTGACATTCCTTTGCCTTCATTACCAATAATTAAAGCACATGCTCCTGAGAAGTCTGTGTTGTAACTATAATCTTCACCGTTTATATCTGCTCCATATATCCATATGCCTTCTTCTTTTAATCTATCTAATTCAGCATTTATGTTTGTTACCTTAGCTATTTTCATATATTCAATAGCTCCAACAGATGCTTTATAGACAGTTCCTGTTACTCCAACATTTCTTCTTTTTGGTATTATAATTCCATGAACACCTGATAATTCTGCTGTTCTAACAATTGAACCTAAGTTATGTGGATCTTCTAACTCATCTAATATAACTATAAATGGTTTTTCTCCCTTTTCTTGAGCATAATTTAATATATCATCAACACTACTATATTTAAATGGAGTTATCTGTGCTATTACACCTTGATGCGCACCTGTTTCACTCATAAAGTCTAACTTTTTTCTATCTACTTCTTTTAACACTACATCTTTTTCTTTGGCTAAAGCTATAATTTTCTTTATTGATCCTTCTATTTTACCTGATGCAATAAATATTTGTTCAACAGTTCTATCTGATTTAAGTAATTCTATTACAGCATTTCTTCCTTCAACTAAATCTTCTCTGTTTGATACTTTTTCTACTGCTCCATCATTTTTATACTGATGTTGCATAGCTTCTTCTCTAGCTTGCTTTCTAGCCTCATATCTAGCTCTTCTTTCATAAGCCTCTTGTTCCTTTTGGAATTTTCTCATTTGTCTCATTTTATTTTCTGACTTAGTCATTTTTATCCTCTTTTCTTTTTATAATTTATTTTTTAAATATAACTCTCTCATCTCTTGTACTTTTCCACAGCACATAGCTCCCTCTGGACATGGTCCTGCTACACAACTAGGTCCAGCAGCTTTGAATAAAATTGGAGCAACTTCTTTAACTTGCTTAACCATTTCGTTAGCCATTTCTCTTATTTCCCACTGTGCTCTATCACAACATCTATGATGGAAAAAGTTTAAAAGAGTTCTAGCATTCATTGTGAATACTATTTTAGTCTCACAAGCATTTGGAAAGACATATCTAGCATCTTCAATGGCTTTCTTTTCAGCTGCTTTTTCTTTCATTCCATTTTCTATATATTTCAATTTTAATCTATGAACTATTTCATCATAGCTCTTTTGAGATTCTTCCATTGACTTTATAAATAATTCCTTTGCAACTTCATCATTCTCTATAGCTGGTGGTATTATATATTCAAACTGCTCTAGCTTAACATATCTTTGGGATTGTTGTGAATAACTTGCTAATCTATGTCTAACTAATTGATGTGTTAAACTTCTTGAAACACCTTCTACACCGAAAGTAAAGCTAACATGCTCTATTGGTGATTGATGTCCAAATGACATAAGCATATTTAAGAATTTTTCCACCCCCTCTTCTGTTAGATTCTCCATTATATCATCTACTCCAGATGAACTATAACATAATTTTGCAGCAGCTGATATTAATTTTTCAGGTTCTGGTGTATATTGCAATAATTTAACTTTTAATGCCATCTTTTACTCCTCTCCATCTATTATTCCTATTTTAAATAATTCTTTTAATCTTTCTATTTGATTAGTTAAGTATAGATAACCAACTAAAGCTTCAAATCCAGTAGCAGATCTATAGTCTCTTACATTTGCATTTTTAGGGACTGTTGCTGATTTTGTATTTCTTCCTCTTTTAAAAATATACATTTCTTCTTCTGTTAGCTTCTCTTCTATTTTTTTAATTATGTCACTTTGTCCCTGTGCTTTTACATAAGTTACTGTTTTTACATGAAGCTTATGTGCTGACAGCTCCTTATTATTATCTAAAATATAAGTTCTAACAAAAATCTCATAAATAGCATCACCTATAAATGCTAATTGTAATGGATTAAGCATCCTTGCTTCTTCCTTGGTATATTCTTTAAGTAATATTTTATCTATCATAACCTTCTCCTAAACATAAAGAATAACTTATCTCATTTTTATCACTACATAAATAGCTTACATCTAAATATAGTGATAAGCATAAATTAAGTTAATTTAAATTTATATATTTTTCTTAATGATTAACTATTATTTTACTATATATGCAACAATAAATCATTCTAAAAAATAAGATGTAACAATAAAATTTTATAATGTTACATCCTAAATCTATTTTTTCTTTCAATTTGCTTTATTACATCTTAACTTAAGCCTTAATATTTTTTATTAAAGCTTTTTCCATCTTACTCCTTGTGGAGTATCTTCAAGAACGATGCCTCTTGCTTTTAAATCATCTCTTATTTTATCCGCCATAGCAAAATCTCTATTTTTTCTAGCTTCTTGTCTTTGTCTAATAAGCTCTTCTATTTCATCTTCTAAACTAACTTTGGTTGATTTTTGAATTATACCGAGTGGAGCTCCAAGTTCTCTTATTAAACTCAAAGCACCATTTAGTACTTCTTTTGATGACTCTGCATTTAAGTTTGAATTTATATCTTTAGCTAAATCAAACATAGCTGTTATAGCGTCAGCTGTATTAAAGTCATCATCCATTTTTTCTATATACTTTTCTTTATGTTTATTTAAACTCTTTAAGAATTCTGCTTCTGCTTCAGTCATAGTCTCTACAGTTGTTTCATCTAATAGATTTTCTATATTACTTACGCAGTTATATAATCTTTCTACTGAAGCTTTAGCTGAATCTAATAATTCCATACTAAAGTTAACAGGCTGTCTGTAATGGGCTGAAAGCATTAAAAATCTTATAACATCAACATCATACTTTTCTAATATTTCTCTTGCTGTAAAGAAGTTGCTTAATGATTTGGACATTTTTTGATTATTAACATTTACAAAAGCTGAATGCATCCAATAGTTAGCGAATTGTTTTCCTGTTAAAGCCTCACTTTGAGCCACTTCATTTTCATGATGTGGGAAAGCTAAATCAGCTCCACCAGCATGAATGTCTATTGTTTCACCAAGTAACTTTTTAGCCATGCATGAGCATTCAATATGCCATCCAGGTCTTCCCATTCCCCATGGACTTTTCCAAGCAGGTTCTCCTGGCTTTTGAGATTTCCAAATTGCAAAATCAAGAGGGTCATTTTTTCTCTCATCAACCTTAATTCTTGCGCCTGATTGTAAATCTTCTATGTTTTGGCCTGAAAGTTTTCCATAATTTTCGAACTTTTTAGTAGAGAAATACACATCCCCATTAACTTCATAGGCATATCCCTTATCTACAAGCCCATTAACGAAATCAATAATTTCTTCTATATATTCTGTAGCTCTTGGATTAGTTGATGCTCTTTCTATATTTAAAGCATCTGCATCTTTATAATATTCACTAATATATCTATCACCAAGTTCTTTTACAGTGCAACCTTCTTCATTAGCCTTATTTATCATTTTATCATCTATGTCAGTAAAGTTTTGAATGAATGTTACTTTGTATCCTCTGTATTCTAAATATCTTCTTATTGTATCAAAAGCAATAAAAGTTCTTCCATTCCCTATATGAAAGTAATTGTATACTGTTGGTCCACAAACATACATTTTAACTTCTCCTGGAGTTATAGGTTTGAACTCCTCCTTTTGTCTTGTAAGAGTATTATATATTTTCATATTTAAACCTCCTTATATTTTTATAACTTTAACTAGGAGGATTAAAAAATCCTCCTAATTCTATACTGTTTTGTTATTATACATCATTTAAATTAATAACTAAATAACTTTTTTATTTTCTATATTCTGATTCTACTTTATTATAAACATCTTCTATTGAAAGTGTTTCCACTTCTGAGTTACTTCTTAATTTAAATTCAACTTCGCCCTCTGATACTTTTTTACCAACAGTTATTCTCATTGGAACTCCCATTAAGTCAGCATCTTTAAATTTAACTCCAGCTCTTTCATTTCTATCATCTAATAGTACATCAAGTTTCATAGCTTTTAATTTATTGTATATTTCTTCAGCTACTTTCATTTGTTCCTCATTTTTTGAGTTTGCTGGTATTACAACAACATGATATGGAGCTACTTCCATTGGCCATATTATACCATTTTCATCATTATGTTGTTCTATTATTGATGCTAAAGTTCTTGTTACTCCTATTCCATAACAACCCATTAAGAATGGCTTTGATTTTCCATCTTCATCTATAAATGTTGCTCCCATTGATTCTGAGTACTTAGTTCCTAATTTAAATATATGACCAACTTCTGTTCCTCTTGATATAGTAACTGTTCCTCCACAATGTGGACATTTTTCTCCTTCAGTTATGTTTCTATAATCCCCTACTGTACCTTCAAAGTCTCTTCCAAAGTTAACATTTTTATAGTGGAATCCATCTTCATTAGCACCTACAACTATATTAAATGCTTTAGCTACTTCTTCATCAATTAATAAAGTACATTCTTTCATTCCTACAGGACCTAATGAACCGAATCCAGCATTGAAAATTGCTCTAACTTCTGCTTCACTAGCCATTTCTAAATCTGTAGTTGCATTAACAGCATTACTTACCTTTACTTCATTTATTTCTCTATCTCCTCTTACTACTACAACTACAAGTTTATCATCATCATATCTGAAGACTATAGTTTTAGCAGTTTTCTTTGGAGAAACTCCAAGTAATTTAACAACATCTTCTATAGTTTTTTCATTTGGTGTTTCTATTTTTTCAAGAGGTAATAATTCTTCTTTCTCAGCTATTTCTGCTGTTGATTCTGCCTTTTCTATATTAGCTGCATAATCACAAGATGTACAGAATACTATATCATCTTCTCCAACTTCTGATTTAACCATAAATTCAGCAGAATTTGATCCTCCTATAGCACCAGAGTCAGCTTCTACACATTTAGCATCTAAACCACATCTATTAAATATGTTTACATAAGCATCATGCATTTTATCATAAGCTACATCTAAACCTTCTTGATTAGTATCAAAGCTGTATGCATCTTTCATTATAAATTCTCTTGATCTCATTACTCCAAATCTTGGTCTTCTCTCATCTCTGTACTTAGTTTGAATTTGGTATAAGTTTAATGGAACTTGTTTATATGACTTTATAGTTGTTCTTACTATATCAGTGAACACCTCTTCATGTGTTGGTCCTAAACAGAATTCTCTGCTATTTCTATCAGTTACTCTGAACATTTCTTGTCCGTAAGCATCCCATCTTCCTGATTCTTTCCAAAGTTCTGATGGTATAACAGCTGAACATAAAAGTTCTTGTGCTCCTGCATTATCCATTTCTTCTCTTATTATATCTTCAACCTTTTTAAGAGCTTTAAGTCCCATTGGCATATAGTTATATACTCCTGCTGCCATTTTCTTCATAAGACCTGCTCTTAACATTAACTTATGACTTTCTATTTCGGCTTCAGCTGGAACTTCTCTTAAAGTTGCTATAATCATATTAGACATTTTCATATTAGTTTTCCTCCTCATCATTTAAAATGAAATTAATTCTTAATTCAAATAATAAAATAAAAAACTCGCCCTAAATATATTAGGGCGAGTGTATATCGCGGTACCACCTAAATTTGTACTCTAATTCATGATAACGGTATAAAACCGATAGTTTTCTATAGCTCCGAAGTAGGTTCAAAACTTGTAAAAAATCTCTCAACCTAGGATTTTATCTCTGTATATGGCGTTTCTACTAATCTTCATCATTGCTTATTATTTACTTTTAACTTTTTTATATTATATATGTTTACATTGTTCATGTCAATAATTCAATGTCAATCTAATTTTATAATAACGCTTTAACTAAAATTAAATCTTCCTTTGTTGTAACTTTTATATTTTCATAGGATCCTTCATAAATATAAACCTCATTACCATATGTTTCAACTACCATAGTATCATCTGTTACTTCTATGTTATTCTCTTTTATTTTGTTATGACATTCCTTTATTAGAGAATATTTAAAACATTGTGGTGTTTGAACTGCAACAAGATTACTTCTTACTAAAGTTTCCTTTGATATTCTTTCACTATTAATTACTTTTATAGTATCCTTAGGCATTACCCCAGGTGCTGCTGCTGAATATAGTTTAGCATAAGAAATACCCTTTTCTATAATTTCTTTACTTACTAACGGTCTAGCTCCATCATGTATTAAAACAATATTACAATTTTCAATAGATTGTAAGGCATTATATACAGAATCTTGTCTTTCTTTTCCACCTTCAACTATCATTGAAATATTTAAATCATACTTACCTAAAATTTCTTTATTGAAATAATCAATTTCATCTTTAGGCAATACTACTATTATTTCATCTATTAGTTCTGATTTTTGAAAAGCTTCTATAGTATAACAAATTATAGGTTTGCCATTTACAGTAAGAAATTGCTTACTTATATCAGCTCCCATTCTTTTGCCCTTACCTCCAGCTAATATAATTGCTATATTTTTCATCTATTAATCCTTCTTTTTCGCAAATATCATTCTTCCAGCAGCAGTTTGTAAAACTGATGTTACATCTACTACTATGGTTTCACCCATGTATTTTTTTCCGCCTTCTACTACTATCATAGTTCCATCATCTAAATATGCAACCCCTTGACCTGATTCTTTACCATCTTTAACTATTGTTATAGTCATTTCTTCTCCTGGTAAAACTACAGGCTTAATAGCATTGGCTAATTCATTTATATTTAATACAGGTACACCTTGAACTTCTGCTACCTTATTTAAATTGTAATCATTAGTAAGTACCTTTCCACCTAACTTTTGTGCAAGTTTTAATAACTTACTATCAACTTCATTTATTTCTGGGAAATCTCCTTCCCATATTTCAACTTCCATATCTAATTCTTTTTGAATTTTATTAAGTATATCTAATCCTCTTCTCCCTCTTATTCTTTTAAGAGAATCTGAACAATCTGAAACATGTCTTAATTCATCTAGTACAAAACTAGGTATTACAAGAGTTCCTTCTATAAATCCAGTTTTACAAAGATCAAATATTCTTCCATCTATTATTACTGATGTATCTAAAACTTTAGATAGCTTTCCTTTTGTTGTTTTTGTCTTTTTCTCTTTTGATGTAGTCTTTTTAAAGTTTTGAAAAAATGTTATTATTTCATCTTTTCTTTTAACTGATATATCTACACCTATTATAACAGCAACTAAGTTAGCTACTAAATAAATAATTGGCGCTATTATTGAACCTATTGTTTGACTTAATCCATTTAACAAACTAGTTATCGGTAATACTATTATTGTAGCTATTATTAGTCCTATAAATGCTCCTGCTGCCCCGAATATAATTTCACTTCCACTTAATCGCCCTATACTTTTTTCTATTGAGTCAATTAACTTTTTTAAAGCTCTATAACAAAATGGGGATATAATAAAAAATATGATTCCAAAAATTAAAGAAAGTATGATATAAGAAATTACCTTTATAAAACTATTGTTTGTATAATCATTATGAACAAAATAACTACTTCTTAACATTAGCTCTGACATCGCTGCTCCTAGTAGCAACCCTACTAACGTAAGAATTCCTCTAAAAATTTTCTTTGTCAAATTTACCACCTCCTACTTATTTAATTATTTTCATGAACTATATATAATAAAAAATTGTTTAAGGATATTTCTTAAAATCAATTATATCATAACAAAACTGTTAAAAGATATATATTTAATTACGCTTTTATTAAATTTATCAAATTATATTAAGAAATTTTAATAAATACCCCCTATTAATTACGAAAAAATTGTTTTATATTATATTAAAACTATATTAGTAAATTTACTACAGAAGAATTTGTACATATTCTATATTGATAAGGAGTGAATATTATAATGAAAGATATTATTTTTGATGATTTTCAAAATTCTGTTAACAATTCTCTTTTAAGACATAAAAGCATATTAGATATTTTAAGTAAATATCAAGATTCTCAATCAAGGACAACTAGGGCAATTTGCAAAGCTGTTACCAATTGTGGTTGTATTGAAATTAATGCTTTTAAACAAAACATTGATGGTTTAGAAGATCTAGAATCACTAAATAGTTCTCTTAACTCTCATATTAATGGTTCCCTTTGTCACAATTGCAGAGAAATAATAGAACAAGAGATAGGCAATAATATTTTTTATTTAACTTCTCTTTGTAATAGTCTCGATATAAATATTTTTGACATAATGCTTAAAGAATATGAAAAAATGCAGACCTTAGGTAAATTTAGTTTCAGATAAATTTCAAATAAAAAAAATAAAAGGTGCCTTAATGTGTCAACTTAGTTTTTCACTTTAAAACACCTTTTATTCTTATTTTACAAGTTTTTATTTAATGAAACTTGTTCTTGTATTCTTCTTAACCCATTTCTTATCGCTCTAGCTCTAGCCTCACCAATTCCTTCTACCTTATCTAACTCTTCAGTTGAAGCTTCCAATATATCTTTAAAACTCTTAAAATGCATCACTAAATTTTCTATTACTGTAGAAGGGATTCTTGGTACCTTATTAGTTATTCTATATCCTCTAGGGGATATAAGTGTATCAATAAGTGATTTACCTACATATCCTAAACTTTTAGCAATTTGTTCTAAATCTATTAATTCCTCTGAAGTATATTTTTGAATTTCTTTATATATACTTTCATAATTTAAATTTTCTGCACAGTAATCTCTTATTAAGAGAATTCCATCTTGTTCTACACACTTAACTAACTCATTAAGCTGCATTGAAATAAGTCTTCCCTCATTACCTAGTTCTATTATATATCCCTCTATTTCTTCTACTATTCTCATAACCATCTCTGTTCTTTGAATAGCTGTACACACATCAAATAATGTAGCTAAATCTTGAAATTCCAATATATTCAAATTATTTATCACTCTATCAAGAACTGCTATATATCTTTCAAGGGTTTGAACTGCTTGATTGGCTTTCCCTAAAACTATACTACTTTCTCTTAAAACATATTTTATATCGCCTTTATATATTGAAATTATATTTCTTCTCTGAGATATAGCTATAGCTACTGAAGATGTTTGTTTTGCAACTCTTTGAGCTGTTCTATGCCTGGTTCCAGTTTCATAAGTTGGAATATTGGAATCAGGCATAAGTTGGGTATTCGCATATAATATTCTTTTTAAATCTGAACTTATTACTATAGCTCCATCCATTTTAGCTAATTCATATATATATGCTGGAGAATAATCAGAGTTTATTGCAAATCCTCCATCAACAAGCTTCAACACTTCATCTTTATCACTTAACACTATTAATCCACCAGTTTTAGCCCTTAATATGTTATCAACCCCCTCTCTTAAGGGAGTTCCTGGACTTAAAACTCTCAACATGCTCCTAAGTTCATTATTGTTCTCTATTCTCATACACTCACCTATCCATTAAAATATCTTTCCTATCGCTTCTTTTAAAGTACTAACTCCAATAATTTTTAATTTACTATCCTTTAATTTATCAATATTTCTATAAGGCACTACTGCATACATAAATCCCATTTTTTCTGCTTCGTTTATTATCCTATCACAATTTGAAACTGGTCTTATTTCTCCAGTTAATCCAACCTCTCCTACTACTATTAATTTTTCTAATTTAGAAATTTTACCTCTATTAGATGAAAATAAGGATAAGGCAATACCTAAATCCCCAGTAGTTCCCTTTATGTCTAATCCACCTACTGCATTTAGATATACATCTGAACTATAAAAATGTACTTTTATCTTTTTTTCTAACACAGCTAAAATTAAACTCATCCTAGAATTATCTACTCCTATAGCTGTTCTTCTCGGCATTGGAGATTTTGTTTCACTGACTAAGGACTGTATTTCAACCAATATAGGTCTAGTCCCTTCCATTATTCCTATGACAACAGATCCTTCTTGCCCAAAAGTTGTATCTTCTAAAAACATTCTTGATGGATCATATATAGGCTTTAATCCATCTTCCGCCATTTCAAAAACACCTATTTCAGATGTAGTTCCAAATCTATTTTTCATTGTTCTTAATATTCTAAAATCTTCGGTTCTTTCTCCTTCAAAGGATAAAACCGTATCTACCATATGTTCAAGAACTCTTGGCCCAGCTAATTCACCTTGTTTAGTAACATGAGCTACTATAAATAGAGGAATATTTTTTCCCTTTGCTATTCTCATAAGTGTATTAGAACATTCTTTAACTTGAGAAACACTACCTGGGGCTGAACTTATACTTTCCCTATATATAGTTTGAATAGAATCTATTATTACAAATTTAGGTTCTAACTCATCTATGTAAGCCTCTACCACATCTAAATTTGTTTCTGATACTATGTATAATTCTTCTGCTTTTACACCTAATCTATCGCCTCTAATTTTTATCTGTTCTTCTGATTCTTCACCTGATATATATAAAACCTTCCCATAATTTTTACAAATATTATTAGCTGCCTGAAGCAATAAAGTTGATTTTCCTATACCCGGTGCACCTGAAATAAGAGTTAAAGATCCTCTTACGAGCCCTCCTCCAAGAACTCTATTAAGTTCACTTATATCTGTATTATATCTTTCCTTCTCTCCTGACTTTATTTCCCCTAGCTTCTTTATGGAACTTATTTTTTTATCTATATCAACTAATGCCTTCACTTTACTTGCAGGCACTTCTTCTTTTACTTCTTCAACCATAGTATTCCATTTACCGCATCCTGGACATCTTCCCATCCACTTAGGTGATGAATATCCACATTCCTGACAATAAAACATACTCTTTATCTTTGCCATTAAATCAACTCCAAAATTATTTTCTCTAATAACTAGTTCTTGTATTACTCCAATATTCTATAAACTAGAGCCAAACACAACTCTCTACATAACTTCCACTAAAATTCAAATGAAGTTTTAACTCTATCTGAATTAAGTTTCAATTTATCTGGTAACAAACTATTTAATAAGAATTGCACTTATTTATATATTATTTCAAATTTATAAAAACTTATCATTATAATATTCAATGAAGTTTCTACTTTTTTTTACATAAATCAAATTATCATCTATAAGTAACTATAATTAAAATACAAAATAAATATTCATTTAGCTTATTTATCCCATATTAGTATCTATAAGATTTCAATCTTCTATAAACTGAAGGCAAAGAAATACACCCTCTAGATAACTTCCAATAAAATTCAAATAAAGTTCTGACTCTAACTGAATTAAACTTTAGTTTATGGAACATATTTATATATTTATTATATAATATTTTATTACATTAAAAACAGTAATTTCTATATTATAAAAATAAAAATATATCTTTTCTTATAACTTAAGAGAAAATATATCTTTACATAAAAAAATCAAATTGTATAAACATAAATTTGATGCCTATAACAATTTGATTCTCTTCTATTACTTATTTAATTTTGAGGCAGCTGCCTCATCTACTATTATTGTTACATCTCTATGCATTTGAAGCATTGATGCTGGTACTTCTGTAGTTATTTTTCCATTCATTAATTTTTCAACTACATCAGCTTTTCCTTCGCCATTTGCTATAACTAATATTTTCTTAGCTTGCATTATTCCACCAAGTCCCATTGTTATAGCTGTCTTTGGTACTTCATCCATTGAATCAAAAAATCTTGCATTAGCTTCTATTGTACTTTGAGTTAATTTAGTTTCATGACTTCCAACTGTTAAGAAAGTATCTGGTTCGTTGAATGCAACATGTCCATTACTTCCTAAACCTAATAATTGAAGGTCTATTCCACCTAATTCCCTAATTCTTGCATCATAAGACTTACACTCTGCTTCTACATCCAATGCTTGTCCATTTGGTACAAAAGTTTTAGCTTTATCAATATTTATATGATTAAATAAATTACTATTCATAAAATATCTATAGCTTTGATTATGCTCACCTGATAATCCAATATATTCATCTAAATTTACTGTTGTAGCTTTTGAGAAATCTACTTCTTTATTATCACACATTCTTATTAATTCTTTATACATTCCAACTGGAGTTCCACCTGTAGCTAATCCTAAAATAATTTCTGGCTTTTTCTTAACCTCTTCAGCCATGAATTCAGCTGCTAATTTACTCATTTCTTCGTAATTTTTTGCTACTATTAATTTCATTTTATTTTCCCCTCTCTTTTTGAAATATTTACTTCTAACACATATTTATCTGACCTGTATATTGCTTTTTCAACAAATATTAATACTCCTTCATTACTATAAACTCTATTATCACTTTGTAATAAAGGAATTTCTGAATTAACTTTAAATATTTTTCTTAAATTCTCATCCATTAAAACTGACTTAATACTTGATTCTGAATAATCAACTTTATAATTAAGACTTTCTAATAATGTAAATAAAGATCCCTCAACTTGTGATTTAGTAATATCCCCACAATATTCATAAGGTATATAAACCTCTTCATTAGCTATTACCACACCATCAACAACTCTATTTCTATTAATTCTATAGAGCTTTGATTGAGGAAATACACCATCTAATTCTTCAGGCGTATCAACAATACCAAATTCAATAACTTCATTTTTTAAAGACTTACCTGACTTTGATATTATTTCAGAGAAGCTCATCATATCCTTTTGAGTTACTTTTGGTTCACAAACAAAGGTTCCCTTTCCTTTTTCTCTAAGTAGAATTCCTTCTTGTACTAATTCTCCTAAAGCTTGCCTTACAGTCATTCTACTAACACCATAAGCTTCAGACAATTCTCTTTCACTCGCTATACATTGCCCAACCTTCCATTCACTATTATTTATTTTTTCTAAAATTATTTGTTTAATTTGATAATACGCTGGAATAGGACTATTTTTATCTATCATGAACTTTCCTCCTAATAAAATTATACTTTATTTATCTATACATGTCTAGACCACTATACCTCTATTAACATTTTGTTAAATTTTTCTTTCTATTAACTTTATAATATTCTCTCTTCCCTCAACACTTAGTATTGTTTTATTATACTCCTAAATAAGCCAATCTAATTAAAAATAAAAATAAATCTTATTCTCTTTGAATCAATATATGTTATTTTATCCATAGATAGCTTTTATATTCTTAATAAATTTTTTTAATCCTACTAAAAATATAATTACTTCATATTATTATAATCTTTTCTCTATAATATTTATTTTTTATTGATTATATTTTATATTCATTACTTACTATCATCAAGTACTCCCCCATCTACTTTTTAAATGGATATATAATAAAAACAATTACTATAAAAATTCATTAATTTTAGTGAATCTTCAAAAGTCTTTTAAATGAACTTCTACTAAAATTTAGATAAAAAGGACTATTACTAAAGTTGCAATCCAATTTCAACCTAGTATAGTCCTATATATTTTTTCTTATTAACTTATAACTTTAAAATTATACCCCTGTGATTTAAAATATTCTATTACTTGAGGTAAAGCTTCAACAGTAAGCCCTTTAGCAGCTGCATCATGCATAAGAACTACAACATGCTTTTGACCTGCTGAACTTCTTTTAACATAATCAACCATTTGTGATACAGTATATCTTTTTCCTTCTGCATCTCCATTTAGAGCATTCCAATCAATACTTGCTATACCTTCATTTGAAAATTTATTTCTTAGCTCTGGCAAATTAGGATCCTTATAGTATTGTCTACTATTCTCACCACCAGGCATTCTAACCACTTTAGTATTAAAATTGTTACCTAAAACACTTTTTAAAGCATTTTCAGTTTTATAATATTCATTCATATACGTAGAAACATTTATTTTATTCTTTGGATATAATGTAGCAAAATCATGTGTATATGAATGATTTCCTATAGCATTTCCTTCATTATATATTCTTTTTATGTAGTTTGCTCCACCTTTTACTTGTCCACCTAAAACAAAAAATGTACCATGAACACCATATTTATTAAGTATATCTAATACTTTTGGTGTATTTTTACTTGGCCCATCATCAAATGTTAAGAATACAGTTTTTTCATCACTTAATGGACCTGAATAAGTTCCCTTTAACATTTTTGCAACATCAAATCTACTCACAGCATAGCTTTTAGCTGAATCTATTATATTACTTCCATTAGTAGGAGCAACAACTATATTTTCTTGAGTGGATGATGCATCATTACCCTTTTCTAAACTAGTTTCGGTATTTTCTACTTTTTTTATTTCACTATTTTCTTTTTGATCCTTTACCTCACCTGAAGTATTTGCAAGGCTTTTTGTAGTGTCATTATTTGCACTTATATTACTACTATTATCCTTATTATCTGTTTTAATAATATTTCCCTTATCTACATTATTACTTTCGTTTATTGCTGTTGTTTTCTCTTCAATATTTTTATTCTTTTTATCATCACTATTTTTATCATCAATTTTATTAATAATACTATTTGTATCCAATTTATTATTAGCAATTGTAACTGTTGCAGTAGCTACTGTTCCAAATAGCACTGTTGTTAACCCTAATCCCATAAGTATATTTTTCTTTTTTTTATTCATTCGTTCAATTCTTTTCACTGCTCTTCCCCCACTGTTGTTTTTCTTAATTAAATCTTATCAAGTAATGATTACATATTAATTACTAAAGGTTTTAAATTTGATTGTTTTATTTAGAACTTTTTGTTAATAAACTATTAAGTAATTTTTAAAATGTTTTCTCTACAAAAAAAAACAGATATTTAAAACTCTGTTTAAATATCTGCTTTTATATTATTTTAACATCATTATAGTGTTTTTATAGCTTCATCTATAGCTTTTTTATCAAATCCAACTATTATTGTTCCATTAATATCTAATACTGGAACACTCATTTGATTACTTTTTTTAATCATTTCATCTCTTGCTTCCATGTCTTCTCTTACGTTTAAGTCAGTGTATTCTAAACCTTTTGACTTTAAATAATCTTTAGCTTTTACACACCATGGGCAAGTTTCTGTACTAAATACTTTTATCATACGTATCACCTCTGATTTATTTTATTTCTCTTTATATATTATAATACTTTTTTTCTTAATAATGTAGATTTACCACTACAGCTTTAGGTCTTGACATTGATTCTATTGAGTATTTTATTCCTTGAGTTCCCATACCTGATGATTTAACTCCTAAGAATGGGAAGTGGTCTGGTCCTCTTTCAGTTTTGTTATTCACTTGAACTGTACCAACTTCTAATCTGTTACCTATATAGAATGCTTTTTCTATATCTTGAGTGAATACTGAAGATTGTAGACCGTATTCTGACTCATTTGCAATCTCTATTGCTTCTTCCATGTTAGAAACTCTGATTATAGGTAATACTGGACCGAAAGGTTCTTCCCAAGCTAATCTCATATCTTTAGTTACATTATCAAATAATGTTGGTTGAATTAATTTTCCTTCTCTTTGACCACCTGTTAATAAAGTAGCTCCTTTAGCTTTAGCATCCTCCATTAATTCTTCTACGTAGTCTGCTGCTTTTTCATCTATTAGAGGTACTACTACAACATCATCTTTATCTAATGGGCTTCCCACTGATAATTTTTCTACTTCATTTTTTATTTTTTCAACTAATACATCAGCAATTTCATTTTCAACTAAAACTCTTTTTACTGCTGTACATCTTTGTCCTGAATAAGAATATGCACCTGCAACTATATTTTTTACTGCTAAATCTAAATCAGCATCTTTTAATACGATAGCTGCATCTTTTCCACCTAATTCCATAAGAAGTGGTTTCATTTCTGTTAATCTAGAAATTCTCTTACCAACTTCTGTACTTCCTGTGAAGTTAACAAAATTAACTATTGGATGTGTAACACAGTAATCTCCTATTACGCTTCCTTTACCTGTAACTGTATTTAAAACTCCATCTGGAAGACCTGCATCTTTAAATATTTTTGCTAAGTATAATCCACTTAAAGCTCCTTGTGTAGCAGGTTTAAATACCACTGTATTTCCAGCCATTAAAGCAGGTCCTATTTTTGAAGCTGCTAAGTTTACAGGATAGTTAAATGGTGATATAGCTAAAACTACCCCTAAAGGTTCTCTTGTTACAACAGATACTTTCTTTCTGTTAAATCCTGGGAAACTATCTGATGGAATACTTTCTCCTTCTAAAGATTTAGCTGTATCAGCTGTAAACTTTAAGAAATCAGCTGTTCTAACTATCTCTGATAATGAACTTTTCTTATCTTTACATATTTCTCTCATTAAAAGGTCTGCAAATTCATCTTTTCTTTCTAAGATTAAATCTGCTGCCTTATAAAGAATTTCTGCTTTCTCATGTACATTTACTGTAGCCCAATATTTTTGTGTCTTTTTAGTTGATTCCATTACAAAGTCAACATCAGCTTGGCTCATTGCTGTTACTTTTCCTAAAACACTTTCATCTATTGGTGATTTTATTTCAATAAATTCTTCATTTTCTGGCTTGTATTCTACGCCATTGACAATATTTCTGTATACTATACTACTCATTTGTTTTCTCCTTTGTTTATAAATTGTACTTTTCTATTAATCTATCTACTTCTTCTTTCTCAAAACCTACTAATACTTCATCATTGACCTTTAGTACAGGTACTGATCTTTGTCCTGAGATTTTTAGAACTTCTTCTCTTTCTTCTTTACTGTCAGCAACAGTTACTACTTCATAGTTCACACCTTTTTTATCCAAATATTTTTTTAATTTGTTACATGGTGGGCACCATTCTACTGAATAAACTTTTACCATAATTATTTCCCCATTTCCTCTATATATTTAGCTACTTCAAGTGCTGCTATTGTTCCATCTGATACAGCTGTTGTTATTTGTCTGTATTTTTTATCAGTTACATCACCTATAGCATATACTCCATCTATATTTGTTTTCATATCTCTATTTACTTTTATATATCCATAATCATCTGTTTCTACTTTATCTTTTATTAGTTCTATTTTAGGCTCTGTACCTATATAACCAAAAACAGCTTCTAATTCTATTTCTTTTACTTCTAATGTTTTGGTATTTTTAATTATAGCTTTTTTTACTAAATTATCACCTTCAACATTCACTAAATCAAAATTATATAATATTTCTATCTTAGGATTATTTTCAACTTTCTCTAAAGAAGTTTTTTCTCCTGTAAAATAATCTTTTCTTCTTATTATATAAACTTTTTTAGCTATATTACTTAAAAACAATGCTTCCTCTAATGCTGAATTTCCTCCTCCAACAACTCCGATAACACTATCTTTATACATAGCTCCATCACAAACTGCGCAATAATGAATACCTTTACCAGCAAATTTTTCTTCATTTTCTATAGGAAGTTTTTTAGGACTTGCTCCTGTAGCAATTATAATAGCTTTAGGTTTATAAATATAATCCTCTGTTTCAACTATTTTTTCATTATTTTCAAATGTAACACTTTTAATAGTATCAAACTCTTCTATTTCAACACCTACTGATAATGCATGTTCCTCAAATTTTTTAGCAAGTTCTTCTCCAGATATTGAATTGAATCCTGGATAATTTTCTATCATATAACTTGTTTTAACTTGTCCACCTATATATTGATTTTCTAAAACTAATGTACTAAGATTAGCTCTCCCTGCATAAATAGCTGCTGCTAACCCTGATGGTCCTGAACCTATTATTATTAAATCTATTTCTTTCATTTCCTTAGCCATTAAAATTCACTCCCTTTTTGCTGATATTATTATCATATCCAACATTATAAAAAAAATTCACCATACCCCTTGGGGGTATCTTTAAATAAATTATAACATTTATTTTTTTAAAATCAACTGTTTTTTTGATAATTAATTCTAATTGTCAGAAAATTAAAAATAAAATGACATATCTAATCTCTTAGAATATGCCATTTTGCTTTATTTATTATTTAATTTTCTTTTTTTATTTTTTTGTTTTTTATATCTAAATAAACTTCTAGCAATTTTATTTTCCAATGCATATACACATAAAGTAATAAATCCTAACAATAGTACAGATAATATTTTAAACTTTGCAAATAAAATACCAAAAGTTAAGAAAATAATCCCCTTTACTAATATTGGTACAGCTATATCTCTTCCTAATTCTTCTTTAAGATCTATACCTTCAAGTTCCTCTTCACTCACAAATGTTATATTAAGTTTTTTTCTTTTTGCTACTAGATAAGAGTAAACTATTAGTGCAAATCCAATAATTGATGATATTACTTCTACAAATCTAACCAATAAATTGTCCCTCACTTTATAATCACCTATATTATAACATTTATCCTTATATTTACTTAGCGACTAAAGAAAAATTTATACTTCTTTCATCATTTACAGCTTCTAAAGTATCTCCATTATTTATTTTTCCTAGCAATATATCCTCACTTAATTTATCTTCTATATATTTTGTTATAACTCTTTTTAGTGGTCTTGCACCATATTGTAACTCATTTCCTTGTCTAACTAAAAACCTCTTACTTTCATCAGTGAAATTTATTGTTATATTATTATTTTTAAGTCTATCCACAGTATCCTTCAATAAAATATCTATTATTTTAATTAAATCATCTTCAGTCAACTGATGGAAAACTATAATTTCATCTAATCTATTAATAAATTCTGGTTTAAATCCCTTCTTGAACTCTGCTAACATATGCTCTTTCATTTCTTCATATTTTTCTTTATTTATATCCTCTTTATATGAAAATCCTAATTTATTTTGCTTTTTTAAAGTATCTGCTCCTATATTAGATGTCATTATTATTATGGTATTCTTAAAATCAACGACTTTTCCTTTTCCATCTGTTAATCTTCCATCTTCTAATATTTGCAATAATATGTTAAACACATCTTTATGAGCTTTTTCTATTTCATCTAACAGTATAACTGAATATGGATTTCTTCTAACTTTTTCTGTTAATTGCCCACCTTCGTCATATCCAACATACCCTGGAGGGGCACCTATAAGCTTTGACACATCATGTTTTTCCATATATTCTGACATATCCACTCTTAACATATGTTCTTCACTTCCAAATAACGCACTTGCAAGAGCTTTACATATTTCAGTTTTTCCAACTCCTGTTGGTCCTAATAATACAAAAGATCCCATAGGTTTCTTTGGATCCTTTAATCCAACTCTTGATCTTCTTATTGCTTTTGCTAAAGCCTTTATAGCTTCTTTTTGTCCAATTACTCTTTCTCCTAATGTTTTTTCTAAATTTAATAATTTTTCACTTTCTCCTTCTGTTAATTTCTCAACAGGAATTTTAGTCCATCTAGCTACAATAGCAGCAACATCATTTTCATCTAATGTTTGTTGTTTATTATTTTTTTCTAAAACCCAATTATTTTTTAATTTATTTAATTCAGATTTCAATGTTTTTTCCTTATCTCTTAATCTAGCTGCTTTTTCAAAATCTTGCATTGATATAGCATCTCTTTTTTCCATAGTAGTTTTTTCTATTATTTTTTCTAACTCTAGTATATTTTCTGGCATCTTAAATCCTTCTATTTTAATTCTTGCTGCCCCTTCATCAATTAAATCTATGGCTTTATCTGGTAAAAATCTATCATTAATATATTTAACTGATAATTCCACAGATGCATTTATAGCTTCATCAGTTATAATAACTCCATGATGATTTTCATAATTACTTCTTAGTCCCTTCAAGATACTTAAGGCATCTTCTTTTGTAGGTTCACCAATAGTAACTGGTTGAAATCTTCTTTCTAAAGCTGTATCTTTTTCAATGTGTTTTCTATACTCATCTATAGTTGTAGCTCCTATGCATTGAATTTCTCCTCTTGCTAGAGCCGGTTTTAAAATATTTGATGCATCTATAGCCCCTTCTGCTCCTCCAGCCCCTACTATAGTATGAATTTCATCTATAAATAAAATTACATCCTTATTTCTTTTTAACTCATTAATAGCATTCTTTAATCTATCTTCAAACTCACCTCTGTATTTTGCACCAGCAACCATAGATGTCAAATCTAAAGTTATAATAGTTTTATCTTTAAGTATATCTGGAATGTCACCAGAAACTATTCTTTGAGCTAAACCTTCTACAATTGCAGTTTTTCCAACTCCTGGTTCTCCTATTAAACATGGATTATTTTTATTCCTTCTACATAGGATTTCTAATACTCTTTGTGTTTCATCATCTCTTCCTATTACCGGATCTAATTTTCCATCTTCGGCTAATGAGGTTAAATCTACTCCATGTTTTAATAACACATTTATATCTTTTTTATCCTTACTTCTTTTCTTATTTTCTATTTTATCTTTATCCACTATTCCTTCATTTTCATAACCTAAGTAATCTCTTAATTGCTTTCTTATCTTACTAAAATTAACTTCTAAATTACTTAATATTATATATGCAACGCTATCTTTATCCTTTATTAAACTTAATAAAATATGCTCTGGTAAAACATAGGTTACATTAGCTGATCTTGCTTCAGAGATACTTTCTTCTAAAATTCTTTTTGTTCTAGGGGTTATAGGAATTTCTAGTAAAGGATAACTCATATCTATATCACCAATTCCTATATATTCCTTTATTAAAGCTTTAACTCCATCTAAAGTTACATTCATTGATTTCAAAATTTTTTTTGCTTCACCATCATCATTTAATATACCAACTAAGATATGTTCTGTTCCTACGTATCCATGATTAAATTCATTTGAAATAATTTTTGCATTATCTAAAACCATCTTAGCTCTATCAGTAAATTTATCAAATATCATAAATTAAAATACCCTCCTAAATTATCAACCAATTAATCTCTCTCTTATTATCTTAGCCCTTAAAATTTTTTCTTCTTCTTCATTCTTGTTATTTTTTGACATTACTTTTAAATTATAATATTGTATATCTTCTATTAGCTTATCTACTGTTGCTAACTTTATAGAATCTATTAAATAAAACTCTATACCTAATCTTAATTTAGATAGTAAATCTATGGCTTCTTCAAAAGTTATTATCCTTGCATTTGTTAATACTCCATAAGCTCTGAAGACCTCATCTTCTACAGCATTTATAAATGCATCGTTATTCATCAACTCATCCCTAAACCTTTTTTCTTTTAATATTATTTCATTTGCCACTGCTTCTAAGCAGCCTATAATTTCTTCCTCAGTATCCCCTAAAGACTTGATGTTACTTATTTCATAAAAAGCTCCATTACCTTCTCCAAAAACACTACTTAGACCTACATCTATATTTTTTAAGTTTAATTTTAAATCTTCCACTTCTCCCTTATAACTTAATATTGGTATATGCAAGACTAAATAAATCTTCATAGCAGTGCCTAAATCATTTTTATCCATAGTTAAATAACCTAGCTTTTCATCAAAAGCAAATTCAAATTCATCGTCTAGATAATCATCTAAATCTTTCACCATCTTATAATTTTCGCTTAAAGATAAACCTATTGTCGTTTTTACTATGGTTATATGATTACCTTCATTTAACATTACAGCTACGCCACTTAAATCATCATAAAGAAATTCACCACTTTCTTTATTGTTAAATAAGTGTTCATTAATTAAACCTCTTTCTAAAAATTGGCCACTTGTCTCTCTTGATTCTTCCCTTATTTTAAAAACTTTAAACTTATATTTCTCTAAATTTAATATTTTATTTTTTATTTCTCTAGCAATCTCTATTGCGTCCATATTATCTAAAAAAGAGGAATATATTTTATCATCTAAATTTCGAATTAAAGAAACTTTTGACTTTAACACTATATTTTTATTGCACCTATTTTGTAACTTTCTATTCATTCTATTCCTCCTCTCTTTTAAATTCTTTTTCTAAGTCCTTTAATTTATCTCTTACAGTCGCTGCTTTTTCAAATTCTTCGTTTTTTATTAATTCTTTTAACTCTATTCTTAAATTATCTATACTTCTTTTATTCTTTATTTCTTCTCTTTTTCCTCTAGGAACTTTTCCAATATGCTCTTTTCCCTCTAAAAAGTCATACTTCTGAGAAAAAACTTTATAACATTCACTACAACCACAAATTCCACTTTCCTTAAAATCCTTGTAAGTTCTACCACATTTTTTGCAAAATAATTCACTTTTTTCATCTTCTTTATAGTTGTCCATATAATCCAATAAGCCATTTAATATTTTATTAAAATTCAATTCCTCTTTTACTTCCTCTTCAACTGATATATTATTTATTTTTAGAGCACACTCTTCACAAAGCATTTTATGCTTCTTTTTTCCATTTACTATATTTATAAAATGAACAACAGCCTTATTTTTTTTACAAATTTCACATATCATAATATAACCTCTCAAATTTAAATATTTATTTAAATAATCAATATATATTTATCTAATGACTAGTATCTGTTTCCTCATAACTAATATCTGTACTACTAAAATCTCTATAAGTTTAATATAAAAGACACTCATCCCTAGATAAGGACCTATAAAATTCATTTAGAGTCAAAACTCTATCTAAATTAAGTCTTAATATCCTCAATTATCTAACCTAGTCTCTTATCTTATTTTTAACAAAAAACCTCTTAATTTATTCTTATTATAAAATATATTCGTAATTTCATTATTTTCTCTCTATTTGTTTAAAAATATATTTATTGCAAATAATTATTAATATGTATTAGGAGGTGCATATTATGAATATTTACTTCAATGGTAATTCTTCATTTTTATTAGAAACTCGCAAAGGAAGAAGAATACTACTTGATCCCATGGAACTTATAGAATTAAAAGAAAATATAAATCCTAATATAAACTTAGTAACTATAAGCCATAACCATAAAGGACAAAATTTAAATTCTTATTTTTATGACGATACAGAAATACTCTACACATCAACTGATTTTACTAATGATTTTTGTAGTATTAAAGCAATAACCTCCTTTCATGACAATCATAATGGTCAGAAAAGAGGCCCTAACATAATCTTTAAAATAAATTGTGATGGCTACTATCTATGTCATCTTGGTCATCTTGGTCATAAATTAAATGACAATATAATAAATTCCCTAAAAGAAATTGACATATTATTTGTTCCAGTTGGAGCATATTTTACAATAGGACTAAAAGATTTAAAAAATCTTATAGAAGAAATTAATCCTAAGTATGTTATTCCAATGAGCTATAAAATAGATAAGTATTCCTCTTACTTAAAAGGTTTAGATTCCTTCCTTTTAAAGTTTAAAAATTATAACTATAAAAAATTAGATTACTTACCACTAGATAAGCAACCTAAATACTCTACACCTTTAATAATAATTTTAGATATTAATAAGAAAAAAACCTTAAACTCTAATTAAAATAAAAAAAAGGAAGTAATCTCTAAATATGATTACTTCCTTTTAAATTCAATTACTCTTGAACTGGTGCTCCAACTGGGCATACATTAGCACAGTTTCCACAATCGATACAAGTATCAGCGTCAATTACGAATTGAGTATCTCCTTGTGATATTGCACTTACTGGACATTCTGCAGCACATGATCCGCAGTTTACACATGAATCTTCTATTTTATAAGCCATTATAAAACACCTCCTAAAATTGTGGTATTAATTTACCAAGTTTATTTTATCATAATTTTTTTTATTTTAAAAGCATATTAAATACATATTTTTTTTAGAAATTAAATTGTACTATATCCTAAATTTTCAATAGTATCGAAAATTTCTTCTTCTTTTATATAATGCTCATCGTAAATAACATCTATAATTCCTTGAGTAGCCTTAATTTCACAGGCAATAATACCATTCTTATTTGCTAAAGCTGTTCTTATATCATTGATAATATTTTTATTATTTAAATTGATAACTCTTATTGAAGATTTCATTGTAATTCCTCCGTTAATCGTTCTTAAATAACTCTTTTATTAATTTTTTATCCATTTCGTCTGTTACTTCTAATCTTATATCATTATCTTCAACTTCACCTTCATAGTGTCCTTCTATTAATTCTATATCTTTAATTTTAAATATATCTATGAAGTCTTCATCTTTTTTGCCTCTTTTAATTCTTACTTTAACTTGTTCTTTAACAACACTATTGTCAATTACTTCTCCCTTACCACATTCTGTTGATACTATAGAACCAACCTTAGGGAGTCTCTTTCTTATTTCTTCATAAGTACTTTGCTCGTAATTTAAACAACACATAAGTCTTCCACAAATTCCAGATATCTTAGTTGGATTAAGTGATAAATTTTGCTCTTTAGCCATTTTTATTGACACTGAAGCAAAATCACCAAGAAAAGTAGAACAACATAAAGGTCGTCCACATGGTCCTAGACCTCCAATCATTTTAGCTTCATCCCTAACCCCTATTTGTCTAAGCTCTATTCTTGTTTTAAATATAGTTGCTAAGTCCTTAACCAATTCTCTAAAGTCTACTCTTCCATCTGCAGTAAAGTAAAATATAACTTTATTATTATCAAAAGTATATTCTACATCTATTAACTTCATACTCAATCCGTGTTCTACTATTTTCTTTTCACATATCTGAAAAGCATCTTTTTCCTTAGCTTTATTTTCCTTATGTTTAGCTTCATCTTCTACTGTTGCAACTCTTAAGACAGCTTTTAAAGGTGCTATAATTTCATCTTCACTTATATACCTTTTCCCTATTACACATTCTCCAAACTCTATTCCTCTAGCAGTTTCAACTATTATGTAATCATCTTTTTTAACATCTTGACCATTTGGATCAAAGTAATAAATCTTACCAGCTTTTTTAAACCTGATTCCGACAACTTCTATCATTATTTAGTCCTCCAACATTTTTCTAATCATTGTATTGAATGTTAGCCAGCTATTTGTATTACTAACTAAATTCATTCTTGTTTCATCTATAATATCTATTATTTTATTCATTTTCTTATAAGATAAAGAAACAGCTAAATCTTCTAGCCTGTTTATTTTATCTATATTTATTATTAATTCCTTGTTACTTACTTCTTTATAAACTATTATATCCCTTATTATAGATACAAAGCTTTCTAGAAAAACATCTTCTTTACCTTTTATATCAACCCTTATTTCATTACTTATATTTGATATTTCTATATTTCTTTTAGAATTTAAAGTTATCATGTTAATAGCTTTAAATTCATCCCTCTGAGAAATAACATCTAAAATATCTATAACTACATCCCTTATATTATCAAAGCTTACATCCTCTAAAAAGCTACTTACTCGTCCAGGAACACCTGCACTAAATGATATTAATGAATTTAACATACTATCTTGAACATCTTTAAAATCTCGTTTTATAAACTCTAACATTTCACCTTTACTAAGTGGTGAAAGTTTATGAATTTGACACCTTGATTTTATAGTATCTAACATAGAATCCAGACTAGTTGATAATATAAATATATAAACACCTTTTGGAGGAGATTCTATTGTTTTTAATAAGGCATTTTGCCCTTGCATAGTAATTTTTTCTCCTCCATAAAGTATTACCACCTTCTTATTAAGTTCATAGGGCTTTTTATTAATTTCCTCTATGACCTTTCTTACATCATCGACACCAAAAGAATTTTTGTTTAATTTATAATTAACAATATCAACATGATTTTCTTTATAGTCTATATTTAAAATGTCACACGCAAATTTTTGTGCTATAACGCTTTTCCCTATACCGTTATCACCTACAATTAAATGAGCATGTGCAACAGAATTTCTTTCTATAGTTCTTTCAAAGCTTTCTATTATTTTTTGATGTCCTATTATATTCACCAATAGATTGCCTCCTTAAAGTAAATTAAAATTTGAAATATTGGTCTATATCAAGGACAAAAACAGTAGCTCCTCCTGTTTGAACTTCTAATGGATAAGGCATATATATTCCTGTTGGATCTGGTACAATTTCAGGTTCAACTATAGCCTCTCTAGTTTTGCAACTTTCTTTAACTATATCAATTACAGAACTTACTTTTTCCTTTTCAACACCAGTTAAAATAGTAGTATTTCCTTGTTTTAGAAAGCCACCTGTTGTTGCTAATTTAGTTACAGAAAAACCAGCTTCTGTTAAATTATCTACTAAATCTATAGCATCTTCATCTTGAACTATACTAATAACCAATTTCATAAATAAAACCTCCATAAAATCAGATAGGATCTATCAATGTTTATTTTCCTAAACTAAGACTTAATCATGTAAATATTTATCTCCAACCTATAGAAAATTGGAGTATTATAAATTCTAGTCATCAGATAATAATCCATTGATTAACTGTAAAATAAACTTAATTACTTTATATATTTACTTTTAATTTCCTTAACTAACCCAAATACCTAAATATTAATTTTTAAAATCTCTTACATAAAAATTATAACATTATTTTTAGTTATTAAACATTACAATCTAAATATCTCTTCAATATTTTCCAATTTTAAGTTAATTTATTAACTTATATATATGATCTTTTATTTCATTCACTGTTTTATCTAAATCATAGTTAAGAAATCTTTTTTCTATTCTAAGTTTCTCTAAATTTTCTTCTGAAAAGTCTTTATTATCAGCTAAGAATCTTCTACATACTTCATCATAATTAGGGTTTTCTTGGCGCTCTTCTCTTTCAATAGCTCTTTTTAGTCTTATAGCATCATCTAACTCTATATATATAGGTTCTATTTTTTCTTCTCCATAATACTTTTTATAACTACTATAAGCTTCTAAAGTTATTATAACCACATAATTATTATTCAAGTCTATTTTTCCATCATCAACCGTGAAATAATACCAATCACCATGAACAGTGTGATAACATCTGTATTCGATTATCTTTCCTTCTTCTTTAAGTTTATGAAAGGTATTTTGATCTGTAAAATTATATTCAACGCCATTTGTTTCATTTTTTCTAATTGGCCTTGTAGTATAACTTACTATTTCCTTAAGATTCAACTTTTCATCTTCTTTTATATATTTAAAAATAGTATCTTTACCTGAACTACTTTTCCCCATAATACAAAATATTTTCCCCATGTATTCCTCCAAATTATCTTTAATTATTTATGACTTTAACTTTTTTATCTTCTACACCTAAAATTGTAACACCATCTTCTATATATTTATAAATTAAATTAATATGTTTTTCTTCCATTAGTTCTCCCATAATTAAAATTGGAACCCCTGGTGGATAAGGAATAATATTTTCTGCTACAACTCTATTTTTAGCTTCAGTAATGTCTATTTTTTCTGTAGTTTTTTCAACTGCTTCAAAAGGTGCCATTACTATTTTCGGAATAGTAACTTCATAAAATCCTTTTTCTTCAGCTTTTATTGATGAATAATCACATTTTCTTAGAACTTCACTTAATCTTTGAAAATCTTCCTTAGAGTTAAATGGTGACGGAATTAAAACAACGTTCCTTTCATCACTCATTTCACTCTGAATTCTATTATCTCTTAAATAATCTAATAATTTATGTCCTGAATATCCTTCTTTTAAATGAATTACTATTCTGCTTTCATCTATACTTAAATTCTTATACTCTTTAAGATAAGCACTATCAATTATATTTATTTCCTCAATGTCAGAAACACTTTCCTTGAATTCATTAATATAATCTATAAGCTTATCATAAGCTTCTTTCCCATGTTGTTCTAAGAAGTATCTGCCATATTCTAAAGACATCATAAACATATAAGAAGGACTAGTACTTAAGAATATACCCTTATAAAATTTCACCTTATCTAATAACGATTCATTATTTACATGGATATAAGCTGTTTGAGTTAAACTAGGTAATGTTTTATGAGCACTCATAATAACAATATCAGCTTTAAACTCTTGTGCTGACTTTGGCAATTTTTCATTAAAACCAAAATGAGCCCCATGAGCTGAATCTACTAAAACAATTAATCCATTTTCCTTACAATAATCTATTATTTCTTCAGTATTAACTCCAATACCATGGTAGTAAGGATAAGTAAGTACAATTCCTTTAATATCATGGTTTTCTTTAATAATATCCTTTAAATGCTCCTCATTAATTGCTATAGGACATTTTAAATCTTTGTCTACTATATTATCCACATAAATAGGTTTTAATTTTCTCATTATTATCCCATTCATTATGCTTCTATGACAATTTCTTTCAACAATTATTTTATCCCCTTCATTAAAAGCTGAAAATATCATAATTAAGTTACCTGATGTACTACCATTAACTAAGAAAAATGATTCCTCACTTTTATATAGTTTAGTTAACATTTCTTCTGATTCTTTTATAATGCCCTTTGGACTATGTAAATTATCTAGACCATCTACCTCAGTGATATCTCCTCTTAATAATATTTCTCCTATATGTTCCTGTAAAAAACTTTTACTATACTTATGACCTGGCATAGAGAAAGGAACTATATCTTCCTTTAAATAATTATCTATAGCCTTTATAATTGGTAATTTATTAAAATCTAATTTATTCATTAGAATTGCTCCTTAACTAGTTTCATTCAATGTTCAAAATATAATAATATTTTAACCATAATATTATTATAACAAAACTCTAAAACCTTAATAGGCATTACTATGATATCCTAAAAAAAAGAAAAATGCTAATAGAATATTCTACTAGCATTCTTCCTTTATTTTTCCTGATATATTTTCTTTTATTCTATTTTTATAGAATTCATAAAATTCTGAAGTTACTTCTGCTTCAATAGCTTTTTGCTCACAACTAGAACATATTTTTTTATTTCTTATAAGTATTCCATCTTCGCCTACCTTACCACAAATTATACAAATTTTATTTTTAATATCCATTTCATTCCCTCCAAGGCAACTTAAGATTTAATTGAACTGAATTTTAGTAAATGTTATCTAAAGTTATCTCCAGCTTATAGAAAGCTAGAATATTACATCTTCCAGTTATCATATAAAATTTCCATCTATAAGTATCTCCAATAACTTCTTTTTATATACATACTTATAAAATAAAAAAGAGCTAATATACTTCTTCATTAAAGTATACTGCTCTTATATGCTAAAATTATCTTGGTATTATTTAAAGCTTTTTATTTTAGTAATAAATTCATTACTTGGTTGGAAATAAAATTTATTATATTCGCCCCTATCATTTTCATATATACAAAAATACATTGGCGCAAATAATAAACCACAACCATATTTTCCGCCATTTTTACATTTATACTTTTTAGCTTCTTTCTTATCATTTCCAAAATAAACAATCTTATTTACTTTTACATTTTCAAGAACTTTATGTTCTTTACTTATAATCTTATGAATTAACAACTTATCTGAAACTATAGAATATCTATAGCTTGTCTTACATTTAAGATAAACTAAATATAACATAATAATAGTTGTTAAAATAAATATTGGATCTGTTATGTTCTCAAGTGTAAAATTATAAATTCTTAAGCTTCCTACAAACTTAGCTAATCCAATCATAATACTAGCAAAGACAACACTAATTATTAATGCACTATCCCTTCTTTGCTCTTTAATTTCTTTATGCATAATTCCCATGTCTCTGTATCCCCCATAAAAAATAAAATATATGCAACAGTGCAATTATACTAAGTTTTTAACAGTAAATCTACAGCTTTAAAGCTTTAATTTATCTAATATTCTTCTAAATCCATCAATAATCTTTGTTATAATCTACTTTGCATAAATTATCTCTGTATTATTTTAAATTACTCCGTAATCTACTCTTTCTTAAATGTTACATAAAAAATAATTTACTTTTGTAATAGTATATTATAAATATTTAGGTTAAAATATATAGAAGAAATACTTATCATAGTATATAATAAAAATTCACATCCTATATAAATAATTATAAGGGTGCTAATTATCATGTTTTAAATAAATCACTAATATTTACTTTTAGGGGGATAGCTATGATTCAAATTTATAAATCTTCCACTGAAAATGATGGCAAATTAATGAGTATACAAAATATAGAACCAGGTTGTTGGATTAACTTAATAGCTCCATCAAAAGAAGAACTCATTATAATATCAAAAAAAACTAACGTTCCTTTAACTTTATTACAAGCAGCTTTAGATAGTGAGGAAACTTCACGTATAGATATTGAAGATGATAACTTATTAATTCTTGTGGATATACCATTTACAGAGGTTGAAGAGAATTCCTTAACCTATGATACTTATCCACTAGGTATTATACACACTAAAAATGAAATAATAACTATTTGCTCAAAAAATAGTAAATTGATATCTGATTTTACTCAAAATAAAATAAAATCCTTTTACTCATTTAAGAGGTCACGTTTCATATTACAAGTATTAAATAGAGTTTCTACATACTATCTTCTATATCTTAGACAAATAGATAAAAAAAGTGTTATGCTTGAAAAAAGACTTCATAAATCAATGAAAAATCGTGAACTTATTCATTTGCATTCTTTGCAAAAGTCTTTAGTTTATTTTTCAACATCCTTAAAAGCAAATGAAGCTACTTTAGAGAAAATGCTAAAATTAGATATAATCCAAAAATATGAACAGGATAAGGATATATTAGAAGATGTTATTATAGAAAATAAACAGGCAATAGAAATGACTCATATATATAGTAATATCCTTAATAATACTATGTCATTTTTCTCTTCTGTAATATCTAACAACTTCAATAGCGTTGCAAAAATACTTACTTCTGTTACGGTAATTTTATCACTATTCACTATAGTTTCAGGAATTTATGGTATGAACGTTCCATTACCTATGTCTAGCGATCCTAGAACATTTTATTTCTTAATGGGTGGTACAATATTCCTTAGTATAATACTTGCATATTATTTATATAAGAAAGACATGTTTTTATAAAACATGTTTTTTTATATAAATAATTATAAATATAGACTCAACTCCATCTAAATGCTTAGTCAACGTTATCTAGAAACGTGATGTTGCTTATTTCACACTTATAGAGTATTACTCCTCTAACTATCAGATAAATATCTTAATCTTATAGAGACTTTATGTATTACAGACACTAGTCATTAGATAATTTACTATAATAAATTGAGACTTAATTCAATTTATTTATTTAAAGGAGGAGTAATTATGATTCCAAATATTCTAAATAAAGGTGATACTATAGGAATTATAGCACCTGCTAGTGGAAGTGACGCTGAAACATTTAATACTTATATCGCTAACATGAAAAATCTAGGCTTTAATATTATAGAAGGAAAAAATATGAGAAACTCAGACTTTTACTTAAGTGCTAGTGACTTAGAAAGAGCTCATGACTTTAATGAAATGTTTCGTAATAAAGATGTTAAAGCAATTATTTGTTTTAGAGGAGGATATGGTTCTATGAGAATGATAGACCATATTGATTTATCATTAATAAAAAGAAATCCTAAATTCTTTTGTGGTTATAGTGACATCACACTATTATTAAATTATATAAATGCAAAAACAAATTTAGTTACTTTTCATGGACCTGTAGTAAAATCAAACTTTTGTGATTCCTTAACTCGAGAATCTTTAATAGAAACTCTGACCACTCCCTTAAAGGATAAAATAATAGATTTCTCAACATTTCCAGAAGTTATGTCATTCAATGAAGATATAGTGAATTCTCCAATAGTAGGAGGAAACCTTTCTATTATTTGTAGCTCTCTATGTACTCCTTATGAAATTGATACCCATAAAAAAATATTATTAATAGAAGAAGTTAATGAAGCTCCTTATTCCATAGATAGAATGCTTACTCAATTGAAATGTGCTAAAAAATTAAATAGCTGCTCTGGTTTTCTTATAGGTCATTTAACTCCTAAAAATCCTGAACTCTTACAAGTTGTTTTAAGTATATTACTCCCATTAAATAAACCCATATTAGTAGGACTACCAATTGGACATAGCTATCCTAATCTGACAATACCTATAGGTTTAAAATGTACTGTTGATTTTCATTGTAAAAAAATAATATTTTAAATAGAAAAAAAGCTTCAGTATATACTGAAGCTTTTTGGAGGCGCCACCCAGATTTGAACTGGGGAATAAAAGTTTTGCAGACTTCTGCCTTACCACTTGGCTATAGCGCCATAATGGTGGCTCGAGCAGGAATCGAACCAGCGACACGAGGATTTTCAGTCCTCTGCTCTACCGACTGAGCTATCGAGCCACATTGACCTGGCAACAACCTACTCTCCCACACGGTCACCCATGCAGTACCATTGGCTTTCTTAGGCTTAACCTTCGTGTTCGGAATGGAAACGGGTGTTACCCTAAGAAACATAATTACCAGATTAGAGAATTGTTCTCTGAAAATTATATATATATTAGTTGGAACTATATTTTAGATCAAGCCCTCGACCTATTAGTATCGGTCAGCTGAACATGTTACCATGCTTACACCTCCGACCTATCAACCTTGTAGTCTTCAAGGGGTCTTACTAGATTGCTCTATGGGAAATCTTATCTTGAGGGGGGCTTCACGCTTAGATGCTTTCAGCGTTTATCCCTTCCCGACGTAGCTACCCAGCTGTGCTCCTGGCGGAAC
>NZ_LN879468.1:1697500-2015050 GCF_001403635.1 Clostridium massiliamazoniense
CGACTTATTAGCTCTTAAGAACACTCTAATTTTTAAGAATAATAATAGTTATAATGAATTATTTAAAATTAATTTAGAGCAAGAAAATATATCACCAACTAACCTTAATCTAGGTTCCCCTAATGAATACTTCTTAGGAGATGAAAAAATATTCTTTATATATCCTAATAAAACACAAAGTTACTTAATGAAGGATACTAATGATATTATAAAATAAAAAATACATATAAATAGGCTATTTCAAAAGTTAAATCTCACTTTTGAAATAGCCTTATTACATACTAATTTAGTTTATTTACTAAATCCTTGAATACCTGTCCCCTTATAGCAAAGTTCTTAAACATATCAAAACTTGCACATGCTGGAGATAAAGTCACTTTATCTCCTTCTTTTGATATTTCTTTTGCCTTCTCTACAGCTTCTTCTAAACTATTAACTACGTAAGTAGGTATTTTTATATTTTTATCCTCTTCAACTTTTTTGAAAGCCTCTTCTATTTTATTCTTTGTTAATCCAAATAAAATTAATGCTTTTATATATTTATATCCTTCTTCTGCTAAAGGTGCAAAAGGAATCTTTTTATCGTATCCACCTGCTAATAATATTACTGGTTCATCAAAAGCTCTTAATCCAGCTACTGTTCTAGTTGGACTTGAAGCTATTGAATCATTATAATATTTGACACCATGTAATTCTCTAACAAATTCACATCTATGTTCTACTCCACCAAAGCTTTCAGCAACACTTTTCATTGTTTCTATTTTAACGTCACTTTCAACAGCTAAAAATGCAGCAAGGAAATTCTCTACATTATGCATACCTTTTATGATAATATCATCTTTTTTACAAACTTCTTTTCCATGAACATATAAACTTCCATTATCATAGTAAGCGTCTTCATTGTTTACTTTTTTAGAACTAAATCTTTCAACTTTTCCTTTAGCTTCTTTATCTAATGCTTTTGTTATATCATTTTCATCGTTTATTATTAAAAGACCATTTTCATCTTGATATTTAAATATATTTTTCTTTGCTTCTACATACTCTTCCATATCTTTATGCATATCTAAATGATTTGGAGTTATATTAGTCACAACTGCAACCTCAACAGGTAAGTCCATAGTCATTAATTGAAAACTTGATAGTTCTAATACAACCTTATGATCATCCTTTATTTCTTCAATATTTGCAAATAAAGGTGTTCCTATATTTCCTCCAACCCAAGTATTATATCCTTCTGCTTTTAATAATTCTGATATTATTGTTGTTGTTGTCGTTTTTCCATCACTACCTGTTACAGCAAAAACTTTTCCCTTACAATATCTAACAAACTCCTCCATCTCTGAAGTTATATAAGCTCCTTCTTTTGCAACTCTTTGAAGTGCTTCACAATCAATTCTCATTGATGGTGTTTTAAATACTACTTCAAAATTAGTTAAAGCCTCTAAATAATTTTCTCCAAGTTCTAATTTAACATTTTTCTTTTTGAACTCTTCTGCAACTTCTCCTAATTCATTTTCACTTTTCATATCGAAAGCTGTTACATTAGCTTTTAGTTCTACTAAAAAATTTATTAGAGGAATGTTACTAACACCTATACCTACTACTGCTACTTTTTTCCCTTTTATAAACTCTTTAAATTCATCAAAATTTTTTTTCATTTTATAATATCCTCCAAAAGTTTAAAAATCTTATCTATTATTAAAATTTTATTACCTCAATTTATCTGATAGTATACTTCAAATCACTCCTATTTTATTGTTCAAATTGGCATTATATCTAATAAAATATTCTATTAATAAATACTAACCACCTTTTCATTAATTATAACACCTTATAGAAATTAAATATACAAAAGTCCTATATGATACTAATATTACCTTGTATTTATTCCAATAATTTATATATAATTAGTTATATTTAATTTATAGCTAATCAATTCAATATTTTAATTATTCTAAAGGTGAAAAAAAATTGACAAGCCTATAAATTAATTAGACTAAAGTTCAAATATTTTTGAATTAAGTCTTTTTATCTTCTTATTATATATTTTCACATTAGGAAGGGAGGTACTATTTCTCTAAATATGTTATTACCTATTAAAATAATTTTATATTTAGGAAATAGTGATATATCTATGAATAAACTTATCGAAAAGTTAAAAAAAGAACACCTTCTCACTCGAGAAGAATTAATCGAACTATTAAAAGATGATTCTATAAATGAGGAACTTTATAAAGCTGCTGATGAAGTAAGAGATAAAACTCTAGGAAATGAAGTTCATTTAAGAGGGCTTATAGAATTTACTAATATCTGCAAAAGAAATTGTATGTATTGTGGACTTAGAAGAGATAATAAAATAATTAAAAGATATAGACTTACAGAAGAAGAAATCTTAGATTTTGCTGAGAAAGCTGTTAGTTATGGTTACAGAACCTTAGTTTTACAAGGTGGAGAAGATCCTTACTTTACAGTGGAAAGATTAGTCCCATTAATAAAAAAAATTAAAGCTTTAGGAGTTGCTATAACACTTAGTATAGGTGAAAGAAGTCTTGAAGAATATAAAGCATTTAAAGAAGCAGGTGCTGATAGATTCTTACTTAGAATAGAAACTACCGATAAGGAACTTTATGAAAAATTAGATCCAGGAATGAGTCATGAAAACAGAAAGCAATGCTTAAGAGACCTTAGAACTGCTGGTTATGAGGTAGGAAGTGGTGCTCTTGTTGGGCTACCAGGTCAAACTATTGAATCCCTTGCTGATGACTTATTATATTTTAAGGAATTAGATGCTGATATGCTTGGTATAGGGCCTTTTATACCAAATGAAGAAACTCCTTTAAAAGATTGTAAAACTGGAGATTTTCATCTTGCTTTAAAAATGATGGCCTTAATAAGACTACTATTACCTGATATAAATATTCCTGCTACTACTGCAATGGAAACCCTAGATAAAAACGGAAGAACAATCGCTCTTCAATGTGGAGCTAATGTTGTTATGCCTAATGTTACTGAAGGTGAGTATAGAGCCTTATATAAATTATACCCAGGAAAAATATGCATAGGTGATACTCCTGCTCATTGTAGAGGATGTGTTACAGGAAAAATTAGAGCAATCAATAGAGTTGTATCAGATGGTTATGGATTTAGAGACAACGGTTCTGGTCCTAAAAAAAGAGATGAAAATGGAAAAAGAGTAGAATAAAAAATTAAAATTTCATAAAAAAGAGGATGTATCAAATTACAGATACATCCTCTTCTGCCTTTTATATAGCTATATAGCTTCATCATTTGTGACCACTCACCTACGTAAAGAAGCTCTTTATCACTTTAATAAACTATCTTCTTTATTTTAAATTCCAAATAGGAGGCATTTCTGATTTGTGTTTATTTAATTCTTCTTTTCTTTTAATCTTCTCAAAAGCTTCCTTTGATATGTTTTTTCCACCTGTTAATATATAGTCATCTATTTCTCTATAAGTTACACCCATTTCGTCCTCATCTGTTTGACCAGCCCAAAGTCCTGCTGATGGAGCTTTTTCTATTATTGATGTTGGAACTCCTAAGTATCTAGCTAATGTCCTTACCTCGGTTTTAGTAAGCATTCCTATTGGGTTGAAGTCATGGCCACTATCTCCCCACTTTGTTGAATATCCCACAGTTCTTTCAGATAAGTTTCCTGTTCCTACAACCATATACCCTAAACTTTGCCCTAAAGCATAAAGTGTTGTCATTCTTACTCTTGGTCTAATATTACTAAGTGCTAAACTACCTAGTTCTATTTCTACCCCTTTTAAAGTTTTGCATGATTTTTTTAGGGAATCTTCTAGAGCGTCTACAGTTGTTGTTATATCAACTGTTGTATAATCTAAATCAAATTTCTCTATTAATTCTAAAGCGTCCTTACTATCTTTAGTTCTCTCCATACTATCTCCATATGGCATCATTACTAATAAAGTTTCAACTCCTGCTTTAGCACAAAGTGCTGCTACTAAGGAACAATCTATTCCACCACTCATTCCAAAAATAACACCCTTTGCATTAGCTTCTTTTACTTTCTCTTCTATAAATTTTGAGATTTTAATAGCATATTCTTCTGCATTTTCTTCTGTAATGAAAAAATTTTTATTCATGTTTTGTCCCTCCATATAAATTATTAATATTTATATATTCTAACACTTCTTTATTAACATAATCTTTTATTAAAGATATATTGTTTATATTTTCTCTTATAAATGTAGAATTTACTGCTTCATAAGAAGTTTTTTTAAGAATTATAAATTTATTTGTGTATTTTTTTAGAAACTTAAATCTTTCTAATATTTCTTCTACACTTTGATTTTTTCTTTCTATTACTATAAAATAAAACTCTTCTAATAATTCTATAGGTTTTTCCCAATTTTCAAAATCTATTAGATTATCAGTTCCCATAACAAAAGCTACATCTTTATCCTTATATCTATTTTTTATAGCTCTTAAACTATCAATTGTATATAAAAGATTTTTAGATTTCACTTCAAGATCACTTACTTCTACTGAAGTTACTCCAGATTTTTTAATTTCATTAACCATTATTTCAAGCATATTTAGTCTATGGAAAGAACTTATGAGTTCAGGTTTTTCATATTTATCCCCAACTGGTAAATATATAAATTTATCCACATTATTTAAAGATAAAATATCCTTTGATATTTTTTCATGTGCTATAGTTGGAGGGTTAAAGCTCCCTCCATATACTGCAATTATTTTTTTATTCATTATCCTTATACCTTGATATTAAGTTATCCTTAGTTAACCATAAACTCTTTGATAAATCTACATAATAAGTGTGTGGATTTTCAAATCTAGTAACTTCTTCCCATAGTTTTTCAATTTCCGCTTTACTATATTCTCTTATTTCCTCTAAAGAAGGTTTTTCATAAACTAATTTACCATTTTCAAAAATAGTTTTTTGTAGTTCAACTGCATAAAAGTTTTGAACGGTTTTCTTCTTCCAAGTATGAACTGGATCAAATATTTTGTATGGTTTTGTGTCATCTATTACTTCATCACTCATAGTTATTACATCTGCTATTGCTTTATCTGTTTCTTTATCAAAAAGTCTATATAACTTTTTAAATCCTGGATTTGAAACTTTTTCAGGATTCTCTGATAATTTTATCCTTGGTATTATAATACCATCTTCTTCTACTGCTACTAATTTATATACTCCACCAAATACTGGTTCAGCCTTTGATGTTATTAATCTTTCTCCCACTCCAAAAGCATCTATTTTTGCTTTTTGTCTTATTAAACTTCCTATGGTATATTCATCTAAAGAATTTGATGCAATGATTTGACAATCTGTAAGACCAGCTTCATCTAAAAGTTTTCTAGATTTTCTTGATAAATATGCCATATCTCCACTATCTAATCTTATTCCCTTAAGTCTTTTTCCCATAGGTTCTAAAATTTCTTTTGCCACTCTTATGGCATTTGGTACACCACTATTCATTACTGAATAAGTATCTACTAATAATACACATCCATCAGGGTAATTTTCAGCATAAGTTTTAAAGGCTTCAAATTCATCATCAAATAATTGGACCCAACTATGAGCCATAGTTCCTGAAACAGGCATACCAAACTTTTGACCAGCTATAGTTGTAGCTGTTCCTTGAACTCCTCCTATATATGCTGCTCTTGCACCATATACTGCTCCATCATAACCTTGTGCTCTCCTTGCACCAAACTCAAGAACTGTTTTTCCCTCTGCAGCTCTTACAATTCTATTTGCTTTAGTTGCTATAAGACTTTGATGATTTATTGTTAATAATATCATTGTTTCTATTAATTGAGCTTCTATTATAGGTGCTTTAACAGTTAATATAGGTTCACCTGGAAATATTGGAGTTCCTTCAGGTACAGCATATATTGAACCTGAGAATTTAAAGTCTCTTAAATAACTTAAAAATTCTTCTTTAAATATATTTAAACTTCTTAAATATGATATATCTTCGTCATCAAAACTTAAGCTTTCTATATATTCTATAATTTGTTCAACACCAGACATTATTACAAAGCCACCATTCTCAGGCACTTTTCTAAAAAACATATCAAAATAAACTATTTTATTTTTTAATCCCTCATTTAAATAGGCATTACTCATTGTTAATTCATAAAAATCCATAAGCATTCCTAAAGTTCTTTTTTCTTTTACATTAATACTTTTCAAAATATGTCCCTCCTAGAACCTTATTAAAATAAATTTTCTTAGATAAAATTTAACTTTATATTATTTCTTTAACTACTTCTATTCCATTGTTTCTCATTTCATAAAAAGATATTAAATTATTAAATTCTCTATTATGAAATGGTGCATCATAGGTTTCAACCATATTCTTAGGAACTATAATTCTTTTATATTGATTAATTTCATTAAAATAAGTTTTAAGTGATATTGCTAAAGTTTTAACACAAATATCTGTACAAACTCCTACTATAATAAAATTTTTTATTTCTCCATTATTACTTATCCATTTTTGAAATTCAGCGCTATGGAATCCATTAATACTATTTTTTCTTATTGCTACTGAATTTTTATCTTGAAGAAAATCTGCTAATTCATCAATTATAGATGATTCGCTTGTTCCACAAATGCAATGTGCTGGATAAGAAGAAAATTCAACTGACTTTTCATCATGGCTATCTATAAAAAATATCTTATTATAGTCTTTTACTTTAGTAAAAAATTTAATCATTGGATTTATTATTTCTTTAACTTTTTCATTTTGTAGGGGGCCCTCATTATAAAAGCCTTTAACCATATCAACAACTATTATTGCTGTATTATCTTTAGTGATTTCTTTCCTATTTTCTAAGGAGTTCATGTCTAGGGCTTCAATGTCTTTGAATTCATTATTTATTTGCTCTAAAAATTTAATCATAAAAATCACCTCAAAATTTTATATATTTAAAATCCCATCTATAATAGCTTCTTTTCTTAATCTAAATAACTTTGATGGTCTATGAGCCCCTTCTCTTTTACTCTGATCAGTTTCTTCAACTAATGGATTTATCCATCTTCTGAAATTTGATTTTATAAGTTCTCTTCCTAAAATCATTTCATAAACTTGTTGAAGTTCAGTAAGGGTAAAAAGCTCTGGTAACAAACTAAATGCTATAGTACTGTATTGAACTTTGTTCTGCATTCTTTCTAAAGCATAGTTTATTATTTTAACATGATCAAAAGCTATTTTTTCATTTTCATTATTTTCTTTTATTTCATAACTTTCTTCAACGTTAAAATCCCTTATTTTTTTATTTTCTGTAATTGTGTATTTTAACTCTATACCTTTTTCTTCATTTACAAAGGATAAAGTATAAATACTTTCTAATTTATCTGGCAGTAATTTCTTAGTACTCACTAACTCTTTTTTAACAGTAAACCAACCTATATCTTCAGTTCTTTCACCTTTTATTTCTTTTAAGTTATTTCTATTTACTAAAGCCATATATGAAGCTGATATTACTCTCATTCTTGGGTCTCTATTTAGCTCTCCCCAAGTATATAATTGTTCAAAATAAACGTTCTCTATATTTGTTTCTTCCTTCAATTTTTTATATACACTTGCCTCAAGGCTTTCATTTATATCTATAAATCCACCAGGTATAGCCCAATATCCTTTAAAAGGATAATTCTTTCTTTTAATTAAAAGAATCCTAAGTTCTTTTTCTAAATTTTTTCTTTTTCGATTATCTATTTGCTTCTCACCAACAGTAAATAAAACCATATCTACAGTTACTGAAGGTTTATCATATATACTTTCATCATAACTTTTTAAGAATTCCTCCTCAGGATTATTTTTAACTTCCGAATTAAAGGTCAATTTATCACCTCCACACTTATTAATAATTAGATATTATCAAAAAGATAATATCTATATGATTATTATATTCTCGGCCTTCTATTTGGTCAACATTTTCGTTGTAATTTTTTCTCATTTTTTAACATTCACCTTATTAGTTGTAAGCTTTACTATTTTTAATTTTCTCTTTATCTCTAAAACTTAATTCATAAAAAAACTTCCACTATTTGAACAAAGTGAGTTTGGAAATTTTAGAAACTGTTGTAGAAAAAATATTAGAGTTTCTTTACGTAGGTGAGTGGTCACAAATGGTGAAGCTATATAGCTAGATAAAAGGAAAAGAGGATGTATCTGAATTTGATACATCCTCTTTACATCCTCTTATATTAATCATTTTAAATCTTAAAATTCTAAGCTCTTAGCTATGATGTCTTTAACATCTTCAATTTTAACTCTTTCTTGTTCCATAGAATCTCTATGTCTGATAGTTACACATCCATCTGTTTCAGTTTCAAAATCAACTGTTATACAGAATGGTGTTCCTATTTCATCTTGTCTTCTATATCTCTTACCTATACTTCCAGTTTCATCATATTCAATGTTAAAGTGTTTTGAAAGCTCTGAATAAACTTCATCAGCTTTTTCTGATAACTTCTTAGAAAGTGGTAATACAGCTGCTTTATATGGTGCTAAAGCTGGATGTAAGTGCATTACTGTTCTTATATCCTCTTTTCCATTACTTTCTAAAACTTCTTCATCATAAGCTTCAACTAAGAATGCTAAAGCAACCCTGTCTGCTCCTAATGATGGTTCTATAACATATGGGATATATTTTTCGTTAGTTGTTGGGTCTAAGTAACTTAAATCTTGTCCTGAGTGTTCAGCATGTTTGTTTAAGTCATAGTCAGTTCTATCTGCTATTCCCCAAAGCTCACCCCATCCAAATGGGAATAAATATTCTATATCTGAAGTTGCATTTGAGTAGAAGCTTAATTCTTCTTCCCCATGGTCTCTCATTCTGATATTTTCTTTGTTCATTCCTAAATTTAATAGGAAGTTCCAACAATTATCTTTCCAGTATTTGAACCATTCTAAATCTGTTCCTGGCTTACAGAAGAATTCTAATTCCATTTGTTCAAACTCTCTAGTTCTGAAAGTAAAGTTACCTGGAGTTATTTCATTTCTGAATGATTTACCTATTTGAGCTATACCAAATGGTACTTTCTTTCTTGAAGTTCTTTGAACATTTTTAAAGTTAACAAATATACCTTGAGCTGTTTCTGGTCTTAAGTAAACTTCATTTTTGCTATCTTCAGTTATACCTTGGAAAGTTTTAAACATTAAGTTGAATTTTCTTATTTCTGTGTAGTTAAGCTTTCCGCATTTTGGACATACGATATTATTTTTTGTGATGTAGTCCATTAGTTCTTCATTGCTCCAACCATCAGCAGTTGCAACTTCTGCTCCATTAGCAGTCATATGATCTTCAACTAATTTATCAGCTCTAAATCTAGCTTTACATTCTTTACAGTCCATTAATGGGTCTGAGAATCCACCAACGTGTCCTGATGCTACCCAAACTTCTCTATTCATTAATATAGCAGCATCTAATCCAACGTTATATTTGCTTTCTTGAACAAATTTTTTCCACCAAGCTTTTTTTACGTTATTTTTAAATTCAACACCTAATGGGCCGTAATCCCAAGAGTTTGCTAATCCTCCATATATATCTGATCCAGGGAATATAAATCCTCTATTCTTACATAAAGCAACTATTTTTTCCATAGTCTTTTCTACTGACATAATCTAAACCTCCAATTTTTATATTTGTCCTAATTATTTAGGGTTTCTTGCTATTTTTGAAAATAAAAAAAAGCCTTCATACTTTAAAGGGACGAAATTCTATTCCGCGGTTCCACCCTTCTTAGCAAAAGCTCAACTTTGAATAATGTACTCAAAAGCTCCATTCCTATTATCCTTATAGTAATTTGCACCAACCATTACCTCTCTAAAAATAAGACTTAATAGTACTCCTCTTTCTCACTGTACCTATTTACTTTTATATTTTGTATATTCTCATTTTATCAGAACTATATTATAAGTCAATAGTTTTTACTATGATTATACTTAATGGTACATAAAACACTTAACAACTATATAAAAATTGCACATTAAACTTTGTTATAATAAAAAACTGCTAAAATAACTATATAGTTGAGAGGTCACTAAAAATCTACCTATATAGCTATTTAAAGCAGTTAAAATGCATAATAATTATATATACATTTCTTAATTATATTATTAACCTAATTACAAGATTTTATGTTATTTTTGTAATTGATCTACATTGATTGTTCCGTTATACTCTCCACCATGGTAGCAAAGAACTCTATTTATATCTAAATCTCTTAATTTTTCTAATGATTGTTTTGCTTGCTCTATATCATAATTATAAAAATCATTAATTCTTTCTAATTTACCATTTTCTAAAGCTATAGCATCACTTGTTAATAATGTTTTTTGGTCTCTTACATAAATACATATGTGACCTAAAGTATGTCCTGGCATATCTAAAGTTTCTACTTCTTCAAATATTGGTAATCTATCTCCAGCCTTGAAAGTTTTATCTACTTTAATAAATAAATTTGGGAATGCTCCTTTTAAGAAATCAAGGAATCCTCTAGCACCTTCATCTAGTTTTTCTCTGTTTGGTTCTAACATTTGTATTTTTAGTGGAGTTTTTTCTCCTGAAATAAATTCAGCTTCTACATCAGTTGAATATATTGTTACATTATCCCCTAAAAGTTCTTTAAATTGTTTTACAGTTCCTACGTGATCTATATCATGATGAGTTATAACTATACCTTTTAATTTTTCTATACTTACATGCTTCTCTATTTCAGCTTTTAATATTTCAAATTGACCTGGATAAGCTGTATCTACTAAAACAGCTTTTTCTTCATCAAAAATAAGAACTGGATAAACAGTCATTTCTCTTCCATCATTCATAGATGATGCTTTTAATATTTCTACATTTAATTTACTCATAATATTTCTCCTTTTTCTTTCGTATAAAATTATCCTATGATTAATTTATGCAATAATATTATCCGATAATCACTAATATCTGTAACACTTCAATATTCTATGAACTAAAAATAAACAGACATAGATTCCTAGATAATTTCTACTAAAACTTAACTAAACTCAAAACTTTATTTGAATTAAGTCTCAATTTATATAAAAATTTATTGTTACTAATCAGGATTAAATTAATTGCTAAAAAACACAGAACATGATATATTAATGTTCTGTGTTTTTAAGATAATTATATATGTTTAAAGCAATAATGTAAAATAAAAATTTTACGTTGTTAATTAATAAAGTTCTACAAATCTGTGGATACTTTTTTCTAAAATAGATTGTGGATAACTTTTTAAAAAGTTATCCACAGCTTACATTCTGAAAAGTTATCCACAATTTTATTTATTTTTTAATTTAATATAAACGTAGACTTAATTTAGTTGAAGCTTTGACTCCATCTGAATACTTAGTGAATGTTATCTAAAAGCGTGAGGCTATTTATCTCCTACTTATAGAAGAAAGGAGTATTACAACCTCTAGCTATAAGATAAATTAAAACCTATTTTATCTCATAACCAATAACCACAATACGTCAATCTTTTATAAACTTAAGATAAACAATACATGTCCCTAATAACCACCCTAAAATTCAACTTCAATTAAAACTTTCTCTGAAATAATTCTCAATTTATAAGCAAAAAAAAAGCACTGACTATAGTCAGTGATATATACAAATTTGGCTCCGCAGAGAGGATTCGAACCTCCAACCTATCGGTTAACAGCCGAGTGCTCCACCCTTGAGCTACTGCGGAATATTTATTACATTATTTATTATATCAATAATAGAAAAAAATGCAATACTTTTTTTAAAAAAATTAAAAAATATTTTTTGAAGTTATAAATTACATTATAAAAAGGAGCTATCTAACATAGCTCCTTAAACTCAAAGTAAGAATTGAGCCTATACTCACTCCCACCTTTGACTATTATCTTATTATAACTAAACTATAGATATATTAGTTATTTTGTGGTTTCATAGTTGGGAATAAGATTACATCCTTGATTGATGATGAATCAGTTAAGAACATTATTAATCTATCTATTCCTATTCCTAAACCACCTGTTGGAGGCATACCTGTTTCTAAAGCACTCATGAATTCTTCATCTATCATGTATGCTTCATCATCTCCAAGATCTCTTTGTTTAGCTTGTTGTTCAAATCTTTCTCTTTGAACTATAGGATCGTTTAATTCTGAGTAAGCGTTACATAGCTCTCTACCAAAAACAAATCCTTCAAATCTTTCAGTAAATTCTTCATTTCCTCTTTTCTTCTTAGTAAGAGGTGAATTTTCAAATGGGTAATCTATTATGAATGTTGGTTGTATTAATTTTGATTCACCATATTCTTCGAATAAAGCATTAAGAACTTCTCCCTTAGTAACATATTGTAAGTCTTTAGGGAATTCTAAGTTATGTTTCTTAGCGATTTCTTGTGCTTCTTCATTTGATGATATTTCATTAAAGTCAACACCAGCATATTCTTTAACAGCATCAACCATAGTGATTCTTCTCCATGGTGGTTTAAAGTCTATTTCAGTACCTTCATAGCTAACTTTAGTTGTTCCATTAACTAATGTACATACTTCAGCTATCATATTTTCTGTAATTTCCATCATATCGTTATAGTCAGCATAAGCTTCATATAATTCTATAGCTGTAAATTCTGGATTATGTCTTACTGACATACCTTCGTTTCTAAAGTTTCTTCCTATTTCATAAACTTTTTCAAAACCAGCAACTATACATCTTTTTAAGTGTAACTCAGTTGCTATTCTTAGATACATATCTATATCTAATGTATTGTGGTGAGTCATAAATGGTCTTGCAGCGGCTCCACCAGCAATAGCTCCTAATATTGGAGTTTCAACTTCTATAAATCCTCTATTATCTAAGAAGTTTCTTATTCCTTTTATTATTTGAGCTCTCTTTAAGAAAGTAGTTTTTACTTCTGGATTTGTTATTATATCTACTTCTCTTTGTCTATATCTTAAATCTGGGTCCTTTAAACCATGCCATTTTTCAGGAAGTGGTTTAAGTGATTTACATATTAAAGTTATTTCGCTTGGTTTAACTGAAATTTCTCCCTTTTGAGTTCTGAAAACTTCACCAGTTGCTGCAACCCAGTCTCCAAGGTCATAAGTTTTGTATTCCTTTAAAGTTTCTTCTCCAACTACATCAATTTTGATGAATAATTGTAATTTACCATCTCTATCATGTATATCTGAGAATATAACTTTTCCTTGGCCTCTCTTTGACATGATTCTTCCAGCTACTGTTACTGTTTGACCTTCTAGTTCATCAAAGTTATTTATTATGTCTGCTGATGAATGTGTTCTGTTTACTTTATAAACATCAAATGGGTCTTTACCTCTTGCTTGTAAATCAGCTAGCTTTTCTCTTCTTAGAGTTTCCTGTTCGCTATATGCAGCTTCTAATTCGTGAACATTGTTTTCCTCATTTGCCATTATTAAACCCGTCAAAAAAATATACTGCTATTAGAATATACTTCTTTAACGGTTTCACCTCCCTTATTTTTTATTTTATTATTTAAATCTAAATCTTACTATCTTCTAATTCCTAAGATTTCAAATTTAGCCATTCCTCCAGGAATAGTAACCTCTACTACTTCTCCTACTTTTTTACCGATTAGAGCCTCACCAACTGGTGATTCATTTGATATTTTATTATTCATTGGGTCTGCTTCTGCTGAACCTACTATTGAATACTCTATCTCTTCATCAAACTCATAATCTTTAACTTTTACAATAGCTCCTACTGAAACTTTTTCAGTTGATATTTCGCTTTCATCAACAACTTCTGCATTTTTAAGCATAGTTTCTAATTGAAGTATTCTACCTTCTGTAAAAGCCTGCTCATTTTTAGCTTCATCGTATTCTGAGTTTTCACTTAAATCTCCATATCCTAGAGCTACTTTTATTTTTTCAGTTATTTCTTTTCTCTTAACTGTTTTTAAGTATTCTAACTCTTGTTCTAATTTTTTTAGACCTTCGTAAGTCATTACATGTTTTTTCTCGCTCATATTTTTCTCCCCTTTATATGATTTATCATAACATATTTTATATCATTTTGATTAATTCAACCAATTGATAATTAAGTTTTAAATTTTTCTTATAAATGTCATAATTATAATGTCTTCATATTAATATGTCAACAACTAGCAACTTTTATATTCCTTTTAATAGTTATTATATTTTTAATAATAAATAATTAAAAAAAGATTTATACAAATACTATGATTAATTATTAGCATTTATTCATTAAAAGCTCTTTTTTTTATTTATCTTTTAAAAAGCTTTTATATTCCTTTAATATTTCAATTACCTTCTCGGAACTATCCTCAGTATTGATGATATTTTTCATCTCTGCACAATTTGGAAGTCCTTTTATATACCATGCTGTTTGTTTTCTCATTTCTCTAACGCCTTTTCTTTCACCATGATATTTAACAGCTAATTGATGATGTCTTATACACATATCAATTTTTTCTTCAGCAGTAGGAATACTTACTTTTTCTCCCTTTAAAGTCTGATCTATCTGTCTAAATATCCATGGATTTCCCATAGCTCCTCTTGCAATCATTATCCCATCACAATTTGTAAGATTTTTAAGTCTTAATGCATCTTCTGGTGTAAAGACATCCCCATTCCCGATTACAGGAATAGATACTGCTTCTTTTAATTGTCTTATTATATCCCAATCAGCAGTTCCAGTATACATTTGTTCCTTAGTTCTTCCATGAATAGTTATTGCATCTGCACCAGCTGCTTCTAGTATCTTTCCCATTTCAACCGCATTTATGTTATTATTATCATAACCTTTTCTTATTTTTACTGTTACAGGCTTTGTTGCAACCTTCTTTATGCTATTAATAACATCATAGGCTAATTTTGGATTCTTAAGTAATGCAGATCCATCACCATTCTTTACTATTTTATTTGCTGGGCATCCCATATTAACATCTATAATACATATGTCATCATTTGTATTAAAGTATTTTTCTGTTACATAAGCCATTATTTCTGGATCACTACCAAACATTTGAGATGCAACAGGTGATTCCTCTTCAGCAACTACCATTAGATCTTCTGTTTTCTCATTGCCATAATAAAGTGCCTTTGCGCTTACCATTTCTGTATAAACCATTCCACAGCCCATTTCATGACATAATCCTCTAAAAGCTACATCTGTAACCCCAGCCATTGGTGCTAAAAAAACATCCAAATCAGTTGTTACATTACCTATTTTCATATTTATAACTCCTTATTTTTATCATAAAGTATTTTAAGCCCTTCTAAAGTTAATCTTGGTTCTATTTTATCTATAACTTTTGTGCCATCATATATAAGTTTAGATAGACCACCTGTAGCAATTACTAGAGGTTCTTTCTCACCTAAAGCAGTCATTTCTTCCTTCATCTTTTTAACTATGTATTCAACTTGGCCAATATACCCATATATTATTCCAGCTTGCATACTTGTAACTGTATTTCTGCATATTAAACTCTTAGGTTTTTCTAATTCAACTCTTGGAAGCTTTGCAGCTCTTTCAAATAATGCTTCTGATGCTATCTTTATTCCAGGGCAGATGTTTCCGCCTAAATAATCTCCATTTTCAGTTATTGCACAATAAGTTGTCGCTGTTCCAAAATCTATTATTATAAGAGATCTTTTGTAAATTTCATAAGCTGCTACAGAATTAACTATTCTATCAGCACCTACTTCTTTTGGGTTATCGTATTTTATATTCATACCAGTTTTTATGCCAGGACCAACAATTATAGGGTCTTGCTTAAAACATTTCCTAATCATATTCTCAATAGAATGCATTATATTAGGAACCACTGAGGATATTATTATTCCATTTACTTCATTAGGATTTAAATCACTTTGATGGAATAATTGCATAACTTGTATTGCATATTCATCTGAAGTTTTTTTAGGATCAGTTGATATTCTCCAACTTGCTATATAATCCCCATTCTTATGAACGCCTAGTACTATGTTAGTATTACCGGCATCAATCAACAAAATCATCTGTTTCACCCACCTTAATATAATTAAAAGCAGCTATAATGAGCTGCTATATAATTCAATGTCCTTTAAATATACAATAATAATTGTAACAACATATGTACATTTGTCAAGCAACTGAACAATGTTATTCCCAATTTTTAGAATATTTAAAGGACATGAAAAATAAATTTAATTATTTAAAGTTATTATATTATTAAAATAGTCCAACTATAGAACCATCCTCATTTATATCCATTTTATTTGCTGCTGGTACTTTAGGTAATCCTGGCATTGTCATTATATCTCCCGTTAATACAACTATAAAACCTGCTCCATTAGAAACCCTAACTTCTTTTACTGTTATAGAAAAATTCTCTGGTCTTCCTAATAATGAAGGATTATCTGAAAGTGAATATTGAGTTTTTGCTATACATATTGGAAGTTTATCCATATTGAATTTTTCTATCTCACCTATTTGTTTTAAAGCTACATTGGTATAAACAACATCAGTAGCTCCATATATATTTTGAGCTATTTTTAAGATTTTATCTTTTATTGCCTCTTCTGAATCATAAAGAACTTTAAATTTTGAAGGTCTTTCTTCCATAACTTTCACAAGTTTTTCTGCAAGGTCAACTCCACCTTCTCCACCTTTTTCCCAAACTTCTGTTTCACTTACCATTACACCCTTAGAAGCACAAAATTCTTTTAAATACTCAACCTCAGCCTTTGAGTCTGTTATAAATTTATTTATAGCTACAACTACAGGTATTCCATATCCTTCGATATTTTCTATTTGCTTTTCTAAATTCTTTACCCCTAATTTAAGTGCATCTACATTTTCTATATTAAGTTCATCCTTCTTAACTCCACCATGGTGTTTAAGTGCTCTTATTGTTGCTACTAATACTACTGCATCAGGCTTTAACTCACCATATCTACACTTTATATCTAAAAACTTTTCAGCTCCTAAATCTGCTCCAAATCCTGCTTCTGTAACTGTTATATCAGCTAATTTTAAAGCCATTTTTGTTGCCATAATTGAATTACATCCATGAGCTATATTTGCAAAAGGTCCTCCATGTATTATTGCTGGAGTATTTTCTAAGGTTTGAACTAAATTTGGCTTTATAGCATCCTTCATTAACATAGCCATAGCGCCTTCTACTTCTAACTCCTTAGCTAAAACAGGATTTCCATCTAGATTATATCCGATTAATATATTTCCCATTCTTTCTTTTAAATCAGAAAGACTACTAGCCATACATAATATAGCCATTATTTCTGAAGCAACAGTTATCATAAAGCCATCTTCTCTTAGGAAACCATTAATTTTTCCACCCATTCCAACAACAACATTTCTTAAAGCTCTATCATTCATATCCATAACTCTTTTAAATAAAATTCTTCTTGAATCTATTCTTAAAGTATTTCCTTGATGTATATGATTATCAATAGCTGCTGCTAATAAATTATTCGCTGCTGTTATAGCATGCATATCACCTGTAAAATGTAAGTTTATATCTTCCATTGGTACAACTTGTGCATACCCCCCTCCAGCTGCACCTCCTTTAATTCCAAAAACAGGACCTAAAGATGGTTCTCTTAAAGCTATAATAGCATTTTTTCCAATTTTATTAAGAGCTTGACCTAACCCTACTGTAACAGTTGATTTTCCTTCTCCTGCTGGTGTTGGATTAATTGCTGTTACTAAAATTAACTTTCCATCTTTCTTATCTTTATTTTTTTTATATATATCTAATGATATTTTACACTTATACTTTCCATAAAGCTCAATATCATCATCCTTTAATCCTATTTTTTCTGCAACCTTCACTATAGGTTCCATTTTTGCTTCCTGAGCTATTTGTATATCGCTTTTCATGGATAAATCCCTCCTAAACATTCATTTATATTTTATAAATAAATCTCTTTTGCTATATAACTTATTATACTAATAAATTTAAATTAATAAAATAGATTGTCGAACATTTTATTTCTTTTTTATGTAAATCTTCGTAATTTTACAAAAAAGAAATGAGATTGTATTAAATTAATACAACCTCATTTTACTTTATGATGCTACGAAGATATTTTCAAATTCTTCACCATCAATTTTTTCTTTTTCTATTAAAACTTGTGCAACAGCGTCTAATTTACTCATATTTGCTTTCAGAAGACTTTCAGCTCTTTCATAAGCTTCTGAAACTAAGGACTTAACTTCTTTATCAATTTCAGCACTTATTTCTTCACTTACATTTCTACCTTTACTTATTTCTCTTCCTAAGAATACTTCGCCGTTATTTTCTCCAAATGATATTGTTCCTATTTTTTCACTCATACCATATTGCATAACCATAGCTCTTGCAATACTACTTACTCTATCAATATCATTCTTAGCACCTGTACTTATATCACCCATTACAAGTTGTTCAGCTATTCTTCCACCAAGAAGTCCAACCATATCGTCTTTTAATTTTGACTTTGATGTGTAACTTCTATCTTCTGTTGGTAAGTTCATAGTGTATCCACCAGCCATACCTCTTGGAATAATACTTATTTCGTGTACTGGATCTGCATTTGGTAAAAGTCTCATAACAACAGCGTGCCCTGCTTCATGATAAGCAGTAAGCTTCTTGTCATGTTCACTAATAACCTTGCTCTTCTTTTCTGGACCAGCTATTACTCTAGTTATAGCTTCTTCCATATCTTCCATATCAATTTCTTTTTTATTTCCTCTAACTGCTAAAAGAGCTGCCTCATTAGTTAAGTTCTCTAAATCAGCTCCAGTAAATCCTGGTGTTCTCTTTGCTAATACAGCTAAGTCTATTTCTTCTGCTAATTTTTTATTTCTAACATGTACTTTAAGTACTTCTTCTCTTCCAGCAACATCAGGTGCTGCTACAAGAATTTGTCTATCAAATCTACCTGGTCTTAATAAAGCAGAATCTAGGATATCAGGTCTATTAGTAGCTGCTATCATGATTATTCCTTCATTAACACCAAAACCATCCATTTCAACAAGAAGTTGGTTTAATGTTTGCTCTCTTTCATCATGGCCTCCACCAACACCAGCACCTCTTTGTCTACCAACAGCATCTATTTCATCAATAAATACTATACATGGAGCATTCTTTTTCGCTTGTTCGAACATACTTCTAACTCTTGATGCACCAACACCAACAAACATTTCAACAAAGTCTGAACCTGAGATTGTGAAGAATGGAACTCCAGCTTCTCCTGCAACAGCCTTAGCTAATAATGTTTTACCTGTTCCTGGTGGCCCTACCAATAACACACCTTTTGGGATTCTAGCTCCCATGTCGATATATCTTTTTGGCTCTCTTAAAAAGTCAACTATTTCTTCAAGTTCTTCTTTTTCTTCCTTAGCACCAGCTACATCTTTAAAGGTAACTTTTTTTCTATCAGGAGAAGCCATTTTTGCTCTACTCTGACCAAAATTCATAGCTCCTTTATTTCCACCCTGTGATTGTTGCATTAGCATGAAGAGTACTGAAATACCAACACCCATCATTAATACAGTTATTATTATTTGGAACCAAGATGAATTATTACTTGGCGGTTTAAATGTTATTGTAGTACCTTCATTTTTATTTTCTTGCATTAATGCATTGAATGTAGTTTCTGGTACATAAGTTTCATATTGTTTATTATCTTTTGCTTTAATTTGCACAATACCGTCTCTAACATTCATACTTTGAATTTCGTTATTTGCCCACATTTGTTTAAATGTAGTATATGATACAGCATTTCCTGTAGTATTATTTGAATAAAAGAAATATGAACCACATATTATTATTGCAAATAGTATAATCCAAGTAGTTGCACTAGACATTTTTTTCATATAGGACCCCCCTCTCTTGATTAATAATATTAAATTTTAACATATGATTTTTTATTTTACAATAATATTAACAAATATTATTTCTCATATATTTCTCTTTTTAGGCTTCCTATGAAAGGTAAATTTCTATACTTTTCAGCATAGTCGATTCCATATCCAACTATAAATTCATCTGGAACATCAAAGCCACTGTATTTTACTGTTACATTTGACTTTCTTCTAGCTTCTTTATTTAATAATGCTACTATTTCTATACTTTCAGCTTTTCTTGCCTTTAAGTATTTTAATAAATAACTTAAAGTAGTTCCTGTGTCTACTATATCCTCAACAATAAGTATGTGTTTTCCTTCTATATCATTATCTAGATCTTTTAGAATTCTAACAATACCTGAACTTTCTGATGCCTTTCCATAACTTGAAACAGCCATAAAATCTAATTCACAAGGAATAGTTATACCTTTTATTAAGTCTGCTGTAAATACTATAGAGCCCTTTAATACACCTACAACTAAAAGGTCTTTTCCTTCATAGTCCTTACTTATTGCTGCTCCAAGTTCCTTTACTCTCTTACTTATAACCTCTTCTGAATATAACACTTCTTTAACGTCATTTTTAATATCAATCATACTATACTGATTCCCTTCCTTCATAACTTACCTTAAGTAACTTTTTATTTTCCTTTTTTATTTTGTATAGATTACTACTTCTTATACCTGAAATCCATACTATTTCATCATTAAATAAAATTAATGGAATTAGGTCTCTTTTATCTTTGGGAATTTTATTATTTATTAAAATATCTTTAACCTTTTTTCTACCTGTCATACCAAAAGGTATCATAGTGTCACCATTTTTTCTTGTTCTTACAGTTATTTCATTAACGCCATCAATACTAAAGTATCTTTCATTAATATTATTTTTAAGATTAATAACACCGTTATTTTCCAAAAGATTAAAGGTTATTTTACCAAACTTACCTTCAATAGTTTTAATACCTTCGTCTAATTGACTTAAGTCAAATTTTACTTCTTCATTTATAGTTTTATCAATAGAATATTTATTTATTATTTTTATTTTTCCATATTCATTAATAACTATAACATCATTAGTTAAATTTATCTTTTTTCCTGTGTTTCCCTTTTGAAGATTTATTATATCGTATATATGCTTCATCTCAAAATTATTTGATATTCCACAAGCATGAATTAAAGCTTTCCTTATTAATCTTGTTAATAAAGCTTCCTTCTCAGAAAAAGCTTCCTTTTCAATCAATACACTTCCATCTTCTTCTCTTACTAATCCTAGATATTTTTCATCTACAATATTATTTATAAACTCGACATCCTTAGCAGCGCTATAAGCTAATCTATTTATAGCATTAATAGCATCCTTGTTGAAATTTTTTTCTAAAAAAGGTATTGCCTTAAGCCTAATTTTATTTCGAGAATAAATTTCTTCTAAATTACTTTCATCTATTCTTGGATTTAGTTCATTGTCTAAACAGTATTTTTCTATTTCACTTCTTGTTAAAGATAAAATAGGTCTTATGTAGATTTCATCTCTTATAGGTTTTATTCCTACTAATCCATCTACTCCCGTTCCTCTAGCAATTCTCATTATTAGAGTTTCTGCCTGATCGTTAGCATTATGAGCTATAGCTATTTTTTTAACTTTAAGGTTTTCTTTTAATTCATTAAAAAAAGCATATCTTTCATCTCTTCCTGCCATTTCAGTGGATATTTTTCTCTCCTTAGCAACCTTATCTATATTTACTCTCTTAACATAAAAATCTATTCCTAAATCTTCACAAAATTTTCTAGCAAATTCTTCATCTTTATTAGCACTTTCACCTCTAAGACAATGATTAACATGTGCTGCTAAAATTTCTATATTTAATTTAGTTTTTAAAGAATTTAATATGTGCAAAAGACATATAGAATCAGGTCCTCCAGATAAAGCTACTAAAACTTTATCACCTTCATCAATCATGGAGTTTTCTTTGATATATTTAAAAACTTTATCTTGCATAAATAACACACTCCATCGTTTAAATTCAATAACTATTATAACATAAATTAATAATTTATTGTAACCAATAAAGAAAAGTCAAAAATACTTTGACATATAAAAAGATAGTGTTGTAAAAAAAATTAATTAAACACAACAACACTATCATTAAGGATTTATTACTAATTAAGAGCATAAATTTTAGATACAAGAACAGTCATATCATCTTTTGCTCTTCCTCCTGCTTTCTCCTTTGCAACTGCTAAAATTTCATTAGATAATTCTTTTGCAGTTTTAGCTCTACTAATTCTTAAAAGTTCTACTAACCATTGATTATTTAAATCTCCACCTTTATTCACATCTAATATTCCATCACTTATGGTTACAATAAATTCTCCACCCTTTAGCTTTTTATCTAATATATCTGTATCTGGAGAATCTAAAACACCAAAAGGTAAAGTTTTTGATTCTATTACTTCTACATTCTTTCCTCTTTTAATAAAGCTTTCTACAGCTCCAACCTTTATAAACTTAATATCACCTGTATATAAATTTATTTTTTGCATATCCAAGGTTGAAAATTTTTCTTCCTCACTAAATTTAATAGACATTATAGAATTTATAGTATCAATAGCTATTATTTCATTAAATCCTACTTCACTAAACTTCTCCATCATTTCAACAGTTAACTTACTTTCAGCACCAGCTCTAGACCCTGAACCCATACCGTCACAAAGTAATGCTAAATGTTGCCCATTTTTATTTTTCATTATACTATGAGAGTCTCCTGTATATTTTTCACCTTCTTTAGCTATTAAAGACACATGGGAACTTACATGAAATTTTGGAGCCTCCTCTATTAAAATCTCACAACATTGACTATTTGGATTTATATTACACTCCTCACCTATTGCCATAGTCTTCCCTAATGCTTTATTAACAATTGGCAATAATTCTTTAATACAATATTGAGTTCCTCCACAATTATACATGGCTATTTTTATATTATCTCTTCCTGACCTATCTCTATAACAAAATAATTCTCTGAATTTAATATTGTTTTTTATTAATTCTTTCCTTATTATTTTTTCAATATCAATAGCTAAAGCAACTTCTTTGTTAAAATCATCAATGATTTCTTCAACAGTCACAGACATATTATTTAAATGGTCAGAAAGTAATTTACGCCCTTCTCCTAACCTTCTTTTCACAGTTTCTTGAAGAATATGAGTATTTACTAACTCACTAGATACTTTAATAAGAGTAGCTTTTTTCAAGCATTTTTTTTCTAAACATATAGGAAATCTAGCCTTTCCTTCTTCACAATTTTCTATTAATTCTGCAAAAGCTGTATAGGTCTCATGCATTTCTCTTTTCCAACAAACCTTTTTAAAATCACAGTCTGCACAAACTCTATCTGCCAAATTATTAATTAATGCTTCACCCTTATTTTTATTAACTAATTCCTCATTCTCTACAATAGTATTTAAAGTCACACTCATAGTAGTTAATACATCTGCAAAATTTCCAAGCCTAAGAGCTAACTCATCTTTCATCTTTTTAAAATGAAACTCATTAAAATCTTCTTGCTTCTTCTCTTCGTCAAATTCAACTTCTATTTTATTAATAAATTTTTTAGGTAACAATAAAAAGATAACTGCTCCTAATCCTAATTCATAAAAAGTGTATTTTGTAATAGTTCCTCCATAATAAGTTATTATTAAATAGCTCACTGAGAAAGCTAAAATTGTTAGAATTTTTCCTCCCTCTTTAAAAATAGAAGCAACTAAAGTACTTATACCATACACAGCTACAGCAAAAGCAAAATTTTTTGTTGTAACTCCAAGGAGGATACCTAATATAATTCCTATAACTGAACCATTATTTCCTCTTACTATATAAGAAAATAATAAAAGTACTACTACTGAAAATATTCCTCTCACATATATATTAAAAATTGAAATTGATCCTATTCCTACTATTAACAATGATAATAATAATTCTATACTTATTATTTCTTCAGATGTGAAATAATGATTATTATTTATTTCACTTATACACTCCATAGAATAATTCATCAAAAAATATGCTGGTATTATAAAAACTACATTCATTGATGTCACAGATAAGTTCCATACTATATCTTTGTTTAAAATCAGAAAATTATATCCCATTATAAAAGTAAAAAACACTATAAATTTAATTAAAGTTAATTCTACTCTTTTCATTTTCATAGGTATATAATTTAATCCCATAGCCATGAGGGATAAAGCAATATATATAACTACATTTTCTGATAAATTCCCTAGGGTTATATATCCTGCAATAACACCCGTCAATGCCATTATTATTTCTTTATTATTATTTCTTTTATTAAAAACTAACATATAAGCAACTCCAAAGGGTGCTATAGTTTTTATAATAGTAAAATTAACAGGAATATTCACTCGACTTAGTAGAAACCCCATAACTAAAAGAAACAATAAGCCAAGATAATTTTCCTTTGCTTTTTGTGAAATATTATTTTTTCTTTCTTCTTTAACTCGTACATAACTTTTCAAATCTACACCGTATTGCATATTATACCGCTAGTAAAACCTATAACAAATTAACATAGTCCTCTAGCAACCCCACCACCTTTTACTTTACACATATAAAATGAAACTTTAGCTTCTTATAAGCTCTAATTAATCTCTTGAATAAATTTCATTTCATACAAATATTATAACAATGGCTTCTGTAAATATATGTCAACAACTGGTGAAGTATTACTATTTTCATTAGACAAATATTTGTATCATATTTATCTATTTTACAATATTATTACTTTTTATTCCTAAAGTAGTTTCATATAAAAAAAATAAGACAATAAAAAAGAATTTTATTGTCTTATCATATCAATATTTGAATTATTTTATTTACTAAAACAAAAAAGCAATCCACATGGATTGCTTTGGTGCCGAAGACCGGAATCGAACCGGTACGATGTGTTAGCATCGCAGGATTTTAAGTCCTGTGCGTCTGCCAGTTCCGCCACTTCGGCATATTATAAAATTTTTGGTTGCGGGGACAGGACTCGAACCTGTGACCTTTGGGTTATGAGCCCAACGAGCTGCCAACTGCTCCACCCCGCGTTATTTGGTGCCGAAGACCGGAATCGAACCGGTACGATGTGTTAGCATCGCAGGATTTTAAGTCCTGTGCGTCTGCCAGTTCCGCCACTTCGGCTTAATATTATTTTTTAAATGGTAGCGGGAACAGGATTTGAACCTGCGACCCTTCGGGTATGAACCGAATGCTCTAGCCAGCTGAGCTATCCCGCCACATTGGTTGCGGGGACAGGACTCGAACCTGTGACCTTTGGGTTATGAGCCCAACGAGCTGCCAACTGCTCCACCCCGCGTTATTGGTGCCGAAGACCGGAATCGAACCGGTACGATGTGTTAGCATCGCAGGATTTTAAGTCCTGTGCGTCTGCCAGTTCCGCCACTTCGGCTTAATATTATTTTTTAATGGTAGCGGGAACAGGATTTGAACCTGCGACCCTTCGGGTATGAACCGAATGCTCTAGCCAGCTGAGCTATCCCGCCACATTGGTTGCGGGGACAGGACTCGAACCTGTGACCTTTGGGTTATGAGCCCAACGAGCTGCCAACTGCTCCACCCCGCGTTATTGGTGCCGAAGACCGGAATCGAACCGGTACGATGTGTTAGCATCGCAGGATTTTAAGTCCTGTGCGTCTGCCAGTTCCGCCACTTCGGCATATTTAGTTTGTCGCCTTAACGACAAGATTTATTATACATAAGAATATCTATAGTGTCAACACTTTTTTTTATAAAAAAATGAAGCTATTTTTTTAGCTTCATTTTTTAACCGATAATATTTTAAAATATACTTAATTACATAGATCGCACTAGCTTAAAGATCTTCTATTTCTTGATCTTTGCTCTTGATTTTTCTTAACATCTTGTAATCTTTCTTCGCTATCCTTTAAGAATTTTGACATTATGTCTTCAAAGTTTGCTGAAGATTGTTGTTTCTTTTTGTTACTGCTCCAGTCAACTTCTGCTGGTTTTACAGATTTTCTTTTAGGTGGCATAGCTTGCTTAATTGATAAGCTTATTTTTCCTCTATCATCTACTGATAAAACTTTAACTTTTACTACATCATTTTCTTTTAAATGCTCTCTTATGTCTTTTACAAAAGAGTCTGCGACCTCTGAAATGTGTACTAGCCCTGTTTCTCCTTCCACTTCTACAAAAGCACCGAAGTTAGTTATGTTTGTTACTTTTCCTTCTAATATGTTTCCTGCCTCTAAGGTCATGTTAAAAAGATTCCTCCTTAAAAATAATCATATATACTATTATAAACTTATAATAATATCATTTTAATTTAATTAATTCTGAAAAGAATTAATTATTACTTTCTCACCCTTTTTTATCATTCCAAGCTTTTCTCTCGCTACATGCTCTATATATGCATCACTTTCAGAGTTTTTTATTTCATTTGTTAACTTAGAATTTTCTTCGTTTAATCTATTAAGTTCTTCCTCTACGTTTTTCTTTTCTTCCTCAACTCGTCTAACTGCTATTTCTTGTCTGAAATAACTTGCTGAAAAAATTGATAGCACAAGAATTATTCCTAGTCTTCTAACTAAAACATCCTTCTTCATTTACTCCCCACCCTTATATAATTAAGGTATATATATTCATTTTAAACACTCTAAGGAAGTTATTCAAGCAAATTCTCTATTTATTTTATAAATATATTTTTAATTACGTATCTTATATTTTTAAAAACAATCCTAAATACTGTTGAAATCAAAATAGCTACATTATTTTCAACTTTTACTAAATATTTAGAAAATGTAGCTAAATAAAATATAAATCCTAAAATTAATATAGAATAAACATAAATATTCAAGAATGCATAGTTAACTACTAGTAAAAATGTAAATATAGAAAGTGAACAAAGTATCCAAAATAAAATATCTTCTACTATCATGATAAGTTTAGGTAATTTAAAACCTCTTATTAATCTATATATATCAAAAAAAACCCCTGCTAGTATTCCCCCAAAAAAAGAAAATAAAACTATTGAAAATTGTAATTTTAAAGGTAATATCATATTAACCTCTCTTTGGAAATTTTTTAAATATACTTAATTTCTTTCTTTTCTTTTTTGGATGAGTTTTATAATTTAATGACTTTATTTTTCCTGATATACACACATTTCCATCTTTAACGTCTATTTTGTTTATTTTTAAACATTCACCTAAAATTTGTAGAGCTCCTAAAATTGTATTTAAATTAATTTTTTCTTCATCAAAATTAATAACTTCAAGAACTCCTGTTACATTTAAAACTTTTCTATCTTCTAACTTTAACTCACTTTTTCCACTCTTGGTTATATTATCTTCCATATACTTTCCCCCCAAAAATTCATAGTAAAGTATATTATTATATTCCAAGAGTTATGACTAAATTCTATTCAGTGTCTTCTTCCCCTTCTAAAATTTCATACATATTTCTTGCGTCTTCTTTTTTAACATGTTCCGCTACATTAGTTATTCTTGCCTTTAATGTCTTATTTCCAAAAATTATTTCTATTATATCTCCTTCTTTTACTGAAGTTGATGATTTTGCTACTTTGTCATTTATACTAACTCTTCCACTTTCACAAGCTTCTTTTGCTACAGTTCTTCTCTTTATAATTCTTGAAACTTTTAAATATTTATCTAATCTCATATTTTTCTCCTCTCAAATATATTATCAATTAAAACTTCATCTAAATATAATTTTGTATAAAAAAACCCGAGCTATCTCGGGCTTTGCTACAAAGTTACCTAAGTAAATTATTTGTTTACTCTTTCTTTGAATTCTTTTCCAGCTTTGAATACTGGTGCTTTTGAAGCAGGTATTTGAATAACTTCTTTAGTTCTTGGGTTTCTTCCTTCTCTAGCTGCTCTTTCTCTAGTTTCAAAAGTACCAAATCCAACTAATTGAACTTTGTCTCCACCTTCTAATGCTTCTTGAACGCTCTCCATGAATGCTTTTAATGCCACTTCAGCATCTTTCTTTGTTAAATTACTTTTTTCAGCCATGCTTGCGATTAATTCTGCTTTATTCACTTTTACATCCTCCTTGAAATTTAGTAATTTACTATAAAGTATTTTATAATTTAGTAAAAACTATAATATATATTATAATATTATATATTTAGCCATTTGTATAGTCCTAAACTGCTATTTTACAGTATTTAAAGTTTTTTTTATAAATTTTCTTGCAAATGATAGTATTTTTCTAATTAAATTTAATTTCTATGATACTATTTTTGTTCTAATTTTACTCTTTCCCATAATACATTCATTTCATCAATATTCAATTCCTTTAATTGTTGCCCATTTTCTATTGCTCTTTTTTCTATTGCTGAAAATCTTCTTATAAATTTTTCTATTGATTTTTCTAATATTTCTTCACAGTCTAGGCTTAATAATCTTCCTATATTAACAGTTGAGAAAATTACATCCCCAAGTTCATCTTCTATTCTTGTCACATTTTTACCCTTATATACATCTTTAAATTCTTTTATTTCTTCTTCTAAAGATTTTATTGCTTCATCAACATTTTCAAAATCAAATCCAACCTTTGCAGCTTTTTTTTGAATTTTTCTTGCTCTTATTAAAGAAGGTAACCCCATAGCTACTCCATTTATTTCATCAGTTATAGTTTCATAACCTTTTTCTACTTTTTTTATTTCATCCCAATTTTCCACTACGGCCTCTGAAGTTTTAGCAATCTCATCACCAAATATATGAGGGTGTCTAAATATCATTTTATTGCATATTCCTTCAGTTATATCTGTTAAATCAAACTCATTATTTTCTTCTGCTATAAGCCCATGGAATACAACATGTAGTAAAACATCTCCTATTTCCTCTTCCATAGCTTCTAAATCCTTTTTATCTATAGCATCTAAAACTTCATAGCACTCTTCAACCAATTCTCTTTTTATACTTTCATGGCTTTGCTCTCTATCCCACGGACATCCATTTGGTGCTCTTAAAATCCTTATTATATTAACTAAATCATCAAAGCCTCTCTTTTGTTGCTTTATATATATCATAGAACTTATATCTAAATTCTTCTCATTTTCTAATTGTAATATTTTAATATTTTTTATAACACTATATTGATTGCCTTTTAATTCCCCTAAATAGATTACTTCTATATCATTTTGATAAATTTCATAAATTCTCTTTGAAACACTCTTCGCAATTTCTTTGTTTCCTATTCCATGTACAACAAACTCTTTATCTTTTCTTATCTTCTTTAATTCATTAAAATGTAAGCCTTCAATCCTTTTATCATAATCAACATTTAAATAAGCCAAATCTACTAACCCGCTACCACTTATTAATTTATAGTTTATTTTTTTCTCTTTTAATAATTTGATTAAAGTCCTTCCAAAGAAATAATCATTTATTATATTCCCAACAACCATAATCGCTACTTCTTTTTCTTTATCAATTAATTCTTCTAGACTATTAGTATTAATTTTTTCTACCTTACTTTTATTTTCATCTGATACTAATTCCAAAAGTGAATCTATTAAGTATGTCTTCTCAGATTTTTCTATGTATTTATTTATATCTTTTTTTAATTCATCTAAATTTTTAGTTATTTCTAATCCTATTATCTTAAGCATAATTTTCCCTCCTACTATTACACACTTTAAATCTTTCTAAGAACAATTACTACTATAATCTTTAAGTTATTTTAAAAATAAATTCACAATATTTAATTAAATTAATTATAACTTATATTTCTATGATGTCTACAGAACTATTTTATTATTAATAGTTTTATTTCATAATATTTCTTACTCTGCTTTTTATCTAATAACTAATATCTGTAATACTTCACTACTCTATAAATTAGATATAAACCAATACACATCTCTAGATAACTTTCACTAAAATTCAACTTATAAAATAAGTTGCATTAGAATCAAAAAAATTTAACTTTTTATAATCTAATGCAACCTCATTATTTACAATATTTAATTTAACCTCTTCTATTTATTTTTCCTTTTACGTAATCATAATTAAATACACCTAAAATTAATATTGCTACTATATAGATACCTCCACCTACAGCTATTGATAAAACACAGTTCATCATTATACTATTCATTCTATCTAATAAAAATAAAAATAAACTTAATGTACAAATAATCATTATTACTGATGCTAACGCTGGCTTAAGAAATACTTCACTTAAATTACTTTTATATTTCAATTTAATTTTCATAGATACTAAATTTAAAATGCTAACAACAACATAAGCTATTATAGTAGCAATAACAGCACCTTGTATATTTAACTCTTTCATTGGAACCAAAGTCATAGTCAACACTATTTTTATTATTACAGCTATAAACATGTTTATTATAGGTTTTACATAGGAACCCACCCCCTGCAAGATGGATGTGCTTATTTGTGTTAAAGTCATAAAAGGGATGCTTAAAGATAAATATCTAAGTATATTTGCTCCCCCTTCTCTTCCAGGAAATATAGTTATCATAATTGGTTCAGCAAGAAAGAAAAGACCTAAGCAACAAGGAAGTGCAATAACTAAAGCTAATTTCATAGCCATAGATATTTTTTGATTTAATTCATTTTTATTTTTTAATAAATATTTTTCAGCTATAATAGGTATTATTGATGAACACAGTGCTATGGATAAAGTTAATGGTATATGAACCAATGCAGAAGCTTTTCCTGTAAATTGTGAAAATAAAATTGTAGCTTCTGAAGGTGACATTCCTGCCTCTAATAATTTTTTCGGTACCAATACTGCATCTATCATTCCCATTATACTAACTACAGCTGCTCCTATTGATATAGGGATAGCCATTAATAATAACTTTCTTAATCCACCTCTTACCTTATAATTTGAATATGTTTTATTCATTTGCTTTTTTTCTTTATTATATTTTACTAATAAATATAAAGCTGCTAAAATTGCCCCTGCTGTAGCTCCAAAGGAAGCTCCTCCTGCTGATACTGCTATGCCCTTAGGTAATAATAAATAAGCTAGTCCAACTCCAACAATAACTCTACCAACTTGTTCAAATAATTGAGATATAGCTGAAGGAGTCATATTTTGATATCCTTGAAAAAAACCTCTTATAGGATTTACTATTGCTATAAACATTGGTGCTAAAGATATTCCTAACATAGAATAATAAGCTTCCTTTTCCCAATGAAATAAATTTATTATGTCCTGTCCTAATAAAATCAATAAAAGGCTTGTACATATAGAAAGTATAAACATAACTTTTATTGCTACATTCATCATATAAAAATTTTCTTTTTCTTTACCTGATACATTATTTTCTGAAATTATTTTTGATAAAGATATAGGTATCCCCGTTGATATGGCTATAAAAAAGCTATATAGAGGATATGCTAATTGATAATATCCAAGCCCTTGATCTCCTATTAACATTACAATTGGCCATCTAAAAAATAAACCTAGAAACTTTGCTAAAATACCAGCAACACCTAAAATTAAACTCCCTTTTATGAGAGATTGTTTTTTCATATAGCACCTCCAAAATCTAATTAATAATAATCTTAAAGTAGTAAAATATTTAGTTAAACTTAAAAATTATTCCTCTTTATTATTATTTAAATTTTGAAGGTATTATTACTTATTTTATGTATAGTTAGAATTATTCATTGAAAAACTTAATTATTGTTCCATTTGCTTTCCTAGAAAAGCAGCTGCTGTTTCTGCTAATTTTTTTTCTACTTCTCCAAAGGATTCATTTTCTTTTGATACCATTATAACAGTTCCTATGGCATCACCCTCAGCTATAATAGGAGCGATTACTTGTGCTTTATATTTATCTTCTACATTTTCATCAGAATATAAAGGTATTATTTTTCCATTATCTCCTCCTAAAACAACTACTTTTCTATTTTCCATAATGTCTTCTAACTCATCACTTATTTTTCTTTCCATAAAATCTTTTTTAGTAGTTCCACTGACAGATATAAACATGTCGTTATCACTAATCAAAACAATATGGTTTGTTGCTTGTTGTAATGAATCAGCATACTCCTTTGAAAAATCAGTTAACTCTCCTATAGGTGAATATTTCTTTAAGATTACTCCACCTTCTCTATCTGTAAATATTTCTAAAGGATCTCCCTCTCTTATTCTTAATGTTCTTCTTATTTCTTTTGGTATAACAACTCTACCTAAATCATCAATACGTCTAACTATTCCTGTTGCTTTCATTAGTATCTTACCTCCTCAAGGTTAAACTTTTGTTTTGTCTACAGTAATAGTATTTTTAATATTTGAAATTTTATACACATTGGTTATATTTTTGTCTAGTTGTTTTTTCATCTCCATTAATAACATATTTAAATCTATGTATTTTTTTTATCTGCTGAGATAGCTATATAGGTACAAAATGCTGTGACCATTGAACTAGTACTAGAAGCTCTTTATTTTTGAACAATAGTTTCGTAAAAAAATTTCCATTGTTTGAACAAAGTGAGTTTGGAAATTTTAGAAACTATTGTAGAAAAAATATTAGAGCTTCTTTACGTAAGTGAGTGGTCACAAATTATGAACCTATATAGCTAGATAAAAAGCAAAGAGGATGTATCTGTAATTTGATACATCCTCTCTATTTTTACTCCTATTTAGCAGGAGTTGTTGTATTCTTATCGTTTGATTGGTTTTGTTGAGTAGTTGACTGCTCAGTTGTTTGGCTTTGTGTTCCACTTTGTTGAGTAGTTGACTGCTCAGTTGTTGTTCCTGATTGACTTTCACTTGTTGAAGTTTTGTCTAATATAGGATAACCTAATCTATCTGTATAAGTCTTCATATTAGCTTCTTTTTCCCATTTAGCAAGGGCTTGTGATATAGCTTGATTGTTCTCTTGAGTTTGAACAGCTTTAAGCGCTTGATCTTTAACTTTATCAAATGGTAATACTTTTGGCGCTGTGTAGTTATTAATAAATATTACATTGTAAGCTCCTGTGCTTCCTACAGAAGAATCTATTACTCCTGATATTTCACCATTCTTAGTTAAACCATTTAAAGCAGTCATAAAGTTCTTATTAAAGTTGCTATAGTTGTATGGTATTTTACCATTATCAGCTGAATTACCTGTTGTTAATCTTCCACCAGTTTGTTTTGTTGAATCTATATTGTTAGCAGAAGCTATTTTTTGGAATATAGCTAATTGTTGAGCAACAGTTAAGTTCTTATCTTTAATTTCACTTTCATATTGAGCTCTTAATTTTTCTGCTTCTTCTTTAGTGCTAACAACTATTTGATATACATCAGCACTTGCTGGTTCAGTAAATTGACTATCTTTATTTTCATTGTAGTATGTTTGAGCATCATTTTCTGTTACTTTAACATCTTTAGTTATATAGTTAGAAAGCTCTTGAACTTTAACTTGTTGAGTTATCATATTATTAAATTCTGCTTGAGTCATTCCTGTCATTTGAAGATACATTGCTTCATCAACATCTATACCTTGACTTTGCTTAATTTCTGCAAAGAATTTTTGTTTTTCAGCTGCAACTAATTTATCCATATCAGCTTGAGTTGGTATTAACTTAAGATCTTGAACTTGTTTATCTACAATAGCTTGAACTTCTAAGCTTTCAACAACTTTTCCTCTTTGTTGTATTATATATTGCTTAGCTTGAGAGTTTTCCATTAAGTTACCTTGAATTTCTTGTGATAATGTTTGATAAACATATTTCATTTGTGGATTTTCTTCTACTTGATTTACAGTTATTTTTTGACCGTAGACTTCACCAACTACAGTATTTTTTACAGCATTTGGCGTCTTTTCAATCATTCCAGAGTTAATAGCTATTGCAACGATTATTATTACTATTACAATTATTGCAATAAGCCCCCCTATGATTTTTTTTGAATTTTTCATCATTCTACCTCACTTTATTGATCTAACATAATTTAAAAATAGTATATCAATTTCTTGAAAATTTTTCAATTTACTTTTCTTATTTTGTTAATTGATTTAGAATTTCCTTGAAAACCTTCAATAATTCCTCTTTCTTTTCCTCAGTAAATCTGTATGAAAAAGCAGGCTTTTCACCTAATCTAATCAATATATTTTCTTTATGAAATTTTAAAAGATCTACGAATAATTGTTTATCTGTTCGTTCTCTACTTTGGAACTCAAAAATTATTTCATTTCCCTTTTCCTTAATCTCTTCTATATTTATAGTCTTAGCTCTACTCTTTATATAGGCTATATCCATAAGATTATATACGCTTTTAGGAATTGTTGAATATCTATCTTCAAGTTCTTCTTTTACATACTGATAATCTTCAGCATTTTCAATAGCTGCTATCTTTTTATAAACTTCAATTTTCTGAATTTCATTTTCAATATAATTTGATGGTATAAAAGCATCAATTTTTATATCTACTACAGTTTCAACTGGCTCCATATCTATTTCACCTTTTATAAGCTTTATAGTATCTTCAAGCATTCTACAATATAAATCATATCCAACATTGGACATATGCCCATGTTGAGATGATCCCATCATATTCCCTGCTCCTCTGATTTCTAAATCTCTCATGGCTATTTTAAATCCTGAACCAAGTTCTGTAAAATCTTTTAAAGCCTTAAGTCTTTTTTCAGCTACTTCTGTTAGTATTTTATCTTTCTGATAAACAAAGTAAGCATAAGCAACCTTATTACTTCTCCCAACCCTACCTCTTAATTGGTACAATTGTGACAATCCCATTTTATCAGCATCATGAACAATTAAGGTATTTACATTGGGCATATCTATACCTGTTTCTATAATTGATGTACATACTAAAACATTAGTTTCTTTATTCATAAACTCCATTAATTGAGTCTCTAATTGTCTTTCTGTCATTTGTCCATGGATTATAGTTATATTACATTCTGGAACCAATTCCTTTATATAACTTGCCATAGATTCTATACTTTCAACTCTATTATAAACAAAGAAAACTTGACCATCCCTATTTATTTCTCTTAGTATAGCATCTCTTATAAGTTGGTCATTTTGTTCTACAACATATGTTTGAATCGGATATCTTTCTTCTGGTGGAGTTTCTATAACTGATATATCCCTAACACCAGTAAGTGACATATGAAGTGTTCTTGGTATAGGAGTTGCACTCAATGTTAGTACATCTACATTTTTCTTTAAATTCTTTATTTTTTCCTTTTGAGTAACACCAAAACGTTGTTCCTCATCCACAATTAAAAGACCTAAATCTTTAAACTCAATATCTTTAGATACTAATCTATGAGTTCCTATAAGTATATCTATATTTCCTTCTTTTAGTTCCTTTAAGGTTTGAGTTTGTTCCTTTTTATTCTTGAATCTACTTATTACATCTATTTTTATTGGGAATCCAGAAAATCTCTTCACTAAATTCTTATAGTGTTGTTCAGCCAGTATTGTTGTAGGAACTAAAAAAGCAACTTGCTTCCCATCCATAACAGATTTAAAAGCTGCTCTTATGGCAACTTCTGTTTTTCCATAACCAACATCTCCACAAAGGAGTCTATCCATAACTTTTTCTGATTCCATATCTGATTTTATTTCTTCTAATGATGTAATTTGATCTGGAGTTTCTTCATAAGGAAATTCATCTTCAAACTGTCTTTGCCATTGTGTATCTTTAGAAAACTTATGTCCTTTAAGAGTTGATCTAGTTGCATAAAGCTTAACAAGATCCTGTGCAATTTCATTAATTGACTTTCTAACCTTAGCTTTAGCTTTTTGCCACTCATTACCACCTAGTTTATTAACCTTTGGCATTTTCCCTTCTGAGCCTATATATTTTTGTACTAAATCTAATTGTTCAACAGGTACATAAAGTTTGTCACCCTTTAGATATTCAATATCTAAATAATCTCTTTTATTTCCACCTACATTTATTTGTTTAATTCCTTTATATACACCTATTCCACTATTAATATGAACAACATAATCTCCTGGTTTAAGCTCACCAAAACTCTTTATCTTTGCTGTTCCTTTTTGTTTTTTAGAAGTTTTTTGTTTCTTTCTCTTGCTTTCACCAAAAACCTCTTTATCAGAAATAATAGAAAGATTTAATTCCTTAAATTCAAAACCTTTTCCTAGGTTTCCGAATGTCACAACAACCTCTCCATCTTGTACTTCATCAACAATATCTTTATAGGTACTTTCAATTGAGTTTTCCCTAAGAGTTTCTACTAATCTCTCCCCCCTAGGTCTTGTACCTGCAAGTATTACTGTTTTATAACCCTTTTCTTTCTTTTCTACAATATCATTTATTAATAACTCTAATTTTCCCTGATAACTATTATAGACTACTTCATTGAAAACTACTTTCTCAGCACTCTTAATAAAACTCTCTCTCTTCTCTAAGGTATTTAAAGTTATTACATCCTGTAATTTAAGACGGTTATATACAGTATTATCATCAAGTATAAGCTTACTTTGTGACGGAAGTATGTCACCTCTTTCTAAAAAGGCCTTAAAATTTTCTTGAAATTCATAAATAGTACTCTCTACTTTTCCTTTGCATCTTTCTGGATCATCTACTACAAATAAGAAGTTTTCTAGATAATCAAAAAGTGTTGCAGGCTTTTTAAAAATAAAATTAACATAGCTATCTATCGTTTCAAAACTCCAAGTTTCTTTTAATCTTTCTGAGTTATCATTAACTATTTTTGTAATTTTATTCAGAACCTCTTTGTCCTTTATTCCACTTTCTTCATACTTATGAAGTTCTTCTTTTAATTGACTTATTGTATTATCTATAAGTTCTTGATTTAATATTATCTCCTTTGCAGGAAATACTTCTATAGATTTAACTTGCTCTATACTTCTTTGTGATTCCGGATTAAAACTTCTTATTGATTCTATTTCTTCTCCAAAAAACTCTATTCTATAAGGATTATTATAGTGAGGTGGATATACATCAAGAATTCCTCCTCTTACTGAGAATTCTCCCTTACCTTCTACAACTTCCATTCTTTCATAGCCACATTCAACCAAATTTTGCACAATGGTTTTAAGCTCTACTTCTTCCTGTAAAGAAAGTGTAAAGCTATGGCTTTTATAAAGTTCTATAGGAGTATATAATGCTACCAAAGATTCAACAGAAGTAACAATTATTTTCTTCTTATCATTTAATATTTCCTTTATAACCTTTAATCTAGCCCATCTTAAATCTCCAGAAATAGCATCTATATTATAGAATACAACTTCCTTTGCTGGTAAATAATAAACATCCAAACTATATAAACTTAAATCTTCATATATTTTTCTAGCTTCTATATCATTATTTGTTACTATAACCATTGACCTATCTGATTTTTCATATATACCGTTAAGAATATAACTTTTTCCCGAATCACTAAGACCATATATTCCTAAAGGTAACATCCTATCATTTAGTAACTCATTTACTTTTTTAAATTCATTACTCTCAATTAATGGGCTCATTAAACCTTTCAATCTCATTCTTTAACACCACCAATCAAACTAAAAAACTATATTTCTATAGTTACCCCATTAAACTTATTCATTGATTCCTTTACATCATTTTTTATAGCCTCTATCACAGCATCATTAACTACTGGAATAACCTTGGACATGTGTCTCCATTCATCATCTTTAAATTTTCCTAATACATGTGATACTAAGTCATGTTCTGGAGCACCAACTCCTACCTTAATTCTTGGAAACTTATCTCCTCCAAGATTTTTTATAATACTCTTTATGCCATTGTGCCCACCAGCACTTCCTTTTTCTCTTATTCTAAGTTTTCCTATATTAAGGCTTATATCGTCGTATATTACTAATACTTCATCTTCTGTAATGTTGTAAAAATTCATGACTTCTCTTATACTGTCTCCACTAAGATTCATATAAGTTGTTGGCTTTAATAATATAACTTTTTGCCCCTCTATGATTCCAGTTCCATATAATCCTTTAAATTTTTCCCTATTTATATCAATGTTATACTTATTTGATATATAATCAATTATTTCAAATCCAATATTATGTCTAGTTCTTTCATATTCCTTTCCCGGATTTCCAAGCCCAACTATTAAGAACATTTTATTACCTCCATCATTAAAATACATCTAAATTATATCAATAAATATAATTTATGTGTAATCTTTCTTTTTTATTAATTATTATAAAAAAGGCTGTATCAAAAACTTTAGATAAATCTTACTTAGAAATTTATCTGCTTTTGATACAGCTCCACTTTTATTGTTGATTTTTTGTATCTAACTTGAGGCTAACAGTTACTTCTTTTCCACCTCTAAGTATTGTACAAGGTACTGAATCACCTACAATATTTTCATTTAATGCTCTAAATATGTCATTTATATTGTTAACTTTAACATTATTTATTCCGGTGATTATATCTGTAGGTCTTATGCCAGATTTATAAGCACTTCCTTGTGGTTCAACCTCTTCAACATACACACCTTGTTGACCTTTTAAATTTATTCCTTTAATTCCTAAAAACACTCTTGAAACGCTACCATGACTAATTATTGAATCAATTATTTTACTTGCATAATTTATTCCTATGGCATAATTTAATCCATTAGCATTAGATGATGATGTAGACGGAACTGTTGTAACACCAATTACTTGCCCACTCATGTTAACTAAAACTCCACCTATGTTAGCTTGATTCAAGTCAGCATCAGTTACTATAACACCAGTCTTTACATCTTCTCCTTGTTCATTAGGTACAGTTATAACCTTATCAACAGTACTAACTATTCCATTAGTTACAACACCTAATCCCTCTTCACCTGAATTATTTCCCATTGCCATTACAAATTCACCTTGTTTAATACTATTACCTATACTTATAGGTATTAGATTATTTACATTTATTTTTAAAACAGCAATATTGGTAACTTCATCTTTTCCAACAAGAGTTGCATTAAAATTTTCTTCACTTAAGTTAGGTATGCTTACAACTATGTGCTTAAAATCCTTAATTTCTGAATATGCTGTTACTATATATCCATTTGATTTATAAACAAAACCTGTTACATTCATTTTTCCTTCACCATTACTTATAGTAACTAATGATGGTTCTACATTATTAACAGCATTAGTTGTCGCTTGATTTAGCATATATCCTACTTTATTGACATTATTCTCACTTGTTAAACACTTAGATAGATAATTCTGGAACCATTGGCTCTCTATAACAGCAATTGCTATTAAAAGTGATAACATAGCAATACAAAAAGCTACTACTATATACTTAACAAATGATTTAATTTTTTTATAATTCTTTCGTTTTCTTATTACTATAGCACCTTTTTTATTTTCGCTATTATCCTCTGTTCCTTTATTAAGCTTTATCCCCATCCAAGCCTCCTAAATAATATGTTAATCCATTTTTGTTAAAGTAAAGGCAAACTTAACTCCTTTTCCATCCTCTGAGTTTTCTACCCAAACTTCTTCTCCATGGCTTAAAATAATATTTCTAACTATTGAAAGACCAAGCCCTGTACTTTCCTTGTTAGTTCTAGACTTATCTGCCTTATAAAATCTTTCCCAGATATGTCTTAATGTATCCTCTTCTAAAGGTACTCCATCATTGTATATTACAACTACAACTCTATTTCCCTTAGATTTTGTCATTATTTCTATATTTCCACCTTCAGTACAATACTTAACTGAATTATCAATTAAATTTGTACATACTTGAATTATTTTGTCTCTGTCTGCTTTTACATATAAATAATCTCCCTCAAGAGTAATACTTACATGTAATTTTTTATTTAATATTTTTGGCTCTAGATTTACTGCTGAAGTTTTTATTATCTCATTTATATCTACTTTACTAAAGTTAAACTTTAACTTTCCTGTCTGCATTGCTGATATATCTAACAAGTCTGTAATAAGTCTTGTTAATCTTTCTGTCTCTTCATATACCTTTTGTAAATAGAAATGTTCTTTATCTGGAGGTATTATTCCATCTAATATACCAGCTATAAATCCTCTTATTGAAGTCATTGGAGACCTCAATTCATGTGATACATTAGAGATAAACTCTCTCCTGTTAGTTTCTACCTTTTCAATGGCTTCTGCCATAAAATTAAAGGAAGTGGCAAGTTCTCCTAGTTCATCATTAGAATTTATATTAACTCTTTCCCCAACATCACCCTTAGCTATTTTTTGAGATGCTTCATTTAAAGATTCAATTGGGTCTATTATAAATTTCTTACAAACTGTATATATTACAATACTTAATATAATAAGAGCTATTATCACAAATATCCAAATTATAAGGTAAATTTTATTAAGCATAGAATCTATTTCACTTAATGGTGTCTCTATTATTATAGATCCATTTAGATAATTTTGATAATATATAGGCTTATAATAATAATTATACCCACCCTTGTCAAAACTCATTATACTTTTATTGTTTATAGCTTCTCCTCCGACTTGAGTAATTTTAGTAAATTTAAGATTATTATCACTTGGGTCTGATACAGCTATTACATCATCTTGACTATTAAGTACAATGATTTTAGCATCTAAGAAGTTTTTGCTAAATTGTAAGATTGTATTTAATTGATCTAGTCCTGCTGTAGAATTGGTTACATCAAAACTTTGGTTACCTTCACTTACATAAACATTAACCGCTTGCCCTATTATCATATTAACTTGATTTATTTTTTCATTTCTATATCCTGTATAATAATTCCTTACAGTTGCAGATAAAATAAAAGCTATTATGGCAAAAATGATACCCACAATTGCCATAACGCTTATTAATAATTTTGAAACTAAACTGGTTCTTACCTTTTTACTTTTTAGTTTCACTATTTAACCTCAAATTTATATCCAACTCCCCAAACAGTTTCTAATTGCCAATTTTCACCTTTATTTAACTTTTCTCTTAATCTTTTTATATGAACATCAACGGTTCTTGAATCCCCTGGATAATCATATCCCCAAACTTCACAAAGTAATTGTTCTCTTGTGAAAACTTTATTTTTATTACTAGCTAGGTAGTATAATAACTCAAATTCTTTTGGTGGCATTTTTATTTCTTCGTCTCTATAAAGGACTTTATAAGAATTAGTATCTATAACTAATGAAGGGAATGTTAATACATCTTCCTCAGTTTTATCAACTGAATATCTTCTCATAACAGCCTTAACTCTAGCCATAACTTCTTTTGGTTCAAAAGGCTTAACGATATAATCATCTGCACCTATTTCAAGAGCTAAAACTTTATCAAAAACCTCCCCTTTAGCAGTAAGCATAACAACTGGAGTGTTCCCTTCTCTTCTAATCCACTTTAAAACTTCAACCCCATCCATTCCTGGTAACATAACATCTAATAACACCATATTGGGTTTATAGCTTGAAAAAACCTCTTGTGCTGTTTTTCCATCATTAGCTACCTTTACATCATAATTTGCACTTTCTAAATACATCTTTAGAACTTGGCAAATATTTTCATCATCATCTACCAGTAAAATTTTTCCTAATAATCCGTCCATAGTTTCACACACTCCTAATCTAATTTTTGTATTTAGTTCCATATATTTGTAACTATTCTGTATATTTATTTAACAAAAAAAGATATTTTTTTTATTATACCACAAATTTCATCATATTTGTTACAAAAAAAACATCTAAAAAGCATAATACTTTTTAGATGTTAAAAAAAACTTTAAATTACTGAATAAATCTTATTGTAATTCTTCAAATAATCTACTTAATGGTTCATCATCGTAGATTCTTTCAATAGCATTAGCTAATAAAGGAGCTACTGATATTGACTTAAATTTTTCTAATCCATCTCTTTCTGGAAGTTTTACTGTATTTAACATAACAAGTTCTTCTATAGAAGATGCATTTATTCTATCAAAGGCTGGACCTGATAAAACACCGTGTGTACAACAAGCATAAACATTCTTAGCTCCTAAGTCTTTTAAAGCATTAGCAGCATTTGAAATTGTTCCTGCTGTGTCTATCATGTCATCTATTAATATACAAACTTTATCATTTATATCGCCAATTATATTCATAATTTCTGAAACATTTGCCTTAGGTCTTCTTTTATCTATAATAGCTATAGGTGCATGTAATTTATCTGCAAATTTTCTAGCTCTTGTTACAGAACCTAAATCTGGAGAAACGACAACTACATCATCTCTTTCTGCTAGTCCTTTTTCAACAAAATAACTAGCTAGTATAGGACAACCTAACATATGGTCAACTGGAATATCAAAATATCCTTGTATTTGTGGTGCATGTAGATCCATTGTTAATACTCTGTCTGCACCTGCTGCTGTTATTAAATCAGCTACTAATTTTGCTGTAATTGGATCTCTTGATTTTGCTTTTCTATCTTGTCTTGCATAGCCGTAGTATGGCATAACTGCAGTTATTCTACCAGCAGATGCTCTTTTGAAAGCATCAATCATTATTAATAATTCCATTAAGTTATTATTTACTGGACTACAAGTTGATTGTACTATAAATACGTCACAACCTCTTACACTTTCATTTATATCTACTGATATTTCTCCATCACTAAAAGTCCCTACTTTAGCTTTTCCTAAAGGTAATCCTAACTTTTCCGCTATTTCCTGAGCTAATTCAGGATGGGAGTTCCCTGTGAATATTTTTATATTTTTATACTGATTTTCCATTGTCGTGAAGACCTCCTTAAAATAATCCCATTTGGCATTTGTTATATAAAAAAATTTTATTTTTTCCTATTTATCCAACCCTCAATATTATTTTGTCTAGCTCTTGCAATTGCAAGGCTTCCCTCTGGAACCTTCTGTGTTATGGTAGATCCTGCTGCGATATAAGTGTTGTCTTCTACCTCAACTGGTGATACTAAATTAGTATTGCACCCAATAAATGAATTGTTACCTATAATAGTTTTATGTTTTTCTTTCCCATCATAATTAACTACTACAGTTCCACATCCAAAATTACATTTTTCTCCAACCTCAGCATCTCCAATATAAGTTAAGTGTGATACCTTGGTATTATTTCCTATAGTAGATTTTTTTATTTCTACAAAGTCACCTATTCTAACTTTACTTCCTATATTAGATTCTGGTCTAACATAAGCAAATGGACCAATTGTTGTATTATCTCCAATTTTACTATCAAGTATTACTGAACTTTGTATTTCTACTGAATCTGCTATTATACTGTTAGAAATTCTTGAATTAGAATAAATTACACAATCTTCACCTATTACTGTTTTTCCTTCTATTACGTTATTAGGATAGATTATTGTGTCTCTTCCTATTTCTGCCTCCATAGAGATATATGTGCTGTTTGGATCAATTATAGTAACACCATTATCTAAATGTTTTCTATTTATTCTTTTTCTTAATATTCCTTCAACAACAGCTAATTCTGCTCTTGAGTTAACCCCTATTGTTTCTTCGAAATCAGTTATCATTGCACCTACTTTTTTATTTTCTGATTTTAAAATACCAATAACATCAGTTAAGTAATATTCTCCTTGTGCATTATCATTTGATAGCTTTTCTAAACTTTCTAGGAGACTTTCAATATCAAAACAATACATTCCTGCATTTATTTCTTTAACATTTAGTTCCTCCTCAGAACAATCTTTATGTTCAACTATCTTTTCAACTTCATCATTATTTCTTATAATTCTTCCATATCCTGTTGGATTTTCAATTACTGAAGTTAATAATGTAGCAAAGTTATTTTCATTAATATGTGTATCTATCAATTTGATAACAGTTTCCTCTTTTATTAAAGGTGCATCTCCAGTGAATATTGCAACTACTCCTGATTTACCTTGAAGAAATTCTTTGGCACATTTAACAGCGTGTCCTGTTCCTAGTTGTTCTTCCTGTAGTGAATAAGAAACTTTTCTTGATGCAGTACTTTCTTTAACAAGCTCTGCTCCCTTTCCTATTATTACATTTATATCTTCAATATTAGCTAGTCTCATGGTATCTATAACATGGTTTACCATCTCTTTACCACAAGCTTTATGAAGTACTTTAGGAAGCTTAGATTTTATTCTAGTTCCTTGACCCGCTGCTAATATTATAGCACATTTTTTCATAAATTCACCTCATTATGCTAAAAATTTATTAAATAGGCTATGCTAATTATTTAAAGTTATCTTTTTTTCTATTTATTCAATTACAATTATATTTTAAATACCTATGGTTTTCAACATCAAACCATAACAATAAAGATTTATATATATGATTATAAATTTATCTTCTATCTACTAATAACAGAACTTCCATATCTTTTAAATATCAGGATAATATTAGTTATTATTTCTATGATTATAACTATTTTTAAAATTTAAAATAAAAAAAGCAAAAAAAATAAAAGGAAGTAAACTTCCTTTTATTTTACCCTTTTATACTTCTTCAGTATTTTTTACTTTTTCGTATTCATTCAGAATAGCAGTCTGAATTTTTTCTCTTGTTTCAGTGTTTATTGGATGAGCTATATCCTTAAATTCACCATCTGGTGTTTTTCTACTTGGCATAGCTATAAATAAACCACTTTGTCCTTCAATAACCTTAATATCATGAACTACGAATTCATTATCAAAAGTTACTGATACTATTGCTTTCATTTTTCCTTCAGAAGCTATCTTTCTGATTCTTACATCTGTTATTTGCATTTGACCACACCTCCAGTTGCTTTTCAATTATTATATTTCTATATTTCTTTTAAAAATCCTCTTTTTTATTTAAAATTTTTTGGTTTTTTTTATCATTTTATTATTTTTGTGGAATATTCTTTGAAGGGACTACTTTTATTCCTGCTCCTTCACTTAATTCTTCTATATCTACAATTGAAATATAATCTTCTACAACTTTATTATTTGAAATTTTATTATCTACCAATACCCCAATACCAACTAATTCAGAATCAAATTCTTTTAATAGATTAAGAATACCTTTAGCAGTTCCTCCGCCTCTCATGAAATCATCTATAAATACACATTTACTTCCTACTCTTAATGATTTTTTAGATAAGCACATCTGCTGAATACGTTCTGAAGTACCTGATAAGTAATTTATTGAAATTGTAGATCCTTCTGTAACCTTACTATCTCTTCTTGCAACTACTACTTGAACTCCTAAATTTTTTGCTACTTCATAAGCTAAAGGAATACCTTTTGTTTCTACAGTTACAATATAATCAATTTCTTTATCTTTAAAAAATGATGCAAGTAACACCCCCGCTTTACTTATAATAGCTGGGTCAAACATTAAATCTGTAACATAAATAAACTTGCTCGCTACTAATCTTTCTTCTGAACTCATAAGTTCACAAAGTTCATTTACAAATTCACTGATTTCCTCTTCTCCCATATTAGGAACAAATTTTATTCCACCTGCAGCCCCTGAGATTGTCTCTATGGTTCCCATAGACATCTTTTCTAAACTATCTCTAACTATTACTATATCTTCACTTATTGTTGATTTTGCTGCATTTAATAATTCTGAAAATCTATTTAACCCTATAATTTTATTAGGATTTTCTTTTAATATTTTAGTTATTATAGCTACCCTACTATTTCTACTTAATTTTTCCATATTAGCACCTTCAATCTATACGAATTATTTTTCTAATATTTCTTTTAATATTCATATTTTATTCAATATTTACAGTAATATCAATAATTTATTTAAAAATTTTATTCATTATTTCAATTTTTTAACATTTATTGTATGTTAATCATATTATTATTGTTATAGTCAGAAATTTGTGTTTTTGTTTGCCTAAAGGAAATATATTCTAGATTATTAGTTTATCATCTTAATTTAAAATTTCAAAGCACTTTAAATTTAACTCTTTAATACAATCTATTAACAATCTACCCTTAAATTTTTATATCCTTTTATGCATTTATTTATAAAAATTATTAAATAGTGTGTGATTTTATGAATTTGTGTATATAATTAAAATGTGAAGAAAAAAAGGAGTTGGTAATTTTGTCTTTTAATTTAGATAGAGATATAAATAAAAAAGTACATTTTATAGGTATAGGTGGGGTTAGTATGAGTGGACTAGCCGCTATACTTCTTAATGCTGGATATAAAGTTTCAGGTTCAGATTCAAAGGAATCAGAACTTACTGAAAGATTAAAAAGTAAGGGTGCAGAAATATACATAGGACATAAGAAAGAAAACCTAAATAATGTTGATATAGTTGTATATACTGCTGCAATTCCAATGGATAATCCAGAAATAATAAAAGCTAAAGAAATTAATGCTGATCTTATGGACAGAGCAGCCTTTCTTGGTTACTTAATGAAATCTCATCATTTAAATGTTGCTGTAGCAGGTACTCATGGAAAAACTACAACTACATCAATGATAAGTCACATTGCCTTAGAAGGAAATCTTGATCCTACAATTTTAGTTGGCGGAGATTTAGATATAATAAATGGAAACTATAGAGTTGGTAACAGTGACTACTTCATAACTGAAGCATGTGAATATAAACAAAGCTTTTTAAGATTTTACCCTTATGTTGGAATAATCTTAAACATAGATGCTGATCATTTAGATTTCTATAGAGATATCAATCATATTGAGGAAACTTTCTTAGAATTTTCTAAACTAATACCAGAAGATGGCTTCCTAATTGGTAATGCCGATGACGCAAGAGTAAACAAAATAATGGCTCAAAGTAAGGCTAATGTTATTTCTTACGGTGTTGAAAATGGTATTTTAAGAGCTACTAATATTACATTTAAACCTAATGGTTGCGCTAAATGTGATGTTGAATACAATGGAAATGTTATCCTATCATTAGACCTTAACGTTCCAGGAATGCATAACCTATCAAACGCTTTAGCTGCTGTTGCTACAGGAATTGCCTTTAGTTTAGATAATGCAAGCATTGTAAGAGGTCTTGAAAGCTTTGGTGGTGCTCACAAAAGATTTGAATTTAAAGGTGAAATAGATGGAATAAAAGTTATTGATGACTATGCACACCATCCTGTTGAAATAAAAGCAACTTTAAGTACAGCTAAAAACATGGACAGCAAAAGAACTATTTGCGTATTCCAACCACATACTTATACTAGAACAAAAACTTTATTCGATGAATTTGCAACTTGCTTTGGTGATGCAGATAAATTAATCCTTATGGATATATATGCTGCAAGAGAAAAAGATACTGGACTAGTCAATTCTGTGGAACTTGGTGATGCCATAAGAGCTAATGGAGTAGATTGTGTAAATGTTCATTCCCATGAAGAAGCTCTAGAAGTGGCTAAATCAATATTAGAACCTGGTGACCTGTTTATGACTGTAGGAGCAGGAGATGTTGTTAAAGTTGGAGAAGCATTATTAAAATAATCTAAAACTTATAAAATTATTAATATATGGATTAAAGGAGCTATATTTAAAATAGCTCCTTTAATTATTGGAAAAGCTAAATTAACATTAATTTTTCAACTATTACTTTCTATGTTATATTAAATAGACGGTTTGTTGAAAGTATTTAATTATTGCTTATTAGTTTTGTCTAAAATAAATCTAGTTTTTAAATAATTCTTAAATTCTTATCTTATTTAAGTGTTTTTTTTCAAATTTAATAGTTTAGTTACTTAATTATTAAATTTTATTAATTTTTTTAATTTTAATATTCTTATTATTGTATTATAATTAAAATAGAACTAGGAAACATTTTGTTATTACATGTATTTTTCTACAAATTATTTATATTGCTAATAACTTTATGTTTTACTTTAATGATGACTATTGAATTAATTTAGTTTCGATTAAAACTAATAGTGATTTTTTCAAAAAAAGAAATCGTTAACATTAAATTAAAACTTTGAGGTGATTAAGATGGATTTATCAACAAAAATTAAGAATGCTGCAGATTATATCTTAGAAAAGTCAAAATATAAACCAGAATTAGGTCTAATACTTGGCTCAGGACTTGGTGCTATAGCTGACACTATAGAAGATGCTGAATACTACAACTATAATGAATTACCAGGATTCCCTGTATCTACTGTTGAGGGACATGCCGGAAGATTAGTTATAGGTAAATTAAAAGGAAGAGTTGTTGTTGCTATGCAAGGTAGATTCCACTACTATGAAGGCTACACTATGCAAGAAGTAACATTCCCTGTAAGAGTTATGAAACTTCTTGGAGTGGAAAAACTAATTGTTACAAATGCAGCTGGTGCTGTAAACACTAACTACACTCCTGGAGATCTAATGATAATTTCAGATCATATTAATTTTTCTGGAGCTAATCCTCTAGTTGGTAAAAATTTAGCTGAGTTTGGAACTAGATTCCCTGATATGTCAGATGCTTATGACAAAGATTTAAGAGCAAAAGTTAAAGAAATAGCTAAAGATTTAAACATGTCTTTACAAGAAGGTGTTTATGCAATGTTTAGTGGTCCTACTTACGAAACTCCAGCTGAAATAAGAATGGCTAGAACTATGGGAGCTGATGCTGTTGGTATGTCAACTGTACCAGAAGTTATAATTGCAAAGCATAGTGGCTTACAAGTTGTTGGTATTTCATGTATGACAAATATGGCTGCTGGAATCTTAGATCAACCATTAAATCACGAAGAAGTTATGGAAACTTCAGAAAGAGTGAGAAAAAGCTTCATAACTTTAATGACAAAAGTTATAGAACAAATTTAATAAAATTCGCTACGATACATGCTAAATTCTAACCACAATTAAATTAAATAAATTAAAAATTGTTTTATTCTTTTGGGGGAAAGAATTTAGCAATCTTATTCTGATGAAATCATAGCTGCCCTCGGGTAGCTATTTTTTTATAAAATTAGACATCAGTAAAGGGGGACATATAATGAGTAGATTCACTGGAATACTAGGAATTATAACTATTTTAGGGGTTGCATACCTATGCTCTGAAAATAAGAAAAAAATTAATTGGAAATTAGTAGGAACTGGATTATTATTACAAGTATTTTTCGCATTTTTTGTCTTAAAAACACATATAGGACAATTCATTTTCTCAAAATTTAATTATGTTATAACTAGCTTGTTAAACTTTACACAAGAAGGTACTAACTTCTTATTCGGACCTTTAACTAATGGTTCTGGACCGTTACCTGCAGGTTCAGTATTTGCATTAAATGTATTGCCTACAATGATTTTCTTTGCATCTCTTATGAGTGTTTTATATCATTTAGGAATAATGCAATTTGTTATTGGTCTTGTATCTAAAGGATTATGTAAACTTTTAGGAACAAGTGGAGCTGAAACTTTAAGTGCTGTTGGTAATATATTCTTAGGGCAAACAGAAGCTCCTTTACTAGTAAAACCTTATGTAAAGAAAATGACTAGATCAGAACTTTGTGCAATCATGGTTGGTGGAATGGCTACAGTTGCTGGTGGTGTTATGGCTGGTTACGTTTCAATGGGAATTAATGCTGGTGACTTAATGGCTGCATCAATAATGGCTGCTCCAGCAGGATTACTTTTAGCTAAAATGCTAGTACCTGAAACAGAAACACCTGAAACTGCTGGTGGTGCTACTATAGAACTTGAAAAAAGTAGTTCTAGTATAATAGAAGCTGCTGCAAATGGTGCTTCAGAAGGACTTGGTCTTGCTCTTAACGTTGGAGCTATGCTTTTAGCTTTCATAGCATTAATAGCTCTTATTAACGCTTTACTTGGATTTATTGGTGGATTTGTACATATGGATTACCTTAGCTTAGACTGGATTCTTGGTAAATTATTTGCTCCTATTGCATGGTTATTAGGAGTTCCTGCTCAAGATATAGGAGCTGCTGGTACTCTTTTAGGACAAAAAATAGCTATAAATGAATTTGTAGCTTACTCAGATTTAGCTAATCAAGTTGCTTTAGGTACTCTACAACCAAAAACAATATTAATTTTAAGCTACGCTCTTTGTGGATTTGCAAATCTTAGCTCTATAGCTATACAAATAGCTGGTATCGGTGGACTTGCTCCAGAAAGAAAAGGAACAATTGCAAAATTAGGTTTCAAAGCACTTCTTGGTGGTGCAATGGCTACCTTCTTAACTGCATCAATTGCAGGTGTATTGTTCGGTGCTTAATTAAATTATAATAAAAGAACCTATAGAATAAATAAAATTTCTATAGGTTCTTTTTTTGCTTTTATATTAAAATACCAACTTTTAAATTTATCTTAATATTACTATCTTCTCTACATTTTTTTTTATAAATCATTATTAATATTATTATTTTTTAAATTTAAAAGCTTTTATGAAATAGATTTCATAAATTTATATAATATATTTCTATTTTTATCATAAAAATAATATCTGTAATTTATATTATCGAAATCTAAAACTATTTTACAAGTTCTCAATAAAGTTTTATTATTAAAACATAATTTATCACAAAATGTATTGCTTAATTTGTATTGATAAATTTTCAGAGATTAATTTCATTGATAAAACTATTTCCTTTGAGAGCTCTATTTAATAGGGTTCTTTTTTTGTGGATAACTTTTTATTTTTTCAATTGTGGATAACTTTTTTATTTTTAACTTGTGATTAAAATTATTTTATTATAGTTAATTCTTTATTATATTTATTTAGAATTTCACAACCATCTTCTGTTACCATAACTAAATCTTCTATTCTAACCCCTATATCATCTTTAAGATAAATTCCTGGCTCTATAGAAAATATCATTCCTGGCTTTAATATATCATGGTTAACTGAACTAACATTACCGAAATCATGAACTTCTATTCCTATACAATGTCCAGTTCTATGAGTAAAGTACTCACCGTATCCCTTTGATATAATATAATCTCTAGCAGCTTTATCTACATCTGAAAATTTAATCCCTGGTTTAACAGCTTTTATAGCTCTCTTATTAGCTTCTAAAACTATTTCATATATTTCTCTATGTTTTTCTGAAACTTCTTTATAGAAAAATGTTCTAGTCATATCTGAACAGTAATTTTTATTTCTACATCCTGTGTCTATAACTATACAATCCCCTACTTTAAGTTTATTGTTCCCTGGCATACAATGTGGATCAGCAGCATTTCCTCCATAAGCTACAATAGGTGGGAATGAACACCCTTCTGTTCCCTTTGCTTCATATTTTTCAGTAATAATACTGGCAATTTCTTTTTCTGTTTTTTCTTCAGAGATAAGTCCTTTTATTTCTGCCATAACTTCATCATTAATTTTTGAAGCTTCTCTCATTAATTCTTTTTCTAATTCATCCTTCTCCATTCTTAATTCATCTATTATAGGAGATGCATTAAAATAAGATTTTGCAGCGTTATTATCTATAAGACCTATTAGAAAATGAGCTTTCCAATCCTTGTCCACTCCTAAAGCTTTACTATGATCTATAACTTTGCCTAATACTTCTACTGGATTTTCAATATCATCATACCAAACATAGTCCATGTCCTTATTTTCTTCTACAACAAAAAGCTTATTTATAACAAATTTATGCTTTCCATTAGTATTAAGATATAAACATACCATTCTTTCTCCCGAATGAATTTCTTGTCCTGTTAAATAAAATAAAGAAGAAGTTGAACTTACTAATATTTGTTCTACTCCTCTCTTTTTCATTGATTCTAAAACCTTGTTTATTCTTTCATTATTCATTTTATCACTTCCCAAAATAATTATTATATAAAATGAGATTTAATTCATAGAGAGTTAATACTCCATCTGAATTTTAATCGAGGTTCTCTAAATACCTGTATCTAATGGCCTCTATCCTATAAAATATAAGAGCATTACAAGCACTAGTTATATGCTAAAATTATAACAAATTTAAAAGAATAAATATATTATATTCCAAAATGTTAAATATGTTAAATTTTAAGAAAATAAATATATTAAAAATTAAAATGTAATTCATCTTAAAATAATATATTTTTCTTTTAAAAAAATATATAATAATTAATGGTATATTATATATTTAAATTTTGGAGGATAATTTAATGAAACTAGCAATTATTTCAGATATACATGCAAATTTATATGCCTTAATAAAAGTTTTAGAAGATATAGATAGCGAGAGTGTAGATAATATAATTTGTCTTGGAGATTTAGTTGGTTATGGACCTCACCCAAACGAAGTTATAGCTTTAATAAAAAGAAAAAATATAATATCTCTTAAAGGAAATTACGATGCAGCTGTTGTAGCTAATGAATTTAATTACATAAGAAACGATAACATTAATGCTTTCTCACTACCTTGGACTGTAGAAGAATTAAGAACTTCAAATAAGTATTATTTGGACAATCTTCCAAGTACCCTAACTTTAGATGTTTGTGGAAAGAAAATCAAATTTGTTCATGGTAGTCCAAGAAAAATAAATGAATATCTTACTGAAGATAATCCAGATATTCCAGAAATATTAGGTAATATTGAAGAAGACATTTTAGTATGTGCTCATACTCATTTACCTTATGGAAAGCAAATAAAAAATAAAATAATAATAAATGATGGAAGTGTTGGTAAACCTAAAAATGGAACACCTCATGCTACTTATGCAATATTAGATGTTCATAATGATACTAATCCAAAGGTTAAATTTAAAACAGTAGAATATGAATATAATAAAATAATAAAAGATATGGAAATGAAAAAGTTCCCTACTATGCTTATTTCATCTTATAAAACTGGAAAAGCATAATATAAAAAAGTGGGTAAAGATTGAACTTTACTCACTTTTTATTTATTACATCTATAGTTAAAACCTAATCCTTATATAATTAAAGCTTTATCTAAAATTACATAAGAATGTATGTCTATTTATTTTTCACTTATATTCTAGACACTAGACATAAAATAACTTAATTTAATAAATTAAAATATATCTAAAAAATCCAATAAAAATCCTATAATTAATCCTAAAAAAATCCCAATAGTAATTTTATCAATTATTATTCCTATAACTAAACCTATTATGAAGCATAAAAAAAAATTACTTCTCTATCTTTCATATACTCCTTATCTCCCACAAACCCTTATTTTTAATATTTATTTTAAAAATCTAGCCAATCTATTTATTTACATAAATCTTCTATCAATATATTTTATGCTAATCATATTGATTTTGTTAATAACTTATTGTAGAATTAAAATTAATTAAATTATTTATATACTATGACGAGAAGAGTAAGTTTTGGATTTTACTTTTAGCGAGTGAGTTATGGTGAAAGTCTCACAGTAATGCCTTAACCCAAGAACATCTCTGAGTATCTAACTGAAAAACTTTTAGTTTAGTAGGCTTAGACGGAGCCAAACCGTTATTCTTTGGACAGCATTATTTAGTGTTGATTATGAGTTGGCTACATAATCTTTGTAGCAATTTGGGTGGTACCGCGGATATACTTTCGTCCCATTAGTGGATGAGGGTTTTTTTTATTCCCAAAATTACTAAAACTTCTCTAATATATATAATAGATCTTGATTCAGCTTACCTGAATCTTTACTCCAATTAACTACAAAAAGAAAGCGAGGATTTTTCATGAAAGATGTAATATTAGTAAAAAGTCTTTATAGAAACACTGATGAATATGCAGACAAATCGGTTAAAATTTCAGGTTGGATTAGAACTCTAAGAGCTTCAAATGCTTTTGGGTTCATAGAGGTTAATGATGGTTCTTTCTTTAAGAACGTTCAAGTTGTTTTTGATGCTGATAAAATACAAAACTATAAAGATGTTTCAAAATTACCTATTAGTTCATCAATATCTGTAGTAGGTAAATTAATTTTAACCCCAGATTCAAAACAGCCATTTGAAATTCAAGCAGAAGAAATTATTGTTGAAGGTATGTCAAACTCAGATTACCCACTACAAAAGAAAAGACATACATTTGAATACTTAAGAACAATAGCACACTTAAGACCTAGAAGTAACGCATTCTCAGCAACTTTTAGAGTAAGAAGTGTTGCAGCTTATGCTATACACAAATTCTTCCAAGAAAAAGGATTTGTTTATACTCATACACCAATTTTAACTGGTTCTGATGCTGAAGGTGCTGGAGAAATGTTCAGAGTAACAACTCTTGACCCACTTAACGCTCCATTAACTGATACTGGTGCAGTTGATTATAACCAAGATTTCTTTGGAAAAGAAACAAATCTTACAGTTTCAGGTCAATTAAATGCTGAGTGTTATGCTTTAGCTTTTAGAAATGTTTATACATTTGGACCTACTTTCAGAGCTGAAAATTCAAATACAGCAAGACACGCTGCTGAGTTCTGGATGATAGAACCTGAAATAGCTTTTGCTGACCTTCAAGATGATATGGATTTAGCTGAAGATATGCTTAAGTATGTTATAGAATATGTTATGACTGAATGTCCTGAAGAAATGGCTTTCTTTAACCAATTTGTAGATAAAGGATTAATCGAAAGGCTTCAAGGAATTATTTCTTCTGACTTTGGAAGAGTTTCTTACACAGAAGCAGTTGATTTACTATTAAAATCAGGAAAAGAATTCGAATATCCTGTTGAATGGGGAATAGATCTTCAAACTGAACATGAAAGATATTTAACTGAACAAATATTTAAAAAACCTGTATTTGTTACTGACTATCCAAAGGATATTAAAGCATTCTATATGAGATTAAATGAAGATGGAAAAACAGTTGCTGCTGCAGACTGCTTAGTTCCTGGTATAGGAGAAATCATAGGTGGAAGCCAAAGAGAAGAAAGATTAGATGTTCTTAAAGCTAGAATGGCTGAACTTAACCTTAAAGAAGAAGATTACTGGTGGTACTTAGAGCTTAGAAAATACGGAGAAACTAAGCATGCTGGTTTTGGATTAGGATTTGAAAGATTAATAATGTACATTACTGGTATGTCAAACATAAGAGACGTAATACCATTCCCAAGAACTACAGGACAATGTGATTTCTAAGAAAAAAAGAGGAGCTATTAAAGCTCCCCTTTTTCATATTCTATTTTATTTTTTCCTGTCTCTTTTGATTTGTAAAGAAACTTGTCTGCTTCTTCAATTTTTCTTTCTATATCTATACTATTCTTACAATAAGCAACTCCACCACTAATGGTTATTCTGTGTCCATTTTCCCAAACTAATTCACCGATATTAATCCTTAGTTCTTCTAACTTTTCAATAAATTCTTCAAATTTAATATTTTTAGCTATAATCAAAAACTCTTCTCCCCCATATCTACCAATTATAAAATTATCATCTAAGTTTTTTTTCATTACTGATACAACATCTTTTAAAACAGTATCTCCAAATAAATGACCATACTTATCATTAACTTGTTTATAATCATCTATATCTAACATTGCTACAATAATTTCATTATCCTCATTTTTATATTTTTCTATTTTTTTATTTAAATAGGCTCTATTATAGGCTCCTGTTAATTCATCTTTATATAAAGCCTTGTTAAGACACGCTACCTTTTTCCTTTTTTGCTTATACTTTTTCACAAGTATTACTAATATGATAGATGTTAAAATAGCAAAAGATAATATCGCTATTAGAAACTCCTTAGCTTTTGATAATAATATCTCATTTAAAACGTAATTTGGATTAGTTCCTTGAATGTAATTTAATATAGCTGAATTTATATTTCGACAAGTACCTATATATTTTGAATTTTCCTCTATATATTCATGATAATATTGAGTTGATAATTTATATTCTCCAATGGCTTCATAGGATTGAGCTAAGTCATTTAAGGTTAACATACTTAATCTATAGTTCCCTTTGCCTTTAAGTAAATTCATAGTTTTTTTCAAATCGATTATAGCTTGTTTATAATCACTTTTTTTATAATAAAGTTCTCCAAGACAATAATAATATTGACTTTCTGAAGACTTATCATCTAAATATTGAATATTTTTAAATGCTAATTTTAAATTTCTACTTGCTCCATCTAAATCTCCTGTAATCAATTGAATATTAGTAAGATTAAGTAAAGATAAAACAAATGCATTTTTATCATTATCTACTTTAGCCTTATTTACAGCCTCTATGGCAACATTCTTTGAATTATTATAATTTTTCCTTAATAAATAATACTGAGAATTTAATATTTCATTGTAACTATTAATGACTATACCAAATCTCTTTATCAAAGTACTAGCGGCATTAAAATATTCTTCTCCTAAAGAATAATAGCCAAAATTACAACATATATTAGCTAAAATAAAATATATATCACTTATTTGTGCAACATAGGTTACATCTCCTGTATTAATATAAAGCTCTTTTAAATTTTCTATTTCCTTTGTAGAAGTAGTTAGTAATAAGGCATAATCTTGATTATTAATGGCTTCTCCCATTACAACTCCTCTATTATTACTATTTTTATTTAGCTTTTTTATATATTGGTATTGATAACTTGAATTACTTAACTTATCTATATCATTTTGAAAATTACTTGGTGTAAAATTCATATACAACTCTTTATTCTTAATTCTATTGCTTTCCTTTGGTTTATTTAAAGTAAATAATACATTTGAACTTAAGATTTCAAGAAATATCAAAAGTATTATAAACAACTTTTTCCACCGATCTAGCATATATCCTCCGTCCTAAAGCTTTCGAATAATTTTTCTATAGATTCGTTATAAGTTTATTTATAATGAGATGTATCTCCTTTAATAATCATATTATATCCATCATTAGAAAAATCAATTTCTGTTAAACTAGTTTGTCCAATAAGAGGTTCTCTCCAAAAATCTTCAATCTCATAACCTTCAAGTTTACATAAAAAGCTTTTTATAGTTATAGCATGAGAAACTAAAAGTATTGTTTTATTTTCATTATTTTTATCTTCTATAATGTTATTTATAAAATTACAAACTCTTTCTCTAACCTCAAAAAAATCTTCTCCACCATGAGTTGCCTTATATTTATGAGGCTTATTCCAGAAATTATAGTTTTGTTCTTTATAATCACTTTCTACAATACATTTATCTAAGCCTTCCCATTTTCCTACATTAATTTCTCTCAAATCATTATGCTTAATTATTTCTATATCTCTATAACCTCTTATTATCTGTGATGTTTCATAAGCTCTTCCTGTAGGACTACTATATATTTTATCTATTTTTACATCTTTTAATCTCTCATTTAACCATTGTGCTTGATTTCTACCAAGTTCGCTTAAGGGCGAATCTCCCCAGCCTTGCATCTTTCCAACTTTATTCCACTCAGTTTCTCCATGTCTAACTAATAAAATTTTTATCATTTTTAAGACCTCGCCTATTTTAAATTTTATCTAATGACTAGTGTCTATAATATTTTAATTTTCTCTAATTTAGAGGAAAACAGACACATATCCTAAATAACTTAAATTTCTCATTGCTCTTGCTATGAGGTAAAGTAAAATCTACTAAATACTCCTTATATTATAAATCAATCTTATATATTCTTAAAGCATACTACTAAAACTCAAATTGGTTAACCTCTAAGATATAATGGTATTTTTTTAACAAAGACCTATATTCAATAATTTTAATTAATAGATTTAAATGTTTTTATTAAATTGCTTAACATTTAATGAAAAAAAGGAGTCTTTTGACTCCTTTTTTTATCTTAATTTAGCTAATTCGTAAAGAATTCTAGCCCCTTCTCCTGTTGCTCCTTTAGGACAATAATCAACTGCTGAACCTAACCAAGCAGTTCCTGCTATGTCTAAATGTAACCAAGGTTTATCTTCAACAAACTCACCAATAAATAAACCTGCAGTTATTGTTCCAGCATGTCTGCCACCAACATTTTTAAGGTCTGCAATATCTGATTTTATAAGTTTTTTGTATTCTTCAAAAGCAGGTAATTTCCAAACCTTTTCTCCAGTTAATGAAGAAGCTTTCTCTAAATCATTGTAAAACTCATCATTATTTGTAACGACTCCTGTTGCTGTTGTTCCTAAAGCAACTAAAGCTGCACCTGTTAAAGTAGCTATATCAACAACTTCACTAGCTCCTTCTTTTCTTATTGCATAAGTTACAGCATCAACTAAAGTTAATCTTCCTTCTGCATCTGTATTAAGTACTTCTATATTTTTTCCACCCATTGATCCTATTATATCTCCTGGTTTATATGAAGCACCTGATATAGCATTTTCACAAGCAGCAACTACAGCTACAACATTTTTCTTAATATTCTTTTGAGCAATTAAGCACATAGCTCCAATTACAGCAGCAGCACCACCCATATCAGATTTCATTGTATCCATTGAAGTACTTGGTTTTAATGAGTATCCACCAGTATCAAAAGTTAATCCTTTACCAACTAAAGCTAATCTCTTATCTTTGTTATCTGGCTCTCCAAAGTGTCTCATAACTATTAACTTAGGCTCATTTATTGATCCCTTAGCTACATTTAAGAAAGCTTCCATTCCTAATTCTTCGATTTCTTTTAAGTCTTTAACTTCAACTTCAAAACCAAACTCTTTTCCAAGTTTAACAGCTTCATCAGCTAATAAAGATGGAATCATTATATTTGCAGGTTCATTAACTAAATCTCTTGCTATAATAGTTCCTTCTGAAAGCATAACTGCTTCTTCAACTACTGCTTCAAATTGATCTAACTCAACATTGCATCTATGTCCACCTAAATCTACTATTAAATCCTTAGCCTTTTTTTCTTCTGTACTGTATTTATCAAATTTATATGCACCTAATATTAAACCTTCTGTAGCTCCTTTTACGAATCCTGCCATTTCAAATTTTTCTAAATATGGTAATCCTACAAATACTTCACTACTCTTTAAAGTTTCTAGGTTCTTAATAACTTTACCAAAAGCTTTTCTTACTTTATCTACAGTTAACCCATCTTCTTTTCCAAGCCCTAAGAAAACTATATCTTGAACACGACCATCTTTTGTTCTTGTACTATTGAAAGTTGTTCCAAAAGCACCTTTGAATTGATCTCTTTCTTCTAATCTTTTTAATGTGTTATTAACTTCTTCATTAGGTATACTTAAATTGCCTTCAAAGAATGGAAATATTATAGTATCTACCTCTCTGCAAGCTTTTTTATTTATAGTTACTTTTATCATAAAATCACCTCTATATTAAGTATTTCTTAAATATAATTAAATATTTAAAATTAATCATTATTATTCAAATCATTTCAGAGTAAATTACTCTACTAATTATTATTTTAACACTTTTTTATATAATTGTAAGTAACCTTAGATACATTTTTTAAAATTCTATTAATTTTTTATTATTCATCACATAATACTCTAATCTATATATGAAATTATCTTCTACTAAAATTCAAGTAAATTCACTTTCTTTTCCATTAAACTGCTTTTTACATCTATTATTCTTTGATTTGATGATCCTTTAAATTTAAGATTATCATTCTTTAAAGCTTCTTCAAATCTTCCATCAACTAATATATCTATATTTTCAATTAACTCTCTCCACCCAGATATTTTATCTAAGTTCTCTAATATATATTCAAACTTATAACCTGTAAATACCCAAATATTTAATCCTATTTCTTTAAATCTTTTTGCCATATAAGCAAAACTTTCACCCTGTTCTAAAGGATCACCACCACTAAAGGTAACACCTTTTATCATAGGATTATTTTTCACATCCTCTATTAAAGAATCTATATCAAATTCCTCTCCACCTTCAAAATCATGTGTTTCTGGATTAAAACATCCTTTACAATTATGCTTACATCCTTGAGTAAAGAAAACCCTCCTAAGTCCTGGTCCATTAACCAAACTTTCATAAGCTATTCCAGATAACCTAACCTTCTTCATGTAAAACTCCTCCATTAAAAATCCTAAAAAAATATGGCTGTCTCAAAACAACCATACTTATATTATATATTATTTTATTTCATTAAATACAAGGATGTAATTACCAATAACTTACTATTCCCTAAATTTAATCTCTTTCCTAAAAAAATTTATATCTATTTTATACTTTCTACTTTCTTCTACTTCCATAATCAGATTATATATTATTAAAAAATAAACTCCAAATTATAAAAAAAATTTGTCGAACGATTTTTATTTACATTTTAATCCTATAATTGTACTATTTAACTATAAACTGTATATACTGTTTATATACAGTTAATAACAGTCCGTAAATAAAGGAGACTAGGTTCATGAATATAATTATTTCAAATACTTCCTCAGTTCCTCTTTATGAGCAAATAAAAAATCAAATAGAAAGTTCCATTCTAAAAGGTACTATTACTACTGGTGAAGCTTTACCTTCTATAAGATTTTTAGCTAAAGAGCTTAAAGTAAGTATTATAACAACCAAAAAAGCTTATGAAGAACTTGAAAAGGATGGACTAATAGAAACCATTGCCGGAAAAGGTTCTTTTGTAGCAAATAAAAACAGCTCTAGATTAAGAGAACTTGGAATTTCAAAATTTGAAGATAATCTAACAAACGCTATAAAAATAGCTAAATCTATAAATCTATCTTTAGATGAGTGTGTAGAAATTTTAAAAATTATTTATGAGGAGGACTAAAAATGAATGCGGTAAAATTAAATAATATACAAAAATCTTTAGGAAACTTCAACTTAAATATTGATAATTTAGAAGTTAAAGAAGGCTATATTACAGGATTCATTGGGAAAAATGGTTCTGGTAAAACAACAACAATAAAACTAATTATGAATATGTTAATTCCTAGTAGTGGTGAAATAACTCTTTGGAATAAAGAAATGTTAAACAATGAAATTGAAATTAAACAACAAATTGCTTATATAGGAATTGATTCTGGATTTCCTATAGATTCTAAATTAAAAACAATAAAAAAAATTATTTCTCCATTTTATAAAAATTGGGATGATAATATTTATAAAAACTATATAAAAAAATTTAATTTAGATGAAAATAAAAAATTTAAGGATTTATCTCAAGGAATGAAAAAACAATTTGAATTAGTTATTGCCCTTAGTCACAAACCTAAACTTCTTATAATGGATGAACCTACAGCAAATCTAGATCCTGTTATAAGAAATGAGCTTTTAGAAATACTCAATGATAATATGCAAAATGGAGACTTATCAATTTTTTATTCAACTCATATAACTAGTGATTTAGAAAAATCCGCAGACTTTATATATTTTATTGATAAAGGAAAAATAATTTTAAAAGGCGAAAAAGACAACCTTTTAGAAAGCCATAGACTTGTTAAAGGACCTTTACACTTATTAAATGTAGAAAGTGAAAAATTATTTATTTCTATAAGTAAAAATAGCTTTGGCTTTGAAGGATTATGCTCTGACTTTAAAAATGCATATAACTTTTTTGGTGATGAAGCTAACTATGAAAAAGCAACTTTAGATCATATTATGTTCTATTATACAAGGGGGAACAATTAATGAATAACATTATTAATTTAGTAAAAAAAGAATTTTTAGCAATTAATATTCTTCATCCAAGATATTTATTAATAATAATTATGGCTATTGCTTACAGTTTATTTATTCCTAAGTTCGTACCTATTTCCTATTACATGCTAACTCTGATAATAGTCATTAATTCATTCTATATGGATGAAGCTTCAAGAGGTAACTATTTAACCTATTCACTACCTGTAAGCAAGAAGGAATACATTATTTCTAAATATATTTTTTCTTTAGTATCAATATTAATCATAGTATTAATAATTTCTATAGGTAGCTTTATAGGGAACACTCTATGTACCTCTCTAGGTTTATCCATAGGAGAACCATCTTTATTATCATTTAAAACAACTTTCTTATTTGGAATAAGTCTATGTTTATGTATGGTTGGCATAATAATCCCTGCTATTATAAAATTTACTTACAAAAATTTATCCGCTATCTTTACAATAATTATGCTTGCTATGGCTTTTAGTGCTAGTTCCTTAATGACTAATCTGCCTAAAGATATTTCAATTAATATAAATAATCTAGCTATAATTGCTTCTTTAGCTTCAATATTATTATTCTTTGCTTCATTCTTTATAAGTAAAACAATAATGAAGAAAAAAGAAATATTAAACTAAAAAAGAGACCTTTATTAGGTCTCTTTTTAGATTAAATTTATCTCGGGAGATGCTGTATCATAGTCCATGAAACATCTCTATTTCTGTATGTAGGCATTACTTCCCCTTGTTTTAATGCAACAGCTGTCTTTCCATGTTCTTCTGTTCTCCATATTCCTGATACTGGACAAATATCTCCTGTTAATATATTCTTTCCTATCATTCTTTCTTCCTCCTGCTCATTTATTTTTAAACGTTTACTATAACTATTAAAAATTTTTCCCCATATTAATATTCTACTATTTTAACTTTTTAGGTAAGTGTTGAATCATTCTCCAGCTTACTTCCTTATTTCTATGTGATGGCATTATTTCCCCTTGCTTTCTTACCACCGCTGTTTTTCCATGTCCTTCTGATCTCCATATTCCTGATACTGGGCATCTTTCACCTGTTAAACTTCTTCTTCCTATCATATTTTCTTCCTCCTGTTTCTTTTTTAACTTTATCTTATTATATTTAAACTGAATTTTTTATCATTTTAATAATTCATTATTTCTTAGGTAAATGTTGAATCATTCTCCAACTTACTTCCTTACTTCTATGTGATGGCATTATTTCTCCTTGCTTTCTTACCACTGCTGTTTTTCCATGTCCTTCTGATCTCCATATTCCTGATACTGGACATCTTTCACCTGTTAAACTTCTTCTTCCTATCATACTTTCTTCCTCCTGTTTCCTTTTTTTAATTTATCTTATAAGTTACTCTATTTAAACTACATTTTTACAATAATTAAATTTTAATTTTTAAAGCTAATTTTTATTAATTTATTATTTTTAGCTTTTGTTCCTTGCTACAATCTTAGTATATCATCAAATTAATTATTTGTGGGTTAATGTTGTGTAAAGAATATCATCTTTCATTTACACTTAATTCATTAATCTTATTATTTGTAAATCAATTCACATTTTAGTTAATATTTTATACATATTAAATACATTTAATAGTAAAATTTAATTTTTAAATATGGATTTTTCTTTAAATTAATTCCATTTTATTGAATATAATGTATAAAAAATAGCATTTTTATAAATTCATAACTCTATATATTCATATTTTCTTTTATCCTAATATGAATAATTCAATTTTAAAACTTGCAATTTTCATATTTTTCTTCTTTTTAAAACTAACAACTATAATAAAAAAATATTAAAACTTCACTTCTAATCAAAAATTAAATAGATAAAGTTTCCTAATAAAAGAATCTGTATGAAATCAGTACTTTAATTTATCTAATAGCTAAATAAAAAGTAAAAAGGACATATCTGTAATTCGATACATCCTCTTACTTATTAAACTACATACCTTTATTATAATTTAATGTTCCTCCAGCTTTAATTATTTCAATATCTTTTTCTGATAATTCTACTTTAACTTTAAATGTATAGTTTTTACTTATATTTTTTGCTGTTAAAATTCCCTTATCTATCTCTTCATATATATTATCAAAAGTTAAACTGTCCATAGGTTCTATTTTTTCGTAGTCCTTTGGATTCTCAAAGGTCATTGGTACTATACCACTATTAATTAAATTTGCCTTATGAATTCTAGCAAAAGATTTAACTAAAACTGCTCTTATTCCTAAATAAAGTGGTGCTAGAGCTGCATGTTCTCTACTTGAACCTTGACCGTAATTCTCTCCTCCTACAATAAATCCACCGCCATTATCTATGGCTCTCTTAGGAAACTCCTCATCTATTGTACTAAAACAATAATTAGCTAAATAAGGTATATTACTTCTATAAGGCAATAACTTAGCATTAGATGGCATTATATGGTCTGTAGTAATATTATCTTCAGCTTTTAAAACCACTTTACCCTCTAAAGATTTTCCTAAAGGCACATTAAGAGGAAATGGTTTAATATTTGGTCCTCTTACAATTTCAACATCTTCATTAATACTAGCTGGTTTTATTATCATACTATCGTCAATAATAAATTTATCTACATGTATATCTGAAAAATCAACTTCATAATCTCTAGGATCAGTTAAAACTCCACTTATAGCACTTACTGCAGCTGTTTCTGGACTTACTAAATAAACCTTTGCTGATAAAGTTCCACTTCTTCCATAGAAATTTCTATTAAATGTTCTTAATGAAACAGCATTTGTTTTAGGTGATTGTCCCATACCTATGCAAGGTCCACATCCATTTTCTAATATTCTTGCTCCTGAACTTATAATGTCAGCTAAAGCTCCATTCCTAGCTATCATCTCCATAACTTGTCTTGACCCTGGGGCAATAACTAGGCTTATATCTTTATGAACCTTTTTACCTTTAAGAATTTTAGCAACTTTCATTAAATCTTCATAGGAAGAATTTGTACAACTTCCTATGGCAATTTGATCAACTTTTATCTTTCCTATTTTATTAACTTCTTCAACATTATCTGGACTATGAGGTTTTGCTGCAAGTGGCTCTAGTTCATTTAAATCTATTGTAATTTCTAAATCATAATTAGCATCCTCATCAGCCTTAAGCTCTATATAATCCTCTGCTCTTCCTTGTGCCTTAAAAAACTCTAAAGTTCTTTCATCACTTGGAAATATTGATGTTGTAGCTCCTAGTTCTGCTCCCATATTAGTTATAGTTGCTCTTTGTGGAACTGAAAGTTCTTTAACTCCTTCACCGCAATACTCAAAAACTCTGCCAACACCACCCTTAACAGTAATTCTTCTTAATACTTCTAAGATAATATCCTTTGAAGATACCATTTTATTAAGTTTTCCAGTTAAATTAACCTTAACTACCTCTGGTGCTTTTATATAATATTCCTTACCTGCCATAGCTAAAGCAACATCAAGACCTCCTGCCCCCATAGCAAGCATTCCAACTCCACCAGCAGTTGGAGTATGACTATCAGATCCAACTAAAGTGTCCCCAGGTGTTGAAAATCTTTCTAAAAATACTTGATGACAAATTCCATTTCCAGGCTTTGAAAAATAAATACCATGCTTAGAGGCTACAGTTTCTATATACTTATGGTCATCAGCATTTTCAAAGCCTTGTTGTAACATATTGTGATCTACAAAAGCAACACTTCTCTTAGTTTTAACTCTATCAATATCCATAGCTTCAAGTTGTAAATAAGCCATAGTTCCTGTAGAATCCTGAGTTAAAGTTTGATCTATTTTAATTCCAATAGATTCTCCCGCCTTAAGTTCTCCATTAACTAAATGTTTTTTTAAAATCTTATAAACTAAATTACTTCCCATAAAAACCCCCAAATTTACCTATTTCTATACTTAATATAAATAATCATTTTTAATTGCCCCTAATAATTATTTAATTCTTTATATATTTGTGCTAATTCTTTATCAAATAAAGTTCTCTTCAATTTTACAGAAAGTGCTCTTACTTCTTCTAATATTTTTGCTGCCATTTCATCTGTTAAACTTATATTATATTCACTAAATTTATTTATTATAGCAGCCTTTCCTGAGTGTTTTCCTATAACTATTTGTCTTTGTAATCCTATTTCACTTGGGTCAAAAGCTTCATAATTTTTAGGGTCCTTTATTGCTCCATCTGCATGTATTCCTGATTCATGTCTAAACATATTTTCACCAACAATAGCCTTCCATGCTGGTAGTTTTCTTCCTGAGGCAGCTGATACATATTCACATATTTCCTTAAACATATTTGTATTAAAATTTAAATCTACACCATGGACATACTTAAGAGCCATTATAACTTCTTCTAAGGCTGCATTTCCAGCTCTTTCTCCTAATCCATTCACAGTAACTCCTATATGATTTGCTCCTCCCATAACACCAGCTAATGCATTAGCTGTTGCCATACCAAAATCATTATGCGTATGCATTTCTATATCAAAATTAGTTTTATCATATAAATATTTTATTGTATCTCTTAATCTAAAAGGTTCCATAACTCCAACTGTATCACAATATCTAAATCTATCTGCTCCTGCTTTTTTAGACTCTTCTATAAATGTAACTAAAAATTCTTTATCTGCCCTTGAAGCATCCTCTCCATTTACAGAAATATACATACCATTTCTTTTAGCAAATTCAACAGATTTTATCATATTCTCTAAAACCCATTCTCTAGATGTTCTAAGCTTATGCTTAATATGAATGTCTGAAACAGAAATAGATATTGCAACAGCATCAACTCCACATGAAATTGATTTTTCTATATCTCCTATAACCGCTCTATTCCATGCCATTATACTGCTTTTTAAATTTTTTTTGCATATTTGTTCAATTACATCTTTTTCATCTCCACCCATAGCTGGTATACCAACTTCTAATTGATCTACCCCTATTTCACTAAGCATTTGTGCTATTGTTACTTTTTCATGATTTGCAAATACCACACCTGCTGTTTGTTCTCCATCCCTTAAGGTTGTATCTACAATAGAAATTTTTCTATTCCCCAATATGTTTTCCATTATTATAACCCCCTATATGTCTTTTATTATAAATTTTACCATATTTTGTAATTATAATCTATTTAAAAATTTTATAGGTAATAGTTATATAAAATTTACTGAGTTTAAGTGTAAATTTATATAAATAACTAAAATACAAAAGGTACTGTATCAAATCAACATCTTTTGTATTACTTTTATAATAGAAAAAATATTAGAGCTTCTTTACGTAAGTTAGTGATCACAAATGATAAAGCTATATAACTAGATAAAAAGCAAAGAGGATGTATCTATTATTTGATACATCCTCTTTAAAATTACTATTTAACTTGCTGTTTAAATTTTAAATTGTTTAACGTCCTCATTTAATTTATTTATAAGTAAATCTAGTTCTCTTGAAACGCTTTCTACTTCCTTACTTAAATTTATTAATTCATCAGATGACATAGCAACTTCTTCAGTAGTTGCCGACATTTCCTCTGAAAAAGCACTTACTTGCTCTAAATTAACATGTATTTGTTCTTCTTCTTTGTGCATTTCATTAAAATCTGCATTTAATACCTTTAATGAAGGTATTATGTCATCTATTTTTCCTGATATATATTTAAATGATCCTATAGCATCAGTTGCATTACTTTGTTGTTCCTTAAGTTCTTTACTCATAGCACTAACATTATTAACTACATCTTCATTTTCATTCAATACGTTTTCAACAACTTTTGTTATTTCCTCTGAAGAATTTCTACTTTGTTCTGCAAGTTTTCTTATTTCTTCAGCTACAACTGAAAACCCTCTTCCTGCTTCTCCAGCTCTAGCAGCTTCAATAGCAGCATTTAATGCTAGTAAATTAGTCTGCTCTGAAATATTATTAATAACTTCTGTAATTTCATTTACAGATTTTATTTTATCCTCCATTATTTCAATAGACTTTACAAAATTCTCAAAATTATCATTAAATCTATTCATAGATTTAATAAGTCTTTCCATATCTTTATTACTTACTTTAGCACTTTCTCCTATTTCTACCGAAGTACTATGTATATTAGATATATTTTCATTGATATACTTTGATTTATTTCCAAATCTATTAAAGAGATTTACTACCTCTAAAATCTGCTCACTTTGAGCTATATTTCCTGTTGAAGCATCACTCATAGCTTTACTTATACTGCTTACACTATTTAACATATTCTCTGAAGTGTCATTTAAATATTTTGACTTTGAATCAACTTCTTCAGATAATAATTTAATATTTGACATAATCCCTCTTAATCCATCTTTAGTTTTTTCTATAGAGTTATAAACCTCACTAATTTCATCACTTTTACTACTTTCAATAGAATTCTCTACTTCAATAAAGTTTCCACTTTCTAAACTTGATATATTTTCTTCTAAAAACTTTATTCTTTTTACTAAATTATTAGCTACCCACACTAATAATACAGTTATCAATATAACTGAGATAATCATAATAATAATAAATATATTTCTAAATTGAGTAGCATTAGCAACATAACTATCTATCAAAGATGTTACCTTTGTATTTAATGATGAACTAGTAATAGCAGCTAAATCTAAATCGTTCATATCTTTACTCAAAATTGGTCTTAAAAAATAATTTAATGCTACTAACATTATTAAAAAAATAGATATTATAGGTAATATAACCTCTGTAATAAGCATGGATTTCAAATTTCTTTTTTTACTCATAATAAAAAACCTCCCATTTATTAACTTCGTTTAAACAATTGATAAATTTAATAAAATTTACCTTTATTTTTCTTTTGTTAATAAAAGGAGATTTTTATTTACATTTTACTTTTTATTATATTTGCTTTCTAAGCCATGCCTTTGTTTCATCATTACAAAAAGCACCTTCTACACTATTTAAATAGATTTGTTTAAATTCTTCTAAACTTAATCCTGAAACTTTATTTATACTTTCACACTCTTCTGTTAAATCTAAATTAGATACAGTTCTATTATCAGTACTTAAATTTACCTTTAAGCCATCATTTAAAAACTTTTTAGCTGGGTGATTTTTATAAGAATCTACAGCCTTTGTTTGTAAATTACTTTTTGGGCACATTTCTAAAGTTATATTATTTTCCTTTACAAGATTATAAGCAACTTCATCATCCTTTATAGCTACTGCATGTCCTATTCTTTCTGCACCTAAAAGCTTTATAGCATCTATAACATTACAGCTATAACCTGTTTCTCCAGCATGAATTGTAACTCTATATCCCATATCTCTTGCCTTTTTAAAAGCTTCCTCATATTGTGGTACAAAACCTTCTAATTCAGCTCCAGCAAGGTCTACTGCTACAACACCTTTTCCTAAGAATTCTTTTCCCTCTTCAAAAACCTCATACACTGAGTCAACAGGATGATGTCTTAAAAGACTTAATATTAGTCCACTTTTAACACCAAACTTTTCTTCTCCATCTTTAAGCCCCTCTAATACAGCATTTATTATTTGTTTTATATTTAATCCTTGTCTATTATGCAATAATGGTGCAAATCTAACTTCTATATACTTCACATTTTCCTTGCTAACATCTTCTATTAATTCAAATGCTATTCTTTTTAAGTTTTTTTCATTTTGCATTAACTTTAAAGGTAAATCAAATCTTTTTAAGTATATATCTAATGATGGACAATCTTCTGGTACAACTAATAATTCCTTAACTTCTTCGTAAGTTTTTCCTGATAAATCAATATTTTCTTCCTTTGCAAGTTCTATAACTGTTTCTGTTCTTAAAGAACCATCTAAATGACAATGTAATTCTACTTTTGGTAATTTTCTATAATCCATAATTTCCTCCTAAATTCTTTCTAAATGCTATTAAAAATTCTTTTAACTATTTCTTTATAAAAAAAAATTCTTGATTACGAAGGAAACAAAAACAAAGCCATTCTTATTTCCTTCGTAATCAAGAATTATTGGTTCTTGGTAGAGACTCCCTAACCATATTATAGGGATTATACGAAGTTCCTAATTTTTTATTATTTATATTTTATCATCTTTTTTTAATAAATCAATATATTTTTTAATTTATTTAATAATTAACATTCTCAATTTCACCATATTTTGTATGTATATATAATAAAGCTACATGGTTGTGTCCCCATGTAGCCCTAAAAGGATTAAGCCCAATAACTTTATTGGTCTTTTTCCCCTTTATATTTTATGCATTCTATAATATATTATACATTTTTATAACTTTTTTCATGACTTCCACTATGAGAAATTCTATCTGCTCTTTCCTCATACTTTCCTGGTCCAAATCTTTCATCAAGACTTAAATAACCGGTAACCCTTGATACTCCTTGTATATCTGTTGAACCACATTCTGTACATTTCATTTCTTTTTGATGTAATTGTGTTCCACAATTCTTACAATATCTTATATGGAAATTTACCCCCATATAACTTATATTAGTATTCTTGTACGCATAATTTAATATATCCATTATAACTTCTCCACTAGGAGTATCATCAACTTCTATATAACTTATATGTCCTGCATTACATAAATTATGATAAGGTGCTTCAATATCAATTTTATCTTTTATTGATATTGGATAATTAACAGGAATATGAAAACTATTAGTATAATAATCCTTATCTGTAACTCCTTTTATAACTCCAAAGGCTTTCTTATCTTGTTTTATAAATTTACCTGATAAACCTTCTGCTGGTGTTGCATAACAGCTCCAATTCAATCTATCTTCTTCAGTACATCTATCACAATAAGCTCTTATATATTGAATTATTTCAATACCTAATGCTCTCACTTCTTTATCTTCCCCATGATGTTTTCCTGTTAAAGCTATTAGCGCTTCTGCAAGACCAATAAATCCAATTCCCCATGTTCCTTGTTTTAAAATATTCTCTATACTATCATCAGGACCTAACCCTTCTGAACCTTTCATAAGACCTTGACCAGCAACAAATGGTAAATCCTTCACCTTAAGATTTTTCAATACTGAATATCTGTGTAATAAGGATTCTCTAGTTGTGCTTAGTCTATCCTGTAATAAACTGAAGAACTCTTCTTTATTTCCTTTAGCTAATATTCCTATTCTAGGTAAGTTAATAGTAGCTGGAGCTATATTTCCCCTACCTTTGCATCCAGGTTCCCCATTAATATTTTTCATAAGATATGTTCTACATCCCATTGTTGCAGGCATATAACCTTGGTCATAATAATATTTATTAAAGTCAGCATCTATATTCATAAAAGTAGGATTCATTCTTCTTGAAGCTACTCTACAAGCTAATTTATATAAATAGTAATAAGGATCTGATTCTTCTCTATTAACCCCTTCTTTAACTCTAAATATTATATTTGGGAAAATAGGTTGCTCTCCCTTTCCTAATCCCTTTTCAAACTCTTCAAGGAATATTTCACAAACTAAAGCTGCATCGCTATTAGTTGGTATACCTAAATTAATAGATGAAAATGGAACTTGTGAACCTGCTCTTGAATGCATTGTATTTAGATTATATATAACACCTTGCATAGCTTGGTGTATTCTTTCTCTTAATTTTTTCTCTACTAACTCTTCTAATTTTTCATCTGATATTCCTAACTCTTCATACTCAACTCTAATTTCCTCTCTTGTCGGCTCTACAAAAACAGATAAATCATTATCATAATCAGCATGAGATTGTCCTCCAAACATATCATTCTGTGTTGCTTGAAGAAGTATACATGATAACTCTGCTGCAGTCTCTATTCTTCTTGGCTTATTTATTGTTCCATAACCAGTATTAAAGCCTCTTTCTAAAATCTCTCTTGTTGGTATATGAAGACAATTAGTAGTTAAATTATAAGAATCTAAATCATGAAAATATATATCTCCATTTTCATGACACTTCGCTAAGTGCTTTGGCATATTAGCTAGATTGTGCCACTTATTTGATTCTGAAGCAATTCTTAATAATTTTGATGAAAAATTATTTCCTACGTTAGCATTATCTCTATCAGTTTCAACACCTATTTTTCCTATAGCTTTCATTAAATCTGATTTTATTTCTCTTACCCTTGTACGTTCATTTCTATAATTAGCATAATTAACTGCTATATCTCTATATCCAGTATCTTTTAATCCTTTCTCAACGAAATTTTGGATTTCTTCAACTGATATTTTTTCTTTTTGTGTTTCCTCTATATAACAAATTACTTTTTGAGTTATTTCTAAAATTTCGCTTAGTTTAAATTCTTTCCCTAGCTCTTGAGATGACCTTTTGATGGCATTAGCTATTTTTTCTGAATTAAACTTAACTTCTCTTCCATCCCTTTTCACAACATATAGCATTTTGTTCCCTCCATCTATACAATATCTTGTATCACATTTACCATTTATCAATTATAGCTCAATAAAAGAGTAATTACTAATTTTAAATTTTCCTCCTTTTTTTAAAAACTAAATTTATATCTTAATTCCTCTTGAATTTAAACAATTATTCCATTTATCTTAGGTTGACAAAAAACATTTTATGTATTTTTTTACTTTTATAGAAAATTATAATAATTTGACATAATTAACTCATTAATCTAAAATTTAAGTTATTGCAAATGATTTGCATTTATTTTTTTATACTTAAGAGGAGTTCTTTATGATTTACTTTTTAATAGCATTAGTAGCTTGTTCTATAGGGAGTTTTGTTGGTCTTGGTGGGGATTTAATGATTATACCTTGCCTACTTTCTTTAGGTATACCTAAAGAACTTATTTCTATAAATACTGACTTAACAATGTTTTTTATGTCCCTATTATCTACATATATTTATTTAAGAAGAAAGCAAGGAAACTTTAAAACTGCAATTCTTATGGCAATAGGAATAATCCCTGGTGCCTCCTTAGGAGTCTTTTTAAATAGTACTATTACAATACCTATGTTTAAGATATTTTTTATATGCTTAATAGTTATCCTTATGGTAATGGTAGTTTTAAAAAACAATTTAAATTCTCTTAAGCTCCCAACCATAACTAAACCTATTATAGGATTATTCATTGGTGTTATTTCTGGACTTTTTGGTATTGGTGGAGGTATAATTTTAATTCCTGTTTTATTAATCTTTTATAACCTAAATCAAAAAGAAGCTGCTGCCACAACCATGTATTTAGTATTCATAAGTAGCATAGTCACCGTTAGTAGCTATTATTTAAGAGGTTTTACAGATATTCATTATGCTTTTTACATGATACCAGGAGCATTAATAGGCTCTAGAATAGGGACATACTTTAATAAAACAGCTAGTAATAAATCAATTTCAATAATATTTAACTTAATATTACTAGGTATATTCTTAAAAGAAGTAACCCCCTTTATATTCAGTTTCATTAAATAAAATATATTAAAAAATTACTTTCATCTTTTTTTGAAAGTAATTTTTTCTTTATTTATTAATTTCTATTCATAAAAATTAAAGGATTATAAACATTATCACTATTGATATAGTTTATTACTGTATTATATAATTTAGTTATAAATATAACTAAATATGGGTAAATATTGAATAGGGGGATAAATTTATGCAGAAAATAGCAATCATAACAGATAGCTCCTGTGATTTAAGTACAGAGGATAGAGAGAAATACGGTATCTTTTCATTACCATTAAGGATTATATATAAAGATAGAGAATATTTAGACTACGTTAACATTACACCACAAGAAATTTACGATAACTTTGAAAATGAAATTCCCACTACATCATTACCTTGTAGTGAATATATAAATACACTCTTTGATAAACTTGAAAATGAAGGTTACACCCATGTAATAGGTGTATTTATGTCTCAAGCTTTATCAGGAACATTTAATGCTGTAAGACTACAACTAGAAGAAAGAACAAAATTTAAATATCACTTATTTGATAGTAAAACAGTTGGCCATCCTCTAGGTCTTATGACTGTAAAGTGTTGTGATTTAATTAAAGAAGGAAAGAATTTTGATGAAATAGTTGCCCTACTTCCTAAAATTAGAGAAAATACTTATGGATATTTTACAGTAAATACTTTAGAATATTTAAAAGCTGGTGGAAGAATAGGAAGAGTTGCAGGTACAATAGGAGATATGCTTAATTTGAAACCTATAATAACTGTTGATGAAGAAGGTTCTTATGTCACAGCAGCTAAAGCTAGGGGTCGAAAAAAAGCTTTAAAAGGTATTTCAGATATTGCAAAAAAAATCATTGATGAATCTCCTTGCGAACTCCATATACTTCAAGGTGATGCCTTAGAAGAAGCGACAGCAATATACGAAAATCTAAAAACTCATCCTAATGTAAAGAAAATAAGTATAGAACATATAGGTGCTGCTGTAGGAGTTCATACAGGACCTAAATTAATAGGTTTTTCATTATTAAAAGAATTTTAACTTAAGAGAGGCTGACTATGTATATAAATGCTGAAGAAAAAGAATTATATGAGAAATATAAAAGAGAAATAAAAAATTATAAGAAAGTAAAAAAAGAAAGTAATTCAGTAACTCAAGTTTTTACTAAAGGCTTATTACAAATATATGTATTATACATTCTTAGCCTAGGTCCTACCAACGGTAATGACATTTCAAAAAAAATAGGCTATAAAACAAAAGGACTATGGCTTCCTAGTACTGGAGGTATATATCCTTTATTAAAAAAATTAGAAAAATCTCAGCTTATTGAAGGACACTGGGATGATCCTATTAAAAAATTTCAAAAAATATATACAATAACTGATGTTGGATTAAAAGAATTAGAAGAGAAAAAAACTTTACTTAAACCACAAATGGAGAATTCCCTTGAGGTTTTTACTATAATTTTTGATGATTTATATAACTAATAACTGAAACTTAATTCAGATAAAAATAGGGCTATATCAACCTAATTGATATAGCCCTTATTAATTATTCTTCTATACTTATTGCACCTACTGGACATTGTTCTGCTGCATCTCTTGCATCTGAATGCATGTCTGCTGGAACATCACTTGTTATAGCTTCTGATTTTCCATCTTCTCCCATACTGAATACTCCTGGACATACTGATGTGCATAATTCACATCCAATACAAGTGTCTTTATCTACCATTGCTTTCATTAGTAATTCCTCCTTAGAATGATTCTAGTAAAACTTTTTTGTCTTACTATATAATCTTAAATAGATTTATAAAATTTTCCATTTCTAAAAAAATACCACTAACTAAATCATTTATTAAATACTTTGAATAATTGAATTATATCAATATCTAAAAAAAATAGCAATAATATTTTACTATACCATTGCTATTTTATACTTATAATATTAGACTATGCCATTATTCAGTTACATGTATTGCATCTACTGGGCATTGTTCACCAGCTTCTCTTGTATCATCTTCCATTTCTGCTGGTATATCTGTTGTTGCATCTGATTTGCCTTCACCATCCATGCTAAATACTCCTGGACATATTGATACACATAATTCACATCCAATACAAGTATCCTTATCTACAACTGCTCTCATAAAAGCACCTCTTTTCTAGAAAATATATGTAAAACTTCTAACTTAGTATAAACATCTTGATAAAAAAATATGTATTTATCTTTCTTTATTATTAGTTCTTTATCTCCATTGTATTTACTTGTAATACAAAATAATAAATCTATATAGTTAATTTTAAAAAAATAGTGGGGATGTATCTATAATTTCATACATCCCCACCTCTTTAAATTTAGTTACTTTAAATTAACTTTTCTTTATAAAATTTTATTAATAAAGCGCACTAAACACCATTGAATATAATGGACTTTCAAGAGAGTATTCTTCTGCCTTACCATTTTCTAAAGCTTCTGTTAACTCCAAATCTATTGGTAACTCTGCAATTAATGGTAATCCTAAATATTCAGCATGTTCCTCTGATGATTTCTTACTAAATACTTTCATTTTATTTCCACAATCACATTCTATGTAAGCCATGTTTTCTACAACACCTCTTACTTTAACTCCAACTTTTTCTGCCATGATTACTAGCTTCTTAACTATCATTGAAACCATATCTTGTGGTGTTGATACAACTACTAATTCTTTTACAGGATAACTTTGCATAACTGTTAATGTTACATCACCTGTTCCTGGTGGCATATCTATTAATAAATAATCTAGTTCTCCCCAATTAGTTTGTTGATATAATTGGTTAAGAACACCTATTATAACTGGACCTCTCCAAATAACAGGTTCTTCTTCTATTTCATTCACAAGATTTATAGACATTACCTTTATTCCAGTCTTACTTAATACTGGCTCAAATTTCACATTTTGATTGTCTTCAACAGGAGTCATAATTGCTCTTTCTTCATGTATTCCAAAGAATCTTGGCATTGATGGTCCTGTTATATCTGCATCTAATACGCCAACTTTATATCCTTGCTCTGCTAGTTGTGTTGCTAAAATCCCTGTTACAGTAGATTTTCCAACACCACCTTTTCCACTTATTACTCCAATTATATTTTTTATATTTCCATACTTAGGTTGTAATTTTGTAAATACATCTGATGGACACTTTCCTTCACCATTCTCATTTACTGAACTACAACTTCCTTTACTTGGACAATTTGAACAATTTCCCATAGTCTATTCCTCCTAGCTATTCCAAGATTGTGGCATTTGATCATATACTTTAATATCCCAGCCTTGATCATAGTTTCCTTGAACATAATATGCCTTTTCAGTATTATCTTGTTGATCATTTATAGTTATTACTGTTTTAAATACTTTTGTATTAAATCCATAACACTTAACATTAACAACAATATCAAAATCACTAGAATTATGATTTACTAATTGAATATTTGGAACTATTTTTCTAGCACTTAATAGAAAATCATTTATATCAGCTGATAATAAAAACTTATTACATAAATAATCATTAGCTAAGTTTACTCCAACAGTACGCTTATCAGCTGTTAATGTTGGTTCTGCTTTCTTTAAAACATCTAATATTGAATCATAATAAATCACATTAAAGTCTCTAGGTTGTTGTATAAAAGTTAAATTCTGTATAATGCTTGTATCTAACCTTCTTGATAAATGAAAATATTCATTCCCTCTATAGAAGTTACCATTATCACCATCAACAACATAATCATATGTTTGACTTTCTGTCCCCTCTGAAATTGTTACAATATAGTCTGGTGAAAGAGTGCTTTTTTCTTTAACTACTTTTGCTGATGATAACATCTTATAGATGTTTTGAATCTCACTTGGTTGAGTTACAAGGATTTTAAAACTAGGATCTCTTACACTTTGTATTGAAACCTCACTAACCCTATTTTGAGTGAAAAAGTTAAAATAATTATTCTTTAAACCAAGTTTAATAGCAATTTGATTTTTGTAGGTAAAACCAAAAAAGGCTGCTATAATAATTATTATAACTATAACTGGGAATAAAATCTTTTTTATACTCACTGCTTAGTTCTCCCTTTTTCTCTGTCTTTGTTTTAATATAATAGTTCCACCTATTAATATAAAGATTGATATAAATTGAGATGTACTCAAAATTCCAACCTCACCTCTTGGATCATTTCTCAAAAATTCAACTAATATCCTTCCTATACTATATATAATTAAATATAATGAAAAAACTTCGCCCTTTACTCTTGCTCTATTTTTCCCATACCATAGTAAAAATATTGCCAGTAGAAAATCAAATATAGCAGAATACAATTGTGTAGGATGAAGATGTAATCCTGCTGGAGCTAATGACCCTTCTGGAAATACCAAATATAATGGTCCATTAGTTACTCCTCCATAACAACATCCTGCTAATAAGCATCCTATTCTTCCAAATCCTTGACCTAAGGCAACTGCTGGTGCTATAAAATCAAATATTTCAAGAGCATTCCACTTCTCTTTTCGACAATAAAGATATACTACTAATATACCTGCTATTATGGCTCCATAAATTACAAAACCGTAACCAAAATTCTCTATAATTTCCTTTGGATTTTTAATTGTATATTTAAAATTCGTTAGTATATAAAGAATTTTGCCTCCTAAAACTCCTGAAATTATACTTATAAAAATCATATTATAAGCTTTATCTTCGTCGTATCCTTTACTTTTCATCTTTCTAATAAAAAGCATTATAGCAAGTAATATTCCTATGGCTATCATGAATCCATAACCATAAACTTTAAATCCTAAAATGTCAAAAAGGATTGGTTTCATGGACACCTCCTGCTTATAAACTATCTTTATATTAATAAAGAGAAGCCTCTTTTAGCTTCTCTCTATCCCAAATTAAATTATAATACTTATATTTTCTTAAATCAAACCTTTTATGCCCTTCTTTGAAAACTATCTAAAACGATTCTATATATTGTTTCATAATTCTCTTTATACTTATCCTTCCCTGAAGAAAAAGAAACTTTTAATATAGCCTCTTCTTCATTTAGCTTTGCATAATAAGTTTTTGTTTCATAAACTCTCCCTATAGATGTCTTTTCTTCATATACAACCTTTTTAACTGTTTTATCCCCTATTTTATCGTCTAAACTCTTAACATCTTTTATATTAGCTTCTTTTAATATGTTAATATCAGAACTCACTATGTCATCCAATGAAGAAGATGTTTTTATTATTTGTACATCTCCATTTATCCCCATCTCTTCTCCATAAAATTTATTATTGTACGCTATATATTCACCTGGATATGAAATTTCCTTACAAGCCCAATTATCAGGTAATTCATATGTTATTTGACCCTCCAATGCCTTATAGGTTAACATACTTTCAATATTATTACTAATCAATGCTACATCTTTTATTTTCCCATTAAAAAATTTTTCTCCTACAACCATAACCATCATAAGACATATTAAAATGCTAGTTACCCCCAGTTGTTTTCTATTCAATTCCTCACCTTCTTTGCAACATAATAATTAATTCTTAATAAATATATTTGAAATCTTTACTTTTTATGCTTATTTATAAAAAATAAAGAACTGTATAAATACAGTCCTTTAATCTAACTAACAACCAAAAACTCTCTACAAATTTATCTATAATTCTATTTACTTGGAACTACAACAATATTATTTTTGAAGTCATAGAACATTAACCAATATCCCATATCTTTTCCTAACTCTGGAGATGGTGCCCAAGTTACAAAGCCAGTTTTTCCATCATAAGGTTGTTGCCCTTTCTCCTTACTTCCTTTGATTCCATAAACTAAATATTTAACATTTCCATACTTATCACATTTTAATCCTACTACGAAGTGCCCATGTTTTGAGATATATGGATAATAATTAGTCATAGGATAATATAAAGCTGTATATTTATTGTAGTCAACTATATTACACATACTATCAAAGGATTTAACAGGAACCTTATACCACTTACACTTTCTTATTTCATTTGTACACCTAGTTTGCTCTAAAGAATCAACTACAGCCTCAAAAAATTCTCCAAGAGTTCCTCTTAAAGTAAAATCATCATCATCTTCTTGATAGGTATATTTCCCTATTTGACCTTCCTCTGAATTAGAATATCTTCTTCTCTCATAGCTCTTATAATTAGCATATTCATCATTTTCCTTTTCTCCTTCTTCTTTTGTTTCTTCTTTCTCTTCACTTTCTTCTCTTGTTTCTTCTCTTGTTTCTTTTCTTATTTTTTCTCTATCTTCCTTCTGTTCTTTCTCTTTTACTTCTTCCCTTTCTTCTTTTTCTAAACTTGCCCTTTTTTCACTTTCAGATTTCTTACTTTCCTCGTTTTCACTTTCTGCCTCTTCTCTTTCCTCTTTCTCTATGCTACTCTCACTTTCTTTCCCCTTCTTTTCTAATTTAGTGTCACTTTCCCTCTTCTCTTCTTCTGAAACATCCTCTACTACTATTTTTCCCTCTTCAATATCGCTATTATCTATATAGTTCTCATATTCATCATATTTACTTCTTGACTTAACACATCCACATTCAGTCTTTTTGTCCGTACTCACCTTAGCTTTCTCCACATTTTCAGTTATAGGCATTACTTTTTCTGTTACAGGTGCTACCTTTTTTGTTACAGGAGCTTCTTTTTTCTCCTTAGGCATAGTTGGTACCTCTTTCATTTGCTTAACTTCACTAACTTTATCTTCTGGCTTAACACAAATAAGCTTTTTATAACTCTTCCAATTACTTGTTGGCTTTTCGCCATTTAAAAAACCACACATTAATGATTTTAAATTTCCAGTATCTTTTTTGCATAAAGAAGCTCCAACGACCTTATCATAACTTACTCCACTATTACCTATGTTATTTGCATCAAATTCAATACTGATTTCCGCCTTTCCCTGAGGGGTTATGTTCATAGTTCCTAAGTCTAGTAATACCTCTGTGTCTTTCTTATTGCATATTAACATCATACTGCATTTACCATAATCTTTTTTAAGGTTTTGAGCATAAAAAGCAACCTTACATCTGTCATTTCTTACTTCAACCTTAGCATATCCTGATAAAGGCTTGTCATTAGCTATGGAATGTCCCTTTTCATCTTCCTGTAAAATTATAAAACTTCTATATAATTTACCGTGTGCCAATGTATTCTACCTCCGCTTTTATTTTATTTACTATATTATATGAGTATATGCTACTATTCAGAATATGCTTATAAATTTTTTTAAAATTTATAATTTTATTTTCACAAACGCAGACTTAATTCAGGTAGAGTTTTGACTCCACCTGAATGCTTAGTAGACATTATCTAGAAGCGTGAGGCTATTTATCTCCTACTCTTATACAAGATAAGAGTATTACAATCTCTAGCTATGATAAACAAAGAAGCTTCAACAATACCTTTAAAGTAATTGCTGAAGCTTTGAAATTTATATTTTTTATTTTATAATATCCTTTATTTCATTAGCTAATGCTGCAAATTCTTGAATACTTAGAGTTTCGCCTCTTCTCTTTGGATCTATTCCAGCCTTTTCATAAGCATTTTCTAACTCTTCTTTTGGAAGCCCTAATGACTTTGTTGAATTCCATAATGTTTTTCTTCTCATGTTAAAAGAGTTTCTTATAATATCAAAAAATAACTTTTCATCTTTTACTTTAACCTTTGGTTCATCTAATCTATCTAATCTTATAACTATAGAATCAACCTTAGGTCTAGGCATAAAGCATGATGCTGGTACATTTCTCACTATACTTGTATTACAATAATATTGAACAAGTAATGATAAAGCACCATATTCTTTACAATTTGGTTCAGCATTTATTCTCTCTGCAACTTCCTTCTGAATCATTATTGTTAAAGATTTAAATTTATAATTTTCTTTTAAAAGTCTTGCTATTATTGGAGTTGTAACATAATAAGGTAAATTTGCAACTAACTTTACACTCTTTTCATTCCCTATTATTTCATTAAAATCAACCTTTAAAGCATCTTTATGTATTAATTGAAATTTTTGATTATCCCCAAGTTCCTCCATAAGTATTGGAATTAGGTCATTATCTAATTCTATAGCAACTACTCTTTTAGCTCTCTTTAATATTTGAGCTGTTAAAGTACCTACCCCTGGACCTATTTCTATTACTAAGTCTTCTTCATTTACATCTGCTCCATTAACGATATCTGTTAGAACAGAATGGTCTGTTAAAAAGTTTTGTCCTAAACTCTTTGAAAATTTAAAATTATATTTCTCAACCAAATCCCTAGTTTTAATATCTTTTACTTCATTACTCATTTAAGTTCTCCTAATTAATTAAATTTTCTACCTTTTCAATAGCTTTTACAAATTCATCTTTTGATATTCCATAATTATTCAATCTACTTAAAAGCTGATTTGCATTTCCATAACCTATTGATAACTCTTTTCCTAAAAGCTCTCTTCTTTGCTTTGCCTTTGGATCTGCTGCTAATTTAAAATAAACTAAATCTGCAAATATAAATTCCTCTCTTTTTTCTTCTAAAGTTATCTTTGCTTCTTCTAAAGCTCTTATAATAACCTCAGGTGACGCATTCTCAACACCTATATTTCCATCTTTAGCTCTAGTTCCATCAACTCTTGCTATATAAGCATGTTTTACATCTGGAACTCTTTTTCTTATTATATTTCTAATTTTTTCACCAGCAAAATCTGGATCAGTTAGTACTATAACACCTTTTCTCTTCTGAGCTTCTTTAATTCTTTCAATAACCTTACCATTTATTCCAAAGCCACCTACTGCGATTATTTCGGCATCTACAGCTCTTTTAACAGCAGTTACGTCATCTCTACCCTCAACTACTATAACTTCCTTAATCACATTAAAAACTCCCTTTCTTAGTATATCTAAGCTAAATTCTCTTTCGTCTCTTTTACTATTTTAATTCTAATATCCCTTATAATCAAGCTAAGTAACTTTTACTTCCCTCAAAAAATAAGTGGTCATATCAATATAAGACCACTAAAATCTTATATTAATACAACCACTAATTTAAAGCAGGCTTGTCCTAAAGAATATATAAAGTTACATTTCTTCTTCCCCAAGTCCTACACTCTGAAGCACTATTCATAAATAGATCAATTATATTATTTTTTATAGCTCCACCTGTATCTGCTGCTATAGCATATCCATAGCCTTCAATATAAACCTTTGTACCTAAAGGAATAACTCTTGGGTCAACTGCAATCGTACTATATCCCCCCGGATTTCTAACAGGCTTTGTACCTGTTGCTGTTATTCCATCGCCTGAATAAGCTGTAGCTTCCATTACTAATTTTCTCTTATAATTTAAATTTCCTGAACTTCCTGAACCATTTGAACTATTACTAGATGAATTTCCTTTTGATGAATTACTACTTGAAGTATTAGCTTTAGTTGTTGTAACAACAACTTTCTTTTTAGTTCCTTTCTCAATTATTTGAGATTTTGGTTCTTTTACTACCTTTTCCGAAACTACTTTTTTACTAAATTCCTTTCCATTCTCGTAGACTATTTTAGTTACAATTTCTTTTTCACCATTTTCACCTTTTTGAACAACTTTTTTTGTACCACTTTCTAAGTTGCTGTTCTCCTTAGTCTCAGTTTCAAATTCAATGGCTTCTTTGCTAGTAACTAATTTTTCTTCTACTCTTACTATTTCTACTTTTAACCCCGATTTTATTTCTGCATCTTTCTGAGGGCTAACTCTATCAGTACTATTTATTGCTATTTTTTCTGATTTCAACATTGCTTCAATGGATGTTTCAGGTGTTTGAATTTTTCTTTCCTTACCATCTACTAATAAAATTACTTCTTTTGCCTTTTTTATATTTATGGAATCCCCTCTTTTTAAGCTTTCCTCTAATGATGGTTCTATCTTATCCTTCGGTGCTAGAACTATGTTATTCTGCTCTAATACACCTTGGACAGTCCACTTTAGTGTTGTAGCTTTCATCTCTTTTCCATCTACATTTATTGTTACAACCTTATAGGATGTCCCAATATAAGCCACACAAACTAATGCTGCTCCTGCTAAAAATGCTGTTACCTTCTTTTTTGGACTGTCAAAGAAGCTTTTCTCCTTAAGATATGTCTTCACTCTCTTAATCATTTTATTCCTCCTTTGGCAAATCTCACCTTTTATTGAATTATAAACTACTTTTTTAAAAATGTCAAATTAGTTACAAAAAAATTTTTTTTGTAACTTTTTTAGGTAAAGGTAAACCCAAATTCATATTGGGAAAGAAAAAAACTGAGCTAAATATTATCTTAGCTCAGTTCAACTTTAAATTATCTAAGTAATTCGATATACAATATCTTCCTTTTTATCATTGTGATATCTTCCCTAAAAACTTTAGATAAATCTAACTATAACTCATTTTAACTCCTTAAAATCAAAACTTTTATTTCTCACTTTCAATTAAAGTAACTAATAAAAATATAATTAAAGTAAAAGTTTATTGAGTTAAGTTTTAATTTATAGATTTAACTATAACCAAATTGAACTTTACCTACTTATTACATAAATATTACAACTTGGTTAAAACTATACGTATTTTTTTTAATTTTATATTTTCTTTTCTTCTATAAAAACTCTTTACTAAATTTCTCTATAAAGTTAAAGTGGCTATATATGCTATTTTAGCATCATATATCCACTTGAAATTTTTGGTTATTTTTTTAATCTATATTGAATAACCTTTTAGCATTATCTATAGTTACCTTACTAACTTCTTCTGGAGTAATTCCTTTTACCTCTGCTATTTTTTCTATTACGTACTCAATATAATTAGATTGATTTCTTTTTCCTCTCATAGGTACAGGTGCCATATAAGGAGCATCTGTTTCTACTAAAATTTTATCTAAAGAAACTTCCTCGCAAACCTTTATTATTTTTTTTGCATTATTGAAAGTTATTACACCTGTTATTCCTATATAATAACCTCTTTTAACACATTCTTTAGCAAATTCTACTGACCCTGAAAAACAATGAACAACTCCTTTTACATTTGGAAAATCCTTTATTATTTCTAAAGTATCATTATGTGCATCTCTATCATGTATTATTACAGGTAATCCTAATTCGTCAGCAAGTGCCATTTGTCTTCTAAAAGCTATTTTTTGATCACTACTTGATGGATTCTCAGGCCAATAATAATCTAAACCTATTTCTCCAATAGCCTTTATTTTATCATTCTCAGCTAATTCCCTTATTCTATTTATACTTTCATCTGTTACATCAAAAGCTTCAGTTGGATGTATTCCAACAGCTCCAAAGAACATCTCGTGTTCTTTTGTTAATTCTACAGCTTTTTCTGAACTTTTAATATCAGCTCCACAATTCATAATATAGATTACACCATTATCTTTCATCTCTTTAATAACAGCTTCTCTATCATTATCATACTGTTCTGAATCGTAATGAGCATGTGAATCGAATATTTTATATTTTCCCATATTACTTTCTCCTTATGTTTATCTTAGAATTTAATACTACCTATTATAGGTGATAATATTCCTAAAACCCCTCCTAATAAAGCTCCAAGCCATGTTATTGCTTTAAGTTCTTTATTAGCTATTTCAACAATTAGTTTTTCTCCATAATCAACATCAAAAGAATTTATCTGATCTTCCACTATTTTAGGTATATTTACTACCTCTAAAACATTTGGTATCTCCTTATCTACAATTTTATCATAATTCTTATCAATAATACTTTCAATGAAATCTTTAACTACTTTAGATTTCTCTCCATCAATATCATAATTTAAAATTTCTTCTTTTATATTACTAATAGAATTATTTATTAGAGTTTCTACTCTCTCACTATAAACTATTTTATTTATAAATAAATCAAGTTTATTCTCTAATTTCTCTTCATAGTCTTCATCCATTGATTTAATTAAAGAGCTATAACTTTCAAAACTACTTATATAAGAAATCATTAATTTCTTTATTTTATCTATACTATCTGGATTTAAAATAAATTCTGTACCTTTATCTCCTATTAATTTAGATACTTTACTATTCAAATCTCCAGGCATATTTTCAACAAAAGATTCAACCTTAACTTCACCTATGCTATTAATATAGTTGCTTATACAACTACAAACAATTCTTTGATTTTTTTCATCATCTAAATAAGATTCTAAGGCTCCAATCATTTTGTCATAAACTAAATCTACACTTAAAAACATTGTTACTATACCTTTTAAACCACGGAATAAATTTTCTTCTATTTTTTCTTTTATTCTATAGCTTACCTCTTCTTTTCTTAAGGTTTTACATATTTCTAAGCATATTTCTTCTTTATGATTTATTATATAATTATCAACTGCTTGGAATACTCCCTCTGGAACTATATCTCCTATAAGTTTGTTCTCTTCCTCTAATTCTCCTAACTTATCCTTAATAATATTTTCTATTATTATATAAAGTTCATCCTTAGGAATTAATTTAATTATTCCTTCTGATAGTTTCTTACTATTAATATTCTCCACAAAGTTTATTAAATACTTAGGGTTCTCAGAAAGTTGATTTTTCACTTCATTAAAAATAAATTTTGATATTACTTTTTCTGCAGTCTTTTCTTTAATAACTTTTACTACTTTTTCTTTTGCTTTATTTTCACCAAAAGAAATTATATCATTAGATTTTTCTCCAAATAAATCATTAATTCTTTCTTTTAAAGTTCCTTTAGCTAATAAAAGACTATCTACTTTTCCTGCAAGAGCTTCTTTTACTTTTACTTTCACCTCAGGGTCTTTTAAAGCCCTTCCTATACTTTCTCTATTTAAAAGGTGTTCACCAACTGATTCAGAAACATTTCTTGCAATTCTATCTTTCTCTTTAGGTATAAGTCCCGGTGTAAAAGGTACTTTTATTCCTAAAATTCTTTTTTCAGTATGAGGTCTAAATAGCATTTTTATAGCTAACCAATTTGTAAAATACCCTATTATAGCACCTACAATTACCCCTATTATATATTGCATTAGTACACTTCCTTTCATTTTAAGTAAAATGCTCAAAATTAGCTTTCATTTTACATTATTTTATCAAAAACTATATCATACTAAAAGATAATCTCTTTTTCTTTTAGTATGATATGTTTTATTTATACTTACTATTGTATATAATTAAACTCTGTATTACCATATTTATAATATTTTTATTAAGGCGGTGACTTTATGACTATAGACTTTAATGATTTAAAAAAAGCTAAGTTATTTTCTGGATTTTCTGATGATGATTTAAAGCAATTAAAAAATTCTAGAAGATATTCAATTAAATCTTATAAGGCTAATGATGTATTATTTATTGAAGAGGAACATTGTGAACATTTAAGTGTTATTTTAAGCGGTAAGGTTGAAATTCAAAAACTTGACTCAAATGGAAATATTCTTATAGTATCATCCTTAGAAACTGGTAATATCTTTGGTGAAAACTTACTATTTGGTGATAGAAGCGAATATCCTATGTCTGTTGTGGCTAAGGAAGATTGTACTGTTGTACATATAAACAAAGATTACATATTTAAATTATGTACTGAAAATGTAGATTTCTTACGTGAAATCTTAAGATTATTTTCTAATAAAGCTCTTGTTTTAAGCTCTAAATTAAAACAAGTTAGTATGAAATCCCTTAGAGAAATGATTGCACATTTCTTAATATATAAATATAATCAAACTAGAAATCCAATTATAGAAACACATATGACAAAAAAAGAATGGGCTGAAAAACTTGGTGTTCAAAGACCTTCATTATCTAGAGAATTAATAAAAATGAAAGAAGAAGGGCTTATTGACTATAATAGAAAAGAAATTATAATAAAGGACATTGAAAGATTAGAAGAATTTGTTTAAAATTTGTTCAAAATTTTAATATAAATTCTATATTTGTCACATAATTGACATATTGTTGCTGTATATTAATACTTGTAACGTAGCTAAAACACTAATTTAATTTTACCCCTTAAATTAAACGTCCTTGAAATTCGTCCCCCTTACACTAATTTCAAGGTATGTTTCTTTTCACCAAGTAGAGAGCCTAGGACAACGGAAGTCCTAGGCTTTTTGGTTTTTCTAATTCTTTCTACAAAAATTATTAATATAAATTTTATATTTGTCACATAATTGACATATTAGTACTGTATATTAATACTTGTAACGTAGCTAAAACACTAATTTAATTTTACCCCTTAAATTAAGCATCCTTGGAATTTGTCCCCCTTAAACTTATTTCAAGGTATGTTTCTTTTCACCAAGAGGCATCTAGAACAACGGAAATTCTAGATGCCTCTTTTGGTTTTTAATTTTATTTTCTTTTGTCTTTTAATACTTTTAACTCTTCCTTAACTCTACTTATTGGAATTCTTTCAAAAAGAAAATCTATAATTTCTAAGGATATTTCTTTCTTAGTAAGTGGTTCCCAATACTTTTCTGAGATATTTAACATCTTTCTTAATTTTTCTGTTCCTCTTGGCATAAACGGCTCTAATAAATTACAGAAATTAATAACTATATATAAACAACCTCCTATGACTTCTTCAGCCTTTTCTGGATTATTCCTTATAAGTAGCCATGGTTTATTACTATCAAAATATTCATTTCCTAATTCCACAATATCTAAAATTCTTTTTAATGCAGAATTCATATTTCCGAGTTCAATCTCATTACCTATGAAATTATAAGCCTCTTTTACACTTTCAAGAATATCTTTATTAACTTCATTTATAACAAAGTTCCCTTTATAATATTTATTAACAAAAGTCAAAATTCTATTTATAAAATTCCCATATATACCTAAAAGTTCATTGTTATTTACTTTAATAAAATCCTTCCAACTAAAATTAGTATTTCTTTTTTCAGGTCCATACTTCAATAAATAATACCTTATAAGGTCTTCACTATAATTGTCTGATAAATAATTAGCCCAAATAACCCAATTTCTATTACTTGAAAACTTCTTTCCTTCTAAACTCATATACTCAGATGACAAAATTCTAAAGTTTGTTTTATCATAACCTATTCCCCTTAAAATAGATGGTAATATGATGCTGTGAAAGGGGATATTTTCTTTTCCATGAACTAAATAAACTCTACTATCTTCACTATTCCAATATTTATTAATTTCATTATTATCTCCTAAGTAATCCATAGTTGAAGTTAGATATGATAAAATAGCTTCTATCCACACATATATTTTTTTATCTTTAAAACCTTCAATAGGTACTTCAATTCCCCAATCAATATCTCTAGATAAAGTCCTGTCTCTAAGCCCTTCATCAACATACTTCTTAGTTAATTCAATAGCATTTTTTCTCCATCCTAAATCTTTTTCTACAAGTGAATTAATATAATCCTCAAAAGCAGATAATTTAAAAAATAATTGTTTATTAGCTCTAAGAATAGGAACACTTCCACAATTAATACAAGCTTTATTAGAAAGTTGTTCTGGTTCAATAAGTTTAGAGCAATTATCACATTGTTCACCAGTAGTAATTTTACTACAATGAGGACAAATTCCCCTTATAGACCTATCTCCAATAACCTCTCTACATTTAGGACAGTAATATTCCTCAACATCCTTACCATAAATAAAGCCATTATCATAAAGTTTTAAAATAAACTCCTGAACCTTTTTAGTATGCCATTCATTATCTGTTTTTGAGAAAATATCAAAAGAAAAATTCAAACCTTCAAAAGTACGTTTAAACTCTCTATGAAAATAAGAACTTACAGCCTTTGGGCTTTTGTCCATTTCTTTAGCTTTATTCAAAATAGGTGTTCCATGACAATCAGATCCAGACACAAAAATAACATCATCGCCTCTAAGTCTATGATACCTTGCTATAACATCACCTGGAATCCAAGAAGAAACTCTCCCAATATGAAGAGAACCATTAGCATAAGGCCATGCATTTCCAACTATAATTTTCATTTTTCTCCTCCTCTCAATATTTGTTTATTTCTTAGTTTATTATAAAAAGACAGCTAATCATTCCATAGTAAAGAATAATCTTGCTGTCTTTTTAAAAGTTATCCACAACTAAAAAATTTAAAAGTTATCCACAATTTTTTTATCTAACTTGACTTCCAGTTTTTAAGTCTCCTGGATTTACTAATATAAGTTCTGAATCATCTGAAGGTGCTGCTGCTAGTATCATTCCTTCTGATATTTCCCCTCTTAACTTAGCTGGTTTTAAATTAGCTACTAAAACTACATTTTTTCCAACTAAATCTTCTGGTTTATAATGCATAGCTATACCTGAAATAACCTGTCTTGTTTCTCCACCTAAATCAACCTTTAATTTTAATAATTTCTTAGCCTTTTTAACTGGTTCACATTCTAAAACTTTAACTACTCTTAAGTCTATTTTTTCAAAATCTTCTATAGTTATTTCTTCTTTTATTGGATTTACAGCTAACTCATTATTAACTTCTGCTGCTGCTTTTGCTTTTAAAGCTTCAAGTTCAGCTAATTTAGCTTCAACATCTATTCTTGGGAATATAACTTCACCTTTATTAACCTTTTCTCCAGCTACTGTTCCATCAAATGATTTAACACTTTCCCATGTAGTATTTTTTGTGTTTAATTGTTCATTTATTTTCTCACTTGTTGAAGGTAAGAATGATGATACTAAAACTGAAGCTATTCTTAATGATTCTAATAAGTTATAAAGAACTGTACCTAATCTTTCTTTTTTAGCTTCATCTTTAGCTAGTACCCAAGGCATAGTTTCATCTATATATTTATTGGCTCTACCTATAAGTTCCCAAATGTATCCTAAAGCTTCTGGTATTTTTAAATTTTCAATAGCTTTTTCTACTTTTACTGGAGTTTCTAAAGCTAAGCTTATTAACTCTTCATCAATAGTTTCTTTAGCTGTAGGAGCTTGAATTACTCCACCAAAGTATTTCTCTACCATAGCTATTGTTCTAGATAATAAGTTACCAAGATCATTAGCTAAATCTGAATTTGTTTTCTTTATGAATATTTCATTATTGAATAATCCATCTGAACCAAATGGTATTTCTCTTAATAAGTAGTATCTAACTGGGTCTACTCCAAATTCATTAACTAATACTACTGGGTCTACAACATTACCTTTTGATTTTGACATTTTTCCACCGTCAACTAGTAACCAACCGTGTCCAAATACTTGTTTAGGTAGTTCTTGACCTAAAGCCATAAGCATAATTGGCCAATAAATTGTATGGAATCTTAAAATATCTTTTCCTATTAAGTGTACATCTGCTGGCCAATATTTTTTGAATAACTCATCATTTTCACTACCGTAACCTAAAGCAGTAATATAGTTTGATAAAGCATCTATCCAAACGTAAATTACATGGTCTGTATCGAAAGTTACTGGAACTCCCCAATTGAAACTAGTTCTTGAAACACATAAATCTTGAAGCCCTGGTCTTAAGAAGTTATTTAACATTTCATTTTTTCTTGATTCTGGTTGTATGAAATCTGGATGACTTTCAATATACTCTATTAATCTATCAGCATATTTACTCATTTTGAAGAAGTAAGCCTCTTCTTCAGCCTTTTCAACTGGTCTTCCACAATCAGGACAATTACCATTTACAAGTTGGCTTTCAGTCCAGAATGATTCACATGGTGTACAATATAATCCTTCATATGAACTCTTATATATATCTCCTTGATCATATAGTCTTTTAAAGATATCTTGAACAGCTTTTACATGATAATCTTCAGTTGTTCTTATGAATTTATCATATTTTATGTCCATCATATCCCAAAGTTCTTTGATACCTGCAACTATTTCATCAACATACTCTATTGGAGTTACGCCTTTTTCTTCTGCTTTTCTTTGTATCTTTTGACCATGTTCATCAGTTCCAGTTAAGAACATTACATCATGCCCTGTTAATCTTTTAAATCTTGCTAAAGCATCAGCTGCCACTGTTGTATAAGTATTACCTATATGCAACTTAGCTGATGGATAATAAATAGGTGTTGTAATATAAAACTTCTTACTCATTTTCTTTCCTCCTAGTTAATTGCTAATTTTTAAACATAAAAAAAGCCTCTATGGAAAATCCCATAGAGGCGTTTACTTACGCGTTACCACTCTAATTTTAGACTTTGTCACCAAAGCCTACTCTGTAAGTAGAAGTAAAATTTAAAAAGGTAAATATATAAAGATTTTCTTCTACTTTGCAAGATAACGGTTGCTACCGTATTTCCCTAAAAAACTCTCAGGAAATATGCTCCGAGGCCATCTTCATAAAACTTTTAACACTGGCTTTCACCTCTCCCAGCTCTCTTTTAGTTAAAAACATTTTACTACTCTTCTCTTCATAGCATTATTATCACTATTTTTTTATTATATTCTTATTTAATTATTTCTGTCAATTCTTTTTCTTATTGCTTTTAATTTTTCACTTAATTTATTTTTTACCTCTTTACTCTTATTAGAAATATTTTTTCCTTTTTCCCTTGTTTTTTTTACCTTATCTAAGTATTTTTCATATTCTATATTTTCTATAGAAGTAAAAAAGTTATTATTCTTACTTCTATTTCTCTCAAGTCTACTTTTTATAGGCTCTTCTTTCTCTTCCTCATCTAAATCTTCTATTATCTCAGCATAACTAAAGGATGCAGTTTTATCTAAATCCTCATTTTTATTATTAGTTACTTTATGAAAACTTTGAGTTTTTTCTATATCCTCTTCTATAAAACTAGTACTATTATTTACATTATTTACTTTAGAATCAGTGCTATATTTCTCTGAAATTTCCTCTTCCTCATAATCTACTGTAGGTATCTCTCTGTCTATTTTGTTTATATCACCTTTTATTAAAAGTCCATGTTCAATAGATACCTCTGAACTCATATCAATATTAAATAATAATATTATTGAATATACAAAGGTCATTACAGCTATAAATCCTCCACCCTTTACTACATTCATTAACTTTATTAATATCAAAAGAACTACTAAGAATAAAGTTACCACTGTAAAAATCTTTTCTTTTTTTCTTTTCAATAAAATAACTTCTTCATAACGATTCTCTGAAATAGCTGAATAAATTCTCTTCTTATTAAGTGACTTTATAACCCTATATCCAATTAATACTGAACAATAAGCAATTGCACCTATCCAAAGATAATCTATAATTGCTATATTTAAATCTAAAAAATATCTAATTGTAGCCTCTACTAATACAACAGTATCAAATATCAGTAGGCTTTTTATATATTTTAAGTTTCCCTCAATATCTCCTAGATTCTCTTTCATTTTTCTCACTTTAAGAAATTTCTTGCAACACTTAAAAATTAAAAACAAATCTAATAGCAAGAACACCCCTCTAGAAACTCCCGTAGTTATATAAAGAGAGAATGCTCCTACAGCGAATACTGTTAGTATCATATTTGCATGATAATAATACTCTAAATTTCCCTTAACATTATCCTTTATTCTATAGAGCATATAATCATTATTAGCTGCTTCTCCTGCATAAAACAAATTTACCCCTCCCAATAAATTATATAATTATTGATAATTTTACCACTTTTTAATTTCAAATTCCTTCTAATAAAATTACAATTTTTTAAACTTTTAATTGATTAACATTACTTTATTAATTAGTATGATATAATATTTCTCTAATAACTAAGGTCTGTAATACTTTAAAATTCTATAAGCTAGAGATAAACAGACATAGTTCTCTAAATAACAATCACTAAAATTCAATTAGAGTCAAAATTCTATTTGAAGTTTAGTTTTGGTTATATTATTGACAAGGTTCATTTAAGCTATAACTTAGTACACTATGAAATAAAATTTTAGTTTTAATATCTAAATAACATTAATAATATTTTATAAGTACTTCTAATTTAATATATTTAATAATGAGGTTTAATTATGGAGAAAATATCTTTACCCAAAATAGGTGCTAGAAATCTAAAAACAGCTTTTGCAGTATTTCTATGTATAGTAATCTTTAGAGTTTTCGGTTCTGAATCACCATTTTTTGCTTGTATAGCTGCTGTTATATGTATGCAAGATTCCTATGAAAATTCAATTGTTGCTGGTAAAAATAGAATGATTGGAACTTGTATAGGTGGTATTGCTGGAGTTCTTGAAACATTTATATTAATTAAATATGATAATCCACTTTTTTCAGCAATAGTAGTTTCCTTATTATGCATAGCTGTTATATACTGTTGTAATATTTTCAAAAAACCTGGTGCTATAAATATAGCTTGCATAGTTTTATTTGCTAATACTGTAGTTGTAAGAGATATTCCAAGCTACACTTATACCATAACAAGAATTATAGAAACCTTAATAGGAATAGTAATTGCGGTTTTAATTAATAGATATATATTTCCTTATAAAAAAGAGGATAAATATAAATAGGGCTGAAAAACAGCCCTATTTATATTTATTAAAATTTATCATTTCTATCATCTCATTGTTTCTTTTCTCAATATTAACCATTAAAACTTCCTTGTTTTTTATCTTTATTCTTACTTTTTTCTTACAATTTAATTAAAATAAGTATTTTTATTACATTCAATATTATAATTAGATAGAACAACAAAATAATTTATCATTCAAATCTATTATAATATAACATTTTAAAGGAGAGTTTATGTATAAAAAATACAAAAAAAGAAATACCTATTTTTTTTATGAATTAAAACGTTCAATATTTTCTAAAAATATGCTCTTTTCGTTACTTTTTTGTTTTATATTACTTTTAATCCCATTTATATATATTTTATTTAGCAAATCAATTCCTCTTGATCAAGGTGCTAACATAATATTTCAATCAGTATTTACGGATGAGGGAAATGCACGTCTACTAATTTTTTTACCAATATTAGTGTGTATACCTTTTTCATTATCTTATTCTCAAGAATTAGATAGTAATATTTTAAAATACATTTTAAAAAAAATATCTGTTTTAAAATATTCAATAATCAAATTAATTGTTGTATCTATAAATGCAGCTATAATTGTTTTTCTTCCTTTAACAACTGTATATATTTTTTTGCTTCTAATATTTGGTGTAGGTATAAATAGTTATTCATCTATAAATTTTACCTTAGAATCTTTATATATGACTAATCCTATTTTATATACTTTTATCCAAATACTTTTTGTAACGCTTTTTGGAATATTTATTGCATTATTTTGTTTACTAATATCTACTTTTATAAAAAATAGAATGATTACTCTATTGACTCCTTTTCTTATATATATAGGCTTAGCAAATATTAATAAAGCTCCATTTTACTTTTTACACTTTCAAGTTGTTGGAGATATTAGCTTAATTCCTACTATGCCTATATTTCCAAGATTATTATATGGTTTACTTCTGATTATTATATTTTCAATTTCATTTATAATAATCCTAAAAAAAAGGAGGGAATATGTTTAATAAATTGATATTTAAAATAGAAAATAAAATTAAGATTATTATATTAACTTTACTTATAATAATCTCAATTGCTGGTCTAGATTTATTTTTGTTTATTAATAATTCTGATATGGATTTAATAGCATTTATTCTAGGAGTTTTAGATGAGCCTATTTTTCTTTTATTTGCTCTACCTTTTTTATCCTTATTATATTTTTTTAAATATAATAAGGAACTTAATTTTAATAAACAAGTAATTATTAGAACAAATAGTAGAACTAAGTGGTTTCAATATAATTTAATATTTATATTCAAAAATATCTTAATTTTTGTTCTTACATATATATTATGTTTAATTGTAGTATCTATTTTAAACTTTAATAATTATAAAAGTTTTTCATTAAACTTAAATGAACTTGTTACATTAATTAAATATATACTATTTTTAATTATCTATTTATTTAATATAAATATTATTTATTTAATTATATATCTTTTAGTAAATAACCATAATATCACACTTGTTTTATCTATTATTCCATTAATCATAGATAGTACTTTGGTAGAATTATATCCTAGAACAATGTATAGATTTTTCTTTTTCGCAAATGTTTTGCCTAGATTTGACCAGATAAACGGGTTATTCTCCATATTTTATTGGATATTAACAACTGCATTATTGTTATTATCTTTAGATACTCTTAAAAATAAAAAAGATTTTTTATAAGGGGGATGACATGAAATTATTCAATATTATTAGATTTAATTTGAAGTCTGCACTGAAGATAAAAAACATAATATTTTATATCTTAGGTTGTTTGTTTTTTATATTTTTAATTAAAAGTATTCATGAAAAAAATAATATAAATTATATATTTCCCTTTGTAGGAATATATAAAAATGACTTTGCAGTTAAAATGTCTTATTATTTTTACATTGGATTTTTCTTATGTTTTTCTGATGTATTTATTTGTAATTTTTTCCATTTTTTAAATTACTTTTGCTTAAAAATAAGAAACCTAACTACTATAAAATTTAGTTTACTTCTTATACTATTAAAAGTTTCTCTTATTTTTACTCTAACAATACTTGCTCTTTCATTAATAATACTAGGTAAGGAACATACAAATTACTTATTTAAATTAATTAATATATCTACTATTAATATAAATAACTTATTCTTAAACTTATTTATATTAAATAGTTTAAACTTAATCAATACTGCCTTAATTAGTTGTTGCTTAAGACTTAAATTAAAAGATGTTAAAAAATCTTTAATAATTACTCTTGCTTTTTATATTTTTTCAAATGAACTATTATTTAGTAAAATGAAATTTATACAAATTTTTTCTATATTAGGTACTGGAAATATACTTAATATAAGTCAATCTAACAATTTTATATACCAATATATATATGGTTTTATAATACTAATTGTATTAGTACTAATCTTATTCAAATTGATAAGTAAAAAATCTTTAGAAGAATTGATAATTAAAGGAGATTGTATATATGACTAAAAAAACTATAGAATTAAAAAATGTATCTAAAGTATTTAAAGATTCTACTATTTTAAATAATATAAACCTTAAATTAGAAGAAAAAAAAATCTATGGATTAATTGGTACTAATGGTTCTGGAAAAAGTGTACTAATAAAAATATTAAGTGGTCTTATTTTTCCAAGTGAAGGTGAAGTACTTATAAATAATAAAAAAGCTAATGGTGAATTTAAAGAAAACATTGGAGTATTATTTGATCAAGCTGGGTTACTTCCTCAATATTCAGCTCTCGATAACCTTAAATTATTAGCCAGTATAAATAATTTAATTGATGAAATTACAATAAAAGAGTATTTAAAACTAGTAGGACTAAATCCTAATGATAATAAAAAGGTAAAAAACTTTTCTCTTGGCATGAAGCAGAAAGCTGGAATTGCAGCAGCTTTAATGGAAGATCCTGATATAATACTATTTAGATGAACCTATGAATGGTTTAGATTCCGAAAGCGTAGATAATATAAGAAATATTTTATTAAGCTTAAAAAGTAAAGGTAAAATAATATTAATAACAAGTCACAACAAAGATGATATTGATTTGCTATGTGATACAGTATTTAAATTGGATAATTGTAGACTATCGACAATAAGAACACAAAAAATCTAAAAGTCTAAAAAAATAACTATAGCTTTTTAAATTATATTTAATAGCTATAGTTATTTTCAATTACTTTTATTATACAATAGTTCTATGCGATGAATTCACCGTTTCTTCTACCAATACCTTTTTCCCAAATGTAAGCATAAATACTATCATAGCTACTATTGCTATAGGAATTGATATAAATGGACTTAGCCCAAGTCCTGCTGGTATATAACCAAATAAAATTGCTATTATTCCAACAAATATTGAATACCATATTTGTGTTCTTACATGCTCTATATGATCACAACCTGCTCCTGTTGAAGAAAGTATGGTTGTATCTGAAATAGGAGAACAATGGTCTCCAAATATCGCCCCTGTTAATACTGCTGATGTTGATACTATAACAAGGTTCATATCCCCACTTGAAATAGTATAAGCAAGAGGAATTGCAAGAGGCATTAGAATTCCCATAGTACCATAAGCTGTTCCTGTTGCAAAAGCTATAATCGAACCTAAAATAAATATTAATGATGGCAGAATAAAAGCAGGAACTGTACCTGAAAGTATACCTACTAAATACTTTGCTGTTCCAAGTTCTTTAATTACTGAACTTAGTGACCATGCAAGTATTAATATTACTCCAGTTATTAAAAGTCCTTTCATTCCTTCTATCCAAGTTTCAATTGCTTCAGAAACTGTGAATATCTTTTTGAACACTGCTAAAACAATGGTGATTATACTTGAAATTAATGCTGACTGAAATAAAGCTATAGATGCATCAGCATTAGAAAATGTTTGCTGAATAGCTTGAAACCCAAAAGGTGAATTAGTTACTATAGCCTTTAAAGCTTCATCTTCCCCAACCATAATTGAAGAATATCCACTATAATAAAAGGCAATTAAAGAAAAAATAATTAATGAACCTATTGGTATAATTGCATTCCAACAGCTTAATTTAACACCTTCCTTTGGTTCAAGTTCATCCATCATTTCATTAAGTTCTTCTGTATAAACCTTACTTTTATTATTTTCTCCAGAATGTATAACTCCTTTTCTAGCATTTTGCTCTGCTTTGTACATTGGTCCAAATTCCCTAAGGGTTAATGCTGAAATTATTATAAAAGCTAAAATTAAAATATTATAAAATCTAAAAGGTATAGTTTGAAGAAATACACCAAAAGCGTCAACACTTTGACCAATACTATTAAAAGCATCTCCTATTAATCCAACTTCTAGTCCTATCCAAGTTGATATAATGGCAAGACCTGCTATGGGAGCTGCTGTAGCATCAATAACAAAGGCTAGCTTTTCCCTTGAAATTTTCATTTTATCAGCCACTGGTCTCATTATAGGTCCAACAATTAAAGCATTGGCATAATCATCAAAAAACACTGCAATACCTAGTAAAAATGTAGTTAACTGAACACTTTTAACTGATTTTGCTTTTTTAGCAAGAGCCTCTGCTACAGCCTTCGCCCCTCCCATCTTACCTACTAAATGAATAATTCCTCCAATAACAAGAACCTGAAGAATGATTCCAGCATTCCATGGATCAGCTAAAGAATTTAAAGCTCTTGAAACAAAATCCATAAATCCTTGAATAAGAGCTATTAAAATATTACTATCGGTAATATAAAGCATTACACATCCAACCATAGCTCCAATAAATAAAGATACTACTACATTTTTAGTAACAAAAGCTAAGACTATAGAAACAAGAGGTGGCAGTACTGTCCAAAAACCAAATTTACTTGCATTTATAGTTGCAACTTCTTGACTTGCCAAAGCTTGAGTTGAAAGAAATAAAGTTCCAAAAATTAATACACATAGAAAAACACTAAATCTTTTTTTCATAAAAAATCCCCCTAAATATTATTGGTGAATTAATTTAGAGGTAAATAAAAAGCCCTAGGCAAAAATCACCTAAGGCTGAAAAATCAAATTTAAATTAATATAAAAATACTAAAATACACCTTGATGATAGCTCTCCACAAAATTGTGACAGTGATGCATATATTATATACACCCCCAGCTATAGAACCCTTAAAGCATTATTTCTATAACTTCGGCAACTATTCCTTTCACTTAGCTTCATAGTGCTTAACTCCACTAAGATACTTTTAATAAATTGCGCCTCTACCTCTCAACTATTCACTTTATATTAATATATAATATACTTTTTATACTCATTTTACAATATATGTTATATATTGTTTACACTTTATTATTAATTTTACTCTTATTATTTTAAATGTTTGGAATACTATTTCCTATTATCTCTTCAGTCTTACTCAAATTTCCATCTTCTATTTTTATTATTTTATTACATTGTTTTGCAATATTATAATCATGAGTTATTATTATGACTGTTTTCCCTTCACTATTTATATTTTTCAGCATTTCCATTACTTCCATTCCTGTTTTTCTATCTAAAGCTCCTGTTGGTTCATCAGCTAAAATTATCTTTGGATTATTTATTAAAGCTCTACCTATCGCCACTCTTTGCTTTTGTCCTCCTGAAAGTTTATCTGGTGTTTTTAATTTATGTGCTCCGAGACCTAATTTATCTAACATATCAATTGCAGTTTTTACTTTAGGTAATTTCTTTTTTGAATATGATAATGGTAAAGAAATATTATCTATTAAATTATAATCATATAATAAATTAAAATTTTGAAATACAAAACCAATTTCCTCATTTCTTATTATTGCAAGCTCTTTTCCTTTTAATAAACTAACTTCCTTATTATTTAGATAATACTTTCCTTCAGTTGGATTATCTATACACCCTAAAATATTTAATAATGTTGACTTTCCAGAACCAGATGGCCCCATTATAGAAATAAAATCACCTTCATTTATAGTCAAATTAATCTTTTTTAAAGCAATAGTCTCCGCATCAGTCCCTTTACCATAAGTTTTTCCTATATCAATAAGCTTTATAACTTCCATAAAAACTCCCCCATTAATTTTCTTTTACTAACTCTACAACATTCATTTTCTTTATCTCTCTTACAGGAAAAATCGATATTAATATAGTCATTACTGTAACTAAGCATAAGTTTAGTATTAATATATTTATTCCTATGCCAACCTTTAAATTTAAAAATAATGAAATAATTGAAGCTGCTATTACTATACATAAAACCTCAATAATTATATCTCTGCTTATATCTTTTAAAGTTGCTCCCATGGCAATTTTAATTCCAAACTCTCTTTTTCTTTTATTTAGTTGCCCTAAGATTATACAACTTGTACCAACCATAGAAAGTACAAGCAATAATACTCCAAGTGCTATTGAAGATTTTACATCTCTATCGTAAGTTTCTGTAATTAAATTTTTTGCTCCTAAACTTATTTCATCACCTTTTAAATCATAAGCTCTTAGCTTTTTTTGTAATGTCTCTTCTAAATTTTTCACATCTGTTCCCTTTGGATATTCAAGAATTACTCCTGTTCCTGCCATACCTCTTCCATCTGTAAAATAAATAAAATCTTTAACTGTTGGAATAATCGCTATAATATCACTATAAATTATACTTGTTGCAAATTGTTGATTTGGTAATGTTGTGGTTGGTATGGCATTTCTCTCTAAAAAACCAACTACTTCAAAATTTACAGTATCTTCTTCTAATTTAGTATCTTCTACGCTCTTTTTTGAACTTTCTTCATCAACATTTGAAATATCCTTCCACGGAAATACTTTTCCTAATTCGAATATTCCTTCAAAATCTTTACCTAATAAAATCGGTATATTAGTGGTTTTATAATCCAAATCAAAGTCACTATCTTTAAAATTTCTTCCGCTACTTATTTTCAAATCATAATGTTTATAAAATTCTTTATTTATTAAAATATTACTTGTATAATCCTCTTTTTGTATTTTTGATAAATTTTTATATTTATTAGGTATTTTTTCTATTAGTTCATCTATTCCAAGTACATTAGGCACTGGTGCATAAACTAATTTTTTACTTATTAATCCTAATTCCTTCATTTCATTAAAAACACTTTCTGCCTTATTGCCATCTAACCATGCTCTAAATAAATTTCCTTTTTCCAATCCCACTGATGGAACTATTCTAAACATAAGCGAATTTTCCACATTAAATAAATCATCAATTCCCTTTTTTCTAGTTTGCGATTCCTCAAACAACTTACCACTTGTATTTATCATAGTTAGTCCAATACTTAGTTGTACTATCATTAAAAAGGCTATTGCTCCCATTTTTTTCACTCTTTTTATTCCACTAAACATCACTATTCCTCCCTAAGCATTTCTACTGGTTGTATCTTCATTAGATAAATAAGAAATGGTATTGATGTTATTAAAGTTGTTCCTATAGTTATTACAAAAGATGCTATTATATTTATAAAACTCATTTTTATATTCATATCTAAAATATATCCACCAGTTAAAAATGAAATTATAAATTGTGATACTATAGCGGTAAACATTGATATAATAGCTATTTTAAATAATTCAAGAAAAAATATTTTTGTTACATCAAAATTTAAAGCTCCTACTACCTTTCTTAGAACTATTTCTTTTTTTCTACTCTCAATCCATAAATAAGCTATTCCTATTGAATTTATTAAAGTTACAAAAATTATTAATATTGTAGTTCTTACAAGCGCCCCCCATTCTTCATCCCTATCAAATGTCATATAATCGTATACAGAAACAGTATGATTTTTATTATTTGTTTCAATATAACTCTTTATTTCATTTATTGTTTTTTCTAACTCTACCTTTTCTCCGTTAATTATAAGTTGTAAGCCCATATCATTAAAATTTATACCGCCCTTAAACCTTTTAAACATAGCCACTGGTATAGTCATTTTAGCTTCCTTCTCATAAGAGATTTCTGCATTAGTAAATTTAATTGTTTCTATTTCTCCATTATCTTTTACTAAATCAATAGCTTTTTCGCCTATAAAAGTATTAGAAAAAACAGCTTTATTTTTATTTGATTTAAAATCTTCCCTTGTAAAATATTCACCATTTTTCATATCTTCTTTATAAAATTCACCATTAATTGTTAAATATGTTTCTACTGCTATTCCATCATCTTTATATCTTTTTAATATTGTAGAAATATTGTTTTTTTCCAATATAGCAATAATATCTTCCGAATTTATTTCCTTTATATCTTCTACATTTTCTTTAACCTCAAAGACAATACTTCTATTATATTCTGCACTTCCCTTTTTAATTTTTAACTTTTGTGAGTTTATAGCTGAAATTCCTACTGAAAAAGTTAAAATTGTTATAGTATAAGATATTATAAAAAAAATTATTATGGATTTTCTTTTTTTCATTTCTTCCCCCCCTTACATAATATTTTATTATTTTTATTACATTTTTTCTATATTATTACATTTATTTAACGTTTTATATTTTTATATAAATATTTAATATTAAAATGTAAATGAAATAATTTATTATGAAAGGCGTTTTTTAAATGTAAAATCTAAAAAAATTATAGCATCACCTTTATTAGCTTTTCCTGCTATAACTCAAGCTAGACCTGTTAATAAGTTGGTAGGAGCTAGAAATGGTTCTTTTTATTCAATGGCTTCATCATCTTCTTTAAGCGGAAACATGAAAGCTGTAAATGGACGTTCTTCAGCAAATAGCAATATAAAACTTGTTGAAAGTAAAGCTGGTTCTTCATATGATTCAGGTAGTAAAGTAGCAAATTCATATTATACCACTAATAGAGAATTAGGTATCACAGTAACTAATTATGGAACACCTACTATAGGAACAAGAAATTCTCACTCAAGTGTTCAATAATTTTATTTCTAAATATAAAAAAGGCTGTTAAAAACAGCCTTTTTTTATAAACTTATTATCTTTTCATGAACTTTTCAATATCTTCTACAGACTTAATAGCATCTTTAGTTAATACTTCTCTTCCTGTTTCAGTTACTAAAACATCATCTTCTATTCTTATACCAATGCCTTCTTCTTCAATATATAAACCTGGTTCTACAGTCCAAACCATTCCTGGTTTTAATTCTACATTTCTTTTTCCAACATCATGTGTATCTAAACCTAAGCTATGTCCTATTGAGTGGAAATAATATTTTCTAAATTCTGATTTGTCTTCTATTAATCCAAGTCTAACACAAGCTTCTCCTAACATGTCATTAGCTAAATCATTAAGGTCTTTTACCATTACTCCTGGCTTTATAGCTTCTATAACTGCTTCATTCACCTTTAAAACTTCCTCATAAACTTCTCTTTGTCTTTTTGAAAACTTACCATTTATAGGGAATGTTCTTGATATATCTGCATTATAATAATTCCATTGTGCTCCTAAATCAAAAAGAATTAATTCTCCATCTTTAAGCTCACAATTATTTTCTACATAATGAAGTATAGCTGCATTTTTACCAGCTGCTGCTATAGTATTAAAGGCTCTATCCTTAACACCTTGTTGCTTTATATAGAAGTCATAATAAGCCTCTAAAGCACCTTCTGTTATTCCAGCTTTACAGTTAGTCATTAAATATTCTACAGCATCCTTTGTTATATCCATAGCTTTTTGCATTTCAGCAATTTCTTCTTTAGATTTAACAAGTCTTAATTCTGAAACTAATCCATAAGCATCTTTAATATTTATATTTAAATATCTCTTACTTATATTTCTAGCAAATTTTTGAGCAGGTCTATCTTCCTCATTATATGCTCTTCTCTCTAAATCTAAATAAATATTTTCAACATCTCCTGATGTTAATAATCTATTTAATTCAACATCAAATGAACCTAAATAATCTATATTTTCTATAGCAGATAACTCTTCTGCTTCTTCATCAGTGTAAGTTGCCCCAACCCACTTAGCCATAAATTCATCAGGTTCTTGAATGAATAATTTAACATCCACTTCACCATTTATCTTTGACATTAAAAGAATGTCTTTTTCTTCATCTATACCTGTTAAGTAATAAAAGTTTCTATTAGGTGTAAAAGGATACTTTTCATCAGCACTCTTAAACTTAGCCTCCCCAGCTAAAAATACTGCAATTGAATTATCCTCTATCATGTCAATAAATCTTTTTCTATTACCTTTGAATACTTTATTATCCATAGACATTTCCTCCTAATCTGTGTTATTACTACTAATTATATCACAACAATAGTAAAGAAACTCCTTTAACTTCTAAGTAAGCATATTATGATGAAAATTATTATTTTTAATAAAAAAACCCCAAGCCTAAGCTTGGGATTCTTCATTAGAACTTTTTATAATTCTTATTAGAATTTTTTAACTGTTCCTTCAAATGCATTGATGTACATTTGTTTAACTTCACTTATTAATGGGTATCTTGGGTTTGCACCTGTACATTGGTCATCAAATGCATCCTCAGCCATTTTATCTAATGAAGCATAGAATGCTTCTTTACTTACACCATATTCAGCTATTGATTTTGGTATATTAACTCTTGCATTTAATTCAGAAATTGCTTTCATTAATGCATCTACTAATTCATCATCATTCTTACCTTTTAATCCAATATATTCAGCTATATGAGCATATCTTCTCTTAGCGTTTGGATATTTATATTGTGAGAATGCAGCTTGTTTAGTTGGTGTATCAGTAGCATTGAATCTAATTGTATGGTTTAATAACATAGCGTTAGCCATACCATGAATAACATGATGGTTTGATCCTAATTTATGTGCCATTGAGTGACATACTCCTAGGAATGCATTTGCAAATGCTATACCAGCCATTGTTGATGCATGAGCCATTTTTTCTCTAGCTTCAACATCAGTTGTTCCGTTTTCATAAGCTCTTGGTAAGTATTCAAATACTGTTTTTATAGCTTCTAAAGCCATACCATTTGTCATATCAGTAGCCATTACTGATACATAAGCTTCTATTGCATGAGTTAATACGTCAACTCCTGATGCAGCAGTTAATCCTTTTGGCATGTTCATCATTAATTCAGCATCAATGATAGCCATTTTTGGAAGTAACTCATAATCTGCTAATGGATACTTTTTGTTTATTGCATCATCAGTTATGATTGCAAAAGGTGTTACCTCTGAACCAGTACCTGCTGATGTTGACACACATACTAATGTAGCCTTTTCTCCCATTTTAGGGAATTTGTATATTCTCTTTCTTATGTCAACGAAGTTCATTGCTAAATCTTCAAATTCAACTTCTGGATGCTCGTACATAACCCACATAATCTTAGCAGCATCCATTGGTGATCCACCACCTAGTGCTATTATAGCATCTGGTTCGTACTCTCTCATTAATTCAGCACCTTTTTTAGCTACTGATAATGTTGGGTCTGGTGTTACAGAACTGAATATTCTATAATCCATTCCTATTTCATCTAAAGTCTTAGTTATTTTATCTACATATCCTAATGATGCTAAAACGCTATCAGTTACGATAAATGCTTTCTTTCTACCTTCTTCTTTAAGATCTTTTAAACCTACTCCTAATGAACCGTACTTGAAGTAAACTTTTTCTGGAACTCTAAACCAAAGCATATTTTCTCTCCTCTCAGCAACACTCTTGATGTTTATAAGATGTTTTGGACCAACGTTTTCTGAAACTGAGTTTCCTCCCCATGATCCGCATCCAAGTGTTAATGATGGAGCTAATTTAAAGTTATATAAATCACCTATACCACCTTGAGTTGATGGAGTGTTTATTAATGTTCTTCCTGTTTTCATTGCTGCACTAAATTTAGCAACCTTTTCTGGACACTGTCTTGTATCTACATATAAAACTGAAGTATGTCCATATCCACCTAATTCTACTAATCTTTCAGCTTTTCTTAAAGCTTCATCAAAGTTCTTAGTTTTGTACATAGCTAAAACTGGTGATAATTTTTCATGTGAGAATTCTTCTTCTAATTCTACTGAAGTAACTTCTCCTACTAAAACTTTAGCAGTTACAGGAACTTTTACTCCAGCTAATTCAGCTATTTTATGAGCTGGTTGTCCAACTATTTTAGCATTTAAAGCACCGTTTATTAAAATAGTTTTTCTTACTTTTTCAACTTCTGCTGGTTTTAAAATGTAAGCTCCTCTATATTCTAATTCTTTTCTAACTTCGTTATAAATTGACTCATCTACTAATATTGATTGCTCTGAAGCACAGATTACTCCGTTATCAAAAGTTTTTGATAATAAAACTGAACTTACAGCCATTTTTACGTCACAGCTTGAATCAAATATAGCTGGTGTATTACCTGCTCCAACACCGATTGCTGGTTTTCCTGATGAGTATGCAGCTTTAACCATTCCTGGTCCACCAGTTGCTAATATAATATCAGCTTCTGCCATTACTATTTGTGATAATTCTATTGATGGCTCATCTATCCATCCGATAATTCCCTTTGGAGCACCTGCTGCTACTGCTGCATCTAAAACAACCTTAGCTGCTGCTATTGTAGCTCCTTTTGCTCTTGGGTGTGGTGAGAAGATTATTCCGTTTCTTGTTTTAAGAGATATTAAAGCTTTAAATATAGCTGTTGAAGTTGGATTTGTAGTTGGTACTATAGCTGCTACAACCCCTATTGGTTCAGCTATTTTTGTTAAGCCAAAAGCTTCATCCTTTTCTATAACTCCACAAGTTTTCTCATCTTTATACTTATTGTATATATATTCTGATGCAAATTGGTTCTTGATGATTTTATCCTCAACAATACCCATTCCTGATTCAGCTACTGCTTGTTTAGCTAAAGTAATTCTAGCTTGGTTTGCTGCCATAGCTGCTGCTTTAAATATTTTATCAACTTGCTCTTGAGTAAAGGTAGCAAATTCTTTTTGAGCTGCTCTTACTTCTTCAAATTTTGCATTTAATTCTTCTATATTTGTAACTTTTTTCACCGTCATAAAAAATACCACCTTTTTAGTTATAAATTTAATATTATAGAAATATCAAAAATATAACCCCTTTCTTAAAATTTATTCTATAAAATGCAATAATAATTTTGCTAAGTAACAAATTTAATTGTCATAAATTCTTTTTTTATTAAAATTAATTTAATCTTTGATAATATTTTAACATACTTTTTTATTTAAGGTCAATTATATTTTGTCGAATTTTCAGAATATTTATATTTTTTTGTTTTTCGTAACATAATACGTAACTTATTCTTTTTTATTTATTTAAAAAAAATTAAGAAAACCTTTTCCTTGTGATTATATCTACCTTCTTATTTGTTAAATATTTATTTATATTTTTATACTTAATTAACAAACGCTAGAACTTTCCTTAGCAATCTTTTACCTATATTCTTTATATAATTTTTTATTCATTATTTCTCAAATAAAATCATAATGATTCTGCCTATAAGTTAATAACTTTTATACTTTAAATTTATTTTTCTTATATTTTACTATTTAAATCAATTTGTAAAAGTTTTTTATAATTATATAATTTAAAATATATTTTACTTTTAATACATCTAACTAATAATTCAAGTTTAATTACTAGAGGAAGCCTATATTGACTTTTCCTATTAATTAAATTACCCCTAGAGAGAAACGCTTTAATTCTAGCTCTTTCTCTAAGTTTTAAAAATATTTTGAAACAAACTTACTTTTAGGAGGAATTTTTATGTTTACAGAAGATAATTTAGAAATTGAAATCAAAAATATATCATCAACACCTATATTCGGGAGCTTTGAAAGTGATATTTCATTACCTAAAGAAAAACTAAATAATGATTCTATGAATCCTCAAATAGCCTATAGATTAATAAAGGATGAGCTATTAAATGAAGGAAATTCTAGATTAAATCTAGCTACCTTCTGTCAAACTTATATGGAAGATGAAGCTACAAAAATAATGTCAGAAACTTTCGATAAAAATGCCATAGATAAATCTGAATATGCACAAACTGCTGCTATTGAACAAAGATGTGTAGATATAGTTGCTGACTTGTGGAATGCTAATAAATCTGAAAATTACATAGGTACTTCTACTGTAGGCTCTTCCGAAGCTTGTATGCTTGGAGGAATGGCAATGAAATTTGCTTGGAGACATAGAGCTGAAAAATTAGGTCTTGATTTAACAAAACAAAAACCTAATTTAATAATAACTTCTGGTTTTCAAGTTTGTTGGGAAAAACTTTGTGTTTATCTAGATATTGAATTAAGAGAAATTCCTATGACTAAAGACAATATGTGTATAGATACTGAACATGTTTTAGATTATGTAGATGATTATACTATAGGTATAGTAGGACTTCTTGGAATAACTTATACTGGGAAATTTGACGATATAGAAGCCTTAGATAAAATCTGTGAAGAATTTAATAAAACTCATGAGCAAAAATTATACCTTCATATAGATGCTGCTTCAGGTGGATTATTTACTCCATTTGTTAACCCTGAATTACCTTGGGATTTCAGATTAAATAATGTTATTTCAATAAGTACATCTGGTCATAAATATGGACTAGTTTATCCAGGAATAGGTTGGGTAATTTGGAGAGATAGAAAATTCCTACCTGAAGAATTAATATTTGAAGTTAGTTATCTAGGTGGTAAACTACCAACCATAGCTATAAACTTCTCTAGATCTGCTAGTCAAATCATTGGTCAATATTATAACTTTGTTCGTTTTGGATTTAATGGATATAAAAGAATTCATGAAAGAACCAAGGATGTTGCAATGTTTTTATCTAGAGAAATTGAAAAATTAGACTTGTTTGAAATATATAATGATGGAGAAAATCTTCCTATAGTTTGTTATAAACTAAAAGATGATGCCAATGTAAATTGGACTCTATATGATTTAGCTGACAGATTATTAATGAGAGGATGGCAAGTACCTGCTTACCCACTTCCAGCTAATCTTGAAGAAACTTTAATACAACGTATAGTTTGTAGAGCTGATATGGGTAAAAACCTTGCTGAATCATTTTTATCAGATTTTAAAACTGCCGTTGATGAATTAAGCAATAAAAGAGAAAGAACTGGAGCATTTGGTTTTACACATTAATTATTAAGTAGAATACTGCCTCAAAGTGAAATTACTCTCACTTTGAGGCAGTTTTTTATTTATTAAAGAAAACTCCTACCATTGTTATTGCCATTATCAAAGCAATCATATCAGCCATTATTGCAGTCCAAAGAGTATGTCTTATTTTTTTTATTCCCACTGCTCCAAAATAAATTGTTATGGTATAAAAAATAGTTTCTGTAGTTCCCATTAAAACAGAAGCAATTAACCCAGTTCTAGTGTCAGGTCCTACTGTATTTAGTATATCTGTAAATATTCCTAAAGCTCCACTTCCAGACAAAGGCTTTATTAAAACTAATGGAACTAATTGTGCTGGTAACCCTATTAATCCAACAATAGGTTCTAAAAAGTTATTTATATATCCTAATACATTAGAATCTCTAAGTATTCTTACAGCAACTAACATAGCCAATAGAGATGGAAATATTCTCATACAAACAGATAACCCTTCTTTCGCTCCCTCTAAAAACCATTCATAAACCTTTTTTCCCTTTATCATTCCATAAAAAACTATAATAACTAATATTATTGGTATTAAACTGTTAGTAATATAATTCATATTTCCTCTCCTAAAAATATTTTTGTAGTATTTTACATATTATTATTCCAGAAAGTGCTGCTACAGCAGTTGATATTATAGCTGCTGGTACTATAGATGCTGGAGTACTTGATCCTGCTGCAGCTCTTATTGCTATAATTGTTGATGGAATAAATTGAATACATGCAGCATTCATCACTAGAAATAAAGCCATATCATTAGATGCTCTTCCCTTTTCATTATTTATCTTATCTAGTTCCTCCATTGCTTTTATTCCAAAGGGGGTTGCCGCATTAGCTAATCCAAACATATTTGCAGTTAAATTCATAACAATAGCCCCTAAAGCTTCGTCACTCTTTCCTGCATCCTTGAAAAGAAGCTTCAATATAGGTTTCAGCACCTTAGCTAATTTTGAAGTTAATCCACTTTTTTCTGCTATTTTCATTACTCCACACCAAAAACACATCATTCCGACCAAGGAAATTATGAATTTTGTTGTGCCTTCTGCTGATGCCATAATTCCATTTGATATAGTAGGACCTTGTCCTGTAAAGAGCCCGACTATTACACCAATCACTATAATTCCAAACCATATGTAATTTATCATTTTAAATCTCCTTAACATGTTTTCTTTTTGTATAATATATGCCTTGCACTCTCTAATTAGTAGTGATAACATAAAATAAAATAGTAATTTAATTTAAGTTTAACTATCAAAGGAGATTAAAAGATGGACGAAAACAAATTAAAGCTAGCTCAAGCAGATATAGATGATGCTATTAAAACAATTGAAGACCTAGAAAGTAGCATTGATAATGAAAATGTATCAACTGATTTACTTAAGGAAAAGTTTGTATCTCTAACTGAAAAAGTAAAGGAATTAGAATTAGTACTAAAAGAAGAAGGAATAATATAGAATTGAAAATTTAAAATGAGGAATTTTTCTCACTTTATTATTACATTCAATTATATAGAAAAAAGGTGATGTATCTTTAGTTAAGACACATCACCTTTATTTTTATTAAGCTACTAATTCCTCCTTTTCTACACCTTCTAATAAATTCATTTCTCTTGTTATAAAAATTGCTGTTATTATTGATGAAAGTAAATCTGAAGTTGGTCCTGCAAGCCATACACCTGTTAATCCAAAATACTTTGGTAATATTATTAACAATGGAATCAATAATATAACTTGTCTTAAAAGACTTAAAAACATTGATGTCTTTGCTTTCCCAACAGCTTGGAAATAGTTTGTGCTTATTGCTTGGAACCCTATTATAGGAAGCATTGCTAGATATATTTTTATACCACTTACTCCTATTTCTATTAACTTTGGGTCGTCATTAAACATTTTTATAGCTATGTCTGGGAATAGCTGAATTAATATTCCTCCAACTGCTACTACAATAGTAGCTGCTATAATTGCATAAATAAGTGTTTGCTTTACTCTTTTATATTTTTTTGCTCCATAATTATAACCAATTATAGGCTGTGAACCTTGATTCATTCCAAAGATAGGCATCAAAAATATCATTCCTACTGATGATATTATAGCCATAACTCCAGCTGCTAAATCTCCACCATAAGTTATTAAAGCTCTGTTAGATACAACTTGAACAAGACTTGCTGCCATTTGCATAGCACATGGTGCCATTCCTATAGCAAATATACCAAGTACTAAAGGCTTTTCTAATTTTAAAGTTTCCTTTTTTATTTTTAAATTTGATGAACCCTTTGTAAAATAATATAATACACATACTGCTGATACAGCTTGAGATAAAATTGTTGCCAATGCAGCACCTTGTATTCCCCATTTAAAAACAAATATAAATAATGGATCTAAAGCTATGTTTAATCCACATCCTATAAGCATTGTTGTCATAGCTACCTTAGGACTTCCATCTGACCTAATACTTTGATTTAATGAAAAACCAACTAAATTAAATACAGTTCCAATTAATATGATTTTTATAAATTGGTCAGCATAGCCTATGACACTGCTACTTGCACCAAATAATAATAAAATATTCTTTGAAAACATAATTCCTAAAATAGTAACTATAACACTAATAATTAAAGATAAAGTCAAAGCATTTCCTAATAACTTTTCAGCAACCTTCTTTTTCCCCTGACCTAATTTAATTGATATAGATGCTGCTGTCCCAACTCCAACTAACATTCCTAAACCTAAAACAATATAGACAATTGGCATAGTTATACCAACTCCACTCATAGCTATTGAACCTACACCTGGAATACGGCCTATAAACATCCTATCAATAATTGTATAAAGAGAATTAACCATCATAGCTATAATAGCTGGTACTGAATATTTTGTAAGTAATTTTATAACGGAACCTTCCCCAAGCTCCTTTTGTTTATCCATAACTTGTCCCCCTTTTTTTTCTAGTGTGTTATACACTAAGTTTATTATAAAAAAAATTAGAACCATATTCTTTTTTAATATAGTCCTAATTTAAATACCAAACTTTTTAATTTTACTATGCCCTAGTATTGTTCACAGTAGGTAAATTATAATAAAATACCACTGACGCTATTACACTTATTGTTGTAAGTATTCCTGACACTAATAAAACAATAGCAAAAGAACCTTGATTTAATTGCTTTACTCCTGTTAACCTAGTAATTAAAGACATTACTAAAGCTGTTGGAAGAGAAATGACAAAGTTTAATAATATATTTTTTATTAAAACATCAACTAGATTTTTTGAAACAATGCTAAAGCTTGCTTTTGTACTTCCAATCATGTCCATACCTGATAACACAGCAAATTGTATATTTAACATTACGAGACTCCCAAAAAGCGTAGCTATAAATCCACCACCAAACATAGTTACAACATTTATTAATAAACTTTGCATTAAAAATGCACTTATAGCTAACATTGGATTATTGAAAGTCTTTTTAATAGCATCTTTCCACCCTATATCTTCACCTTTTGCCCTTCTATCAATTAAAATAGTAATAGCAGCCATAGAAATTGCTGTACAGAATATATTAATCAAATTACCTATTATCCCCCTAAAGCCTATCATTGTCATTAAAGCTATAGGTAAAGCAAATAAAAATCCTATTGTAAAAATATCCTTTAAATTGGTCTTAAATAAATTAAAAACTACACTAAAATGCTCTTTAATCGACATCTTCCCCTGTAAACACCTATTCATTAAATTAGCTGTCTTTACATTTTTCATCTTAACGCCCCCTTAATAACCTTTTCATTTGATTTTAATTCTTCATAATTTCTTACTTATATAATATCAAATTAATTTATAAAATTAGCTTTAGTTTCAATTTATTAGCAATTAATTTGCCATTTATTAATATACTCAAAAAAAAACTAGAAAAAGCATTCCTTTTTCTAGTTTAATTAACTCTATTTATTACTAAAAATTTAGCAACTTTCTCTTTCTATAAGTTCATAAGGTAATTCAAAGTATCCCTTATCAAGTTCTTGATTGCCTAATAATTTTATTAACATTCTCATAGCAACTGAACCCATATCATACATTGGTTGTGCTATAGTTGTTATTCTTGGGTAGAAGTTCTTAGATAATTCAATGTTATTAAATCCAATAACTGAAACATCTTCTGGAACTCTAAGGCCCTCTTCTCTTAGTGCATTGATTACTCCCATAGCTATCTCATCTGAAGCACAAACAACTCCGTCTACTTTTTCTCCTCTATTTAGGATTTCTTTAATTCCTTCATAACCACTTTTATGTTTTAAGTTTTTAAAGTAACACATAGATTTTTTGTACTCTAAATTATTATCTTTTAAAGCCTTTTCATAACCTTCAAATCTCATTCCCCAAGCATTTTTTTCACCTTTTTCAATTCCTATAAATGCAATATTTTTTCTTCCCTTATCTATAACATACTTTGTGGCATCATAACTAGCTTTAACATTATCTATTGTAACACTTGGTAGTGCTCCTTCTTTATCACTTGTTTCAACAAGAATTGTCTTTATATCTAACTCATTTATAAGATTTAAAGTATCTTCTTCTAGTGATGAACTCATATAAATTACACCATCAACCATTTTTTCCTTAAGTACTCTTAAATACTCTTTTTCTTTCTCTAAATCAAAATCTGAATTACAAAGCATTACATTATATTTGTATATGTTTGCAACATCCTCAGCACCTCTAACTATTTCAGGATATAATTGACTTGATATATCAGGTACAACTACTCCTATAGTTCTAGTTCTTTGAGTTTTTAAACTTCTTGCTACTATATTAGGTCTATATCCTAATTTTTCTATAGCTTCTAAAACCTTTTTTTTAGTTTCTTCATTTACAACGTCTATATCATTAAGTACTCTTGATACCGTTGCTATTGAAACCCCTGCTTCTTTAGCAACGTCTTTAATTGAAGTCGCCATCTCTTACCATCTCCTACAATCTTTATTTTATCAGATAATACAAAAATATTACTTGTGCTATCACTAGATAATTTTACTTAATTACAAGTATATATTTACTTGGCTTTGCTTTCTTCCAAATTACATACTTTATTATTAAACTTAAAAAAATAAAATTCAGCAGTAGATTATAAAGACTTGCTTACATAAGTAAATTTTTTAAACAAATCAATTATTTAAAAATTTCACTTAAAAACCACAACTGAATTAAATCTTATTTTGCTGTTCAATAACCATAAATGTAATAAACTCAACACTTTACCTTATCTATCTTAAATTAATTATATGAAATTAATATGACTTTTTCAATAAGTTTTCACCTATATAATGCTTTTTATCATAATAAAATAATTTTAACAATTACTTTTTGCTCTTCTCTCCTTGTTAATCTCTATAATACTTTACTCCTTTAAATAACCTAAAATATATAATCTTTATCCCTTCCCTATTACTTCAAAAAATTATTCAAATCTGCTTAAATGGCTCTTCCTTTGTATATAATTAATTATCTTTTTTCTTCTAAATCGAAATACTTTTAACACAAAAATTTTTTTAATGTTACAATTAACATAATAAATATTTTTAAAATTAATTTTACTTTTAAATGGAGGTGCTAAGTTTGAAAAACTTAGAATTAAATGAAGTTTGTGAACTTATAAAATCTGAAAAAGATTTATTTATATTAGATGTTAGAACAAAAGAAGAATTTGAAGAAAGCCATATAAAAGGAGCTTACTCACTACCTTTAGCTAAATTAGCTATAAGTGATGATGACATAATAGAATATGAAGATAAACCAGTATTAGTTTACTGTGAAAAAGGTTTTAGAAGTGTTCAAGCTTCAGAAATCCTTGAAAACAACGGTTTCTCTGACTTATATCACCTTGAAGGTGGTTTTTCTAAATTCAAAAACTATAGAAATTCTAGTGAATTAATTGAAAAGTAATTTCTACATAAAAAAAAGCTAAAGAAGCAATACTTCTCTAGCTTTTTTTATATTTCTTGTTGTTAAATTAATTCTTATCTTTTTTCAACAGCCATTTGAAGTTTTTTACCATTAATTGTTACTTCAGTCATTGAAGCTTCATTATTGTATCTAACTTCTTCTGTTAATGTTTCTTTCTTAATTGTATCTTCGAATTTCTTGATTACTCCTTCAAGCATTTCATTTCCTGATACATAAAGATTTATTTTGTCTGCAACTTCAAATCCACTTTCTTTTCTTGCATTTTGGATTTTAGAAATCATTTCTCTAACGTATCCTTCTTCTTTTAATTCTTCAGTTATTGTTTCATCTAAAACAACACCTATTGAACCTTCACCAGCAAATGCAAATCCTTCTAATCCTTGCATTGTTACTAAGATACTTTCTGAATTTAACTCTATTTCAGTTCCATCAACATTGATTACTTCAACATTTCCAGCACTAATTTTTTGAGCTAATTCCATTTGATTTCTAGCAGCTATTTCTTTTCTTATTCCTGGTATTAACTTTCCATAAGCTTTACCTAAAACAGGTAAGTTAGGCTTGATTTCAAAGTTAACATACTTAGAAACGTCAGCACCAAATTCAACTTCTTTAACATTTAACTCATCTCTTATGATTGCACCGTAGTACTCTGGAAGAGCTGTAGTTGAAATTGATAATTTTGAAAGTGGCTGTCTATTCTTGATGTTAGCAGCATTTCTTGCACTTCTACCAAGTTTAACTATTTTATATGCTAAATCCATTTCTCTTTCAAGTTCTGGGTTAATAGCATTTTCATCAATTGTTGGCCATTTGCATAAGTGAATACTTTCTTCAGCATCCTTATCTAATCCAACAACTAAGTTTTGGTATATTTCTTCTGTGATAAATGGTACAAATGGAGCAGCAACTTTTGATAAAGTAACTAATACTTTATGAAGTGTTACATAAGCACCTATCTTATCATCAGTTAATTCTTCTGACCAATATCTAGCTCTATTTCTTCTTACATACCAGTTTGATAACTCATCTGTAAAGTCTTCTATCATAAGAGCAGCTTTAGTTATATCATAAGTTTCAAGTGATGCATCAACATCCTTAATTAAAGTATTAAGTTTTGATAACATCCATTTATCCATAACATTTTCTGATACGAAATCTTTGTAATCATATGGATTGAAGTTATCTATATCAGCATAAAGAACGTAGAATGAGTAAACATTCCATAGAGTTCCTAAGAACTTTCTTTGTGCTTCTGCAACATCATCTACTGAGAATCTAGTTGGTAACCATGGTGCACTAGCAGTATAGAAGTGCCATCTTGTAGCATCTGCTCCTACTGAATTTAATACATCAAATGGATCAACTACATTACCCTTAGATTTTGACATTTTTAAGCCCTTCTTATCAAGAACGTGACCTAAAACTATACAGTTTTCAAATGGATTTCTATCAAATATAGCAGTTGAAATTGCTAATAATGTGTAGAACCATCCTCTTGTTTGGTCAACAGCTTCTGATATAAATTGAGCTGGATAGTTTTGTTCAAATAATTCTTTATTTTCAAATGGGTAGTGAAGTTGAGCAAATGGCATTGATCCTGAATCGAACCAACAGTCAATAACTTCTTTAACTCTTGTCATTTCCTTTCCACATTTTTCACAAGTTAAATGAACATTATCTATATAAGGTTTGTGTAATTCTATATCTTCTGGTACATTTACACCCTTAGTTTTTAATTCTTCTATGCTTCCAACACAATCTCTGTGACCACATTCACATTCCCAGATTGGAAGTGGAGTTCCCCAGTATCTATCTCTTGAGATTCCCCAGTCAATAACATTTTCTAAGAACTTACCGAATCTACCTGTTCTTATGTTGTCTGGTAACCAGTTTATTTTATTATTGTTCTCTAGAAGATTATCTCTTAAAGTACTCATAGCAACAAACCAGCTTGCTCTTGGATAGTAAAGAAGTGGTGTGTCACATCTCCAACAGTGTGGATATGAGTGAGTATGCTTTTCAGCTTTTAATAATAGATTTCTTTCTTTTAAGTAATCTACTATTTCTTGGTCACATTTCTTAACTAACTTTCCAGCCCATGGAGTAACTTCGTCTACGAATCTTCCTTGAGTATCAACTAAGTTTATGAATGCTAAACCATTTTTCTTACCGATTAAGTTATCATCTTCACCGTAAGCAGGTGCTATATGAACTATACCAGTACCATCTGTTAAGGTTACGTAATCACCATGAACAACTTCGAAAGCTTTTCCTTCAGTTGGAGCATGGAATGGTAATAATTGCTCATATTTAGTTCCAAGTAATTCTGAACCGTTAAATTCTCTAACTATTTCAGCTTCTTCTCCTAAAACTTTTTCTACTAAGTCTTTAGCAAGAATTAAAGTTTCTTCTCCAACTTTAGCTTCAACATAAGTGTATGCTTTATTTATACATAAAGCTACGTTTGAAGGTAATGTCCAAGGAGTTGTTGTCCAAGCTAAGATATATTTATTTTCTTCACCTTTAACTTTGAATTTAGCTATAGCAGTTAAGTCTTTAACATCTTTATATCCTTGTGAAACTTCGTGTGATGATAATGCTGTTCCACATCTTGGGCAGTAAGGCATAACCTTGTGACCTTTGTATAGTAAGTCTTTATCCCACATTTGTTTTAAAGCCCACCATACTGATTCAATATATGAGTTATGGTATGTTACATATGGATCATCCATATCAACCCAATAACCTATTTGTTCAGTCATTTTTTCCCACATACTTACATAAGTAAATACGCTATCTTTACATTCTTGAACAAACTTTTCTACACCGTATTCTTCTATTTGTTCTTTACCTGAAATACCTAATTTTTTCTCAATTTCAAGTTCAACTGGAAGACCGTGAGTATCCCATCCTGCTTTTCTTATAACTTTATAACCCTTCATAACTTTATATCTTGGGATTATATCTTTCATAACCCTTGTTAAGATATGTCCAACGTGAGGTCTACCATTTGCTGTTGGAGGTCCGTCATAGAAAGTGAAATATTCACCATCTTGGTTTAAGTCAAAGTTTTTTCTAATTACATTTCTGCTATTCCAAAGATTAGCAATTTCTTTTTCCATACCAACGAATCCGCTAGTAAGTTCAACTTTTTTGTACATTAATTTTTCTCCTTTCATACTATGAAATTATTTTTTACTTCAATCTAAATCCTATTACAAGGAACTCTATATTTACTCTTCTCTAAACTTTTAGAGAAAATAAAAAAACTCCATCCCAAAAGGACGAAGTTGAAATTCGCTATACCACCTAAGGTTTAAAGCCCTAAAACATCAAGGCTTAAATTTTCAAGTACTTACATACTCTATCCATTAACGCTGGCAAACGGGTTAGCTTAATTGAAAAATCTTTCAGCCTTCCAACTCATAGGTGATTTTCTTTAAGGTTCTTTATAGCTTTGCACCAAACAGCTACTCTCTGAAAAAGATGATCTTAAGTACTTTTCCTACTCATAGTTTTTTAAATTTAAATCTTCTTTTATTTTATACTATTGATTTTATTTAATCAATAACTAAAAAAATGTTTTTTTCATTTATTAATAAATTTAAAAATGGAAATTATTTATATATTGTTTACCCTATAGTAACAGTCTATATACTACTCTGTGATTTATATCACATATGTTAAAATTATAACATAGTAGAATTATCTTGTAGTATTATTAATTTAATATACAGTAAATTATAGTGTAACAAACTGAGACTTAACTCAGAGAAAATACACTTTATTTATATACATATAAAACCTATTTTTCAATAATCTAAGGGGGTAGAAATATTGGAAAAACATCTAAACAAAATAGAAAATCATCCTATGAAGAAATATCTCGATAAATTAGAGAATTATCCTATAGGAATTTGCGGAACTGTTTTAGGACTTATTACAGTTAGCAATGCATGGGCTATTAATAAAGTTACTTTTTTAAAGCCAATATCAATTGTTTTAGCTATTATAGTGATTAGTTTAATGGTTTTAAGATTAGCTTTATTTCCTAAAAAAATAGGAGCAGAACTTAAAAATCCAGTGGTAGGAAGCTTTTATCCTACTATTGACATGTCTTTATTCTTAATAGCTTCATTTTTTCAAAAAAGTTCTCCAAAACTTGCTAGTGCCTTATGGCTTTTTGCAGCAATACTACACTTTAGCTTAATAATATCTTATACATTCTTTAGATTAAAGAATCGTAATTTTTCTGAAGTTATTCCAAGTTGGTTTGTTGTATATGTTGGTTTAATTACAGGAAGCTTAGCTAGTAAAGGAATGGGCTATGATAAATTAGCTAAATTCATGGTTCTTTTTGGAACAACAGCCTTTCTAATATTATGGCCTGTTATGCTTTATAAAATATTTACTAATAAAGTAGATAAGGATAAAATAGCAACTTGTGCCATAATTGCAGCTCCTGGCAGCTTAGCACTTGCAGGAGTAATTACAATGTTTAAAACTGCAAACTTATACTTTGTAATCTTTTTAGGTTTTGCTTCTATATTTAATGTTTTAATTGTTTATTATTTTGCATTTAAACTATCAATATATAAATTCAAACCTAACTTTGCAACTTTTACTTTCCCACTTGCTATAAGTGTTTTAGCGATTTACAAATTCAGTGAATTTTTAGCTGGAAAAAATCTATATACAGCATCAACTATAATAAAATTTGTAGGTCATTTTGAAATAGTAGTTGCAACTACTATAATATTATTTATTTTATTAAACTTTATAAAAATGTTTATTACAGCATTAAAAGAGGCTTAATTCCTTTATCTAACAGCTATTGGTTTCCTAATCAATAGCTATTATTCTATAGTAAAAAATATTTTTTAATATTTTTTATATTTTAATGTTGACTTTTTTTATCTGTTATCTTATAATTAACTCATAACAAATTAATTCCATTTCCCTTTATTAAATACATAGTTTTCTGAATATTAAAATGAATTAAGAAAAAACTATCCATAAACAAATTCAAGTTCATTTTAAGGAGACATATATGTATGGAAAATAACAACAATCTAAATCAAGAAGTACTTGATAAAATCACTAAAGTTTGCTTATGTAAAGCAATCTCAAGGAAGAAAATTAAAGATGCTATATCAGATGGTGCTACCACCTATGATGAGGTAAGACAAAGTACTGGTGCCGGAACAGGTTCCTGTAAAGGTACTAGATGTAAATATAAAATTGAAGAGCTTATTGAAAAAGCTCGAAATTAGATATTTACTATTATAAAATGAAAATTAAATCTTAATTTACATTTTGTATCTCCCTATTAAAAATCTAAACATATAAAAAAGAAAGGTGCCCTCACCTTTCTTTTTTTTGTTATTTTAAATTATTTTTAAACTTAGAATTATATGAATTATTTTTATCCAAATATTAAACATTAATAAATTAAAGTTAAATAACTGTATAATAACCAATATTACACAACTATCTATGCTATAATTAACTTTAAACAAACTGATTTTTTACATAAGGAAGGGGATTATTATGGCATTATTAGTTAGTAAAAGAGGCGCTCGTGTTTTAGGAAATGAAATTGACAAAGTATTAAGAAATATAGATCAAATAACTCAATCAGAAATAGACAGGGTTTGTGATAAAATAGATGCTGAATTAAATTCATGTGGAAGAGAATTGTCTAATTCTATAAAAACTCTTCAACAAATTGAACCACTTTTAAACAGAGTAATGGATCAAGTAGCACAAAATGCTCCTGACCATGTTCAAGTTCTACTAGGCTCAATAACTCAAGAAATAGCTTCCAAGGTTTCTACTTCCATAGACAATCAATTAGAAGTTCAAAAAAATATTAAAGATGTTGATAAGTATACCGATCAAATAGATGAATTAACAGATAGAATAGATGTAGCCACTAACACTATTGATAAATTAACAGATAAAATTCAAAACTAAGGAGGAGATTCTATGTTTAACAACAATGAACAAACTCAATATATGAGTTGGAATGGTACTAATAGAAATGTTGCTAATAATATAGATCACATAGCTGATAAAATAAGCTTTACTACAGAAATGATAGATAATTCATTGCTTAACTTTGATGCTATTGAAAAGGAATTAATTGCTATGTCAACAGCTCAAATTCCTCCTCAGCCAACAAATTTATCTGCTATGGCCTATAGAATTAATAGTAGCCAAGTACAATTAAAAAATGCCTTATGCAAAATAAGAGAACTTAATAAAGATATAGATAGATTAACTGATATTATCCAAAATGGTAATAATGGTTGGAGATGATAGTTTATCAAATCAAATAAGGGAAATATTAAAGCTTCTTTACACAAGTAAATGCTCATAAATGTTAAACTTATATATCTAGTCTCTCAAATGTAAAGGAGGATATATCCAATTTATAGATATATCCTCCTTATCATTTATTTACTTTTTGAAATTTTCATAATTGCACTCATTGGAAATACTGCAAGTGCTATTATATTCATTAATCCATCGATTCCTGATGTAGTTAAGTTATATATTATTGAATAAAGCCATACATTCATACCAGGAGGAGCATATTCCCCAAAGAAAACAGCACCTGATACTGTATGTGATAAAATATTTAAAGCTATAGCTAATATAGCACCTAAAACCAATTTATACTTTTTATCATTGCCAAAAATCCCAGTTAACCCTAATGGCATCGCTGCAAGACTATAGTCTAGTAAAAATTGAATCGGATTTATAACAAAAGAATCATTTATAAGCTCTAAAGCTCCAAATATTAAACCTGCTGTAAGTCCTTCCTCTTTTCCAAACATTGCTCCAAGCAACATAATTGGAAGAAAAGCAAATAAATTTATAGTTCCTCCTTGAGGCAATCTAAATAGAACTATTAAATGTAAAACAAATGCTACAGCAACTGTTACACCTATTCTTGTAATTGATTTTGTGGTAAATTTGTATTTTCTTATGACTAGAACATACCATATCATTAGTAAAATACTTATAATCCCTACTACATATACCATTGTAAAACTCCCCTTTATTATATTTATTAATTTTGAAACTTTGTCTAAGGAGCCTTATTTACCTGAATTAAATTCCAGTTGTAAAATAAAAAGCTGTATTCTTTATAGAATACAGCTAGATCTCTCATCTTTATAATGCTTTCCTACGCTGGTATTACCCAGATCAGGTATGAGGGTTAATAGATTCATACATCTATCTCTCAGTCAAAATGACACCCCTAGCCAAATATTCCTATTAAATTATACATCTATTTAAAGTAAATTTCTACAAGTTTTCATACTTTTTTATTTCTGCCCTTGTTCTTCTTTACTTTAAAATAATCTTAGTTTATATTCTAAAAAATTTAAGTAAAGTCTCTAAGACCTTCTCTGTAAGAGTTTTATACTTCATTTAAAAAATCTTATGCTCATTAGGTATAACCTAAATATCAAAAGGCACTAATTCATCACTTTCTCTCCATGCAAGACAATGCTTTGGATACCCATAGGTAGTTAAAGGTCCAACAACATACATATCCTTAATGTCTTCTGTGTTAATTTTTATAAGTTTATAACCCTTTAATAAATATTTTATTCTTTCATCATAAATTGATTTAACTCCCCTTGGAGGCTCTCCCCATGCTAATACTATATAATTACTTTCTATCATAGCTTGAAATATAACCTCATCATTTTTTATTATATTACACTCATAGAAAAACCCATCATTTCCAACTATGAATTTTTCCCCTTCATAGCTAAAGCTGTTTCCAAAGTTGAACAATCAAACTCTGTAATAGGAAAAAGAAAGACTATATCAATAAATCCTATATCTTTAAAATATTCATCCATATTCCGTTTTATATACTTTATAATTCTAATTGTCATTGAATTCTCACCATTATATTCACTTATCTTAGGAGCCCTAGTTATAACCAAAACCCTTTTCTCACCTGAATTTTTAAGTGGTAATGTTAATTTAAATAAACGCTGATTCTCTATATCTTCTATTTTCTCTATCTCTTTTATATTTATAAACTTAGGATATTTTATTTTTTGCATATTAGTTACCTCTTTTTATAGTTTTGTACTTTTACTAAAATACATATTTATGTTACTTGAAATGTATTCTAGTTTTTTACTATATCTTATATGAAATAAAAATCCTAATCGTTCCATCTCTCTAATTTAATTTAAAATAAATATATTTTTCACTGCCTTTTATCTGGCTATATAGGTTCATCATTTGTGACTACTCACCTACGTAAAGAAGCTCTAGCATTTCTTCTATAACAGTTGCTAAAATTTCCAAACTCACTTCGTTCACACAGTGGAAATTTCTTAACGCAACTTTTTATCAGAAATGAAGAGCTTCTAATTACTAGTTCAATAGTCACTGCATTTTGTACCTATATAACCATCTCGGCAGATAAAAAATACATTTTACAATTGTATATTATAAATTTAAAAGTTAAGTTCCTTATTTATTTTTCTTATTATTTTCTATTTCTTCTGCTAGTTGATTTAAATATTCCCATCTTTCATATTTAAATTCTAATTCTTTTTCTGTTTTTTCTTTTTCTTCTATGATTTCTTGAAGTTTTGAATAGTCAGAGGCATTTTCACCCATTGCTACTTCTAGTTTTTCTAACTTTTCTTCTATTTTTCCTATTTCGTCTTCAATGCTATCAAATTCTAATTGTTCTTTATAAGAAAACTTTAATTTCTTTTCATTGTTTTTTCCTGAAGTTTTTTCAGTTTCTTTCTTAGGCTTTTCTACAACTTCAGTGTTATTTGTTTTTTCAATTTTATTAGCTTCTAAGAAAATTAAGTAATCACTATAATTACCTGTGTACTCTCTAACTTTTCCATTACCTTCATAAGCAAAGATTCTTCTACAAACTCTATCTAAGAAGTATCTATCATGGGAAACTGTTATAACAGCTCCTCCAAAGTCATCAAGATAATCCTCTAATATTTTTAATGTTTCAATATCTAAATCATTTGTAGGCTCATCTAATAAAAGAACATTAGGCGCTGACATTAAAACTCTCAGTAATTGAAGTCTTCTTCTTTCACCACCTGATAACTTACCTATTAAGGTATATTGCATTGTTCCATCAAATAAAAACTTTTCACACATTTGAGATGCGGTTATTCTTTCACCTGTCGCAGTCGGAACATATTCAGCAACTTCTTTTATATAATCTATAGCTCTCATATTATAGTCCATTTCATCACTATCCTGTGAGAAACATCCTATTTTAACAGTTTCCCCTTTAACTATTTCACCACTATCTGGAGTTATCTTTCCTTCAATCATTTTTATTAATGTTGATTTACCTACTCCATTGTCTCCAACGATACCTATTCTATCATTTCTAACCATAGTATATTCAAAGTTCTCTATAATTTTTTTATCACCAAAGCTCTTTGAGATGTTATGAAATTCTATTACCTTTTTCCCTAATCTTGTTCCAGCAAGGGATATTTCAATATTTTCATATTCCTTAAAACTTTCCTGTTCTGATAATTCATGAAATCTATCTAATCTAGCTTTTTGTTTAGTTGATCTAGCTTTTGCCCCTCTTCTAACCCAAGCTAATTCTTTTCTTAAAAGATTTTGTCTTTTTGCTTCTGAAGACCTCTCCATTTCTATTCTTTCCATTTTCTTTTCAAGAAACATAGAGTAATTTCCTTCATAACTAAACATTCTTCCTCTATCTATTTCTAGAATTCTGTTTGTAACTCTATCTAGGAAATATCTATCATGGGTAATCATAACAAGGGAGCCTTTTCTATTATTTAAATATTCCTCAAGCCATGATATAGTTTCATTATCAAGATGGTTAGTAGGCTCATCTAATATTAAAAGTTCACATGGCTTTATAAGAGCTGAAGCTAAAGCTATTCTTTTTCTTTGTCCTCCAGATAAATTCTTAACTTTAGCTGTAAAATCACTTACTCCTAACTTTGTAAGAACCATTTTAGCTTCACTTTCTAAATCCCATAGATTTAAAGCATCAACCTTTACCTGTAAATTCATTAATCTATTATGTAATTCTTCATTGTTTGGTTCTAAATTTATTCTTTCAAGTGCTTCCTCGTATTCCCCAAGAACCTTCATCTCTTCTGAATTTCCCTTAAAAACTTGTTCTATTACAGTAGCATTTTCATCGTAATCTGGACTTTGAGATAAATATTCTATTCTTACTCTATTCCCTTTTATTATACTTCCTGAATCTGGCTCATCAATTCCTGCAAGAACTTTTAAAAATGTAGACTTTCCAGCACCATTAACTCCTATTATCCCTATTTTTTCACCATCATTTATCCCTAAAGATATATTATCTATTAAAACTTTCTCTGAAAAACTTTTACTTATATTTTCTAAAGTAATTAAATTCACAAAAATCCATCCTTCACTATCAATTTACATACTTAAATAATAACATAGATAGCGTAATTTAAACAAAGTCAATTCGGCAATGATTATATTTATAAAATTCCAACTATCCTAATTCTCAAAATACCTCGTATTTAGTGTATAATAAGTTAAACAAATGAAAATAATTGACTAAAGAGGAGGTTACTAATCATGGTATTAGTGTTAACATTTCTTTTATTTATAACATTTTTCTTGATTATAGTTGATTTCTTTACCATACTGTTTAGACTTACTGGAATGCCTATAGAAAAAGCTAGATTCCAAGTTATCTCTTTACTTACATCAACAGGATTTACAACTAAAGAAAGTGAAATTATAACGCAACATCCAGTAAGGAGGAAATTAGCTGCTTGGCTAATGATTTTTAGTTATGCTAGTACAGCAACTATTATATCTTTCTTAATTAAAATATTATCTACAATGGTTTTAAATAAAGAATCTGTAAGTTTTACTCTAGGTTCTATAGTTGCTTTTATAATCATAGTTTATGTTTTTCAAAAATCATCATTATTAGAAAGAATGGAAAGTTATTTAGAAAGGTTAATAAAAAGCTCACGCCGTTTTGGTGCTTATTTTGATGATAGAATACTTATAAATATCTCTAGTAAAAAAGGGTATGGAATATTTGATATTTACCTTAGTGGTTCTAGCGACCTTATTGGCAAAACAATTTTAGAAAGCAAATTAAAAGATCACGAAATTCAGGTTCTAAACATAGATAAAGGAGATAAATTAATTAATTTCCCATCAATAGACTATGTGTTTTCTAAATCAGATAAAATAACAGTTTATGGAAATATAAAAAACATAAATAAATTATTCCGTCATGTTTCAGGGAAAAAATAAAAATCTTATTGATTATAATATTATTTTCAATATTCAAATTTAATAATTAAACTTTTTATTATATGTTATACTTAATAATGATTTGAAATTACGGGATTTGCTTTAAAATTAATAAGATTTTTTTAATTTAAATTACATATAAAAAGTTATAACCCATACTTAAAGGAGGTTTTTATGTCTAGTAAATTTTACTTACATAAAGGAAAGAACAAAAGAGCTGAACAAGGAAGACCATGGATATATATTGATGAAATAAATGAATATGATGGCGACTATGAAAATGGTGATATAGTTGAAGTTTATAACCATAAAGGATACTTTATAGGAAAAGGTTATATAAATGACCAAAGTAAAATAACTATAAGAATTATGACTAGAGATATAAATGAAGAAATAGATAGAGATTTCTTCCTTAAAAGGTTTAAAGATGCCTTTGAATATAGAAAAACTGTTATAGATACTTCATCTTGCAGATTCATTTTTGGAGAAGCTGATTTTCTTCCTGGATTAACAATTGATAAATTTGAAGATTATTACGTTATCCAAATTTCAACTCTAGGAATGGATAAATATAGAGATATAATTGTTGATATACTTCTTAAAGAATATAATGCTAAAGGTATCTATGAAAGAAGTGACATAAAAACACGAGAAATTGAAGGTTTAGAACAAGTAAAAGGATTCCTTAGCGAACCTTTTGACACTAACGTAGAAATTATTGAAAATGGAGTTAAATATATAGTTGACTTAGAAAATGGTCAAAAAACAGGTTTCTTCTTAGACCAAAAAGAAAATAGAGCTGCAATTCATAGAATCTGTAAAGATAAAGACGTCTTAGATTGCTTTACTCATACTGGCTCATTTGCCCTAAATGCAGGAATAGCAGGTGCTAAATCTGTTCTTGGTATAGATGTTTCAGAACATGCTGTAAATTGTGCTACTAAAAATGCTGAACTTAACGGACTTGAAGATGTAGTTAAATTTGAATGTCATAATGCTTTCAATGTTCTTGGAGATTGGTCTAGAGAAGGAAGAGAATTTGATGTTGTAATACTAGATCCACCAGCTTTCACTAAATCTAGAAATACAGTAAATTCTGCTATTAGAGGCTATAAAGAAATTAACCTAAGAGGATTAAAAATGGTTAAAAAAGGTGGATACTTTGCAACTTGTTCATGTTCTCATTATATGACTGAAGAATTATTAAAAAAGACAGTTGCTGAGGCTGCTCATGATGCTAGAAGAACTTTAAGACAAATAGAATGTAGAACTCAAAGTTCTGATCATCCAATACTTTGGAATTCAGATGAATCTTATTACTTAAAATTCTTTATATTCCAAGTGTTTTAATAGATAATAAAAGAAGAGAGATGTATCTTTTAATTTTGATACTTCTCTCTTTTTATTATTTAAATACATTCTAATCTAATATTCTATTAAATTTAAAAACCTTGTTTATCTTAACAAGATAATAAACAACTATAACTAAAGCAATTAATATTACAACAAAATAACCTGGGATGCTAAATAACACTAAAGTACTTAAATATCTTCTTATCTCTGAAAGAATAAGTACTAACATAGCTGTTCCAATTCCAACCTTTAAAAAGCTTTTTCTATTAACTGCATCCTTATTTTTTAGATAAAACAAAACTAAATACGCTGTTGGTATCACTATAAAAGCTGATACTACAGGAGATAATGTAAATGTATAACTCATTTCATTTAAAACTTTAATATCAAAAGTTCTAATTCCTAATATGCAATTTAAAGCTGTAAAGAAAGGAATCATTGCTAAAGTTAATATAAACATATCTTTATAGTCTATTTTTAAAATATCAGTATTTCTAACTGTTATTCCAACTTTTCCTGTTGGTTTTGTTTTACTTTTTCTCGCAATTTTATTTAATTTTTTTCTTTGGTTTCTCTCTTTAATATCTTTATACATGTTACCTCCTTAGTTAATTGATTATTAGTATTCTACTTAATAAGTACTTTTATAGTCTCCCATCTTTTTTAGACTTTCCTCTTATAGAAATACTATTCTTTATCTTAGTTTCTTATATGTTTTTCAAGTAAATGTCCGTACCTTTTTATACATATTCTTTAATTTAACTCGATTATATCATTTTTTTTCCTATAAATTAGAAAGTTCAATTTTTGTTTACATTAATATTAAAATATTGTTTATTTCTTCACTTACTCTTAATCTTTCTGTGGTAACCCACTCCATATCAAGAGTTAAATTAAACAACTTAGAAAATGAATAGTACATATTTACCTTCTGATAGTAAAGTTCTAATTCATCTAAAGCTCCTGTAAAACATTGAGGCTTTGTTAATGTTTTATAATTTAAAATAAATACCTCATCCACATAATTTAAGAAAGTTTCCATTAAAGCATCTTTTGTTATATCAAAAGCTACTTTTAATAAATCCCACTGGTCTTCTTCTCTCAATTTATATTTTTTTATTCTATCTAATATTATTAAATAATCAGTTATATCCATTTTTCTATAGTATTCTAATGCTTCTTTTCTTTCTTTCCATAAAGCTAATTTTTCTTTAAGTGATAAGCCTTTAATTGTTAATATAGCATCTGATGGTCCTACAACTGCTGATGTTATATCATCATCCTTATTTTCTATTTTATTCTTTACAAAGTTTTGATTTCCTGTAACTGTAGCAACAAAGCCCTCGTTATATATTCCTTTTCTTCCAGCTCTTCCTGCTATTTGTTTTACTTCCTGAGAAGTTAAATCTCTTACCTCTTCTCCATCAAATTTTCTAGTATTCATAAAAATTATTCTTCTAATAGGCAAATTAACTCCCATTCCAATAGCATCTGTACTTATAAGTATTTTACTTTCTTTACTTAAAAACTGTTCATATTGTTTTTTTCTAACTTCTGGAGGTAAATCTCCATATATTAAACTTGATTTAACTCCATTTTTTGAATATGTCTGTGCAAGTTCTAAAACTCTTTTTTTAGAAAATAGAACTAAAGCATCCCCTTCTTTTACATCATTAATCGTAAAGTTCTTTTCTTCAACTATTAAAGGTGTATTTCTTTCATATTCCTTTATTTCATATTCCTCTCCAATATCCTCTAGTATCTTTATTAAAAGATTTTTACTACTCATAGCACCACATACATGAATTTCAAAGGCTGGCATTCCTAAAAGAGCTCTACTCCATGCATCACCTCTTTGGTTATCATTTATTATTTGTATTTCGTCTATAACTGCTACATCACATATTTTCTTTATATTAGCTTTTTCGATTGTACAACTAGTATGATTAGCACCTTCTTTTATTATTTCTTCTTCACCAGTAGCTAAATTACATGGCACACCTAAATTATTTAATTTCTCAAAGTTTTCTAAAGCCAATATTCTTAATGGAGATAAATACATTCCACTCTTTGCTTTTCTAAGTGCATCCATAGCATTATAAGTTTTTCCTGTATTAGTATCACCTAAATGCAAGTAAAACTTTCTCTTTATTTGTCTTGCCTTTATATATTCATCTTTGGGATTTTTAGGAAAAGCTCTTTCGAATTCATTAGCTATAAGTTTTGGTATATGTTGTTTAGTTAAAATAGTTATTATCCCTGAATTAACTAGCTTTTTAAAATTTTCACCTATAACTTCTTCAAAAGTAAAATTACTGTTATTCTTTTTGTTATAATCCTCTAATAAAGCTCTAGAAACATACTCTAAAAGACCAGTATAGGCTGTTCTTACTTCAGAAAAATTTTTAAACCCTTCTCTTTCCATTTCATTAAGTAACTCTACCTTTTTTCTTAAAGTTAACTCATGTTCAAAAAAAGAATTAATTTTTGAATTATAGACTATTTCTTCAATTTTCTTAAGTTGCCCTTGTAATTTTTTAAATTCTCTTTGTGCTGCATTTCTCTTCAATCTATCTCATCCTCTCTATGGTAAAATTTCTATGATTTTTTTCTTTATTTAAATAAAAAATTAGCTATAGATTTATTAATATTCTTAACAAACTTATAGCTAATTATATTCAACTACATTATACTTTTTCCTTTTATAATTGCTGATTTATTCTAAAATAATAAATTCGCTTCATTCATAGCATCTTCATGATCTAAAAACTCATCTTCAGAATATTTATAGAAATAATTTGCATATTTTATTTTTTGAATTCTAGTTATGCCTAAATCTCCTGATATATCCTCTAAAAATTCTACCTCACTTATTCTATAATCAGAATCTACAAGACCTAATCTTATAAGTTCAAAATAAACTATATTTCTAATTCTCTGACTACTCTTTTTTAATTCATCTAAAGCTTCATCTAATGTTAAAACATCCAGCTCATCTTCTATATTCATTTCCTTGAAAAACTTATCAATAAGTTTTTTCTCCTCAATATTAACCTCTTCATCTGCCATGACAAATTCAGAAATTAAATGCATAAATGCAATAGCTTCTTCTCTATTCAACTCATTTAAAAACAAAAAAACACCCCATTTAATAAATTTATAGTCAGCCCTAAATCAAAAATTAATTGTTCTATTTAACTTTTAATTCATTTTCCTAATTTTAATTATATAATTATATTTCTATTAAAGAAATATAATTTTCAACAAATTATTCCAATTTATTAATTTTGCATTTTTTTTATAATTCCATTTTCATATTTTAAAATAATATTATAAATATTTTGACTTAAACAATGTTCGATATCCTCTTCTAAACTCAAAGCTTTTAGAACTTCATAATGCTTTGCATCCTTTAACACATTTCTTAAATTTTTATTACTTTCATAAAAGCTTTTAGAAACTTTACTAATATCTGATAAATCACATGTAACTTCTTTAACTACTTCACTTATGATATAACCACCACAAATAAAATCATCCATTGAAAATTCACCATTAGTCCCTGAATTTACAATAACAATATCCTTATTAAGTCTTACAAGTTCCTTAGCAATGGCTTTCCCATTTAAAAAAGAGGCAATTAACACAACCTCACCACTATTACAGCTATTTAATGCTCTAGTTCCATTAGTTGTGCTAAGTACAATAGATTTATTTTTAACTTTTTCTGCTTTGTATTCTAAAGGTGAATTGGTAAAATCAAAGCCCTCTATTTTTAGAGCTTGTCTCTCTCCACCTAAAATAACTTCCTTTCCTAAAGAAAGAAGTTCTTTTTTCTTTTCAAAAGCCTCCTCAACGGTAAGAACAGGAATTACCTCTTCAGCTCCATTGCATAAAGCAGTTGTAATAACAGATGTTGCCCTCAAAACATCAATAACTACAACAACTTTATTCTCTAATAAAGACTCCTTTATATAATCTGCTGAAACAATAACATCAATCTTCATAAAACCACCTCCATTTTTACCTAAGATTTAGTAACTAAAGTTTTTTCCCTGATATATATCATTATCTTCAAGCGCTTTATCTATAGCATTTAAAACTTCCCATTTTTTTAAGCTCCACATAGGTCCTATTAATAGATTTCTTGGAGCATCTCCTGTTAATCTATGTACAACCATATCTTGTGGTACTCTTGCTATGCCTTCACAAACTAAATCTATATATTCTTCTTGTGTTAAGAACTTAAGTCTTCCCTCTTCATAGTCCTTTACCATTCTTGTATGCTTCATTAAATGTAATAGATGAAACTTTATTCCTTGTGCTCCTGATCTAGCTACATAATCAACAGTTTCAAGCATTTGTTCTTTAGTTTCTCCTGGCAATCCAAATATACAATGGACAACTGTATCTATATTTCTAGATTTAAGTCCTTCCATAGCCTTATCAAATACCTCTAAATCATATCCTCTATTAAAGCTTCTTGCTGTGTCATTATGTATAGTTTGTAGACCTAGTTCAATCCAAACATAAACCTTTTTATTCATTTCTTCTAATAAATCTAAAACTTCTTCATTAATACAATCTGGTCTTGTTCCAATAGCTAAAGCAACAACTCCCTCTTTAGCTATAGCCTCTTCATATTTTTCTCTAAGAACTTCAACAGGGGCATAAGTATTAGTATAAGCTTGGAAATAAGCTATATATTTTCCTGTCTTCCACTTTTTATTCATCATTATTTTTATATTATCAAATTGTTCTCCAATAGGTTGAACTCTTTCTCCAGCATAATCCCCTGAACCACTTGAACTACAGAAAGTACATCCACCTTTAGCAACCTTTCCATCCCTATTAGGGCAAGTAAATCCTCCATCTAAACTTATTTTAAAAGTTTTTTCACCAAATTTATTTCTCAGGAAATAATTTAAACTATTATATCGTTTTTCTCCCCATCTTGTTTTAGTTTCCATGTAATCTCATCCTTTCATTATTCGTATCTTTAATTAATATATAAATCTGTATTGCAATCTCTTCTCTAATAAAAGTTATATTTAAATCATCTTTTAAACTTATCTCATAACTAGCGTCTTCGAGAATTAAGCTTTAGTTTATATCTATTTACAATTTTTAATTTTCTAATCTCCACTACTAACTATGAAATATTATAATATATTTTCATCCTTTTATGAATAAACATAATCTTCCCTTTGTATAAATAATTAAGGTTCAAAAGAACTTTAAGTGCAATGTTCAAGAAAACATAAAATAAAAAAGGAAAGGGGGAAGTTACCAAAAAAGTTAAGAACATTGCAATAATAACTTAAATCTAAGATAGAGCATCATAGAAAAACAAAAATAAAATCTTTGATTTATCATAAGTTTTGGTAACGAATTAACTTGAAAGATATTAAACAAGTATTTCAAATAGCCACTATCTTCATAGGAACAATAGTTGGGGCTGGTCTTGCTTCTGGAAAGGAAATTACTCAATTTTTCACTGTTTATGGCTTAAGAAGTGTATTCGGAATAATTTTTACTGGCTTATTTTATATTCTACTATGTTCTGTAATATCAAAAATTAGTATAGAAAATAACCTACATTCCTATGGTGAAATGATGTCCACCGTTAGCCCTTTTTTAGGGAAATTTATAGGTTTAATAACTACACTATATCTAGTTTCTAGTGCTTCTATTATTTTAGCTGGTAGTGGTGCTTTAATTAATCAATTTTTTGGAATTCCTAAAATAGTTGGTACCTTAATTATGGCATTTATAGCAATTCTCATACTTTTTAGAGAAACCAATGGACTTGTTGAAATAAATGCTGTAATAGTTCCAGCATTAACTATTACAATCATTATAATAACTTTACTTTATATATTTTTTTCAGGCAATTCCTTAAACATAAGCAACCTTTTATCAATTCCACCTAAAAAAGAAAATGGTTGGGTTATTTCTACAATACTCTATGCTGGGTATAACATTTTATGCTGTAGTGGTGTAATTGTTCCCATTAGTACAAAATACAAAAGTAAAAAAACTATGCTTAAAGGTATAGCCCTTGGTGCCACTATATTAACTTTAATTTGTATTGCTATAAATCTTATGCTTACAGCTAATCAGCCATATATATATGAATATGAAATTCCATTATTATATATTGCTAATAGATTTGGAAAACCTGTTCAACTCTTACTTATGGTTATTATTTTAGCTGAAATGTTTTCTACAGAAGTATCTGATATTTTCTCCATAAGTCAAACTTTAAAACAAGTCTTTAATATAAAGTTTAAAACAGGAATATTTTTAGTTATGGCTATAGCTTTACCTATTTCTCAAATAGGTTTTTCAAACTTAATAGAAGTTCTCTATCCTTTCTTTGGACTAATGAGCTTACTATTTGTATTTCAATGTCTACGATACTTCTTTAAAAATTGCAAATAATTTAGATAATTTGAGACTCTATATAGTTACTTAAATATAAAAGGGGATGTATCAAATTACAGATACCTCCTTTCTGTCTTTTATCTAGCTATATAGGTTCATCATTTATGACCACTCACCTACGTAAAGAAGCTCTAATATTTTTTCTACAACAGTTTCTAAAATTTCCAAACTCACTTTGTTCAAACAGTGGAAATTTTTTTACGCAACTATTGTTCAAAAATAAAGAGCTTCTAATACTAGTTCAATGGTCACAGCATTTTGTACCTATATAGCTATCTCGGCAGATGAAAAAAATACATTTATAAATGTAGACTTAATTCAGATGCTGATTTGATACATCCCTAAACTGTGACTTAATTCTTTTACCATTTGATATGAGGAACATTATTATACTTCTCATTTACTACTGGTGGATAAAATGTAAGTCTTTCTCCTCTACCCGGTATAATTAATTCTGCTAGTTTCAACACAGCATTATAAATATTAGACATAGAATACCAAGTTGTTCTATCTATTACACCTGTCTGAGGCAAATTAAAAATACTCTGATAAGTCTTTACTGCATCTGCTGTCTTAGGTCCAAAATTTCCATCAACAATTAACTTAGGAATTTTAGGATAACTTTTGGAGATTTTATTTAGTTGATCTTGTTTTTTTGCAACATTAGGACCTTTCATGCCTAGAGTTAAAGGAACTCCAGGAAATGATTTAGGATCTCCCTTTACTTGTGGTGCCATTTTTAAATTTATAGTATCTCCATAATACTTCCTTAATATCTCAGGAGCTGAATAACCTTGCTGTCCTAAATATTGACTTCCCCATTGACTTAACCATCCTGGACAGGTAACAGTAGTTCCATTACAATACTGTGCTAAAAGAGGTTGTGTTTGGCCTTTAACTTGTATAAAAGTATCAAATAGTTCATCAACAATGGCACCAATATTCGTAGAAATATTTCTTCCAAAACTAAAAGCTTGATCATAAGCAGTGGAACTTGTTATATTAAAATTCTTTCCTCTTCCTGTATACCACTCTGTATAAATCCTATTTAAAGTAAAAGAAACAATACAATTTATATTTGCCCTTAATGTACTTTCAGTCCATGTTGGATATATTTCACAAGAAGCAACATTTTTTATATAATCTCTAAAACTAACAGTATGATTTTTAGCAGTTTTATCATTAGGTACTCCTGCATGAACTGTAATTACTTCTGGAACTAATACATCACTTAATACTGAGAATGTTCCATCTGCATTCAAAGTTTTAATTGGAGCCTCCGGTATTTTCTTTGGAAAATCCCCAACTTGTCTATGTGGTAATATTTTTATTACCTCAGGTCCTTCTAAACCATCAGGATCATATTGAAGTCTACATTGTTGAAAGGCAACTCTATCTGGAAAAACCTGAATTCCTTCTATTACTAAAGGTCTAAATCCAGGCTTACTAACTTCAATATTATAGGTATAATAAGGTATTAATTCAGGGTCTTCACTAGCTGATATTAACGGTGTTTCTAAAATTATTTCATCTGTCATCCCTATATTATTACTATATATTCCTTCATAATTAGTTGCATAATTTCCTTGTTTATCAAATTGACTAACTCTAATCTTTGCTCTATATATGGGTTGTGCTGTATTTCCAAGTAAGCATTGAAATTTCAACTTTCCTTCCCCAGCCATTAAAATTCTCCTTGAAAAATTTTTACTACAATATTATATGAATATAGTAATTCTATGTGATAAACTACACTTAATTCCAATAAATTAAGTGTAGTTTAGATATTTTCAAGAAGCCTCATAGTTTCTTGAAATGAGATAACTCCATATCCTTGTTCAATATTTGGATATTTAGTAAACTTACTTCTAATTGCACCTAATTGAATATAATATTTTAACTTACTTCCATAAAGGTCCCTATCATGCCCTCTAACAATGCCCCACTCCATAAGAAGTGCTGCAATTCCAGATACCTCTGCTGCTGATAAAGAAGTTCCTGATTTGTAAGTAAACCAATTTCCTGAAGCTACTAATCTGCTTTCTCCCTTTGAAATAATATTAGGCTTAACTTCAGAATACTCCATCTCCCTTCCAATACTAGAAAAGTCAGATAGAACATAATCTTCTCCACAACTCCCTACTGCAATAACTCCTTGACTTACAGCAGGAGAAACTATGGTATCTTCTCTAGTTCCATTAAAAAATCTAGTTTCTTCATTTATACTCCTAGAAATAGGGAACCATAAATCAAATTCATCCTTAAATAGTTCTCTACTAAAGAATTCTATACTCCAAGTCCCATCACTTATATATTCCTCTTTACTTTCAAAAAATATTTTTACATATTCTAATTCTTTATCAAATTGATGAAACTCCCTATATACCGCTATTTTTACTTCATCTACGAAAAAACACTTATAATCATTTTTACTATTAAATTTAATAAAATTTCCTTTAGGAAAATTTATTTTTATATCTACATTATCTTTTCTCCCTTTTATTAAAGTCATTAATATTCCCTGTTCTCCTACTGCTACATTCCAACATATTTTATGATTACTTGAAAACAATCCTCTAAAGTGTTTTTCTCTATTTCCATTGTTTCCGACAGAAGAAACTATAGTTATATTATTTAAACTCCCTATTCTATTTAAATATTCATTTAAAAAATCAGCACTATTACTATTCAAACTTAAATTTATAACTAAGGGCATCTTTAGTTCTTTGGCTCTATGCACTAAAAATTTTATTCCTTTCATAATTTGAACCTGCCAACTATTATAAAAAACGCCCTCCTTGCCCACTTTAGCCATCAAGATAGTACTTTCACTTGCAACTCCATAAAATTCCCTAGGTATTAGACCACCTGCACTTGCAACTGAAGCTACATTAGTTCCATGACCTATTAAATCTCTTTCATCTAAAAACTCAAATGGATTTTCCTTTAATAAAGCTCTATTAATATAATCTTCATCATAAACTTTATTTTCAACTATATTATAAATATTTTTAATTCTTGTTTTATTATTAAAATTTTTAAAAGCTGGATGGGTAAAATCTATTCCACTATCAACAAAACCAATCAAAACTCCATTTCCATTCAAATTATACTTATTATCCTCATATTCATTTTCAATCTTTTCAAATTCTTCTTCATAGTGAATACTATTATTTCTACCATTTTCTATTCTATAAAATAATGATTTAGGTGGTTCTATAGCTTCAATACTATTAATATCTTTTAACTTTTCTATATCTCTAATTTTAATAGTTACTATAGCAAACCCTTCATATAAATCTAAAAACTTTGCATTTATTCTATCTAATTCCGTGCTTATCTCTTTAGGAGATTCTGTGAAAATAATTATAACTTCAGCAAAAATATCTTCTATTACCTCTTTATTTATGCTATTATTGTTAATGTGATTTTTTAAAATCCTTAAATACAAATCTAAAGATTCTATAATAATCTCCCCTTAAATATTACTTAAAGTTATTCTTATATATTTATATTCGAAATAATCCACAAAAATTTTCTTTATTATTATCCACAACGCAAAAAAATAAAAGTTATCCACAGAAAAAATATTAATTAATAATTGTGGATAACTTTTCACTTTATTTATTGTGGATAAAAAAAGAGATTTATCAAAATCATCAGATAAATCTCTTTAAGTGTTAAATTGAAAATTCTATTCTATATAATGTTCCTATAGGTTTTATTTCTTTTATGTTTGCAGTTTCAGTTCTCATTGAACCTCCATTGCTTATTAATAATACTTTAGTATTATCTAATTTTTTTATTTGTCTTATAACTCTTTTATTATTAAATTCTACTAAAGCAATTGTATTGTTTTCGATTTCTTTTATGCTATAACATAAAGCTAAATCATTTTTTTCTATTCTAAAACCAGTCATATCATTTTCTTCAATTTTTAAATAAAAGACCTTATCATGACTATGACCATCTATTTTATTTGAACTCATAGGAAGTTGTTTATGACCTAGAACTTTAGATAAATTATAATCATATATTGGAACATTTTTAAGAACTGAACCAAAAGCTTGATTCCAAACTTCATTAACCTCTGTATTTGGCTTTGTAGGTCTCTTAGCTTCTTGTTCTCTAATTAGAGCTTTTTCTTTAGCTAATTCTTCATCAGTACCCAACATACTAACATCATTTAAATCTACATTTAAAACCTTTGAGATTTTAGAGATTAAGCTCTCATTTATTATTTTTCTTCCAAGCTCAACATCATTTATAAATTTCTCTGCAACCCCTAGCTTTTTTGCTAAGGCTTTTTGAGTAATTTTTTGACTTTCTCTAGCCTCTTTTATACGTTCTCCCACTCTATTTTTGCTCATGTGTGAAAGTTCCTTTCTTATTAGATTTATGCCATTCTCTTTCCTCTACTAAATGTTCAACTAATTGTTCAAAACTCCATTCTATTGAAGTTTCTGTTACAACAGCTAAAATTGGTTTTTTCTTTATAACTCTTTTAGTTAAGTCTATTAATAATTTTAATTGCATATCTGGAATAGCATTGAAAACTAATATTTTTTCACCTTTGAATCTATCATTAGGTTCTCCCACCTCATTTTTTTCTGCTAATATATCAAAAACTTTCATATTTAGCATAGTTTCATTCACTGGAAGTAATTTTATATTAGATTTTTTCATTTTAGCCATTTCTTCTGCATCTAATCCATAAACTAATACTTTCTTCTCATTTACCATATTCTCACCTCCTACTTTTCTCCTTTGGATAACCACTATAATACTTCCACTAAAAAAAATGGAAGTATTACATTAGCTAACACTTCGTAATAATTAGACTAAGAATTCAGCGGCAATTTAAAATTTGCCTCTGAATCAAGTCTTATTTTATTTTTTACTACATTTTTACTACTTCTGGGATATCCTCTGCATTTTCAACAGTTACTTTTAACATAACTTGATCTTCAACTGGTTTATCCATTCTATTTCTTTTAGTTAAAGCAATTTTATCAGCATATTCCATTCCTTCAATTACTTTACCAAAAGCTGCATATTCTCCATCTAAATGTGGTGAATTTTCAACCATTATGAAGAACTGACTTCCTGCTGAATCTCTAACCATTGTTCTAGCCATTGATAAAACACCTTTTGTATGTTTTAAATCATTTCTAAATCCATTAGCATTGAACTCTCCCTTTATTGTATAGCCAGGGCCACCCATACCTGTTCCTTCAGGGCATCCTCCTTGAATCATGAATCCAGGTATTACTCTATGAAATATCTTTCCATCATAAAATCCTTTTTTTATTAAGCTAACAAAGTTTGCTACAGTATTTGGGGCTATTTCAGGATATAATTCTGCCTTTATAGTTCCTCCATTGCTTAATTCTATTGTAACTATTGGTTTCATAACTCTATTCTCCTTCCGAGTATAAAATAATTTAATAATATTTCCCTAAGTGATATTATATATTATTTTCATAATGATAGAAATATATAATACTAATTTTTTAAACAATATAAAAACAGAGTATTGAATTAACTTAAACAATACTCTGCCTTATAACTAGAATAAACATGCTTACTATTCCTTTCTAATACTCCCTCGTCTTCTGTATCTAATTAATAAGGACTATTAAAAAGTTGTTCCTTTAACTACTCTTGAATAATCATTTATATTTGATAAATTTTTAACACCAATTTTTGTAATAACAGTATCTCTTCCAACTTTATTTATTAAATCATTAAATAAACAAGTTAAAAAAGTTGTAGAAACTCTACTTAACCCTTCAAAGTCTAGCTCTACATTTTCTTCTAGGTGCTTAGTTATAAAATCTCTTAAGACAATAGCATCTTCTACATTAAAATTATCACCTAAAAAGTCTTTAACCTTTATTAGCATATTATACACCCTCCTATTGACCACTATATTTTTAAATTTTCTGAATATTCTCTCTCTAATACTATAATATCAATCTACTTTAATTTTGTCAATAATTTAACAAAGTTTTTTTATATTTTTTATTTCTTTATTTGCTATTTAGTAAATTTAATGTATTTCAGTATAAAAATAAAAGTAAGACTGTATAATCACAGTCCTACTTCTCTAATAACTCTTTACATAAATTAATCATTTTATTATTAAGTGAATTATATATTTCTACAGTTCCTCTTTTATCACTCTTATTTAAAAGATTCTTTTCTTCTAACCTTCTTCTTATTTCCTTTGATGTACCTAAACTTCCATCTATAATATTAACATTATTTCCTACTACCTTTTTTATTGTTTCTTTTACAAAAGGATAATGTGTACATCCTAATACTATGCTGCTAATCTCCTCATCCTTATATTCATTTAACCTTTCTTTAAGATATAATTCTAAGGCTTCACCTTCTACTTCTCCTCTTTCCACAAATTCCATTAATCCTGGACAAGGAAGTGGAACTATATCATCTTCTCGTCTTCCACCTAATCTTTGTACAAGCCTATTGAATTTTCCCTCTGCTAAAGTTACTGGAGTTGCCATTATTATTATCTTTCCATTTTTTTTTGATTCAACAGCAGGTTTTAAAGCTGGTTCTATACCAACTATAGGTAAATCAGGATAAGCAATTCTAAGTTTTGCTACAGCAGCAGATGTTGCTGTGTTACATGCCACTACAATTCCCTTTACCCCCTTATCTAATAAATTTTCTACTATATCAAATGAAAGTTTAGCTATTTCCTCTGTACTTTTCACTCCATATGGTGCATTTTTTGAATCACCAAAATATATATAATTTTCATTAGGCATAACCTTTATTGCTTCTTTAAGTACACTTATTCCTCCAACTCCTGAATCAAAAAAACCAATTGGACTTTCTGTACTTATTTCTTTTCTTTCCATATCGCAATGCTCCTTACTACATATACTAAAAAAAATAAAAATCATTAAAACTTCAATAACTATTAAACTTACCAAACATCTTACTTTGACAGTAATTTAAAAACAAGAAACTCATATAAATGTAATCCTATTCAGTTATTGACTATCATTATCCCTTATGGTAGAATTTTTTTAATTATTAAACGAACGAACCTAACTGTAATATATTTGCAAAATATTCGTTTTAATTCTATTATTGGAAGGATGTGAATATAGATAATGCTATTGCTTTAGCTTCTATTATAATACTATTAAATTAATTACCATTAAATTAATCTTTTAATCAATTAATTGCCTTAGGTATGTTTTAGAAGTATATAAATTAGCTAAAAATTAAATATCATTAATATTATAGCACTATCTAAAAAATTATGAATAATGATTTACTTTTTACCATACCTAAAAAGTTTCATAAAGAAGAAGACTTAATAAATATTTTCAATAAACACCCAGAAATAAGATTTGTATCACTTGTCGGTATAGATTTAGCTGGTAATGATACAGATGAAAGAATCCCTGTTAATATGTTCCTAAGAGATATAGACAATTTCTTATATGGTACTGCAATTCAAACTGATGGCTCTTCTGTTGTCTTACCAGGAATAGCAACTCTTAATGACGGTAAGGTTGATATGGTAGCTGATACAAACTCATGTTGGTTTGTAGATTACAACTACGATCTTTTAGATCCTATAAATTCTAAGCCTATTGGTACAGTTAGAATACCTTGTTTCTTAATACACAATGATACCCCTGTTGATTCTAGAAGAATCCTAAAAAATGCTATAACATTAATGGAAGAAGAAATCTCAAAAATTTTATCCAATAATCCTGAAATTCTTTCTGACTATGGAATTAAAGTTGAAGATGTAGAAGAAATATCTCTAACAGCTGCAACAGAATTAGAATTCTGGGTAAAAACTCCAAATGATAAAGCTCATATTGAAGAACTTACAACTTCCGAAGTACTTCAAGAACAGTACTGGACAAGAACAAAAGGAAATGTAAGATCTGCAATGGAAGAAACTCTTATTCTTATGGAAAACTACGGTTTTGAACCTGAAATGGGACATAAGGAAGTTGGAGGAGTTAAAGCAAAATTAGATTCTACAGGACACTTCAATCATATAATGGAACAATTAGAAATAGACTGGAAATATTCATCTGCTTTACAAGCTGCTGATAATGAATTATTTATAAGAACACTTATAAAAGAGACATTCAGAAGACATGGACTTGAAGTTACGTTCCTTGCAAAACCTATTAGTGGTGTTGCTGGTAGTGGAGAGCACACTCACTTAGGAATAGCTATGAAACTTAAAAACGGAAAAAGAGTAAACCTATTTAATACTAATGATAAAAATCATTTCTTAAGTAATTTAGGATATGGTGCTTTAATGGGTATGTTAAAGAACTATGAAATAATGAATCCATTCATTTCATCAACTAACGACTCATTAAAAAGATTAAGACCTGGTTTCGAGGCTCCTATATGTATAGTTACGTCTCTTGGACAAAGCCCTGAAATTCCATCAAGAAATAGAACTATACTTATTGGATTAATTAGAGATACTCAAAACCCATTAGCTACTCGTTTTGAGCTTAGAGCTCCAAATCCATTTACTAATACTTATCTTTGTATCGCTGTAAGTTACCTAGCAATGCTTGATGGTATTAGATACGTAGTAAATAACAAAGTTTCTAAGGATGCTTTATTAAAAGAAATCTCTAAAGAAGCTGGTGAAAAAGCTACTTATTTAGAAGATAGCAGATGCTACCGTTCAGAAGAAAACGTATATGAATGTTTCTCTGAAGAAGAAAGAGAAATATTCTTCGGAAAAGCTCCTGCTACTGTTTATGAAAATATAAAAGCTCTAGATGAAGATTTTAGAACAAAAATATTAAAGAATGATGGTGTTTTAAACGATAAATTAATTAACAGTTTTAAAATATCTGTTTTAAAAAGATGGACAACTGAAATTGTCTATAGAATAATACCTGGTTACGCAAAAGAAATAAAATCATTCAAAGAAATTCATTGCTTAGAAAAATCTTTAGACTTAGATATTTCTAATTGGAAGAAGATACAAGATTTAAGACTTCATATAATGAAAGATTCTATGTCATCAAAGAGTTTATTTACTAGAATAAAAGATGCTATTGAGATAGAAAATTATACTTTAGCTTCTGAACTTCAAATAGAACTTAATTCTAAAATGGAAGAATTAAGAGAATTATATATTGACTATAAGAGAAATTTATTAGATATATAATCTAAACCAAAGAGACTGAATCAAGGTACCAGCTAATTATTAAAAGCTTATTACTTATTTTGATTTAGTCTCTTAATTTATTTTTAAGAGAGGTTATCAATGCGTCTAGTTCCAATTGAATGTGTTCGAGAAGGATGTTATTTAGCTAAAACAATCTATGATTCAGATGGAAGAATTTTATTAAGGTGTGGTGCTAAACTTACTAACTCTTTAATTAATAGAATTAAAGCTATAAATATTTACTCTCTTTATATTTCTGACAATTACACTCAAAAAGAAATTGATGAGATTATTTCTCCAGAATTGAAACAAAAATCAATATTATTAGTTAAAGATGTTTTTACTACCTTTCATAAAATTTCATCAGATCCTGCATTGGCTAATAATTCAAAAAATAAATACAAACTTCTCAAAGAAAAAGAAAATTATCTACACTCATTAGAAGAATTAGCTGAAGAACTTTATGAAAACATTATATCTAACAAAAATCTTATGATAGGACTTGTTGATATAAAAACAATGGATGCCTATACTTATCAGCACTCTGTTAATGTAGCCATTATTTCTATGGTTATTGGTGTTGGCTTTAAATTATCTAAAAAAAAGCTCATCGACTTATGTATAGGAGCTTTATTACATGATATTGGGAAAATATTTGTTGGAAAAGATATTATAAAAAAACCTGAAAAACTAACAGATGTGGAATTTGAAGCTATAAAAAAACACCCCAAAGCTGGATATGATTATATACATAGCAATAATAGTATAAATGCTAACTGTAAAATTGTTATTTTACAACATCATGAAAAAGTTGATGGTACTGGTTATCCCCGTGGTATAAAGGGTGATGATATAAATCTTCTAGCAAAAATTGTAGCCGTGGCAGATGTATATGATGCCCTTACATCAGATAGACCTTATAAAAGGGCTATGTGTCCTAATGAAGCCTTTGAATTTATATTATCAAAAGCTGATTCAATGTTTGATTTTGAAGTAACCCAAATATTCTCTAAAGTTTTAATACCGTATCCTAAAGGTTCTCATGTTAAACTTAGCAATGGTGACGTTGCAAAAGTAAAGAAACTTCATCAATACTATCCTCTAAGACCATACTTAGAAATAATTGAAAGTTTCGAAAAGAACAAAGTAGGAAAAGTATTAGACTTATCTAAAGAACTTTCAATAGTTATTTCATCTTTTGATTTTAATTAAACTGTGAAAAAAATAAATATATATTTTCTCTCTGCCTTTTAGCTAGCTATATAGGTTCACCATTTGTGACCGCTCACCTACGTAAAGAAGCTCTAACATTTCTTCTCTGGCAGTTGCTAAAATTTCCAAACTCGTTTCACTCAAACAATGGAAATTTTAGCAACTTTTGATCAGAAATGAAGAGCTTCTAATTACTAGTTAAATGGTCACTACATTCTGTACCTATATAGCTATCTCGGCAGATAAAATATATATCTAAATATAAACTAAGACTTAACTTAATTCATTCCCATTATCTTTATGAGCATATTTTATGTTCACCCTTATTGAATATTTCACATGAATATAATTTACTTCCCATAAAAGGATTGTTATAAGCTAATCGTTCTGCATCTTCATAACTATTAGCTTGTAATATAAGCGATGCACATCTTCTTTTATATGTTCCTCCCCATAGAACATATTTTGAAGAATCTATCTTTGTATATTTTTCTTTATTTTCTGCTCTATACTTTCTTAAATTTTCATCAACACTATAAGTTATTTTCAATAATACAGTTCTCATAGCCAAACCCTCCTTACTAATCTACATAATAAATATATTATGTTTTTCTAATTTTATTACATTATTTCAATTTATTTTTCTTTTTTAAGTTAAATCTGTAGCTGCTTTTTTCTTTCTCTTTTTATACTTTCTTTTTTTCTTTTCTTTTTTAAAGGTAAAGTAGCCTAGGTAAATTCCTATAACATTAAAAAATATTTCATTTATGTCAAATATACCTACTTTTAAAACATATTGTGACAATTCAACAGATAGCTCGAGTAATAAGACTATTATTAAAGTTCTTAATATTTCTTCGCTTTTTAACAAGAATCCTATTGGAATAAATAAAACCATATTCTTTATTAAAAAGAGAAAAAATTCAAAAAAGCTCTTATTTACTGTCTTAAAAGGATTGAGATTAAACCCATTAATATCTCTTTGTAAGCAAAAATTTAAGACAAATAAAAGTAAGAAATAATAAAACCATATTACATAATAAAAAAAATCAGGTAATTTATTTTCTAATAAGAAATTTAAGACTAAATATATGAAAATCATAAAAGAAATCATTATGAATATACTTAATACATCTCTAAAATTTCCTTCAGGTATCCTACTTGGTAAAATATCTGATCCTACAAAGTAATAAGCTAAATAGCCTACCATAATAGAAAAAATTATTACCCAAAAGTTATTAAACCTTCCATTACTACTCATTTTTTCTTCCTCTTAACTTTACATAATTTATTTCTTGTTATAATTCTACCATTTATTGTAAAAAATAATTGGTTTTTTTTGTCTTTTTATTCAAATTTTAATTCAAAAAAAAACTATGTCTTTTGACATAGTTTTTAACATATTTTTAGACAAATTGTCGTTTTTACATTTCTATACTTTTTCTCATATCCTATTATTTATTGATTTTAAAAATAATTAAGAAATACTTATTTGTATATTTCATTTTTTTTAATGTTAAAAATTAATTCTTTAAAGTAGCGACCATAATAGCCTTTATACTATGCATTCTATTCTCTGCTTCATCAAATACTACTGAATTTCTACTTCTAAACACAGCATCTTCCACTTCTCTTATATCAATATTTAAGTTATCTCTAGCATTTTTTGCAGTTTCTGTTGTAAAGTCGTGGAAAGCTGGGAGACAATGCATAAATAAAACATCTTTATTTTCTGTTTTTCTTAATATTTCATCAGTTATTTTATAATCTTTTAAAAGTTCTACTCTTTCTAAAATTTTCTCTTCTTCCCCCATAGATACCCAAACATCAGTATAAATAACATCTGCTCCTTTTATACTTTCAATATCATCAGTTATAATAATTTTTCCGCCTGACTTATTACACTCTTCCTTAACCCTTTCTAATATATCATTATCTAAAGTTAATTTTTTAGGTCCTAAAGCTACAAATTCCATTCCCATCTTAGCAGCTCCATACATAAGGGCATAACTCATATTATTTCTTATATCACCAACAAAAACAAATTTAACTTCCTCTAGAGGTTTATTAATTTTTTCTTCTATAGTCATAAAATCAGCTAAAACCTGTGTAGGATGGTCAATATCAGTAAGACCATTCCAAACTGGTACTCCTGAATATTTAGCTAAATTCTCTACTAATTCTTGGCTAAATCCCCTATATTCAATACCATCATACATTCTACCAAGAACTTTAGCTGTATCCTCTATGGATTCCTTTTTCCCCATTTGTGAGTTAGTTAAATAAGTTACATGAGCTCCTTCATCTAAAGCTGCCACCTCAAAAGCACATCTAGTTCTAGTGGATGTTTTATCAAATAACAAAACAATATTCTTCCCCTCAAGAGAATTCCCCAAAATCCTCTTTTTCTTCTTCTCCTTTAATTCATGTGCTAAATCTAATAAATAACGTATTTCCTCCCTATTAAAGTCCATTAAAGAAAGAAAACTTTTTCCCCTTAAATTCATAAAAAGACCCCCCTTTTATTTAAATTAAATCTCAATTTATAATATCCCTTAATTATATCATTTTACAAATTTTGGAACAACTTTTTATCAATGATTTTTTCATACAATTCAAAATGACAAACCTATATAGCTAGATAAAAGGCAAAGAAAAGGCAGAAAGGATGTATCTGCAATTTGATACATCCTTTTCTATCTACTAAATTATTTTACTTGGTCTAAATCAAAAACTTCTAAGTCTAATTCATGAACTCCAGCTTTTTGTACATCTACTAATGCTTTTAAAGTATCTAAAGCTGTTATTACTCCAATATTTCTTTCTACAGCCGCTCTTCTTATATGGAAACCATCTCTCTTTGAGTCATTTCCCTTTGTTGGAGTGTTTACTACTAAGTCTACTTCCTTCTTAGTTACAACATCTAATATATTTGGATTTTCTTCATTTATTCTTCTAACTACTTCTGCCTCTATTCCAACTTCTTTTAACTTCTCAGCTGTTCCCTTTGTTGATACAAAGTTATATCCAAGCTCTGAAAGTCCTTTGGCAATTTCAATAAATTCATCTTTTTGGTGGTCATTTACTGTAGCTAGAATTTTCTTACCTTTACTTGTGAACATTCCAGCTGCTATAAATCCTTTATATAAAGCTTCATGTACATTTTTACCTACACCTAAAACTTCTCCTGTTGATTTCATTTCTGGTCCTAAACTTACCTCAACTCTTGGAAGCTTTTGTGTTGAGAATACAGGTACTTTAACTGATACCATTTCAGGTTCTTTGTATACTCCTGTACCATAACCTAAATCTTTTAATTTTTCTCCAAGCATTATTCTAGTTGCAATATCAACTATAGGAACATTACTCACCTTAGAAATATAAGGTACCGTTCTTGAAGCTCTTGGATTAACTTCTATTACATATAAGTTTCCTTCAAACTCTATGAACTGAATATTTATCATTCCTTTTATTCCTATAGCTAAAGCTAATTTCTCTGTGTATTCTAATATATCTTTCTTTATTTTATCTGATATATTTTGAGCAGGATACATAGTTATACTATCTCCTGAGTGAACTCCAGCTCTTTCTAAGTGTTCCATTATTCCCGGTATTAATACACTTTCTCCATCTGAAATAGCATCAACCTCTATTTCTCTACCCATTAAGTATTTATCAATTAATATTGGGTTTTTACTATCTTTTTCAAAGGCATTACTTAAGTAGTGTCTTAATTCCTCTTCATCATGAGTTACTTCCATACCTTGTCCGCCTAATACGAAAGAAGGTCTAACAAGTACAGGGAATCCAAGTTTAAGTCCCTCTTTTAATCCCTCTTCTACATTCCAAACACCTTTACCTTTAGGTCTAGCAATTCCAAGCTCCTCTAAAAGCTCATCAAATTGTTCTCTATCCTCAGCTAAATCTATTTGGTCTGATGTAGTTCCTAAAGTTTTTATATTCTTTTCTTTTAAGAATTTAGCTAATTTTATAGCTGTTTGACCACCAAATTGAAGAATAACTCCATCTGGATTTTCCTTTTCAATTATATTTAAAACATCTTCTTCTGTTAGTGGTTCAAAATAAAGCTTATCTGATGTATTAAAATCTGTACTTACTGTTTCTGGGTTGTTATTTATGATTATAGTTTCAATTCCTTGTTCTCTTAAAGATTTTACACAGTGAACTGAAGCATAATCAAACTCAATTCCTTGTCCTATTCTTATTGGACCTGAACCTATAACTATAACCTTTTTCTTATCACTAACTTCAACTTCATCATACTCATCATAAGTTGAATAATAGTATGGTGATACTGCATCAAACTCTCCTGCACAAGTATCAACCATTTTATAAACAGCTTTAACGTTCCATATATTTCTTAACTTATAAATTTCCTCTGCACTAACCTTTAATAAATCTCCAATTGCCTTATCTGAGAAACCTTTTTTCTTTAATCTATATAACCAATCCTTAGTTAGGTTTTCTATGCTCTTACTTGCTAGTTCCTCTTCTTCTTTTACTATGCCATTAATTTTATCTAAGAAGAATACATCTATTCCTGTTATTCTTGAAACCATATCTATTCTATAGCCTCTTCTAAGCATTTCAGCTACAGCAAATATTCTTTCATCATCAGGAACTATAACTTTCTCTCTTAGTTCTAACATTGATAGTTTTTTCATCTTTTTATGCTCTAAAGAATACTTACCAATTTCTAATGATCTTATACCCTTTAAGAAAGCAGCCTCAAAGTTTGAACCTATAGACATTATTTCACCTGTTGCCATCATCTTAGTTCCTAAAGCTCTATCAGCAGCTTGGAATTTATCAAATGGCCATTTTGGTATTTTTACAACTACATAATCTAATGATGGTTCAAAACAAGCATAAGTTTTCTTAGTTACTGAGTTTAATATTTCATCTAAACCATAACCTAGAGCTATTTTAGCTGCCACCTTAGCTATAGGATATCCTGTAGCCTTTGATGCTAATGCTGATGAACGAGAAACTCTTGGATTTATTTCTATTACTGCATACTCAAAGGAATTTGGATTTAAAGCAAATTGAACATTACATCCACCTTCAATCCCTACAGCATTTATTATATTTATTGATGCTGTTCTAAGCATTTGGTATTCTTTATCTGATAAAGTTTGGCTTGGTGCAACAACTATAGAATCACCAGTGTGGATTCCTACTGGGTCTATATTTTCCATGTTACATACAGTTATGCAGTTTCCTTTAGAATCTCTCATAACTTCATATTCTACTTCTTTCCAACCCTTAACACTCTTTTCTAAAAGAACTTGACCAATAGTACTTAATTGTAGACCTGAAGCTAATATTATTTTTAACTCATCCTCATTATTAGCTATTCCACCACCAGTTCCACCTAATGTATAAGCTGGTCTTACTATTACAGGGTATCCGATTTTCTTAGCAAACTCTAATCCTGCTTCAAATTCAGTTATTATTTCACTTTCTATAACAGGTTCGTTGATTCTATTCATCATATTTCTGAATAGCTCTCTATCCTCACCCTCTTTTATAGATTCAATTGAAGTACCAATAACTTTTACATTATATTTGTCTAATATACCATGATCATATAATTCTACTGCTAAGTTTAATCCAGTTTGTCCACCCATCCCTGCTAAAAGTGAATCTGGTCTTTCCTTAGCAATTACCTTCTCAACATATTCTACTGTAAGAGGTTCTAAATATATTTTGTCTGCTATCTCTTTATCAGTCATTATTGTTGCTGGATTTGAATTTATTAAAACAACTTCTATTCCTTCTTCTTTAAGAGATTGACAAGCTTGTGTTCCTGAATAATCAAACTCTGCTGCTTGTCCTATAACTATTGGACCTGAACCTATAACTAAAACTTTTTTGATATCTTTATTTAATGGCATAAACTTTTCCTCCTATAATGCATACTTCATGAATTCATCAAAAATATATTCGCTATCCTTAGGACCAGGACATGCTTCTGGATGATATTGAACTGAAAATATTGGTAATGCAGTGTGTCTCATTCCTTCTACAGTATTATCATTCATATTAATATGGGTAATTTCCATTCCCTCTGGTATTCTTGAAACATAATAACCATGGTTTTGAGCTGTTATATGCACTCTATCATTTATTAAATCCTTAACTGGATGATTTCCTCCTCTATGACCAAACTTTAATTTAGAAGTTTGTCCACCTAAAGCAAGGGCTAATAATTGATGTCCAAGACATATTCCTACTAAAGGTTTTTTACCTACAATAAGTTTTATTTGCTCTATTACTTCACTTAAGTCCTCTGGGTCTCCAGGACCATTTGATAAAAACACTAAATCTGGATTAATTGATAGAACTTCTTCTGCACTACTGTTATATGGGAACACTGTTACTTTACATCCTCTTTTTGAAAAGTTTTTTATAATATTTGTTTTAATACCAAAATCCATAATTGCTATATGTTTTCCTGTTCCAACAAGGTCGTATTTTTCCTTTGTTGAAACCTCTGCAACAGCTGTATTGTTTGAAAAACTTGATATTTTAGCCTCTACATCACTTAATGTATTAGCCTCTACTGATATAACACCTTTCATAGTTCCACTATTTCTTAAGATTTTAGTTAATGCTCTTGTATCTATACCCTCTAATCCAATTATCTTATTTTGCTTTAAATAATTTTCAAGTTCTAACTCGCATCTGAAGTTATTTGGGTATTCACATTTTTCTCTAACTATAAATCCTTTAACCTTTGGAGAGTTTGATTCCATATCCTCAAGGTTTATTCCATAGTTCCCTACTAATGGGTAAGTTAATGTTACGATTTGTCCATAATAAGATGGGTCTGTAAGAATTTCTTCGTATCCTGTCATTGATGTATTGAATACTACTTCTCCTACAGTTTCTTTAATATATCCAAAGGCCTTCCCTTCAAATATAGTACCATTTTCTAATATAAGCTTTGCTTTCATCACCTTAGACCTCCTAATATATAGCTAGTAAAAAACACTTTAAGGGTCTCATTCCAAATGATTATAACGAATTTTAATAAAACAAAAGGTAATAGGAGGATTAAATCATTAGTCTAATCCTCTATTACCTTTATATATAAAATTGGAATACGTTAAAATCCAAAGCTATTCTATTTTTAAATGTAATATTGTTGTTTAATAAATCCTTATTCATATCTATACCTCTTTCTGGCCTCACGGGACCAATTTAAAGTGTATTTTTACTAAATTCTTATTTCAAATTGTAATTTAAAATCGTTAAATAGTCAATATGCTTTTTCAAATTTAGCCTTATTACAAGAAAAAAACTTTTTGAATTTATCCTAATTTCAGTTAATTTTTTTATAATTATACAAAACCAACTTCTTCATACTTTCCAAAAAAGAACCAAAAAATACTTAAAGCCCCTAATATCTCTATTAGGGGCTTTAAGCAATTTCAACCTATTTACCTACTTCATTGTCCTATTGAAGCAATTTTAATTATCATATATAGCGAGAAATTTGTCAATTAAATTTTTATTAATTTACAATTATTACGCTAAATTTTCTCTATTTATTATATCTGCAACTATACCAGCAACCTCACCAGTTATTGATATACATTGCTCCTTATGTTCTCCACATCCCATATCGAATTTTCTAGTTAAAACTCTACAGCATGTACTTTTTCTACTTTCTTTAAATCTATCATGTAATTCGGCACTATATTTTAAAGTATCTTGAACTCTTGGGTCCTTACCTTCTTTTCTTCCTGAAACCATACCTAAAGCCATTACTCCTCCTGATACAGCTCCACAAAGACAACCTGATCTACCTATACCAATTGGAAAACCTGATGCCATTTTTATTACATCATCAGAAAAATCTAATCCATAAGCGTCTTTTATAGTTTTAACAACTGCCTCTGAACAGAAGAAATCTCCATCTCTATAGTATTTTTCAGCTATTGCAATTACTTCATTTACATCTACTTTACTCATCATAAACCTCCTTAGTAAATCACTTTCTAAAAGTAAAAACTTAGATGAATGCCAAAATTTCATCTAAGTCCAATCTTCTCCATAAGTACAGTATATACCTTTAATACTACAGAAATCAATAAATAATATTTATCTAATAACCTAGGTGTTTAATAAAATCCTTTAAATAATCTTTACTTTATTAATCTTCATCTTCGTCCAAAAATTTTTCTATATCATCTAAATCATGGTCAGGATTATATTCTTTAGTCTTTCTAACAAGCCTCACAGTTCCTGCAATAACTAAAACAATTAAAATAGCTCCAGCACCTAAAGAAATTACAGTAATAACATTACTCATAAAAATCTCTCCATTTAAACCATATAATAATTTATTATATTCAAAGTTCTTTTTAGTTGTGATATTAACCGTTAACAAAAAAAATAGCCCTAGGGCTATTTTTTAGAAACATATTTATTACCTTTAATATAATACCTCCAAAGGAAATCCTTTGCTTCCTCTGCATAATCTATTCCTATTCTTGTAGTTTCAACTACTTCTCCTACTTTATAATCAAAATCAGCTATGTATAATTCATCGCTACTTAGCATATCTAACTTATTTTCTTCCATTGTTATATTAAAAGCCTTTGTAAGCTTTGCAGGTCCATTGGTTAATCCCCTTTTTTGAGCATTATTTAGCTCTGTATAGCTTTTTTCAAACCTTCTTTGACTTAGATACTCAAAATCATTTAAAGGCTCTAAAGCTCTAATTAATACCCCTTCTGCAACGCCTGATTTATTTGTTATAACATTGAAACAATTATGCATTCCATAAATAAAATAAACATAAGCCGTTCCAGCTTCATAATATAAAGTTTCAGTCCTTTTTGTTTTCCTTCCACCATAGGCATGACTAGCTTTATCTATAGAACCTATATAAGCCTCTGTTTCTACTATTATACCCTTTATTTCTTTGCCCTCTGTTTTTCTCACTAAGACTTTTCCCAATAGATCTTTTGCTACTATTCTAGCATCTCTATTGAAAAACTCTCTTTCTATTCTCATTGAAACACCGCCTAATATATAAATTTTAAGTTTATTTAAATTATGTGTTAAAAATAATTTTAGTAGTTTTGTAAGTAAAAATCAAACATAATTTTATTTATTTTTATAAAAAAAGAAGCCTAAGAATAGGCTTCTTTTAAATTACTCTTCTTGAGCTTTTGCAGCTTCTATAGCTTCATCTTGAGCTTTTACATCTCTGTCTGCAGCTACCATTACAAATGGAATGTATATAATAATATCTATAACTAATAATATTATTGATAATAAAGCACCACGCCATGAGTTAGTAGCTAACCAACCACTTATTATTGGTGGCATTGTCCAAGTAACCTCTAATTGAACTAAAGGTACAAAGTGCCATGCTAATGCAAAGTAAGCAACAACTGCATTAAATAATGGTATACAGATAAATGGTATTAAGTATATTGCATCAAGACATATTGGTAAACCAAAGATTATTGGTTCATTTATATTAAAGAGACCAGGTACTCCTGCCAGTTTTGCAAGAGTTAACTGAACTTCACTCTTCCTTTTCCTTGTTCTATTTACTATAAGTATCGCAACAATTAAGCAAATAGTCGCTCCAGCTCCTCCAAAGAAGACAAAGGAATTTAGGAATTGGTCATTTACAATATATATTGGTGGTAACCCATCTTTTACTCTATTCATATTATCTATTGTTAATGGGAATAACACCCCTTGAACAACTGGTAACATCATATTTGAACCATGTAATCCAAAGAACCATAATATTTGAATAACAAATATTAAAACCAATACTCCAGGTAAACTACCAACTACCCCTTGTAAAGGTGTTTGTATACTAGTCATTACAAGTTGAGGTATAGTTACATGAATATAATGTTGGTATATAGCTTGTACAAGACCTGAAATCCCTAAAATTATAATTGATGGGAATAAAGATGCAAATGATTTTGCAACTGCAGGAGGTACCCCCTCTGGCATTTTAAATACAAGCTTTGGATTCCCAAGAAGATATGCCATAGCATCCCCAACTATAAGTGCAAGAATAATAGCTAATAATAATCCATCTGTTCCAAAGAATTGTGTATTTTTTGCTAAATCGCCAAAGAAAATTATAAATGTCGCAACAGATACAAGACCACCAGCTAATCCATCTTTTCCTCTTGATTTAGTTAAGTTATAAGCAATAGTAAATGCTACAAGTAAACTCATTATAGCATAAGAGCCATTCCATACTGCTGATCCCCAACTCTTCCAATCCTTACCGAATATATGCTCCATTAATGGTTGGTAACCTGGAATAGCTAAGTTGTTAATTAAGATTGCAAAGGCACCAGCCATAATTATTGGAATTATAGCAATAAAACCATCACGTATAGCAGCTAAGTGTTTTTCTCCACCAATTTTAGCGGCAACTGGAATAAAATATTTTTCCATAAAGCCAATGAACTTTTTCATTTGTAATCCTCCCTCTTTTTTTTAAGAAGTAGTCTTTTCTCTCGTTTCTTACACCGATTAATCTGCATATGTTATTATTTTTAAATATGTTTATTATAATTGCTTAAAAGATTTTTTATGATACTACTTCTTTTCTTATATTTAATTGTTAATAAAAACAATCAAATATAGATATACTCTTTTATAAAAACCTTTTCAGTTAAACATTATTTAATTGAATTTCTACACTATTATTTATTAGCAATTGTTATGCCAATTATGAAATTTCTTTAAAATATGTGAAAAGCCATTAAACAACTCAGTCTTATATTTACAGCTTTTACACATTTACTATGTAATCTGTGTAAAATTACCTTATAGCACATAAAAATAGCTACACTAACTTAACACAATGTCCCTTTTCATTAATTAATTTTAGATACTTTAGTCATAATTATTAATTAATACTTTATTTTTTCTTATATAGTTATACACATAATTATGATAATTTTATTATTAGTACTACATATAAGGGGGATTTATGAAAATAACATATACAATTACTAAAAAAGAATTTGATCTTGAATACTCTAACTTTTTCAAGCTAAAAAAATAAAATATATGACCTTAAAATTTATTGATAAATTTGATGACTCTTCTTCACAAGTTGAATTATTACTATTAAATAACTCAATAAAGGTAACTGAAAATGATACTACTATTGAATTACAATTTCATAATATAACTAATTTAATTGTAAGAGATAAATATATTTTTATGAGCACAGACTTTTTATATAAAATATTGCTTCCTATAAATGCATTTGAAAATGATGAAGCTAGGAATTTTTTTATTAATACAATTAAGTCTAATATGAACAATAACAAAAGAAAAAAATTTACTTATTACAATGAAAATATAATTATGGATTCTAAATATTCCTATATACTTTTAGTGATTCTTATACCATTTTTATATTCAATTTATATAAACTTTAATTTATTTGACCAAAATTCCTTTAATGAACTTCTATCATCAATACTATTAACTTCATCTGTAATGTCTTTAATAATTTATTTTATCTTTATAAAATTTCAAAAAAAATATATAGAACTAAGAAATCCAGATAATAGCTTTTCATTAAGCATAGATAACAATAATATAATAATATCCAATGATAGCTTTCAAACTACTAATAAACTAACTAATATAAACAATGTCCAAGTACTAAAGAAAAATATTTATTTTTATAATAAGAAAAATATTTTGTTTAAAAACTTTTTCATACCCAAACTCTACTTTAATAACAAATCAGAGTTATCTACATTTATAAGCTCCATAAAACATAAGAAAAATTCTATTAAAATAAAAAAGAACATAATTTTTTATAGTACGTCCTTATTTACACTACTTTTTTCATTAGGTCTTTTAACTCTTATAGTTCCATATATCTCAGATATAATCGCATCAATTATTTTATTATTGATCTTATTAATTTTTAAAATATTCATGTATATTATAATGTTCATCAGATCCATATTAAATTAACTTATGCTTTCTAGTAAATTTAATACATTATTGAAAATTTATACATATAACACTATTATAATTAAAATATATTGAATACTAAGGAGGGAATAAATGAAAAGCTCAAAAAAAGATTTATATAAAAAAAGGCTCTTTCACTGATATAATAAAATCTATTTTAATAGCTTTCATCCTTATATTTATATCTTACTTTATATTTCCTAGTGATTATTTTAAAGATTTTAATTATGTAAAAACTAATAATATACCAACTATTCAGAGTGAATCAGTTACTTATCGCATAGAGCACGGATTTCGTGGCAGTAAATTTATTGTATTAGAAGTAAATGGTTTAGACTTTCGAATAGTAAATAGTGTTGTAAGAAAAAAATTTTTTAAACTCCAAAATACCTATAAAATCAAAAAAAAACTATACTATACAATATTTGCCGAATAGTAAGACAGTAATAAATATAAATTGAATATAAAACCTCTTTAATGTATTTTGATATTAATATAAAAAATAGTAGACATATTTTGAATAAAGAATGGCTCTGTCTTACTACAATTGAATATCTATTTAAAATGATACTATTTAATTGTTCTTTAGACTCAACCATATATTATCATTGAATTATCTATTAATATGAAGTAAGGAGGTAAAATGAATACTCTTGATAAAAAATCTAAATTAAAAATATTATGGTTAATACTTATAACTTTTTTACTTATCTCCAATATATTTAGTATTAACATACTAATTTATAATATTAACCCTAATCTTGTAAAGTGTATAATCTATATTTTAATCTTTGTTTTGCCAATATTATTTTTTGATTATACAAAATTAAAATATATAAAAAAAATATATATTCCCTTCAGTATTCTATTCTCATTGTTAAGTATTTTTACTTATAATTTTCTTTTTGCTGGTGAAACTTATTATAAATTTTCATCACCAAATAAAAATAGAACTTTGGTAGTATCAGAAGGAAGAAAAGATTCCTCTGTGCCTATATCTTTTTATGAGCTAAAATATAAGTTTATTATTAAATACTACGATACGAAATCGGTAACAATAGCAGATAATTACTTTCAGCCATTTGCTGAACACTCATATTCAGTAAAATGGTTGGATAACAATTCTGTTATAGTTGATTATTGTGTAAATCCTATGATAGACTCATGGAACACTATAACAATCCAATTCTAAATCAAGAAAAAGAACCATATAGATAAACAAGCTATATCTTCTATATGGCTCTTTTATTAATTAGGTCTAAATCATATTTCTCTCATTTAATCTACTAAACGCCAATCATAAACTTCATTTTTAATATTTAATTCCTTGTCGTTTATTACAATAGTTTTATCATTTATCCATCTTACATTAGAATCTTTTTCATGATAAGACCAATAAATATTCTTTTTAATTCCTAATTTATTAACTAATTCTCCTCTTATGGCAAAATCAACTGTTGCATTTCCCCCAATTAAGTATAAATTAACTTTATAATCTTTATTGGGTGAATGAACTTGAGATATTAATTCTCCCGTTGGTATATTTCTAATAGAATTAGATTTATATATCAGAATGTACATAGCTGGTATAAGACAGATTATTAAAACTATAATTAATACATATTTTTTCTTTTCATAATTACTCCTTATGTAAATTAATTACCAGCTATAATATTAAAACGCTAACTTATTAAATACAATTAATATACAATTAAATTAATGTTATATTTTAAAAGAATTCTTTTTTAATAGTATGCTCACTTTATGACCTCAACTAAAATTTATTATCTCATTGAATCATTCCTATATTTTCTATTTAAAACGTATTTTCTTCCACTATGTAAACTTAATGTACACAAACATATAACCACATAATATAAAATCATATTATATAATTAAAAAGAAAACTTAATATCAAATACTCTATTTTTTACATAACAAATAAAATTAAATATAAAAAAGCCCTAGATTTAAAATCTAGGACTTTTTATATTTATTAAGCTATTGAATTTTCTTCTTGTTCAGCTTCTAATTTTAACTCTTGGTTTGTTGCCATTCTTACAAAAGGCATGTAAATAGCTACTGATACAACTATACATAATATTGCAACTAAAGCTCCTCTTATTGAGTTAGTTGATAGGAATGCTCCTAATACTGGAGGCATTGTCCAAGCTGTTAGTATTGTAACCTTAGGCATAAATCCTATTAAAGTTAATACATAAGCTATTGTTCCTGAAACTACTGGTGCTAATACAAAAGGTATTAAGTATATTGGATTTAATACAAGTGGCATACCAAATATTATTGGCTCATTTATATTGAAGCAAGATGCTGCTCCACCAATCTTTGCAATAGCCATTTGAGTTTTACTCTTTCTACCAACTAATAAAATTGCAATAATTAAAGCAATTGTAGTTCCTGATCCACCCATATTAACAAATGAATCTAAGAATTGGCTGTTTACTATATGCTCTGGAGTCATACCAGCTTGTACTGCTGCTGTATTAGCTTCAGTTAATGGTAATAATACTGCACTTATAATTGGTGCTAATATATTTGAACCATGTAATCCAAAGAACCATAATAATTGTTGTACAATGATTAATATTATTAATCCATAAAAACTTCCTACAACACCTTGTAATGGTGCTTGTATAGCATTAAATAAAGCTTCATGTATGTTATGAATTCCAACATAACCAAATAATAATTTAGCAAAAGCAACTATTGCTAATATTATAATTGAAGGTATTAAAGCTGCAAATGATTTTGATACTGCTGGAGGTACTCCTTCAGGCATTTTTACAACTAATTTTGAATTTCCAGATAATTTAACAAATAATTCTGTTACTATTAAAGCAACTATAATAGATACAAATAATCCTGAACCACCTAAGTAAGTGTTTGGTATTGAACCATCTGCATTAGGTGTGTAAAGTAGCATTGTTGAACCTAAGGATAACATAGCTGCTGCTAAACCATCTTTTTCATAGCCTTTAGCTAAATGGTAAGCTATTGTACATGATGCTAATATTGCTAATATTGCAAAGGAACCATTATATATGTTTCCTCCAAAGTCTTTCCAATTTGAAGGCAACATGGCATTCATCATATTTTGATACCATTTAAAGCCTAAGTTATTTATTAATACTGCAAATGATCCTGCCATTATTAATGGACTTATTGTAACGAAGCCATCACGAATTGCAACTAAATGTCTTTGACCGCCTATTTTAGCTGCCACAGGAACAAAGTACTTTTCCATGAATTCTAAAAATCTATTCATTTTTTTCTCCCCCTTGTAAAACGTTTTCTTATCATTCCAAAGTTAAAAATTTAGTGTTCATAGGCATTTTTTGCCTATGAACTAAATTTTTTAACTAATAAACTAGTCTATTTACTAAAATACTCTTTGAATTGTGGTAAATAATCCTTATGAGCTTCTAATAATTCATCTACTAAAGTCTTAGCTAAAGCATCTGATGCTACTAATGGATTTACTGTTAAAGCAAGAACTGCTTTTTCATAATTTCCTTCTACCGCAGCTTCAATAACTAATCTTTCAAAAGTTTTAATCTCTTGGATTAATCCTCTAACTGCTATTGGTAATTCACCTATTTCAACTGGTTTTGGTCCATCCTTTGTGATTACACAAGAAACTTCTACAGCTGAATCATTATCAATCCCCTTAATAGCTCCATTGTTTATAGTATCTACAGGTTGAATATCTCTTTTATCATTATAGATAGAAGTTATTAATCTACAAGCTGCATCACTATAATAAGCTCCTCCCCTTTTCTCTAATTGAGGTGGCTTAATTGCTAAATTCGAATCTTTATATAAATCAAATAAATCCTTTTCTACACCTTTAACTACTTCAGCCCTTGTTTGCCCCTTTGAAAATTCTTTAAGTTCTTCATCAAGCATCTTATCTCTTTGGAAATAATACTTATGGTATGGACAAGGCATTACACCTAACCCTCTTATAAACTCTGCATTCCAAGAAAAGTCTGAAATATTCTTAACTATTTGTCCAACTTCCCCTTTCGCTAAAGCTTCTATTAATTCATCGGTTCTATCTTTACCCTTAACTGAAACCTTAGTTCCAAATACCATATGATTTAATCCAGCAAATGTCATTTCTAAATCTTTATGTTCCACATTTAAAACTTTTGATGCTGCCATCTCCATTCCTATTGGAACATTACATAGTCCTATATACTTACCATTTTTTCTAGTACCATATCTCATTAAAGCTTCAGTGACCATTCCTGCTGGATTAGTAAAGTTTATTAACCAAGCATCGGGACAAAGTTCACTCATATCTTTATCAATATCTAAGATTACTGGTATTGTTCTTAATGCTTTAAACATTCCACCAGCACCATTAGTTTCTTGTCCTATAACCCCATGACTTAAAGGAATTCTTTCATCTTTTATTCTTGCATCTAAAAGACCAACTCTCATTTGAGTAGTTACAAAGTCCGCATCCTTTAAAGCTTCTCTTCTATCTAAAGTTAAATGAACTTCCATAGGTAATCCTGCTTTTTCAACCATTCTCTTAGCAAGATTTCCTACTATATCTAATTTTTCTTTTCCCTCTTCTATATCAACAAGCCATAATTCTCTTACTGGTAATTCACCGTATCTTTTTATAAATCCTTCAACTAACTCTGGAGTGTAGCTTGAGCCTCCGCCAATCGTTACTATTTTAATTCCCTTACTCATTTGCTTTTCACCTCTCTACACTTTTTCTTTAATTCTTATGCAAATATATATAGCAATAACCATGCCAAAATTAATTTTAGATATAAATTTATTATAATTGGCTATATAACTAACTTTATACACAGTTCACAACTTACACACTTCGACATTTTTTTCGTGCATTTCTGTGTAATTTGTCAATTTATCGCTCTTTATATTAAAAAATAATCAATAAAAATAAGTATATTTTATTAAATCAATTAATTTGTAATTCATTTTATTTACCTGATGGAAATATTAATAATATTTTGTTCATTATTACCATACTTAGGATACAATTTATTAATAAACTTAAGTGTGTAATGAGTAATTAAGCAAAAAATAAGGGGCTGTATAAATCAGCCCCTTAACGTGAGTTTGGAAATTTTAGAAACTATTGTAGAAAAAAATATTAGAGCTCCCTTACGTAAGTGAGTGGTCACAAATGATGAACCTATATAGCTAGATAAAATACAAAGAGGATGTATCTGTAATTTGATACATCCTCTTTTAACTCACTTAAATTTCACCTAAATTAAGCTTTACTTATTTTTTCTCAAAACCAAAACTCATCCATGGTTCAATATAATCTAATAAGAATATTTCTTCTTCAACAATTCTTCCTACTACGCTTGTCTTACCATAATTCTTCATATCCTTAATAGCAACTTGTAGTTCTCCTGCATATCTAGTATATAAATCTGAATCAATTAATATATCTCCTCTTTTTATATCCCTAGTATTTTTAGGAGGGAATGGTGTTCCTTTGTATTTAACTCTACTTTGAGTACTTCTTATCATATATTCTGAAACATCTCCTCTATTAAAGTGATGTTCTTCTAATATAATTTTCTTTTCTATTTCTGAAGCTTCATCATATATTTCTACATTTAATGTTATCATTTCTTTATTTAATTCACTTAAAGCTTTTAATTCTTCTTCTGAAGCAAAAGCATTTGCTATTATAACATCATCTATTAATCCTGTAGCAAATAAATGTTTAGCTTGTACCACTATAGGAAGATTTCTGTGTTCTTCTAAAGTACATAAACCTTCTGATACTGGCCATGGACCATGGTCTGCTGATGGTGAATTAACAAAAGCAGCTGTTCTTATGCCTAAATCTTTAAATTGCTTTGAGCATTTTATGAAATGCTCATAGGATAATCCAGTATAAATATGTGGATAGAAGTTATGACAACCATATAAATTTTCTTTATTTGGTTGATATGAAAGTATATTATCTAAATACTTAGTTCCATTACTTACATTAAGCTCTATTTTTAATCCATATTTGTTATATGTCATTATTGCTTCTTCATGTCCACTAAATCCCATATCTAATCTTATTCCACTTAACCCCATATCAGCAAATAACTTTAGATCATGAATTGAAGCATTTAATCTTTTAAATACTGTTGGATCTAAATCTGCAATAACTTCCATTCCTTCTTCCTTAGCAGCATTAAGCATAACCTTAAATTCTTCAACTATTTCTTCAACAGTTTTATCCTCTGCTGATAAAAGACAAGTGAAAATTCTCTTAAAACCATATTTTCCTGCTAAATGAATATAATCAACAATCTCATTTATTGGTTTGTGATTTGGATAAACTGAAATACCTAATCTTCTCATAATCTTTACCTCACTCTTCAATTAAATAGTTTTTTTATACATATAATAAGCACCCTTAGCAGCTGAAACATTATCATCTATAAATGAAATAACATTTATATTTTCAGATAACGCTTTTTCAAAAGCCTCTCTAAATATTCTACTTTTTCTTACAACTCCGCCAACAAGTCCTATAGAACATTTTTCAAATCCTAATTTCTTATAAACATTTTCCGTAGTCTTAGCTAAAGCTTTTGCTTCATCCTCTAATATTTTCTTAGCTAAAGTATCCCCTTCCTCAGCTAACATTGATACTATAGGCGCCCCTACAGCAATCTTATCTTTAGAAGATGAATAAACAAAATCTATAATTTCATCAACTTCTTTTATATTAAGCTTTTCCATTAACTTTATAGTTAATTTTGACTTTTCTAAAGAATTATCATATTCATAAATCATATTTTTAATAGCTTCAATTGATAGTTTATATCCACTACCTTCATCACCAAGCATATGGCCCCAACCACCACATCTTGTTGATTTATTTTCTTTAATACCAAAAGCTATAGAACCTGTTCCCGCTATAGTTAATATTCCATCTTCACCTTTTAGCATAGCTCTTAAAGCGAGTTCCCCATCATTAACAACTACAGGTGTAGTTCCAATTTTTTTATTTATTTCTTCTTTTATAATGTCAATATTATTTCCCGTTTCGGCCCCTGCGATTCCTAAATATAGTCCCTTTAAATTTTCTAATCCATATTTATTAGTTAATCCCTTAATAGCATCTACTATATTATTTAATGCCTCTTCTTTTCCGTTAATTAAATTAGCAAATCCAGTTAGTGATTTATCTAAAGCATTTCCCTCTAAATCGTAAGCCACTGCTTCTGTTTTTGTTCCACCACCGTCTACACCTATAATATAATGCATATTATTCACCCACTTTCATTAAAATTCATCATTTAATCTATTATCAACCAATACCCCTTATATACATACAGGCCGCACCAACACCTATTTGGTACAGCCCTCTATGAAGGAAAAATTATTTTGAAGCTAACTTTTCATGTAAGTCTATTATTTCAGCTGCTAAATCTTTAACAACCATTGATGTCATTAAGTGATCTTGAGCATGTACTAATAATAGTGAAACTTCTACTTTATCTCCGCCAGCTTCTTTTTGAATAAGAGCTGTTTGAGAATGATGGGCTTCACCTAATTGTGTTGCAGCTTTTTCTACTAATTCTTTTGCTTCTGCAAAACTTCCAGCTTTAGCTAATTGCATAGCTTCCATAGCGTAACTTCTAGCTTCTCCACTATGTATTATAAGATTCATTATCATTTCTTCCATGTATCTTTCACTCCTCTAAACTCCCTAATTTTAGGCATTACACACATTTATTTAATATATAAAATTTAAATATAAGGAAATTCAAGTGAATTTCCTTATATTATTTATTTTTAAACTAACTTTAATATTAACCTATTAATTCTAATGCTCTGTTAAGAACTTTTTCACCATTCATAGTTCCATAAGCTACAGTATCAATAACTTCTACTGGAAGTCCTTTTCCTGCTGTTAAGTCTTGGAATTTTTTTAATAAGAATCTAACTTGTGGTCCTAATAATAAAACATCTACATCATCTATTTTATTTTTAGCATCAGCTTCTGCTACTGCTTCTATTGAAACTTCTATACCTTTAGCTTTTGCAGCTGCTTCCATTTTAGTTACTAATAAACTTGTTGACATTCCTGCTGAACAAACTAATAATATCTTTTTCATAATTAATTCCTCCTGTATGGTACATAAATTAAATTTATCAATTTAATATTTTTCTTTTATTTTTCTTATGCTATATATTATAGCAATAACCATGCCAAGTTTTTTTTACACATTATTATTACTAAACCTAGTATTTTCCCCATTTTCCCGTAGTAAAAATATAAAAAGGTAGTGTGTTAAAAAATACACACTACCTTTTTAGTACACAGTTTTAATTACTACATAATATTATTTTTAATCATCTTTACAATATAAGCTAAGTCATTATCAGCTATATGAATTTCATAATTGACCTCTAATATCTTTAAAGCTTTTCTTATCATTATAAATTCCTTACTATTTCTATCTCTATATTCATTAAGTCCATTAAAAGTTGTTTCTTTTCCTCCCTTTTTAAGCTTATCTATTAAGAAACAAAAATGCATTATAATTCCTAGCTTAACATCTTCAGCTATACTTATTCCCAAATCACTTTCTATATTATATAAAGCCGTTCTACAATCGTTTATTAAATCATGACAATTTATTGATTTGATTTGACTTTTTAGTGAATCACCTATATTCAAGTAATTAATTTCTCTGTTAATTAAATTATTTAATTTATCTTGTCCCTCTTTTGTGAATATCTCAGCCGCTGAAATAAACGGAATATTTTCTGTATACAGATTAACAGTTCCTACTATAGATAATATAGAATATTGTTCCTTTAACTTCTCTAAATTTCTATAGAATTCATCTTTATCTATTATATTCATAGGAATGACTTCTATGAAATCTTCCTTATCTATTTTTTCTTCTATTAATTGCTTTAATTTTTCCGCTGATCCTTCACCTGTAAAACATGTTGTTACTATAGCTAGCTTTTTATTCTTATATGCAGTAGTATTACTATTTTTTAAACCATATCTATTTATTTCAATACATGAATTATATATAGAATTAATATCTCTTCCATTTAGAGCCTTTCTACCAGCTTCAATAACTGCTAAAGTACTAACCATATCTACAGTTCTAGTATTTATTCCTGTTTCTTCTTTTATCATATCCCCAAAATTTACTAAGGACCCCATATCAGCAAGGATTATTACACCCTTACCTTCATCTATTTCCTCAACCTTTTCTTTAACAGCATCATACATCACTTCAGCCTTCATAGTTAAAGGCATATCTAAGGCTTTAACCCAATCATCTTCACCAATTAAAGTGTTTGCAACCTCAACCATACTTGTGGCTGTAGCTCTACCGTGCATTATTACTAACACTCCAACCTTACTATCATCTTCCTTATATAGCTTATTTGGATTTGTTGCTAGGAACATAGTTATATAACCAATTTCATCTAGTGATATTTCTACCCCAAATTTCTTTTCTATAATTCTAGCTATCTCCATTGCTACCATGAATTCATCACTATAGTTAGTTTTTATAGCATTTAACTTAGGATGATAAATTTTTCTTCCATTCATTATTCTTTCTATACTTCCTTGAAGATGGAGAGCTAGTCCAAAATAAACTTTTTCATCAAACTCTCTATTTAATCTCTTAGATGCATAAGCTAAAGAACTTTCTACAATATTTATAATCTTTTCATTTACTATCTTAGATATCTCTTCTTTTCTAAAACTTCCTTTTAAACTACTTATATATTTTCTAAAATATCCTTCTATATCAAGATTTAAAATATCACTTATTTCATTATCTTGTAGTCCTTGTTTTTTTAATTCATCAATTTTGTTTTCGATAACTGAGTAAAAATAATCATTTTCTGAATTATTTATATTACTTTCTATTTCTAAATTCTTTTTCTTTGTTTCATCTTTATAGGAAAAACAAATTATATCATCTAAATTATTAAATAAGACGTCTAATTCAGCTCTGTAATCTTTAAGCTTCATTATTCCTTTTTTTATTCTACCCTGAAGATCATGTTGCTCAACAATTATTATATTTTTCAAATTAGATTTATAGTTTAGAAATGCCTTTGCACAACATAATTGTAAATCACTTTTTAATTGTCCTATATTATTTGTACAATCATATAATAAAAATGAAATTAAAGAATTTTTATTGAAATATATACTTTCTCCAAGTCTTAAAGATTCCGCTCTTATAAATTCTGCTAAAAGCTCATATCTTTCTTTCAAGCTTCTTTCTCTAAGAGGTGGAAGAATTATAGTCATAGGAATTCTTCTTGTAAATGTCTTAAGTAAATAGGATTTAGGGTCTTCAGTTGTAGCTGCTATTATTTGAAGCTTTACACTGATTTGTTTTTCGGTTTCCCCTAAAGGTCTAAAAAATCCCTTATCTATAAAAGTAAATAACATTTCTTGTCCTTGAGGAGATAATCTGTGTATTTCATCTAAAAATAAGATTCCTCCATCTGCTTTTTTTAATAATCCATCCCTATCTGCATCTGCCCCTGTAAAAGCTCCTTTTTTCACACCGAAAATTTGAGCTATAACAAGCTGTGGATTATCAGCATAGTCCGCACAATTGAATCTTACAAAAGGTGCTTTTTCATCTAATATTTGAGACTCTTTAGCAAAGCTATACATAGCTTCTGCAAACATTGACTTTCCTACACCTGTTTCACCTAAAATTATTGTATGTAGCCCTGTTGGAGGATATAATATAGCTGCCTTAGCTTGTTGTATAGGCACCTGTAAAGATGAATGTGCCCCTACTAATTCATCTAATGAACTTTCCTTTATTAATTTATCAATTTTATTGGTAGTTAAAACTTCTTCTTTTTCAATCTTTAATTTTGCTCTTTTTACATTATAAATAACTGGGCGCCCCTCTTTTTTATCTACCTTTCCATCTGCATATAACTTATTTAAGTACCTACTGATATTGGCTCTATCAAGTCCCATATAATCACTAAGTTCACTTGCAGTTATCCCTTTCTCTTGCTTTTCTTCAAGTTCAATGGCTGCTTTTAGTATATCGTCTATCTTGCTCATCTAAAGCTCCTCCAAGTAATAAAAAAAATTTCTTTTACTAATTATTATTATACAATATTTAATTACCTCTTTTACAAAGTAAAATACCTATTTATCATAAATAATAAATAGGCAAATAAATTGTTAATATTAAATTAATTTATCAAATAAACCATAATATTGCAATAATAATGTTTATATTATCTATTTTTTATTCCATTATATATATCAAAAATTTCATTTTTTCCTTTAAAATTCATATAAATATCCCCTTTTGTAGATACTATCTTTAAGTAAGGTCCATAGTCTTTTTCTAAATATAAATGGATTCTTTCATTATTCTTAGTTATAAATATTCCCTTCTTATATTTCCCTATAGCACTTCCATTTTCTCTTCTAATAACAGGTGGCATTCTATCTACCAAATCTACGGATTTAATTTCCTCATTATTAAGATTTATACCATAAAACCCCTCAATAGCTACTCTCTCCTGCGTTACTTCAACCTTATTCTTCTCAGTAGAAGCTGCCAAAACTACAATGAAAATAAGTACAGGTATAGCTAAAATCACAGCTAACCCTAATTTTTCACCTTTGCTTTTTTTATTACTATCAAACCTCTGACAGTAGATGACAGTTCCTATTGTAAGTACAGGTATAAAAATACCTACTAAAGAAATAACCTTCGGAAAATAAGGCTCAAGTAAAGCAGAAACAATAATAGCACAGCCTATTCCATATAATAAAAAAGATATAATCCGAGCAAGTCCCTTAATATCAACCTTTTCCTTTTCTTCGTCACTGGCAGTATTATACCCCAAAATAAGCCAATAACATTTAAATTTTCCTATAGCAATTCCCAACCCAAAAAATAAAATACCCATGAAAAAAATAAAAACACCACTCATAAAAATCCCCCTTAACCCACACTTACATTGTAATATTTTTCTTAATATAAATCAAGTATTAATTAACTCTTTTTATAATTATTTTTATTATCTTAAAAAATATATACAACTATTTGTATTCTTTATTAAAGAAAAAAAGACTTAATTCTAGATCAAATCTAAAATCAAGTCTTCTTAATACAAAATTTAATTTTAACTTCTAAATAAAACACTTTCCTTGTTGAACATATATCTAGCAAGTAACACTGCTAAAACAATATATACTATTGACCAACCAAAGGTTAGTGCCATATGAACTGGATTGTATATCCCCACTATTACTTCTTTCATCAGAAGTACATCATTAAATATAGGAATATTAAACAATATTGATGCTGCTCCCTTTGTATCTACAGCCATTGAAACATATGATATTATCATTGGAGCAAATAGTACAAATCCTAAATAAGTTTGTGCTTCCTTAAATGACTTCGCATATACACTTATGGCAAGTTGAAGTGCACTAAAGCTTAGAGTTATTAAAATTGATAAAATAGCTATAACTCCTACAGCTCCCCACTCTAACGCCATACCTCCGTTTAGTCTCATCATACTATTTGGAACAAAGAAAGCAATTATGACTCCGGCGAGTCCAGATATAGTTGATAGTATTCCCATTACTGTTATTGCACCAAGTTTACCAATTAAAATAGAACTTCTACTTGCTCTAGTACTTAACAATGGTTCAAGAGAACCTCTTTCTTTTTCTCCAGCACCTAAATCTGTTGCTGCTGCTATTCCACCTTGTGCAGCATAAATTAGAACAAACATAGGAAGTAACATAGAAATCATTTGAATTGATTTTGCTGCTGCCTCATTTTGCGCACCAATTCCCATAGATTCTACAGTTACTGGTTTTAACATTGACTCTTTAACATCCATATTTTTAAGTCTTTTAGAAACAACATCCGTATTATATTCATTAATTAAATTTTCTATACTACCCATAGCAATTGATGATTTTTGGCTAGTATTATCAAAGTATATTTTTATTTTTGAACTGCCTTCTTGACTATTTACAGTACTTTCAAAATTATTTGGAATATCTATATAAAGATAAATCTCTTCATTATTCAAAGCTTCCTTTGGATTTTGTACTGGTATTATATTTACATTAGGATTAGCTTTAAGCATATTTTCAAGCCCTGTATTTTGCTCTCCAACTATAGCTATATTAAGTTTTGATGTAACATCTTGTTGATTTCTAGAAAGAGCTGTTCCTATAATAAACATTATTGCTGGGATAAGAATTATTGGTAGTACTACTGCTGATAAAAATGATTTTCTATCCCTAAGTAAATCTGACATTTCCTTTTTAAAGACTATCCAAGTCATACTATTCATCTTTATCACCACCTATTAATTGAACAAAAATTTCTTCTAAATCATTATTATTATATTTTTCTTTAAGTTCTGCTATAGTTCCAACTTCAACTATATTTCCTTTGTGAATTATAGCCACTCTATCACATAACTTTTCTACTTCATACATACTATGACTTGATAATATTACAGCTTTATTTTGAGCTTTACAATTTAAAATAAATTTTTGAACAGACCTTGTTGCTGAAACATCTAGTCCTGTACTCGGTTCATCAAATAGCATAACCTTTGGATCATGCACTATAGACCTTGCAATTGAAACCTTTTGTTTCATTCCTCTTGAGAATTTTCCTGCTGGCTTATCTATATATTCCTCCATAGAAAAGTCCTTTATTAACTTATCTATATTTGCCTTAGCTTCGCTTTTTGATAAACCTCCAAGTTGAGCAAAATACATTATATTTTCTCTTGCCGTAAGTCTATCATAAATTCCAACTTCTCCCCCAAATAAAATTCCAATGTTTCTTCTTACTTCTTCTGGACTTTTATTTATATTATATCCATTAACTATAGCTTCACCTGCTGTTGGTTTAAGCATTGTCGCAATCATTCTTAATGCAGTTGTCTTTCCAGCACCATTTTCACCAAGAAGCCCTAATATTTCTCCTTCATTTACGTGAAAGCTAATGTCATTAACTGCAGTAAAGTCTTTAAACTTCTTTGTTAAATTTTTTACCTCAAGTAACATTTTATCCTCCTTTATTTATACCAATTTTAAAATAAGATTTAATATACTACTTCTATAATCATCTAAAGCTATTTTTTAATATAAAATATATAGTCTTCTTTATTATAATGCTTTCATGAGATATAATCTATTTTATCCATTTATTAGTAAATATAACTTATTTTCTTAATAAATACAACTGTTAAATGTAATTTTGTAAATTAATTGAATATTTATTTGATTTCCTATTGAAATTTATTCATTTTTATTATATCATTTCCTTAAATTTACATTTATTTTATTTTGTAATTGGAGGTTTTATTATTATGTTCGATAAAAATGTAGAAAATTTATTAAAACACTATGAGGCTATGCTTGAATTAAAAAGAAGAGAACTTGAAGAATTAAAACATGAAAATAACTCTATGTCACCTATTGATAAATCTTTAGAAGCTGCAAAAATATCTGGTCAATCCCAGTATATTAAATTCTTCATTGAAGACTTAGAAAAACTTGCAAAGTAATTAAATACCCTTACTACTTTTTTAAGAGGTAAAATCTAAATCAGTTCTCAGTTTCTGTGCCTTATAAAAAATAAGAAGGATGTATCAAGTTGGCACACTTTGTTTTATATTGCTTTTTTTCATCTGCCGAGATAGCTATATAGGTACAAAATGCTGTGACCATTGAACTAGTACTAGAAGCTCTTTATTTTTGAACAATAGTTTCGTAAAAAATTTCCACTGTTTGAACAAAGTGAGTTTGGAAATTTTAGAAACTATTGTAGAAAAAATATTAGAGCTTCTTTACGTAGGTGAGTGGTCACAAATGATGAACCTATATAGCTAGATAAAAGGCAGAAAGGACGCATCTATAATTTGATACATCCTCTTTGTCTTTATCTTATTTGTCCATTTCCGTAAATTATATATTTACTACTAGTTAATTCTTTTAATCCCATAGGACCTCTAGCATGAAGTTTTTGAGTGCTTATACCTATTTCTGCTCCAAAGCCAAATTCCCCACCATCAGTAAATCTTGTGGAAGCATTAACATAAACAGCAGCTGCATCAACTTTCTTTAAAAATTCCTCTGAATTAAAGTAATTAGTTGTTACTATTGCCTCTGAATGCTTAGTTCCATGCTCATTAATATGTTCAATTGCTTCTTCTAGGCTATTAATAACCTTCACTGAAAGGATATAATCTAAGAACTCTGTATAAAAGTCCTCTTCTGTTGCAGCGTCAACCCATGGTACTATTTTTTTAGTTTCAGTACATCCTCTTATTTCCACTGACTTATCCCTTAAAGCTTCTAAAGCCATAGGTAAAAATTCTTCTGCTACATTTTTATGAACTAAAAGACTTTCTGCTGCGTTACATACACCAGGTCTAGATGTTTTGGCATTTATGATTATATTCTTTCCCATTTCTAAATCTGCCTCTGAATCTATATAAATGTGACAATTTCCTGTTCCTGTTTCAATTACTGGTACTGTAGCATTTTCAACTACGGCTCTAATAAGTCCCGCTCCACCTCTTGGAATTAATAAATCTAAATATTTATTTAATTTCATAAAGGCAGTAGCTGTTTCTCTTGATGTATCCTCAAGTATTTGCACTGATGCTTTAGGAAGTCCAGATTCTTCAAGAGCTTCTTGTATAATTTCTACTATTTTAATATTAGAATTAAAAGCCTCTTTTCCTCCTCTTAAAATAACAGCGTTTCCTGTTTTTAAACAAAGTGCTGCTGCATCAGCAGTTACATTAGGTCTAGCTTCATATATTATTCCTATAGTTCCTATAGGAACTCTTTGCTTTCCTATCTTCAATCCATTTTCCATAAGTTTCATAGATGTAACTTCCCCAACAGGATCATCAAGTTTAACAATATCAGAAACCCCCTTTGCCATAGACCTTATTCTCTCTTCAGTTAAAGTAAGTCTATCTAAAAGTGATTCTGAAATTCCATTTTCTTTAGCTAAATCTGTATCAATTTTATTAGCAGCTAATATTATTTCATATTTTTCAACTAATTTTGAAGCAATGTTTTCTAAAGCTTTATTTTTTTCCTTTGAACTTGAATTTCCAAGAATATAAGCAGCTTTTTTTCCAAGCTCTCCTTTTTTAATTAATTCACTCATTACGCTTCTCCCCTTTTACCTAAAAATAAAGTTCCTATTTCTTCTCCATCAACTAATATCTTTTCTAATATTTCTGGATACTCACCATTTGCAAGAATCATAGAAATACCATTGTTTGTTACTCTTTCAGCAGCTGTTATTTTAGTAATCATCCCACCAGTTCCTAAAGATGAACCAGCTCCTCCAGCACAACTTTTAATTTCATCATTTATTTCTGAAATTTCTTTTATTAGTTTACTATTTTTATCTTTTCTTGGGTCACCATCATAGAATCCATCTATATCTGATAGAATTATTAATAAATCACTTTCAACTAATATAGAAACTATAGCTGAAAGATTATCATTATCTCCAAAATTACATATGTTCTCAATTTCATCTATAGATACAGTGTCATTTTCATTAACAATAGGTATAATTCCTTGTTCTAATAAAGTATGAAAAGTATTGCAAACATTGTTCCTCATTCTATCATCTTCAATAACATCTCTTGTTAATAATACTTGAGCAACCACATGACCATACTCTGCAAAAAACTTACTATAGATATTCATAAGATGACATTGACCAACAGCAGCTGCTGCTTGTTTTCCTCTTATGGTATCTGGTCTCTCCTTAAGTCCTAATCTACTACATCCAACTCCAATAGCTCCTGAAGAAACTAAAATAACTTCTTTCCCCATATTTTGAATATCAGAAAGAACTCTAGCTAGTTTCTCTATCCTTCTTAAATTGATATTCCCATTACTATGAGTTAAAGTAGATGTACCAACCTTAACAACAATTCTCTTTACATCCTTCAAATTCCTTCTCATTACAATAAATCTCCTTTAATTTTGTCTGATGAGTAGTATCTATAATCTTCCAATCCTTATAGGCTTGAAGATAAATAGATACACATCCCTAGATAACTTCCACTAAAATTTAACTAAAGTCAAAACTCTATCTAAATTAAGTTTCAGTTTATAACAAACCATCATACTTTAATTACTACCTACATTATACAATTAATATTTAAAAAATTAAAAGTTAGAATTTAAAATTATATGAAAATAATATTTTAAGTATTAATAAATTCTCCTCCATTTACATGTATAGCTTCTCCTGTTATAAAGGACGCTCCATTAGAAGCAAGAAAAACATAACTTTCTGCAAGTTCTACCGGTTGACCAGCTCTTCCTATAGCTGTACTTTGACCAAAGTTACTTACATCCTTCCCTTCAAAAGATGATGGAATCAAAGGTGTCCATATTGGACCTGGTGCTACAGCATTTACTCTTATTCCCCTTTTTGCTAGTCCTTTTGCTAAAGACCTTGTAAATGTTGATAAAGCTCCTTTAGTAGCTGCATAGTCTATTAATTGTTCATGTCCTCTATAAGAAACTATAGATGTTGTATTGATTATACAAGAACCACATTCCATATACTTAACAGCTCTTTTAGTTAAATAAAATGCACTAAAGAAATTACTTTTAAAAGTTCTCTCGAATTGCTCATCACTAACTTCTTCAATATCATCACAAACAAATTGCATTGCTGCATTATTAATTAATATATCTATTTTAGAAAACTTTTCTATGGTTTTCTTAACTACAGACTCACAAAACTCTGGGTCTCCTAAATCTCCAGATAACAATAAACATTGTCCCCCTCTTTCTTCAATTAATTTTTTAGTATCATTAGCATCTTCATGTTCATCATAATAAACTATAACAACCTTTGCACCTTCTCTAACATAGGCAAGTGCTACAGCTCTTCCAATTCCACTGTCTCCTCCAGTTATAATTGCTACCTTATTCTTTAGTCTTTTACCTTCATTTACGTATTCATCTAATTCATAAATAGGTAATGGATTCATCTCTCTTTCTAACCCCGGTTGCCTATTTTGATGTTGTTTTGGTAACTCGTCAGGGAATAAATGATCTTTTTTCATAAAAATAATCCTCCTTAAAAATTCCAAATAATTAAGTTTCCTTTTTATTATTCCCCTATATAATTAAATAAATTTTATTTTTATTTAATTTCTTTTAATTCCATAGCCTTTTTTTGAATCTTCTTTACTATTTTAGAATTTACGACTGTTGGTATAATTTTTGATAAAATTATTGCCACCTTATTCATTATTCCTGGAATTATTATAGCCTTATTTTTATTTAATCCCTTAAACCCCACTTCAGCCACTACCTTTGCACTCATAGCTACATTTAAATCTCCCTTACCAGCTCTCTTACTAAACTCAGTTTTAGTTGCCCCTGGACATAAACATGATACATTTACGCCATAGTCCTTAACTTCTTCTCTTAATGCTGCTGAAAATGATAATACATAAGCTTTAGTTGCATAATAAACACCTATAAATGGTCCTGGTTGATAAGCTCCAGTAGATGCAACATTTAATATTTTTCCACAACCTCTACTCTTCATCATTTCTAAAATTCCATAGGTCAGCTTACTTAAAGACTTTATGTTTAAATCAATTATGTTACTATGCTTTTCCCAGCTTATTTCTAAAAATGCACCATTAAATCCTGCCCCAGCATTATTTATCAAAATATCCACATCTAACTTTCTTTCCCTTATGTTCTTTAAAAGAACATCAACATTATCTAAAATACTTAAATCTAAAGAAAATGTATGTACTTGCACCTTAGTAAAATTGCTTTTTAATTCTTTTAGTTTTTCTTCATTTCTCCCAACTAATATTAAGTTATAACCATTTTTATAATAAACTTTAGAAAATTCTAGACCTATTCCACTAGTTGCCCCTGTAATCAAAACATATTTACTCATTGCATAGACTCCTCAAATTCCAATTAATACATATATTATATAAATAAATACTCATCTTCTCAAAATTTTTAATTTTTACTTATTAGTTTTTATGATATAATACCATTGCGTCTCTTGACGTGGGTGGGTGAGGGAGCTTTACAAATGAGGTTCATGAAAGGATGGAAAAATTTTTTAAATTAAAAGAACACAAATCAACATTTAAAATCGAACTAATGGCAGGATTAACGTCATTTTTTGCTTCAATTTATATTGTAGCTGTTAATTCTAGCATCTTAAGTGACGGTGGAAAGGAAATGCAACCATTAATAATAGCTACGGTTTTAGCTTCTGTAGTTGGATGTTTATTAGTGGCTTTTTTAAGTAATACACCACTTATTACAATGCCTGGAATGGGTATAAATGCTTTATTTACTTACACTGTTATTCAAACCATGGGATTATCATTCTCACAAGCATTAGGAGCAGTACTAGTTGCTGGAGTATTATTTACTATAGTAGCACTAACACCATTATCTAAATTAATAACTGATGCCATTCCACTATCACTTAAAAGTGCAATAACAGTTGGAATTGGATTGTTTATTACCTTTTTAGGGTTACAAAAGTCAGGATTAATTGTATCTGATAGATCTACCCTTGTTAAGTTAGGAAACATAACTAATATTCATATATTAATTTTCCTAGCAACATTGGTTCTTACAGTTATCCTATTTGTAAAAAATGTTCCTGGTAACTTCTTAATATCTATAATATTTGGAACAGTTCTATCTCTAATTTTTGGAACTATTAAATTTTCAGGTTCAGTTTTTGCACTTCCTGATTTTGCTAGCTACAAAGATTTATTTTTCTCCTTAAGTTTTGATCAATTTTTAAATCCAAACTTTTGGGTGGCAGCATTTTCATTAGGATTAGTTTTAATATTTGAAAATATAGGTTTATTACATAGTCAAGTTGGTGGATTATTAAATCAACCTGAAAAAATACAAAAAGCACTTAATGCAGTTGCACTATCAACAATAGTTTGTAGTTTATTAGGAACAAGTCCAACTGTATCTACAGTAGAAGGTCAAGCGGGTATAGTATCTGGTGGGAAAACAGGATTAACATCTATTGTAACATCAATATGTATATTACTATCTTTATTCTTTATACCTGTGTTAACAATAATACCAAATGCAGCAATAGCACCTATTCTAATAATAATAGGTTCATTAATGATGTCACATATAAAAGATATAAACTTTGAAGATTTTACTGAATGCTTCCCTGCATTTATTATAATGATTTTAATACCTTTTACATTTAGTATAGTTGATGGAATGGCTTTTGGATTTATAATTTATCCTATAGTTAAAATAGCAGCTAAAAAAGGAAAGGATGTTAGTATTCCAACCTACGTAATAGCAGGAATATTTTTAATATACTTCATTCTTACTGCAATGCATATGTAAAAAAATATGTGGTATATCAAATTACCCCATATTTTTGTATTACCATTCTGTTGAGATAGCTATTATAGGTACGAAATGCTGTGACTATTGAACTAGTAATTAGAAGCTCTTTATTTCTGATCAAAAGTTGCGTAAAGAAATTTCCACTGTTCGAACAAAGTGAGTTTGGAAATTTTAGTAACTATTGTAGAAGAAATATTAGAGCTTCTTTACGTAGGTGAGCAGTCACAAATGGCGAACCTATATAGCTAGCTAAAAGATAAAAGGGATATATCAAAATTATTGATATATCCCCATTTTATTTTTCTATTTTTTATCCACAGATTCTTATTAGTCTAAGAATATTTTCATATCTGAATCAACATCAGTGATTCCAGCTATTCCAAAGTTTTCAACTAAAACTTTAGCTACGTTTGGTGATAAGAATGCTGGTAATGTTGGTCCTAAGTGAATGTTTTTAACACCTAAGTGTAATAATGATAATAATACTATTACAGCTTTTTGCTCATACCAAGCTATGTTGTAGTGTAATGGAAGATCATTTACAGTTTCACATCCAAATACTTCTGCTAATTTTAATGCTATTACTACTAATGAGTATGAATCATTACATTGTCCTGCATCTAAAACTCTTGGAATTCCGTTTATATCACCTAAGTTTAACTTGTTATATTTGTATTTAGCACATCCAGCTGTTAATATAACTGCATCTTTAGGTAATCTTTCAGCGAATTCAGTGTAGTAGTTTCTTGATTTAGCTCTTCCGTCACAACCTGCCATTACGAAGAAGTTCTTAATAGCTCCTGATTTAACAGCATCTACAACTTGGTCTGCTAAAGCAAGTACTTGATTATGAGCAAATCCACCGATGATTTCTCCTTTTTCTATTTCTGTTGGAGCTGCACATTTCTTAGCATGTTCAATTATTGCTGAGAAATCTTTGTGTCCATTTTCATCTTGTTCTATGTGAGTTAATCCAGTAAATCCAACTGCTCCAGTTGTGTAAACTCTATCTTTGTAGCTATCTTTAGGTGGTACTAAACAGTTTGTAGTCATTAATATTGGTCCATTAAAGCTTTCAAATTCTGTTGTTTGTTTCCACCAAGCATTTCCGTAGTTTCCTACAAAGTGATCATACTTTTTGAATGCTGGATAGTAGTTAGCTGGTAACATTTCACTATGAGTATATACGTCTACTCCAGTTCCTTTTGTTTGCTCTAATAGTTGTTCCATGTCTTTTAAGTCATGTCCACTTATTAAGATACCTGGGTTATTTCTAACTCCGATATTAACTTTAGTCATTTCTGGGTGACCATAGCTTTCTGTATTAGCTTTATCTAATAATGCCATACCATCAACACCAAATTTACCTGTTTCTAAAGCTAAAGCAACTAATTCATCTGCTGATAAACTATCATCTAATGTTTTAGCTAAAGCAACTTGCATAAATCCGTTGATTTCTTCACTTATGTATCCTAATTGTAGTGCATGTTTAAGGTATGCTGATAATCCTTTAAGACCATAGATTATAAGTTCTCTTAAACTTCTAACATCTTCGTTTTCAGTTGAAAGAACACCTACTTTAGGAGCTTTTTCTTCCATTTCTTCTCTTGAAGAGCATGTCCATGTAGCAGCTTCAGGTAATTTTGATAAATCTCCACCTTTAGCTAAAACTTCTTTCTTTAAAGCTTCTCTTAACTCTAATGCTTCGTTTACTCTAGCTACAAAAACTTCATTGTCAAAGTTAGCGTTAGTTATTGTAGCAAATAATGATTCTATTATGAATTTATCTACTTTAGCATCAACTATTCCTACTTTTCTAGCTTCAGTGCTTACTACTGATAAACCTTTACAAGCATATATTAAAAGATCTTGAAGCCCTGCTAAATCTGATGTTTTACCACATACACCTTTAATTGTACATCCTTTATTTCCTGCTGTCTCTTGACATTGGAAACAGAACATTTTATTATCCATGTTAAAATCCTCCTAAAATTTATTTTATTCAAAGTTTTATATATAATTTAATTTCCGATATTCTTTTTAGCTTAGGGAATATTTTCTATCCCCTTTACAATTCTTATTATAGTAAATCCATATTTATAATTCCGTAACAATTGTTACAGATTATATTTTTTATTTTATTAATTCTATTAAAATTCAAATTATAACTTCTATTTTCTAATATCCTTTTTCACATTTATAGCTAATTACATATATAACAAATTAAATAAATATGCATACACAATATTATATTTTATTTAAATATCATATTTATATCGAATATTTATACAAATTTAATAAATTTTTATGCATTTTATTATTGATTAAATTAAATTATATTTGTATAATTATGTTATATCTTTAAAATAATTTTAGGGGGGAAAATTTTATGGATGTAAAAAATCAATCAGTGACAAAGAAATTTTCTTTTGTTCAGATATTAAAATTTATTATTCCATCATTAATAGGTATTCTATTATTCATGGTTCCTATAAACACAGCAGATGGCATGACAATTCCTGTTGCTTTCGTTTCTAGTAAAGTTAATGAAATATTAGCTAATCAATTACCATTAATAATTACTATACTAATTTCTACAACTGTAATACTCTCATTAATAACTAAGCTATTTAAACCTAACTTCATCATGAAAAATAGCTACTTGAATTCTTTATTTAATATAAGCCCTTTGTGGTTTTCAGTAAGACTACTTGGTGCATTCTTCGTTGTTCTTACATATTTTGAAGTTGGGCCTAACTTTATATTAAGTGAAAATACTGGTGGATTAATTTTAGGTGATTTACTACCATCTCTATTTGGAGTTTTTTTATTTGCAGGATTATTACTTCCTTTACTTTTAAACTTTGGACTATTAGAATTTTGTGGAGCTATGCTTACAAAAGTTATGAGACCTTTGTTCGGATTGCCTGGAAGAGCTTCCGTAGACTGTATAACATCTTGGATTGGAGATGGAACAATTGGAGTTTTACTTACATCAAGACAATATGAAGAAGGGTTTTACTCTGAAAAAGAAGCTTGTACTATCGGAACAAATTTCTCCGCTGTTTCCATAACCTTTACCTTCATAATAATAGCTCAAGTTGGATTGCAACACATGTTCATCCCTTTTTATCTAACAGTTACTTTAGCTAGCATAATTGCAGCAATAATATTACCTAAAATTGGACCTCTAAAAAATAAATCTGAAAAAAACTACAATAATCAAGAAAAAAATAATTCAGATGAAATTCCAAAAGGTCATACACCATTTTCTTATGGTGTAGAACTAGCTACTGAAAAAGCTTTAACTAATAAAGGGCTTCTACCTTTATTAACAGAAGGAGTTAAAAATGTATTAGATATGTGGCTTGGGGTAATTCCTGTAGTTATGGCAATGGGTACAACTGCTTTAATTTTAGCTGAATATACACCTATTTTTAAAATACTAGGAATACCATTTATTCCGATTTTCTCATTACTTGGAGTTCCAGAAGCTACTGCTGCTGCTCAAACAATATTAGTTGGTTTTGCTGATATGTTTTTACCATCAGTGATGATTTCTAATGTAGCAAATGATATGACTAAGTTTGTTGTTGCATGTGTATCAGTAACTCAACTTATCTACATGTCTGAAGTAGGAAGCATATTACTTGGTTCAAAAATTCCTATTAATTTTAAAGAACTTTTTATAATCTTCCTTCAAAGAACATTAATAACTTTGCCTATAATAGCTATAGTTGCACATTTGCTATTTTAATGGCACATTATTTTATACTAAATATTTTTCAAAATAAAAAATCTTTTAAGGAAAGTGTCTCCTTTAGAATAAAAGAAGTATTTCAAGGTAGGAATAAAAATTCCACTTTGAAATACTCTTTTTTATTTTTTATTAAGCTATCCTATAATTAGAATATCTTAAAATATGTCGTCAATTATTTCATCTTCAAAAAGCTCATCTTCTTCTCTTCTAAGCATTCTATCTTCTAAAATTTCATCTTCCATAAGCTCTTCATCTACTATTTCTTCTTGATAAGCTTCTTCTCTTTCAAATTCCATTTCTCTTCTACGCATTTCATCCATTTCTAACTCACGTCTACGCATTTCTTCCATTTCTAATTCTTCTCTACGTACTTCATCCATTTCCATTTCTTCAAAAAATCCATCTCTTCCAAACATATTGATTTCCTCCTTAGTAAATGACTAATTAAAATATAAAATTTATGTAATTTAGATTAAATTATCTAATAATATATCATCATATATTTCAATAGTCAATAAAATTTATTTAATATTATTGTGCTTTCCATCTAGGCTTTTTATTAGTCTTATTTATTAAATATAAGGATAAAATCAATGGAATTATAACAACATAATTAGGTAAACTTCTAAATAATACTTTAATAAAATCTATTAATGATTTCCCCATATTATCAAAACTAAATATAGCCCAAAATAGATTAAATGGTAATATTAGAATTAGACAAATTGTCATAGCTTTGAGCCAACTTCTATTTCCTTCGTTCTCATCAGCTTTTCTCCAATATCTTTTATTTAGCAATACTAAATAAATTATTATTAATATAAGCTCGATTAAAAATATAAAATTAAATATAATTACGTTATAGCTATAATTTAAAACTAAAGATGATAAAATTATGAAAAATAAAATAATTGATCCAAATAACCCTAATAGATATGCAGATTTTTTCATAACATATTTTCCTTTCCATATATTTTTTCAACTATAGTATTTGAAGTTTTCAAGTTAAAATACTATACTCATCTATAAAACATCTATATTTTTATAAAAAATAATAAAATGATATATGAAAATTACATAGTTAATAACCTTAACTATCTAAACTTCCATATACCACCTATAATAATTATTTAAAATTCTTCTATTCTTATTAGATTATCTATTTTGTTTACAGACTTTAATTCATACAAACTATCAATAGAGCTTATTATATTTGTTTCTTTAGTTAGATATGTTTCAAATACTAGTGTTACATACTGTCCTGAGTGTCTCCTTCCTCTTTGAATAACTGAGCGTAAACTAACTTTATTTTCTCCGAAAACTTTTGTTATTTCTCCTAAAACTCCCGGTTCGTCAATTACTGTAGCTCTTATATAATATCTACATGTAACTTCACTCATCTCCTTAAATTCTTTTTTCCATAAGTTATTTTTAACTACAGGTATTTTATTTTCCCCTTCAACATCTTCTTTAATAATAGCAATAATATCACTAACAACAGCACTACCTGTTGGTAAATCACCAGCACCTCTTCCATAAAACATTAATTCTCCTACAGCATTTCCTTTTAAGAAAATAGCATTAAAGGAATCATAAACTGCCCCTAAAGGATGTTCCTCTGGTACCATTGTAGGATGTACTCTAAGTTCTAACTTATTATCATGGTTTTTCACTATAGCTAATAATTTTATTTTGTATCCAAGTTCCCTAGCATATTCTATATCTAAAGATGATATATTGGTTATGCCTTCTCTATAAACATTACTCACATCGACCTGTGTTCCAAAAGATAAGGCAGCTAAAATAGCTAACTTATATTGGCTGTCATATCCATCCACATCTGATGTAGGATCTGCCTCTGCATATCCTTTTACTTGTGCTTCTTTTAATGCAGTTTTAAAATTAACTTTCTCTAAATCCATTTTACTTAAAATATAATTTGTTGTTCCATTTACTATTCCATATAAATTTTCTATTTTATTAGCTGTTAAACTTTCATTTATTCCATTTATTATAGGAATCCCTCCAGCAACACTAGCCTCATATCTAAACATTACTCCATTCTCATCTGCTTCTTTGAATAATTCATCTCCTCTTGTAGCTAAAAGCATTTTATTAGCTGTAACTATATGTTTTTTATTTTTTATAGCACTTAAAATATAAGATTTAGCAGGTTCGATACCTCCCATTACCTCAACAACAACCTTTATTTCATCATCCTCTAATATATCCTTAAAATTTGTTGTTATTAATTCTTCTGGTATATCTAAACCTCTGTTTTTCTTCTTATCTCTAACTAATATTTTACTAATCTTAACTTCATAACCAGAACGCTTTTCAATTTCATCCTTATTCATCTGGAATATTTTCCACACACCTGTACCAACATTGCCCAATCCCAATAATGCAATTTTTACTTTCTTCATCATAAATCCCCCTTTTAAATTACTACCCCAAAATATTAAAATTATATTCAACCTTAATCTAATTATAATAATTCTATTATATATTCTAAATTAATATTTTTCCATATATTTACACTTACAATTAATAAAAAAAAGGAATTAATTAAAAAATTCTTCTTTCTGAATTTTTCTCCTCAATTCCTAATAATCAATTATTACCTAAAATAAGGATCCTATAAAAACTATCATTATTAAAATAGGTGCTATATATTTTAAATTAAAGATTAATATATTACATAACCCTTCATTTTTTATAAGACCTTTATTAGTTATTTGTTCCACTATTAAATTTTTATTTATAAAATATCCAACTAAAATAGCAACCAACAATCCGTTTATGGGCAATATAAATAATGATGTTGCCTTATCATAAAAATCAAAAAATCCTAATCCCATTATCTTAATATGGCTCAGTACCCCTTCTGGATGGGCAGATAAAGCTGCTAAAGAACCAAATCCCATTACAACTATTATATTAATTACTTGAGCAAATTTCCTATTTAACTTTAATTCTTCAGTTAAAGCTGCTGTTAAAACCTCAAATAAAGATAACATTGCCATAGTTGCTGCCATAGCAGTTAATAAAAAGAATATTACTGTTAATATACTGCCTCCCGGAATCTCTGAAAAAATTAATGGTATAGTTTCAAATAATAACCCTGGACCACTTGTTGGTTCAAGTCCAAAAGAAAATACGGCTGGAAATATAGCTAATCCTGCTATTAAAGATACTCCTGTATCAGCTAATGCTACCTTTAATCCTGTTGTAGGTAAATTATTATCATCTGTATAATAACTACTATAAGTTATCATTGTACCTGTTCCTATGCAAAGTTTAAAAAATGCTAATCCTAAAGCAGATAAAATTACAGTTAAATTTATTTTTGAAAAATCAGGTTTAAGTAAAAATTCTACTCCAGCAAAAGCACCAGGTAAAAACAAACTCCTAATTGCACAAAATATTAATAAGCCTATTAGTACAGGCATTAAAATCTTTGTCATTTTTTCTATTCCACTCTTGATACCAAACGCTAATACTCCACAAACCACTAATATAGCTATTAGTTGCCACAATAATGGTGATATAATTCCTGTGCTTGTTTCCTTAAAAATAGAAGCAACAGAACTAGCATCCATTCCTATAAAAGTTCCCTTTATAGCTTTAAATACATAAGAATAAACCCAACCTGCCACTACAGTGTAAAAAAACAATATAAATGATGTTGATATTATTCCAAGAACACCTATAGACTTAAAAATTTTCTTATTTGTTAAGGACTTTATAGCTCCATAGACATTCTTTCTAGTTCCTCTACCTATTATAAATTCTCCTAATAATACAGGAATCCCTATAATTAATACACAAATAGAATATGTAACAATAAATGCTGCTCCACCATTTTCACCTGTTATATAAGGAAACATCCATATATTCCCTAAACCTACAGCAGAACTTAAAGTTGCTAAAAACACTGCAATACTAGAAGAAAACTTTTCTCTTTCCCCCATCAATTCACCTACCTCTTAAGTTTTATTTTCTAATTATATACTAATTAACTTATAATTTACAATAGGAACATAAAAATAGTTAATATATATTTATTAAAAATATATATCAACTATTACTAAATAATTCTTTATACACTATGAAAATATTACCTAATTATTTTAGACAATCCAAGCTGTTCTGGTCCAAATAAAAGAGCCCAATCTACCACTGATTCGAACTTCATTTTGCCCCATTTTTCTATAAATATTATACCACCTAAAATATCTTGATTTACTACACCTATTATATTACATATTATATGCAGCTCAAATTTTCTATCATTATTTATACTAACAGGATATAAATTAACAATGCCACTTACAGAGCCCTTTACTGGTGCTTTTAACTTTCCATTTTTGTCATATAAACTATCTAAATATGCTTGTTCCTTATTAGATATATCTAATATAAATTCTGAATTTAATATTCCCACAACCACCTTAACCCTTTGATTATCTAAATAGGTAACATCAAATTTTAACTTGTTATTAAACTCTTGCCAATCAAAAATTTTCTTAAGCTCTCTATCTATATAACTATATATATAATAAAAATAATATCCTCCACTTCCACCTGATCTCATAGATATTAATATATCAAAATATCCATTTCCTGTGAAATCGTATAATCCAATTTTAGGTTCAAATCCATAGTTGATATCTAATTTAGTTTTTGCTTTAAAATTTCCATCAACGTCTTCTATTGTTAAAAATAATTCCTGTGCTAATTGATTTCCCTTTTCATATTGTTCTGCAATTATACATATCTTAGAACTCTTTTCTAAGGATGTAATATTCCCTTCAGCACATCCTAAAACAATATCTTTATTTGCTAAAACTGTTCCAAGACCACTTCCTACTACACTTCCTAAATACCCCTTCTCTTTTTTATTACTATCACTATTAGTTTTAGGAACCTTTTCCCAATCTACCTTTGTTCCTTCTATCTCTATGGGCTTTTTCTTTGTTTGTATTTCCTTGCCTCCAAATAAATCTTGTCTATTAACCACAGCAAAATTGTTTCTACTTGTCATTATAGGATTATCTAATATTTCATCACAAACTTCCTTTACGTACCATTCATTACCATCTAAACCAAGTATCATTGTATAATCCCTAGAATTAAAGGTATAATTTATAATAATCTCCTCAGATCTATAGCCTTCATCTCTTTGCTTTATGCTCATTATACTCGAATTCCTAGGTAAAAAATTCAAAACTAAATTCTTTAATTGTATGTTATCCATTAAATAATAACCCTCAAAATAAGTATTAATTCTATATATTATATGTTCCAAATTAATTTTGTGTAATTTTATTTTATTAAATTAAAAACAAGAGGATGTATCAAATCAGCACCTTAATTTATATTACTTTCACAAATATATTTTTTTCATCTGCCGAGATAGCTATATAGGTACAAAATGCTGTGACCATTGAACTAGTATTAGAAGCTCTTTATTTTTGAACAATAGTTTCGTGAAAAAATTTCCACTGTTTGAACAAAGTGAGTTTGGAAATTTTAGAAACTGTTGTAGAAAAAATATTAGAGCTTCTTTACGTAAGTGAGTGGTCACAAATGATGAACCTATATAGCTAGATAAAAGGCAGAAAGGATGTATCTGTAATTTGATACATCCTCCTAAATTTTATTATTGATTTATTTTTGGAATATAACTAGGTATTACAGTAAACTTAGGATTAACTTTATCTAGCCCATAATTATCTGGAGGTCCATCACCTCTTATTACTACCCTTTGTTCAAGAATTGCGAACTTATTCTTATCATTATCCCATCCTATTACATATACCAATCCTGCCACTTGGTCATCATCTGCTACACCTAAAATATGACTTATAAAATGCAATTGGAATATTCTATTATTATTTATTGATATTGGATATAAGTTTACTATGCCACTTACTGAGCCTTTAGTTGGCTTTCTTAACTTACATCCGTCATATAATTTATTTAAATATAAAATATCTCTCTGCCTTATATCAACAAAATATTCATAATTCATTACTCCGCCACTTACTCTAACAGCATAATTATCTAAATATTCCACGTTATAATTAACATCTCTATTAAATTGTAATGAATCAAAAATTTTAGTTAGTTTATTATCAATATATGAATAAGCATAATAAATATAGAAGCCTCCACTTTCTCCTGATTGCATTGAAATTAATATATCCTGAACTCCATTTGCAGTTAAATCAAAGAGTCCTATATTAGGATCATAACCAAATCTGCTAAGCTTCACTTCATCTTTAAATGTTCCGTTTATAGCTCTTATAGTTAAGTATAGTTCCTTTACAGTTTTCCCATCCTTTTTACTATCTCTTTCAACAACACAGACCTTTTCTATTCTTCCTCGTCCTGTAACATTACCATCAATACATTCTAAAACTTTATCTCCTGTCATTCCTGTATAGCCTTCTTGTGCACCCTTGTTACTTCCTATTAATTCTTCCTTTGGAACTACTTTAACAGGAGTCTTAAAAGGAGCTGTCGTATTCATATGAGGTGCTTGATTCATATTAGATGTCACATTTATAGGCGCTACTGCTCCCGTATTGGATGTCACATTTATAGGAGTTGTTGCCTTCAACATCTTCTTTTCACCTCTGGTTGCCTCTTCTATTTCTTCCTCCAAGGCATCTCTTATTTCTGTTCTCATTTCGCAAGGTCTCCCACCAAAGGAATCAAATATCTCCTTAATATACCACTCTCCATTTTCATTTTCTAAAATCATGGTATATTCTCCCGAACGAAAAATATACTCTACGATTACATTTTCTACTTCTTCACCTCTAAAGCCACTCTTCTCAACATCAACATTAACTACCTTAGAGTTCCGTGGAAGAAAGTCGTTGACAAAGTTCATAAGCTCTACGCCATTCATAAATTACCTCTATACAATTAATTTAGTATAGTATATGATAAGCCTCCTTAAAATGAAACTTTATTTATTATTTAAATATTTCCTTGGCAATATTTACAGCCTCCTTTGCATCCTTAGAATAATAATCAGCTCCTATTATTTCAGCATACTCTGGAGTTAAAACAGCACCACCTACCATTATTTTAGTGTCTATTGCTTCATTTCTAATAGCTTTTATAGTTTCTTCCATACTTTTCAGAGTTGTTGTCATCAACGCACTAAGACCAACTAATTTAGGTTTTTCAGTTTTGGCTATTTCTAAAATTCTCTCTATAGGGACATCTTTTCCTAAGTCAATAACCTCATAACCGTAATTTTCTAAAATTACCTTTACTATATTTTTACCTATATCATGGATATCTCCTTTAACCGTAGCTAAAACTATTTTCCCCTTACTTATTTTTTCAACATTCTTTTTGCTAAGACTTTCTTTTAAGACTTCAAAGGCAACTTTAACAGTTTCAGCTGATCTTATTAATTGTGGTAAAAATATTATTTCTTTTTCATATTTATAGCCTACTTCATCTAATGCTGGAATTAGATAATTATTAACTATAGATAATTCATCTGTATTTTTTAATAATTGCTTTGTAGCTTCTCTTATATCCTCCTTAAGACCTTTTATAACCATAACTTTCAAATCTGTAACCTCATTACCGTCCTTTTTAGGTTCATTGTCGCTTTTTTCTATAGCATAAGCCTCTATATACTTTTCAGCTCCAACATCTTCATTATTTAAAACTCTATAAGCTCTTATTACATCCATCATTCCTTCTGAATTTGGATTCATTATAGGCAAATCTAATCCAGCCCCTAATGCTAAAGCAAGGAAACTTTCATTTATTAATGCTCTATTTGGCAATCCAAAAGAAATATTAGAAACCCCCAATAAGGTTTTAACCTTAAATTTTTCCTTTACTAAAGTAACTGCTTTTAAGGTTTCTTTTACTTCTTTTTGCTGTGCTGAAGCTGTTAGCACTAAACAATCTATAAATATATCTTCTCTCTTTATTCCATAACTCTCAGCTCTTTTTATTATTTTTTCTGCAATAGCTACTCTTTCTTCTGCCTTTGGTGGAATTCCTCCTTTATCTAGTGTAAGTCCTATAACTGCTGCTCCATATTTTTTTACTATAGGAAGCACTTCATCTAAAACTTTATCTTCACCATTAACAGAATTAACTATAGGTTTTCCGTTATAATATCTAAGTGCTTTTTCTATAACTTTCTTATTAGTAGAATCTATTTGAAGAGGAGTATCTATAACTGATTGAATTTCCTTTATTGTCCTAACCATAACCTCTTCTTCATTTATTTGAGGTATTCCAACATTAACATCTAAAATTTCTGCTCCTCCTTCTACTTGGGTTATAGCTTGTTTTAATATATAATCCATATCTCCTTTTATTAAAGCTTCTTTAAACATTTTTTTTCCCGTTGGATTTATTCTTTCACCAACAACTCTTACTCCATCTATATAAACTACCTTTGAATCAGAACATATACTTGCTCTATATTCTATTGTTCTTTTTACTAGACTTCTATTATTAAGTCTTTCCTTTACCTCCCTAATATAATCAAAGGTCGTTCCACAACATCCACCTATTATGGAAGTACCTAAATTAAAGAAAGTCTCGGCTCCATCTGCAAAGTCCTTAGTACTAATATCAAAAACAGTTTCTCCATTCCTAATTTTAGGCAACCCTGCATTAGCTTGAACCATTACAGGTAAACTAGATACTTTTGTTATTCTTTCTACTATAGGAAGTAATTCCTTTGGTCCTAAAGAACAGTTAACTCCTAAAGCATCTACTCCTAAACCCTCTAAGGTCAATACCATTGCTTCTGGAATACATCCTGTAAATGTTCTTTCATTACTTTCAAAGGTCATTGTAGCAAAAACAGGTAAATCACAATTTTCTTTAACAGCTAAAACAGCTGCCTTCAACTCGTATAAATCTGTCATTGTTTCTAGTAAAATAAGATCTACTCCATTTTCTAATCCAACTAAAACCTGTCTCTTAAATATCTCATAGGCTTCATCAAAACTTAATGTTCCCATTGGTTCTAAAAGTTCACCTATAGGTCCAATATCTAAAGCAACATAAGCTTCTCTTTCTCCAATAGCATCCTTAGCTATAGTCACTGCAGCTTTTATAATTTCTTCCACAGAATAACTTGTATTTCTTAGCTTTTTTTCATTTGCACCAAAGGTATTAGTTGTTATAACTCTCGCCCCTGCTTCTATGTACCCTTGATGAATGGATTTTATTACTTCTGGATTCTCTATATTAAAAATTTCTGGGCATTGTCCTAATTTAAGCCCTTTCTTTTGTAACATAGTCCCCATAGCTCCATCAAAAATTATTAATTCTTTTCCTATTAATTCTTTAATCCCCACAACTAACACCCTTTCTTCTATACAAACAATTCTCATAATTACTACAATTTTCACAACTTCTTTTTTTATGTTCCTTTATTTCATCATATACACCTATTATAGCTGTTACTGACTTTCTAGGTATTAAAATGTTATTACTTGTTGAACATAAACCTATTTTTCTACTCCCTTCAACCACAGATATAAAATCTCTTTGGCACTCTATTGGTAAATCACCATACCCTGGACTATATCTAAAAGTAATAGACTTTCCCTCTTTACTCTTTTTTTCTGAAATTTCTTTTTCAATGCTATCACAAAATGACTCAATTAAAGTTGTTGCACAAGCATCTAAGATTATTCCATCTTCTAGGCTCAATCTCTCATTTAACTTTATAATTTTATCTATGTTATTACCTAAAGTGGCTGCTAATAAAATAATTTTACTGCATCCCTTTAAATGTTTTTTTATATCTTTCCCTCTTAAAATAAAAGTACTTTTTGAAACTAATATTCCCTCATCTATATTTTCAATACTATATTCCCCTATAGTATACCTTGGCTTAGCATCTCTCATAATTATATCTATACACTTATCTATCTTTTTATTTAAATCCTCATCTATTTCCTGCCCTTTATATGCCATATATCTAAGAACCTCATTCTTATCTATATTAAAACTCACCCTCCATCACTTCCTTAAAATTAACTTCCCTTTTATATTAAAATAGGTTGCATCAAAATTATAGGCTAATCCTAATTTACTATTGATACAACCAAAACTACTATTAATTAAATAAAGTAAATCCTTCTTTTAAAACTTTTTTTGTATATTCCTTAGCTCCGAATAATGATAAATCCTTATAGTTCCCACATTGAATCTCATTAGCTGCTGGTATTTCTTCAGCTTCTAAAACTACATTCAATGCCTTTTCTAAAGCTTCTCTTACTTCTGTTGTACTTCTATCTCCCCAAAGAATCAAGTAAAATCCTGTTCTACATCCCATTGGAGATAAATCTATAACATCATCTAAAAAGTTCCTTAATTCTGTAGCTAATAAGTGTTCTAAACCATGCATTGCCGCAGTTCCAAAGCTCTCTAAATTTGGTTGTAAAAATCTTAAATCAAACTTACTTACCTTATCTCCTTTAACTCCTCCTAAAGTACAACACTTTCTTACATATGGTGCTTTCACCTTTCTATGATCTAATTCAAAACTTTCTACTTTCTTCATTTTTCCTTCCCCCTATACAACTCTTTTATTATTAACAGAACTTATTATTGATTGAATGCTTTCACTAATTCTTCTAGCAACATAAGAATTATTCATTGTGTAAAGATGGATTCCATCAACCCCTGTAGATATTAAATCAACTATTTGCTCTACAGCATATGCAATTCCTGCATCTCTTAAAGCAATCTTATCATGTTCATATCTATTTACTATTTTCATAAATTTTTCTGGAAAAGTAGCCCCACAAAGAGATACTATTCTTTCTATTTGTTTTTTATTCACCACAGGCATTATTCCTGCCTCTACAGGTACATTAATACCCTTTCCCCTTGCCTTATCTAAAAAATTATAAAAGTAATTATTACTAAAAAACAATTGAGATACTAAATGTTCTGCTCCTGCATTAACTTTTTCTTTTAGATAAATTAAGTTTTCCTCCAAACTTTCTCCTTTATGGTGCCCCTCTGGATAACATGCTGCCGAAATATCAAATCCTCCAAATTCTTTTATATGCTTTATTAAATCTGAAGCATGATTATAATCTCCAACCTTTGCTCCTTGCTCTGGTATATCTCCTCTTAAAGCTAAAATATTTTTTACTCCCTTATTCTTTAAATTTATTAAAATACTTTCTATATCTTCTTTCTTTGAACCTATTGATGTTAGATGTGCCATTGGTTCAATATCATAATTATTCTTTATTATATTTGATATATGTCCCGTTCTATTTTCATTTATATTACCACCTGCACCATAGGTTACACTTATAAAATCAGGATTTAAATCCCTTAATTCTTCTAAGGTTTTATAGACAACCTCTATAGATGATGTTGATTTTGGTGGAAATATTTCAAATGAAAACACTAAATTATTTTCTTTAAATAAATCTTTTATATACATATTAACCCCCTTTTATTTTTTCTTTACCCCAATAAAAAAAATGAGAATATATCAAGTACTACTTAATTTCTAAAAACAACTTCTCAACTTTGAAAAAAGGTTATTTTTAGGATTAATCTAGAACTTGATATATCCTCATTAACTACTAAAAATATCCTATCTCTCAGAAAATCCGCAGGAATTAGCACCCATAGAAAATCTATTGGTTGCTGGGTTTCATTGGGCCAGTCCCTCCACCACTCATGATAAGATAAATATATTATACATTTTTATCCAATAATTGTAAATATATGTTTTAATTTTTATTACTTAGTTACTATCTACTCATTCTTTGAATAATATAAAATAATGAATTTTAATCTGATGACTAGTGTCTGTAATACTAAAATTTCTATAAGATAGAGATAAATAGGCACATATCCCTAGATAATGTCCACTAAAATTCATCTAAAATCAAAGCTCTATGTGAATTAAGTCTTAGTTTATAAAGGAGGCCTAATTATATGAATGAAAATAACCTTGACCTTGCTAAAAACATAGAACTTCAAGGTGAAGTCCCTATAGATACATTAACAAACCTTGATGTAACTAATAAACTAAATGAAAGCATAATTAAGTATAAAACTCCCATTGGTAGAAGTGGACCTATTATTGGCATATTTCCTATAGTTTTATCTGATTTTCAAATTGATATAAATTGCGAATTAAAATATAAATCCCCAATAAAGTCCATAAAAACCTTAAAAAATAATATTAAATTAAACAAATTAACCTTCTTAAATGACTCCTACAAGTTATTAGTAGAAGGCTATTTGTCTAAACATGTAGAGATTTTATCTTTTAATAATAGATTTCAAAATAATACTATAAATATCCCATTTAGAACATTGGTGGATATAAACTATAATACTTACCCTAAATTCTCCTTTGATGAAGAACACCCTAATAAAAAAGATTTTAAACGAATTCCTCTATTCAGAGATACAAAATCTACAAAAATCTCTTGGAAAATAGAAGAAATAAACCTCTTTGAAAAAAAAGTTAGAGTTAAACATAAAGATGAAACAATTTATAAAATCATAATCTCTTTTAATATTATTTTGCTTCAAAATCAAAAAGTTTTTATACCACAACCTATAGATTATTTAGACCCTAATAATTCTAATGAAAATAATGAGTAATAAGTTACTCATTATTCATTCTTTAACCTTTTATACATTATATTTAAATGATTAAGCAATATTTACATTATTTATTAAGGATATAACAACTTATTTATGATTTTTTAAATAATACCTGTAATTCCCTGCATTTGACTTTAAATTATAGGAAGTTCTATAATTGTTTTACACAATAAAACTTATTAGTTTTTAATAAAACTTATAAGTTTTATTATGAAACTTATTAGTTCTCAATTATTTTTTAATAAATAATTTTATAAGTACAAAAGAAAAAATTAAAATGAGGTGACTTTATGAGTACTACTACCACCAATAAAGCCTTCAAAGCTCCAATTATAGCAGGAGTTTTTCTTTTTGGGGCTTTTGTAGCATTTTTGAATAGTACATTTATGAATGTAGCTATTCCTGACATTATGAAAGATTTACATATAAGTGTATCTACTGCTCAATGGTTAAGTACAGGCTATATGTTAGTCTTAGGAATAATGATTCCTTGTACAGCTTTTCTAATAGATAGATTTAGAACAAGAACATTATTCTTTATATCAATGGGCTTATTTACTATCGGAACAATTATTGGTGCTTTTGCTAATAATTTTGAGTTTTTATTAGCTGCAAGACTTATTCAAGCCGCTGGTGCTGGAATAATTATTCCTCTTATGCAAACAGTATTTCTTATAATTTTCCCTATTGAGAAAAGAGGACTTGCTATGGGTATCTTTGGTATAGTTATTTCCTTCGCCCCTGCTATAGGACCTACTTTATCAGGTTGGATAATAAATTATTATCCTTGGAGATACTTATTCTACATTACATTACCATTAGCAATAATAGATTTAATACTAGCTTACTTCTTACTAAAGAATGTTACTGATTCTAAGAAAGTTTCACTAGATATACTTTCATTAATTACATCTACCGCTGGGTTCGGTGGACTACTTCTTGGTTTTAGTAATGCTGGAAACCATAGCTGGGGAAGCACTGATGTATACATACCTATGATTGTTGGGGTAATTGCTCTTATAATATTTGTTTGGAGACAATTAACAATGGAAGACCCTATGCTTAATCTAAGTGTATTTAGAAGTAGAGTTTTCACTTGTTCTACAATAATAATTATGATAGTTTATGCTGGTATGATTTCTTCAGAATTAATAATTCCTATGTATCTTCAAGATGCAAGATCTTACTCAGCTTTAGATGCTGGTTTAGCACTTATGCCTGGAGCAATTATAATGGGTGTAATGAATCCAGTAACAGGTTATTTATTTGATAAAATTGGTTCAAGATTATTATCTTTAATAGGTTTAATTTGTTTTACAGTAGGAACTTTTGCATTTTCATTCCTAACACCTGATACATCTGTTTCCTACATAATCGCCATGTATGCATTAAGATTGTTTGGACTTTCAATGTTTATGATGCCTTTAACAACATCAGGATTAAATACATTAGAAAGAAGATTATATTCACATGGTAATGCAGTTAATAATACCATGAGACAAATAGCTGGTGCTATAGGTACATCAATACTTGTAACTGCAATGAGTAAGTCTGCACTTCACTCAGGAATTCTTAATCCAGAAAAAGCAATGATTCATGGAATGAACTTCTCCTTTGGATGTGCTGGAGCACTAGCTCTTATAGGCTTAATCATAGCATTCTTTACTGTAAAGAAAAAAGAAATTAAAGTAACAGACTAAAAAAAAAGATTGTCATCAAGTTTGGAATTATTCCATCTTGAGACAATCTTTTTTTATTTATTTTATAATCCTGATTCTTTAAATAATTCTTCCATTTTCTCTGTTCTCTTATGCATAACAATTTGTAAGAATCCTAAAATAAAGAATACAACTAAATAAATAAGTAATATTTTAAAATCATGGATAACTCTAGGTACATCAGGTCCTCCAATAGATTCTCTAAAAGCATCTATAGCATAGGTAAATGGCCATACATAATATAATTTTTGGAATATTTCAGGATTTACTTGTATTGGGTATATTGCACCAGTACCTGCAACTTGCATTACCATTATTACTATACAAAGTGCTTTTCCCATATTACCCATTAAGGAAACTAAAGTAAATATTATTACCGTAAAGGTTATTCCTGAAAGCCATGCAAAGCCTAAAAGCATCCAAATACTATAAGGTGATATGCCTAGTAAGAAAACATCTCCTAAGGTTACTATTGTTGCCTGTATAAAGTTTATAGTCAAGAACAGTAACATCTTACCAAAGTGAATTTCCATTAAAGTTTTCTTAGTTCCATCCTCTTCCTCTGGATCTCCTACTTTTAATAGTGATGTTAAAAGTAATGCTCCAACCCATATTGATAATACTGTATAGAATGGTGCAAGACCAATTCCAAAAACAGACATTCCATAAAGCTCTTCAACTTTTATAGAAACTGGTGAAGATAAAAATGATGAAATATCATTTGGATTCTTTTCTAATACAGTAACTAAGTTGTTTAATGCCTCACTATTTAATCCCTTAGTTTTATCTTGCAACTCTGATAAAGTTCCCTTAAAGCTATTTAATTTCTTACTTAATTCTTGTGTTTTTTCAGTAGTTAAATTTCCTGCTGAGATACCTAAATTAGTTAATGCTTTAAGTTGTGGAACAATGGCTCTACTTGATTCTAAAATGCTATTTACATTATTTAATGTTAAGTTTAAGTTATTACTTAAACCATTAACTGTTGCTGAACCATTAGTAGTAAAATTATTTGCAAAACCTGTTATATCAGAAGTTAATCCATTACTAACATTACTTATATTGTTTAATACACCTTCGATTTTCTCAGCTGGTGCTTTATTAGCCAAGTTAGTTTTTAATGTATTAAGTTCTGTTCTTTGCTCATTTAATTGATTTTGAGTTTGATTTAATTGTCCTATAAGTCCACTTAATGCATTATTTTGCAACATATTATTAAGTCCTTGTAATAAACTTATAGTTGAATTAACAGTTCCTGAAAGTTTCTCATTAGCTCCTAAAGCATTATTTACAAGTTGAATTGTAGATTCATTATTACTTGCTGTAGCATTAAGTTCCTTTAAACTACTTATAAAGCCTTGAAGCTGAGTATTGGTATTTTCCATCTGACTTATATTACTGTTTATATTATTATTAGCATTACTAACAGTATTTTTAGTTGATTGAATAAGCGCCTGACTTGCTCCTGTTACTTGTTGTAATGAGTCTATGGCATTAGTTATTGTAGGTAAATTATTTTGAATATTACTTAAATAACTACTTAATTCATTTACATTAACTGTAGCTCCATTTATGTTTTGCTCTATTTTACCAATACTATTATTAGTAGATGCTATAACATCTTTTAATTGTAATATCATTGGCTCATTTTTCTTTATTTCTCCACCAACAACATTTGCCTTTTTTATAATAGCTTCATTTACACTCTTAACAAAACTTTCCTTGATTTGTTGTTGTAATTGACTGGCTGCTATATCAGTTATTTTTGTAGCTATAGCATTGGTTTTCTCATTAACTTTATATATTATATCAGGTTTTACTGGTGTTCCAGTAGATAATGTTGCTAAATCTGATGAGAAATCACTAGGTATTACTATTACTGCATAGTATTCTCCTGATTTTAATCCTTGATTTGCAACTGCCTCACCAACAAAAGTCCATTTGATATCTTTATTTTGCTTAAGTTGATCTACGATTTGATCACCAACATTAACTATTTGGTTATTTATAATAGTTCCTTTATCTTCATTTACTACAGCTACTGGAACATTCCCTGTATCAACATAGGGATTCCAGTTAGCCTTTAAAGTAATCCAAGCATAAAGTGAAGGAATTATACAAAGTCCTAAAACTACAACTAAAGCTGCTGGATTTTTCAGTATATTTTTAAGATTTTTCTTATATATCTTAAATATTTTCATATGTTCTTCACCTCACTTCTCTTAGCCTATTCTGCTATACCAGATTCTTCAAATTTCTCTTCAAATTTAGTAAAGAAACCTTCTGTACGTGGCTTCAAGAAGTATCCTAATAGTGCAAATACTATTCCAAATATTGTTAAAATTACTATATCATTAATTGTATTTGGCCAATAAGGTCCACCTATAGCTTCCCTCATTCCCTCAATTCCATAAGGAAATGGTAAGAAAGGTTTTAGCATTCTAAATATCTTAGGTAATGCTTGTATTGGATAAGTTCCACCTGTTCCTGATAATTGAACAACCATTAATACTATACAAACAGCTTTCCCCATAGTTCTAAATAGAGAAACTATTGTAAAGATTATTATTGAAAATACTATACCTGTTAGTACTGATATTCCCATAAATAAAGGTAAATTTACAGTTTGCACCCCTAATAAGAATTTATCTCCTAAGGCTATTATTAATGATTGAATAAAACCAAGGAATACAAATGTTAGCATTTTTCCAAAATACTTCTCTCTACTTGTCATTCTTTCAATACCTTCAAAGTAAGCTGACTCAGTTTTAAGAAGTGATGTTAATAATAACACTCCAACCCAAAAAGCAAGAACACTATAAACTGGTGTCATACCTGAACCATAGTTTGCAACTGGATAGATTGATTCTTGTTTAAAATTAAATGGTGAAGATATGAAATCTCCCATTAACATTGGATTACCTTGTAAAACACTTATCATTTGATTTATATCATTATCACTTAAAGCTGATAACTTATTACTTAATTGACTTATTAAATCTTTATATTGACTTAAGTCATTACTTAATTGAGTGGCTGTACTTCCTGCTAATTGACTACCCTGACTTGCTGTACTTATAACATTTTCTATTTTTTGACCTAAACCTTGAGTTTGGCTTATTAATTGTGTTGCATCGTTTGTAGCAGATATTAAACCATTGCTTATAGTGTTTAAGTTACCTTTTACATTATTGTTATAGTTGCTAATTGCAGCACCTATATTATTTGATGCATTGGATGTTGCACTTTGTAATGAACCTAAAGTTGATGATGCTAAAGCTCCACCTTTAGATACACTATTTTGCGCATCACTTACAACAGCTTTTTCATGATTTAATGCACCTTGAACATCCTTTAATTGATTTACTAATCCTGCTACGGATGTATTGCCAGTACTTTGGCTAACACTATTTAAGAAGTTTATATTAGCTGATACTCCGTTATTCATTGAATCTATATCAGATGATATTCTATTTAATAATGAAGTCGCTTGGGCTGTATCTACATTTCCTTTTAATTGTCCAAGTAAATTACTAACATTATTTAATATTCCTTGAGCTTGAGTTAAATTTAATTGAACATTATTTAAGGATGTATTCATTAAGTTTTTAGTACTTGATGCAATAGAAGCTATGTTACTTGTATTACTTTGAACTTGATTAAGTCCACTAGTTAACTCTGGTAATGTACTTTTAATTGTGTTTAAGTATGAAGTTAAACTTTGTGAACTACTTCCAACATTATTTAAAGCTGTAGTAACAGTTCCCATATTAGTATTTAAGTTTATAATACCTTCTTTTAATGCTATAATTTCATTCTTATTCTTAGCAGCTTTCTCCCCAAAAGTATTTAAGACAGTAAATAATTGTTGGCTAATAGTAGACATTACACTACTTTTTATTTGACCTAATAAATTCTGTTGGGCTACCTCTGTTATCTTGTTAGCAACAGGACCAAGTTTTGTATTTACTTTATATATAAGTTCTGGTTTCACTGGATTATCACTTGTTAATGTTGCTAAATTTGATGAAAAGTTCGACGGTATTTCGAGTTCTGCAAAATATTCACCCGATGCCAATCCTATTTTAGCTTGTTCTGGACTAACAAATTGCCAATTTAAGTTCTTATTGGTCTTCAATTGTGCAACTATATTGTCCCCTACATTTATTTGTTTTCCTGCTATAGTAGCACCTTGATCTGTATTTACTACGGCTACGGGTACTTGTTGTGTATTTGTATAAGGATCCCAAGCTGCTTTAATATTGACCCATGCATATAAAGATGGAATTATGCATATTCCTGCTATCATTAAAATAGCTATAGGGTTCTTAATCATACCTTTAAGGTCCCTTCGAAAGACCTTCAAAGCATTTTTCATAAGTTATTCACCTCCATATTTCAAAGAAAAACATCTAATCATTTTTATTATGTAACTTCTACTTTTTATTTAGTTTTTGCCTTAAAAGAAGTAATTATCCATCTTTTATATTAACAAAAAATAGTTTACAATTAAACTATTTTATTTAATATTCATACTTTGGTTTTAAGGTTTCTTTTCATTATTTAAAAAAATTTCTTTACTAAAATTAAACCATCACTAAAACACTACTTTTAATAACAATTTATCCTTTAAATAAAGAAATTTTTATAAAAAAAATTTTTTAACTTTTTTGATTTTGTTAAAATTTTATTTTTAATTTGTTCTTATTTTCTGTTCCTTGAAAATTAATTTTAATAATATAGGTGTTATAACTGTGGTTACAACAACTACCAAAACTACAGGTGCTAAAAATTTATCTAACATTAACCCAATTGCAATCCCTTTACTTGCTACTATTAATGCTACTTCACCTCTTGAAATCATTCCTACACCTATTTGTAAAGCTTCCTTATTGTTATATTTACAAAGTTTAGCTCCTAACCCACATCCTATTATCTTGGTTACTATAGCTACCACTATTAATATTAAAGTGAATATTATCATTTCTGTTGTCATACTTCCAAGTTCCACCTTAACTCCCACACTAGCAAAAAATATAGGTGATAACATTATATAAGATAGAGTCTCAAACCTTGAATTAATATAACCTGTTTTTTCTGTATTTGATATTATTAATCCTGCTATAAAAGCTCCTGTTATATCAGCAACTCCAAAAAACTCTTCAGCTATAAAAGAAAGTAATAAACATATTACAAAAGATATTATTACAAACCTTCTTCTATCTTCATCATATCTTTTTACCCACTTGCCAAATAAATAATGTAATAAGATTCCTAATACAGCAGCAAAAATGAAAAATAATACTATTTTAAGAATTACAATTCCTATGCTTATAGATGAATCTGCACAACTAGTAATTAAAGTTAATGCTATAATTCCTAAAATATCATCTATTAACGCTGCACCTAAAATTGTATTTCCAGCCTTTGTAGTAAGCTTACCTAATTCCTTTAGAGTTTCCACTGTTATACTTACTGATGTTGCTGTTAAAATTACCCCAATAAATATGTTTTGAAGTATTACTTCAGTTGATGAACCTTTATTAAATAACATAGCTAATAAAAAACCACCTATTAAAGGTACAATTACCCCCATTAAAGCTATAATAAATGATGCTACTCCAGTCTTTTTTAATTCTTTTATATCTGTTTCAAGACCTGCTGTAAACATAAGAACTATAACACCTAAAGAAGATAATTGTTGTAAAAAATCAGTTTCATGCAAAACATCTAGCATTGCTGGTCCTAAAACAATTCCCGCTACTAAAGCTCCTACAACTTGAGGTAAATGAACTCTCTTTGTTACAAGTCCTAATAGCTTTGTACTTAATAGTATTATAGCTATATCAAATAAAAATTTATGTGTTAACACCTAAATTCCCCCCTTCTTATTCTCCTATAGATGTAATTATATATCTATAATATTTCTTCCTCAAAGTTCAAAATATCATTAATATACTCACCACAATCCATTTACCATTATTTTACATCAAATATTTGTTATATACTTATCATTGCTTAGAATTACTTAAATTTAAAAGTATCAAAAAAATAGGTACTGTATCAACTCAGCACCTTAATTTATATTATTTTTATCTGCCGAGATAGCTATATAGGTACAAAATGCTGTGACCATTGAACTAGTATTAGAAGCTCTTTATTTTTGAACAATAGTTTCGTAAAAAAATTCCATTGTTTGAACAAAGTGAGTTTGGAAATTTTATAAACTGTTGTAAAAAAATATTAGAGCTTCTTTACGTAGGTGAGTGACCACCAATGATGAACCTATATATCTAGATAAAAGGCAGAGAAATAGAAAGGATGTATCTATAATTTGATACATCCTCTACTTTTTATAAATATATTAACTTAAGCTTTTTTCTAAGCAAAACTTTCATTACCTTCTTTTTCTTTTCTTTCTGCAAAAGCAACTTTTAATAATACTGGTGTTATTACTGTTGTTATTACAACACATATAACTAATGGTGGAAGTAATGAATTTGTCATTAATCCAACTGCAATACCTTTACTTGCTACTATTAAAGCTACTTCTCCTCTAGACACCATTCCTGAACCTATTTGTAATGATTCTTTATTGGTATACTTACATAGTTTAGCTCCTATTCCACAACCAATTATCTTAGTTAAAATTGCTACGATAGTTATTACTATAGTAAATAACCAAAGTGACCCATTCATAGAAGCAAATGAAACTTTTAAACCTATACTTGCAAAGAAAACAGGTGATAAAAGCATATATGATAATGTTTCAAACCTCTCATTGATATACTCTGTTTTTACTGTATTAGATACTATAAGACCTGCTATAAAAGCCCCTGTTATATCTGCAACCCCAAAGAATTCTTCTGCAACATATGCTAAAACTAAGCAAATTACAAAAGCAGCTAAAACATAACGTCTTCTATCATTTGGAGTTCTACACACCCATTTTTCAAATAATTTGTGACATACATATCCAAATCCTCCCGCTAAAACAAAGAAAGCTAATATCTTAATTAAAACCATGCTTATTTTAACTGTTGGATCAGCTAAACTAGTTATTAATGTTAAGGCTATAATCCCTAATATATCATCAATAAGAGCTGCTCCTAATATTGTGTTTCCTGCTTTAGTACTTAATTTTCCTAATTCCTTTAAAGTTTCAACTGTAATACTAACTGATGTAGCTGTTAAAATAACACCTATAAATATATATTGTAAAAGTTTATTATTTCCTACTCCCACATGGAAAGCATTTGCAACTATAAACCCTCCAGCCAGAGGTATAGCAACACCTAAAATAGCTATAATTATAGATGCAACCCCAGTTTTCTTTAATTCTTTTATATCTGTTTCTAAACCAGCTGCAAACATTAATACTATAACACCCAAAGCTGATAAATCATGGATAAAACCTGTTTCTTGAATTAAGTTAAGCATTGATGGTCCTAAAACTATTCCGGCCACTAAAGCACCAACAACCTGTGGCATATTAAACTTCTTTGATATAATTCCGAATAATTTAGTACTTAATAAAATTAGGGCTATATCCATTAAAAATTTGTAAGACATTCATACTCCCCCTTGATTTTTGTCAAAATTCCCCGTTTTTCTTTATGATGTTATTATTATATTAACTCCTTTTTTTGTACTATATATTTATAAATAGTAAACTTTTTACTAACTCTCACTTGATTTTGTTAACATTTTTTCCTTTTATGTTTAATTAAAATCAAGTTGTTCCTTATATATTGCCTTGCTTAAACACTTTTAAATATAATTAATGAAATTTAAAACAATTATTAAGTTATGTTAAAATATTCATGTATCTAAAAAAGTTCATTGAATTTTGGCAGGTAATTTGTTAAGAATTTTTTTTAATATTTCCTGTTATTTTTGAATAAAATTCTCACTTTTAGATAATAATTTACTAAACTAAAGTTAAAGGATGATGTAACGTGCCAAGCTTAATATTAGAAGGAGGAACCTTTAGACCAATTTTTTCAGCTGGAATATTAGATGCTCTAATGGACAATGATGTAATGTTCCCATATTGTATTGGTGTCTCAGCAGGAATTACTAATGGTGTCTCATACATATCTAAACAAAAAAGAAGAAACCTAACTATCTTAGAGCAATACAGAAACGACCACAGATATTTAGGATGGAGAAACTATTTTAAGTGCAAAAGCTTATTTGGACTTGATTTTATATTTGATGAAGTTCCAAATAAAATAAACTTATTTGATATGAAGACTTATAGAGAATATGAGGGTAAGGTTCTTGTTGGTGTCACCAATGCAGATACAGGAAAAACTGAATACCTTGATGGAAAAGACTTAGATGACAAGTGTCAAATGTTAAGAGCAACCTGTGCTATTCCTATATTCTTCCCACCAATTGTAGTTAATGGTCAAAAGTACTTTGATGGTGGAATTTGTGACCCTATTCCTATAAGAAAAGCCATAGCTGATGGTAATGAAAAACATTTAATACTTCTTACTAGACCAAAAGGTTTCAAACTTGATTTAAAGAAAAAAAATGTTTGGGCATCTAGAGTCATGAAAAGAAGATATCCTAATCTTGTTGGTGGATTTCTTAACAGACATGAACTTTATAATGAAACAGTTGCTTTCTGTGAAGAACTTGAAAGACAAGGTAAGGCAATTATTCTTAGACCTACAGAGGAACAAGTTGTAGAGAGTTTTGAAAAAAATGTTTCAAGACTTCAATATTCCTATGAAGAAGGATATAAACTAGGACTTGAAAAATTAGATGAAATAAAAAAACTTTTTGAATAGTGTAACTAAAAAAGCTAAATTGATTTAAAACTACCCTTTAATAACTATGATAGTTTAATCAATTTAGCTTTTATTTAAATATTATTTAACTCTATTTAGTATCATTAGGAATAAAGTTAAATCTTAAAGTAATTCTTTTCTTAATTCACTTGCACTTTTAGTTGAAAGGTATGATGGAGCTACATCAAATACAGTAATAGCACCTTTTCTTCCTTCTTTAGCCATTCTATAAATAGCTCTTGCATAAGCTGTTAAAACAGATGATGTAAATTCTGGATTACTATCTAATTGAAGAGAAAACTCTATTTTTTCGTTGTTTCCTGCTCCTGTTTTTCCTGATCTAATTACAAATCCACCATGAGGCATTGCTCTATGCTCTTTGTTGAATTCTTCTTCTGATATGAAATTCACAACTGTATCATATTCATCAAAGTAGTTTGGCATAGTTTTTATTTCATTAGCAACTTTTTCTTTATCTGCTCCTTCATCTAAAACTACATAACAAACTCTTAAGTGTTTTTCTCTTGTAGTTAACTCTGGATTTGCACCTGTTCTTACTTTTTCTAAAGCTTCTTCTTTTGGAACTGTGTATTGAACACCATTTTTAACACCTTCAACTCTTCTTATAGCATCTGAATGTCCTTGGCTAACGCCTTTGCCCCAGAAAGTATAAGTCTTTCCTTCTGGAAGTATTGATTCAGCATATACTCTGTTTAATGAGAATAAACCTGGATCCCAGCCTACTGATATTATTGAAAGCTTTCCTGATTCTTTTGCTGATTTATCAACAGCTTCGAAGTATTCTGGTATTTTTGCATGAGTATCAAAGCTATCAACAGTATTAAAATACTTAGAAATTTCTGGTCCTTGTTTTGGTAAATCTGTTGCAGAACCACCACAAAGTATCATTACATCAATTTTATCTTTGAACTTCTCAATTTCAGAAATATTTGTTGCAGGTCCAAAGCCTTCAACTTCTACGTTATTTCTTCTTGTGAATATTGCTTCAACAGACATATCTGGATTTTGAGCTACAGATTTAAGAACACCTCTACCTAAGTTTCCATAACCAACTATCCCTATTCTTATTTTGTTTTCCATAAAAAAGCCCCCTATCATATTAAGTATTTTATTTCCATAGGTTATATATAAATTATATAATTTCAACTTTATTAGGGCAATAAAAATTATTCTTTAAAATCAATTATTTATTAACTTAAACTTATTTTAAGTTTAGTATTCTCCCTTATAACCCTATTCTTCCTCTAAAACTTCAATAAATTTTTTTGCTGCTGGAGATAATGAAAGATTCTTTAAATAGCAATAACCAATACTTCTTTTTGGGATTTTTTCTTTAGTTTCTATCTCATGTAATAGACCTGTTTTTAAGTAGTCCTGTGAAAATTCCTTTATAACACAAGCTATTCCTAGGTTAATTTTTGCAAACTCTAGTAATAAGTCATGGGAACCTAACTCTATTTCTGCTGTTATTTTTATTCCCTTAGACAATATATGTTTTTCAACATATCTTCTTGAATTTGACTCTCTTTCTAATAAAATTAAAGGATAATCCATCAAATCACTAAAATCTATTTTTTCCTTAAAGTTTTCTTTATATTTATCACCACAAACAAAGATATCTTCTATTTCCATAGTTTCTTTCATCACTAAATCATTATCATCAATAGGAAAGTTACAAATAGCTATATCTAATTTCCCTGATTTTAATATATTACAAAGTTGCAAAGTGGTGCTATTAATTATCTTTAATTTTATATTTGGATATAACTTATTAAACTTTTCCAAGTACTTTAAAAGAAAATATCTAGATATAGTATCTCCTACACCTATTTTTAATTCTCCCATTATTAAATTTCTTGCCTCATATATTTTTTCTTCTCCCGTATTTATTAAATTCATGGCAGAAAAAATATATTCATATAAAATTGCACCTTCCTTTGTTAATTCAGCTCCCCTTGGTGTTCTAATAAAAAGCTTAGTATCTATTTCTTGCTCTAATTGCATTATAGATTGACTTACTGCTGGTTGTGTCATATATAAAGATTTAGCAGCCTTTGAAAAACTTTTTTCCTTACCCACTTCATAAAAAACCTTATAGAGGTCCAGTTTTCCTATCATATAAGTCCTCCTTATATCTAATATATAATCTATTTATTTTACTTATACCATATATTTGTATTAAAGTATATATGTAATTATTATTTGAATTTTAAGGAGAGATTATAGTGGAAAGAGTAGTTGGAACTGTTGTTAGAGGATTACGTTGTCCTATTATAAATGAAGGAGATAAAATTGACGAAATCGCAACTAGCACTCTTTTAAGAGCCGCTGAAGTTGAAGGGTTTAAAATTGAAGATAGAGATATCTTAACTATCACTGAATCTATCGTTGCTCGTGCTCAAGGTAACTATGCAACAATAGACAATATAGCTAAGGATATTAATGAAAAATTCGGTGATGATACTATAGGTGTTATTTTCCCAATATTAAGCCGTAACAGATTTGCTATCTGTCTTCGTGGTATTGCAAAAGGAGCTAAAAAAATAGTTTTAATGCTTAGCTATCCATCTGATGAAGTTGGTAACCACTTAGTTGATATAGAAGAATTAGATGAAAAAGGAATAAATCCTTGGAGTGATGTTTTAACTGAAGCTGACTTCCGTAAGCATTTTGGTTACAAAAAACATAGATTCACAGGAATTGATTATGTAGATTACTACAAATCATTAATCGAAGAGTATGGTGTTGAATGTGAAGTTATCTTCTCAAACAATCCCAAAACAATCTTAGACTATACTAAGAATGTTCTTACTTGTGATATACATACAAGATTCAGAACTAAAAAAATATTAAAGAACAATGGCGGAGAAAAAATCTACAGCCTTGATGATATATTATCAAAATCAATAGATGGTAGCGGATACAATGCAGATTACGGTCTATTAGGTTCAAACAAATCAACTGAAGAAAGTGTTAAACTTTTCCCAAGAGATTCACAAGCTTTAGTTGAAAGAATTCAAGCTTCAATAAAAGAGAAAACAGGAAAAACTGTTGAAGTAATGGTTTATGGAGATGGAGCATTTAAAGATCCAGTAGGAAAGATATGGGAACTTGCTGACCCAGTTGTTTCACCTGGATACACTAAAGGTCTTGATGGTACTCCAAACGAAGTTAAGCTTAAATACTTAGCTGATAATAACTTCGCTGATTTAAGAGGAGAAGAGCTTCAAAATGCAATCTCTGAATATATCAAAAACAAAGAGGATGACCTTGTTGGAGCTATGGAAGCTCAAGGAACTACTCCAAGAAGACTTACAGATTTAATCGGTTCTTTATCTGATTTAACATCTGGAAGTGGAGATAAAGGAACTCCTATGATATATATCAAAGGATACTTCGATAACTACACTAAATAATTAATATAAATAACAAGGGGATGTATCAAAATTACAGATACATCCCTTTTTTTAAGCCCTATATATTATTCTAATATTTCTTTTTTATAATTATTTTTTAACTCTAAATAATAATTTGCTTGTGTTAAATTTACATAAGGTATAATCCATATATAAGCTAATCCAAAGGTTATAATTCCTAATAAATACCATAATACAAAACTAATATCCAATACAAAGTACTCAAACTTATGACCTTTCATCATTGCCCAACTTTCTTTTAAAACTTCTATTACTCCTTTATTATTATCATCAGCCAAAATATATGGTGCCATAGATAAACCATAAGCTATTATAATACCTGGAATTATTAATAATACCATTCCTATAACTGTTAAAAGTGATATTAAAATATATAAACCTAAAGTTTTTAAATAAATATTAAATCCTGAAAATAAATTTGTAAACTTAGGATTATATTTATTAGCTACATTAATTAAAAATCTACATAATCCAATTGAGAATGCTCCACTGGTAAGTATAATAAAAATATTATAACCTGTATAAACTGCAGTATCAGGATATTTTATATTTAGAAAACTTTCTAATCCAGATAATAAAATAAAAAATAAAGTTACTCCTATACATACCCATAAATTATTATTAAGTTGAATCTTTGCCCTTGATTTCAACTCTCTTCGTGATACCATAAAATCAAACCCCTTATTAATTATTATTTTTAATTGTTAATTATAATATATAATATAGTAATAAATAACTCAATAAATTTCGTTCGACTTTTTCTGACAATACATAACCTCTATGTCTTAAAAAAGCATAATCTAATATAAACTATTCTATTAATCCTAAATTTGATACTATACTTTTTTAATCATTTATTTTTAATTTCTACTTTTACTAAGTATCCTGTATTATTGGGACTTTCTTTAATAATATTTAGGTATTAACTTTATTTCTTTATTTCTATATTTTTTAATATTATTTTCTCTATTTTTTTAACTTTTTTTTTATATTTTGTGGTGATTCTCCATATAAATTCGAAATTTTTTTATAAGTCATATCACTTTTGTATCTTAATGTAATGAGCTTTTTACTTTTCTCATCTAAATTTCTTATAATATCATAAAACATCAAATTTTCATCAATTGTTTCTACTTGTAAGTTATTTTTCTGTAATTCCTTAAATATATTGTTTTTAACATAATAATTACTTCTTCTCCACATAAATCTTTTTAGTGAAATATTAATATAAGATCTTATTGCTTTATCATTTTCAAAATTATCTAAATTTAATTTTAAAATTAATTCACAAAAATAAGATTCTAATTCTTCATAGCTATCACTTGCAGGAATAAAAAAAGAATATCCCTTTAATATATCCCTATACTTTGATAATAATTTTTGAAAACTATAATAATCATTATTTCTTATTAATTTAATTAATCCTCTGATTGTATCATTTTTCATAATATATCCACCTTCCTTTAAATTACTATAAATAAAAATAAGCTATATCCATGATAAACTCATGAATATAGCTTATTTTTCATTTTACATATTTTTCATGGATGCATTATCCATTCGCTCTAGTTATTTTTATATCTTTCTCAATTTTATTTATTATAATTTTTGCAACATTATTATCTACTACTATATCCATAGCTTCAAGTATTGCTACAATCACGTCATACTTTCTATTAACAAAATTTTCTTCATTAATATTATCATTTTTAAGAATATTTATTGTTGTAGTTATCACATCTAATATTTTAGATACATCACTACTTGGATCTACTTTTTTAGATATATTATCACTTATACTCAATATTTCTTCAAATTTTTTATCTATATATTTTAAGGATGGAATATTTTTAGCTGTAGCACTTAAATTATATATTAAGAAAATTATACAAATAAAAATAATAAAAGTTATTAATAAAATTGTCAAATAAAAATCCATAATTTCAATTTACCTCCAATCTATTAATTATTTATATATTTCCTATATAAAAACATATTAGCTTCTGCTAATCTTCGTCTTTCTAAACCCCATAATTTTTTTCCATCACAATAACTCCACGCTGTAAAATCATTAATTATTATATTATTATCTAAACACTCAATAATATTTTGTAATAAATCACTTCTCTTTAACGCATTTATCCCTAAATTATATGAAAAGTCAACAAGACTATCAAATTGATACTGTGTTAAATTTAAATCTTTAGTTATTAAAAATACCTCTTTTGCTAAAGAATTTAATGTATTTTCCAAGTCACTCATAGCTTCTTCTAATGTTACTGGTGCAGGTTTAGTATTATATGTACAATCCCCAAAGCCAACTGTCCAATTTCCTCCTGCATCTTTATAAGGTACTGATGAAAAACCTTCCCAAGAAGCTGTAAACTTAATTAACTCATTTGATACTTGATTTATTTCTTTTGTTTCAATATTTGTATATTGTTTACTTATATATCCAATTTCAGGAGATGAAATTTTATACCATTCTCCTACTTCATCAATAATTTTAAATCTTTGACCAAAATCTAAAACTGATATAATATCAGAATATACACTATCATTTTTTCTTACATTCAAACCAATTTCACTTATTATATATCCAAATCTGTCAGATATATTACTTCTATTATTTTCACCATTTTCATTCTCATAAACTAAATCACCTAATAACTTCTTACAAGCATCATATAATTCTTCATTTAATGGTACAGTTTGAAGCCAAATCCCATAATTATTTTTAAAAAGAAAAATTTCTATATCATTAGGTATTAAATTTAATATTGATTTAATATCTATTTTCCCATTTTTCTCTTTTAATAATTTAGTACAAATTATTCTATTCATATATTTTCCTCCTAATAAATTAAGAGCTATTGTAAATTTACAATAGCTCCTTTAATCTTTTTATTTACTACTTAAAAAAACTTTCTAAATGCTTCAGTATTAGTTACTAAAGGTTCTCCTACAATTTCTTTATATTGTTCTGAAGTTAATAACCCTTCACTAACTGCTTCTACTAATTGTTCTTTTGTAGCCATTCCCCATTGATAAAATTCTTTCCATGTTTCAAAATTCATAATTATTTCCTCCTAAATAAATTCTTATTATTTTTTTAATTCCATTGATGTTACAACTTGTCCAAGAGCTTGAATTTCCTTTAATAAAATGCTATTTTGCTCTTTTAATTTTTTATTTTCACTAGCCATATTATCTACTAAATTACTTAATGCAGTTTGTTTATTATTACTTATTTGCGATTGTAATTGTAACTCACAAAGTACTCTTCCAATCATTTGTTCTTTAGTTAATGGTCTTGGTGGTTGTGCTGGTCTCTCTTTAAATACAAAATCTTTTATTGTTAATACTTGCCCTTCTATTGGATTACTTTTGAATAATATTAATTTTTTAAATTCCTTAACTAAATTATTAAATAGTTCATCAGTTACTTCTATATACTTTAATTCATTATTAAATACTCCACCGCTTAAATCTCCATTAAAATCTGCTAATAATGATTTTATTTCTAATTTACTATTGTATAAAACTAAATTTTTCATATTGATTATATTCCTTTCTATTAGTTTGTAATTATTAATCTAACATAAGTTTCGGTTAAGTACTCACTAGAACTATCCATACTTATAGTAATTGATGAGTCATTTATCTTACTTATATAAAATGGTGTTGTTGTTGCTTGTACTTGAATAAAAGGAACATTAACCCCCATAGCTGTCCTTAAGTGTGCATTAGCAAATGGAGATCCATTTAAATCAATAGTAATATCTTCTGTTACTGTTATTCCATTTTCATTAGTAAGATTTACACCTATTACTCCAAAGAAACCACAATCAGTTGCTGTTGTTTCTGTTAATAAATACGGGCTACAATACCATCCATTTACAACATATTGTATTGGTTCTCCTGATGTTGTGTAAGAAGTTCCACTTTGATTTACTGCTGTATTCATAAAATTTTGACCTTTTACTCTTAAACATTCATTAATATCTATTGCTGTTGTTGATATAGTATCAACGACATCAATATTATTTGATTTTATATATCCAGTCACTACATTTCCATAAATATTAAGAGTATCTTCACCTGATGTAACTGGTGTAAATCCTAAAAGGTTATTATTTGTATTTGTATTATATATAACAAATTCATTTGAACCATTTATCTCCATGCCAACTGTAGGATTTGTACTTGAATTTAATGCAAATTCTATATTATCATTTACAAGAAGTTCTCCATCTATAGTTACTTCATCGTTCATAGTTACATTAGATTGTATGTCTAAGTTTCCATATATATTTAATGTATCTGTCCCTGATGTAACTGGCGTAAATCCTAAAATACTATTGTTAGTATTATTATTATATATAATAAATTCTTTTGAACTGTTTATTTCAATCCCAGCTGTAGGATTTGTACTAGAATTCAATGCAAATTCTAAATAATCACTTACAGTCACTGGATTGCTCATACTTACATCTCCATAAATATTTACACTACCAATACTTCCAGAAGTATTTGATGGCACCATACCTATTAAATCGTTTCCAGTATTCATATTAGCCATAAAAAATGTATTTCCATTAGTTCCTAATTCAATACCATTTCCAGCATTATTCTCAAAGGTAATTTGGCCATTATTATTAGTCATATTCACATTATTAGAAAAAGTCCATTGTCCACTTATTGTCGGAGATGAACTCGCAGTTAAATAATTACCTGAATTATTTTTTATAGAATTTATTTCTGATAAAAGTTTGGTAAGGTCTGCATTACTATAATCAGCCTTTACAGATGCAAACCAATTATCAAAAGCTGATGTGAATTGATTAAATAATCCAGTAGTATCTATTTGATCTATGACCCCAGCAACAAAGCCACATACTTCATTATTTGCTCTAGTATCTAATATTGAACTTTGTGATATATTAATAGCATTAGGCATTATCTTTATTTCAGCTAATGATAACTGATATACATTATTTCCATTTTCAATAGCTGGTGCTACTGGATTTGCACTAAAAGTTCCTGTTAATATATAAGTTTTTATATTTCTTGTATTTAAGTTTAGTTCACATACTACTCTATCTATTCTTGAATAAGATGTATTTGATGCTGCTAAAGTTAATGTTAAAGGCTCAATATTATTATAATAATATCCATTAATCCATGCCTTTCCTGAATTCACAATAACACTTAATCCTGTACCAGCTTGTACTTGTAAACTATTAGCTGGATTTGCAAATACGCCATTTCCTATAAAACTCGCAAAATATTCTGCCCAATCACTAGCATCATATACCCTATCGTAAGTTCCATTTTCTTCTTTTATAGCATTAAAAAAACTACTTAATTCTGCCATATTTATAGCCTCCTCATATATACTGAATTTATTTTTTTAATTATAGATGGTAAAGGGTACCCAAAAGTTATAACTATATTTAAGCCATTAACTGAATACTCTTCACTTACTGCAACAATTAAACTATTCATGTTTAAATCCCAATCCTTATTCAAGCAGGTAACAATATCTCCAACTTTAAAATCACTTCCATAAGTTAAATTAGATCTTATATTTAAGCTACCGGAAAAACTTTTAATTTCTTGACTTAAACTTAATACCTCATATCCTAAAGCTTCTGAAATTTGTCCAAAATTACTATTTGTTAAAGTTATCTTTTTGCCATTTATCTCTGGATTAGAACAATCTATTGATGTTTCATATCTATTTAATCCCACAAAGCTACTATCTATGGGATATTCTATAATTGATTCTTTATTTTCTCCATTTGCATTGTTTTTATTATCTATAGTTCCATAAACATATGCTGTATTTTTATAATTAACTGAACTTTCTATATAACTATTTGAAAGTATATTATTTAAATTTTCACTAAATATAATAGGTGAGTCTGAAATCCCTATGGATTTATCCTCACCTTTAAAAACATTTACTATATAATTCTTTTGTTTTAAATTCATCAATATTTCTATTCCATAATAATGAGCTTGACATATTGATGATATACTGTCTAAAAGAGAAGAATATTTTGTTATTGTATATGTTGTTTCCTCTAATAAACTTCCATTTTCTAAGATAGATAAATTAGGTATTATTCTGTTACTATCTTCTGGATTTATACACTGTTTTGATATAATTTCTTTAATAATATCAAATACTTTTCCACTTACTACATCTTTATCTATATTAGATATAATTCTTTGAGAAAACCAATTAAGTAAACTTACACCTTGTATTTGAAGAGTTTGAACTCCTTCATCATCTATTGATAAATTTACATAAGTTATAACAAAAGGTTCTAATAGATCTCCATCTTTTGATAAGCTACTTTTTGTTACTAAATTTCCAATTTTAAAAAGTGATAAATTTTTACTATTAAGAGGAATTGACAGTGTAAAGTTTCCTGGTTCATTTAACTGTTTAGTCCATTGTAATGATATTATATTATCTACAATTCCTAATGCATTAAAGTTCGTATCCCATACTGTTAAAAAAAAGTTTTTTAAATTACACATCATAGTACAATCCCCCAATATGACTCATAATACTCTATTTGAGCATCAAATCCATATTTATTCCCCTCATTACACTCATAAGTAAATTCATTTAAACCTGGATTTAACATAAGCCAAGTTGAATTTAATATATCAACTGTTCCTATTACATTTTCTCCATTTAAAAGGACAGACTTATTACCAAATTCTGAATTTATCACCAAAGTATCTTCTGCTTTCATTTTTATATCTATGCTAAAGAATTGACCTGTTGTTAAATTAGTTATTTTTATTCCACTAATTTCCTTAAGTGCTGTTAAGGTTATAATCATAGGGACTTCGACGTTACATTGATTATAAATACTACTTATTGTATTATTTACTCTTTCAGCAAAAATCATTCCTTGCTCTTCAGGGATAGATAGTTTAAATTTAAATTCATCTATATAGGAATTTGAAGTAACGACAGTAGGATTTAAATTATGCCATAGTGTCCCTGGACATAAAATATTTATCATAAACTTTACAAACATACTATTATTATTATCATATCCTATTGCCCATTTTACTAATCCATCACATTTCCCTTTTATTTGATATTTATTATTCACTACTAATTGAACTTCACTAAATGGGCTAGTTATATTAAGCAACTTTTCTCTCTTGCTAGCCATATCTAAATCAGAATTTGCAAAAATATATCCTATAATAGAAATACTCCTACTATTTACATTAGTAGAAGTAATATATTCACCAATTTGTTTTATTGTTTTACTTGTTGAATGTTGTGTATCACAGTTATCTGTAACTATTTGATTTAAAATATAATTTATATTATCAAATTCTATAAATTCATTAGTATTAAGATTTTTCAATAAAACCTCCAAAACCTCTCACCTCCTAATAAAAACCATTTGCCATATTACGGCTTGTTTGTTCTAACTGTCTTCTAACTTCAAATGGATTTAATGCTTTAGGACTATTAATAACCACATTAACTCCCTTATCGCTACTTCCTCCAAATATTGCTGAAGAACCTTTCCTTAATCTACTATGATCCCAAGTAGATTCTAGTGTATTATTAATAGTAGCAACTGCAAACAGAGCATCACCAATGCCAATATCACGGTCACCTGAGCCTAGCATATTCGCCTCTATAGTTTTTTCATTAAGTAAATTTTTTGCTCCATCTGATCTTTCTGTGATTCCACTAAGAACTCTACCTATATAGCTTGAAACTCTATCAAATGTATTTTCTATTCCAGATACCCATGATCCTACATCATTTGATATAGAATTCAACCCACTAGAGAAGCTACTAACCCAGCTTGGTGAATTTGATGATATAATACCTGTTATTCCAGTTGCTAATCCTCCAATTATACCTAATGCTGAATTTTTAAATGATCCAATAAGATTAGAAATACTTCCTGTACTTCCATTAACACTTCTTACTGAATTATTTCCAGTATCATTAACTATTCCATTTATAGCACTTCCGTTAGAACTAATTGATGCCTTTATACTATTTAATCCTCTTTTTATTGTTCCTAAAGTTGTTGACATAGACCTTGAAGATTCTCTAACTATATTCTTACCAAGTCCATTTGCAATTTCATAAATAGTCTTAGTTCTACTTCTCCAATCAGAAATTATATCATTAAGTTTAGATTTAGTATTTCTATTAAACAAATCTAATGCACCTGAATTAGCTGAATTTAGGTTTTTTCCACCTTTGGAAACTATTGAATCTAAAGTATTTTCCATTGATTTAAAGATTAAAGGTATTTCACTTAATCCTTTACTAGTACTTTTTTCTAAATCTGAATAAAAACTATTATAATTACCTAAAATATTTTTATTAGACTTGGCAGTATTATTAAATAAATCTTTATTTAAAATATTATTGTCTGATAGTACTTTTCCATTTCCCTTTTCTATAATAGCTACAATACCATTTGATTGTACTTCTAAATCTTTACCTAACTTTGAATAAAAGCTATTATAATTCTTTAAAAGTTCCTTATTGAATTTTACATTATTATTAAGAATCCCTTTATTTAAAAGGTTATTTCCTTGTAATATTTCATTGTTTCCTTTGTTTATAATAGCTATAACTCCACCTGACTGAGTTTTTAGATCTTTATCTAATTTTGAATAAAAACTATTATTAGTCTTTATAAATTCTTTATTAAACTTTGTAGCATTATTAAGAATATTCTTATTTAAAAGAACATATCCTTCTAATATTTTTCCATTTTGACTATTTGCATTAATAGCAAATTTATTAAATTGAACCTCTGAATCTTTATTAAATTTCGCTAATGCAACTTCAACTGATGATAAACTTTTTATTATTGGAGTACTAATTGTCTCACCTATTTTAGGAGCCACTCCTTTTGCATAAAGATAAACCTTAAGTAAAGTACCATCAAAAGTATTAGCAAATTCCCTTGTTGCTAACATTGCTGAATCAAGAGAATTTACAGTTTCATCTATTGTCTCGCTTAATTTACCTCCTCCGCCACTTGAAGCATTAGGAATCTCATTATCTTCATCATCTTCATCATCTTCACCACCAGGATTACCTCCACCAGAGCAATCACAATGACATTCACAATGACATTCTATTTTTTTATTATCTTCATCATCACTTTCCTTACCTAATAGCTTAGATAAGAATCTTTTTCCTCCCACGGAAGCAGCAATGATTGTAGATATTCCCCCTATAACTGCTACTAATTCACTTAGTGATGTTATTATACTTCCATAAGGATCTTTGCTTTCTGCATGTAACAACCACTCTTCTACTTTATTAGTCGTTACTATTTGATTCGCTAAAGCATCCACATTATTATTAATATTTTTTAAATAATTACACATTGTTGGAAGGAAAGTATACGTAAGGTATTGTATATCACCAATGTTACTACTTATATCATTAATTATCTCATCAACTACTCCTACCTCATCATTCATTTCTACACCTCCTATAAAAAAAGAAATTACTTATTCTGTAATCTCTTTCTACTATATTACCTACTTTAAATCAAAGACATAAGTCCTTGTACAATTATAAAAACTTTAATCATACCTAATAAAACTACTAATATTAATACAATATATAATAGTTTAACTGCTATATTTACCATAAAATAGATAATTTTATTATATCCACTTTGATTAAACTTAATCTTTTCATATCTTATTTTAGTATTATAATAAAATACCCACCCTTTTAACAATTCTATAACTTTATCCTCATCAAGGTAATTCTTATATGACCAATAATTAGAATTATCACTCCAAACTATTTTAATTTTACTAGTATTATCTAAGTTTTTACCTCTTAACTTTTTTAATAAAGCACCTAATTTAAAAGCATCTTTCCTCTTCAAAATTTTTACTTCTATTATAACCTTATCTTTATTATTATCAAATTTTTTACATACAAATTCATCAAAATTCTCTAAAATCCATTTAGGTTTTGAATTTTTTATTTTATTATTTATTTTTTTTATTTCTTCATCAAGCATCTTATTTAGTAAAATCTCTTCTTGATCTTTAATTTTATTAGATTCTAATCTTGTATTTTTTTCCTTTATTTCCGCTATTGTTTTATCTATTTGATTTACTTCTTTATTATCCACCAACTTAAACTCCAATCCTATATAATTTAATATTTTTATTAACATTATTATATATAGGAAATATTTTTAAAAGTAAGATACGTTGACTATTATTTACCATATTACTTGTTTATATTGTAATTAAATAATTTTACTTTATTTTTCTTATGATAATAATATTATTAAACTCTGCAATCGAATAAATAATTAAATAGTATTAAATTAAATATTAAAATTGTTAAATATTTAAATCACTTTAAATTAACTAATTTGTTTTTTATCTCTTCTAACTCTTCTTTTATTACAGGTAAAGTTGATGTAAGCTTGTCTATTATATTTTGATAATTTTCTTCTCTTATGCTATTTTGTTTTAGTACATATATTAATAAGTAACAAAATAATATAGCAAATATACCTTGGCTTATTATCATTTTTAAAATAGCTGAATCCATATCATTCCCCCTTGCATAGTTTATTAATCATATTAAGATAAATTTTAACCTTAATTCACCTGCTCTTGCTTAACAACTTTTCTTAAAGCATCATAATCTGGATCAGCTTGCATTAGATCTCTTAACTCTTTTAAGAATTTCCTACCATCTTCGCTTTGTTTTAATAAATATATCCAACTATCACGTTTGTATACACAAAATAAATAGTATGGTAGTTCTGATATTTCTGTAAAATTTAGTCCAGTATAATCCTTAATACTTTTAATATTACTAGTTATTACAGAATACTTTTCTTCTAATTCCCAATCTTCCACATCAAAATATTTCTTCATTATTAATGAACCTATTTCACCTTCTGGAATTGGGATTCTTAGTTTTTTTCTATATCTGCTACTCCATTAACTATAAATTTCATAAGCTCTGCAATTTGTTTCATTGATAATGTTGCTTCTATTTCTTCAACAGTAAATTTTATATTTTCTCTATTTGTATTTAAGTATTCTGTAATTAGCTCTATTACTTCTTCTAAATTATTCTCTTTTATTTTTCCAAACTTAATTGCTATCTTATATGAAATTGGTGGAATGTTATATGCCACATTTTTTATTGTTATAATTGAATCCTTACAAAAATTATCTAAATTTATTGAATTACTCATATTAATTACCTCTTCTTTCTTTTAGTAAAAAAGACACTATTTCTTAAATAGTGTCTTTAAAAATATTTTAATTTGCTGGTGTTGAAGAAACTTCTTCTCTGAATTCAGCTAAGAATTTATTGAAGTACTGAATTCCTGTTATTTCTGCATTTATAGATGTTGCTTTATCTGTAAAGTCCATGCTGAATCCTTGTCCACCTTGACCTACCATTGTAAATCTTATTTTATTTCCATCTGGTTTTGTGTAAACAAATCTTAATATTACAACCTCTAAGTCTCCACTTCCTGTGAATACAACTCTTTTCTCAGAATTACTTTCTATTATTTCTGCATTACTTAAACTAGCTATGTTATCTACATTCCATGTTAATATACCTGTTTGTGCTGTAAAATCTTCTTGTGTTGTAAATGTTCTAACTAATTGATTGTATTGATTATAAACACTAGTTTGTTTTGGTTTATAAGTTATTTTAAATCCTCCTGTGCAGTATCCTACATTATATTCTGCCACCTCAATTTCAGAGTCATCTGGTAGAGCTGTTAAATCACCTACTGGCATAATGTATACTTCTCCACCTCCTAATAATATTTCACCCTTTCCTGAATTAGCTAAAGAGCTACCAAATGGTTGTCCATTTGCTAAAATTCCTGCGGCTGTTGATGATCCTTTTGCTACTGTACTCATATTAAATTTCCTCCTTGGTATTTTCTAATTTCTTTAGAAAATTAATTTTTATTTGCTAATGATTAATTAGCTTGATATTATCTTAACTCAAGACTTTATTCATATTCTGTCTTTCTTTTGTTTACTTTTTGTTCTCAAATTGTTTTCTATAATCCAACTAACAATTTATAATTGCATCTATCTTTTTTAATGACCTCATATATATTCCTCTTGCAGCTCCATAGCTCATATTTAATCTCTCTGCAATTAGATACCAAGTATATGGAAAATCATCAAAATACCTTAACTCTATAATTTTTCTTTCATCTTCACTTAGAATTTTTATTACATTAAATATCTTGCTTTGTTTTTTTTCTAATATACTTTTTTTCTTTTCTAAAGCTTCTATCTTTAAATTATTATTAATCACTATGTTTTCTACTATACTTTTATTTCCTCCAGCTGTAGATAAGTTATCCTTATATTCAACAGCTTTTAATCCATCTTCTTCTTTAAAAATTTCTATCTCTATTTCTATATTTTTAATTTTAATTTGGTTCTTTTTGTATTCTTTTAATAATTCACTTGCTTTCATAATATCTCTCCTCTTTTGATGTTAAAATAAAAAACTCTCTATATACTTAAAGACTTACTCACAACCTTTTTTAAACCTAAAAAATAATTTTTCATATATCAATATTAATTTAAATTCCTTTTTATTAAACTACTTCAAAATCTTAAAAAAATTAAATAATATGTTAATTATATTAATTTTATCCAATCACAGTTGACAACCAATCTTTAACAATTAAAAATATATTGTGTTTTAAATTATTAATGCTACGTAAAAATAAAATAGTTAGGGGGAACTTTTATGAAAAGACTTAAAGAGTATGGAATAATTACTTTAGGAGTATTATTAGTTGTTATAGCTTTTGAATTTTTCTTTTTTCCAAATAATATAGCAAGTGGTGGTGTTTCTGGTTTAGCTCTTGTTTTAAATAATTTACTTGGTCTTGAACCTGGAATAATCATGTTTATTTGCAATGCAATATTATTTGCCATAGCATTTATATTTATAGGAGGAAATTTTGGAGTTAAAAGTATCTATGCTGCTTTTAGCTTATCTGGAATCCTTTCTATTATTGAGAAAATTGGTGCTCCCAATGCTGTAACTAACAATTTAATATTAGCCTCAATATTCGGAAGTGCACTTTTAGCCCTTGGTTCTTCAATTATCTTTTCTCAAGGTGCATCAACAGGTGGTACAAGTATTACAGCTAAACTTTTAAATAAATATGCTCACATAGACATAGGAAAGGGAATGTTTATTTCTGATTCAGTAGTTATTCTTTTAGCTATGTATACTTTTGGTATAGAACTTGGTTTGTTTGGACTTTTAAGTGTTTACTTAACAGGAAACTTTATTGATAAATTCATAAATGGAGCTAAATCATGCAAAAAACTACTTATATTCACTAAGAAAAAAGACTTAGTTGTTGATTATATAACAAAGGATATTGACAGAGGATGTACTATTTTAAAAGGGGAAGGTGGATATACTAAAGAAGAAAATGACGTTATATTAACTATTTTAGATAGAAGACAATTTATAATGTTAAAAAAATTTATGAAGGAAAATGACCCAAATGCCTTTATAACAGTTAGCACAACTAATGAGGTTCTAGGGGAAGGTTTCGCTAGTATAATAGAATAAGTTTCACTAAAATAAGTTGGAGGGTGTATAATTTATTTATAGACTATACACCCTCTTTTATCTAATTCACTCAATATTTCATCAGCTTCTAAATTAATATTCCATCTTAAATCTAGCTTTTCTAAACCTTCGATATTAAGTATTTCTTTTGGTAAAGTGATAATATCATTCCCTCTTAAATCAATTTCTAAAAGTCCTTTAATCTCTCCAATTTCTTTAGGTATTTCTCTTAATTCATTATTTTTTAAATTTATTCTTCTCAAGGATTGTAAGTTTTCAAATTCCTTTGGTATTTCTTTTAAATTGTTATCACTAATATCTAAAACTCTTAACTTATTTAAATTGCATAATTTACTAGGAATATAAGATATATTATTCTCTTTAAAATGTAATTCTCTTAAATCAGAAAGCTCCCCTAAAATTGTTGGGATTTCATTTAGCTTATTAGAATTTACTCTTAGTTCAACTAAAGATTTTAAATGTCCAATTTCTAAAGGCAATTTACTTATTCTATTTTCACTTAAATTTAAGTATCTTAATTTCTTTAAGTTTTTTATTTCTTTAGGAATAGTAACTATATTATTTCCATGAAGATTTAAATATTCACTTAATTCCTCTAACTCAAAAATCTCTTTAGGTAAAAATTCTATTTTATTATAACCTAAGTCTAAAATTTTTAATTTTTTAAGTTTTATTATATCCTTAGGAATTTCCTTTATTTTATTGACAGATAAATTAAGGTTCTCTATACTAGTAATGTTGAAAAATTCCTCTGGTATTTCTTCCACATCATTTCTAAAAAAACTTATCTCTTCAATAAACTTATGTTTAAATAATTCTTTTGGAATTTTCTTTAACATTTTATTTCTATAATCTAATTTCAAATACATCACCTCATTTTAATTATAATAATCCACAATTAATAATTCAAAAAGTTACCCACAACATTAATTATCGAAAATTATCCACAACTCTAAATAAAAAAAGTTATCCACAGATAATTTTAATAAAAATAATTGTGGATAACTTTTAAAAATTCCAAACTTATAATTAACTTAGATGTAATAAGAAATTTATTTTTTATTTATTGATATTATTTCTTTAATTCATCAACATCTACTTTTCCAACATATTCTCCACCGTGATAGCAAAGAACTTTTTCTATATCTAAACCTCTTAATTCTTCTAATGAATTTTTAGCTTGTTCTGGATTATAATGAGCACCATCTCTAACTCTAATTAATTTTCCATCTTCTAAAGATACGGCATCACCTGTTATTAAAGTTTTTTGTTCTCTTGCATATATACATATATGTCCTAAAGTATGCCCTGGCATGTCCAAAGTTTCAACTTCATTAAATATTGGTAGTCTATCACCAGCTTTAAAAGTTTCATCAACTTTAACATAAGAACTATCAAAACCTTTTTTGAAGAATTTTAATCTACCTTTTCCAGCCTCATCTAAATTAGCTTCATTTTCTATTAATTTAGCAAGCTTTAATGGAGTCTTTTCTCCTGAAATATAGTCTGCTTCTACATCAGTTGAATATATTTTAAAATCATTTCCTAAAAGTTCTTTAAATTCTCTAGCAGCACCAACATGGTCTATATCATGATGAGTTATAACTAAAGCTTTTAATTTATTAATATCTATATATTTTTCTACTTCTGACTTTAATGCCTCAAATTGACCTGGAAGACCTGAATCTATTAAAACTGCTTTTTCTTCATCATAAATAAGAACTGGGCAAACAGTCATTTCTCTACCAAATGCACTTGATGTAGCTTCTAATATTTTTACGTTTAAATTACTCATAATAACCTTCTCCTTTTCTTTTGTTCACTTTTATTATATCTTATCAAAATAATAAATTAAAAATTATCTTTTTTGCTGAATTTATTATATTACTTTTATCTGCCGAGATAGCTATATAGCTAGATAAAAAACAAAGAGGATGTATCCGTAACTTGATACATCCTCCTATTATATTAATTTAAATGTTCTACTAACTCTTCTTTTGTTGAATCTTTTTCCTCCACTATTGTTCCCCTTACTTTACTAATTGAGTAAATTACAAATGGAAGAACCATTATAACTAGGAAACAAACTACTAAAAGAATTGTGTAACTTTCTACATTTTGTTTTGGTAATCCTGTTGGTGGTAAAAATGATATAAAGAATGCAACTACTGTGAATATTAAGGCTATAATTGCTGCTGTTAATTTTACTATTTTTCCACCTGGTATTTCATAACTTCTTTTTAAATTGCCATGCTTTATTACTAAAGTTATGTAACCTAATAAAAATAAGAAGTATGCTGCAAGATATACTATAACAGTTAGTGTCATTGCCATGAAGAATGAAGTATTTGAACTTCCTCCTCCGAAAGTTAATACTGCTGCCCATACACTTACTATAATTCCTTGAATTATTAAAAGATAAGGAGCAACGTCATTTTTATTTCTTTCAGCTAATTTTTTAGGAAATATTCCTCTTTCACCAGCCACAGATAATCCTCTTGATGGTCCTATAATCCATGAACTTACCTCTGCAATTGAACCCATTGCAAGTAAAAGTGCTATTATGTTAACAAGCCATTGGTAATGTCCAAAATGTCCAAGTAATCCTGAAAATGTTTGGAATACACCTTCACTAAGACTTAATTCTGATTGTGGTACTACTGCTGCCACTGATAAAGCCCCAACTGTATTTAAAACAATAGCTAAAATTAATAATATTATTACTGCTATAGGATAATCTCTTTTTGGATTTTCCATATCCTTAACATGGGTTGCTGAAACTTCAACTCCCATATAAGAAAGCATAAATGAAACTAATACTACTAATGTACTTGTTTTTGAAAAATCAGGTACAAAAGTTTTTGAGCTTATTACAACATGTACAGGAAAACCTTTTGCAATATATAATCCTGCTAAAATAAATAAAATAGCTCCCGGTATAAGAACTCCACCTATAAATCCAACTTTAGCTATTAAAGCAGTATTTTTTACACCAGTTAATTGAACTGCTGTTATTGCCCAGAAAATAACTAAAACTGCTATAAACTTAATAAGTGGATCATTATTTAAGGCTGTCCATCCTGTTACATAAGCCAAAGCACCTATAATAAAATAAATCATTGTTATAGCCCCAATAGTAAAGACCATAAATTGAAAGAATATGTGAGCAAATCCCCACTTTTCACCTAAAGTATTTCCTGTCCAAGAAAATACTCCACCATCTCCCCATCCGTCTACAGTTGCCATTTCAGCAGCTGCTAAAACTATAGGTAAGAACCATAAAAAGCCTCCTGCTAGTAAATAAAATATAGCACTGAATCCACTAGTTGCGAAGGTTGGATACTCGTATATTTCTACTAATACTGAACCAGTAAGAAATAAAAATCCAAACATAGTAAGTTTTTTTGTTCCTTTTTTCAAATTTTTATCCTCCTCTTTTGTTTTTTCCTCACTATATAGCTTGTACATTTTTCTCCTATGCAAATAAAAAAAGACCACTTCTTATTCGCAGAAGAATAAGAAACAGTCTTGAAATTTTGAATTTGGCGTTCAAATTTACATTCATAAACTCTATATCTCTCATCTTCCAAGAATAAAATTCTTGCAGGATTTAGCACAGTTCCGACTATATAAATATCGGTTGTTGCCAGGTTTCACAGGGCCAGTCCCTCCACCGTTCTTGATAAAAGATTTCTATCTGAAATGACTCAGACAGAATTAAATATTATTCGATTGTCATCATTATACTACATTTATCAACAAATTATCAATATTTTTTTAAAGTTTTATTCATATTTAATTATTCCTTATTCACTTGACTAAATTTATATCCCTTAGTTAATCCCTAAATATTAACTATTTTATTTTTATAGTTTCTGTTTTAACATTATCTAAATCTAAATTGCTGTCATAAGTAATCAACCTACTTTTCTTATTTAAATCAACATTATTAAATTCAAGAATATAACCATTTTCATCTTTTTTTATAATACCTATATTTTGTATTAAAGTTTCCTTTTCTTCATCACCTGTCCATAAAGTCATATTTCCTAATGTTCCTAAAGCTTCAAAATTACTCTTAAAATGCAATCTTATTTTATTATCATGAATTTCAACATTATAGAACTCACCTTCTAATCCATTCTTTGTTTTTAATTTACTAGGATAAATTAAGCTCCCTTTTCTACTCTCTTCAAATTCAACAAGTTCCTCTTCTGCTCCAAATCTTTTAGCTTCTGCAACTATTAATTCTATACTCTTCGCACTCTTTATTTCCTCTGCTGTTAAGTAAGGAAAATTAAAACTACCAATACCATCATCAAAGCTAGAGTTATTATTAATATCAACCTTATGAATTACTCCATCAACATTTAAATAATACTTATGATCTATCATATAATTTGGATTGCTATCATTATAAATTAATGTATCCTTTACTTTTAAATTACTTCCCTTCACAGTTCCTTTCAATGAATAAATATATATATTATCATTTAATTTTTTTCTTACATTAATTACTTTTAATTTACTAAGTGCTCCTTTAAAATCTACATTTAAATCAAATGAAACATTCATTAAATTATTATTTGAAACCTCATCTAACATTGATATAACAAGCTTTATTCCTTTATTACTTGAAATTTGATTTATATCAGATAAATTAATACTATGAGTTATTATTACTGTTTTGTTATCTATATAAGAAAAGCTTGATGCAGCACTTACACTACCAGATTTAGGTTTATTTATTAACTCAGTAAAACAATTTATATATTTATTTTTAATTTCTTCTTTTTCACTCTCCACTCTTATTCCTACTAATAAATTAGCTCCATTAGTACTTATATTATCAATAGTCACTTTATAACCATTCTCACTCTTACTTTCACCTATATACTTCGTATACTCTTCGTAACCATCAAAGAAACCTAACTCCTTATATATATCACTTATAAATGGCAAGTTCTTTGCTACAGCTGGTGTGAACATAGTTCCTGTTATTATTATAGCTGTTGAAGCTGCAACTATTTTTCCTCTTTTTCTTGGCTTTTTAATTTTACTTTTTACCTCTTTTCTTATTGCTTCTATTTCTATTTCACATAAATTATCTTCTGAAAGCTCTAGTTCATCTATATTAAAATTATCTAAATTCTCATTAATTTTATTTATATCCATAACTCCCTAACTCCTCTCATTACTAAAACCCTCTTTTAATTTTTTTCTTCCTCTAAAAATTCTAAGATTAATGAACTTTTCTGTTACCCCTAATTCTTCTGCAACTTCCTTACTGCTCTTTTCTTCAAAAAATTTTTTTAAGAATATCTCTTTATCTACAGCACTCATTTTATTTATTTGATTCCGTACTCCTTCTATAGCCTCATTATTTATTATTTTTTCTTCTATATTATGACTATAAGTTATTTTTGCACTATCTAGTTCTTCATTTCCATAGTGCTTCTTTTCCTTTCTTAACATATCAATAGCTGTATATTTACTAATTGCCATTACCTATAAATTAAATTTATTTTCTTCTCTATTAAAGGATTTTGAGTTGTTCCATATTTTTAATATAACGTCATTAACACACTCTTTACTTAATTCTCTATCATTTAAAATTCCATTAGCTATTTTAAATATAAGATTTGAATAATTATCAACTAAATAATCTAAGGCTTTAGGGTCTTTCTTCTTTAATTCCTTAATAAATCCTAGGTCTTTAGCCATACTGTCCCCCTCCTCAATTCTCTTGAAAGTACTTTCATATATATATTCGAAATTAACTTTAAATTTATTTCACTAAAATAAAAAAACTTGTAAGTTCTACACCTACAAGTTTTTTTATTGTTTATTGTTCTATATTTACTAAAATCTTATCATATCTCTTAGCTAGTCTCATTAATGGAAGATTATCAACTTCTCCATTTATCACTGCTGCAAAATGTGTTATTTCATCATCTTCCATAAGTTCTTTTTCTAATCTCTCTATTTCAACCATTTTTCTTTCTATTGTATAAATAGCATTATTCTTTATTTTAAATTTATCCAACGTAGCCTTAAAATCCTTACCTTCTTCCCCACTAATTACAGTAAGTATTTTATCATCTTTTCCCATGGAATCCCTTAACATTTCCCCTATTTCACCTTTATTACTTTCTTGCACCAATAATTCCATTGAAAACACTCTAATCCCCCCAATCAATTGTAAAATTATCCATATTTTTATTATCTTATAAAATAAAGAACTCTATATAAACTTATGTTAAATAAAGTTTAAATTTAATAGTTGACATATCAACTATCTAATGTTATATTATTTTTAGTTGATAAGTCAACTAATTTGACAAAGGAGAAATCTTAATGAAAGCTTTAGAAAAAATAGCAATACTATCAATTTCATTTTTATCCCTTATTGCAACAGCTGCAATGGCTCCTGCTTTAACTGGGATTCAAAATCATTTTTTATCTGCATCACCTGTTTTAGTAAAGTTAGTAATAACATTACCAGCACTTATATGTATACCAGTTAGTTTATTAAACACTAACTTTTTAAAATATATGTCAGATAAACTTTTAATCATAATAGGATTATTATTATTCTTAATAGGTGGAATATGCTCAGCTATAGCACCTGATATATACACTTTACTTATAACTAGAGGTATCCTTGGTTTAGGTCTTGGAATCACTGCACCAATGTCTCTTGTTCTTATTGGAGAATACTTTGAAGGAAAAGAAAGAGCTAAATTCATGGGATTTTCAACAGCTTCAACAAACTTAGGTGGGATTGTTTCCACTTTAATCGTTGGGGTTCTTGCAAATATAGGTTGGAGAGTTTCATTCTTAATTTACTTATCAGTTGCAGTAGTTTTACTTATAGTAATTTTCTATCTACCTTCTAAGAAAAAAGTAAATGATACTTCAGAAAAACATAACTTACATAATACTACTAAGGAAATTAAATTAAATAAATCAGTATTTAAATATTCATTCTTAGTATTTTTAGCACTTGTAGCATTTTATGCTGTTCCTACTAACATGGACTTCTTAATAAAAGCTAAAAATCTAGGTGGAGATTCAGTTGCGGCTAGCCTAGTTTCACTTAGCACACTTTCATCATTAGTTAGTGCCTTACTATTTGGAAAATTTATAAAAGTACTAAAAAAATATTATTCTATGTTAATATTTATATTAATGGCTATAGGTTTTGCTCTTGCAGGATATGGAAATAATTTATTTACTATTGGGCTTGGAATAATTCTTGGTGGATATGGCTTTGGATCTATAATTCCATACACAATGTTATTTGCTTCAAATATAGTTCATAAAACTCATACATCCCTAGCTATATTAATAATAACTACTGGATTATATTTAGGAGAATTTGTTTCACCTATGATACTTCAAAGTATAGCCAATATCATAGGAATGAAAAATTCTACAGGCAATTTCTACGCTGCTGTAATAATTGCATTAATTGCATTAATCTGTTCAATATATACTGCATTAAAGGAAGACTTAATTATATAAAATTTAAGAAGGTGATTCACATTGAATAATAACGCTTTAACTTTAGTAAACAACATGGCCCTTTTTAGAAAGCAATATCATGCCTTCGTTAATGAACGAGTTGCTGAATTAGAAATCACAAGTTCTGAATTCTCATACTTAAAGCAATTAGTAAATAACGATGGTGCACTTCAAGATATTATTGTTAAAAATACCTGTGTAGATAAAGCCGCTACCACTCGAATAGCTCAATCCTTAGAGAAAAAGGATTTGATAAAAAGAGTTAAAAATGAAAAAGATAAGAGAAATTTCAATGTTTATTTAACTGAGAAAGGAAAGCCTTATATAAAAATAATTAATGAAATCCTTGAAGATTGGTATACCACCTTAGGTAAAGATGTAGATAAAGATATCTTATCAGCCTTTGAGGAAACACTAGATAAATTAACTCATAATTAAACCTTATTATACAGTAAAATTTTTAAGGTAATATTAATAAAGAGTTTAATTGTATAAAGAGGATGTATCTACAATTTTGATACATCCTCTTTATCTTTTAACAGAATAAATTTTCTATATATTATTTTTCCCAATAAAAAAACAGCCTATTATACCCCAATAGTCTGTCTTTTTATAATTAATTCTCAATTAAGCCTTAGACAATATCCTATTCTCAACAAGCTTTTATACCATACCCAAATTTATTATCGACCATGTTTATGAAAACTTTATCATAAAATAAATTTTTTTTATATTTTTATTTCTTTCTACACTAACTCTTTATCTATCATTAAAAAATCACAGTTGAAACTCTTAATATTACCAGTAAATATATCATGTAAATTTATATTTTTATGTCCTTTAGAACTATTATTACTGTAAACTAATATTCTTTCTTCCATAAAAGCTCTAATTTTAATATCTTCATCTTTCTCTATTTCTTTGTAAGAATAAATAGTATTATTATCAGTATTTATAACTTCTTTCTTATTTTTATTTTTAGATATAAGAAGTAAATCACCCTTTGATACCAAATCATCTATTTCTTTATTAACTGTTCTAAAAGCAATATTATCATCTATAGAAAAATATATTAATTTATTTTTTACTCCTTTATGAAAAACTACTATTTTATTATCATAAATTCCAAGTAAAGTTACATATTCTCTCCCATGAGAATCTATAAGCAAATTTTTCTTTATTTTTTCCCCTTCAATAACAGATTGAACTAAATCATTTATGTCATATAATACAATATCATTTCTTGTAAGTTCAGTTTCTCCATAACTATTCCTTAAATCGATAATTTCCTTAGGACTATAGTAACTTTCATCAACTACCATATAAGCAATATCATCTTGTTTGAAAAATACTCTTTTCCCTACAGTTTCTAGAAATACCCTATCATTAATCTCAAAAGTTAAAGTTTCTTCTACAGAATAAATAAATCCCTTTGTGAAATCCTTATTATTTTTATATCTTACAAAAATATAATTATCTATTGCAAATAAATCTATTAACTTACTTCCTCTCCCAAGATTATATTTAAATATTTCTATAGGATCATATAAACTAACCTCTCTTACTATTAAAAAGCTATTTTTTATGTAGTATTCATAGATATTTTTCCTGTGTTCATCAACGAAAAAATTATATCTCATATCACTAGTAGAAGTGAACTCCGTAAGTTTCTCTATTTCCTTATGGTAAACATAAATACTCTTAGAATCTTTATAATCAACTTCTAAATAACATTTAAACTCATCCTCTAATATTATCTTAGAGCTTAATGAGCCATAAAAATTAAGCTCCCTAACTCTCATTTTTCCCCTCCGAACAAAACTTTTCTCTGATAACTAGTACTGCGCTCAATCTTCTCAAACACAAACACAGCCCCTAAATAATCTTCACTAAAATATATCTAAAGTTAAAACTTTACTTAAATTAACCCTAGGTTTATTTCCAAATATTGTAACACATATTTAATTTATTTTCCATATATTTACATAATATATTTAAATTAAGTTTTGATCTTTCTAATTAACTTATTTAACAGTACTCTTTGTGTAAAAATCATATTAATTTAGATAAAGTAAAGCAACAATAGAGAAGTGAGAAACTCTATTGTTGCTTTGAATTTAACATATATTTTTATTGCATATCTATCTCGATTTTGTTATTAGGATAATATTAGGGAAGCATTTATTACTTCATTTTTAAATTAATCTATACTTTTAATTTCTTATACAACGGTCTTTTATTTTTCAACTTATTTTTACTAACACATACTTAACTAACTTAACTTTTACTTATTTAATTTATTATTTATCTTAAGTTTCTTATAATATCATTTGTTTTTAGTGAACCACTTGATAGCATATCAAAATTTATTTCTGCAGCTTTATAAGCATCCACCCCTGGTGCTCCAGTTGCATCCTTTGCAATATATACCTCAAATCCCTGTTCTACTAAGTCTCTCATATGTGATTCAATACAAATGTTTGAATTCATTCCACCAAGAATCACCTTATCTATTTTTTGTTTCCTTAATTGTAATACTAAATCATTTGTTTGTGGTCCAAATATCTTATGTGGACTAGCTATTACAGTTTCATCATCTTCTATATATGGCTTAAATAATTCATATATATCAGCTCTTGAGTTTTTATCTACTGCTTCAGATGGTCCTTTCCTCTCAAACATTTTTAATGAGTGCATCATCTTTTCACCCTTTGATTCAAATTCCCACTTATGGTCATGTGGATAATAATAATGTGGTGATACAAATACCTTATATCCATTCTCTTTTGATGCCTTAAGTAAATCTTCTATATTTTTTATAGTATTATTTTCCTCCAAAACATCCTTTGCTAATGGGTATCCTGCTCCCATCTCATGTAAAAATTCATTTTGTGGATCAACTAGTACTATAGCTGTATCTTTTTTATTAAAGTTCATACTTACATCCCCTTACTTTTTAATCTTTCGATTTTACTTTTTGTTATTTAATAACTTGTTTTACCTTATGTATTTATAATAATTCTAAAGTAATTAACTCACAATTAGGCACTTTAAAGTAACTAACCCATGTAATAAATTTTATTCTACTCGAATTTATTCTTTATATTATTTTTCTTCTGAATCATATATTTTTTATTAAATTTCAGCATTTGTATCTGGTTATTTTGTCTTATTCCGGAACATTTTATTGTATAAATTTATATCATATATTGTAAGCAATTTAATTATGTTAAAAGGAGGCTATATCATGGCTAGTTTAATAACAAATAATTACCAAGGTGCACCTATAACATTAGGTATTACAGGATTACCTATAACAATAACTGGTGAAGTTTTAAAAAGTAATGGTGATGACACAGTAACTCTTAAATTAAAGGATGGAAAAATTGTTCATATCTCAAATGAACTTATAGCATTCTTTTTCTAAACACTATTAAATATTAGAGAAATTATAGGCTACTTTGATAATGGCTACCTACTTGAACTCTCCTTAATTTCATCTAAGTAAGATATAAATAACATTATACTTCTAGATACTTAATGTAATTTTAACATTAAATAGCACCTGAAGATAAATATTGTTATGCTCTTATGTATGAATAATATTAATTCACTTTATGCTAAGTTTCATTTTATATTGTAGCCTATTATTATAAAAATTTATTTAGTAAGTAAATTCTATAACTTTTTTGATATTCCTAATTTTCTAAATAACTTTCATTAAGATTTAGTTAAATTTACTAATTTCTATTGGATAAACTTAAGTAACTAAATCGAAGATTTATAAATTTACTTAAAGATCCACTTTGATTAGTTTATTATATGGCTATTTTCTTATGTGTAAATTTAAATAACTCATAATCTATGTATTAAACAGGAGGTTTTAATAAATGTTTGAAGATTTAAAAAGTGCGGGAAAACCTTTAAAAGAACTAACAGCAGGTCCCAACAGTGCATTTAAAGAACTTTCTTCATTGAAAGATATTTCTCTTCCATTAAAAGAACTCGGTAAAATGGAATCATTCAATGAATTATCAAGTTTAAAAGAAGGTTTTGCTCCATTAAAAGACTTAAAGGGACCAGATCCTCATGGCCCTAAACATGATTCATCAAATAATGATGATAATAAAAAAGACAAAGACAATAAAGATGATAGCAAAAAGGATGATGGTAAAAAAGATAAAGACAATAAAGATGACAATAAGAAAGATGACAATAAGAAAGACAAAGACGAAAAAGATGACAACAAGAAAGATGATGATAAAAAAGATAAAGACAATAAAGACGACCACAAAAAAGATGATAATAAAAAAGATAAAGACAATAAAGATGATAAACACAAAAAAGATAAATAAATTAGAGGTGATTAATAATGTATGATTTATTAACAAATGATTTTAAAGGTGCTACAATTACTGTTGCAATTACAGGTTTACCAATAGTAATAACAGGTAAGGTTATCACTAGTGAAAAAGAAGGAATTATTTCTCTAAAGGCAGAAGATGGAAAAATAATTAATATAGCTGAAAATCTTATTGCATTTTTCTTTTAATAAATTTCCATATATAAAGGACTGTAAATCTGATTTACAGTCCTTTAAATAAATCTTTTAAGATTTATTTTCTACTTTTCAATTTTATATTGTTTTATATTTTTCCCTGAACACTTATTTTGAACATATATTTTATAAAAATATATGGAATAAAAATATTGAAAGGTAGGCAAATTTTATGATTCCAATTCTCATTATTTTAGTCATCTATATTTTAATGGTGTTTTCAGTTAAATATCGTACTGCTATATCAATTTTAGGTGTTGGCGCCTTGTTGATGTATACAACTTTATTTGAAGGTTACACCTTCGTGGATGTATTTAAGAGTTTCCCATTAGAAATAGTCTTATTGATTTTAGCCTTAGCATTATTCTCGAAAATATTTGAGAATAATGGTTTTTTAGAGGCTATAGGAAATAAATTATTAAAATTATCTAAGGGAAGCAAAACATTTATAATAGTTGTTCTACCGCTTGTTATGTATGTTACATCTTTATTCATGAACAACTTAAGTGTTATTCTTATATTCACATTTATAGTATTAACCATTGTAAGACAATTTAAATTCCCTGTGACACCAATTTTAGTAGCTTGTTTAATAGCTTCAAATATAGGTGGTTGTCCTCTGCCATGGGCTGATACTCCCGCAGTAATTATTACCTTGTATTCAGACTTTACACTTTTTGATTTTCTAAATAAACTTTTTATACCATGTGCTGTATTTGAAGGATTACTAATACTTTATTTATTCCTTTGGTATAAATATTTAAATAAAATAAAATTATTTAAATTTAAGCATAATACAAAGAACAAAGAGAAAAGCTTAATTTTGAAGGCTACTCCTCTAGCACCACTTCCACCTTTACCAGAGGATGAGGATGCTCCAACACCACCTCCACCACATGAACCACCTCCACATATTAAAGCCATTATTCCAAAATCAAAATTCAAAAGACTTTATTGGCCATTAATAGTGTTTGGTCTCTTTATTGTTGGTGTTTGCATTGCTCCTTTTATAAATCTCTCTATTTCTTATGTATGTATGTTCTTTATTGGATTTACATTGATTTTTGTATCAGGTAATCCTGGTGATATACTAAACTCCCTTGATGTAACAGATTCATTGGTGTTTATTTCATCACTCTTTATGATCTCTGGAGTATTAGAGCATTATGGAGTATTAAAAACAGCAGTAAATTATCTACTTTCATTTACAGGCGATAATAAGATTTTAATTCTTCTTTGCATATTGTTCTGTTCATTTCTAATTGCAACCTTCCTATCAGCTGGTCCTGCTGCTGCAACTATCTTACCAATGTGTGCACAATTAATTCCTATAATCGGAAGTAACTTTGTTTTCGTTCCATTAGCTTTAGGAATTCTTGCTGGAAGTAGTATGTTACCTTGGTCAGCCACAGGAGGCCCTATAATGCTTAGTGAAGTTAATAGATATTTATATCATCGTAAGGTATCCGATGAAGAAAAAAATAATATTATGAATATTTATAACTTAAAAGAATATGCAGCTTTTTCAATACCATTTTCTTTAATTATATTACTAGGTAGTGCTATATATATTTCCATATACATGGCTCTATAAGTAACAAAATTAATAAAAAATAAATATATTATTATATGTTTATAATAATCAAGTGATGATAAGCGTAGAGATATCTACGCTTATTAAATATATTAATTGAGTAAGGTGAAAGCATGGATATTTTAATAGTACTTTTATTAAGTTGTTGTTTACCGAGAGGTATTCCACTTATACCTATTTATTTCTTACTACGTAATAATTCAGAATTTCATAATTTTCATGGTTTCAATAATTCCTCTACATTTTCACAAAATAACTCCGTTTTATTAAATAACCCTTTCCCAGAAAGCTCAAAAACTCAAAATATAAATGCTAATATCCAAAATCAAACTATGAATAAATTGAAATATTATAATCATGAAATTATACCTAATTACATTCCTCCAAATAGATATGGAAATATTAATTGTTCACCTCGCTCTATTAACTGCCATTTAAATAGAGCATCAACTAATAATCAAAATACATTTACAAATAATAATGTACTTAAGAAGAATAAAGCTTTTCAAAAGAATGAAGCAATAAAAACATATGATAAAATTAAAGATAATAATATTTATAACATAGCCGCAAATGAAGAAGAACAATTAGTAACTAAATTATCTAGTGATCCAAAATATCGTTCTTATAATTATATATATTCAAATAAATATATGCCTATAATTGATATTAATAGTATTCTTATTGATTATATTGATATTAATGACATTCCTTTTAATATTAATGATATTACTTTTGAATATAATGAAAATAATTATAACGAAACTGATTATGATGAAATTAATTATGACAATATTGATTGTAGTAATATTGATTTTGAATATAATGAAAACTTTTCTATCCCTTCCACTGAAATAGAGCTTATTAATAGCAATGTAAATAAAAGTAATATTACTGAAAGTAATGCCAATGAAAGTAATTCTAATGAAAAAGAAATAATTTTAAAAGAAGTATCAAAACCTAAATTAAAAGAATTGCCAATACCTAATTCAGAAGAAAAACAACTTTCTAAATCAGACAAAGTATCAATAGTTAATTCAAAGGAGAATCTAATTTCTGATTTAATAGAAAAAAATTTTAAAGGCACTACTATTTCGACTATAATTAATGGATTTGGCATTATCACTGGAGTAGTTGTTTTAGACTTCAAGGAAGTAATTGCTTTGAAACTTGAAAGTAATATAATACTCTTTATAAATAAAAAATACATCACTAATTTTTATTAAATACTTATCCACTGGCTATGTCTTATAATAAGGACTTATTCCTCACCTTTAGTTCATGATATTGTATTTTAATTAATTTTACTAAAAGGTGGAGGTATTTACTCTCCATATCTCCACCTTTAAGTTATCCACAATTAAAATATTCCACTTTCCTCATTAATAAAAATCATTTCTAATATTTCTTTTAAATCACTTAACTTATTTTCATTATTACTTCTAACTATACTGTCTATGGTCTTAATTATTTCTAACATTTTATCTGCTTCTTGAACTTTTAATAAGTTATCCACAGGCTTTGAACTTAAATTTTCTCCACAGGATAAGTCCACTTCTTCATCCTTCACCTCATCAAGTGAATAATACTTATTCTTTCTTAAGCTAGGCAATACCTCTCTTCTAAGCCATTTTCTAAATTCAATTCCTATAGGTTTTTCTGAATATTGAAGAAAACCATAAAGACCATCTTCATAAAAAATAGTTAACCTTGCTACACGCTCTTTATTAGATATTGTATCTCCTACAATATCTTTAAATACCCTAAGATTATTGCCTTCTAATATTTCATATTCAAATTCTTTCTCAAAACGTTCTGACTTTATACAATTATTGATTGTTCTTGACGGGTCTATATATCCAAAAGCCTTTGCAATATCAGTGGCTATCCAACAAGGTTTACCTTTCCATATAAAAGTATAAATATTATTTCCATTAAATTCTCTCATTAAAATATTAGGGTTAACATTATCATCTTCATTTTCACCCATAAACTCTTTAATTTCTAAATCACTTAACTTATTCCTATACTTTAAGAAGTCTAATAAAGCATTTTCATAAAATAAAACTAATTTAGGTGATTGCTTATATCTACTTATTCCATTACTAAAAAGCATTATTTTAAATTCCTTTAACTCCTCTCTAGTTAGTACTTCATAGTCTATTCCTTCAAGAAAATTACCTGAATTAATAAAGTAATTCACTATCTTAGATGGATTTTCATATCCAAGCATAGAAGCTACCTCTATACCTATCCAACATAACCTTCCATTCCAAAGGAAACTATGAACTTCCTCTCCATTAAATTTTTGTACATTTGTATTTTTCATTTAAATCACTCCTAAAAAATCTCTCCAAAATCCCTAATTAAATCTAAGGGACTTTGGAGAGATTAATATCTTAAAATTAAAAGTACTTCTAAAATTATTACCTATAAATAAATTACAATTGAATAAATTATAGTTTATTGGCTATACTACAAAAGAAGTCTTCGATTTTATGGTTCCTTAGATAGTTCGGTATCTATTGAATTTATAGGTGCAGCAACACCTTATAAAATCCTAGGCTTTATTTAAAACTAGTTTTTACTTAAATTCTCTCAAATATACTAATTAATTTTAATTTAAGTTAATATATGCTTAGATAGTTCTAAATGTAATGAAAAAATAATTAATATAGAAAACCTTAAAAACCTTTTAAAGAATATTAATGACATAAAAAAAGTCTTAATCCAATTAAGGATTAAGACTTTTTTATTTGTAATATCCATATTCACAAAGTAAATCATAGCAACTATTTACTTCATCATCAGTAAAAAGTTCACCATACTTTGTATCAATAACAGTAGCTTCCATTGTTAGGTCTATACGATTTGCTTGTTGTAATTTATCAAACCCGTCAGAAATTCTTCCCTTACGGATAATTTCCTTAGCTGTTTTTACTCCTCCAAACTTTGCTACTGTTTGTAAAAACTTTGTTGGATTATATCCATATTGTTTTTGTGCTATTTCACACTTTTTAATAAGGTCTTCATCAAACTTTTTCTCTAAAGTCATAACTATTACTCCATTATAATAAATTTTATTTTAATTATAACATATCAATTAATTTGAACTACCCTTTTATTATAATGTTTGAGCTGGATCTATATGTACTGTAACCCTTACATTTTCAAGTTTTTCACTCATCTCTTTTTTAATATGTCCTATAATATCATGAGCTTCTTTAACTGTCATTTCTGGATTGACTCTAATATGAAAATCTACATGTTTCATATCTCCTGATTTTCTAGTTTTTAATTTATGGTAATCTATAAAATAATTTTTATATCCTTCTATGATACTTTTTATTTCTTCTTCCTCTTCATCATCTAATCTTTTATCAATTATTTCACCAAAATTCTCTTCAATTACTTCTAAGGCTTCTCTAATTATCAGACAAGCAACTATAATAGCAATTATAGGGTCTAAAATATGTATTCCAGTTAATTTTATAAGAATGATTCCTAATCCAACACCTAATGAAATATATACATCAGTTTTTAAATGAACAGCATCTGCTTTAAGTGCCATTGAATCTTCTTCTGTTCCAACCTTATGTAATATTCTTGATACAACAAAGTTAACAAAAGCTGCAACAAGCATCACTATTATAGCTATCTCACCATTTTGGATTGGAGTAGGGACAAAAATTCTTCTAATAGCTTCTAGTATAATAATTATTGATGCTACTAAAACTAATGATCCTTCTATTAATCCAGATATATTTTCTATTTTTCCGTATCCATATGGATGTAATTCATCAGCAGGTCTAGAAGATATTTTTACTGAAAGAAATGCTACTATAGATGCTACTAAATCTATAGATGAATGTATTGCCTCTGATATAACACTTATTGATCCACTTAAAACACCTGCTACAAGCTTTAAAATTATAAGTATTGCATTAGATGCTACTGATAAAGAAGCTACCCTATCCTTTCTGTTATGTTTAGTCATAATTTATTTCTCCTTTGTTTTAATGATTTAATGATTTAATAATTTATGTTTTTTAATCAATCCATTGATTTATTCAAATTATATAATGTTTTTCCTCAGAATTCACTATTTTTAATAAAAAAAATAATGCTTTACATATTAAATCATTATTTTATATCATAGCTAAATATTGTAGTACTACTATTTATATAAAAATAAAAAAAGCCTCAACCTCTAATTTAGATTAAGACTTTTTTATTTTTATTATTTTAATAATGCTTACTTGCTAATTCTATGAATTATAGCTATAATCTTAACACCTTTATACTATTATTTAAGTTATATTTTCATAGCAGTAGCACAAAGCCATCCTTCTTCTTCATTATGATCTATATTAATATCTGAGAAACCAGCATTTTCAAGTAATTCTTTTAATTGTTCTGGGGTAGGACAATTCATGTTTAAATGTTCAGCAATGGCACTACTTCTTTCGCTCATATTTCCACCGACCATTTCTAATGCAGTCATAAATTTACCACCAATTTTTAGTACACGAAATACTTCCTTTAAATCTTCTTGTTGATTAGGCCAAAAATAAAGGCTTTCAATAGAATATACAGAATCAAAGGCATCACTTGGGAAGTTTAAATTTGAAACTCCACATTGTTCTAATTTTAATTTACCTTTTTCAATAAGTTCTTTATTTCTTTCACGTGTGCATTCAATAGATACAGGTGAAACATCACATCCGTACATTAGTGAATTAGGATACATAGCTGCAAGTCTTTCAATAGCTGCTCCTCCGCCACATCCTATATCAAGAATGTTTTTTCCAAATTCCATATGTTCAAAGCCCCATTTAGTAAGTCCATAATGACTTTCATTCATGTGACTTAGAATCTCACTTCCTTGTTCTCCTTCTGGATATGCTGCATTTTTTATAAAATCAAAATCTATTTTTTCAGACATAATTAATCCTCCATAATTCTTATATTACTTATTTAAGTTTTGGCTTTCTAAAGTTCTTATTAACTCCTATTTATGATGTGCTTATTTTTATCATAATATAATTATACTCCGTAATGATATAATTTCCAAAAGTTCAAATCCATATTATACCTTTTTATATTTAAAAAATATCTCCCTATATAGTCACACATAGCTATATCTCTCTATTAACTTTGAATTTATAATATCATTGTCTTTTTTAAAATTTAATTTTTCTTTAAATAAAAACTTAAATCACTTAACTTTGCACCTGCAATTCCTTAATAAAGAATCTCATGAAAATCTAATTTATGACTTTCATGAGATTCTAATAAAAATATAAATTATCTAATTAAATATTCTATATCTTTACCACTTAAAACTAAAATATCTCCCTCCTTTATAGTAGTTGAGCCCTTAGGAACTAATATATTATTTTTTCGTTTTATCATTACAATAAGTATTTCCTCGGGAATATTTGCATCCATAATAGTTTTATTTACCCATTTACTCTCCTTTGTTATATTTACTTCTAGTAAATCAGTATTAATTTCTCCAGTATAATCAGTAAATGTTTTTAGTACTGAACTCTTCTCTTCACTATCAACTAAGTTTAATAAGTTTGCAATTTTAGGTATAAGAGTTCCTTGTATTGAAACTGAAAATAAAGCTATAAAAAATATTATATGAAATATATCATTTTCTATAGAAACCCCATAGGTAGATGCAAGTATTGCAAAAACAACTGATGCAGCTCCTCTAAGACCAACCCAAGATATAAATATTTTTTCCTTTATAGTGAATTTAAATGGACTAAGTATTATAAATGTAGCTAGTGGCCTTGCAACTAATATCATAAATATGGATATGGATATTGCCATTCCTGTGACGTGTGGTAACTCTGATGGAAAAGATAGAAGTCCTAACATAAAAAATAAAGCTATTTGCATAACCCAAGAAATTCCATCAAAAAAGTGAAATATACCTTTTTTATGAGGTATTTTACTATTCCCTATTATTATTCCTGCAATGTATACACTCAAATATCCATTTCCACCTAAAAGTTCACTAAATGAATATGAAAGTATTGCAACTGCTATTACAAATATTGTGTAAAATCCCTCTATTTCAAAGTTTGAATATCTAAGAATATATACTGCTCCCTTTGCAAGTAAAAAGCCTACAACTAATCCAAAGATGACTTGTATGAATATCATAGGAATGATTGTGCCTAAACTTAATTCTCCCGAATTTTTTATTATAGTCAATATTGTGAGAGTCATCATATAAGCAATTGGATCATTACTCCCACTTTCAACCTCTAAAAGTGATGCTAATGAACCTTTTAAATTTAACTTTTGAGCTCTTAAAATTGCAAATACTGATGCAGCATCAGTAGATGCAACCACTGCTCCTATTAAAAGCCCCTCTAATAAGGTTGTCTTTAACACTAAATTGCAAAACAAACCTGTAAGTCCAGCTGTAACTATTACTCCCAAGGAAGACATCAATATAGATGGAATCGCTACTGGCTTAGCCATCTTCCAATTGGTTCCGAACCCCCCATAGAACATGATAAAGACTAAGGCTATAGAACATAATTGACTAGTTAATTCATAGTTATCAAAATAAATTCCCACTAATCCATCAGAACCAAATAGCATTCCTAAAGCAATAAAGATAAGAAGTATTGGCACACCAAACTTATATAATACTTTAGTAGAAGTTATACAAATAATTAATACTAAACCACTAATTATCATTAATTCCGTCATATAATCCCCCCTTTTATTTTTTTATACATCTATATATATTTCTTACTTAATAATATTAAAACTTACACTTTATTGATCCAAAAAAATAAACTAGATGAGGTAACATACTTCATCTAGTTTATTACTCTACTTTAAAATTTTCAGAATATATTATTTAATTATATAAACACCAACAATTTCACCATAATACATAATAAGTTATATAAAAATCTCTATTTATATTATTAATTAACATATATCTATTATTTTATTTACTTAATTTACATTCCAAACTCCTTGTTAATTATTTTTATCATTCCTTCTAAAGCTTCTTCAACTATTAAATCACCCTTTTCTTTAGAACTAGTTCTACCTATTGATAAAAGTCCTGACTTTGGTACTAAATTAGTTGGTATTGGATATACTTGATAATTTGGAACTTCTTCTATTTTTTCATCTATTAATCTTTCCATATGAACAGCTTCTGGTTTAAAAGTTAAAATTAAAGATGTTTCTGTAATAGCAGCATGTTCTAACGCCCACCCTGGGAATTCAACTTCATCAAAAACTTTATCAATAGTTTTTTGAGTTATTAAATCCCACCAACTCATCATTATAATTTTTGTTCCTTTAGGCATAGTTCTACTTACTAAGTCTATTGCTTCTAGTAAAAATGCTTGATTTTCAAAGTGAGAATTTATTAAAACTATCTTTTTAACACCATCTCTTATCAATTCTTCTATAATATCTTTTACTAATGCTATTAGTGTTGTTCCATTTAAATCTATTGTACCTGGAAATAATGGCCCTCCTCCAGATGTAGGTTGAGATTTATATCCATAATTTATAGGTGGCATCACTATTCCATTTACTTTATCTGCTAAAAGCTTAGAAAATCCCTCTGATATTATTGTATCTGTATAAAGTGGTAAGTGAGGTCCATGTTGCTCTACAGATCCCACAGGTAATATTACTATATCTTTATCCTTTCTTTCATTAAATTCATACCATGTCATATCCTGCATTAAAGTCATCAATATTCCTCCTTAACAAATTCAATATTAATTAATACTATCACAATTCAATTACATAATGATTATACACTCTGTTTAATTATTTTTACTAATTTTAATTTTGTATAACACATATAAAAATTTTATCTATTTATGGTACAGTTCTCCGTAACAATTTCAAGTGCGTTTTTTCTAAATTACTCTTTTCAATTCTATTTTCCCTAATTTTAATTTTTGAATAATATGAATATATCTCCTTTATAAACTCTTTTTACTCTTAAATTCAACATTATATGAAATAAGCTAGATAAAATAGATTACTATCTTGTCTAGCTTTATTCTTAATCATTCTAAAGTTTAAATTTAGTGTCTCTTAATATGTCTCTCAATTTATCTTCCCTCTAATAATTCTTTTCTATAATAGTACAACAATACTTGAATAATTTTACAGTTTGATAAAATAAAAAACATTTATGATAAAGCCTTATTATAATTAAGTTTCCACACAAAACAACAGCAAGGAGTATACATAAATGTTTCACATATTAATTATAATATTTCCTCAATATTTTTTATATTATTAATATGCATAACTCTAAGAATACCTATTATAACTAAATTAATGATAATACTCACAAATATATAACTTAAATCTTGAGATAAATATATAAGTGTTAAAACTATAGCTGATAAAGTAAATCCTCCAATTATTCCAACGATTACTGTAATTCCCTCCTTAATAACTTGTACTTCATTTGTCCATTCAAAGTTTATATTTCTTAAATTTACAAATATACCCCATTCTGCAACAAACAAAGCAAAAATAAGTTGAGTAATTATATTAATAATAATTCTTGAAAAAGATAGATTATAACTTAAAGAGAAAATTAATGATGATATTATTGCTGCTGGAATTGTTATAGTTAAATTAACAAGCATCTTAGACTTAATAATAATATTCCCTGTAATAGGAATACTTTTCATTATCCATGCAGTATCTCCTTCCAAAGATATGGAAGCATAAGTTGTACATGATAATGATATAAGTAAAACTATTATGTAATTTCCACATCTCATAATAATATTATTAACATCAATATTTAAATTTCTAACTAAAGTTTCAATATTGTCTACTCCCCCAAAAGCAATAATTATTGAAAAAATCACTGCAAGTGTAGCTCCAATACCACTATTAAATACATAAATAGGTATGAAAAAATAATGCTTTATTTCTTTTCTATATAAACTCCCCAAAATACTACCACTTGAATATTTCATTTCATTTATATCATTTACTTTTACATTTGACTGTCTAAATATAAAAGCATTTTTTACATATACTTTAGCTATAACAATAGCACAAACATGATATATTATGCATATTATTGCTGTTATAATTAAAACAACTAATATATTTTCTCTACGTACTGCTAAATTAAATATATTTGCTCCAGGTATATACTTTAATATAAGATTTGAAATTGAATCTACAATTTCATTAATGCTACTTCCATGTAAGTTCATATTTACATATATCATAGAAGCACACATTATGATAAGTATTAATCCAGTCATAACAAGTATATAAGCCTTTTCTGAAATTTTCATTTTTGTAACTACTGAACTTACTATTAAAGAAACAATATTGGCAGTACAAACAAATATTAATGAAATTGCCGCTAAACCTATTATCCATATAATCCAGAATATTATTTTGTTATATGTCATAGTAGAATAAATAATTCCCATGGGTATCATAATAATTGCACATAAAAATGTATCCATAATAACTATCATATCCGTCTTGCTAAAAACAACATCTTTTACTTTTATAGGAAATGACATAAGTATATCATAATCTTTCCCACCATATAAAGTAGTATTTATTTTAAATATACTTTCAATAAATACTACTAATCCTGAAATAGTAAAAGCTATTAATGGAATTTTCCTTCCAAATCCAAGCTCTTTTAACCCATAAGCAAATCCACAACTATAACTCATAACAGCAAATATTACTATGAAAGCTATTAGTAGCGTATTTCTTCTTTGCTTTTTAACCTTTCCTTCACCATGAAAGTATTCTTGTATTTTAAATTGATTTAATAGATTCATTTTCAAGAGATTAAATCTTATACTATTTTTCATCTCTATTAAGCTCCTCCATAAATATATTTTCTAATGATAGTTCCTTAGTTAACTCATCTACCCTTCCACACTTCACTAGTCTTCCCTTATTAATCATTCCCACCTTAGTGCAAATCTTTTCCACTACTTCTAGAACATGAGATGAGAAAAATATTGTGCTTCCTTCCTTGCACATTTCTTTCATAATAGTTTTTAAACTAAAAGCTGCCCTAGGATCTAATCCTACAAAAGGCTCATCCATTACAAGTAGCTCGGGTCTATGTATTAAAGCTGCAATAATAGCCACTTTTTGTTTCATACCATGTGAAAAAGAAGAAATTGTGCTGTTTAGTTTTTTTCAATCTCAAAAACTTCAGCATATTTCTTTACTTGATTACTGCAATCTATAAAATCCATTCCATATACATTTCCTACAAAGTGTAAATAATCGATAGCAGTTAAATATTCATATAAATTGGGGTTATCAGGTATATACGCCATTCTTTTTTTACATTCATAAGGATTATATTTTATTGATTTTCCAGAAATACTAATATCTCCTTCTTCAAAATCTATTATTCCTGTAATAGACTTAATGGTTGTACTCTTTCCTGCACCATTATGTCCAATAAAACCAAAAATTTCACCTTTGTTAACATGCAAATTCAAATTATCAACTGCTTTATTTTTACTATCATAAGACTTACTAAAATTATTAATGTATAGCATTCTATATTACCTCCCCTTATCAATCCTTTAAACAAGTTTTTCTACTGGTCTAAATTCTTAGTACCAAAGCCATGCAAGATCGATTACTATTACTATACCAACACCATAATCACCTAATGCTTCGTTTCCTCCAGTAAGTTTTATCATTATAGGATATATATTCCTACATTTCATCTTCTTTTATTTTACTTATTTTAACGTATTTATATTATTATGTAAATGAGTTGTGTATTATTAATTAAAAAAAATTGAAAATAATATTATCTTATCCATCTTATTGAAATTTCGAGTCAATATTGCACCACCCCAATAGATAGAAAGGCTTACTATACTCATAATAAAACATATACTTGGCATCAACATTGCCATAACTCTATTTTCAAATAAGTTAACCATTATAATTTAAATCGCCTTTCTTCCTTCAATGATTGTGCATTTTATTATAATATCTAAATAAAACTCTGGTGTATCGTGTAAACTTTATTTTATATTACTTACATTATGGTAATTCTATGAAACATACTTAGTACCTATTGATGAGAAGATAATACCTATTTGTCTATTACTTAACTTTCTTCCTAGTATTTTTACCTATAAAAATAGTCTTAGACAAATCATATCAATGTCTAAGACTAAAAACCTTATTTATTTAAAGGAAACAGGAAACACGCTACTCACATTCATTCGTAGGTGTAAGTTCTCCTGACCAAATCAAAAATTTGGAGGCTTACTTATGATACGGTTCATTGTTACTTATTCTAAAAGCTCTATATATTTGTTCTAAAAGCATTACTCTAAATAATTGGTGTGGAAATGTCATTTTTGAGAAGCAAAGTTTATAGTTTGCTCTTTTTATTACTTCTTGTGAAAGTCCAAGACTTCCGCCTATTACAAACACTATATTTGAATTTCCTAGTACTCCACAGTTCTCTAAGTGTTTTGAAAATTCTTCTGATGTTATTTCTTTTCCCTTTAAATCCATAGCTATTACATAGGAGTTTTCTTTAATTTTTGATAGTATTAGCTGTCCTTCTTTTTCTTTTATTAATTGTTCTTCCTTTTCTGAAGCATTATCTGGTGTTTTTTCATCTGGAAGTTCTATTATGTTTAATTTGCAGTATCTAGTTAATCTTTTTGAATACTCATTTATGGCATCCTTTAAGTACTTTTCTTTTAATTTTCCTACAGAAACTACTGTTATATTCATTATTCTATCCTCATTTCATCTGTTCTCTATTATTAATAAAATTCTTATAATTCACTAAAAATATAAGCCCTAAAATCAAATGTTATAACAAAACTCTTTTAGAATTTTATTATAACAAATTTTGATTTATAGAGCTTTTTTACTGTTCTTTAATTTGATGAATCTGGTATAGCTGTTAAATCCCCTAAAGAATTCACTTGCAATTTATAAGCTGGAGTATTTATTATAGTTTGTAATTGTGACATTGTTGGATCTACTCCTCCACCTGTTAATACAGAAGCATCACTTTGACTTTGAATTTGCCCAGCTTGGAATAGTGCACTAACTGCTATGGTTACAGGTAACTCTGGAAATTCTTCAGTTGTTACAATTTGATTATTTGTTACTAAAGTTCCAGCATTAACATTTGCCTGAGCTGCACTATAAATTGTTGCTGCTTCAGTTTGTACTCTTTTTTGTGCATCTGTTCCTGTAGTTGGTTTTGCCCAAAAATGCATAGTAACAAGTATTGCTATTAAGAAAAAGGCTCCTATTACTATAATCTTTATTACTAATGGACTCGCCTTTCTCAAATCTGCATTTTCTTTCTTTACTTCTTCTTGATTACTTACTTCCTCTTGGTTATTTAGTTTTTCCTTACCTTCATTTTCACCCACGAAAATTCCTCCTAAGTTTCTACTTAAATTAATCCTCTATTATTTTAACTATTATAATATTTAAATAATATTACATCAACTGAATTATTTCTCCATTAATTAATATCAATAAATTATTATCAATTGATATTTTCTCAATTGATTGTATATTATCTTCTTTTAATAATTATTTTTCTAAATTTAATAATTCAATTTAATTTTTATCTAATATTAATTTATCTAAATGATAGATTATTATCAATTAAAAGTTTATTTTTAATTATATTTATTAAATAATTTATTAAAAAAAGTTCTATTTTTATATTAAATTAAAAAATAATACCTTTATTCTATTACTTCATTAAAAAAACTTTATTTTTCTTATCTTTATTATTATTTAACATTTTATCAGTTGATAAAATATTAAATTACTCTAATTGATAATATAGAAAACTTATTTTATCCTATAGTCATGCAAAGGAAATAATTTTATACATAAGGAGTGTATTAGTTATGGAAACAAAGAAATTGAATCATACTCATGAAAATTGCAATTGCGGTTGTGATGAACATAAACATAGTGCTGAGGTTTGTCATTGTGGATGTGATGAACATAAGCACACTCATACAGAAACTCACCACCACCATGAAGTAAGTGAACATAGTCAAACTTGCCATTGTGGTTGTGAAGAGCATAAACATAGTCATGATACCTTACATCATCACCACGATTCTAGTGAACATGCTCAAAGCTGTCACTGTGGATGTGAGGAACATAAACATAGTCATCAGTCACTTCACCATCATCATGATTTAAGCAATCATGCACAAAGTTGCCATTGTGGTTGTGAAGAACATAAACACACTCATACTATTTAATATATTTTTTTATATGCCGAGATAGCTATATAGGTACAAAATGCTGTGACCATTGAACTAGTATTAGAAGCTCTTTATTTTGGAACAATAGTTTCATGAAAAAATTTTCACTGTTTGAACAAAGTGAGTTCGGAAATTTTAGAAACTGTTGTAGAAAAAATATTAGAGCTTCTTTACGTAGGTGAGTGGTCACAAATGGTGAACTTATATAGCTAGATAAAAGGCAGAAAGGATGTATCTGTAATTTGATACATCCTCTTTTTTTATATAAAAAATCTATTTTTCTTTCATTACAATGAATATATTCCATAGAAAAAACAAATATTATTGTGTGAATACTATTATAAATTAAACTTAATTCATAAACAGTAAATTTCAATCTAATCACTCTAGGGTTATGTCAATATTTATACTTTATTGGCTCCCTATGAACCAAACCCAAGTAATAATATCTTAATTATTATTAGAACTTTTTATACAAAGGAGATACTACTATGAGACTATCAATGAAAGAACAAGAAAAGCTAATGATAGTTGTAGCAGCTGATGTTGCTAGAAGGAGATTAGCTAAAGGAATCAAATTAAACTATCCTGAATCAGTAGCACTTATTACAGATGCAATCATGGAAGGTGCTAGAGAGGGTAAAACTGTTGAAACTTTAATGGATGAATGCAGAAAAATCTTAAAAAGAGATGAAGTTATGGAAGGAATTCCAGAAATGATTCATGCAATTCAAGTTGAATGTACTTTCCCAGATGGTACTAAACTTGTAACTGTTCATGATCCTATTCACTAATTAAGGAGGCTTAAGTTATGATACCAGGAGAATACAAATTATCACAAAAAGCAATACAATACAATGCAGGCAGAGAAGCCACAGATTTAAAAGTAAAAAATACAGGCGATAGACCAGTTCAAGTTGGATCTCATTTTCACTTTTATGAAGTTAATAAAGCTTTAGATTTTGACAGAGATGCTTCTTATGGTAAGAGATTAGACATACCAGCTGGAACAGCTGTAAGATTCGAACCAGGTGATGAAAAAGTAGTTCATTTAATAGACATTGGTGGAGTAAGAAGAGTTTACGGACTTAATAATAAAGTAGATGGATTCCTAGATGAAGGGGGCAAAAGATAATGAGCTTTGAAATAGATAGAAAACATTATTCAGATTTATTTGGACCTACTGCAGGAGATAGTATAAGACTTGCAGATACAGGTTTATTCTTAAAAATAGAAAAAGACCTAACAGTTTACGGCGATGAATGTAAATTCGGTGGTGGTAAATCTTTAAGAGATGGTATGGGGCAAAACTCAATCGAAACTAGAAAGAACCCTAAAGTAGTTGACTTAATAATCACAGGAGCTACTATAGTAGACTACACTGGAATTTATAAAGCTGATATTGGTATAAAAGATGGCAAAATAGCTGCTATCGGTAAAGGTGGTAACCCACATGGAATGGATGATATTGATTTTGTAGTTGGTGTTAGTACAGAAGCTTTAGCAGGAGAAGGTTGTATATTAACTGCTGGTGGTATTGATACACACGTTCACTACATCAGCCCAGACTTAGTTGAAACAGCTCTACATGGAGGTATTACAACTGTTATAGGTGGAGGTACTGGTCCTAACGATGGTACTAATGCAACAACTTGTACTCCAGGTGAATGGAACATACATAGAATGTTAGAATCCTTTGAATGTCTTCCAATAAACGTTGGTATATTAGGAAAAGGTAGTGGAGCTAGTGTAGAAGTTAACGCTGAGCAAATCAGAGCTGGTGCTTGTGGATTAAAAGTTCATGAAGACTGGGGTGCTACTAGATCAGCTATAAATTATTCATTAGCTGCTGCTGACGAATATGATGTTCAAGTTGCAATCCATACAGATACATTAAACGAAGGTGGATTCGTTGAAGATACAATTGATGCTATTAAAGGAAGAGTTATTCATACATTCCATACTGAAGGAGCTGGTGGTGGTCACGCACCTGATATCTTAAAAATGGCTTCACACTTAAACGTATTACCAGCATCAACAAACCCAACAAAACCATACACAGTTAACACAATAGCTGAGCACTTAGATATGCTTATGGTTTGTCACCACTTAGACTCAAAGGTTCCAGAAGATATAGCATTCGCTGACTCAAGAATAAGAAAACAAACTATCGCTGCTGAAGATATTCTTCATGACATGGGTATATTCAGTATCATGAGTTCAGATACAATGGCTATGGGAAGAATCGGAGAAGTTATAGCTAGAACATGGCAAACAGCTTGTAAAATGAAAGAACAAAGAGGAATCATGGAAGGTGACTCAGAATACAACGATAACAACAGAATCAAGAGATATGTTTCTAAGTACACAATCAACCCAGCTATCGCTCATGGTGTATCAGAATATATCGGATCAGTTGAAGTTGGTAAAATTGCTGACTTAGTACTTTGGGATCCAGCATTCTTTGGCGTTAAACCTAAGATAGTAATCAAAGGTGGTATGATTAACCTTTCAGTTATGGGAGAAGCTAATGCTTCAATACCAACTTGTCAACCAGAATTATTAAGAAATATGTTTGGTGCTTATGGTAAAGCTATTGGATCAACTTGTATTTCATTTGTATCACAATATGCTTACGACCATGACATAAAAGGACAATTAGGATTAGAGAGAATAGTTCTTCCTGTAAGAGGCATCAGAAACTTAACTAAGAAAGATATGAAATTTAATGATCAAATGCCTGAATTAGAAGTAGATCCACAAACTTATGATGTTACAGTTAATGGTAAGCTTATTACTTGTGATCCTGCTGATGTTCTACCAATGGCTCAAAGATACTATTTATTCTAATTAAATTTGGAGGTTTAAAATGATTTTAAATAAGTTTTTTGGAAATATAAAAGAATTAGGTAACATAAATCATCACCATGACCATAGAGATCATCATAATCATGGTGATATAAATCATTATCATATTGAAACTGTAGTCCTTGATAAACCAATGGAATGCAATAATTTAAAGGTTACTTCTGATCATAACCATGAATATGAAATATCTATTCCTAATAGAGAATTAAAAGATGGAGATATAATATTAAAGGATGGGCATAACTTAGTAGTGGTATCCATAGCTACTGATGAGGTTTTAGTCATTGAACCTAAGAGTATGTTAGAGATGGGTGAAATAGCTCATTCACTTGGTAATAGGCATTTACCTGCTCAATTTAAGCACGGAAAGATGTTATTACAATGTGATAGCAGAATAGAAGAAATACTGAAATCAAGCAATATAGAATATTCAAAAGAAAAGGTGAGTTTAGATAAACCTTTTAGAAGTATTGATACTGGTCACATTCACTAAAAACTTGTTCTATAAACTTATTTAAAACATGGCCTCTAATATATTTAGAATAAGTTAAATTAAAAAGAGATGTATGAAACTCATACATCTCTTTTATATTAATATTTATAGATTATTTTCCACAACACTTTTTGTATTTTTTACCGCTTCCGCATGGACATGCGTCATTTCTACCTACTTTAGGTTCTTTAACGATAGTTTTTGATTTTTTATATGCTACTTCAATTTCAGCTCTCTTCTCTGCTGAGAATATTCCATCCCATTGAGGTAAATTATATAAATAATCTGCTTTAGCATCTAACATATTGAAGTATAATTTTTCAAAATCAATATCTAAAGCTAATTCAGTATTAGCTTCTACTTTTTCTAAATCATATTCTGATTTTAAACTATCATTGATTCCATCAACAAATCCCATAATAAATTCTACACTTGCATTATACTCTTTTGCTAATTCTTCTATTGTAGTTTTCTTAACTTCTTTTGAAGCTAGTAAATCTGTGTATATTCTTGTTTCTATATCACTATACTCGTTCCAAAACGCATCTTCACCTTTAGTTCTAACATAATCAACTACCATATCTGTCCATTGCTTATATAAACTCATCTTTTATCTTCCTCTCTCAAAAAAATCTTAATTTGATTATAATAATATAATTCTATATTTTCAATATTTTACTTAATTATTTAACTTCATATTTTGAAGTTTTATCACAATAACTACATTTTTCAGTGTTATTCTCTACAAGGTCAGGTGACTTTTCATATTCATTTATTATTTCTTCCATAGCTATGTCTACATGTTCTAAGCAAGAAAAAACTATTTCACTTGATTCCATATATGTATTTCCCTCCTAGATGATAAATACATTAAGTCCATTTTAAATTCTAATAAAGTTACTTGGATTATTACGCTGTGCTACAGTAAGTTTTAAATCTTTATCCAAAACTATCCCTTTAGCATCTAATATATTGCTTACTGACTTATGTGCTAATTCTGGAACATTATTAGTGTTGCTTAAATGCCCTAAAATTATATTTTTAAAACTATTGTCCTTCATTAGTTCTACTATGGCATTACCACAATCTTCATTACATAAATGACCTCTTTCGCTTAATACCCTTCTTTTTAAATCATAAGGGTAAGGTCCAAACTTTAACATTTCCACATCATGATTTGCCTCTAATAAAATTATTTCTGAATCTACAACATTTTGTCTTATTTCCTCAGTAAATGTTCCTATATCGGTTACTATACTTGCACTCTTTCCTTCCGTTCTTACTGTATACCCCATAGATGATATTGAATCATGTGGAGTATTAAATGCTTGTATTTCTAAATCATCAATTGTAACTAATGATCTTTTTCCTATAACCTTTATATTTTTTTCGCTTATCTTTCCTAGGCTCTTTTCCATTGCCTCCCAAGTTAGCTCATTTGCATAAATAGGAATATCAAATTTCCTTGAAATTATTCCAGCACCTTTAATATGGTCTATATGTTCATGTGTAATGAATATACCTTTTATTAACTTTGGATTTTCTCCTATTACATCTAAGGCTTCTATTATCTTTTTTCCTGACAGTCCAGCATCAATTAGGACTCTATTATTTTCTGATCCAACTAGTATGCTGTTTCCACTACTCCCACTGTATAATGAACAAAAAATCATGCCTTCTCAACCCCAATATACTAATTAATGTCTTCTTTCTATTTGAGCACCTAATTTATTGAATTTATCTTCAATATGAGGATATCCTCTATCTATGTGTTCTATATCTCTTATTTCTGTTTCGCCTTCAGCCACTAAACCAGCTATAACCATTGCTGCTCCAGCTCTTAAGTCAGTAGCTACTACAGAAGCTCCTTTTAATTTTTCAACACCTGTTATGTGTGCTATTGTTCCTTCAACTTCTATATTTGCACCCATTTTTATTAACTCAATAGCGTGCTTTTGTCTTGTTTCCCAAATGCTTTCAACTATAGTACTTTTTCCTGGTACAGTAGTTAAAAGTGCTGACATTGGTTGTTGAACATCTGTTGGGAATCCAGGGTATGGTGCAGTTTTTATATTGACACCATTTAAAGGTCCATCAACATATACTCTAACAGTATCGTCACCTTCTTCTATTTTAACTCCCATTTCTAAAAGTTTAGCACTTATTGATTCTAAATGCTTAGGAATAACATTTGTTAATGTTACATCTCCTCTTGTTGCTGCAGCAGCTATCATAAATGTTCCTGCTTCTATTTGATCTGGAACAACGCTATAATTACATCCTACAAGTTCTTTAACACCTTGTATTCTTATTACATCTGTACCTGCTCCTTTAATGTTAGCACCCATTGTATTTAAGAAATTAGCTACGTCAACTACATGTGGCTCTCTAGCAACATTTTCTAATATAGTAGTTCCTTCTGCTAATGTAGCAGCTATCATAACGTTGATAGTTGCTCCTACACTTACTACATCAAAGAAAATATTAGCTCCTACTAATTTTTCAGCTTCAACTACAACAGCACCATTTGTGATTTCAACATTAGCTCCTAATGCTTCAAATCCTTTTATATGTTGGTCTATTGGTCTCTCTCCAATAGGGCATCCTCCAGGTAATTCTACTCTTGCTTTTTTAAATCTAGCTAAAAGTGAACCTATGAAATAGTAAGATGCTCTCATTCTTCTTACGTCTTCTGTACATGCATCTGTATTATTTAAGTTTTCTGAATCTATTTCTAGTGTATTAGCACCTAACTTTGATACCTTAACTCCTAAACTTCCTAAGATTCTCTCATGACAATGTATATCTTCTATATCTGGTACATTGTCTATTACACATTTTCCTTTGCTCGCTAAGATAGCAGCTGGTAGGATTGCTACAGCTGCATTTTTTGCTCCATTTATTTCTACAAGCCCATTAAGAGCATTGCCTCCTCTAACGATTAATCTTTCCATCCATTTCACCCTTACTATCTATAAATTTTATAAAATAGTTCCTATATATATCATTTTCCAATTATTTCTTTTTTATTCTTAAATGTCGTTTTTTTATAAATATCCTTTTTATTTTAAAGTATATTTATAGTGATTACAATATTTTTTCATAACCACCCATGTATACCATTATAACAATAATAGGTCAATATTAAAAGCAATTTTTTAATAGGTATATGGAACAATTTTTGTTAAATTAAAAAATAGAAACAAAAATTTTTTTTATATTTTCTTTAACATCTTTAATTTGTTTTATAGATTGTTAATATGTTATAATTTAATAATAAATGGTATTTAAAGTTTGATTTAAGTGAGGTTTAAAAATGAAATATTACTTAGTAGCATTATTTGATAACAATTCAAATGAACAAATTGCTCCTATAAAACGTGATTTATCAAGAAAATATAGATTACCTAGGCAACAGGTTTATTCACATATTGTTTTAAAAACTTTTGATAGTCCCAATATAGAAAAGCTAGATGAAGTTTTAATTAAAATGTTTAAACCTTATAAAAAGTTTAAAGTTGAACTAACAGGTGATATATTTTGTTACGAAAATTCACCTAAAAACCTTAATTTAAAAATTGAAAATAAAGGTTATATAAAAAAAATATCTAGATCATTAAGCGATATGTTAAAACTACATGGTTTTAATGTTAAAGATGAACATAATCAACTTTCTATTTCAATAAATAATTCTTTTATGTTTAGGGATTTCAAGAAAGATTTCAATAATAATATAATTTTCAGAGGAACTCATCAATTTGAAACTTTAAAAATAGATAGAGTAGAGCTCTGGAAAATCTCAAATAAAAAAGAAACAATTATTAAAAGTTATATTTTGCGTAATTATTAAAATTTGGTCTATCAAACATTATTAATTTTTGATAGACCTTTTTATTATATTTTTCTTAATATTTGGTATTTATTTTTTTGTAGTCGTTTTCTCCACTTTAAATTTTGCTTAATATTGTTTAAAATAGTTAAAGAACTTATTCTTAAAATTTAGATAGGGGGATCTACTAAATGAAGTTGGACTACTTTTTTACTTATCAAAAACAATTAAATGAAAGGATCTTAATAGATCAAAATTTAGATGATTATAAAGTAACTGCTAGAATGCATCTTGCTCTTCAGGTTAACATAAGTGAATTAGCCAATGAAACTAAATGCTTTGTTTACTGGGATGATGTAAAATCGTCACCATCAAAAGATATTATTTTAAAGAAGTATATTAATTGTTTAAATCACATTTTCACTATTGGTTTAGATAGAAGCTATACTGATATTGATGAAATAGCTATAGAAAAAAGCTCTCTTTGTTTAAGCGACCAATTTTTAAACTTATTTGTAGATATCAATGACCTACGTACCTCACCATCTGAAGATCATTACTCCACGTTACTAGAGGATTTCTTTGCCTTAGGTTTTAGTCTAGGACTATCTTTAGATGTTATTAAAGAAACATTTTTTAATAAGGATATTTTTGAAGTAGCTCTATCTTAAAAATGGAGCTACTTCAAAAATTTTATTTAACTTAATTAAATCCATATTTTGAAACTTATCTAAAAACTCATCCCTTATTAACTTTCATTTTATATCACAAAAAAAACTCAATTCATATAATATATAGAAAGTACTATAGGAGTTTTAAACCATGTTTTTCAGTGAAAAAAAACTTTCTAGAGACCTTAATTTACTATTAAAAAAAGATCTCCTTACATCCTATAGAGTAATTATTGAATTAAAAAATAAAAATATACTTATTGATGATATTATAAAAAGGCTTAAAGGAGTCTTAATAAATAATATAAATTCTATCGGATTAGTCTCTGCAGAACTTAGTCCTTTTGCAATTAAAAGATTAATAGAATATCCAGATATTAAATTTATTTCTCTTGATGAATATTGCTTTTTGTGCGGCTTAAGTTTAACTACAGCAAACAAAGCAAGCTTCAGACAATATTCTTCATTAACAGGTAAAGGAATTTCTATAGCACTATTAGATAGTGGAGCATTTCCTCATCCCGATTTAATATCTCCTCAAAATAAAATTGCAGAATTTCATGACTTAGTAAATGAATATAAGTATCCCTATGATGATAATGGTCATGGCACAGCCTTAGCGTCTCTTCTTTGTGGCAGTGGAATAAGCTCACGATTTCTTTATAAAGGAATTGCTGAAAATGCTAATCTTATAATTTATAAGGTGTTCAATAAGCTAGGTCGGGCATATTTATCTGATATTTTCTATACCCTTGATTCTATAATTACTCAAATTCAAAATGGAACTATAATAAAATTACTTTTACTTCCATTTGAAAATTTCTCTACCAATTTGAAACATATAGATTATTTTAATGAACTTTTATCCATGTTAATTTCTTTGGGTTCAATCCCTATAATGCCTGTTGGTAGCAATAGCAATTCCTATAATAGCATTTCAGGGTTAGCTCTAAATAATAATAGTATTCTAGTTGGAGGCTTAGAAAATATGTCTAACTCTCCTAGCGCTTATAGCTTTTCATCCTGTGGTTCAAAAAAAATTGCTCCTTTAGTTTCTTTTTGTTGTAGTAATATTATTTGTGCCAATACTGACCCTAATTATATATCAGAAAGAAATTCTATTAAGCTCTATCCACATAAATTAAAAGATAATTATAAAACATTATCAGGAACTTCGGTTTCCTCTACTTATCTTTGCGGACTTTGTGCTTTATTATTAGAAAAGTATCCAGAGTACAATTTCAATGATGTAAAATCTAAAATCGAACTATGTTCCCAAGAAATTGATGGTCTAGATTTTAATCATATCGGAAAAGGAACCTTGAACCTAGAAGAATTTTTAAAATAATAAAATCAATATAGGGTTGACCAAATAACAACCCTATATTTCTTTAAATTAAATTGATAAATTTTTCCTTATTTCACATAATAATGTTTGTTGAGTGTTAAAAATCTCTTTGATATAATGGTTAAAGACGGTTTTTAAACTTATATAATTTTAAGAAAGGTAGCAAATATTATGAGTGCTTTTTTGTTAAAAAACTCAGGCCTTGATTTTACGCCTATTAGTAACATATTTATAGAAAAATATATGACCAAGGCTAGAGGTGAATTTGTAAAGGTATATATACTTTTACTTAAATGTAGTATTAGTGGTGAACCTGGAATAAGTTCATCAATTCTTGCTGCTAAACTTAATTTACTAGAATCTGAAATAAATAATGCATTAAAATATTGGAACGATGAGGGTGTCATAAAATTAATTCCTATTGATAAAATGAACAACTTCAATATAGAATTTGTTAATTTAGCTGAAAACTATGACCCAAAAGGCGAAAAATTAGATTTATTAAGTGCTTTAGATAATAAAAATACAAAAGAAATGCTAAAAGAAATTGAAATTTTACTTGGAAGGACTTTATCTTCAAAGGAAATGATTACTTATCTATCTTGGGAAACAGAACTTGGATTCTCTCTTGAATTAATTCTTTTCCTTATAGAATATTGTGTATCTAAAAATAAAAAAAGTGCTAGCTACATAGAAAAAGTTGCCCTTGCTTGGCATGATTCAGGAATTAAAACTATTGAAGAAGCAAATAGACAAATAGCTAATACCGAAGATAAGTGGGTAAAAATAAGAGAGGTTCTTAATTACTTAGGAATAAAAAATACAGATATAATGAAACCACAACAAGATATGATTGAGAAATGGCTTCTTGACTATAATTTTTCTACAGAAATCATATTAAGAGCTTGTAAAATCTGTTCAGAACGTTTAAACAGAGCCGATTTTAAGTATATAGATGGTATCTTAAGAAAATGGAATGAAGCTGGATATAAATCTCTAGAAGATATTCAATCTAAAGACATTCAAAAACAAAGTAATTTTAATAAGCAAAATAATTTCAAACAGCAATCTACTAAAGCAGTTAAAACTCTTAGATTTTCTAACTACGATCAAAGAGATATTGATTATGATGCAATAGAAGATGAATTGTTGGGGTGGGATGATTAATGATTAAAAGCTATAAAAGTGAGTTAATGGATTATTACGAAAATATTCGTAAAACTGAAAAAGATAACTTACACAAAAGAAAAAAAGAAATTGAAGAGAATCACCCTGAAATAATTAAGATGGATAATGAAATAGGTAGACTATCAGTAAAATTATCATTAACAGTAATGAAAAATTCTCCTGATAAGGATAAAGAAATATTAAAAATTAAGGATAGAATAGAAAGCCTTAGAGAACAAAAGTATGAGACTTTAGTTGCTAATGGTTATAACATGTTCTATTTAAATCTTAATTATAAGTGTGATAAGTGTAAAGACACTGGCTATGTAGGCATAAACAAATGTACTTGTTATAATAAAAATCTTATTAACATATATTATAAAAAATCTAATATAGAAAAACTATTACAATCAAATAATTTTAATAATTTTGATCTTGATAAGTTTAGAAAAGTAGCTATAGAGGGGGAACCTATGTCCCCTTATGAAAATATGCAAAGAAATTACGATAGAATTCAAAACTCCTATCTTAATAACTTTCATAACAATAATATGAATCTATTATTTTTTGGTAATTCTGGAACTGGAAAATCATTTTTCTCCCATTGTATAGCTAAATACTTAATGGATAATGGTTTTTTAGTTGTTTATAGAACTGCTGATGAGCTACTAAAAACACTTAATGAATTACGTTTTAGTAAAGATAAAAGTTCTACTTTAAAAGATTTAGAGGCTCTTTTATACGATTGTGACTTACTTATAATAGATGATTTAGGAACTGAATTAATATCTGATTATAATGTTACAGAGTTTTTCACGTTTTTAAATAAAAAATTATTAAACAATAAAAAAATGCTTATTTCAACTAATTTTTCATTGAATAGAATTAAAGAAAATTATGATGAACGTATTAGTTCTAGATTACTAGGTAACTTTACACCTATAAAATTTTTTGGTGATGATATTAGAGTTGAATCAAAAAGAAAAAAAAGAACACATTAATTTGTGTTCTTTTTTATTCTTAATTTTAGATAGTTATATCAATGATAGATTTTTCTAAGTTTTTTATTTTAAACATAAAAAAAGTCTTCAAATATTGAAGACTTTGGCGACTCAGAAGGGGCTCGAACCCTCGACCTCCGGCGTGACAGGCCGGCACTCTAACCAAGCTGAGCTACTGAGCCAAATATGGTGGTCGCAACAGGGATCGAACCTGTGACCCCCTGCTTGTAAGGCAGGTGCTCTCCCAGCTGAGCTATGCGACCTAATTTGGTGACCCCTAGGGGAATCGAACCCCTGTTACCACCGTGAAAGGGTGGTGTCTTAACCGCTTGACCAAGGGGCCTTACTGGTTTTTAAATATTAAATTTAAAATGGAGCTGACAATCGGAATCGAACCGATAACCTGCTGATTACAAGTCAGCTGCTCTGCCAATTGAGCCATGTCAGCATAATATGGCGACTCAGAAGGGGCTCGAACCCTCGACCTCCGGCGTGACAGGCCGGCACTCTAACCAAGCTGAGCTACTGAGCCGAATATTTGGTGGTCGCAACAGGGATCGAACCTGTGACCCCCTGCTTGTAAGGCAGGTGCTCTCCCAGCTGAGCTATGCGACCTCATTGAAAAGTTTAAATGGTGACCCCTAGGGGAATCGAACCCCTGTTACCACCGTGAAAGGGTGGTGTCTTAACCGCTTGACCAAGGGGCCATAAATGGCGACTCAGAAGGGGCTCGAACCCTCGACCTCCGGCGTGACAGGCCGGCACTCTAACCAAGCTGAGCTACTGAGCCAATATGTGGTGGTCGCAACAGGGATCGAACCTGTGACCCCCTGCTTGTAAGGCAGGTGCTCTCCCAGCTGAGCTATGCGACCTTGTTGGTGACCCCTAGGGGAATCGAACCCCTGTTACCACCGTGAAAGGGTGGTGTCTTAACCGCTTGACCAAGGGGCCTCATAGCTTACTTCCACATATTCAATGGTTTAAACTTTTCTTTTTTTATTTGTTCCGTCGTTCACGACTTAACATAGACTATAATACAGAAATTCTTTAAAAGTGTCAACAGTTTTTTTGTATTTTTTTTATTTTTTTTGACAGCTTTTATAAAAACCGTGATATTTACTCATTATTTAAAGATAATTTTATATATTTATTTTATCCATTTTCAAAATATTATATTTAATTTTTCTAACTTCTTTTAAATTTTCTCCATATAATTTCATTTTATTTTTTATTTTTTCCATCTCAAAATTAGATAATTCTAAAAATTTTTCTTTTTCTACTTCTTGAATATTAAAATAAAAATCTTTATTTTTAAATTTTTTACCATTAACTGTAAGATGTATAGGATACTTATTATTAATCATCAAATAACATTCTTTTTCCCACATATTTCTTCTTCCCACTATTCTATTTTCATCAATTAATATATTTATTGACTTCAAATCTTCTTTTGTAATTTTTTCTATTTCTTCTGTTAATAGCTCGTAAAACTTCTGTGGCATTCCTCTAAGTATTTTTATTTTTAATAAATCTTTGTTTTCTAATATTATATCTTCTACTTTATTTTCTCCACTTAATTCTACTTCATTTATAGGTATTTCCTTTAGTTTTCCTGCTCTTCCTAAGTTAATAACTACTTTATCATAATTTATTCTTTTAACTTTATACTCATGTCCTTTAATCTCACTGTTTTCACTTTTTATTGTTGCCTTCATAGCTATCACCTCAAATTTATTATTTGTAAAAAACTTTTTTATTATAAAAAATCTTAATTCTATTAACTCCAAAAATCTCCTTAATTTTTATAACAATTTATATATCCTAAATATAACTTATATTGATTTTTCTTAAGTTTCTCAATTATTCTTTCTTATGATAAAATCTATATTAATCACATTTTATTTTGAAAATTAAAAGGAGTGCTTTTTTTATGATATATCATGAATTAATTGTTTTAGGTGGAGGTGCTTCTGGGCTTATGGCTGCTACAGCAGCTAAAGATTTTGGTTTAGATGTTGCTTTAGTAGAAGGTAATGATAGAATTGGAAAGAAAATATTAACTACAGGAAATGGAAGATGTAATATAACTAATTCATTAATTTCATTTCCCTTTTTAAACTATCATAGCACTAATGATGGTTTTTACTGCAAGACACTTAATAAGTTTTCTGTAGAAGATACAAAAGCTTTCTTTTTAAACCTTGGATTACCTATAATAGAGCTTACTAAAGGAAGAAATTATCCACAATCTCTTCAAGCATCTTCAGTTGTGGATATTTTTAGATTTGCCTTAGAAGATAGAGGTGTACCTTTATATAATTCTTTTAAAGTATCTAAAATCGAAAAGAAAAAAGGAAAATATCTTTTATATACTAAAAATCAAGATATGGAGCCTATAAGCTGTTCTAAATTAATAATAGCTACTGGAGGTAGATCAGCTGTTCCAACTGGTTCAGATGGCTCAGGATACCATTTAGCTGAAAAACTTGGACATAAATTAATTAAACAAAGTCCAGCTATTGTACAGCTAAAATTAGAACATCCTTCACTAAAAGCCTTATCAGGAATAAAATTTGATGGCTTTGCTGAAGTTGTTAGTGACGGGGGATCTTTAAGAAAAGAGTTTGGAGAAATACTATTTACTAACTATGGAATATCTGGTCCCCCTATACTTCAAATTTCTAGAGAAGCAGCTAGAAGAGCTGTAGCAGGACACGATGTTAAAGTAGTGGTAGACCTATCACCAGGTAAAACACAAGAAGAAATTGAAAATTTCCTTGAAGGTCACTTTGCCATATTAGGACACAGAAAAGTTATTGATTCCTTAGTAGGAGTAATCAATAAAAAACTTATTCCTATAATCTTAAAAGAAGCTGGCATAAAGGATCTTCAAAAACCTTGTTATGATTTAACTTGGAAAGAAAAAGCTCAGTTATTTAAACTATTCAAACACTGGGAATTCAAATGTATTGATGGAAATGGTTTTGGTGCTGCTCAAGTTACAGTTGGTGGTATAGATACTACAGACATAAATTCAGAAACATTAGAATCAAAAATACAAGAAAACCTATACTTCTGTGGAGAAGTTTTAGATGTAGATGGAGATTGTGGTGGATTTAACCTTCAATGGGCTTGGAGCTCTGGTTATGTTGCTGCTCTAAGCTGTTCTCAAAAGTAAAATAAATTAAAAAGACTATAAGAAGTTTATTAAAATAAAGTTTCTTTATAGTCTTTTTTATTCTAATTTTTATTTTCTTTTTCTCCATTTAAATTCCATAACATTAACTTCTTCCTCTAAATGATTATAGAAATTATAAACAGATCTATATCCATTTTCTATTTCAGTTAATGCTGCATTTATCTTTACATCAAATTCCTTTTGCATTTCTTTTTCAAATTTTATTTTTATTTCTTCTATTTCATAACCTTCTAACACTTCATTATCAAGGGTATTTAAAGCCCATTCTATGTACCTAACATTATTAACATGTTTATTACTATCTGTATCGGTATTTCTTATTTTAAATATCTTCTCAGCTTCTATAGGGCTAATTTGATCAATAATTACTCTCTTAGGTTTCTCAAAAGCTTTTTTCTCTACACAATAAATTTCATAATATCTATCAGGTATTTTGCATAATCTTCTCTTATTCATATCTATAGTTACAGCTAAAGCTTTACCTTCTATAACTACTTCTCCCTTACTGTCTTTTACTACATAAATTCTAGTAGCATAAAATTTCTGCATACTTTCTACCCAAGTAGTAATTTCTAACTTTTCTCTATACATTGGATATCTATTAATTTTAACAGAACAGTCTAAGTAAACTTGAGCTATTCCATTAGCAGTTTCTTCTAAAAAATTTAATCCTCCAGCTTCTCCATGTCCTAAAGAAACATCAGTAAAAAAGTTCATTATAGAAGTTACCCTACATTTATAGTCTTCGTCTATATCACAAAACATAATTTCATAATTTTTTTTATAAAAATCATTTTTTATCTTATCCATAACAATCTCCTCTTTAGTTAATTATTCACAATAAATATTATAATACGAAAACATACTATTTATTAGGAAAAAGTTAAAAGTTATGATATAAAAAATAATCTTTAAAATTTTCTTACGCCTATTTTTTTCTTTTTAAAACAAAAAAAGCCCCAAGGGGCTTTTATATTATTGGAAGTATCTGTTTAATAATCCTGCGAAAGCTTTTCCGTGTCTAGCTTCGTCTTTACACATTTCATGAACTGTGTCATGTATTGCATCTAAGTTTAATTCTTTAGCTAATGTAGCTAAATCTTTTTTACCTTGGCAAGCACCGTGTTCAGCATTTACTCTAGCTTGTAAGTTAGCTTTTGTATCAGCTTCTACAACTTCTCCTAACATTTCAGCAAATTTAGCTGCATGTTCTGCTTCTTCGAAAGCTATTCTTTTATAAGCTTCTGCTACTTCTGGATATCCTTCTCTATCAGCTTGTCTTGACATTGCTAAGTACATACCTACTTCTGTACATTCTCCCATAAAGTTAGCTTGTAATCCTTCGATTATTCTTGGATCTACGTCTTTAGCAACTCCAACTCTATGCTCATCAGCGTATACCATTTCTCCACTTTGTTCCATGAATTTATCAGCACCTACTCCACAAACTGGACATTTAGCTGGTGCAGCTTCTCCTTCATAAACATATCCACATACTGTACAAACAAATTTTTTCATAATTTAATCCTCCTAAAAATATCTCATTTATTCAATTTATTTATTTAAATCTCGTTGTTTATTAACCTTATGTGTTTATTATATAATAATAATTATTATTTAGCAATAGTTTTCCGATAATTTTTTTAAAATTTTTTTACATAAAAAAAACTTAAAAGGGACTGTATCATCTACTGATAAAGTTCCTTTTAAGTCCAAGACATAAGTCAATTATTTATTTAAAGCCTCTAATAAAGTTTCTAAATTTAAACCGTGTACCATAGCTGCTTCTTCTACAGTTTCTCCTGCTGATGATGGACATCCTACGCAACCCATACCCATTTCCATTAATACTATAGCTTTGCTGTTATCTTTGCTTATTATTTCTCCAATTGTCATATCTTTAGTTATCATATTTTTCAACTCCTTAATGATTGTATGTATTAAGATAATTATACTAAAGTAAACCTTTAATTTCAACTAAAATAGTAGGAAATAAGTCTTCTCCTACTACAATAGAAATTAAAACTTAATTTCTTTTTTTGCTTTACTTATTACTATTCTATCTGGTGGATTTATTTTGTCCATTGATGGTAATTCATTTTTAGAAAAACTTTGAACATCTATAGTTTCTATAGAATCCCCTTTTATCTCTCCTTCATATTCATTGCAAATATATATAACCGAAGCATTGTAAATTTCATCTCCATTAGGATAAGTATAATGACATTGCTCCCCTGAAAAAACATCAAATAGCTTTAAATTCTTCACCTTAAGATTAATTTCTTCCTGAGCTTCTCTTATAGCTACTTCTTCAAAGGTTTCACCAGGCTCCATTGACCCTCCTGGAATTCCCCACATTTTATTATCACTTCTTCTTTGTAATATTAATTTATTATTCTCATCAAATATTAAAACCCCTGCAGAAGTCATTATTAAGGGTCTATTTGAGTTTTTTAATTCTTTTCTTAAATTTATTATATAGCCCATCTTATCCTACTACTCCTTTATTTCTCCTACGCAACTTAATTGCATACTCTTAAAACTACTATTTCTATTGCAATTAAGCCTTATGATTCATTTAATTCACAATCTTATTATACCAAATTAAAGCTGTTATTATGTGAAATTAACATGTTTAAGCTATAAAAAAAGACCATATATAGATTGGCCTAATGCCTTTTCTATATACAGTCTTATTATCTTTATCTTAGTGCCAGTGGTTTGTTAACATTAAGAATCCTGGTATCCAAGCTGTTACGATACCCTCGAATACTCCTAACCAACCAACGAATGAGCCAAGGTTTTTCTTAGCAACACATTCAACCCATCCAGTGAACCATAGAACTCCCCATAACCACCAGATAACTGCCATTTTCCAACCATGACCACCGTCCCAGCATAATATACCAGCTGGAATTGAGTTAACAGCAACGAATAAGCTATACCAACCATATGGTCTTGTATCTAAATCAAATATTCCATTGATACCTACATAAAGGTATGTGAAACCAAATAGTAATCCAGTAGCTGATGAATAGTAACTTGAAATTCCGCCACCTGAATATAAAGCGTATCCTGCAGTAATAAAGTTTAAGAATAGTGAAAGTCCACCATTAAATAAGTTCATGACAGCAGCTGATTTTGAATCTACTTTTTGTAATCTGCTGACACCGTTACTGAAAAGTGTAATCCCTACGTATAGTAAAGCTTCTCCTAACATATTAAAACCTCCTCGTTTTAATATGACTACCTAAAATACTAATATCACATTAGTTATATTTATCTTTTGTGTATAAAATTTAGTTATAATTTCCATAAAGTTTTATCATCTACGGTTTATGTAGCTCTTATATAAGATAAGTTGATTAAGGATCTTATATAAATCGATATTATCTTCTATAGCTAATCTGAATCTCAGCAAATTAATTGCAGTCATATTTTTCATTTGTATTTTTATTTATCTAATATAACTATATTGAAAAAATATGGTTATAAATTAGCTAGTCTTATGTAAATATCAATTATTAATATTTACGTATATTTATTGGACCTAGTCCAAATAACTTTTCTCTTAAGTGATAATGTACTTCATCTATAGCTTTTTGAATTTCTTGAGTTAAATTTCCTAAAACTCTTATTATAAATCCATTAGATTCTAAAGAAGATACTCCAAATTTAACATCTAGTTCTAAAGCATTAATAAGTTCTCTTGCTTTTTCAACATCTTCTTCTGTTATTCTACTATCAACAACAACCATTGTTCCAAAGTTAACGTATCCTTCTAGTAATCCTAGTTCAGTTACATCATACTCCCTTGGATTTAATTGTAAGTTATCAAGTAAAAGAAGTTTATTATCTACATATATTTTATTTCTCATTCTAACGGCCTCATATTGGAATTTAGCTCCATCTGGTGACCATCCTGATGTTATTCCATCAGTGTATATTAAAGTTGAGTTTTTATCCATATAGATTGTTGTATCTTGGTTATAAACAGCATTTTTATAAAGAATAACACTATCTGAAATATACTCTAAAACTGAATTTTCTTCCATTTTTATAGTAGTTTGTTGATATGATGCTTCTTTATTTTTTTCACATTTATAAACCTTTGTAGGCGCTTGAGTAGTTATTATTACTTTAGCATCTTTTTTTAATGTGATTGAGTTTTTATAAACTTCACCTTCAACATATCCACCACCTAGGTGTAATAAGAAATAACATGGTGTTTTTTCTCTTCCTAGATATATAGCTGGAGATATTTTAGAAGCTCCTACAAATTGACTTGTAGTTGCAACTGTTCCATTAGGTAAGTTCTCTAAAACAAGCTCAGTATCACCTGCTATTTTACTTTTCATATCATTAATCATCTTATGAAATTCCCTCTAATAAACATTTTTCTTTTATCCATTTTATAACAGAGTTTATTCCTTCATCTGTTTTAAGGTTAGTGAATATAAATTCTTTTTGTCCTCTAAATGTTAAAGTATCTTGTTTCATAACTTCTAAGTTTGCTCCAACATATGGTGCTAAATCTATTTTGTTTATTATGAATAAATCACTTTTGATCATTCCTTGACCTGCTTTTCTAGGTATTTTTTCACCTTGAGCAACGTCTATTATGTATATTGAGAAATCAACTAAATCTGGACTGAATGTAGCAGCTAAGTTATCTCCACCACTTTCTACAAATATGATATCTAAGTTATCAAATTTATGTTTTAATTCCTCTACAGCAGCAAAGTTCATTGAAGCATCTTCTCTGATTGCTGTGTGTGGACATCCACCAGTTTCAACTCCAACTATTCTGTCTTCATCTAAAACTGAGTTTTTAACCATGAATTTAGCATCTTCTTTTGTATAAATATCATTTGTTATTACTGCAAGTTCATAATCACTTGCCATTTGTCTTGTTAATCTTTCTATTAAAAGAGTTTTACCTGCTCCAACAGGTCCTCCAACACCAATTACTACTGGTCTCATAACAAGTACCTCCATATTTAAAAAATATTTTGCTGATTTATGTAAGTTTATCTTGAGAGGGAGAGCCCCTCTCTTTTAGATAAACCACAAGATTTTAAAATAAGTCATTTTAGAATTAATTAATGTATATGTCCAGTATCAATATTTCTAAAAGGCTTATCTAAGCTCACCTTTTCTTTTGAATATTCTATATTGCTTGCTTTCAATATTTCTTCTATTCTACTATCACATTGTAATAACATCTTTCCATGCTTAAATTGAGCAGGTAAATGTCTATTTCCAAGTGAATGAGCTACTTGACCCATTTCTATCATACTCTTAGGCTCAATAACTAAAACTTCATCAGTTGCTATAGTTACTACAACTATATTATGCCCATCTTTTAGAATAATATCACCATCTTTTAATATTTTTCCTTCGATAGAAATTTCATATTCATGATTATGGTCAGAAACAACCTTTAAACCGTTGCATTCCATTGGTTTATCAAGGACTACAGTTTCAATATGATATTGATTTATATCATCATGGTGATGATGATGCTCTACTTCATCATGGTGATGATTTATACTATTTAATTCTTTTATATTTCCAAATAACTTATTTAAAACCATTTATATTCCTCCAAATACTTATCGATTAGAATAAGAAGTATCTTTGAGCCATTGGTAAAACTTCAGCTGGTTCACAGTCTATAAGTTTTCCATCAACTGTAACATCGTAAGTTTGTGGATCTACTTCTAATTCAGGCATTTGATCGTTAAGTTTCATGTCTTTCTTAGTTAAGTTTCTGATTCCTCTTACTGGAAGAACTATTCTCTCTAATCCTAATTGTCCTTTTATGTCATGGTCGTAAGCATATTGTGATACGAATGTAGCACAAGTTGTTCCGATAGCTTTACCATAAGCACCGTACATATTTCTTAATAATTCTGGTTGACAAGTTGGTATTGAAGCGTTAGCTTCTCCCATAACTGAAAGGTTAATCATACCACCTTTGATTACTATCTTAGGTTTAACACCGAAGAATGCTGGATCCCAAACTACTAAGTCAGCCATTTTACCAACTTCAACTGATCCTATGAATTCTGATACACCGTGAGCGATAGCTGGGTTGATTGTGTACTTAGCAACATATCTCTTGATTCTGTTGTTATCGTTGTACTCTGAGTCACCTTCCATGATTCCTCTTTGTTCTTTCATTTTTCCAGCTGTTTGCCATGTTCTAGCTATAACTTCTCCGATTCTTCCCATAGCCATTGTATCTGAACTCATGATACTGAATACACCCATGTCGTGAAGAATATCTTCAGCAGCGATAGTTTGTTTTCTTATTCTTGAGTCAGCGAATGCTATATCTTCTGGAACTTTAGCATCTAAGTGGTGACAAACCATAAGCATATCTAAGTGCTCAGCTATTGTATTAACTGTATATGGTTTTGTTGGGTTTGTTGATGCTGGTAATACGTTTAAGTGTGAAGCCATTTTTAAGATATCAGGTGCGTGTCCACCACCAGCTCCTTCTGTATGGAATGTATGAATAACTCTTCCTTTAATAGCTTCTATTGTATTTTCAACGAATCCACCTTCGTTTAATGTATCTGTATGGATTGCAACTTGAACATCATATTCGTCAGCAGCAGCTAATGAATAATCTATAGCTGATCTAGTAGCACCCCAGTCTTCGTGAATTTTTAATCCACAAGCACCAGCTCTGATTTGCTCAGCGTTAACTTCTACGTTAGCTCCGCTACCTTTTCCTAAGATACCAACGTTTACTGGAAGTCCTTCGAATGCTTCTAACATTCTATGTATGTTCCATTCACCTGGAGTACAAGTTGTTGCGTTAGTACCATCGTTAGGACCAGTACCTCCACCTATAACAGTTGTGATACCACCGTGTAATGCAACTTCTGCTAAATCTGGGCTGATAAAGTGAACGTGTGTATCAATACCACCAGCAGTTACTATGCATCCTTCTCCTGCTAAAGCTTCTGTACTAACACCAACTATAAAGTCAACGTTATCCATTCCGTGTGGGTTACCACCTTTACCGATAGCAGCTATTTTTCCGTCTTTTATACCGATATCAGCTTTGTAAATTCCAGTGTAGTCTACTATAGTAGCTCCTGTGATTATTAAGTCAACTACTTTAGGGTTCTTTCTAGTTTCGATTGAGTTTTGACCCATACCGTCTCTTAAAGATTTACCACCACCGAATTTACATTCGTCTCCGTAAACTGTTAAGTCTTTTTCTATTTTTAAGAATAAACCTGTATCTGCAAGTCTTATACTATCTCCTGCAGTAGGTCCAAATAAATCTGAATAATGTTTTCTATCTATTTCAAAGCTCATTACTTTCTACCTCCTTCATCTAGGAATCCATCTACTTGATTGTTTAATCCGTATACTCTTCTTACTCCAGCGATGTCTATTAATTTAACTATTTTCTCATCACCTGGCTCGAATCTTACAGCTGTTCCAGCTGGTATATCTAATCTCTTACCAAAAGCTGCTTCTCTATCAAATTGTAAAGCTTTGTTTACTTCTGGGAAGTGGAAATGTGATCCTACTTGAACTGGTCTATCTCCTGTGTTAGTAACTTTAAGCTCGATTGCTTCTCTACCTGCATTGTATTGTATTGCTTCTTCTGCTAATTTGTATTCTCCTGGTATCATAATTCAAACCTCCTTATTATTGAATAGGGTCATGAACAGTTACAAGTTTAGTACCATCTGGGAAAGTACATTCAACTTGAATTGCATGAATCATTTCTGGAATTCCTTCCATAACTTCATCTCTTTTTAAGATTTTTCTGCATTCATCCATTAATTGTTCAACTCTTTTACCTTCTCTAGCACCTTCCATTATTGCATCTGTAATAAGTGCTACTGATTCAGGGTAGTTTAATTTGATTCCTTTAGCTAATCTTCTTCTAGCAACATCAGCTGCTACAACTATCATTAGCTTTTCTTGTTCTTTCATTGATAATCTCATTTACTAATTCCTCCTTTATATTAAGAAATTTTATAATAACATTTATAAAAGTTATTACCATTAATTAACTATTTCAATATATTGCACTGATTTGTTTAAATAAATTTTAAAATTTATTTATAGGTTGTCCAAAATATTAAGTCTAAACTTAACTAATTTTGTGCACATCAACGCAACAAAATTTAAATTTATTAAACTTATTAAAATCAATATCGAAGTTCAATATCTAATTACAATTTAAACTTTTCGTTCTTATATGTCAAACAAAGTGATTATTAAAATTCATTATTTATCCTTTTATTTTCTTCAAGTTTTTTCAATAAAAAGTCTTTTTTTTGTATATTTAATAAAATTAATTCCTTTTCTAATAAATAAACAATAAATTTTACTATTTGATAAGAATGTTAATAAACTTAAAATTATATTAACATTCTTTACACTGATACTGCCTATAATATTCATTTTCCATATTTTTTCTTGGTAAATATTATTGAATTCTTACTGATTATTATAATTTTTTCTTAAATTTATCTAATTAAATATAATATGTAATTAAATTAGAATTGTATTTTTATTAATAATTTATTCTTATTGTTTGACTTCTCTTCGGTCCTACAGATATTATAGAAACTTTTGTTTCAGTTAACTCCTCAATTCTCCTTATATACTTCTTAGCATTCTCAGGAATATCTTTATAATCACTTATTTTTTCTATTTCTTCACTCCATCCATCAAATTCTTCATAAATTGGCTTACATCTAGCTAACTTTTCTAAACTTGCCGGAAAATAATCTATTTTTTCTCCATCTAATTCATAGGCAATGCAAAGTTTAACCTTGTCTAATCCAGCTAAAGTATCTATTTTAGTAATAGTAAAAGAAGTTAAACCATTAACCCTTGCTGATTTTTTTAATATTACAGTATCTAACCACCCACAACGTCTAGACCTTCCTGTTGTTACCCCATATTCATGACCTTTTTCCCTTATCCATTCTCCTATTTCATCATTTAATTCTGTAGGAAAAGGCCCTTTGCCAACTCTCGTTGTATAAGCCTTAGCTATTCCTAGAACCTCATCAATTAAATTTGGTCCTATTCCTACACCACTTGCAACACCACAGGATGTTGTATTTGATGATGTCACATAAGGATATGTTCCATAGTCTATATCTAATAACATTCCTTGAGCCCCTTCAAATAATATATTTTTCTCATTTTTTATATTTTTAAATATTTCTACAGATGTATCTTTAACAAAAGGCTCTAATCTTTTTGAGAAGTTATTATATTGATCAAATATTTCCTCAAATTTTAATTCTTCTCCATTTAACACTTCCTTTATATATTTATTTTTTATCTCTAAGTTTCTTCTAAGCTTTTCCTCAAAAATTTTATTATCTATTAAATCACAAACTCTTATACCTATTCTCTCAAATTTATCTGTATAACATGGACCAATTCCCTTAAAGGTAGTTCCAATACTATGGCTTCCCTTCATTTTTTCACTTAATTTATCAATTTCTATATGATAAGGCATTATAATATGAGCTCTATCGCTTATTATTAATTTTTTCGGAGTTACATCTACTCCTAAATCCTTTAAATAATCAATTTCTTTAAATAGAGCTCTTGGGTCTACAACTACTCCATTTCCTATTACATTTAATTTATCTTCATATAGTATTCCAGAAGGAATTAAGTGCAATTTGTATTGCTTCTCTCCTACCTCTACAGTATGCCCTGCATTATTCCCACCTTGAAATCTGACAATAACATCTGCATTTTCTGCTAAATAATCTGTCATTTTTCCTTTTCCTTCATCTCCCCATTGTGCACCTACTACAACAAATGATGACATTCCTAAAATCCTCCTCAAAGTAAAATTTATTATTTTCCTTAGTATTATTCAAAATCTATCTATTTATAATAAAATTTTAACTTCTGCATAAAATTATAAAGAATTATATTATATAAGGAGAAAAACAAATGAAAGAACTTACAACAAAAAAATTTAATTTTCAATCTATAAACGGACTTAGTGAAAAACAACTTGATGCTCATTTCAAATTATATAAAGGTTATGTTACTAAAGTTAATGAAATCTCTCAATTATCTAAGAATCCTGAAGACTTTAAAGGTTCAAATCCTACTTTTAGTGAAATGAGAAATCAAAAATTAGGTGAAACTTATGCTCTAAATGGAGTAAAATTACATGAATTATACTTTGAAAATATTTGTGATCCTAAAGGGGAACCTAGCGAAGAATTAAATAAACTTATTAGTGGTTGCTTCAAAGACAAAGATGAAATGATTGCTTATTTAAAAGAAGTAGCTTTAAGTGTTAGAGGATGGGCTATTGTTGCTTTAGATTGCCTAACTCAAAGCCTTAGAGTTATTGGAGCTGATTTACATGATTATGGTGCTGTTTGGGGTGCAACTCCTATTATTGTAATCGACGTTTATGAACATGCTTACTTTATGGATTATGGTTCTGATAGAGGAGCTTACCTTGATAAAATCCTACCTAACTTAAACTGGGATGTTATTAATGAAAGAGTAAAAAAAGAAGCTTCTAAGTGGAGCTAATTTTTTAACAATAAGAGGATGTATCAAATTACAGATACATCCTTATCTAGCTATATAGGTTCACCATTTGTGACCACTCACCTACGCAAAGAAGCTCTAATACTAGTTCAATGGTCACAGCATTTTGTACCTATATAGCTATCTCGGCAGATAAAAAATACATTTATAAAAGTAATATAAATTAAGGTGCTGATTTGATACAGCACCTATCTTACTCTTACTTTATGCATTTTTAAATAATTTGCATACTTAAGTCTGTTTTTATTCCAATCTACATATCCGTAGAATAATCCAGCAAATAACCAAGCTACATATTGCATTACTGCTGGAACAAGTGCTTCATGAGGGTAGTAACATAGCGCTGTAGCTATAATAACTCCCCAAAAGAATAATCCATTAAATATTAAGTAATATCCTATAAATCTCATACTTCTAAAAGCGCCCATATTCTTATTATATAAATTATTCATAAAATTCCATTGAAATTCTCCATAAATAAAACCAGATATTATTACTACTATTATTTTTATTATTAAAGAATCTATACTTGCTCTATTTACTCCTAAAATATATGTAAATATTACTTCTAAAAATATTATTGCTGGTATAAATTTAGCAAATAAAGTATCTATAATAATAAATTTAGTTTTTCCTCTTTCTAAAGTTAATTTATAATAATCCTTTTCTTTACTTTTTTCATATTTCACTGCTAATGCTCTTTTTTCTTTGTATCCAATAGCGAATAGTATTATTGCTATAATCATCAATATTATATTAGTAATTATAATCTCATTATTATGCATTATATTCTATCCCCTTTTTCATTCAATTTTCTTACTAAAATCTTTTTAAAGTAATATTATTGATTCCAATTATATTATTTTAAAGAAATTTTAATTAATTATATATTCTAAAAAAGAGGAGTATCAAAACACCCTTAATATTACACGGTCTTGTAATTTTGATAGATCCCCTCTAACTACTAAATATTAAAATTCAATATCTTTTATAACTTCTCCTAATAATTTAACCATACTCTTGTCCATCTCTTTTGAATAATATTCAAAAACTTCTGGTCTATTTAAGAAAGGTGATAATACACAAGATCTTAATACTACTACATTGTGAACTCTTTCCCATTCTGATTCTGGCATTCCACATCTTAATACTAAATCTTTTGGTGCATCTCCATAGTCAGCATGATTAAATTCAGTATGTGATATCATTAAATCACTTTTATATGGTTCATCTGAAGCTCTAACTTTTTTATTATAAAATTCTTCTGTTAATTTATTTAATACATCAAGATTTTTATTTCCTTTAAAGTTAACAATAAAATCAACCATATTGAAATCAGGTTCAGTTAAAGTATGAAGCTCTATGATTTTATCTCCAACTTTATATTCTTTAATTTCTTTTATTTTTCTATATAAATTATGAGAACCTTCTATACTTGCTCCTAATAACTTACCGTAACCTGTTATATTAAGAGGTAGTGTTCTATGTGCTGCCCAAACTGCAGCTGCAGCTGCTCCTGGCTTTGAACCAGCTAAAATAAATGCTCCTAATAATTCTGGTGCTGCATTTGTTTTTGGGAATACATAACTTGCATAATAAGAAACTATATTTCTCATTCTTTTATCTTTGATTACTATACCACCTGCTTGATATGGAACATAACCCATTTTATGAGGGTCCATTGTAATACTATCAGCTTCTGATAAAGCTTTAAATCCTTCATAAACTTCATCATTAGGCCAATAGAAATTAGGATTTTTAAATACTCCATGTTTTATAAATTCATCATGTAATTTATCTTTTGGTATGAAATTAAAGTTTTCATCTAAGAAGATAGCTCTTCCATATCCACCATAAGCTGCATCTATATGATAATAGAAGTTAATACCTTTCTTAGAATATTCTTTTTTCATTTCAATCACTTTATGAACTCTATCTATAGCTCCTTCTTCAGTTGTACCAATGACTGATATAACTGCCATTATAGGTATATGTTGTTCTACTAATTTATCTATTTCAGCTTTTAATATATCTGTATCCATTCTATAATTATTATCTACTGGGATTGATATTATATTATCTGAACCAACACCTATTAAATCAGTTGCCTTAATCCATGAGTAGTGTTTAGTTTGAGGTACTATAATCTTACCTAATTTACCCATTTTATCATGTTTAGCTCTAATTGAATGATTTTTTATCTCATCCATTTTATCCATATGTCTATCTAATATATCTAACATTTCTGGAAGAGACATATTTAAAAGTTCCCATTCGGATCTTCCTTCAACTTCTTCTGGTATAACTTCTTTAATAGCTAATGGAATTGATTTAACATTTCTTGCATACCATAAAGCTTCATAGTTAGCTATAGAACCATCTGCAGAAATATGTCCCCAACTTTCTCCTATTTTATATCCCATTAATCTACACATGTCATCTCCAACTTCAGCCTCTAAATCTGAAGTAGCTGGACCTGCTTCATAAGCAACATTATTTCCGTTATATAATGTTGCTGCAAAGTATCCTAATAATGAAGGCATTAATGTTTCTGAACACATATGTCCTATATATCTTGGTGAATGCCAAGGCATCATTTTACTTCTTAATCTTGATGAAAGTTCATCTAAAGTATTTTCTAATCTTTCAACACTTTCTTTATACTCAGTAGATTCTTTATCTCTTAATGTTATAACTTTTCCATCCTCTGGATGATAATTTTTTCTCCATTCAGCATGATCATCAAACATTCTTAAAAGATTACTTTTAAATAACTCTTTATTTTCTGATTTTGGCCCTATAAACATAGCCTCTAAGCTTACATCTTGTTTGCTCATTTTAATCACTCCTAACATTATGAATACCATAAAATCCATAAAGCTCCTTTAATATAATCTTTTAAATAAAAACTCTAGAATATCTTAAAGCAACTCTATGGCTTAATCATATTACTTTAAAATTTTAAAAACAAATCTCTTTAAAATTAAATTGTCAAAAAAAATATATATATACATTCACATAATAAAAAAAAATATACTTCCATTTAAAATACTTTACTATTTCTAAAGCAAATTGTTATAAATAATACATTTTTAACAGTTAATACATATTTTATAAAATTTAAAGTAATTTTCACTTATATAAGTTATTAACCAATATATTATAAATAATTGATATTATTCCAATATTATATATTACTATCTAATTTAAAGATAATTAGCTTTTTCACTGCATTTTTCTTGATTAATGCACAATAATGTTTTTCAAATAAACCTAGTGATATTCCTTAATTTCTTAATTTTTGAGAGTTTTTTCAATAAAGAGAAAAAAATATTAAATTTGAATCTTTGTTTTACTTTTTTATTTATTTTGAATATAAACCCCTTTAATTATATCTATTTTTAATTTTTCGTTAAAAATTTATCAGAACTTAATCAACTTCACCAATTTGTAAAGTTTATCTTATACTCCTATAATTTACATATAAACCACTTTACTGTGTTAATTTAGATTCTAAATCTACTTAATTAACTTTTAAAATTAAATAGTTCAATGAAGATAAACAATTTGTGATTTAGCATCTAAATGAACATAGCTTAGGAGTTATTATAATTAAATTATAATTACGAAAGGAGTTATGTCTTATGGCTAATTCAAAAGAACAAGGAGAAAAAACTGGTAAGTTAACTCTTATGGGATTCTTCTCAATGACAGCTTCAATGGTTTTAGCTGCCTATGAATTCCCAACATTTGCAACATCAGGTTTTTCACTAGTATTCTTCTTAATATTTGCAGGTATACTATTTTTCCTACCAGTTGCATTATGTGCAGCAGAGATGGCTACAACACCAGGTTGGGAGGAAGGAGGAGTTTTCACTTGGTCTAGTAGATCCTTGAATAGTAATAAACTTGGTTTTGCCCATGTATTCTATCAATGGTTTGCAACATCAATAGGTTTCTCAGCAATGATGTACTACGTTATAGGTGCATTAGCTTATTTATTTGGGTTCCCAGCACTATCAACAAATCCTTTAATTAAATTTGTTTGTATGGTAGTTATTTTCTGGATTATAGTTTTCTCTCAATTTGGAGGAACAAAAAATACAGCAATTATTACTAAAGTTGGTTTTATAGCTGGTATCTTAATACCTGCTATTTGCTTAATACTTCTTGGTATATGGTATGTAGCCACTGGTCATCCAATTCACACTACACTTAGTGGTGCTGCTTTAATACCAGATTTCTCAAAATTTAATACATTAGTTGTATTTGTTACTTTCGTCCTCTCCTATATAGGAGTTGAGGCATCAGCTACCCATGTTCATGAAATGGAAAATCCAAATAGGGATTATCCACTAAGTATGTTTATGCTAGTAGTCCTTGCTATAGTTTTAAATACTCTTGGTGGTCTTACTATAGCAATGGTTATACCAGAAGCTCATATTAACTTAAGTTCTGGTATTATCCAAACATATTCTACTGTATGTGCTTTATTCTCAACATCCACTTGGTATATTAGAATTCTTGCTTTATTAATGGCAGTTGGTGTATGTGCTGAACTTAGTGCTTGGGTTGTTGGTCCTTCCTTTGGTATGCTTAGATGTGCTCAAGAAGGCTATTTACCAAAATACTTAACAAAAGTTAATAAAAATAATGTGCCAGTTAGATTAATAGTAATTCATGCTCTTATTGTTTCATTCTGGTTCGCTTTATTAACATTTGGTGGTGGTACTGGTGGCGGTAATATGTCCTTCTTAACTGCTATGTCATTGACAACTGTAACATTCTTAATGGGTTATATTATATTCTTCTGTGCTTATTTGAAAAAAGTATATAAACATACTGAATTAAAGAGTTCTTATAATATCCCAGGTGGTAAAGCAGGAAAAACTATTGTTTCAGTTGTTGGATTAATAGTTACTTTAATGGCTTTATGTATTTCATTTGTTCCACCACAAGGTTTAACAGCTAGTCAATCAAAAACTTATGAAATTATACTAGTAATAAGCTTTATTATTATAGCTTGTATACCATTTGTATGCTATTCATGGTATAGTTCATATAAAAAATCTCATGGTATAAAAACACCAGCTGAAACAGTTGCTGAAACTACAAAAGCTAACTAAATTTATTCTATTTTAGAGACTAAATTCAAATTTATGAATTTAGTCTCTTTTTTTAATAATATTTAATAAAAACATAAAAAAATAATGTAATCTTTATTGCTTAATAGGAGAAAATAAATTACTATGTTCTTATAATTCAATTGAATTATTGTAATAAAGGAGATGATTTTATGAATAGATATGGAGTTTTTGATGTTATAGGACCTATAATGATAGGACCTTCAAGTTCCCATACAGCAGCTGCTGCAAGACTTGGTAAAGTGGCCTCTACCATATGTGGTAAGCCTATAAAAAAGGTAACTTTTCTCCTTCATGGTTCTTTTGCTAAAACTTATAAAGGCCATGGTACTGATAAAGCGTTAATTGCAGGTATTTTAGGTATGGAGCCTTCTGACCATAACCTAAGAAATTCTTTTGAAATATCTAAAAATAAAGGTTTAGAAGTTGAATTTGTAGAAACTGATTTAGGAGATGATGTTCATCCTAATACAGTTAAATTTCTTATGAATACTACTGATTCTGATATTATTGAAGTAATGGGCTCTTCCATTGGTGGTGGTGCAATTAAAATCACAGAAGTTGCTGGATGCAGTGTAGACTTTACAGGGCAATATCCTACACTAATAATATCTAATAAAGATATCCCAGGTTCTATCTCTGCAATAACAAATATTATCTATGAGCATAATATAAACATTGCAACTCTTAAAGTTTATAGAGTTCAAAAAGGACAAACCGCTAGTATGTTATTTGAATTAGATAATAATTTACCTAAGGAAGCTTTAGATGAAATTCGTGCTGTTCCATCAGTTTATAAAGCTATCTTAATAAGCCCAGAATCCAAGGAGGTATAAAGATGTTTGCTAAAAATGGTGCTGATTTACTTGAAATTTGTGCTAAAAATCATTGGAGTTTAGCTGATTTTGCAATAAATTATGAAATAGAAAATAATAAACTATCTAGAGAAGATGTTATAGAAAACATGAGAAAAGTTCTAGATGTTATGAAGGAAAGCGTAACTGTTGGAGTTGAAAAGGAAGTTATCTGCCTTAGTGGTCTTACAGGTGGTAACGCTTATAAGGTTGGTAAATATTTAGAAAAAGGAAATACTCTTTGTGGTGATACAATAGTTAAAGCTATAGCAAGAGCTATGTCTTGTTCAGAACTTAATGCAACAATGGGAAAAATAGTAGCTTGTCCTACGGCTGGTTCCTGTGGAATTCTTCCTGCTGTAATAACTACAGTTGGTGAAAAATTAAATCTTTCTGATGAAGAAATGATTAAAGGACTTCTTGTTTCCTCTGCTGTCGGAATGATAATTGGTCAAAATGCTACCTTTGCTGGAGCAGAAGGTGGATGTCAAGCTGAATGTGGTGCAGCTTCTGCCATGGCTTCTGCTGCAACTGTATTTCTTATGGGTGGAACTAATGAAATGTGCTTACACGCTGCTGCCATAGTAATAAAAAACATATTAGGATTAGTATGTGACCCTGTTGCTGGAATAGTTGAAGTTCCTTGTGTAAAAAGAAACTTTGCTGGTGCTGTAAGTGCTTTAAGTACTGCTGATTTAGTAATGGCTGGAGTTATTAGTTACATACCATTTGATGATGTTGTAGAAGCAATGTATAAGGTAGGTAAAACTTTACCAGAATCCCTAAGAGAAACTGCTTTAGGTGGTCTTGCTGTAACAAAAACAGGATTAGAATTTAAAGAAAAAGTTTTTGGTAAATAACAAAAATAAGGCTGGAATCTATTAATATAGATTCAGCCTTATCTTTTTAGGAGTTTGTTTTCTTTGCTTGTTCATGTGTCATGTGTTTTATAATTTGTTCAAAAGTAATCATTGATAATGATTATCTGTCTCTATGTCTTTATTATATTCTAATTGATAACCAATGTCAATTACTTTTTACTCATTTTTTTAGATTTTTCTTCACAAGTTTTCATAGCATTTATTATTGCTTTTCTTAAACCTTCTTCTTCTAGCTTTGTAACAGCTTCTATAGTTGTTCCTCCAGGTGAACAAACTTTATCTCTCAACATAGCTGGATGCTCATTAGATTCTAATACCATCTTAGCTGAACCTAACAATGATTGTGCTGCTAAATTATATGCTTTATTTGCTGGAATTCCAAATCTAATTGCTGCTTCTCCCATTGCTTCTATTATCATATAAGCATAAGCAGGTGATGATCCACATAAAGCTATGAATCCATGGAAGTTTTCTTCATTTATCTCTTCAACTTTTCCAAAACTATTAAAGATTTCTTTTATCTCTTCAAGTTCTTCTAAAGTTACATTTTCATTAGCACATAAAGCTGTCATAGCTTCTCCTACTAAGGCTGGTGTATTTGGCATAGCTCTTGTTATTTTTAAATTCTCAATACTAAACCAACTTTCTACATCATGAATAGTAATTCCAGCTGCAATTATAACTATAATTGTATTTTGTTTTATGTTTTCTCTTATTTCTTTTATTACTTTTTTATATAAGTTAGGCTTAATAGCTAATACTAAAATATCACTTTTCTCAGCTACTTCTATATTATTACCTATATTAACATTAAATTTTTCTCTTAATTTATTTTTACTTTCATCACTTTTAGCTGAACATATTATATTTTCAGGTGAAAACTTATTTGAAGAAATCATTCCTGAAAGCATAGCTGTTCCCATATTTCCACAACCAATAAAACCAATAATTCTTTCCAACACCTTCACTCCTTTATCAAGCCTTTAAATAAAACAAAGAATTTTATAAAATTCTTTGTTTTATTTTAATTTTTATTTTGTTTTATTTCAAATCTATAAGCTAATTTATTCAATATCCGATAAATCAAGATTACCGAATCTACTATATTGACCAAGCCATGCTAGTTTAACAGTTCCAACTGGACCGTTTCTTTGCTTAGCTATAATGCATTCACCTATATTTTTATCCTCTGTTTCTTTATTATAGTATTCATCTCTATATAAAAACATAACAAGGTCAGCATCTTGCTCTATAGAACCAGATTCTCTTAAGTCAGAAAGCATAGGTCTATGATCAGCTCTTTGCTCAGGTGCACGAGATAACTGTGATAATGCTATTACTGGACATTTCATTTCCTTTGCTATTGCTTTGATATTTCTTGATATTTCTGAAACCTCTTGTTGTCTACTTTCTTCACCGCTACCACTCATAAGTTGAAGATAGTCTATTAAAATTAGGTCTATTCCATATTCTATTTTTAATTTTCTACACTTAGACCTCATTTCCATTATTGATACACCAGCAGTATCATCTATATATATTTTTGCTGATGATAATGGACCTGCCGCCTTGGCTATATTTTCCCAATCCTTATCTTCTAATTGACCTGTTCTTAAAGCAAGCATATCTACACTAGCTTGAGAACAAAGTAATTTATATGCCAATTGTTCCTTTGACATCTCTAAAGAAAATATAACAACACTTTTACCTTCTTTTAAAGCTGCATGTTCTGCTATATTTAAAGCAAAAGTTGTTTTTCCCATTGATGGTCTAGCAGCTATAAGAACCATGTCTCCTGGTTGGAACCCTGAAGTTTTTTCATCTAAATCTGTAAACCCAGAACCTACACCAGTTATTTCACCTTTATTATTATAAAGTCTCTCAATATCTGAAAGCCCTCTTTCTAATACATCACTTATATGTTCAAACTCTCCAGAATTTTTTGTTTCTGATATATCAAATATTTTCTTTTCAGCTCCATCTATTACACCAGATACATTTTCTTGATTATTATAACAATTCTCAATTATTTCTGTTGATGATTTTATAAGCTTTCTTAATGTTGATTTATCAGCAACTATTTTTATATATTCCTTAACATTTGCTGAAGTTAAAACACCTTCTACTATCTCATTTATGTAACTTATTCCACCTGATTTTTCTAATCTGTCGCTAGATTTTAAGTACTCCGTTAGAGTAACTTGGTCTACCGCTTCATCTCTCTGAAACATCTCTACTATACTTTTAAATATGGTCTTATGTGAATCTCTATAAAAATCCTCATAAGATAGGGCCTCTGCTGCTTTTGCTATAGCTGTTCTATCTATCATCATAGCCCCTAAAATAGCCTGCTCAGCCTCTATGCTTTGAGGTAAACTTTTCATTACAGGTGCATCCAAACTCTTTCTCCCTCCAAATCTCACCAAATTACTAGTCTAATACCGAATTAAAAATTTAGATGGAGTAATACTCCATCTAAATTTAGTCTCACTTTATATTATATCATTATTATAAAATATTAAAACAAAAGAGTACACCAAATGTGTACCCTTTTTAGCATAAAACTCGACTCGCATTCGCTCGCTGAGTAATTTCTACCAGCCAAATTAAAATTTGTGGTATTAGTTAAATGCAATGTCTAATAACTCATTTATGTCACTTATTGCTTTTACTTCTATATCTTTAAGATTTCTAGGTATTTCTCTTTCGTTATCCTTTGGTACTGTAACGATTTTTATACCTTTTCTCTTAGCTCCATATATTTTTTCAAATATTCCACCAACAGGTTTAATATGCCCTCTTAAAGATATCTCTCCTGTTACAGCTAAGTCTTGTCTTATAGGCTTTTCTAATAAAGCACTTATAATACAAAGTGTTATTGCTGCACCAGCTGAAGGACCATCTATTTTTCCTCCTCCAACTACGTTTACGTGAATATCATAATCTTTTATATCTTTATCAGTTACTCTTCTAATAACTGAAGCAGCATTAAATACTGAGTCTTTTGCCATTGACCCAGCTGTATCATTAAATCTTATATGTCCTGACCCAGGTTTTTTAGCTTTAAATGTAACAGCTTCTATTTCTAAAGTTGAACCTAAGAAACCAGCAACACCTAAACCTGAAACCTTTCCGATTTCTCTTCCATCTAGTTCTTCTGCTCTTTCGTATGGTATGAATCTACCCACACTTAGAACTTCTTCAACATCTTTAAGCATTACTTTTACTCTTTTAGGTTCTGCACTCTTGCTTCTTAGAAGTGCTTGTCCGTAAGCATCAGCTAAGATATTTACAGCTTTTCTACCTTCTATTGTGTATCTAGCTATAAGCTCATTTACACCTTTTTCTAGTATTGCACCTAATTTTTTAGCTGCATTTGTAACTATTTTTTCAATGTCAGCTGCATTTAAAGGTTCAAAATAAACCTCTGTACATCTTGATCTAAGAGCTGGGTTTATTTCTCCAGGACTTCTTGTTGTTGCACCTATTAATACGAAGTCTGCTGGTGCTCCATTATCAAATAAATATTTTATATATTTGGGAACATTCTTATCATCTGGATCATAATAAGATGATGAAAATTCTACTCTTTTATCTTCTAAAACTTTTAATAATTTATTTTGTAAGAATGAATCTAATTCTCCAATTTCATCTATGAATAAGATTCCACCATGTGCCTCTGTAACTAATCCTGTTTTTGGTTCTGGAACTCCTATTTCTGCAAGGTCTCTTTTACTGCCTTGATAAATAGGATCATGAACTGATCCTAATAGTGGGTTAGATATTTCTCTTGGATCCCATCTTAAAGTAGTTCCATCAACCTCAACAAATTTTGAATCATCATCAAATGCTGATTGCTTTATTTTTTTAGCTTCTTCTAAAGCTATTCTAGCAGCAGTTGTTTTACCAACCCCTGGAGGTCCGTAAAGAATTATATGTTGTGGATATGGTGATACTAATTTTGAAATTAATGATTTAATTGCTCTTTCTTGCCCTACAATTTCTTTAAAAATATCAGGTCTTAATAATGACATGATATTTTTATTTGGCACTCTATTATCTAAAGCTTCTAAATCTTCTAATTTCTTTAAAGTCCCTGCATTTTCAGGTCCTTTCTTTTTCTTTATTATTTCAAGTCTCATTTCATCCATGTACTTTTCTTGCTTTTCTTCAAGAGCTCTGTTAACTTCACCGGTTATTTTTTTCTTTAAATATCTCTTAGCAAGTTCTCCAGACATAAAAGCACAAGTCTCTTCTAAAACTTTTTCTACTTCATCTTCTGTTGGAACAGTTTTTATTCCTTTGCCTTCTGAAACTATTACATTTAGTGCATATAACTTTTCATAAGCATTTTCTGAATCTACATATTTTTGAAGTTTAAATCTTATAGTTCTAGCTCTAATAGCTCCCTCATCTAGCATTTTTGCTGCTACATCAAAAAGGACATCTACTTGTTCTCCTAGACTAAGACCATCTTCCATCAAATATTGTATAGCTTTATTTTTATCTATAGTCTTCAAATTTATAATCCCCCTTATGCTACAGGAACAACCATTACTTTCATTTTTGTTGATACTTCAGGGTATAACTTAACGTCTATTATATATGTTCCTGCTACTTTTATTGTATCCATTGTTATTTTCTTTTTATCTATTTTTACATTAAATTGTTTTTCTATAAGTTCTGCTACGTCTTTGCTTGTTATAGCTCCGAATAACTTTCCATTTTCTCCAGCTTTACCTTCTATTTTTATGACTTTATCTTTTAATTCTGCTGCTAATTTTTGAGCAGCCTCTATTTCAGCTAATTTTTGTCTTCTTTCATTTTCTTTTTTAACATTTAAAACGTGAACGTTGTTATCTGTAGCTTCCTGAGCTAACTTTTTAGGGAATAAAAAGTTTCTTGCATATCCATCTGATGGATTAACAATATCTCCTTTTTTACCTAATCCTTTAACATCTTTTAATAATATAACCTTCATTATTATTCACCTTCCTTTAAATATTCCTTTAAAACATCTTCCAACATTTCAATAGCTTTATCCATTGAAATATTATGAAATCTAGTTCCAGCCATGGTCATATGACCACCGCCGCCTAATCTCTCCATTATCACTTGAACATTTATTTCTCCGAGAGATCTAGAACTCAAATATATATCTTCTCCTGATTTTACAAAAACAAAAGAACAACTTATTCCGCTTATAGTTAACAACTCATCTGCTCCTTGAGCAGCTAAAGCCGTATCAGTAATTTCTTCTGGGCACTTAGCTATAGCTATTCCATTAACAACTTTTGCAGATTTAATTACTTCTGCCTTCATCAAATAGCTTCCCAAATCATTATCAAATATTTTTTTTACTTCTACAGTATCAGCACCTAATTTTCTTAGAAAAGCTGCTGCTTCAAAAGTTCTAACTCCGGTTTTATAAGTAAAATTCTTTGTATCTAAACAAATTCCAGCAAGTAAAGCTTCTGCTTCAATCCTTTTAAGCATAGGTTTTTCAAGCATATACTGTATCATTTCTGTTATTAGTTCTGATGTAGATGATGCATAAACCTCTATATAGTTTAATAATGCACCTTTAATATAATCAGTGGATATTCTGTGATGATCTATTATAACTACTCTATCACAATTCCTCAAAAATTCAAAATTTGAGATATAACTTTCGTTATGAACATCAACTACTATTATAAGAGATTTATTTGTTATAACTTTCTTAGCTTCTTTAAAATCACTTATAATATCATTATAATCTTGCAATTCAGTTAAGTCTTTAATAAAATTATCTACTGTTTTGGTATTATCTTCAAGAACTATTTTGCAATCTTTTCCTAAAGCTCTTACAGTAGCTGATAATCCTAGAGCAGCTCCAAAACAATCCATATCTGTTTTTTTATGACCAACTATAAATACAGAATCACTTTCATATATTAAATCCTTTAAAGCATGAGCTATTACCCTTGCTTTAACTCTTGTACGTTTTTCTTTTTCTCTTGCATTCCCTCCAAAGATTTGAAATTCCTTGTCTGTTTTTATAACAACTTGGTCACCACCTCGCCCAAGAGCCAATTCTAAGGCTTTAAATGCATACATTTGGTTTTCTTGTGGATTTCCACCATACCTACCAACTCCAACACTTAATGTGACTGATACCTTATTGTAAAAATCAATTTCCCTGAATTTATCTAATATATCAAACTTTCTACTTATTTCTTTATCTATTACAGAATCTAATACTGATAATACGTATTTATTATCATCATACTTTGCTATCATTGCACCTAATGAATCAGCATATTTGTTTATATTTTTTTCAATTTCAGCTAAAAACATAGGTCTATTTTCCTGCTCTATATCTATTATAACTTCCTCTAAATTATCTACTTCTATTAAAACAACGCTTTGTTTAGTTACTTTATTAGCTGGTATTATTTTATTAAAATTCACTAATATATAGATTTTTTGGTCTTTATCACTACAATAAATTTTTTTACCATAAACCTCATATATAGATTTTTTTATTTTTAAATTTTGACTTGTATTTTTTTTTCCCTTTATTATAGTCTCTAAGTTAATCTCTTTTAAAATATACTTTAGATTTTCACCTATTATATCACTATTAGCAAATTCCTGTTTAAACCTTTCATTAACCCATCTAATTTCTCCAGTATCACTTATAATACAAGCAGGATAAACAAAATTTAAAACATTATCCTTAATACCTTCTTCTAAGTTTTTAGACATAGAAATTGTATCTCTTTTAAAGTCCTTAAAATTACAATTGGTATAACATACTATTAAAGTCAAAAGGATAATGTACGCCACTGATACTATAACAAATAATATCCAATCATTCTTATATCCTAAAAGAATAAGTATTAAAATCACTATGGAAGTAATTATATATATTGGCGATTTACTTTTAATTTTTGAAAACATAAATTTCTCCTCTAAAACTCCACTTTTAATAACAATAGTTATTCAACCTTTTCCATTATTATTTTCATTAAACTATTCTTATTTATGCCTCTTGTATCCATTATCAAGTCAATCAGTCCTAATATCCCCATAAATAATACTCCTATTGCCCCAGTAAACATCATGATTATAACCAGCATAACTGGTATAGCTCTTAAATTCCCAAGTGGAGAATTTTTTTCTATTAAGAAATAAATCAGACTTAACCCTTCCATAGAATAAATAACAAAAAGTAACATCATGGAAGAAAAAATAATGCTATTTCCTATATTTAACCCATTCTGAGCTAATATTATTCCAAATATACTTACTATTACTAATATTAATGCAACTATGGGATGTATATACCATCTACTAAAAGACTCTATTTGATTTACTTTAAAATTTAATCTTTTTAAAATATTATTAGCTATAATAATACTTACTAAAGCCATTATAAATGCATATATAATAAGTACTGTTGGCATTATTATTAAAATATTTTTCATAGTAAAAAAACTACTCAATTGATTAATATTATTAGCTTTATCACCTAATAATTTTGCTGATTCTGCCATCATCGGTTTATATAAATCTATAATATATTTTTGTATAAAAGTTGTTAGACTTATATTAAGAATCATATATATATACTTATACTTATAATCAAGGATATTAAACTCCCTATTATTAACATACAAAATGTACTTCCACTACTTCTATTTTTTTTAATAGAATGACCATAAGCAAAACTTAATATCACAACAGGAATCGCCGAAACAACTCCATTAATTATACCCGTAAATAAACTAAGTAATATTGCTGAGGCTATACTTCCAACAGCCCACAACTTTAAATTATGCTTAACATAAATTAATGCCAACGGGATAAATGCTATAGCTACCATTAATATAGTAAAACCCAAGAAATTACCTATTAACATAATTACAAATGTTAATGCTATTAATACTGCTGAATCAGTTATAGCCCTTGCTCCTGTGCTATCTTTCATTGTTCCTCCTATGTTTATTTATATTTTAATATCTATTTTTAAAGTGTCTTAATAACTTACTAAGGCTTCCCCCGTCTTTTTCTAAAACATCATCTTCTATTATGGCCATTTTCAAACTTTTTTTAACACTCTCATCAACTTCCATAGAACTATAGCCAAGTTTCTCAGCTAATACATATAAAACTATTATTATTGACCCAATACAATCTACTATAGCATCCTTTGTTGCTGATGCCCCTTTAGTTAATATGCTAAATAATTCTCCTATTATACAAAGTAGTTGTGCCTTTAATTCTTCTATAGCCTTAATATTACCCATTATATTAAAATCATCTTTTCTCATAAAATCCCCCTATCTCCCCATTCTCTATATATTAATTTTAGTTTTTTTCATATATTTATGCAACAAAAAGCTTTTTATTTAAATAAAAAACCCCTAACTAATGTTAGGGGCTCTAAAAAGCATTTTACTCAGTTGTAAATGGTAATAATGCTATGTTTCTTGATCTCTTTATAGCTTCAGTTAACTCTCTTTGGTGCTTAGCACAAGTTCCTGAAATTCTTCTTGGTAATATTTTACCTCTTTCAGTGATGTACTTCTTTAATTTTGGTACATCTTTGTAATCTATGTTAGTAGATTTTTCTACACAGAAAGAACAAACTTTTCTTCTTGCTCTTCTTGGTTTTCCTCTTCTCATTTCTCTGCTCATTTTTCCTACCTCCTTACTTTTTTGAATTAGAACGGAATGTCTCCATCATCTATTGGCATCATATCATCGTTTGAATTGTGGCTAAATGAACTATCTGGTGTATCAAAAGCATTTCCACCCATGTTGTTATCCATACCGAATGAATTTGCACCTCTAGAAGCTCCTCCATCACCAGAAATGAATTCAAAATTTTCTACTACAACTTCTGTAGTATATCTTTTTGTACCATCCTTAGCATCGTAGCTTCCTGTTCTAATGTTACCATTAATAGCTATTTGTCTGCCTTTAGTTAAGTATTGTGCTATTGTTTCCCCAGTCTTACCAAAAGCTATGCAATTTATGAAATCCGCTTCATCCCTTTTCATTTGTCTGTTTACAGCAACTGTAAATCTAGTAACAGCAGTACCGCTACCAGCAGCAAATCTTAAATCAGGATCTTTTGTAAGTCTGCCAATAAGTATAACCTTATTCATACAATAATCACCTCTTACTTCTCTTCTCTAACGATTATGTGTCTTAAAACGCCATCAGTTATTCTGAATACTCTGTCTAACTCTTTTGGTAATTCAGTGTCAGCAGTGAAGTTTATTAAAGTGTAGTAACCTTCGTTAACTTTCTTTATTTCGTAAGCAAGTTTTCTCTTACCCCAGAAATCAACGTTGTCAACAGTTCCGTTACCAGCTTCTATAACACCTTTGAACTTTTCGATTAAAGCTTTAACAGCTTCCTCGTCTAGTGATGGGTGTGCTATAAATATATTTTCGTACTTTCTCATTATCTACACCTCCTCCCTATGGACTCTGGCCGTGTTTTACACAGCAGGGATTTACAATACAATATTCTATCACTTTTATTTTGCTATTTCAAGTTTAATTTATTAAGTAACTTGAAAATAATTTTTCATTTTTTCAAAAATTTTGCTTTTAAATTATCATTAATACTAATTCTCAGCTTTCTCTATTACCTTTTTAGCGTTTTTTTGGAACTTACTTCTAGGTAACATAACGATTCTTTTACATCCTGTACATTTTATTTTTACATCTGCACCTACTCTTATAACTTCCCACTTATCAGTTCCACAAGGATGCATTTTTTTCATTTGAACTATATCGCCTAAATCAAACTTATCTATCATAGAAAAACCTCCTAAACATTTTGAACTTCATTAACTATTTTTAATTTATTATAAGGTATTTCTATACCTTCTTTATCCAATTCTTCTTTTATCATTTTTCTTAATTCTGCTTCTGCAGCCCATTGTGTCATTGGTTTAACATCACCAAGAACTTTGATGGTCATTCCAGATGGACCAAATGCAGTTACTCCAATAACTCTTGGCTTTGTTACCACATCACTATTGTACTCCGCAAATTTGTCACAAACCCTTTTTATTACCTCGATGGAATGGTCTATACTTTCTTCATAAGCAATTTCTATTTCAACCTTTATTTGAACATTGCCCTTAGTATGATTAGTTACTGTTGTCACTAAACCATTTGGTATTATATGATGATCTCCTGAAAAGTCTCTTAATACTGTTGACCTAAGTCCTATGGTTTCAACTATACCTTTATATTTATCAATAGTAACATAATCTCCAACTGCATACTGATCTTCAAACAAAATAAATATACCATTTATTAAATCCTTAATAAATCCTTGTGCTCCAAGACCTATGGCAACTCCCCCAATGGATGATAAAATAGTTAACTGAATTGAACCACCAGCAAATATCCCCACTATAGTTACTATGCCAAGAGTATATACACTATATCTTAATATACTTTTTAATAGAGACCCTAAGGTATTTGCTCTTTTTTCATCCATTGAAAATTTGCTATTTGCTGCAATTTGTTTTTCTACTATCTTATTTATAATTTTATTTCCAAATTTTATAGTAAATAAAACTATAATTAAAACTACTACAGACCAAAAAAACTTATAAATATATTTATCTAAAGCATCAAGATTTATTTTGAACTTTCCAAGTCCAATATCCATAAGTCTATTTTCACTATTTATAACTTCCCCTAAAAACACTATTTAATTTTCCCCCTTCAATCAATAACTACTTATTTATATAATCTAAAGCCCTTTTCATCTCTTATGTATATATTTTTAAATTTTATTTTTTCATCAGTTATTAAAGTTTCAATTTTATCTATTTCACTTTCAGGGAATCTTAAGCTTATACCACAACTCTTTGTTATATATGTTGGAGTTGGCATAACCATAGCTTTTATTTCATTTTCATTCATAATTTTTTCCCCTGACATAGCTTCATGTGTATTATTAAAAACCATTATAAAAAAATTCATTTTTTATTTTCCTTTCAAAATTTCTTTACTATCTAAAGGTATTTTAAAACTAAATACTTTAGTGTTATTATTATTTTAAAGATAGATTTTTATAAACTAAAACTTAATTCAACTAAAACTATCTCTAATCTAAAAATAAGCATCTTACTATATTTATATTTTACTTACTATAATAGAATTTGCAAAACTTTTAGATAATAAAAAAATATTTTTTATGAGGTTAAAAATTATATGAATACAATTTATTTAGATAATGCAGCAACTTCATTTCCAAAACCAATTGAAGTTGTTAACTCTATGAGTGATTACATGATTAATAGTGGTGGAAATCCTTCTAGAGGTTCTTCATCCTTATCCATGAAAGGAAATAGAGTTATTTATACAGGAAGAGAAACTATAAGTAACTTTTTTAATTTCCCCAAATCTGAAAATGTAATATTTACAAGTAATATAACATCATCATTAAATATAATACTTAATTCTTTAGTAAAGGAAAATTGGCATGTTATAACTTCAACTATGGACCACAATTCAGTTCTTAGACCTTTAACTAGATTAGAAAAAGAAAAAAATATTTCTTTAGATATTGTTGAAGCTTCAAAGGAAGGCTTTGTTTCTGTTGAAAGCATTAAAGAAAAAATAACTGATAAAACTAAGGTTATAGTTCTTTCACACAGTTCAAATCTTTGTGGATCTATTCAGCCAATAAAAGAAATTGGTGCTATTTGTAAGGAAAGAAACATATTCTTTATTGTTGATAGTGCACAAACTGCTGGAGTTATCCCTATAGACATACAAGATTTAAATATCAATGCCTTAGCCTTTACTGGACATAAATCTCTATTTGGACCACAAGGCATAGGTGGATTTATTATTGATGATAAAATTAATGAAGCTATGGATGTTCTATTTACAGGAGGAACTGGAAGTTCATCTTATTCCTTAGAGCATCCTCTAATACTTCCAGATAAATTTGAATCTGGTACTCCTAATACTCCTGGAATTATAGGATTAACAAAGGGGATTGAGTTTATAAATAAAGAAGGTATTAATACAATTAGAGAAAAAGAAGAATTTCTATGTAAGTATGCCTTAGAAAAATTATTAAATATGAATAATATAACTATTTATGGCTCAAAAAATTATTATGATAGAACTTCAACCATACCTTTTAATTTAAAAAATATAGATCCATCAGAGCTTGGTTTTATACTAGATAGTGAATTCAATATAATTACAAGAACAGGTCTTCACTGTGCTCCACTTGCTCATAAAACCCTAGGTTCATTCCCTAATGGCTCTGTGAGAATTAGTTTAGGCTACTTTAACTCAACTAGTGATATAGATACTCTTGTAGATGCACTTAATAAACTTTAACTAGGAGGTAAATTTTATTTTAGAGCGTTTTGAAAAACTAGGTATCTTTTTCATATTATATAGCCTTGGCTTTATAATTTTTTTTAGTACATTAAAATTTAGTTTTCCATTTGTATTAGCTTTAATTTTTGCATACCTATTAAAATACCCAACAAAGTATTTAATCACTAAATTAAAGCTAAACAATTGGTCTGCTTCTTTAATTTCTACCATTATATTTTTTCTCTTAATCTTCACTTTCACAATTTCTATAATCTTTGTATTAGTATCAGAGATGATTAATTTAACAAAATCTCTTCAAAGTTTACTTAATATAAATCCTGAAGATATTATAGATACTTTAAACATATTAAACTCTAAATTCCTAATAACTGTTGATAATGAAATATTAAATCTAATAAAAACAAATATTTTTTCATCACTAAAAACCTTTATAACAGCAGCCCTTAATTCCACTTCAGCACTACTTCAATGGTTAATTCATTTTCTAGGATATATACCTTCTGCTGCTATAGCTTTCATCTGTACTATAATATCTACTTATTTTTTCACAAAAAAAATGGTTTCATTTAATAGCTATGAATATTTAAAAAGAGTCTTTCCTAATAGAAAAGAAAAAATAATAAATATATTTTTAGAAATAAGAAAAAATGTTTTAAATTATTTTATAGCTTATTTAGTAATAATTTTAATTTCTACATCTATTACTTTTATAGGATTTTCTATTCTAAAAATTAATTACTCCTTATTTTTAAGTATCTTAGCTGGACTATTAGATATATTGCCTATATTAGGTATAGCGTTAGTTTATATTCCTCTTGCTATTTTTTATTTTATAAAAGGAAACTATTTTGTAGCTATATCACTTCTAGCTCTTTATGGATTAATATCATTATTAAGACAAATTATAGAACCTAAAATAATGTCCTTTTCCCTCGGAATACATCCAGTAGCCTCCTTAGCTGCTATGTTCATAGGACTTCAAATTCAGGGTTTTATAGGAATAATCTTTTGTTTATTTCTTATAGTTTCTTACAACATACTGAAAAAAGTTAACTTATTATAGTATAAATAACTCTTTTTTGGATAATAATTCAAAAAAGGAGTGATTTTATGGAAAAGAAAATATATATAGATGCAATAGATAAAAAATCATCTTTCATGGTAAAAGATTTTCTATACTCTAACTTAAAATCACAAATAATAGCTAAAAAAAATTTAGTATTTTTGTGCATAGGTTCAGATCGTTCTACAGGTGATTCTTTAGGTCCTCTAATTGGTCATAAACTTATTAACTTAAAAAGAAAAAATATTCACATTTATGGTACTTTAGAAAAACCAGTTCATGCTGAAAATCTTTCAGATACAATCGAAGAAATCAAATCAACAATTAAGAACCCCTATATAATAGCTATAGATGCCTGTTTAGGTTCTATAAATAATGTTGGTAAAATAATAATTCAAAAAGCTCCACTTACTCCCGGAATAGCATTTAACAAAAATTTGCCCAAAGTTGGACACCTTAGTATTTTAGGTATTGTTAATATATCTAGCAATCTAGATTTTATGGTGTTGCAAAATACTCGTCTATATACAGTAATGAAAATTGCAGACTCAATCTATTATGGTATTCATTTATTTTTAATTCAGGCTCTTGGTTACAATAAAGATCAACTATTAGATTTAAAAATTGAAAATATAATAGAATAAAAAGAAAGGGATGTACCTTTTAACTTGATACATCCCTATTTTAAAATTATTTATTCATTGCTTGTTCTAAAGCTTTAGCTTCTTCTTCTGATAATTCATACCTTGATATACCCTTATCTACTGGTTTAGCATAAGTAGTACTTTCCATTCTACCATAAATTCCTGTTATTATAACTCCATCATTATTTCCATCTAATAATGCTACTGAAAAGCTTAAATCACTTCCTACATCTTCAAAAGCTTTATATCTAATAACTCCAACTTTTTGAACACATGATTTTATACCTACTTCTAATTTTTCAAATCTTTCTGCAAGTCCTGATGCACTTGCTTCAGCTTTATTTATCTTATCTAATGATGAACTAATAACTTCTTCTAAGCTCTTGTTATTTTCCCCTCTCATCATTTTATTATATCTTTTCTTATTTTTTCCTAATCCTGTAAATAAAATTAATATTAATATAAATTCTAAAATTGCAAATGCACCTATCCCTAAAACTATATAAATAAGATTTGGCTCCATTATTGATGTAATATTGTTCAAACTTTTCTCATCCTTTCTGAATTTGTTTCACGTGAAACATTAAATGTTTATGATATCCAGAATTCTTTGTAAATCTTCTTCAGAATAATATTCGATTTCTATTTTTCCCTTATTCTTATTATTGTTATTTATGCTAACCTTTGTCCCAAAGTAATCCTGTAATCTGTCCTTGATGTCTTTATAGTATGGATTATATACTATTTCTTTTTCTTTTTCTTCTTTTTTATCATCTTTATTTAATAAAGCTTTTATGATTTTTTCAGTATCTCTTACTGATAAATTATCATCTATTATCTTTTGGGCCATCTTATATTGTTCATCATTTTTTAAAGCTAATAGAGCTCTGCCATGACCTTCAGAGATAACACCTTGTATTATATACTCTTGTACTCTAGAATCTAGATTTAGAAGTCTCATAGTATTAGCTATAGATACTCTAGACTTTCCTATTTTAAGTGCTAATTTATCTTGGGTAAACTTAAATTCTTTTATTAATTTTTTAAAGGCTAAAGCTTCTTCAATGGCATTTAAGTCTTCTCTTTGTATGTTTTCTATCAATGATACTTGCAATAAATCTTCACTAGATAATTCCTTTATTATAACAGGAACTTCTTTTAACTCTGCAACTCTTGCTGCTCTCCATCTTCTTTCTCCTGCTATAATTTTATATGTATCATCATCATTCTTTTGTACTATTAAAGGTTGTATTATTCCATGTTCCTTTATTGATTGACTTAATTCTACTATTTTATTATCATCAAAAAATCTTCTTGGTTGTTCTACATTAGCTTTCACCTTAAATATATCAACCATTTTTATATTATTTTTATCTTCTTTAATAACTTCGTTATTTTCTATTTCCTCTGGAATCAATGCCCCTAAGCCTTTTCCTAAACCAAATTTTTTACCCATTATAAATCCACTCCCTGTCTTTTAAGGAATTCCCTTGTTACAGCTTCATAAGCTTCTGCACCTTTACATTTATCATCATATAAAACTATTGGTAATCCAAAGCTTGGTGCTTCTGCTAACCTTATATTTCTTGGTATTGTTGAAACATAAAGTTTTTCATTAAAATAACTTTTTACTTCTTTATAAACTTCATTGCTTAAATTAGTTCTACTATCATACATAGTCATTATAGCACCTTCAACTTCTAAAGAAGTATTTAATTGCTTTTTAACTAAATTTATAGTTTTTATCAATTGACTAACCCCTTCTAAAGCATAATATTCCGCTTGAATAGGAATTAATACCGAATTAGAACTTACTAAAGCATTTAAACTTAACATTCCTAATGATGGTGGACAATCTATGAAGATATAATCATAATCATTTTCAATTTCTTTTATTTTTTCTAATAGTATATATTCTCTTTTTTCTGTTCCCATCATTTCAACTTCTGCGCCTGCTAAGTCCATATTTGCTGGAGCAACGTGTAACTTGTCTACTAATTGGCTTTTGATTATAACATCTTTTAATTTTGAATCTTCTGTTAGAATGTTATACATTGATTTATCTATCTTTCTTTTATCTATACCAAGACCACTAGTAGTATTACCTTGTGGGTCCATATCTATTGCTAATACTCTATAACCTAAAGTTGCTAAATAAGAACATATATTTATATTAGTGGTAGTCTTACCAACACCACCTTTTTGATTAAAAACACATATAGTCTTCATGGCACTCCCAAAACGTTATTACGTATTGAGATGTTCACCTCCCTTCCCTCATAAATATTATATAGTCAAAAATAACATATTTAAAGTATATTATTGCTTAATTGGAATTATTTTTTTAATGTTTCACGTGAAACATTTTATCTTATAACTACTCTCTTTAATACTTTAATCTACTATAAGCCTAAGTTAAAAGTTACCTATTCCTAGATAATTTCATCTAAAATTTGGATTGATTCACTATTTTCTCTTCTCTTCTTTATTTTATATAATACGGTTAATATTTCCTAATAATTAAAATGTTTTAATTCTATATTATTCAGTGGAAAAACAAACCTATAATTGACTATTATATTATTCACTGGTAGAATTACTCTTAAAACCTACCAATATATTAATTCAAATGAATTTTATCTCATTATTTAATTATTAAGTTAGATAATCCTATTTTAAGTTAAGTTAATTAAAAATAAAATTTGATAATTTAACTTAAAATTATTAAAAATAATAATTAATTACACAAAAGAAATACAATTAAATAACGGAGGATAACTTAATGGAAAAAAAACTTGGTTTATTTGGATTAATTGCTATGGTTGTTGGTTCCATGATAGGTAGTGGTATATTTCAATTACCATCTGAAATGGCCAATGCTTGCGGACCTTTAGCAACAATAATCGCTTGGATTATAACAGGTGTAGGTATGTTCTTTATAGGAAAAGTTTTTCAAACATTATCAGACAAAAGACCAGACTTATATGATGGTATCTACACATATTCAAGAGAAGGTTTTGGCCAGTATATTGGTTTTTTATCAGCTTGGGGCTATTGGTTTAGCCATCTTTTAGGAAATGTTTCATATGTAGTTTTATTTATTTATGCTTTACATAATTTCTTTCCTCAAATAGGAGGCTTAGATAGTATACCTTCATTAATCATTTCTGTAATAATGATCTGGGGAATTATCTTTATAATTGCTAAAAGTATGAAAATAGCCAATCAACTAAATGAAATTACTACAATAACAAAATTAATCCCTGTCATATTAGCTATAATTTTATTAATAATATGTTTTAAATCCAATATCTTCTTTAAAGATATATTTGCTGAACATTTAATAAATAATACAGGCTCAACTTTAGGATCTATTTCTAACCAAGTTCGTAATGGATTTTTAAATACAATTTGGGTATTTGTTGGTATAGAAAGTGCTGTTGTTATTTCTGAAAGAGCAAAGAATCCTAAGGATGTTGGAAAAGCAACAATTATAGGTTATATATTTACCTTAATATGTTATGTTCTTGTTTCACTACTTAGTTATGGAGCTTTAAAGCAAGATGTTCTAGTAAACTTACAAAATCCTGCCCTTGGTGGTGTTTTACAAAGAACCTATGGAACTTGGGCTGCTGTAATAATAAATTTAGGAGTTCTTGTATCTGTATTAGGTGCTTGGATTGCTTGGAATATAATAAATGCAGAAGTTCCTATGTCCGTAGCAAGAGATAGAGTTTTCCCTAAAATCTTAGCTAAAAAATCAAAAAGTGGTGCTGCTATAAATGCATTAATTTTAAATGCAATCATAATGCAAGTAGTATTTGTATTTGCTATGTTTGCTAATAATGCTTTTACATTAGTTACTAACATTGCTACAGCAATGGTATTATTACCTTACTTATTATCTGCTTTATTCTTAATGAAATTAGCTAAAAAAGATGGAGAAACTAAAAACTTTATTTATGGATTAATCGGATTAATCTTTGCATTATTTGCTCTTTCCACATCTGGAATTACTGGACTTGCTCAGATTATGATTTTATATGCTTTAGGATTAATTTTCTTAATAATACGTTCTGTAGAGAATAAAGAAAAAATATTTAATGCTAAATGGGAAGCTATCCTATGTACAATAATAACAATATTAGGATTACTATCATTAATTTACTTTGTATTTCCTTTATTCTCAAAATAAAAAAGGTTGCGTTAGCAACCTTTTTTTTATTTTTTTTTTGGTATTTTAACTGTTATTTGCACGTACTCTCCACAATCCTTTGAAGCATACTTAGCTGGAATTTTAAATTTATCAAAAATTTGTTTTATTGAATTAACATATATCTTAGTTTGAAAAGAACCTAATATTTTTTTCTTTTCTTCTTTCTTTAAATCATCTCCAGCTATTTCTAAAAGCTTTCTATTTACAAGTTCTTCTGTATTTTTAACATTCAAAGCTTTTTCAACAACTTCTTCTATAACTCTTATTTGCAAATCTTCATTAGGTAATGAAAGTAATGCCCGACTATGTCTCTCTGTTAAATTTCCTTCTAATACTTTCCTTCTTACTACTGAAGTTAACTTCAATAATCTTAATTTATTAGCTATTGTAGATTGTTTTTTTCCCATTTTTTCAGCTAACTGTTCCTGAGTAAATTTATGATCATGTATAAGATTATAGTAAGCCTCTGCTTCTTCTATGAAATTTAAATCTTCTCTTTGTAAATTTTCCAAAAGGGCAATTTCTGCTGATTCTACATCTGTAATATCAACAATAGCACAAGGAATTTTCTCTAATCCAGCTAACTTAGATGCTCTCCATCTTCTTTCCCCTGCAACGATTTCAAAAACACTACCAATTCTTCTTATGGTTATAGGCTGTATCACTCCATATTCTTTTATAGATAATGAAAGCTCTTCTAAAGCCTCCCTATCAAAATACTTTCTAGGCTGATAAGCATTAGGTATTATTTTATCTAATTGAACATATACTACTTGATTGTGCATTTCCCATACCATCCCTTATAAATCCTTAAATTTTCCATATATATTTATTATGTTAATAAATCTTAATGTACTTTGTCAATAAATCCCTTAACTTCTTAACATTAAATTTATTTTAGGGGTTTTCTCTTTATATTTCCCATATTTCTTGGATAAGTTTTTCCACAACCTTTTATAATTTTTACAATAACTAAATTATGATTTAAATCAGTTTCTTCTATTTTTACTGGTTTAACTTCTTCAATAACACCACCTAAAGTTTTAACAGCATTTCTTCCATCTACTAATTCTTCCTCTATATTTGGCCCTTTTAAAGCTATAAAATATCCACCTGTTTTTACATAAGGTATACAAAATTCTGAAAGCATAGACATATTTGCAACAGCTCTTGAAGTTGCTATATCGAAACTTTGTCTTAATTCTTTTTGTCTTGAACCTTCCTCTGCTCTAGCATGAATTGTTCTTATATTTTTTAATCCTAAGCTATTTATAACTATATTTAAAAAATTAATTCTTTTATTTAAAGCATCTAATAATGTTACTTCAACATCATCTCTCATTATAGCTATTGGAAGCCCTGGAAAACCAGCACCTGTTCCTACATCTATAATAGTTTTTGCAGTTTTAAATTGTTCAGCTTCAAAAGCATTAATACAATCTATGAAATGTTTTTTTACTATATCTTCATCTTCTGTTATAGCAGTTAAATTTATTTTTTCATTCCATTCCTTTAATAAGTCTTTATATAACATAAATTTTTTATATTTATCCTCATTAAACTCCATTCCAACTCTTTCACTTGCATTTTTCATTAATTCATAATATTGCATTTTTGTCCTCCTTAATTTTTGTGGATTATTTTATGGCTAACTTTATCCACAGATTATTTTTAAAATTTATTTTTTATTTATCTGTGGATAACTTTTTAAAATAAAACTTTAACTCTATTTGAATTAAACTTTAGTCTATAAAATTATCCACAGGGTATATAACTAATAACCTTATTAAATCACAAAAGTAATTATACCTGTGGATAAATATATCATAAACTCTAAATTTCATAATTTTAAAAATTAATAAAGGGATATATCTACGATACAACCCTTTATTTTAATCCTATTGTTTATTTTGTCTCTTATTATATTGCTCTAAGTATATTAAAAGAACTGATATATCAGCTGGTGAAACCCCTGATATTCTTGAAGCTTGCCCTATATTTAATGGTCTTATTTTAGATAATTTTTGAACTGCCTCAACTCTAAGACTATTAACCTCTTCATAATTAATTTCTTCAGGTATTAATCTATTTTCAATCTTCTTGAATTTAGCAACTTGCTCTAATTGAGTTTCTATATATCCTTCATATCTTGCCATTATATTTATTTGTTCCCCAATATCCATAGGTAATTCTGGTCTTTCAGGGTCTAAAGGCTTTAATGAGAAGTAATCAAGTTCAGGTCTTTTAATAAGTTCATATAATCTTATTGGTTTCTTTAATTCCACTGAACCTAAACTAACTAAAAACTCATTTACTTCATTTTTATTTGTTATTTGAAGTTCTTTTAATCTTTCAAGCTCATTTTCTATGTTTTCTTTTCTTTCAATGAACTTTTTATATCTTTCATCATCTACAAGTCCAACTTCTCTACCTATTTCAGTAAGTCTTAAATCAGCATTGTCTTGTCTTAATAAAAGTCTATATTCTGCTCTTGATGTCATCATTCTATAAGGTTCATTAGTTCCTTTAGTAACTAAATCATCTATTAAAACTCCAGCATATCCATCTGATCTTGTAAGTATCATTGGATTCTTATTTTTAACTTTAAGTGCTGCGTTAATACCAGCAACAATTCCTTGTGCACCAGCTTCCTCATATCCTGAGCTTCCATTTATTTGACCTGCACTAAAGAACCCTTTAATATGCTTTAATTCTAATGTTGGTAAAAGTTGCGTTGGATCAATACAATCATACTCAATGGCATAACCAGTTCTCATAACTTCTACATTTTCAAGACCTTCTATAGTTCTTAACATTGCTATTTGAACATCTTCAGGAAGTGATGATGACATTCCACCAACATACATTTCATCAGTATCATCACCTTCTGGTTCTATAAATACTTGATGTCTTTCCTTATCAGGGAATCTCATAACTTTATCTTCTATAGATGGACAATATCTAGGTCCTACGCCATTAATAGTTCCATTATACATAGGTGCTCTATCAATATTATCTCTTATAACCTTATGTGTTTCTTCATTTGTATAAGTTAACCAACAAGAAACTTGTTCTCTATCAACATTTTCATGTAAAAATGAGAATGGCACTATTCTATCATCACCTGGTTGTTCTATCATTTTTGAAAAATCAACAGTTCTCTTATTTATTCTTGCTGGAGTACCTGTTTTAAATCTTCTAAGTGAAATTCCAAGTTCCTCTAAACAATCAGATAAACTCATAGCTGGAATTAAACCATTTGGTCCTGATGTATATTTAACATCTCCAGTGATTACACTACTCTTTAAATATGTTCCAGTTGTTAGAACAACAGATTTACAAGTAAAGTATGCACCATTCTTAGTTAAAACACCTTTAACTTCATTATCCTCTACATCAATACTTACAACTTCAGCTTGTTTAACTGTAAGGTTTTCTTGTCCTTCTAATACTCTTTTCATTCTATTTTGATAAGCTTTTTTATCAGCTTGTGCTCTTAATGAGTGAACAGCTGGTCCCTTTGATGTATTAAGCATTCTTGATTGAATGAAAGTATTATCTATATTAATACCCATTTCTCCACCTAAAGCATCAATTTCTCTAACTAAATGTCCTTTAGCTGTTCCCCCTATATTAGGGTTACAAGGCATTAAAGCCATTGCATCTAAAGCTAGAGTACAAAGTAATGTCTTGCATCCCATTCTAGCTGAAGCTAAAGCTGCCTCTGCTCCTGCATGACCAGCTCCAACAACAACTACTTCATAATCTCCTGCATTATATCTCATAGTTAAACTCTCCTACTTTCCACAACAAAATTCTGCGAATATTTTATTAACCACATCTTCTTCAACTTCCGCCCCTGTGATCTCTCCTAAAGCCTTTAAGGCTGAAGTTACATAAATAGAAACTAAATCTAAGAATTCATTTCTATTCATACCATTTAAACCTTGATTTAAATTTTCTATAGCTCTATATAAGGCTTGCTTATGTCTTGTATTAGTAACTATAAGACTTTCACTATCAATTTTTCCACTAAAGAATAAATTCTTTATTTCATCTTTAAGTATATCTATTCCTAAAGCTTCTTTTGCTGAAATTTCGATTTTATTTTCTAAGTCTTTTAGCTCGTCTAAATCAATTTTTCTTTCTAAATCAACCTTATTTAATAAAACTAAGTATTTTTTATCTTTTATATAATTTATTATCTCTCTATCTTCCTCATCAAGCTCTCTACTTGTATCTAACATAAAAATTACTAAGTCAGCTTGATTAATTTTTTCCTTAGATCTTTCAACACCTATCTTTTCTACAACATCCTCTGTTTCTCTGATTCCAGCTGTATCTATTATTCTAACAGGTATTCCATCTAAATTTATATATTCTTCTATAACATCTCTAGTAGTACCAGCTATATCTGTTACTATGGCTCTTTTTTCATTTAAAAGTATATTCATTAGCGATGATTTTCCTACATTAGGCTTTCCTACAATTACTATATTTAAGCCTTCTCTTATAAGTTTTCCTTCATCAGCACTTTCTATAAGAGTGTCTACTTCATTTATAAGTCCTTCTATTCCAGCTTTAACTCTTGGAGGAATAGTTTCATCTGGTTCTTCATCATCTTCTGTAAAGTCTACTGCATATTCTATTAAAGCTAAGACATTAAGTGCTTCCGCTCTAAGTCTTTCTATTTCCTTTGATAATCTACCTTCACTTTGCATCATTGCAGATTTCATGGAAAGCTCCGTTTTAGCACTAATTATATCCATAACAGCTTCTGCCTGACTTAAATCTATTCTTCCATTTAAAAAAGCCCTTTTAGTGAATTCACCAGGATCTGCAAGTCTAGCACCAGCTTTTATTACTGCTTGTAATACTCTATTTGTTGAAATAACTCCACCGTGACAATTTATCTCAACAGTATCTTCTGCTGTAAAACTTTTAGGTCCTTTCATAAAACTAACAATAACTTCATCTATTACTTCATTATTTTCATCAACTACATGACCATATCTCATTGTATAAGGCTTCATTGATGCCATGTCTTTTCCATTAACAGCTCTAAAAACTTTATCAACAATATGTAAAGACTTATCCCCAGATACTCTTATTATTGCTATTCCACCTTCTCCTAAAGCTGTAGCAATAGCTGCAATAGTATCAAATTCTCTCATAACTTCCGTTGCCAAAATCTATAAATATCTATAAGTCTTAATTAATTATCTATTTTAAAACTTTATGATATTATTAGTTTTTTATATTGGCAAACGTTTTTTCACCTCACTTTCATTCATTTTATATTTTTTTGTCTAACTTATTTTTTAGTTAATTCTTTATTTATTTAAATTTAATTTATCCTGTATCTTACCCTTATCTGATGATTAATGCTTGTAATACTCCCATCCTATAAGATAAAAATAACTAAACATACATCTCTTAGATAACTTTTATTAAAATTCAGAGAAAGCATTAAATCTGTCTTAATTAACTTTCAATTTATCTATTATAACTTTAATTATTTCTTTAAAATTATTTTTTAAAACAAAAAAAATTTTTTCCTCAGAATTTATAAAAATATATGAAATTTTTAATTAAAATTAAGTTTCACTTTATTTTACCTAAGTAAATATAATAAGTCAAAATTAATGAAATAAAAAAAGAAGCCTATTATGGCTTCTTTTGCTATTTCTTTAAACTAATTAAAACACGTCTAAAAGGTTCTACACCTTCGCTAGTAGTAGTTACTTCTAAATCATTTTGAAGAGTTGCATGGATTATTCTTCTTTCATAAGATTGCATAGGTTCAAGTTTATAACTTCTTCCATATTTTTTAACCTTATATGCAGTTTTTAAAGCTAGATTTTCAAGAGTTTTTTCTCTTTTTTCTCTATAATTTTCTGCATTTAGAATAACCCTTTTATAAGATGTTTTTTCGTCTTTATTAACGACTATACTTGTTAAATATTGAAGAGAATTTAAAGTTTCTCCTCTATATCCAATAGCATATTTAACATCTTTTCCTGTAATATTTATTTTTACAATATCATCAGTTTCTTCAACAATTAATTCTGTAGAAATTCCCATTTCATTAAGAACACTTTTTAAAAAATCAATGCCTAACTCTAAAGATGTTGGTTTAATATCTACCAATATTCTAGCTGGCTTAGTTCCTATAAAATTCAAGAATCCCTTACTGCCTTCTTCTAGTACTTTAAAGTTTACTCTATCTTTTGTAAGATTAAGCTCCTTCAAAGCTTTTTCTAAAGCTTCTTCTACAGACTTACCACTAACTTCAACTTGCTTCACCCTTTTCACCACCTAAATTAATTATTTCTTTTTCTTATTATTTTTCTTAGGTGTAACATCAATAACTCCAGCAGCAGCTTCTTTTGCCATCATTTTTTTCTTCATAGGTCTTGTCATTAAGAAATATGTTTGAATTATTTGAATTATATTACCAGTTATCCAATATATAACTAGAAGAGCTGGGAATTTCATTGACATAAATCCTAACATTAATGCCATACCTATGTTCATAGCACCCATGTTAATAGGTCCTTGTTGACCATTTTGTGATGTGCTCTTTGACATTAAGTAAGATGATGCATAAGTACTTAAACCTGATAAAACAGGTAAGATGTAGTATGGATCATGACTTTGTAAGTTTGGTATCCATAAGAATGGTACTCCTTGAGTCCCTGGTAAACTATAAAATACATAATAAAGAGCAAATAATATAGGCATTTGTATAAATAGTGGTAAACATCCACCTGCCATAGAAACATTATTCTCTTTATAAATTCTCATTGTTTCTGCATTTAATTTTTCAGGATTATTTTTATACTTTTGTTGTACTTCTTTTAATAAAGGTTGAATTTCTTGCATTCCAGCTTGAGATTTTAATTGTTTCATTGTTAATGGTAAAATTAATAATCTTACTAATATAGTTAATAAAATTACCGCTATAACATATGAAGTACCCTTATCAATCCCAAAACCACTCATGTATACATAAAATACATGGAATATTTTAGAAAATATATCCGTAATAGGTTTTAATATATTCTGCACCCTTTATCAAACCTCCCAAATATTTTATTATTTTAAAGGGTCATAACCACCCTTATGGAATGGATGACATCTTAAAATTCTTTTTATCGCTAAAAATCCTCCTTTTAGAGCACCATATTTTTCAATAGCTTCAATTGCATATTGCGAACAAGTCGGAACATATATGCAAGTTGGTCTGCCCTTCAAAGGAGATATATACTTTCTGTACAATTTAACTATTTTTATTAATAACCTTTTCATCCTTAATGACACCTGCCTTAAAAAACAAGTTTCTCATAGATCTTTCTATTTCATAAAAGTCTTTATCATTAATAGCGGTTCTAGCTATAAAAACAAAATCATAACCTTCTTTTAAAGCTATATTTTTAAATTTTGTTCTATAATTTTCTTGAATAAGTCGCTTCACTCTGCTTCTAACGACACTCTTACCAACTTTTTTGCTTACTGAAATTCCTACTTTATTATAAGGATTTTTATTTTCATCTAAATTTTTTCTATTTTTAAAAACGTATAAGACCAGTAACTTATTCGAAAAAGATGCCCCACGTCTGTAAACTAATCTAAATTCTTTATTCTTTCTTAGTTTTTCAATACTCATTTGAAAGCTTCTCTCCTTAAAAATCTGCCATTATTGCAGAAAAAGGCCACATTATAGTGGCCCTTATGCTGTTAATTTTTTTCTACCTTTTTGTCTTCTAGCTTTTAAAATATTTCTTCCAGATTTAGTTTTCATTCTCTTTCTGAAACCATGCTCTTTTTTTCTTTGTCTCTTTTTTGGTTGATATGTCATGAACATTGAAAATGCACCCCCTTTTTCAAAAAATTATTTATAGTAATAAAAACTATATACTTACCTTTTTAAGTTTTACCTTTTAATTATATAGTTCTCTATTTACAATGTCAAGAAAATACACTATTATAGTTATGTTAAAATTTATTATAATAAATAATGTTAAGTCATTTAATATAATACTTTAGTAGTAATAAAAAGATGATCTTTTATAATTTTATCCACAATTCAAAATAATAAATAGTATTTAATTGTTTATAACTTCATTTAACCTGTGGATAAATTAAGACTTACTTTAATATTCATGTAACTTTATTTTTTAATTTAAGTTTAAAATCTCACCTACTTGTACATAATTAAAACAAATCTTAGATATTTCAATAAAAATCTTAAATTTCAAAATTAATATTTCAATATACAACAAAGAAACTAAAATTTTATCCACAACCTTTTGTTTTTTATCCACATTAATTTATTTTATTACTATATTTTTTTATTAAAATATTATTATGTTTTCCACATGTTATTTAAAGTATTTCTTTAGCGCATCTTACTCTATCTATTTTACATAATATCTACCATGTATATTTTTTGTATTTTATACTTATCCACAAAGTTATCCACAGGTTCCTATTTCCTTGGATTTTTTTTACACCATGATAAAGTTATCCACAGATAAAGTTATCCACAGACAAGCATTTTTTGTGGATAACTTATTGAAACCCCCTATGACTTTATGGTATTATAGTTAGGTATTATTCATAAAATTTGGATATTAGTACAAGTTATCCACACCTGTGGATAAACCTGTTGATAACATGTGAATTATTTGTTGATTATTTTTTTAAAGATCATTTAAACTTAGTATTTAAGCCATTATTCAACTTGTTGATAATGTGGATAAAAGTTATCCACATGTTGTGGATAACTACTTTTCCACAGAGTTATCAACAGAGTTATCAACAGCTGTTTAAAAGTTACTCACAATTTAAATTTTATACAGCTTGTTCTGTGGATAATTTGTGGATAACTTGTGGATAACTCAAATATTCAATTTTATACTAAGAAAACGAAAGCACTTATAGAAATATTTTACTTATTTAATTTTGGAGGATATAAAATGGATGCTCAACTAAATAAAACATGGGAACAAGCATCAGAAATTATAAAGAATGAACTTAATGAAATAAGCTTTAATACTTGGATAAAAAATTGTAATCCTCTTTCTATCTCTGATAATATATTAAAGCTTACTGTTCCTAATGAATTTACTAAAGGAATATTGAATAAGAGATATAAAGACTTGGTTGTTGAAGCATTAAAAATAGTTACTTCAAGAACCATGGAGGTTGAATTTCTTCTAGAAAGTGATGTAGAAGCTGAAGAAAATGCTGAAAAAGACACAGATATTATAAATCCAGAAGACCAACTAAAAGGCTCTGTTACTGTTAGCGATGAAATGACAGCTACTTTAAATCCTAAATATACTTTCAATTCATTTGTTATAGGTAACAGTAATAGATTTGCTCATGCTGCATCTTTAGCAGTAGCTGAATCTCCAGCTAAAGCATATAATCCTCTATTTATTTATGGAGGTGTCGGCCTTGGAAAGACGCACTTAATGCATGCTATCGGGCATTACATATTAAATGAAAATCCAAAAGCAAAAGTAGTTTATGTTTCCTCAGAAAAATTTACTAATGAGCTTATTAATGCTATTAAAGATGATAAAAATGAGGAATTCAGAAATAAATACAGAAATGTAGATGTACTTTTGATTGATGATATTCAGTTCATAGGTGGAAAAGAAAGAACTCAAGAGGAATTCTTCCATACATTCAATGCATTACATGAAGATAATAAACAAATAATTTTGTCATCAGATAGACCACCAAAGGAAATTCCAACCTTAGAAGATAGATTACGTTCTAGATTTGAGTGGGGCTTAATTGCAGATATTCAGCCACCTGATTTTGAAACTAGAATGGCTATTTTAAAGAAAAAAGCTGATTCAGAAAAACTTAACGTTGCTAATGAAGTTATGGTCTACATTGCAACAAAGATTAAATCAAATATTAGAGAACTTGAGGGCGCATTAATAAGAATAGTTGCCTATTCTTCTTTAACAAACAGAGAAATCACTGTTGATTTAGCATCTGAAGCTTTAAAAGATATTATCGCTAATAAAGGTACTTCTGCTGTAACAGTAGAAACTATCCAAGAAGCTATTGCTAATTATTTTAATCTAAGAGTAGATGATTTAAAATCCCAAAGAAGATTAAGAACTATAGCATACCCAAGACAAATAGCCATGTATTTAAGTAGAAAATTAACTGATATGTCTTTACCTAAAATCGGTGAAGAATTTGGAGGTAGAGATCATACTACTGTAATACATGCTTATGAAAAAATTTCCGAAAATCTAAAAACTGATGAGGCATTACAAAATACAATAAATGATATAACTAACAAGTTAAATAGAAAATAATCCACAGGCTGTGGATAACTTTCTGTGGATAAGTGTTGATTTTTTATTTTATCAACATTTCCTTTTTTTCTCTGTGGATAACTCACATAGTTATCCACAGAGTTATCCACAAGTTTCACATTATGTAAACCGTTGATATTACTATGTTTAGCATAGTTATCCACATTATCCACAGGCCCTATTACTATTATATATATATTATCTATATATTTTTATCTATATTTTAAGTAAAATTTTAAAATATATCTTTTTTAATTTTAAGGAGGATTTTTGATATGAAATTCACATGTGAAAAAAGTAAATTACAAGAAGCTATAGCTATAGCTCAAAAAGCAATAACTGGTAAAAGTACTATGCCTATTTTAGAAGGTATGTACATAGAGTGTAAAAACAATTTAATTACATTTATCGGTTCTGATAAAGACGTTAGTATCGAAACAAAAATTGAAGCTAATGTTATTGAACAAGGTGCAATAGTTGTTGATGCTAAAATCTTAGGAGAAATAGTAAGAAAATTACCTAATGATGAAGTTCACATAACAACAAAAGAAAATAACATAATAGAAATTCAGTGTAAAAAATCAGTTTTTGATTTAATCCACATGAATGCAGAAGATTTCCCAAGCTTACCAAACATAAGTGAAGACATGAACTGTTCAATACCTCAAGGATTATTAAAAAATATGATTAAAGGAACAGCCTTTGCAACAGCTCAAGATGAAACTAGACCAATACTTCAAGGTATTCTTTTTGAAGTTAAAGATTCAAACCTTAATTTAGTTGCTCTTGATGGATATAGATTAGCTTTAAGAAGAGAATTCATAGATAATCCAAATAATATCAGTGCTGTAATACCAGGAAAAACTTTCAATGAGGTATCAAAAATACTAGATGATTCAAACAATATAGTAAATATTACCTTTACAAGCAATCATATTTTATTCAATGTTGGTAATACTAAAATAATATCAAGACTATTAGAGGGTGAATTTATAAGCTACAGTTCTTTATTACCAAAAGAACATAAAATACTTATTGATGTAAATAGACAAGAATTACAAAATGGTATTGAAAGAGCATCTTTAATGGCTAAGGACGGAAATACTAATTTGGTTAAGTTTAACATATCAAATGATATTATAGTTATAACTTCTAATTCTCAATTGGGAAAAGTAAGGGAAGAAGTGGAAATGGAAATGCAAGGAGAAGAATTGCAAATTGCATTTAACTCAAAATATCTTTTAGATGTCTTGAAAAATATGGAAGAAGAAAATATCCAAATTAAATTAACTAGTGGAGTTTCACCATGTATAATAAAAAATAAAAACAATGATGACTGTGAATATTTAGTATTACCAGTTAGAATGGCTAAGTAAAATATTTTTTAGGAGGAAATAGCTATAAGTCATAAAATAATTTTATGGCTTATAGTTTAATTAAGGTTATGCAAGAAATAAAAATAAATACAGAATTTATAAAATTAGATTCATTTTTAAAATGGTGTGGAGCAGTTTCTCTAGGATCTGAAGCAAAAATGTTTGTTCAAGATGGAATGGTTTCTGTAAATGGAGAAATTTGCACTCAAAGAGGGAAAAAATTAAGAGTAGGGGATGAAGTAGAGTTTGAAGGAGAAATTTATAAGTTAATTTAATAAAATCAAGATTTATAGTTAAGTTATATGTTATAATTAATATAGGTGTTTATATGTATATTAAGAATTTACAATTATTAAATTATAGAAATTTCAAAACTCTAGCAATTAGCTTAGGACCAAATGTCAATGTTTTTATGGGAAATAATGCCCAAGGAAAAACAAACATTCTTGAAGCTATTTATTATTGTGCCTTTGCAAAATCTCATAGAACCAATAGAGATAAAGAACTTGTAGAATTAAATTCAAACAGGGCATTTATAAGGTTAGAGGTTGCTAAAAGTAGATTAGACAAAAGAATAGATATAAATATATTAAAGGACGGAAAAAAAGCTATACAAATAAATTCGATAAAGGTCGCTAAAATTGGTGAGTTGGTTGGGACTTTCAATGTTGTTATGTTTTCACCAGAGGACCTAAGAATTGTTAAAGAATCACCTGGTGTAAGACGTAAGTTTCTTGATATGGAATTATGTCAACTAAATTCAAAGTATTATTATAATTTAGTTCAATACAATAAAATTTTAAATCAAAGAAATACAGTATTGAAAAATAAAAATATAGATGAATCAATGCTAGACATTTACGATATGCAATTAGCTAAGTACGGAGAACTTATAATAAAGTCTAGATTAAATTATATGGATAAATTAAACCACTATGCTGAAGATATCCACAGGGATATAACTAGTGGAAAAGAAATTATAGAGTTTAAATATATTTCTACTGTCAAGAATTTAGATACAATAGAAAATTCGATATTAACTCAATTACAAGCAAATAGAAAAAAAGATATAGAAAAGAGAATCACATCCATAGGCCCACATAGAGACGATTTTACAATCCTATTAAATTCTATGGATGCTAAAATTTATGGCTCACAAGGACAACAAAGAACTTCTGTTTTAACAATTAAGTTTGCGTCATTAAAAATAATAAAAGAGCTTACAGGAGAATTTCCAGTATTGCTTTTAGATGATGTATTGTCTGAGCTAGATTTTAGTAGAAAAGCATATATATTAAGGTCTATAAAAGGAATTCAGAGTATAATAACATGTACAGGAATTGAGGATTTAACAAATTATTTGGATGATAAATCTAAAGTGTTTAAAGTTAAGGAAGGTTCAATAATTACTTAATTGTTCAGAAGGAGGAAGATCTGTGTTTTTACATTTAGGGGAGAATGTTGTTGTTCCCATCAAGGATGTTATAGGAATATTTGATATAAAATCTGCCATGGATAGTTCAGATACTATTCAATTTTTAAGAATGGCAGATGAAGATGGTTTTGTTGAGAGAATAACAGATGAAGCACCCAAATCTTTTGTGGTTGCAGAGGTAAATAAAATGAGTAGAATTTACCTTTCACCAATATCTTCATCAACATTAACAAAACGTACAGATGTTAATTACCATCATAATCCTTAAATCTTAATGCTTTGGCCTTAATTTTTTAGGTGGAGTGTATGTAGTAGGAGGAATTATATGTTACAAGAAAATAATCAAAGTTATGATGCGAGTCAAATACAGGTTCTAGAAGGTCTTGAAGCTGTAAGAAAAAGACCTGGAATGTACATAGGAAGTACAAGTTCAAGGGGATTACACCATTTAGTATATGAAATAGTAGACAATAGTATAGATGAGGCTTTAGCTGGTTATTGTGATACAATCAAAGTTTATATACATAAAGATAATTCAATAACAGTTTCAGATAATGGTAGAGGTATGCCAGTTGGAATGCATCCTAAAATGCATAAACCAACAGTTGAAGTAATAATGACAGTTCTTCATGCTGGGGGAAAATTTGGAGGCGGTGGATATAAAGTATCTGGTGGTCTTCATGGAGTTGGTGCATCAGTTGTTAATGCTCTATCAGAACAGTGTGAAGTTACTGTATATAGAGATGGTGAAGTTTGGAAACAAAGTTATGAAAGAGGTAATGTAACTAGTGACCTTGAAAAAATAGGTGAAACGGACAGACATGGAACAACTGTTCATTTTAAGCCAGATAGAGAAATCTTTGAAGAAACAGTATATGATGTTGAGATACTAGAACAAAGATTAAGAGAATTGGCATTTTTAAATAAAGGTATAAGAATAGAATTAATAGATGAAAGAGAAGAAGAAGTTAAGGCAGAAGAATTCCATTATGAAGGTGGAATAAAATCATTTGTTTCTTACTTAAACAGAAATAAAGAAGCCTTATATCAAGAACCTATTTATGTTGAAGGTGAAAAGGATGAAATAATAGTTGAAGTAGCATTACAATACCACGATGGATTTAACGAAAATATATTCACCTTTGCCAACAACATAGATACCATTGAAGGTGGAACTCACTTAGCAGGATTTAAAACAGCTTTAACTAGGGTAATAAATGATTATGCTAGAAAGTTTGGTCATATCAAAGAAAATGATAAAAACCTTTCAGGAGATGATATAAGAGAAGGACTAACAGCTGTTATATCTGTAAAAATAACAGACCCTCAATTTGAAGGGCAAACTAAGACAAAGTTAGGTAATACTGAAGTTAGAAGTGCAGTTGATTCAATAGTTGGTCCAGGAATCGCTAGTTTCTTAGAGGAAAATCCAGCTGTGGGTAAAATCATAGTAGAAAAGGCATTACTTGCTTCAAGAGCAAGAGAAGCGGCTAGAAAAGCAAGAGAATTAACTAGAAAATCAGTTTTAGAAAGAAGTTCATTACCAGGAAAACTTGCTGACTGTTCTTCAAAAGACCCTAGAGAGTGTGAAGTTTACATAGTCGAAGGGGATTCAGCGGGTGGTTCAGCTAAGCAAGGAAGAGATAGGAAATTCCAAGCAATTTTACCTTTAAGAGGTAAAATAATGAACGTTGAAAAACAAAGATTAGATAAAATTTTAGGTTCTGATACTATAAGATCATTAGTAACTGCAATTGGAGCAGGTATAGGACCAGAATTTGATATAGAAAAGATTAGATATAATAGAATAATAATAATGACCGATGCCGATGTTGATGGAGCTCATATTAGAACATTATTATTAACATTCTTCTATAGATACATGAGAGAATTAGTAGAAGGTGGACACATTTATATAGCACAACCACCACTATACAAAGTATCTAAAGGTAAGAAAGAAAGCTATGCTTACTCAGATAATGAATTAGAAGTAGCATTAGAAGAACTTGGCGGTAAGGATAGTACAGTAAATATCCAAAGATATAAAGGTCTTGGAGAAATGAATGCTTCTCAATTATGGGAAACAACAATGGATCCAGATAAGAGAATTTTATTAAGAGCAAGTGTAGAAGATGCTATGGCAGCAGATGAGATATTTACAATTCTTATGGGAGATAAAGTTGAGCCTAGAAGAGAATTCATTCAAAAGAACGCTAAGAAAGTAAGTAATTTAGATATATAGTACTAATACGAGGTGAATCACATGAATTTTAATGAGGGAAAAGTTATACCCATAGATATAAATAATGAAATGAAGAAGTGCTATATCGACTATGCAATGAGTGTTATAGTAGGCCGTGCGCTTCCTGATGTTAGAGATGGGTTAAAACCAGTTCATAGAAGAATACTTTATTCAATGCAAGAACTAGGATTAACACCTGAAAAAGGTTATAGAAAATGTGCGAGAATAGTCGGTGAAGTTTTAGGTAAGTATCATCCACATGGTGATTCTTCTGTTTATGAAGCCTTAGTAAGAATGGCTCAAGATTTTTCAATGAGAGAAATGCTTGTAGATGGTCATGGTAACTTTGGTTCAGTTGATGGAGATTCAGCAGCGGCAATGAGATATACAGAAGCTAAGATGACTAAAATAGCTACAGAAATGCTTAGAGATATAAATAAGAATACAGTAGATTTTATTCCTAACTTTGATGGTGAGGAAAAGGAACCTGTTGTACTTCCTTCAAGATATCCTAACCTTTTAGTTAATGGATCATCAGGTATAGCAGTCGGTATGGCAACAAATATACCACCTCATAACTTAGGTGAAGTTATAGATGGAACTATTGCATTAATAGATAATGATGAATTAACATCTTTAGAACTTATGACTTACATACAAGGACCAGACTTCCCAACATCAGGTATAATAATGGGAAGAGCAGGAATAAGAGCTGCTTATGAAACTGGAAAAGGTAAAATAGTAGTAAGGGCTAAAGCTGAAATTGAAGAAGAAAACGGTAGAAATAAAATTATTGTTACAGAACTACCTTATCAAGTAAATAAGGCTAAACTTATTGAAAATATTGCAGACTTAGTAAAAGATAAAAAAGTAACTGGTATATCAGATTTAAGAGATGAATCTGATAGAGAAGGTATGAGAATAGTTATAGAACTAAAAAGAGATGCTAATGCAAATGTAGTTCTAAACACTTTATATAAACATACTAAAATGCAAGATACTTTTGGAGTTATTATGATTGCCTTAGTAGATAATGAACCTCAGGTTTTAAATCTAAAGCAAGTATTAACTCATTATATAAACTTCCAAAAAGAAGTTATAACAAGAAGAACTGTATTTGAATTAAATAAGGCTAAGGAAAGAGCTCATATTTTAGAGGGATTAATAATAGCTTTAGATAATATTGATGAGGTTATAAGAATAATAAGAGAATCAAAAACAGCAGAAATAGCTAAGAATACTCTTGTTGAAAAATTCTCATTAAGTGAAAAGCAAGCAGTAGCAATTCTTGAAATGAGATTAAGAAGATTAACTGGCTTGGAAAGAGATAAAATACAAGCTGAATATGATGAACTTATGAAGCTTATAAACTACTTAAATGAAATTTTAGGTAGTGAAGCTAGACTTCTAGAAGTAATCAAAGAGGAGCTTTTAGCAATTAAAGCTAAGTTTGCTACTGAAAGAAAAACTCAAATAGAAAAACAAGCTAATGAAATAGATATAGAAGACTTAATACAAGAAGAAGATGTTGTTATAACACTTACACATGGTGGATATATTAAGAGAATATCAGCAGATACTTATTCAGCTCAAAGAAGAGGTGGTAAGGGAATTCAAGCCATGACAACAAAAGAAGACGACTTTGTTGAACATGTATTTGTAACATCAACTCACTCTGATGTATTATTCTTTACTAACTTAGGTAAAGTTTATAAACTTAGAGCTTATGAAATACCAGATGCAGGAAGAGTTGCTAAGGGATTAAACCTAGTTAACTTAATACAATTAGACCCAGATGAGAGAATTGAAACTGTGTTAACATTAAAAGATGATGACATAAAAGATGATGCTTATCTATTTATGGGTACTAAAAATGGTATAGTTAAGAAAACACCTTTAACTGATTTCAGAAACATAAGAAAATCAGGTCTTATAGCTATTAGCTTAAGAGAAGGTGATGAGCTTCTAAGAGTAAAACTTACTCATGGAGATGCTGATATAATAGTTGTAACTAGAAATGGATACTCTATTAGATTTAATGAGCAAGATGTTAGACCTATGGGTAGAACTGCTTCAGGGGTTAAGGCTATTACTCTAAGAGATGGAGATATAGCTGTATGTATGGATATAGCTGTATCAGACGAAAAACTTTTAGTTATAAGTGAATTTGGATATGGTAAGAGAACTAGTCTAACTGAGTACAAAGTACAAGGTAGAGGTGGAATGGGTCTAATAACATATAAATTGTCAGATAAAACAGGGGTTGTAGTTGGTGCAACAGTATGTAAAGATGATGATGAAATAATGCTTATAAATAATAGTGGTGTTGCTATAAGAGTTAATGTAGCAGATATATCTACAACAAGCAGAGCTACTATGGGAGTTAAAGTAATGAGAACTCTAGAAGAAGAGGAAGTTGTTGCTATAGCTAAAATACCAGCTAGTGAAAAGCTTGAAGATGATGAGAATGAAAATGTAGAAAATGAAGAAGTCGCTGATGAAACTGTTTCTAATAATGGTTTAGAACAATTATTAGAAAGAGCTGAGGAAAGCGAAGAATAAAATAAACTGATATTTAAGTTGGATAAAAGAAAGTAGGTAGAGATATATCTTTGCCTACTTTTTTTCTTAAATAATATTCTATGAAACTATTTTGTATAGACGAATATAGTATTAGTATATAAAAAAATATTATTATTTAATTTATTGTGGATAATTTTATGGAGATATTAGAGAGGTCAAAATGAAGAAAATATTTATTACAGATATTGATGGAACTTTAATACATTATGACGAAAGAGATGGAGAAAATATAGCCGCCTTTAAAAGATTAAAAGAGAATGACAATATAGCTGTGGCTTGTACAGGAAGATCTTTAGAAGGGGTTGAAATGGTAGAAAAAGAACATGAAATTAAATTTGATTATTATATAGTTCTAAATGGAGCTATGATTTTAGATTCTGAAAAAAATATAGTTCATAGGAAAGAAATAAGAAATAAAGATGTTTATAATATTATAAATTCTATTAAATCAGAATTTTTGAACATAAGTGTAAATAATGGTGAGAAGTATTATTTAGTACATGGAAATGGAGAAAATCTAATAAAAGAAGATGATGGCTTTAAATTAGAATCTTTAAATTTAGAAGAAGTATTAAATCAAAATATATTAGCTATAGCAATACATTATAAAAAAGAAGATGGTAAGTATATAGAACTACTAGAAGAGATATGCAAAATGGTAAATAGTCAATATGGCGATTTTATGGTTGCTTATAGAAATAATCATTTTATAGATATAGTACCAAAAGGATGTTCTAAAGGAGAAGGTGTGAAGTATATAGAGGAGTTATTTAAAATAGATAGTAAAGATATATTTACTATTGGAGATTCAGGAAATGATATATCCATGTTAAGTGGCCAAGAAAATAGTTTTACTTTTGATTATGCTGAAGAAGAAATAAAGAAACATGCTAAGTATGTAATAAGTAGTTTTTCAGAATGTATTGATAATTACGTATTAAAAAAATAATATAATTTTAAAGTTGGACAACCTATAAGATTGCTAATGTAAAGTAATCTTATAGGTTCATTAATTTTTAGTGGAAATTTTTTTCGAATTTAGAACAATTATTAAAAAAATATATAGTGACATATTAAAAAAATAATTAAATTTGTAGTGAAATAGAGTAATTTAGTTAAAGAAAAAAGACTTCATTTCAGAAGATTAATGAGAAAAGTTATATTTTCTAAGTACATCTTTTCCTGGTGTATCATATATATAAAAATAAAGAAAAAGAGAGAAAAATTAAGAATAAGATACTTTATTTATTTAAATAAGCTAATTAATATATGAAGTAGGGAGTATATCATGATAAGATAAATCTCGTCGCTGAGATGCGCAACAAAATAACTTAAAAGTTTCGAAAAAAACTTTAAAAAAAATGTTGACAAAGAATGCGATTGATGGTAACATAAAGAAGTCGCTTGAGAGCGACAGAGTAAAAATGATATTTGAAAATTAAACAGACGAATTTATTATAAACCAGCAATTCTTTTATGTTTTTAAATTAAAAGCGAAAGCTTGAGATTAAACTTTTATTTGAGAGTTTGATCCTGGCTCAGGATGAACGCTGGCGGCGTGCCTAACACATGCAAGTCGAGCGATGAAATTTCCTTCGGGAAATGGATTAGCGGCGGACGGGTGAGTAACACGTGGGTAACCTGCCTCATAGTGGGGGATAGCCTTCCGAAAGGGAGATTAATACCGCATAACATCATTAGATGGCATCATTTAGTGATCAAAGGATTTATTCGCTATGAGATGGACCCGCGTCGCATTAGCTAGTTGGTAAGGTAAT
>NZ_LN879468.1:2017916-2110416 GCF_001403635.1 Clostridium massiliamazoniense
AAAGGTGAAAAGAACCCCGGGAGGGGAGTGAAATAGAACCTGAAACCGTATGCCTACAACCGTTCAAAGCCCCTTATGAGGGTGATGAAGTGCTTTTTGTAGAACGAGCCAACGAGTTACGATATGTTGCGAGGTTAAGTACTTAAGGTACGGAGCCGAAGGGAAACCGAGTCTGAATAGGGCAACTAGTAGCATGTCGTAGACCCGAAACCGGGTGACCTATCCATGGCCAGGTTGAAGCGAAGGTAAAACTTCGTGGAGGACCGAACCACGTTGCTGTTGAAAAAGCATGGGATGAGCTGTGGATAGCGGAGAAATTCCAATCGAACTCGGATATAGCTGGTTCTCCTCGAAATAGCTTTAGGGCTAGCGTCGGGTAATTAAGTACTGGAGGTAGAGCACTGAATGGGCTAGGGGGCATAGCGCTTANAGCTAGGACGTCAGTTTTAGTGGAGCCAACCTTGGGATACCACCCTGATAGTACTGGAATTCTAACTGGAGGCCATGAATCTGGTCACAGGACATTGTTAGGTGGGCAGTTTGACTGGGGCGGTCGCCTCCTAAAAAGTAACGGAGGCGCCCAAAGGTTCCCTCAGAACGGTCGGAAATCGTTCGAAGAGTGCAAAGGCAGAAGGGAGCCTGACTGCGACACATACAGGTGGAGCAGGGACGAAAGTCGGGCTTAGTGATCCGGTGGTTCCTCGTGGGAGGGCCATCGCTCAACGGATAAAAGCTACCTCGGGGATAACAGGCTGATCTCCCCCAAGAGTTCACATCGACGGGGAGGTTTGGCACCTCGATGTCGGCTCGTCGCATCCTGGGGCTGAAGTAGGTCCCAAGGGTTGGGCTGTTCGCCCATTAAAGCGGCACGCGAGCTGGGTTCAGAACGTCGTGAGACAGTTCGGTCCCTATCCGTCGCGGGCGTAGGAAATTTGAGAGGAGCTGTCCTTAGTACGAGAGGACCGGGATGGACTGACCTCTGGTGTACCAGTTGTTCCGCCAGGAGCACAGCTGGGTAGCTACGTCGGGAAGGGATAAACGCTGAAAGCATCTAAGCGTGAAGCCCCCCTCAAGATAAGATTTCCCATAGAGTAATCTAGTAAGACCCCTTGAAGACTACAAGGTTGATAGGTCGGAGGTGTAAGCATGGTAACATGTTCAGCTGACCGATACTAATAGGTCGAGGGCTTGATCTAATAAATAAAATCACATATTTAGTGTAATTTTCAGAGAACAAGCTCTGAAAACTTCATAATCTGGTAATTATGTTTCTTAGGGTAACACCCGTTCCCATTCCGAACACGAAGGTTAAGCCTAAGAAAGCCGATGGTACTGCATGGGTGACCGTGTGGGAGAGTAGGTTGTTGCCAGGTCATGGATCTTTAGCTCAGTTGGTTAGAGCAACCGGCTCATAACCGGTAGGTCCGGGGTTCGAGTCCCTGAAGGTCCACCATATTTGGGGGTATAGCTCAGTTGGGAGAGCACCTGCCTTGCACGCAGGGGGTCAAGAGTTCGAATCTCTTTATCTCCACCAAGAAATCCTATGATGAAAATCATAGGATTTTTTTTTATACAATTATATACTATTAATAATAATTAATATAAATATATTAGTTATTTAATTTAAGGAAGAAAGGAATATGAGCCTATGCTTTATAGAATTAAACAATTTATATGGGCAATAATATCTAATTATAAAGATTTAGACATAGAATATCTAAATACCTATTTAAATAAAAATGAGTTAGAGCTTTTTTCAGCTTTAAGTAAAATTGATAAACAACATTCTATAAGAGTATCTAAAGAAGCTTTGCATATATTAAATGAAGAGATTAACAATAAAGAATTAAAGGAAAATGATGAGTTTAGAAATGAGTTAGCAAAGGCAGGATTATTACACGATATAGGGAAGTCTGAAATTCCTTTAAATCCTTTTAGTAAAATGCTAGTAGTTATTATTGATAAAATAACTAAAGGGAAATACAGAGATAAAGAAAATGGGAAATTGCTAGATAGTTATTATAATCATCCTATTAAGGGAGAAAAAATATTATTAAGTAGCAATAAAAAGTTTTCTAAGGAATTAATAGAGGTGGTATCTTCTCACCATAAAAGCGAGGAATATGTTAATAGTAGCAATAATTATCTATTAAAGATAGTAAAAATGGCTGATGATAGAAATTAGTGTAATTATGATTAAAGGTTAAATTAGCATTTAAAAATAAATAAGAGAAAAAGTATATATGAAATATTATGAATTTATTATATAATTTTCTATATATTACAAGTTAGATTTAATTAAGGGCTTTTAAAAGTATAATTATTTAATTTATTAAGTTTAATATATGAAATTAGATATTTAATTGAATTTTAATCTAGCTTATTAGGAGTGTGATGCCATTTATTTATGGGGAAAAGGTATAAGGCATTATAAGTAACTAGTTACAAGAAATGAATCGTATATTAGGGGGAAGTATGAAGAAGGGGCTAAAGGTTAAGAGAGTTTTAAAGGTCAGTATTGTAATTATTGTTTTAGCTATAGCATTACTTTTTTTATCAACTAATTTTATTATTGATTTGCAATGGTTTAAGGAAGTTAATTACTTAAATATTTATTTAGTTAAGTTAAAGGCTATAGCAATTTTATCTATACCTATATTTATAGTTAGTTTCTTAATACTATATATGTATTTTAAAAGTTTGAGAAAAAATGTTTTAACCATAATAGGGAATGAACATTTAAAGCTTTATAATTGGTTAACACTTGGAGGAAACTTTATATTATCATTAATTTTATCTATAATAACTTCAGCTACAAATTGGTTAGAGATTTTAAAGTTTCTCAATAGTAAAAGTTTTAATCAGGTAGATCCTATTTTTAATATGGATATTTCATTTTATATGTTTAAGCTTCCTATTTTAAAATCTATTTATAATTCTTTTTTTCTAATTTTATTTATAATAATAATGGTAACTCTAACTATATATTTTTTATTATCTATAAAAGTACCAACAAGAAGAAAAGATACTGTTATTAATATAAGATCAAGAGGAGAAGGGATCAAGAACTTCGCAGGTAAACAATTGGCAGTAACATCTGCTGCTATTTTATTACTTGTAGCTATAGGTTGTGTATTTAATGCTTATAATTTAGTTTATAGCAGTAGAGGAGCTGCATATGGTGCAAGTTATACTGATGTTAAAGTGACTTTATTATTTTATAGAATAATTACCATTACTTCAGTAGTGGCAGCAATTATAGTTGGAGTATCTATATGGAAGAAGAAATATAAGCCTATAATTTATTCTGTAGGAACAATTGTAGTATTAATAGGATTACAACCATTAGTTTCATTGGGGGTACAACAATTTATAGTGAAGTCTAATGAAATGGAATTTGAGTTACCTTATTTAAAGTATAATATAGAGGCTACTAAGAGGGCTTATAATATTGATAAAATTGAAGAAAAGAGTTTTGAACCTTCTAAGGAAATAAAGATTGATAAGTTAGATGATAATAAAGATATAATAAGCAACATAAGGGTCAATTCAGCAGAGCCAGTGCTTAATTTTTATAAACAAGTTCAATTAATTAAAAAATATTATACTTTTAAAGATGTAGATACAGACAGATATAAGATAAATGGTGAAGAGAGTCAAGTCTTTATAGCTCCAAGGGAGATAAACACATCAGAAATGCCTGTTTGGCAAAATAAACATTTAAGGTACACCCATGGTTATGGAGTAACTATGAGTAAGGTTAACGAAGTAACTAAAGAGGGACAACCATCCTTTATAATGAAAGACATCCCAACAGATAATAATACCGATATAAATTTAGATAATCCAAGAATATATTTTGGAGAAAATACTAAGGATTATGCAATTGTAAATACAACAGTAGCAGAATTTGATTATCCTACAGGGGAAAGTGAAAATAATTTCTCCTATGATGGTAAGGCAGGAATAAAATTAAATCCAATAAATAGGGTTTTATTTTCTATTTATGAGCAGAATCCTAAAATACTAATATCTAGCGCAATAAATAACAATAGTAGAATCCTAATGAATAGGGAAATTATGAGTAGGGTTAAGAAAATAGCTCCATTTTTAGAGTATGATGAAGATCCATATCCAATTATAAATGATGGAAAACTATTGTGGATTATAGATGGATATACTATTTCAGATAAATATCCTTTCTCAGAACCTCAAGATAATATAAATTATATAAGAAATTCAGTTAAGGTTACTGTAGATGCTTATAATGGCGATGTTAAATTCTATGTTATAGATGAAAATGATCCTGTAATAAAAAATTATAGTTCTATTTTCAAAGGTTTATTTAAAAACATTAATGAATTGCCAAAGGGAGTAGAGGAACATTTCAGATACCCACAGGAAATATTCAGACTACAGAGTAAAGTTTTAGCTAAATATCATACAAATGACCCTATAAAACTATTCACTCAAGAGGATTTATGGGATGTTTCTAGTGATATATTGAATCCTCAGAAGGATGGCAAGGAAACAAAGGAAGAAATACCAGTTGAAGTTTTATATTTAATGAGTAGAGCTCATGGTGGAAAAAATCTAGAAATGATGCTTTTTGAGTATTTTAATATGAGTGGAAAGCAAAACATGGTATCTTTACTTGGTGCTAGAATGGACAAAGGTAATTATGGAAAGCTTGTAATGTATAAGTTCCCACAACAAAGAGCTATATATAGTCCATATTTATTCAAAAATAGAATGCTTCAGGACCCCAATATTTCCAAGGAAATAAGTCTATGGGAAGGGAAAGGTTCTGAAGTTGTATATGGAGATATTATAATTGTGCCGATAGAAGACTCTTTATTATATCTTAATACTCTTTATTTGAAGGCTTCAACAGAACATAGTATGCCAGAGATGAAAAGAGTTGTTATGTCTAATGGAGATAAGATTGTAATTGAAACAAGTGTGGATAAAGCTTTAGAGAAGCTATTTAATTATTATGGTAAGTCTAAGATAGAAAGTGAAGTTGTTGATGGGGAAGAAAAAGAGGAGGCTGTCACTGAAGCTAGTGGAAGTAGTAGTGATATAAAACAAGCTGCTGAATTATTTAATAAGGCCATAGAGGCTCAAAAAAATGGAGATTGGGCTACTTATGGAGAATATATAAATAAGGTCGGAGAAGTTTTAAATGCATTAAATAAAGAAGAATAAAGAGATAGGGCTGTGTCTAAGAATTTTAGCACAGCTCTATTTATTGTGTTTTATAAAAATTACAATTTAAATATGTTATAATTTTAGTGGTTAAATTAAACAGAGCATTGAAAAATTTTTGCGTTAAGTTTATTTAAGAATGGGATAGAATAATACTAAAGATTACGAGAAGATAGGTATTATAGATATTTCTTATTAGATAAAATAATTACATTTGGTAACTAGGAGTGTGAGAGAATGGATTATGATGTGTTGATTCTAGGTGGAGGAATTATAGGTTGTGCAGTAGCTTATGAATTATCTAAATATAATTTAAATATAGCTGTTATAGAAAAGGACTATGATATTGCTGATGATATATCTTTTGTAAATACTGCGGTTGTTTATGATGGTTCTGAATGTAAAAATGATTTAATGAGCAATTTAGAAAGTATGGGAAATAAACTTTTAGGTGAAATAGCGAAAAAGTTTAATGTTCCTTTCACTAGAAGAGCTACTTTAAGAATTGCTGATAATGAAGTTTCAGAAAAGATAATAGAGGATATGTATAACCGTTCAATAAAAAGAGGGATAAATGGCGTTAAAATGTTAAGTGAGGAAGAAGCAAAGATTTTAGAACCTAACTTAAAGTTTAATTTTACAAAGGCTTTTTATTCAGAGAATACAGGAGTAATTAATCCTTATGATTTAGCAATAGCTTATGGTGAAGTTGCTTTTGATAATGGTGTTTTATTTAGACTTGAAGAAGTTGTTAAGGATATTCAAAGTGTTGCTAATGGTTTTGTAGTTACTACAAATAAGAGCAAGATTAATTGTAGATTTGTTGTTAATACTATACCAGGAGATAATTATTCAATAGATCAAGAAAGTAAAGTATCAAGTGAGGAAATTTTAAAAAGTTATTATTTACTTTTGAACCAAAAGAAAGAAAGTTATTCTAATTTAATTTTTAAAATAGAGGATTCAAATCAATTTATAAGTCATATACCGGGTGCTAATGGGCAGATAGTTATAGGAATAAATTCTGATAAGCCTATAGGATTCTATAAGTCTCTTAGAAAGTCTAAGGCATTAGTTCCTGATATAAGTAATAGTGATGTAAATAATGTTTTTTATGATGATCATCATAAGGATTTAATAATAATAGATGATAATGAGATAAATAAGGGATATATAAAGGTGACTGGGAAGCATTATGCTGAAGTTACTATATCTCCAGCTATAGCAAATCTCATATGTGAGACTGTAGTTAATAATTTAAAATGTAGTAAGAGTAAAAATTTCATTGATAAAAGAAGAGAGTTTTATAGATTTAGAAACTCAAGTAATGAGGAAAGAAATGAACTTATATCTGTTGATAGTAGGTATGGAAAAATTATTTGTATATGCAACTTAATTTCAGAAGGAGAAATTGTAGATTGTATAAGAAGACCTTTAGGTGCTAGAACTGTAGAGGGTGTAAAGAGAAGAACTAATGCAACCTTTGGTAAGTGCCATGGAGCACAGTGTATTGGCAAAATAATAGATATACTAGCTAGAGAACTGGATAAAAAACCTACAGATATAGTTGAAGATTCTAAGAATTCAAAAGTTTTAGGTTCTAGAATCAAAGAATTTAATGATATATAAGAGGTGAGTGGGGATGAGTAAAGATGTATTTACAAGCTTAGTGAGAGTTAGAGGGTCTAAAAAGTACAATGTTATTCCTGTTAAGAGTACAGCGCCTGTTGATATTTCTTTATGGATAGATTTTTCAAAAGTTTTAAGTAGATTATATGTGAGTGTTCCAGCTGACATAGGAGATATTGTTTGTAAAAATATTTTAAATACTGGAATAGATATAGTTTGTACTAAAAATTTAAGTAAAGATGAAAAATAACTAATGGAAGAATTAATTTTAAAAAAATGGTAGTCAATGTAAATAAATCATTGACATTAGAGAAAATGATTACTATAATAAACTCAAAAGAATAAAATTTTAAACCTATGATCAGGATAGTAGTAATTTTTTCTGCTCTAAGAGAGTCAGTGGTAGCTGTGAACTGATACAGAATGATTATGAATCCACCTGTGAGGGACTGTGAATACAAGCAGTACGGTTTTTAATCGTTATTAATTTTGAGTGGGTAAATTCTCTTTAATTTACCAATTAGGGTGGCAACGCGGAGCTTTCCGTCCCTTTTATAGGGATGGTGGGCTTTTTTTTATACAAAAAAATAAGCTAAAGTTAAGAAGGGAGTAAGCAAAATGTTAGATTTAAAAAGAATAAGAAGTAATGCTGAAGAAATTAAAAAGGCTCTAGGCAATAGAGGAGAAAAATTTGATGTTTCAGTAATCGATGAGGTTATAGCATTAGATGAAGAAAGAAGATCAATCTTAGTTGAGGTTGAAAGTTTAAAAGGTAAGAGAAATCAAGTTTCAGCAGAAATTCCTAAGAGAAAGAAAGCTGGAGAAGATGTTACAGAAGTAATGGCTGAAATGAAAAAAATAGGTGAAACTATAAAAGAATTTGATGCTAAAGTTAATGAAATAGATTCAAAAATAGAATATATAATGTTAAGAATACCTAACATACCAAATCCACAAGTTCCAGATGGAGAAACTGATGAAGACAACATAGAAATCAAAAGATGGGGAGAGCCAACTAAGTTTAACTTTGAACCAAAAGCTCACTGGGATTTAGGAACAGATTTAAATATATTAGATTTTGAAAGAGCTGGTAAAGTAGCAGGTTCAAGATTTACTTTCTATAAAGGTATGGGTGCTAGATTAGAGAGAAGCATAATAAACTACTTCTTAGATAAGCATACATTTGAAAATGGATATACTGAAGTACTACCTCCATACATGGCTAATAGAGATAGTATGACTGGTACAGGTCAATTACCTAAGTTTGAAGAGGATGCTTTCAAAGTAGAAAATAACGGATATTTCTTAATACCAACTGCTGAAGTTCCTGTAACTAATATGTATAAGAATGAAATCTTATCAGGAGAAGAACTTCCAATAAAACATGTTGCATACAGTGCTTGTTTCAGAGCAGAAGCTGGTTCAGCTGGTAGAGATACAAGAGGTCTTGTAAGACAACATCAATTTAATAAAGTTGAATTAGTTAAGTTCTGTAAACCAGAAGAAAGCTATGCAGAATTAGATAAGTTAGTAAAAGATGCTGAATCAGTACTACAAGGTTTAGGATTACCATATAGAATAGTAAGAATATGCAAAGGTGATTTAGGATTCACAGCAGCATTAAAATATGACTTAGAGGTTTGGATGCCAAGTTACAACAGATACGTTGAAATTTCAAGCTGTTCAAACTTTGAAGATTTCCAAGCTAGAAGAGCTAATATTAAATACAGAGAAACTGCTAAAGACAAACCACAATTTGTTCATACTATAAATGGTTCAGGTGTAGCTATAGGAAGAACTGTTGCAGCTATATTAGAAAACTATCAACAAGAAGATGGTACAGTTGTTATACCAGAAGCTATAAAAGAATATATGAGATGTGAATTATTAAAATAATATATTTTAATAATTACAATAAACTACCTTTAGAGAAGAGGGAACTCTTATTTAAGGGTAGTTTTTTAGTTTATTAAATAATAAAGAGAAAAAATTTTACTGATTAACATAATAATTAACATAAAAAATATTTTAAAAACCATATAAAATGGCTTAAATAGTGAGTTTATGGAACTAATAAAATAATTTAAAAAAAGTGAAAAAAATATGTTGACAGAAAGAGCAGATGTTGATAAAATATCATATGTAAGCACGGAGAGATGGTCGAGTTGGTTTAAGGCACCGGTCTTGAAAACCGGCGTACCTTTGCGGGTACCGTGGGTTCGAATCCCACTCTCTCCGCCATTTTTTTTATCCAAAAATAAAATGGTATAATATGGAGAATTACTCAAGTGGCTGAAGAGGCGCCCCTGCTAAGGGCGTAGGTCGGGTAACTGGCGCCAGGGTTCAAATCCCTGATTCTCCGCCAAAACACCTAGTAAAAATACTAGGTGTTTTTTGTTATATTAATTTATTAGTTTTATTATAAATTTCAATTGTTTCATTATTTTTATTTAGTAAAAATTGCTTAATATCTTTAGTTTTTATAGCTATGAAATTTTCTTTGATTTTTATATATTCAAGTTTATTATAGTAAATTTTATTATTTATATTTTCATTAAATACACTCAAATAATTATCAGTTAGTGTTAAGTTACATTTTTTCTGTTTTATAGTCATTTAATTACATAATATCTTAATTAGAATATTTCATGGGTGATTATAGGAAATATTTACTGATATTTAATGGAATAGATATAATTCACTTTTATTAAAGTAATAGTAGAATGGTTAAAGGGGCTTTAAAGTAGGATTAATACTAATGTTTTTAATTATAAATAATTAAATAAAAATTTTTTTAAAAAATTGTTGACAATAAAAAGGTAGGTTGATATAATAATAAATGTGTTCGACATGGAGAGATGGTCGAGTTGGTTTAAGGCACCGGTCTTGAAAACCGGCGTACCTTTACGGGTACCGTGGGTTCGAATCCCACTCTCTCCGCCACATTAAAAATTTATATTTTTAATAAATGAAGGCATGGAGAATTACTCAAGTGGCTGAAGAGGCGCCCCTGCTAAGGGCGTAGGTCGGGTAACTGGCGCCAGGGTTCAAATCCCTGATTCTCCGCCAAAAAACACCTAGTAAAAATACTAGGTGTTTTTTGCTATGTAAAAACTTAAGTTAATAAATGTAACCCATTAATTTTTCTAGTGAAAAATAAGTTATAAATCGAAAAATTTTTTTATATAAATTACTAAAATAATTTATTGGAGAATCTAATGGGCAGAGATAAATTGCAAAATTTAAAGAATAGATCTAAAGTCATAGATATTAATAATAATTCAAAGTTTGTTTTGTTCAGTGATTGTCATAGAGGAAATGGAACTTATAAGGATGCTTTATATCCTAATGTTAATATATATCTAACTGCACTTAGATATTATTACAATAATGGTTATAGTTACGTAGAACTTGGTGATGGTGATGAACTTTGGAAGTTTACTAATCTTAGTGATATAGTGGAAGCTCATAGAGATGAGTATAAGATTTTAGAAAATTTTAAAAAACATAATAGACTTTATATGATTTATGGGAATCATGATGGTATAAAGGGAAGTTATAGATTTAAAAGATGTGTAGATAAATATAAGGAAAAAAATAAATTGTTATATAGTTTTTATAGTGACTTAGATATATACGAAGGAATTGTACTTAAATATAAAAATTTAAAGGAATATTTTTTATTTCATGGACATCAGTTTGATTTTGCTTGTGATGAAATGGCACCAGTAACTAAAATTTTAGTAAGATATATTTGGGGATTTTTAACTGAAGTAATGTCTTTTAAAGAAATAACTAGCCCTGCTAAGTTTGATAATAAGAGGGCAAGAATAGATAAGAAGGCATATGAGTGGAGTAGAAAAAATAAAACTAATATAGTAATGGGGCATACTCACAACAGTATATTTTTAGATAATGATAGTAATTATATGAATACAGGGGCTGCAGTATTGCCTTATTCAGTTACTTGTATAGAATTAGAAAATGGAATTTTTACCTTATGTAAATGGACCATAACATCTATAAAGGGTGGATTTTTAGTGGTTAAGAAAGAAAGTTTAGGGAAGCCTAAATTTATTGAATAATTTGTTGAATAAGCTATAAAAGAATTTTTTCTTTTATAGCTTATTTTTTAAGTGTAAAATTAAATTAGAATTGGTAAAAATAATAAGTATAGCTTAATTAAGAAAGGTGAATTAGTTATGCCATTAAGAATTATATATGGAAGAGCTGGAACAGGAAAAACTACTTATTGTATAAATGAAATAAAAAAGAAAATAGAGAAAAAAGAAAATAATAATTATATTCTTATTGTACCTGAGCAATTTACGTTTCAAACAGAGAATAGAATTATAGAAAATATAGGTGAGAAAGCAGTACTTAATGCAGAGGTACTTAGTTTTAAAAGAATAGCATATAGAGTTTTTAATATATGTGGAGGATTAACTAAAAAGCTTATTAAAGATGCTGGGAAGAATATGGTGATTTATAAGGTTCTTGAGGAATTATCAGATGAAATGAAGTCCTTTGGAATTGCATCAAAAAAAGATGGATTTATAGATATAATATCTACTCTTATAAGTGAGCTAAAAAAATATGATATATCAGATGAAACTTTAGAAATAATGTTAAATGAAGTGGAAGATGAAAGCCTAAAGAGTAAAATTAGTGATATTAAAAGTATACTAGAAAGCTTTAATTATAAGTTACATAAGAGTTATATAGATGGAGAAGATCAACTAACTCTTGCCTTAGAGCATTTAAAAAATTGTGATTTATATAAGGATGCTGAAATATGGATAGATGAATTTAATACTTTTACCCCTCAACAGATGGATATAATAGTAGAACTTATTAAAAGAGCTAAAATGGTTAATATAACTTTACCTATGGAAGAAGGAAATACTAAATTTAAAGATATTGATTTATTCAATACAAGTAAAAGTATAGAAAGAAGATTAATCAGAGCTTTAGAGGAGAATAATTTATCCTTTAAAGGTTATGTAAATTTAAATGAAGATGTTCCTTATAGATTTAAGGAAAGTGATGAGTTAGCACATTTAGAGAAACAATTATATTCTTATCCTTTTATAAGCTATGAGAAGGCACAAAAAGATATAAGATTATATAAAGCTAATAATAGTTATGAGGAAATAGAATTTATAGCAAAGGATATTTTAAGACTTATAAGAGAAGAAGGCTTTAGATATAAGGATATATCTCTTATTTGTAGAAATATAGATAGCTATGAAAAGATAACTTCTGTTATATTTGATCAATATGAAATTCCTTATTATATAGATAAAAAGCTTGATGTTGCAAGTAATCCAATAGTTATATTAATAAATTCTGCTATAGATATAATAAATAGAAATTGGTCCTATGAAAGTGTATTTAAATATCTTAAAAGTGGATTTATAGGTATTGAAAAAGAATATATTGATAAGTTAGAAAATTATATTTTAGCCTATGGTATTAAGGGATCTAAATGGAAAGAAGAACAATGGGAGTATTATAGTTCTAATACATTTAAAAATTCCGATATATCGGAAAAGCAAGTACAAGAATTAAACGAAATAAATGATATAAAACATTGGGTAGAAACTCCTCTTTTATCTTTAGAAAGTAAGTGTAAAGGTAAGAAAAGTGTTAAAGAATTTTGTGTTGCATTATATGAATTCTTAGATGAAGATTTAAATATATATGAAAAAATAGAAGAAAAAATTAACTATTTTGAGGAAAATGGTCTTACTAGAAAGACAAAGGAATATTCAACTATAATGGATATCCTTATAGAAGTTTTAGAGCAATGTGTAGATATTCTTGGTGATGAAATAGTAGATTTAAAAGAATTTTTAAGAATAATAAATGTAGGATTCAGTAAATATGAGATGGGTGTAGTACCAGTTGCTATAGATCAAGTGAATGTTGGTGATATAACAAGAATAAAGAGTAGAGGTGCTAGAGCAATTTATGTTGTAGGAGTTAATGATGGTGTATTACCAGCAATTAATAAAGAAGAGGGAATATTATCAGATAGAGATAGATTAACTTTAAAAGATAAAGGAATACAACTTGCTTCTGATACTAAGACAAAGGTTTTTGAAGAGCAATTCTTAGTTTATACTGCATTAACTATAGCTAGAGAATATTTAGTATTAACTTACCCTCTAGCAGATTTTGAAGGGAAAGCTTTAAGACCATCTATTATAATTCATAGATTGAAAAAAATATTTCCACATATGAAAGAAGAGAGTAGTGGTTTTAATTTAATAAGCAAGAAGGATGAACTTTATAATATATCTTCAAAACAACCAACCTTTAATGAATTAATAATGGCTATTAGAAAGAATTTTGATAATGAAAATATGGAGGATTATTGGAGTGATGTCTATAGTTATTTTATTGAAGATGAAGAGTGGAGAAGAAAGCTAAACAATATAATTAAAGGACTAAAATATTCTAATTTAGAAACTATATCTTCAGCTAAAGTTAAGAGTTTATATGCTAGTGAAAATGGAAGATTTCAATTTAGTGTTTCAAAGCTTGAAAGATATGCACAGTGTCCTTTTGCTTATTATATTCAATATGGATTAAAAGCTAAGGATAGAAAAATATATGAGTTTTCTGCACCTGATTTAGGTAGTTTTATGCATGAAATTTTAGATGAGTTTACTAATGAAGTAAAGGAAAAATCTATAGCTTGGAGTGAACTTAATCAAGAGAAGTGTAGGGAAATAGTAAATAGTTTAGTTAATAGACAATTAGAGGAGAATAAAGGGGCTATATTAAATAGTTCTTATAGATACAAGTACTTCACTGATAGATTTAAGAGAATAATAACAAAGTCTGTTATGGTAATTGCAGAGCAAATGAAGAGGAGTAATTTTGAGGTATTCCAAAATGAATTTGCCTTTGGTGGAAATGGTGATGGAGGACAAATAAAAATAACTCTTCCTAGTGGGGAAGACATATTTTTAACTGGAAGAATAGATAGAGTAGATAGACTAAAACTTGATGGTACAAATTATATAAGAATAATAGATTATAAATCAGGTAATCAAAATTTTGATTTAAATAGATTATTCAATGGTCTTCAAATACAGTTATTAGTTTATTTAGATATACTATTAAAAAATTCAGATAAGATAATAGGAGAACAAGCACTTCCAGGAGCTATGCTTTATTTTAAAATAGATGATCCTATAATAAAAAGTAAGAAGGAATTAAGTGAAGAAGAAGTTAAAGAACTTGTATTAAAAGAATTAAAACTAGATGGTCTTATGCTTAAAGATATTGATGTTGTTAAGTCTATGGATAGTGATATTGAATCAGAAGGATATTCTTTAATAATTCCTGCTAAAATAAATAAAGATGGGAATTTAGCTAAAAATAAAGCTTTAATAACAGAAGAGCAATTTGAGTTAATCAGAAAATATGTAAATAAAAAAGTTATGGAACTTTCAGAGATGATGTTAAGTGGAAATATCAATATAGAACCTTGTAAGGAAGGGGATAGAACATTCTGTGATTATTGTTCTTATTCTCATATATGTCAGTTTGATTTATCAGTAGAAAATAACAATTATAAAAACATAAAGAAAGAAAAAGAAGAAGTTCTTTGGAATAAAATAAAAGAAGAAGTTGAAGAGTAAAAGGTTGTCCTTGAAATTTAAAAAAGCAGATTCATATAGCTGAATCTGCTTTTTTCATATAATAAGTGCCTAAAAACTTGAAATATAATAATTAAATTTTATTATATTCCTGTTTTAAGAACAACAATAAAAAATTTAAATTTTATGTCTTAGTACTAAATTTAATTTTTAATATTGCTATATGTATAACATTTTATTTTAAGTTTTTATAGTATTATCAATCCTTATCTGAACATTGTTCGGCTTTTTTGCTAGGTATAACCCACATAATTGAAATTATTAAGCATCCTAAAAGAACAAGAATTGGAGAGATAAATGCAAGGAAGTTGACCAAAATACTTAATACAATAGTAAGAGACATTTTTGTATTCTTATTATATACATTATATACTTTAGAATTTTTTCCATTTTCTTTAATAAGTTCATTACTTAAAAATCCATAACTTATATTAGTTAATAAAAATATAACTCCATATGTAACAGATGGTACTAAGCTATCAGTATAAGCTCCTACCCATGCAGTAACAAATGGAATAAGGGACATCCAAAATAACATTATTATACTTATCCATAAAATTTTACCGTTAACTTTGGTTGCCATATTCATTAAGTGATGATGGTTAACCCAATAAATTGCTAGTAAGAAGAAACTTAGTGCATAGACTAAAATTTGTTCTTTCATGTCCCATAATGCAGAGAATTCAGCACTATGGGGAACTTTAAGCTCTAAAACTAAAATTGTCATAATAATTGCAATAATTGCGTCTGTAAATGATTCGAGTCTTGATTTCTCCACGACGATTCCTCCATAATTGTCTAATATATTGAAATCTAAAATCATTAATCTTTTTAGATTTCAATATATTATATAAAAAAATAACTTGCCTTGCAAAGATAAATAAAAACCTGCCAATCAAAGTAATTTTAATGACTTTGATTAACAGGTTTTTTATGTTAAGCTAATTCTGATTTAACAACTAATTTAAGTATGAATTATTTATTCGCAAGTTTCTTCCATACAGTTATTCCATAAATAGCATTTAGGACGAATTGAGTCCACATAATTGCTCCAGATAATGCTGCAAATGAGAAGCTGCCAGATTCTATTATTGAAACTACATAAAGTATTATTCCAACAGAGTCTGATACTAACCAGAAGTACCAAGTTTCTTTAAATCTTCTAGTAGATACTATAACAGCAAAGATTGTTACTGTAGCAGTAAATGAGTCTATATAAAATTCTTTATCAGGTGCTATTATCATGCCGAAGTGAGCGAATATGGTTGGTAAGTAGTAAACAAATGTACCATAACAAATCCAAATTATAATACCGAATATAATGATGTATGACCAAGTTGATTTCTTTAAGATTTTAACTTCAATTGTTGAAGTTGTTGTATTTGTATGTTCAATACTTTGAGCACTTTTCTTCCAAGCAAAGTAACCATAAATATTCATTGGAAGCATATAAACAGTATAAAGAATTACTTCAGCATATAAGTGACGAGAGAATGAAAGTATTATATAAAAGAATACGTTTATTGTACCCCAAATATAAGTTGGTACTTCAGCTCTAGCGGTATAGATACCAGCGAAAAGTCCTGATATTGTAACAATAAATCCTAATATTGAAAGGAATGAGAATACTGAACTCCATGAACCACCTTGTTGAAAGGCTGGTGCTATGAAAACAATAATATTTAATATTAAAAATACCACGAAAAATATTTTATGGAATAGTGAGTATGATTTAAAAAATTTCATAATGCCTCCTAAGTTTTTTAGTGTTAAATTTCCTCAAAAAAAAACTATAATTGTTTTGAATTATAGTTTATAAAAAACGAATTAGATAATTGCTTAATATAAATTACCAATATAAAATCTAATAACAAATGTAAATGATTACAGTAGTACCTAAATAAAAAAGGACTTAAAATAAACTTTAAAAAATTTTATATTTAGTTAATCCAGATTAATTTTCTTGAATTTTGGCAAAAAAATTTTGCAATTCTTAATTTTGAAGAAAATTAAGTTGCTTAATTTTTGCTAAATTAAAAGTTTTTATTTATTATTAGACTTTAGTTAACAATTTGTTAACCTCTAACTAAAAAAGATTTTACATTAAAGTTTAATTAATTTCAATTAAAAAATAAAAATTTATTTATTTACGAATAATTAATATTATTTATTATTAATTTATTAAATAATATTATTATTAATTATATAAATATCATGTATATATCTAGAATACATTAAATAAAAAAATAAAAGGAATTGAATAAATTTCAATTCCTTTTATTGGTATACTTTAACTTGCTAATTCTCCACCTGAATCAGGATGTTCTTTTTTCTCAAGTTTTTTCCAAACTATTATTCCATAAATTGCATTTACTGTGAATTGAGTCCACATAATTGCTCCTGAAAGAGCTGTGAATGAAAAAGTACCTGATTCAAAGATAGATATAACATAAAGTAATATTCCAACAGAATCTGATAGCAACCAGAAATACCATGTTTCTTTAAATCTTTTAGTTGATACAATAACAGCACAAATAGTTAATGTAGCTGTAAATGAATCTATAAAGAAAGTTTTATCTGGAGCTATTGTTATTCCAAATGAGCCAAGTATATTTGGTAAATAATAAACAAAAGCACCATAAGCAATCCAGACTATTATTACAAATATAATAATGTAAGTCCAAGTAGATTTTTTTAAACTTCTAACTTCTATAGTTGAAGATGTAGTATCATCATGTTCCATATTGTTTGCACTTTTTTTCCAAGCAAAATATCCGTAGATATTCATAGGTAGCATATAAACTGTGTAAAGTATAACTTCTGCATACATATGTCTAGAAAGTGAAATGAAGATATAGAAACAAGTATTAACAATTCCCCAAGTATAAGCAGCAACTTCTGCTCTAGCAGTATAAATACCTGCCATTAACCCCGAAAGTGTTGATATTATCCCTGCAATAGATAAAATTGATAAGACTGGACTTAATGAACCAGCTTGGAATGCAGGTATAAAAAATACGATAATATTTAACACTAAAAATACTACAAAAAATACCTTATGAAAAGGTGAATAAGATTTAAAAAAGTTCATATTTCCTCCTATGTTTATCTGTTGACTAGTATCTGTAATACTCAAATCTTATATAAGTTTAAAATAAACAGACACCCGTCCTTAGATAACTTCGACTAAAATTAAGTTAAAGTTAAAACTTTATCTGAATTAAGTCTTAGTTTGTGCGACGTATACTAAAATAAATTGATTTTAAAATATAGATAAGTGATATATTTGTACAAATATATCACTTTTGTAATCATTTACAAAAGGGGAATAAATAAAAAGTAGTTTAAGACTACTTTGAAACGATAAATGAAATTAAAATTTCATCTTTTGTGCATAATCATTATGATGTTTCATCTTTTGTATATAAGCTTTTAATGCTTAATCTTTTGTATATAACTTTTAAAATATTTCATCTTTTGCGTATGAACTTTACGATATCTTATCTTTTGTAATTTTAATTTTTAATCTTTTGTGTATTAAATTTATATATTTTATCTTTTGTATAAAAACTCTTACTTTATCTTTTGTATTTAAATTTTATGTAAAAAATCATTCTTATTTAGTTAATTATGAAATAAGAATTCATAAAATTTTATCACTATCACATAAATGATTTTAGTTTATTAAAATTTTTTTCGTTAATTTTAATTTATCATTTGTAAAAATTGAATTAATAAAACGTTAATTATTAATTCAATTAGATTTTACAATATACATAATTAAATTTCAATGAAAATATATTTATTTATTATTTTCTTAAAAAATGATATTATTTTTTAAGAAAAAGAGAAAAAAATGTCTAAAATAAAAACAAAAATATATAAAAAAACCTGTTAAAAAATAATAAATTCAATTCAATCTATTATTTTAACAGGTTTTTAATTAATTACTTACTTTTTTACATAAGAAGAATGATAATCCGTTAACTACAACTAAATTTCCATTATCAATAAATAAAGCATCTGTGTTAAATGCAGGATCTTGTAATGGAACATCATTACTACTTGGATTAACTATTATTACATTTAATGGTTCCTTAGGTAATCCTGTTTGATCATAGAAGTTAACATCATAATCTTGAGTTAAAAGATCACAAGGAATAGTCATTAATGTATAATAAGGGTTTTTTAAATTTATAGCTGAATTTTTACTGTTATCAATAAATTCAGATTGAGATATTGTTATTGTTTTTCCTATAGGTGATGGTCCTTTAACTTGATAAGGATTTACTCCTATTTGTTTTTCAACTACCCATTTACCTACGTAAGGCTGAACATTTGCTGGAATTGCATATTCCTTTGTTGAAGCTTGACTATCACCGTAAACAGTAGGTAAAGAAAGTGGCTTTAGACCATCAGGAAGATTTTCATCAGCATCACTATTATCATTGTAATTACCTGAATTATTGTTAACATAAACTACTTTTGAGCCAGTTATAGCTTGAGGCATAGCAACTGCATAAGCAGTATAACAGGCTATTCCAGCTAAAACAGCAATAATTAAAACTACTAATTTTTTCATAACTATTTCCTTTCAACCAAATTTATATTAATTATCTTTATGAGATTTAATATTCATATTAAAGTAGGTTAAAATTTATATTCTACAAAATTCATTGATAAATACTTGAATTCTATAGATGATTAAAAAATAAATTTTAACATACAAACGAATTTAATAATATAATTATAATAAAATTTGTTTACAATTTGTATACAAAAAATTTAAAAAAACGATATAAACATGTAATTTTTCTTGGAGAATCTAGAAGTTTGTTTAGAAAATAAGAAATGGATATAATATAAATAAGAACTTTGGATATTTTTGTTACGTAAAAATGATTGTATATAAGTTAGGAGGGAGATTATGTCTTCAAAATGGACATTAGAGCAAATTGAAGCTATTGAGACAAGGAATTGTAATTTACTTGTAGCAGCTGCAGCTGGATCTGGAAAAACTGCAGTATTGGTTGAGAGAATAATAAAAATGATAACAGATAAAGAGAATCCTGTGGATATAGATAGATTATTAGTTGTTACTTTTACAAATGCAGCTGCTTCTGAAATGAGGGAGAGAATTGGGGATGCTATATCAGATGAGTTAGAGAAGGATCCAAGCTCTCAGGTATTGCAAAGACAACTATCTCTTTTAAACAGATCAAATATAATGACCATGCACTCATTTTGTTTAGATGTAATAAAAAATAATTATCACAATATAGATTTAGATCCTTCTTTTAGAATTGGTGACGAAACAGAATGTTATATTATCAGGGAAGAAATAATAAACGATTTATTAGAAGATAAGTATGAAGAAGGCTCACAGGATTTCTTGGATTTAGTAGAAACTTATGGTGGAAAGAAAAATGATGATAAATTAAAAGAAAAAATATTATTAATCCATAGATTTGTTATGAGTGGGCCTTGGCCAAAGCAATGGTTAATTGATAAATCAAATGAATTTAACATAGAATCTGCAAGTGATTTAGATGAATTACCTTGGAGTTTAGAATTAAGGAATAGTTTAAAAGTAGACATAGAAAATTCCATACATATGTTGAGAGAGGGAATTAATATATGTGAAAGAAACTTATGGTTAGAAAAATACTTAGATAATTTAAATGAGGATTATAATCTTATAAATAAATTATATGAAGTTGTGGAAAATGGAACTTTAGAAGAAGTTTATGAGGCTTTTAGTTTCTTAAGCTTTAGCAGATTGAAAACTATAAAAAAGGCAGATATAGAGGATGAAGATTTAAAAGATAAGGTTAAGAAAATAAGAGATACTGTGAAAGAGGATATGTCTGATATTAAAAAGGATATTTTCAGCGATGATTTAATTACAACTGTAAAAGGAATTAAGTCAATGTATCCGATTATAAGAGAATTAAGCTATTTAACTATAGAATTTATGGAACGATATAATAATAAAAAAAGGGAAAAAAATATTCTAGATTTTAATGATTTAGAGCATTTATGTCTACAAATTCTAATAGATATATCTGATGATGGAAAGGTAATGCCTTCTAAAGTTGCTAGAGAGTTTAAAGAAAAATTTGTTGAAGTTCTAGTAGATGAATATCAAGATAGTAGTAATATTCAAGAAACAATCATAAATATGGTATCTAGAAAAAATGATGAGAACCCTAATGTATTTATGGTTGGGGATATTAAGCAAAGTATTTATAGATTTAGACAGGCAAAACCTAGTTTATTTAGTGAAAAATATGAAAGTTATACTAGAAATAAAGATGATAAAAATAGAAAAGTTACATTGTATAAAAACTTTAGAAGTAGAAAAGAAATTTTAGATTCTGCAAATTTTATTTTTAAGACTTTAATGAGTAAGACAGTAGGGGAATTAGAATATAATGAAGATGAACAATTAAATTTAGGGGCTCCTTATGCAGAGGTAGTTCCAGAGAATATAACAACAAGAGAGGAGGTTGAAAATCCATTTTATTCTCAGGTTGTTGATATCAATATAGTAGAAAGAAATTATGAAGAAGTTGATTTAGAAGAGGAAAATAAAAATGATGATAGTAATGAAGATGATTTGGATACAGCTGAGTTAGAAGCTATTGTTATTGGAAATAAAATAAAAGAATTAATGAATCCACAGGATGGAAGAAGCTTTGTGGTTTGGGATAAGTCATTAGGTAAGTATAGAAATGTAAGGTATAAGGATATTGTTATTTTATTAAGAGCAACTAAAGGATGGAGTGATAGTATTACTGAGGTTTTAGGTAATATGGGAATACCTATTTATGCTGATACAGGAACAGGATATTTTCAAACTATAGAGATTAGAACTGTAATGTCACTTCTACATATAATTGATAATCCAAGGCAAGACATTTATATAATCGCAGCTATGAAATCACCTATATTTTCATTTAATGCTGAAGAATTAGCTGAAATAAGATTATTAGATAAAGATAAATATTTTTATGAAAATATAGAAGCCGTTTATAAGGGAGAGTTTTCAGTTCAAGATGAGTTAAAAGAAAAAATAATTTACTTTTATGAAAAATTAGAACTTTGGAGAACAAAGGTTGAATATATGCCAATGGATGAATTTATTTGGTTTTTATATAGCGATACATCTTATTATGGTTATGTTGGAGCCATGGCGAATGGTGTACAGAGACAGGCAAATTTAAGAATATTATTCCAAAGAGCAAAACAGTATGAAAGTACTAGCTTCAAGGGATTATTTAATTTTATAAATTTTATAAATAAATTAAAGAGATCCACAGGAGATATTGGAACCGCTAAGATACTTGGAGAAAATGAAGATGTTGTTAGAATAATGAGTATTCATAAGAGTAAGGGATTAGAGTTCCCTGTAGTATTTCTTTCAGCAACAGGAAAGAGATTCAATTTTATGGATATGAATAGTGATTTATTATATCATGATGATTTAGGCTTTGGTGCTGATATAGTAGATTTACAGAAGAGAATAAGCTATTCTAGTTTATCTAAGTATGCCATAAAGAAAAAAGTTAAACTTGAAACATTGTCTGAAGAAATGAGAGTGCTTTATGTTGCCTTAACAAGACCTAGGGAAAAGTTAATAATAACAGGAAGTATTAAGGATATAAACAAATACTTTGATAAATGGTCTGAAGCTGCTTCTATGAGTAATGGATATAAAATTACGGAAGGAAAGGTTATAAAGGCAGAGAGTTACTTGGATTGGATAGGAATGGCCTTAAGTAAGCATATTGATGGAAATAAAATAAGAGAGAATTTTAAGGGCGAAGTTGATTTAAATATAGCTGATGAGTCTAAGTGGATAATAAATACTTGGAAAAGGGAAGAATTAGCAAGTAATATTGTTAAAGAGGAATTTGTAGATAAAGAGTTAAACATTGAAAATATTAAAGGTGAAAATTTTTCTAATATCAAAGAGAGATTAAATTATGAATATAGATATAAAGAAGTTAGTACTATGCCTTCTAATATATCAGTTTCAGAGTTAAAAAGAAGAGGTATTATGGAGGAAGAGATAGATTTATTTAAAGAAAATATAATGGATTTTGATGCAGAAACGGCAGTATCAGCAATTTCAACTGGTAATATAACAAAGAAGAAACCAAAGTTTATTGAAAAAAGAGAGGGATTAACAGCAGCTGAAAAAGGAACATTAACACACTTTGTCATGCAACATATTGATTATTCAAAGACAGAAATAAATGATATTAAAGAATTAATAAATGATATGGTGAAGAGAGAATTACTAATGAAGGATGAAGCTGAGGCTGTAAATATTTATAGAATAAGGGCATTTTTCAAATCAAATATAGGAGAAAGATTGTTAAAAGCCTATAATGATGGAATTAGAATATACAGAGAATTACCGTTTTTCAGGGAAATACCGGTATATGAATTTGATAGTAATTTAGATAAAAATATTTATTCTGAAGATAAAGTTAGATTACAGGGAATTATAGATTGTTTCTTTGAAGATAAGAATGGTATTGTCTTAATTGATTATAAAACTGATTATGTAGAAGAGGGAAAAGAACTAGAAATATTAGAAAGATATAAAGTACAAATAGATTTATATTCTAAGGCATTAGAAAATATTTTAGGAAAAAAAGTAGATGAAAAATACCTTTATTTATTTGGAATAAATAAAGAAGTAAAGTATTAGTAATATTGATTGTACTAAATAATTTAAGTTCATTTTTTTATTTAGTACAATCTTCTTTTTTAGAAGTTAGTTAAGAAAAAAAGTTAAAAAAGAAAAATGAAAAAAATGTAAACTAAATTTAATTAAAAAAATATTGAAAAATATGTAATTTGGTAATACTATATATAAATATAGAGACCTATGGTGGTGATTTAGTGGAAATGGAAAACTATAATGGAATTTTGTTAGAAAAGTTATCTTATGAAAGTAAATTAAAAAAATTATATGAACAAATTATTTGTTTAGATGATTTAGAAAAGTCCCTAGAAGTAGTAAGTAAAAATTTAATGGAAATATTTAAATTAGAAAAACTGTTAATAGTAGAAAATTACAAAAATAATCTTATATTTAAAAAATATTTAACAAAGAAAAAAAACAAAGATAAAAATTTAAGTAGACAAGAAGTATATAAAGAAATAGCAGATTTAATGAAAAATGAAAAAGATTTTTCTCTTCAAGAAATAAGAGATAAAAATACCCTAAAGGTTTGTAAAAAAATAAAGGTAAAAAAATATTTTAAATTAATAATAGTATTTGAGTGGATAGAAAATTCATTGGAATTAAACTATTTTCTAGACTTTATTGAGGAATTCTCAAAAATAATAAATAGTATGTACTTAAAGGAGTTTAAATATTTAGCATTAAAGAAACAATCATATACAGATGGTTTAACTAAGTGCTACAATAGAAGTTATTTTGAATTAAAAATTTCTGAATTAAAAAAAGAAGAAAATTTAGCTATGATAGTTCTTGATTTAGATTGCTTAAAGGACATAAATGATGAATTAGGACATGATTTTGGCGATAAAGTAATCAAAGAAGCTGTAAGAGTTATAAAATTAACCATAGATAAAAAGGATATTTTTTGTAGGTATGGTGGCGATGAGTTTGTTATAATATCTCAAAAGAGGACCAATAAATATATAGAAGAATTACTTAAGAAAATTAAGGAAAAGTTTAATAAAATAGATGTAGATGGATTTCATTTAAATATTTCTATGGGTTATGCTATAAAAGAAAAGAAGGAAGATAGCATAAGAGAGTGCTTTAAAATGGCTGATTATAGAATGTATAAAAAGAAAATTGAAAATAAAAAAATAAGTATTGAAAAATTAAATAAATATATAGAAGGACATAAAAAAAATAAAAATAGAATGGTATAAAAATATAGCTATAGTGGATAAAATAAAATGAAAACTTAAAAGCCAACACAGGGACTTTTTAAAAGAATAATTATATATTATTTTTAAAAAAAAGCTCTAATAAAAAAGCTTTAACTATTTTAATGTATAAATTATTTCATTTATACCATTAAACAGTTAGAGCTTTTTATATTTGTGTTGGTTTAATTCTTAATAAATATATATTATAGTAAGGACTAATTAAATGCAAAAAGAAAATCAGAGTAATTTACTTTTAAATAAGTAAATATGAAAAAAAATGTTATTATAATCAAGAATATTTTAATTATTTAATTAAATAAAGAGAATTTTTTGCTAATTTTAATAAATCTGATTTATTATTAATTTTAGGATTTTCATGAACTTTTTCTAATAATATATTTAACATTAGTCCTATATCTTTTCCTTTTAAATCTAATTCTTCAATTAAATCTTTCCCTGTTATATCTAAATCCTTTAAAAATATAGGATCATTATTTTTTAAAAAATAATTAAGAGTATTTATTATTTTTTTTATAGTCATAGATTTTGTTGAATGTTCGATTAAATTGTATTCTAATATTCTATATGTCATATCAATACCTATTAAGTTAATAAGTTTTTTTAAATCCTTTTTTCTTTCAATATTTTTAAAGGCATATTTATTAGTACAAATAGTAATTACACTATGTATTGTATTTTTATCAAATCTAAGTTTAATTAATGAATCTTCAACTAATGATATGTTACCATCAAATAAATAATATAAGAAATGACTTAGTCGAACACTTAAATCTTTAGGAATACAGTCAAAGAATAACCATGGTTCCTTAAAGTCTATAGTTTTTGAAGTATCTATATTATAGATATAGTGAATAAGATTACATTGAAGCAAATTACTTAGTGCTAGTTTAGGATTAGTACATAGAAGCATTTTTACAAGTTCATCTCTAATTCTTTCTTTACTAATATTGCATATTAAATTGCTATTATTTTTTATAGCTTGGAGGGTTTCATACTCTATATTAAACTTTAATTGAGCACTAAATCGTATAGCTCTAAGCATTCGTAATGCATCTTCTTGAAAACGAAGATTAGGTTCACCTACAGCTTTAATTAATTTATTTTTTAAATCTTCTAAGCCATTAAAATAATCTAAAATTCCAGTATCTTGATTATAGGCAAGGGCATTTATAGTGAAATCACGTCTACTTAAGTCTTGTTTTATATTAGAAACAAATAGCACTTCTTCAGGCTTTCTGTTTCCTATATAGTTACCATCTATTCTGTAAGTAGTAACTTCAAAATGTTCATTCTCTATTATTACTGTTATTGTTCCATGTTTTATACCTGTAGGAATAGTTTTTTTAAATAGTTTTTTTACTACTTCGGGTAAAGCATTGGTAGTTATATCATAGTCGTTGACTTTTCTACATAATAAGCTATCTCTAACAGAGCCACCAACTATAAAAGCTTCATAATTATTTTCTTTAAGTGTATTTATTATCATTTTGACTTTTTTAGGAATATACAAAATATCACCTCAGTAAATAAAATATATAATAATTATATACTGTTTAAATAAAAAATTCTTTTTTTATCAAAAAATAATATAAAGTTAGATAAATTTGCTTCTTAAAATAAATGAATATGTGTTTACAAAGATAGAAAATATGTCAATAATAGAAAGTAGATAGACATTAGTATGTTAAGAAATTTTGAAAGGATAATGTTATGGAAGTGATGACAAAGAAAATAGAAGAGTTTCTTCAAGGTGATAGAATAAAAGGATATTATTTAGTTAAATCAGTAATATGCAAAGTCGCAAATGGTAGTAATAAAAAATATTTAGATTTTATTCTAGCAGATAAGACAGGTGAAATTTCAGCGAAATTATGGGAAGTTAAAGATGGAAGAGAATGCGAATTTAGACCTAACATAATAGTTGATGTTAAGGGAACTGTTACATCATGGCAAGGTAGTCTTCAACTTAAAATAGAAAAAATATCAGAGTACAAAGATGAAGATATAAATGTTAATGATTATGTTAAGAGTGCACCATATTCATCAGAGGAAATGTTAAAAAAACTTATGAAATATGTATCAGAAATAAATGATGAGGATGTACAAATAATAGTAGAAGAAATAATAAATACTAATAAGGAAAAATTATTTTATTATCCAGCAGCAAAGAGACATCATCATTCTTTAAGGGGTGGGCTACTTTATCATATAACAACTATGCTAAATTTAGCAGAAAATATCTGTAACATATATGATTTTCTAAATAGAGATTTAGTTTATGCTGGAGTAATACTTCATGACATAGCCAAAATAAAAGAAATGAGTGCATCTGAATTAGGAATAGTAGATGAATACACTTTAGAAGGAACTTTACTTGGACATATAACTCAAGGTATTAAAGAGATAGAAATAGTGGGCAGAAGCCTAAATGCTGATGAAGAAAAAATAATATTACTTCAGCATATGGTTCTTTCACATCATTATGAACCAGAATACGGAAGTCCAGTAAAACCAATGATTCCAGAAGCTGAAATGGTTCATTATCTAGATGTGATGGATGCAAGAATGTATGATATGAAAAAGGCAGTGAAGGAAACAAAAAAAGGAGCCTTTTCGGAAAGAATTTTTTCTCTTGAAAATAGAAGAGTATATAAGCATAGCTTAAGCAAAGAAAATTAAAATAATTAAGGGGCTGTATTAAATCAGTCCCTTAATTTATGTTACTTTTATGAATATATTTTTTTATCTGCCGAGATAGCTATCTAGCTTCTTTTTAGAAAATAAGAACGGTAGAACCTTCATTTATGTTATCATATAGCCATTTTGAATCTTCTATAGCTAATCTTATACAGCCATGAGAAGCTGGTTCACCAAGGGTATAGTCTAATACTTTAGTTTGAGTACTATCTAAAGGAATTGAATGATATAGGTAATTTCCTTTAAATTGAACATAATTTTTTCCACCTTGACCGTATTTAGGAGAAAAAAACCATGGTGCCTTTGTTGTTACTTCAAAGTATCCTACTAAAGTTTCTTTGTTATCTACACCTGTAGAACAAAGAAATTCTTTTTCTAAAGTCCAATTTTTATTTGATCCTTTAAAAATATAAGTTTTTTGCTTTTGTATATCTGTGAATACTAATTTGTTAGTTTTACTTTCTATATCAAATTCATTTATGTTATCTTTATTTAATTTTCCAAAGTAAGGTTTTAGCTTTGCAGCATTATTTGTATTAGCTTCAATGGCTTTAGCGCTGTAATCATAGAGATGCTTCATCCTTAAATCTTCAATTTGGCTTATTTTCTTTTCAATTAAGGAAGCTTCTTCAGAGTTTACTTTTTCCTTACTTTCTTTAAGTAAGTTTATAGCACCTGTATAGTTGGTGTTTTTAATTAAATTTTCTGTTTCATTGAAAGTAGCAGTAGTTATTTCTTTAAAGGCTGAATTCATATATTTTTCAGCATCTTTAAAGAGAGGACTATTTTCATTAACTTCTTCAAATAAGTCGATTGCTGATTCAAAATCTTTGTTATTAAAATAAGTCATAGCTGATTTAAATTTTTCTTCTGAAATTTTTATCAAAGGCAAATTGTTTAATGATTTGTCAATAATATCATTACATAGATTTAAAGACTTATAAGAAGATAATAAATTGATATATTGTATTTCTGATAAAGTTTTATTTTTATATTCTTCATTAAGAGATTGAAGTTCTTCTTCTAAGATAGAGGTAAAGTTATTATTTAAAGTTGTTGATAGAATTTTATTTTGTTTATTTGCTAAATTTTCTATTTTACTTTTATCTTTACTCTTTATAGAGTTTTTAAAAGCTTTTAGTGATGTAAAGTAGATTATAGACAGTGCTGATAGTATAAAGATAATAGATAAAAAAGAAGCTAATAAATATTTGTATTTTTTTTTCTTTAAAATTTCATTCAAAAATATCACCCTTTATAAATAATTGACTAAATTAATGAAAATATACAAGAAAATACAACAAATAATAAAATATGGTATTTGATATTTTACAATAAAAATAAATAATGTTCAATGATTTTATTAGCAGATTTTGTAGATGTAACAGTTTAAAGAAAAAAATTAAAAAAAATTTTAAAAAAAACTTGAGTATGACCTAAGGAGATATTTTATAATCAATTTTGTAAGGAAATAAACAATAATTTTTATTAGATAAAAACAATTATTAATACAAGGAGGAATAATCATGGGAATAAACTTTAAAATTGCCTCAAGATTTTTAGGCTCTAATAAAGTTCAAACTATTTTAATAGCTTTAGGAATTGCTATTGGTGTAACTGTTCAAATATTTTTAGGATTACTTATTAAAAATCTTAATAATGACCAAATAACAGATACATTAGGAAAAACATCACAAATAACAATAACTAACGAAGCTAATTCAAGTAAAACTTTTACTAACTATCAAGAAATAATAAATAATATTACTAAGAATCATTCTAAAGAAGTAGCTGATATAACAGGAGTTTTAGATACTCCAGGTATAGTAACTAAAGGTGATGCTAGTACATCAATCTTAGTTAGAGGAATGAATTATGGACAAGGTCAAAATATCTATGATCTAAAGAGCGATTTAAAATCAGGAACATTACCTCAAAAAGAGGGACAAGTTGTTATTGGTACAGGAATAGCTAAAAAGTTTGATTTAAAAGTAGGAGATAAATTTACTTTTGCAGAACCAAATCAACAAGAAAAGACTGTAGATATAAGTGGAATAGCAGACTTTGGAGTTTCTCAATTAAATAATTCATGGGTTGTAACTAAATTATCATACGCTCAAGATATGTTTAATGAAAAAGGCAAAGTTAATTCAATAGAAATGAAGTTATATAATAATCAAATATTTAATGCAAATACAATTGCAGATAGTATTAAGACAACTTTACCAAGTTCTTTAGCTATAACTAATTGGAAAGAAAGTAATGCTAATTTATTAAGTGCATTAAGTGGACAAAGTTCTTCAAGTATGACAATTCAAGTATTTATAATAATATCAGTAGCTATGAGTATTGCTGGAGTTTTAGCAGTTTCAGTAATGCAAAAATCAAAGCAAATCGGTATATTAAAAGCTATGGGGATTAAAAACAGAAGTGCAGCATCTATATTTATTTATCAAGGATTAATACTTGGAGTAATAGGAGCTGTTGTTGGAGGAATTTTAGGAGTAGGAATGTTTGAAATATTCTCTCACGCAGTAAAAAGTGCTACAGGTGCACCAATAGTTACAGGAAATATTTATGGTGGATATATAATTATGAGTGCTATTATAGCAATTATAGTAGCTATTTTTGCAGCATCACTTGCAGCATCAAAATCATTAAAATTAGACCCTATGGAAGTAATAAGAAATAACTAGGAGGGTAAACAATGGAAGCTATAAAATTAAAAAATATAAATAGAATTTATGGTAATAAGGTAAAAACACAGGTTTTATTCGATATAAACCTAAGTATAGAACAAGGTGAATTTGTATCTATAATAGGACAAAGTGGTAGTGGTAAAAGTACAATGCTTAACATAGTTGGTACTCTTGATACACCAACATCTGGAGAGGTTTATATAAATGGAACAAGAACTGATAAAATGAGTAAAAATCAGTTAGCCGAATTAAGAAATCAAGAAATAGGATTTATATTTCAGTTCCATTACTTACTTCCTGAATTCACAGTATTAGAAAATGTTCTAATGCCATATAGATTATCAGGAAAAAAAGTAACACCAGAAGTATTAGCTAGAGCGGAAAGACTTTTAGAAATTGTTAATTTATCAAAGGTAAAAAATAATAAAGCTACTGATTTATCAGGTGGACAACAACAAAGAGGTGCAATAGCAAGAGCACTTATTAATAATCCTAAGATAATATTAGCTGATGAGCCAACAGGAAACTTAGATTCAAATACAACTCAAGAAGTATATAAACTTCTTAGAGAGATAAATAAAGAATTTAATACAACTTTCGTTATAATAACACATGACAATAGAATTGCTGAAATGGCAGATAGAGTTGTTACTGTAAAAGACGGAAAAATAGAAAGTGATATTAAGAATAATTAATCATAAAGAAGGATGCACAAAGAGATTAAAGTGCATCCTTTCTTTTTTTACTATTATAGAATCATTTATATTTGAAAAAAATAAGGACAAGATATATATTAAGAAATATAAGCTGTAAACTAGAAATATAATATTGGGAATGGAATTTCTTACGGAGGAAAAGGTTATGATGGAAACAAAAAAATATTATAAGATAAAAGAAATAGCTGATAAAGCTGGAGTTACAGTAAGAACTTTAAGATACTATGATAAGATAGAACTTTTAAAACCAAGTTATAAAAATGATTTAAATTATAGATTTTATACTGATGAAGATTTAATGGAACTTCAAAAAATTATATCACTAAAATTTTTAGGATTTTCTATTAGTGAAATAGAAGAAATTAGAGTGGCAGATAAAAGTGAACAAGCTGAAATGCTTAAAAAGAAAAAAAGATTATTAGAACAAAAAATTAAAAATCTTAATTTTATAAATGATTCTCTTGGTAAGGTAGAGAGTAATTTAAATATAAATGATAATGATAAGGTAGAGAGCAATTTAAATATAAATACAGATATAGATTGGTGTTCTATAGCTTCTGAAATTAAAAATTCAAGAATTGAAAGTCATAAAGCTAGCTTTGGAAAAGAAATTAAAGATAAGGAAAAACATAAGGTTTTACATGGTGAACTTATTAATGTATTAATGGAACTTTTAAAAAGAAAAAATATTAATGAGGAAGAAAAAATAATAAATGAATTAAAAGGGCATATGAACAAAATGGTCAATGGAAGTAATGGGCTTGAAATGCTTATTTACATATTAGAAGATGTTGAAGACATACCAGGACATATTAGAGGATTAACAAGTAGCGATGCTAAAGCACTTATTGATATAATAAATAAATATATAGGGTAGAATGGAAGTTTTATTTTAATTTATTATATAATATTAAAAGAGGAAAAAATTGAACTTTATATGATATGATTATATTTAATTTAAAATATATTTAAGAGGAGTTGGTACAAATGAATAATATTCAAGAAAGATTTTTTAAGTATGTTAAGATTCATACTACATCAGATGAAAAAAGTACTGTAACACCAAGTACAGAAAGACAATTTGACTTAGCTAGAGTTCTAGTAGATGATTTAAAGGCTATAGGAATAAAGGATGCTTTTGTAGATGAATTAGGTTATGTTTATGGAACAGTTCCAAGTAATATAGATAAGAAAGTTCCAATAATTGGGCTTATAGCACATATGGATACAGCTCCTGACATGACAGGAGAAAACGTAAATCCTCAAGTAGTTAAAAATTATGATGGTGGAGATATTGTTTTAAACAAGGAGTTAAACATTGTGTTATCACCAAGTAAATCACCAGAGCTTAAAAAATATATTGGAAAGACATTAATAACTACAGATGGAACAACTCTTTTAGGAGCTGATGATAAAGCTGGTGTAACTGAAATAGTTACAGCTGTTGAGTATTTAATGAATCATCCAGAAATAAAACATGGTGATATAAAAATAGGATTTACTCCAGATGAAGAAATAGGAAGAGGTGCTGATCACTTTAATGTAGAGCAATTTGGAGCTGATTTTGCATACACTATTGATGGTGGATCTGTTGGAGAATTAGAGTACGAAAACTTCAATGCAGCTATGGCTAAAATAGTTATAACAGGAGTTAATGTTCATCCAGGTTATGCAAAAAATAAAATGATAAACTCTAGTTTAGTTGCTCATGAATTAATATCAATGTTACCAGCTAATGAAGTTCCAGAAAAAACTTCAGGGTACGAAGGATTTTATTATTTAGCAAATATATCAGGAACTGTTGAAAAAACAGAAATGCTTTATGTTATAAGAGATTTCTTTAAAGATGGATATGAAAAGAGAATAGCTAAATTTAAAGAAATAGAAGAAGTTCTTAATAAAACTTACGGTGAAGGTACTGTAAAAGTAGAAATAATAGAACAGTATAAAAATATGAAGGAAAAAATAGAACCAGTAATGCATATAATAGATAATGCAAAGTTAGCTATGGAGGAGGCTGGATTAACACCTAATATAATTCCTATAAGAGGTGGTACTGATGGTGCTAGACTTTCATTTATGGGACTTCCAACACCTAATATCTTTACAGGTGGGGAGAACTTCCATGGTAGATATGAATATATAGCATTAGAATCAATGGAGAAGGCTGTTGAAACTATACTAAATATAATCAAAATATATGCAAAGTAAGGTTTAAAATAGTTTAGGAGTAGAGTATGATACATTCAGTAATTTGGTTAATTATAGCATTAATTTTAATTTGGATAGCTATAAAAATAACTATGAAGGTAGTGAAAATAGCTATAATAGTAATAGCGATTTTATTCCTTATAGGTACAGCAAAAACATTTATAAGTAATGTTAATCATAATGAAATTAATCATTCTAATAATATAACTGTATCTCAATATGCTGAACAACAATAAATACAATTAAACAATGGAAAAGTGTTGGAGTATCCAAGGGTAGGAATTTTTCTACTTAAGGGTACTCCTTTATTTTAGTTAGTAGATTTTAAAGGTATTATTGAAAGTTACATAAGAGGAAGATAGCTTTTTAGGTGAAAGTTTATTGTATCAATAAGCATTTGCAAGGGCATAGACTATAAGTATATTAAGATTATGCTAGGAGTATTTATGTTTCGATTTAAGTTAAATGATGTAGAGAGTTTTTCACTTGATAATTTAAATAGATTTTATGATTATATGATAATTGAGCGATTTAATGAAAAAAAGATGCCTAAGAAAACAGTGTTTTTATTAAAGGTTGATTTGAGCAATAAAGAGTTAGATATAGAAAAGTTGTATAGTGCAAAGCTTAGGATTTTACTTAATAGTGTGTATAGTAAAAATAAACTTGTAACTATAAAGTTATGCAGTATTTTAAATTCCAATAAGTTACTTACTGAATTAAGTTTTGATAATTTGAGGCTTAATAAAGAAATTGAGAGCAAAAATTTAGAGAATGGAATAAAAAATGAGTATTTAGAATTTGATATAACTGATTTATTTAAGAAGTGGATAACACATCCAGAAAGTAATAATGGTGTGGCTATTTTAATAGATAACTCTGAAGGAAAAATAGAAGGGGAAAATGACAATGGAGACTCTCATATATTAATAGAATATAATGAGAGTAAAGTTCCTAGGTTAGAGAGATTAAGAGCTTATAATAGTGATATTGATGAAATAAGTAACTTAGCTTATAGAGGATGGAAAGAAAGAATAGTAAATGGAGTTACAGATTCGAGAGGAGAAACAGAAGATGCAGGAACAACAGGGATAACTGATGAAAGGAGAGCCACGGAAGCATGTACATTCAATGGTATAGTTGCTGTAGCAACAGGAGATTTAAGAGGAGGAATTATAGAAAGTGGTATTTCTGTTCCTTTTAATGATACAGAATTTTTAGGTGGTAGTAATATTTCGTTGGTAAATAATAATATTTATATTTCAAAATCAGGAATATATCTAGTAGATTGGTGGATACAAACAGCTGAAGTTTCAGTTGTTGAAAATTATAGTGTTACTTTAAAGTTAGATAGTTCATCTATAAGTACTGTTAGAGTTTTAGCTTTATCATCAGCAGGAACTCAATATAATGGAAATGCTATAGTTAAGGTTGATGGTAGGGGCACATTGAGTTTAGTTAATAGCTCTGAAACTAGTATAAAAGTTTATACAGGAGGAGTTTATGCTCAAATGAGAGTAGTTGAACTAAGTTAGAAGGAAATCTATAGATAAAAGCATATAAATAATAAAGATATGCATTAATCTTTAATAAAAAATATACTATCAAGCAATTTTTTGGTATAAGACAGATTTAGGATGTATATCTAATATATAGAATATTTTCATAAGTATCCATTATTCGTATAAGATATATATAAAGTTTGTAGTTATGTCTTCGTTGTAAAAATAGAAAGTTTACAAAATGGATATTTAAAATAGAAAAAATTATGATATTATTATGATATTATTTAAGTTCTTAAATAATATATTTGTTGAGTAGGACGTAAATTTATGGAAAAAATATATAAGATACTTTTTTGGGTACTTTTATCAATAAGTATAATAGTTTTTATACTTTGTATTCTATTTTTTATCGTTGGATGTTATATGGGACAAGCAATGTAATGTATTAAATATTTTTTATTAGCCTTGATTATACTTTTTTACAAGTATAATTAAGGCTATAAATGTAAAGTGTTTTTTATTAAGTAATATATATTTAATTTAAGTAGTTACACTTTCAAAAAGAGAATCATAATTATAAGACTTTAAATTATTACTATAATTAAATAAAATAGTTTCTTCTTTAAAGTTTTGAATATATATAGCTTTAGTATTAGAATTAAAAGTAATTCCCAATGAGTCGCTACCTGTAGTAACAACACCAGAAAAAATATTGTTTCCATAATATAATTCTTTTAATTGAAATGGATAAGATTTATTTTCTAGTGTTAAAGTTCCTTTTAGTAATTTCATTATTTTATGGCCAATTTCACTATACTTCCCATCAATTATGTTAGCTTTTATTTGAATTTTTATATTATCATAAGGTTAGATAGTTTATCCCCCTAAACATAAAATTTTTATATATGTGCTTTTACTTATTATATAATAAACAAAATAATAATCCATGTATAAATAAAGTGATTTTTATAAATGATAAATTATTTTAAAGTGTAATTAAATGAAGTATGAAAAAGCAACTATTTGTTAACTGATTGTATATTATAAGTTTATAAAATATTGCTATTATTATTATATCTTATAAATAATTAGTTCAACATGAGGGTGATTTTATATGAAAACAAGTGTTTTATTAGAAAATATAAATGGAAGTTTAGTTAACTTAGAAAATTTTTATAGTGGATATATAATATTTTTTGAAAAGTTTTTTATATTTTCAAAAGATAAAAAAATAGAAGGTTTAATAAATATTCTACCTAAGAATTCTGCTTATAAAGAAATTAAGGGTAGTTTAAAAAATATATTCTCTAAGGAAGAAAATATAATTGAGAAGCAAATATTTATTATGAGAAAGAAAGCTTTGAAAGTTTATGATTTGGATGCGGAGAAACAGAAATCATTAAATAATTATGATGAACTAACACTTATACCATGTAGTCTTTATATTGAGAAACAGAAATCATTAAAAATAGGGTCAGTAATTTTATTTTTTATATATTTTTTATGTACATATCTAGGAAATGAAATTATAGATAAAAATCAATACCTTTTTGAGATTATAGATAAGAATAATTTATACATCTTATATTTTTTAATTATATTCTTATCTGTTATAGGCATAGGTCTAATATATGTTAAGATATTTGAAACTTATGTTCAAAGGAAAATGATAAAGGCTTTAAAAAATATTGAATTAAGTAACTAGTTAGTGAGAACTTGATAATATAGTTCAAGTTATAGATAAAAGAGATGTTGATTGATTTCAAAATCTCTTTTTTATGTTCTAAATAATAATTTTCAATTATATATATTTGTAGGAAATGAGGGAGAAATTTATGTTAAGTCAAAAGGAGAAAAAATTGTTTTTTGGTGTTTGTGCATTTTTAATAATTTGTACAATTTCTCTCATAATTTGGGGTAATCATGCTAAAGTTGAACAAGCAAAATTAATACGCCCAAATGATAGATACGTTGAAAAGTTAGATAGTAATTTATCTATAGAAGGTGATATAGCCTATGTTGATTTATGGGGCCGTAAAACTTATGAGGCCATAGTATATGCTAATTTTAAAGGGGAGAAGATTAAATTATATAGAGTTTCAAATACAGTAAATGATAATAATTCATATGATAAAGCTGAAGTTTCGGGTTCAACTGAAATAGATGGTATAAAAGTGTATTTCATAGAACAAAAATTTAGATATAATTTATTACATTTAAGCAATGAAATCACTTTAGAAGTTCCACTTATGGTACTTGATGATGGAACTATTCTAGGGGGAGATAATTTTTACAATTTATATGGAGAAGATAAATATAAAGAAATTAAACTAAAAGTAGCTAAATATTGTGTGAATAATATAGATAATAAAATTTTGGTAGATAATTCAAATGAATATTTAAAGAGCATGAACCAAGAAGTGTAATTATAAATAAAAAGGAAAAATATTAAAGAGGGACTGTCTCAAGGTAGAATTAAATTCTAGCTTTGAAGGCAATCCCCTTTTTGTATTTAAATGACTTTTTATAGATTTTGCTTAAAATATAATCATGCAAAATAAATAAAATTTATGATATAAACTTAACTATGAATAAAGAAAATATTCTAAAAAATTTAAAACCACCTACATCAAATACAACATGTAGATTTATAAAAATATAATTGTAGCATTGTGAAATGGCATCTTTTAATATTTTGTAGTAAGGTTCAAATAATTATTTTAATTTAAGAGGACCATTTACATTATATAAAATAGAGGTATAATCATAAGATTTTAGTTTATCACTATGATTAAACAAAAGTGTATTTGATTCACTGTTATAAATTAATATAGCTTTAGTATTAAGATTAAAATGGATTCTTAATATATTAGAATTATTTGAGACAGAACCTAAAAATATATTATCACCAATATGTGTTTCTTTTAAGTCAAAAGGATATGTTTTATTTTCTATTGTTAATGTGCCTTCTAATTTTTTCATTTGTTCAACCCCTTACTGCAATATAATTTTAATAATATAAATTAAAATTAATAATAAAGTAATAAAATAGTTTTAAAATCTTCTAAGATTGTATTATTAAAAGATAAATTTTATATATGATTAGAAATATAGTAAATAAAAGAAGTTGTATATAGCATTATAAGTGCCATAATGATACAAATTAATTTTATAACTGCAGGTAAAATAACAATAAATACACCAGTTAGAAATAGAATTAAATATGATGGATAGATAGTAAATATCTTATATTTTTTTACTTTTATATTTTTGTTTATAATTTTTATAGTTGCAAAGAATTCTTTTAAACTAAGAGTTTCTTTTATCATGTTTTTAGAAATAAATATAGAATTAATAACAATATTTTTATTCATATGAAAGCAAGTATTTCTTTTTAAGGAACTTATTTTAGTTATGTTATTAATTTTAATATTGGCTACGAAGCCTGAAGTGCATAAGTCTATTTCATTATTTTGAAATTTAAATGATACTTTTTCTTCTGTTGATTTTTTTATATGTAATTTAGTGTTTAATAATTTAATAATTATCAAATGATAAAATAAACTTATAATTGAAGCAATAGTAAATAATGATACTATGAGATCAAGTATATTTAAATTTTTAGAAAAAATAAGTATGTTTATACTTGCAATTATTATTGGAATTAGTATACAAGAAAATATATAGAATTTTTTATAACTAAATAGTAGAGTCTCTTTATCAATGTTGATATATTTCTTTTCACTAGATAATTTTGAGTTTATAATATCAATAAAACTCTCTCTTTCATAATCATTGAGAAAAGCTTTACAAGGAATGATTATGCTATAATTTAAATTATTTAATATATATATATACTTTTCATTACATTCTAATTTTACTATAGTATCAAGGGAAATTTTCATAAAATTATCATTTTCGTATATTTGTAATTCATCATTTGAAAGCTGTATTATTACATTACTTGTGGTGTTATTACTATAATTAAAATTTTTACTAAGAAGATAAGACAATTTTGTAGGTTTATTAAACTTGGATAACTCACTTTTATACTCATTTAATTTCATTTCATATTGTATTCTCAATGCTTATCCCCCTAAACATAAAATTTTTATATATGTACTTTTGTTTATTATATAATAAACAAAATAATAATCCATGTATAAATAAAGTAATTTTTGTAAATGATAAATTATTTTAAAGTGTAATTAAATGAAATGTGAAAAAGCAACTATTTATTAACCAATTATATATTAAAAGTCTATAATTTATTGCTATGATTATTACATATTAAAATTAAAATACTAAGAGATTGGATTTAAAATAAATTTTTAAAAGGTATTATTGTAATTTAAGGGGGAGTCAAATGAATATCTTTTATGAGTTAAAAAAAGATGAATGTATAGATTTTATTATGACTAAAATTGAAAATAATGATAATTATAAAAAAAGTATTAAGAAGAAATTATTTAAGTTTTGGTTAAAGTATATAATATTAACATTTTTAGTGTCATTTACATTGTCTATTGGAAGGGGTAACAAAGTAAAACTTCTTTATATAATCTCTTTAATTTTTTCTATTTACTATGTAAAGAAAGGAAAAGAGCATTTTAAACAACAGACTAAACAAATTTTATATAGGAATTTACAGATAGATAAAGATTCTAATGAAAAAATATCATTAGAAATAGATCATAGTAATATAATTTATAACATTGGTACAATGAAAAATATTTATGCATTAGGTGACATTAAATCTGTATTTGAAGATAGTGATGGGATTCTTATAGAAGTACTTGATAATAGATATATTTTAATTCCAAGTAGAGCTTTTAATGATAGTAATAAGAAAAAAGAATTTATGGAAATTATTAAATTGAATATAGATAGGACTTGTACGATGAATATAGATGAGAAGTTGATACAAATGGCAATATAGTTTTAAGTTGAAGGTAGTATATTTTTAGTATTTATACTTTTTTTGAATTTATAAAATTTTAATGGATATTAAAAATATTAAGTTAGTATAAACTATGCTATCTAAAGGGGAAGTTTATGTTAAGTCAAAAGGAAAAAAATATGTTTTTTGGTGTCTGTACGTTTCTGATAATTTGTACAATTTCTCTAATAATTTGGGGGAATCATGCTAGAATTGAACAAGCAAAATTAATACGTCCAAATGATAGATACGTTGAAAAGTTAGATAATAATTTATCTATAGAAGGTGATATAGCCTATGTTGATAGGTTAGGGCTTAAAACTTATGAGGCTATAGTATATGCTAATTTTAAAGGGGAGAAGATTAAATTATATAGAGTTTCAAATACACTAGATGATAATAATTCATATGATAAAGCTGAAGTTTTGGGTTCAACTGAAATAGATGGTATAAAAGTGTATTTCATAGAACAAAAATTTAGATATAATTTATTACATTTAAGCGATGAAATCACTTTAGAAGTTCCACTTATGGTACTTGATGATGGAACTATTCTAGGGGGAGATAATTTTTACAACTTATATGGAGAAGATAAATATAAAGAAATTAAACTAAAAGTAGCTAAATACTGTGTGAATAATATAGAAAATAAAATATTAGTAGATAATTCAAATGAATATTTAAAGAGCATGAACCAAGAAGTGTAATTATAAATAAAAGGAAAAATATTAAAAAGCTAAGGAGTTTTAATTCTTTAGCTTTTTATAATTAACTTTAGATAAGGTTATTCGCATAAATCAAAGAACTATTGGAAGTGATATGAATAGAAGTGCTTTTATTTATCGGAGAAAAGTATATTAGAAAAATAGAGTAAATGATTTTATGGAATGAAATTAAAGGAGAGAATAGAATGAGCTATAAGGACTATGAAAAAAGTTTAGATTTGATAAGAGAAAATAAAGGATTATTGATAGAAAGTAAAGGTGCTTCTAAAGAAACTATTGAATTAGCAGAAAAAAGGCTTAATATTAACTTTTCATACTTGTATAATAAGTTTTTAATGGACTTTGGTGTTTTATATTTTGATGATTTAGAAATATACGGAATAGTAAATGATGAAATAGGAGAAGAGATAGGAACACCAGATGCAATTTGGTATACATTAGATGAAAGAAAGGGAATGAATTTACCTGAAAACTTAATAATTATTGCTAATTTTGGAGAAGGTGAATTATATTGCCTAGACTTAAATAATATCAATAAAACTAATGGAGAGCCAAAAGTTATTATATATATTCCAGGATATGAATTAGATGAGCAACCAAATGAAATTATAGCTGAAGATTTTGGAGAATTTTTATACAATCAATTAAGCTTAATTCTAATTGATTAAATATTAGTAGAATATAAATCATTATGATATAAAGTTATAAGTGAATTTGAAAATAATAGGTTGTACTTAAATAAGTTTAAGACAATCTTTTATTTTTATTAGTAGGAAAGGTGATTTAATGTAAATAATAGGAGACTAAGAAGATTACTATAAGATATAATTAAATGAAAAGGATATGGATTAGGAGGGGACTATATGAAATTTGTACATACTGGAGATTGGCATATAGGTAAAGTTGTAAATGAAATTTCTATGTTAGAGGACCAACAATATATTTTAGATAGATTAATAGAATTTTTAGAAAGTGAGAGACCTGATGCTTTAGTTATAGCTGGAGATTTATATGATAGGAGTGTGCCTCCAGCTAGAGCAGTGGAATTATTAGATAAATATATAGAAAAGATAATCTTAGATTTAAAAATACCTATTTTAGCTATTGCAGGTAACCATGATAGTGGTGAAAGACTAGGATTTATGAGTTCAATTTTAAGAAAACAAGGTTTTTATATTGAAGGAGAACTTAAGGGAAAAATAAATTGTGTAACTTTAAATGATACATATGGAGATGTTGACTTTTATTTAGTTCCTTATGGAGATCCTGCTGTAGTTAGAGAAGTTTATGGAGATAATACTATAAGAACTCATGAAGATGCTATGAAAAAGATAGTAGATGAAATAAATAGTAAAAGAGATATGAAGAGAAGAGCAGTAGCAATAGCACATGGATATATAACTAATATGGGAAGTAATGAAAACTTATCTAGAGAGGAAGCAATAAAGGAAAGTGGACTTGAAATAAGTGAATCAGAAAGACCTTTAAGTATAGGGGGAACGGATATAATTCCTGGGAAAGTTTTTGATGGATTTAATTATGTTGCTTTAGGACATTTACATGGTCCGCAAAAGGTTGGATCAGATAAAATAAGATATTCTGGTTCTTTATTAAAATATTCCTTTTCAGAAGAACATCAAAATAAAACAGTTACTCTAGTTAGCATAAATGAAAAAGGTGATGTGGAGGTAGAATTAAAGAATTTAAAACCTCTTAGAGATATGAGAGTAATTAATGGAACTTTAGAAGAATTAATAAAGCCTGAATTTTATAACAAGGGAAATAGAGATGATTATGTCTTTGCTCTTTTAAATGATGAAGGCGATTTGCATGAGCCTATGGCAACTTTAAGGGCTATTTATCCTAATATAATGGGTCTTAGGAAAGATTCAAAGAAAACCTTAGGTCATAAGAATATAGAGTTAAACGTGAAAGAAAGACAAAAATCTAAAATAGATTTATTTAAGGATTTCTATGAAAATGTTACTCAAAGAGAGATTGATGAAGTATCAATAACCTTAATGACAGAATTTATTGAAAAGAGGGAGGAAGAGTAAAGATGAGGCCTTTAAAATTAACATTAAGTGCTTTTGGGAATTATGCAAAGGAACAAACTATAGATTTTTCAAGGTTAAATGGAAAGAACTTATTTCTTATAACAGGGAATACTGGAGCAGGGAAAACTACAATATTTGATGCTATAAGTTATGCTTTATACGGTTCCCCATCAGGAGAGTTTAGAGATACTGCATCCTTAAGAAGTCATTATGTAGATGGAGATGTTGAAACCTTTGTTGAGTTAGAATTTCAACTTAGAAATAAGGGATATAGAATTAGAAGAAGTCCTGAACAGATGTTAAATAAAAAGAGGGGAGAAGGATATAAGAAGGAAGGGGCTAAGGTAGAGCTTATATTCTTAGATAGTGATGAAAAACCTTTAACAAAGGTTAAGGAAGTTGATGATAGAATAAATGAACTTTTAGGTGTTGATAAGGACCAATTTAGACAAATAGTAATGCTTCCACAGGGAGAATTTTTAAAGCTTCTAAAGGCAAACTCTAAAGATAGAGAAGAGATTTTTAGAAGGATATTTGGTACAGAAGGGTTTAAGAAAATACAAGATGATTTAAGGGATGATGTCAAGAAGTTATGGGTAGAATTAAAGGATAGTAAAAATGAGAGAGATTTATATGTAAAGCAAATAAAAAGTGATGAAGATAGTGAGCTTTATGAGCTTATAAACAGAGAAGATATAGATATTGAGCAAGTTTGCAATTTAGTGGTAGAAGGAATAAAAAAGGATAAAGAGGATGTTATTAAGAGTAAAGAAAATAGTAACCTATTGAGAAACCAATTAAAAGAATTGGATGGAAAAATATTAGGTCTTGCTAATGATAAAAAAGTCCTTGAAGAATATGAAAATACTAAGAAAAGATTAGAAGAACATAAGGGGAAAATAGAAACTGTTAAGACTTATGAAGAGAAACTTTCAAAAGGGAAAAAGGCTGAAAAAATAAAATTAATAGAAAATAAATTAAATGAAGAAAAGGATAATAAGACAAAAAGAGAAAACACTATTTTAAATATTAGAAGAGAAAAAGATGATGTTTCAACTAATTTAGAAAAAACAAAGAAGAATTTAGAAGAGTCTAAAAGTAAGGTTAAAGAAAAAGAAGAATTAATCATTAAGTTAGAGAAACTTAAAAAGCAAGAACACGCTGTATCAACTTATATAGATAAAAAAGATAAGGTTGTTAATTTAGAGAGACTGTTAGGGGAAAAAGAGAAGGGATTGAAAAATTCAAAGAAGAGAGAAGTTGAGTTAGAAAAAGAAATAAAAGATAATTTAGAGGAATTAAGAAAGTCCATAGAAGCAGAAGGACAAATTGCTTTAATATTAGAAAAGGGTAAAAAGCATAAAAGAGATATAGATGCTTTAAGAGACTTAAAGGAATGTTATGAAAATATAAGATATAAAAAGATGGATTTTGATGAAAAAAAGAATAAGTTCACTTTAGTAGAGAAAAAGTTTAAAAAGGTTAAGTTAGAATTTGAGAAAAGTGAAGATGACTTTAAGAAGGGACAAGCTGGTATATTAGCAGAAAGCTTAGAAGAAGGAATGAGTTGTCCTGTTTGTGGTTCTAAGGAGCATCCAAATAAAGCAGTAAGGCTAAGTAGTGTTCTAAGTGAAGAAGAACTTAAAGTCTTAAAAGAAGGTTATGATAAAGCTTATGAAGAAAAAGAACTTTTCTTAAGAGAATTAACTGTATTGAACAAAGAAATTGAGAGTTTTCAGAAGGAAGTTATAGGGGTTAAGGTTAAGGCACTTGAAGAAATTTTAGAAAAAGACTTTTTAAGTACTTTAAATGAAAGTGAGCAAAGGGAAAAAATAACTTCTGAAGGATTAAAATTAAATAAAATTATAGAAGAAGAAAGGGCAATATATAGAGATATAAAGAAAATATCAGATCTAAAGCCTAAGTTAGAAGAAGTAAAATTAGCTCTTGAAGGTAAATTAAAAATTACTAAAGAAACAGTTGAAGAGTGTAATGAATTTATTAAAATTAATGGACCCAAGTTATCAAAGGAAATTGAAGTTTTAAGAGCTATAGAAGCTGAAGTTCCAGAAAGTCTTAGGGATGGAATTTCTATAAAGAATGAAATGAAGAAAATTGAATTAGCCATTAAAGAAATTGAGGAGAATATTATAACTTCAGAAAATGCTTTTAATAATATAAATAATAAATATACAGAACTTAATAAAAGTGAAAAAATATATGAAGAAGAACTTTTAAAAATAAATGAAAAGCTTCATATCATAAGAGAAGAATTTGAAGTAGCCATAAAGGAAAATGATTTTAAATCCTATGAAGACTATAAGGTTTCGTTGATTTCAGGAGATTTAGAGTTAATAGATAATAAAATAAAGTCCTATTATGAAAATCTTAAAGCTTTAGAGGCTTTATATGAAAATATAAATAATAGTTTTAATAAGTTAGAAGTAAAGGATAAGAATGATTTAGAAGAACTAAGAAATAAGCTTGGTGAAGAGTATAAGGAAATAGAACTTAAAGAAAAGAATGAAAATAGTAAGTGTAATCTATTAAGTAACAGAGTTGAACATAATGAAACTATGCTTAAGAAAGTAAATCTTATAAGAAATAAAATAGGGGAGAAAGAAAAGGTTTATGAAAGGTTATCTCATTTAAGTAATATTGCTAATGGTGATAAAGGAAATTTAAAGAAAGTAACCTTTGAAAGTTATGTTCTAACATCATATTTTGATGAAATAATAGAAAGAGCTAATATAAAATTAGATAGAATGACTAATGGAAGATTTGTTCTTAAAAGAAAAGAGGATTTAGGAAAAGGTAATAAAAAGCAGGGGCTAGATTTAGAAGTTTACGACAATAATACTGGTAGAGAAAGAGGGGTAAACTCTTTATCTGGAGGAGAAAGCTTCAAAACAGCTTTAAGCTTAGCTTTAGGACTTGCTGATGTAATACAAAGCTATGCTGGGGGAATATCTATTGACACTATGTTTGTAGATGAAGGTTTTGGAACATTAGATCCACAATCTTTAGATAGTGCTATAGAATGTTTATTAAATATACAACAGGAGGGAAGACTTGTTGGAATAATATCTCACGTAGATGAATTAAAAGAAAGAATAGAGGTAAAACTTGAAGTCAAAGCTAAGGATGGAGAGGGAAGTACTGCCAAGTTTAATATTCCAAATTATAATGATACAATATAATTTATAGTAGTAATTTTCTTATCAAAAAAATTAAAAATATAAAAGTAAAAGAATACTCAATTGAGTATTTTTTTACTTTCATAAAGAAATTAATATGTAAAAATAATTTTATTACTTTGGTTTTATTATTAAGTTTTGATAATAAGGCTTGATTCTAAAAAAAACAGTATCAACACCTATGGCGCCAATACTGTTAATTTTTTATATAGTTTTTTTCTTTGCTACATGAGTTTCGTTTAATGGTTTATATAAACGTTCAAAGTAGCCTTGTGGATGTTTGCAAGCAGGGCAAATTGCAGGAGCTTCTTCACCATAATAAATATATCCACAGTTTACGCATTTCCAATATTCTTTTTCATCACTTTTATATAAAGTATTGTTTTCAAGAGCTTTATGTAGAAAATAATATCTATTTCTATGAGCTTTCTCAACTTCTGTAATATTTAAAAAACTAGCTGCAATTTCAGGAAATCCTTCTTCTTTAGCAACTTCAGCAAAATCAGGATACATGTGTGCTTCTTCATCTTCACCATCTCCAGCATATTTAAGATTGTGTAGAGTGTCTGAATAACCAAATGGATAAGTAGAATCAACAAGAACTTCAGCAGCTACTTCTTTAGGATCAAGTCCTTCTATAAGATATTTATAAAATATCTTAGCGTGTTCTTTTTCATTATCAGCTGTTTCTGAAAAAATTCTTGATATATGACCTTGTTTTTCTTCTTTAGCAACTTTTGAAAAATAGTCATATCTCATTCTAGCTTGTGATTCACCAGCAAATGATTTTGCTAAGTTTTCAGCTGTTTTAGTTCCTTTTAAACTTTTCATAATAATACCTCCTAGTAAAATGTTATTAAAGATAGTTTTTTAGAAATAAGCTATTATTATTCAAGAATTGTAAAATAACCTAAAAATAATTTTATTTAGGGAAGTGGTAATATTTATATGGTGTTTAGAGAAGAGGAAGAGTTAATTAAAATAAATAACTATATTAATATATATATATATTTTCTTGATTTCCAAAATTAATTATGCTATCATATTAGAGTAATTATAATATATGCGTTGGTAGCTCAGTTGGATAGAGCAATCGGCTACGAACCGATTGGCCGGGGGTTCGAATCCTCTCCGACGCACCATAAAATAGAGAAACACTAGATTTCAATTATTGAAATTTAGTGTTTTTTTATTTTTTTCTTATTATGATGTAGAATAATTCAATATTAAAAATTGTCATTTTTAATATTAGTTTATCTTAATATTAGATTAAGTAATATTATAAAAAATAGAATAGTTTGTGTATTAGTAAATTAATTTTTAAATAAAGATTTTGATTTATAGTTTTTTTATTTAAAAAGTATTATCCATAGAAAAAATAAAAATATAATACAATAATATATAAAAAAATAGAGAAAATTTAATATTTAAAATTGAATTTATTGGATAATTATTTTGATTTAAATGTATTATTATATACAAGTAAGAGATTAGTAATTTCAAAAGTATTAAGAAAAATAATTTAATTTGTTTTCTTTTTGATACTTATTAAATAAAATATTAATTTTTTTAAAAAATTAATATTTTATAATCAATTTATTCTCTATTCATTAATAATATTTACATTTTTTTAACTGTACGTATATTTATTTTTAGCTATAATGAAATCACAAAAGGCAAAGAAAAATATAGAAATTTTATTAGAAAATATATACAAATAGAAAAATAGAAATTAAGAAACGTGAGGGGAATTATTATGAAAAGAACAAATATTTTAGGAATTTTAGGAGCAGCAACATTATTATCAGGAGTAGCTTTTTCAGCAGTACCAAGCATTACAGCAACAGCATCTCCAGCTCAACAAAATGTAAGATTATTAGCAAACAGAAATACAAAAGTAGTTACAGCAAATGGATTAAATGTTAGAGCAAAAGCATCAATAAATTCTTCAAGATTAGGGATTTTACCAAAGGGTTCAAAAGTTGAAGTTATAGGACAAGAAGGAAATTGGTCAAAAATTATGTACAATGGAAAAGTAGCTTATGTAGCATCAAGTTATTTAGCTAACGGAACTAGTGGAACTAGCACAAGCCAAGCAAAACCACAAGGTACAAGCCAAAAAGCAAAAGTAGTTACAGCAAATGGACTAAATGTTAGAGCAAAAGCATCAATAAATTCTTCAAGATTAGGAATTTTACCAAAGGGTTCAAAAGTTGAAGTTATAGGACAAGAAGGAAATTGGTCAAAAATTATGTACAATGGAAAAGTAGCTTATGTAGCATCAAGCTATTTAGCTAACGGAACTAGTGGAACTAGCACAAGCCAAGCAAAACCACAAGGTACAAGCCAAAAAGCAAAAGTAGTTACAGCAAATGGACTAAATGTTAGAGCAAAAGCATCAGTAAATTCTTCAAGATTAGGAATTTTACCAAAGGGTTCAAAAGTTGAAGTTATAGGACAAGAAGGAAATTGGTCAAAAATTATGTACAATGGAAAAGTAGCTTTTGTTAGTGCGACATACCTTAAATAAATATATAGTTTGATAAAAAACAGTAAGAAATTTCTTCTTACTGTTTTTTATTATATTTTAAAGAATATTATATCTAGAAATATTATTAAATGTGAAAAAAAAATATTATTTAAAAAATAAATTAAGAAAATAACTTTTTGGATAATATAGTATTATATTATTCCTTAAAATATGATGTATAAAATAAAATGAATATTTTTTGTAAATCTTTTGTTATAAAATAGTTAATAAAAAGTTAATATTATGTTAATAATATGTTGAATTAAATATAACTCAACTAGAGTGATGTTATTGTTATTTCTTATAAGTAAGAAAGAGGAGTATTACTATAGGTTCATGCTTTTAAGTAGCTAAAACTGCGTAATGAGATAAAGTCTAAACTTTATCTAAATTCAAATTGATATTTATTTTTTAATTAATATTCAAGTATTAATTGAAAAAGTTTTCTCAATATAAAATAAATTGAATTTAATATTTTTTATATAAATATTTTTTGAATTTTTTTAATAAATAGTTAAATATTTATTAAATTTAAAAGATGAAGGTAGATTTTTTCGTAGATTTTTTATTTGAAAGGTTTGTGAAAAACTTTATTTTAAATTATACTAACTTGTATCTAAATTGTATCTAAATTGTATCTAAATTGTATCTAAATTATATCCAATTTATATCTAGTATATATTTTTAATTTAATAATTTTGTGTACAATGTATGCAATAAAAGAAAGGAATGATTATTTTTATGCGTAATAGTAGCAGAAACTGGAAGGTAGATGCAACAAGATATGGTGCATTTATTATCTTTATGTTTGTTTGTGGAGGTCTATTACTTTCAACTGGAGTTTTTAAATTTCCAACTCTTCTAGGAATGGGAGTAATATCTTTAAGTTTTGGGCTTGCTCATGCTTTTGACTGTGATCATATAGCATGTATCGATAACATGACTCGTAAATTAGTTCAAGAAGGAGGAAAAACTAGAGGAGCTGGATTTTTCTTTTCATTAGGTCATTCAACAGTAGTTATGCTTATGGGAATAGCAACAATTTTTGCCGTTAACTGGGCAAAGAAAGCAATACCTCAATTTCAAGCTGTTGGAGGAGTTATCGGTACTATTATCTCAGCCGTGTTCCTATTTATTCTTGCTATAGCTAACTTTATGATATTAAAAAATTCAGTACAAACTTTTAAAATGATGAAAAATGGAACTTACACTGAAGAAAGCCTTGAAAGACCTGAAACAAGTGCAATAAACCGCGCAATAAATCGTTTACTTAATATCGCTAATAGAAATTGGCATATTTATGTTATAGGTTTTCTATTTGGGCTTGGATTTGATACAGCTACACAAATTGCTGTTCTTGCAACATCAGCCACTGCAACAGCTCAAGGAATACCATGGATTGCAGTATTAGCCTTTCCTGTTCTATTTACTGCAGGTATGTGTCTTATGGATACATTAGATGGTTTCTTTATGTCTACAGCATATCAATGGGTACTTACTTCACCATTAAAGAAGGTATATTATAATATCACTATTACTACTATTTCTATAATAGCAGCGGGAGTTATAAGTATTATAGAAGTTGGACAAGTTCTTGCTATGGAAGAAAATTGGAATAGTGGATTTTGGGGTTGGTTACAAAACTTAGATTTTGGTATGATGGGATATAGTCTTGTTGGATTATTTGTAGTAGTTTGGATTGTATCTTTAATTTGTTGGAGAATATTTAATTTAGATGAAAAAGATAAAAATATGATGGCAAATTAAGATCTTAATAATTAAAAGTATAATGAAGATATTTAAGCAATATAGAACTTAAATATCTTCATTTTTTATATATAAAAGTATAAATTGAATAATAACTATTTATTGATAATAAAATAAAAAAGGATTATCATTTTAATGATATTAATTATTAAACGACTAATAATTGGAAAATTAATGATGTTACGTTCTTAGATAAAATCAAATAGATTTAAAATTTATTGGATAAACCTTAAATAAATCGAAGGTTATGTCTGAGATAAGCATAGTTTTATTTAAGAAATTAATGAAAATTGACAGCTGGAGGAGTGACAATGGGACATAGATTAAGCATTTCAAATAGTGAAAGTTTAATTAATGAACTAAAAAAAGAGTATAAAATATATGGTCCTAAAAAAGTAATAAAATATAATGATTTTTTTGAGGAGGAAGTTATTGCTTACGATGAAATAAATTCTATTAGTGAGATTAATTATAAAGAGAAATCTGAATATCCAATTAAAGAAATAATATTAACAATAACTAAAACTATATATTATGAAGATGGAAATTTAAAAATAAATAATTTAGAGGATGACAAAGATATTATTATTTTTGCAAGAGCTTGTGATATTAATGCACAATTAAGGCAAGATAATATATATTTTAAAAATGAAGAAGATGAATTTTACAAAAACTTGAGAAAAAAGGTAAAGTTTATATGTATTGAGTGTGATAAAAGTTTTGATAATTGTTTTTGTGTATCAATGGGAAGTAATAAAACTAATAATTATAGTATGGCTATTAAATTTAGCGAAAATAATCTTCTATTTGAAGTTAAAGACAATAAATTTTTTAAGTATTTTATTGGCAGTGAGGAATTTGATTATAAAATTAGATTTATTGAAAGTAATAAATTTAAAGTTCCAAACTTAAATATAAAGAGTGATAAGGAATTTGAAAAGCTTAACAATCTTAAATTATGGGAAAATTTTAATGAAAAATGCATAGATTGTGGAAAATGTAATTTTGTTTGTAGTGTATGTTCATGTTTTGCTACCATAGAATTAAAAAAAAATAGAAAAAGTTCTGAACAAATTCATGTTTTTTATGATACAGAAGGTTTTGATGCCATGATGGGTGGATATAATTTTATGAAATCACAGAGTGAAAAAATAAAAAATAAGATATTTTCTAAGTTCTATACGTATAAAAATAAATTTGGAATGCCAATGTGTGTTGGATGTGGAAGATGCATTGATAATTGTTCTGAAGGAATATCTCTGGTAAATATAGTAAACGAACTTTCAGAAGAAATAGAAAAATAATATAAGTTATAGTATTGGGCAACACTAACTTTAATAATAAAAGAAGAAGGTGTTTATGAAATGATAGACCTTTTAATGAGTATATTTGATGGACATAATGAAGCAAGTATATTATTGTCAGAAAAATATAAACCTAAAAAAATATTATTTTTTTATTTGACTAGCAAGGAAGCATATCGACTTACAAAGTTTAAAGAATATTATACAAAAAAATTCCCTAATATAGAGTTTTGCTATGAAAAAATTAATATTAATAATCCTATGGAAATTGAAAATATTATAATGAAATATAAAGCTAATGAAAATATATTTAACGTTACTTCGGGAAAAAAAGTAGCTCTTTTAATGGTTTATAGTTTAGCTTTAAAAAATTATATTCAATGTAAGTATGTTGATATAGAAAAGGAATTAATTATAGATTTTTCAGATAAGGAAATTAATATAAGTAAAAATAGTTTTGTTGATTTAAATATAGATGATATTATAAAAAGCGTTGGAGGTTCAATAATAGTAGACTCAACAGAAATTTATAATAGAGAAGCTATAACTTGCATAACTTATTGGATAGCAAAGCATCTTGAAATTTGGGAAGAAATAAAAAGTGATCTACAGATGAATGATGTTTTTATAAGAGATGAATGTAATCCGGAAATAATGAAAATAGATAAAAATATTTTAAGTAAAGATAAAATGGAATTTTATTATAGGGCATTAAATTATTTAAAGAATTTAGAAATGATAGCTTATAAGAATTCTGATGATTTTATAAAGGTATATTTTTTAAATGACTTCATAAAAGGTTTTATATTTAAAAGTGGTACTTGGTTAGAGGTATTAACAAAAAATATAATTGAAGAAATAAAAGAAATTGATGATATAAAAAGTGGATTATTATTTCTTTGGAATGATAGTCAAAGTAGAGTTAAAAATGAATTAGATGTAGTTGCAATAAAAGATTCTATATTAATTTGTATTTCTTGCAAGGATTCAAAGAAATATGATGAAAGAGCTTTAAATGAATTAAATGTATATGCTAATCAATTAGGTGGGGAAAATGTTAAAAAGATATTAGTAGCTACAATGGTACCAGCAAAACCTGTGGTAGAATTAAGAGCAAAAGAAATGGGGATAAATATAGTTTTATTTAATGGTTCAATAGAAGGATTTAAAGAAGAACTTAAATCAATAATTTTAAAATAAGCTGATGTTTAAGACCTCAGCTTATTTTAATGATATTCCTATTTTTTCACCCATAGAAACTTGTGTTTCAAAACCTTTATTGGTTTGTTTAATTATATCACTATCTATTTTTACAGTATCTTTTTTAAAGAAAAGTATAGTTGTAGAACCACCAAATTTAAAAAAGCCTTTTTCTTCTCCTCTTTTTACAGGAATATTACTTTGGTAACTTTGAATTATTGTTCCAACGCAAGTGGCTCCAACTTCTATTAAAATAACATCATCAAAATTTTTTGAATTAAATATAGACCATTCTCTTTTATTTTTACAAAAAAGTTTAGGTATTTTTTCTAAGGCTATAGGATTAACAGAATAATAAGAGCCTTTTATTTTTTTTGTAGGTCCACATATGCCATCATCAATGAAATGAAATCTATGGTAATCAGTTGGACAAAGTCTAAGGATAAGACATGTTCCACCTTCATATTTATTTGCGACAACATCATTGGATATTAATTCTCTAAGTGAATAAGTAAAGCCTTTTACTTGAACTAAAGCATTCATATTGATGTTTTCAAAGGCAAATAGCCTTCCATCTCCCGGTGAAATTAGGGAGGTAGTTTTTTTATCTATAGGTCTAGCGGAATCAATAAGTTTTCTGCTAAAAAAGTCATTAAAATTTCTGAATTCATGTAGATCTTTTTCACATAATTCTGTATCAATATGAAATTGTTCTACAAATTTAGGAATTTTCTTTTTACTTAGACGACTGCTACAATAAAGTCCGTAAACTCTAGAAAACATTTTTTTCTTAACAAAGAGCTCAACCATTCCCTTACCAACTGGTGAGCAATAAGACCAATTAATATAATTTAGTCCAGCAACGTTTTCTATATCATAATCTTTAGTTTCTCTATTATAAATTTTAATCATTAAATAAAACTCCCCTTAATTATTTATTGTAATTATATTACCATTAATAAATTACGTAAGAATTAAAAATATAAAAATATATATAAAATAATTGTTTTAAAATTTTTAGCAATATAAATACAATTATATTATTGACACTAATTAGTAATAAATATAAAATTAAATAAGAAGGTATAACCTTAATAGAATTTCATAAGCCTCTATAGTTCAACGGATAGAACAATCCCCTCCTAAGGGATAGATGCAGGTTCGATTCCTACTAGGGGTACCAAGCTTCATATTTTATATGGAGCTTATTTTTTTATCTAAATTTTATTCTAAGTCTCTAAATTTTATTATAAATTAATATTACAAAATATGTAAATAATATATATCATATTTAATAATTAATAGATATAATGTATCAAGAAGGTCAAATTTTTAAAAAATATTTAATAAGTAAACGAAAAATTAAATCAATTGAAAATTAAAACTCAATTTTAATATTTTTTTTTTAGAAGGAATTACGAAAAAAATATTTTATTGTGTTATAATAGATATAAAATTTTTTTTTAGGAGAGTGATATTTTTGGATCCTTTTACGGGGCAGGTAATAATTCTTATAATAATGGTATTTCTTTCAGGATTTTATTCAGCTTCAGAAACCGCATTGATGTCTGTAAACAGAATAAGAATGAAACATTTATCAGAGGAAGGTGTAAAAAAAGCGCAACTTGTTTATAATTGGACGGAGGACCCACATGAATTATTAGCTACAATTTTAGTTGCAAATAATGTTATAAATATAGCGGCATCATCTTTAGCAACAACTGTTGCATATAGATTCGGTGGAGCATGGGTTGCCATAGCAACTGGGATAATGACAGTTGTAATACTTATATTTAGTGAAATAACTCCAAAATCATTGGCGAAACAATATTCAGAAGGTGTTTCACAGGTTGTTATAAAACCTGTTATTTTCACAGTGTATTTATTAAAGCCTATTGTATGGTTATTTAACAAGATAGCATCTTTCTTTATAAGAATATTAGGAGGAGACCCTAGCAAAGCAGAAGCCTTCATTACTCAGGAAGAGCTAAAAACCCTTGTTGATGTTGGTGGAGAAGAAGGTGTCATTGAAGAGGAAGAAAAGGAAATGATATTCAATGTTTTTGAATTTGGAGATCATCAAGTTAAAGATATAATGGTTCAAAGAGTTGATATAATAGCTGAGAGTGTTGATGTAACATATGAGGAACTTTTAGCTGGTATAAAAGAATATCAATTTTCAAGAATTCCTATATATGAAGAAACTATTGATGATATAGTAGGTATTTTATTCATAAAGGATTTAATACTTCTAGATGACGAAAGTAAAAAAGATTTCGATGTAAGAAAGCATATGAGAAAGCCTTATTATACTTTTGAATTTAAAAACATTTCAGATCTTTTTGAAGAAATGAAAAATACAAGAAACCATATATCTGTTGTTTTAGATGAGTATGGTGGAACTGTTGGTATGGTTACTATAGAAGACTTAATCGAAGAGATAGTGGGAGAAATAGAAGACGAATATGATGAAGTCGAAGATGAGGTCAAAGAAGTTAAAGAAAACGAATATGAAGTTGATGGAAGCACAAGATTAGAAGATTTAAGTGATATAATTGAAGATGTTGAAATAGCTTCAGATGAGTTTGACTCAGTTGGTGGATTTATTATAGGTCTTTTAGATAGATTACCAGAAGAAGGCGAAGAAATAGAGTATGAAAATCTTAAGTTTAAGGTTGAAGAAATAGAGAAGAAGAGAATAATGAAAGTTAGAATTTTTGTTCTTAATTCTAAGGTGGCTAAAGATGAGGAATAATTGTTTTTTTTGTGATTTAAGGAGAACTTAAAATATGGGCTATATGGATATAGCATTAGAGGAGGCGAAAAGAGCTATGAAGCTTGGAGAAGTCCCTGTTGGTGCTATTATAATTAAAGATAATAAAATTATAAGCAAAGCTCATAATTTAAAAGAAACATTAAATGACCCAACAGCACATGCTGAAATTTTAGCAATACAAAAAGCTACTAAAGTTCTAAAGAATTGGAGATTAAGTGGCTGTGAAATGTATGTAACCTTAGAGCCTTGTCCTATGTGTGCGGGGGCAATATTACAGAGTAGAATATCTAAATTACATATAGGAACTTTTGATGAGAAAACAGGAGCTTGTGGCTCAGTACTTAATATAGTACAAAATGACAATCTTAACTTTTTTTTAGATTTGAAGTGGGAATATAATGAGGACTGTAGTAATTTACTTAGCAGTTTTTTCAAATATAGAAGAAGATAAAGTAGAGCTTGTATTAATTTATATTGATACAAGCTTTATTTTTATATTTATATATAGGTAAATAATTATTATTATAAAATAATAATAGTATTTTACTTATATATGATAAGTTTTTATAATAAAGATGTAAAAGTTATTAAAAAATTAGTTTTAAATAAGAGTTTTATATAGATTGAACAAAAGAGAAAGGAAGAGAAGCTAATGAATAAGTATTTAGAAAAGTTAGAAAGGTATCCAATTGGAATAAGTGGAACTTGTCTATCTTTTATAACATTAAGTAATTGCTGGCTTTTAAAAGGAGTAGATTATTTAAAGCCTATATCAATAATATTAGCTGTGGGGATGCTTACATTAATGGTTATAAGATTTATAAAGTTTCCTAAAACAGTAATTGAAGAAGTGAAACATCCTGTTACAGGAACATTTTATCCTACTATAGGAATGGTAACATGGTTGGTATCAGCTTATTTTTATCCAATGTTTCCAAAATTCTGTACAGCATTATGGTTAGGGGCAGTGATTTGGCATTATGGAATAGTAATTTTATATACTGTTTTTAGAATTAAAGAAAGAAACTTTAAGAATTTAGTTCCTACTATGTTTATAGTATATACAGGAATGATTACAGGAACTGTTGTAAGTAAGAATATAGCAGGAGTTGAACCTATAGCACATTTCATGTTACTATTCGGATTTGTATTTTATACTGCATTATTACCTTTAGTATTATTTATAGTATTTAGAAGCGAAAAAATGGAAGATCATAAGTTACCAACAGTAGGAATAATTTGTTCACCAGCACCTCTTGGGGTAGTTGGAATGTTAACAATGAGTTCTAATCCAAATAAGTATATGTTATGGTGGTTAATTGTAACTGGATTAATGTTATTACCTGTAGTTTATTTTTACATTATTAAGTTATTTAAAGATGGATTTAAACCATCACATGCATCATTTACATTCCCTTTAGCAATAGCAACATTAGCTGCTTTTAAATTAGGAGTTTATTTCAATGGGCAAGGTCATAGAGTTTTAAGTAATGTATTTACTTTCCTTGGAAATGTAGAAATATTTATTGCAACTTATGTAATCTTTACAGTTTTATATAATTTCTTAAAAATGTTTGTAAATGCTATAAATCCAGCTATAGAGAAGAAATTAGAAATAGAAGCTAAAGCGATAAAAGAAACTATAATAGAAGAAACAACATTAAATGAAAAAATAAAAGAAGAAAAAATACATGCTTAGTATATAAAGAGGTATAAAGAGTAAAAAAATATAATAAATATTAAATGTAAAATTAAATTTAGTGTCTATATAAGTAGAAGATGAAGTCTTGCAGAGGACTTCATCTTTTTTGTAATAAAAATAATTAAGGAAGAATAAAATTTAAAGGAGAAATTATAAGGAGCGATTAGATGAAAATAGATATTATATCTGGTTTCCTAGGAGCAGGAAAAACTACTCTTATTCAAAAGCTCATAGATGAAGAATTGTATAAAGAAAAAATTGCAATTATAGAAAATGAATATGGTGAGGTTGCTATTGATGGAACTATATTAAGTAGTGGTGATATTGAAGTTAAAGAAATAACATCAGGGTGTATTTGTTGCAGTATAAAGGGTGACTTTAAAGATAGTATAAAAGAAGTTGTAGAAAAGTATAAACCAGAGAGAATAATTATTGAACCATCAGGAGTTGCTAAATTTTCAGAAGTAATTTCATCTATAAAAAGTTCTAATCTAAAGAATATAGATATAAATATGAAAATAACTTTAGTAGATGCAAATAACTATAAATATTATTTAGATAACTTTGGAGAATTTTATAAAAATCAGTTAGAGTCAGCAGAGTTAATTATATTAAATAGAACAGAGTCTTTAAAGGCTGAAGAAGTTGATGACATATGTAGTAGTATAAAAAATATAAAACCTACTTTAAAAATAATAACAACTTCTTTAGATAAAATGACAGCTAAAAGAATAATGGAAGTTGCTAAGATGTCAAAGGAAAATTTAACTTATGAGATGCAGATGTTCAAAGGAAAAGTCAGTATAAAAAATAATAATTCAGCTCATAAGATTTTTGAAAACATAGGTATAGAAACTACAAAAAGCTTTAATAGATATAAATTAAATAATCTGTTAAAAAACTTAGATAAAAAAGAAATATATGGTGAAGTTCTTAGAGCAAAGGGCATAGTTTCTATAGAAGATGGAAAATGGATTCAGTTTGATTATGTTCCCAAGAATGTTGATATAAAAGATTTTAAAAGTGATTATACAGGAAGGATTTGTGTTATAGGAAAAAATCTTAATAAAAATAATTTAAGGGAATTGTTTTTAAAAGAAAGAAGGAAATAGTTATGAGAAAATGTTCGGTGGAAATTATAAATGGATTTCTTTCATCTGGCAAGACTACTTTTTTGAATGGATTTTTAAGGAAAACAGTTAAGAGAGAAGAAGTTGTAGTTATACAGTGCGAATGTGGAAAAGAGGGTATTGCTTTAGATATTGAAAATAAATTTAATGTAAGTATAAAAAAGTTTAAATCAAATGATGAGTTAACAGTAGAAAGATTAATAAGAATCATAAAGTTTTATAAACCATCTAGGTTAGTAATAGAGAGCAATGGAATTTCTGATATAAATAAAATATTAAATTTATTTAACAATATAAAATTAAGAGCTTATTTTAAGGTAACAGGAATAGTAACAATTGTTAATTCAGGGACTTTAAATTCTTTTCTAAAAAATTTACCTCATTTAATAATTCCTACAATTGAAGCTAGTGACCTTGTAATTTTGAATTATTGCAATGCTATAACGAAAGAGTCAGAAGAGAAGTATATAAAGCTTTTGGAAGGTATGAATAATCATGCACATATAGTAGCAGCTAGAGAAAAGAGAGATTTAGAAGAAAAGATACAGAAGGTTAGAATAATTAGTTAAGGTTTAGAGAGTAGGGAATTTATATGGAGTCAATTATAATTAAATTTTCTATAATATTTTCTAGTATGGTACTAGAGGCATTGCCCTTCATAGTTTTAGGGGCAGTGCTTTCCTCTGTAATGCAACTATTTTTAACGGAGGAATTTATTAGTAGAATAATGCCAAGGAATAAGGTTTTAGGATCTATAATAGCAGCTTTTTTGGGAGTATTTTTTCCAATATGTGAGTGTGTAACAGTTCCTATAACAAGGAGTTTAATGAAAAAAGGGGTTTCTATAAACATAGCTATAACTTATATGTTAGCAGCACCTATAGTAAATCCTATTGTAATAATGTCAACATATTATGCTTTTGATGGTAATTTAAAGTTTGTTTTATTAAGAGTTATTTTAGGAGTACTTATAGCAATAATAGCTGGATTAATAATGAATGTCTTTTCAGAAGGTGAGAATATTTTAAAGGATAATTATGATACAAATTATTATAAATGTAATTGTGGATGTGAGGAGATAAAAAAAGCTAATAAAAACACATTAATAACTTTACTTAAGATGAGTTCAGTAGAATTTTATGAGATAGGGAAGTTTTTCATAGGTGGTTCTTTCTTAGCTACGGTATTTCAAATGAGCCTAACAGAATATATTTCACAATCAATTGGATTTAACCCTATTATAGGAATTGTTTTCTTAATGTTAGCATCTTTTCTTTTATCCTTATGTTCTGAAGCAGATGCTTTTGTGGCAAGAAGCTTTTTAGGCACTTTTAGCACTGGAAGTATTTTAGGTTTTTTATTAATAGGTCCAATGATAGATTTGAAAAATATAACAATGTTATTAGCATCTTATAAAAAATCCTTTGTGTTAAAATTGACATTTGTTGTAACTGCATTAATATTCATTAGTTGTGTACTTATTCTGTAAGGCAGGGGGACAAGTTGTGAGAAGATTTAATTTAAATCAATTTATATGGGTTATATTATTAGGGATACTAATAGGGTCAATAGGGTTTTTACTAATTTCAGATAAATTATTTTCCTTAATAGTGGGCAGTATGAAAATATATGTTGTATTAACCTTAATATTTTTAACTCTTATTTTTCTAATAGAAATAAAAGATATATTTACTGTTCCATCAAGAGGAGGAATAAAAAAGGGATATATATTTTTTATTTTACTTATAGCTGCATTGGTAATTGTATCTAATACAGATATTTTACGAAATTCCTTAATAATGAAAGGGGTAGTTATAGAACATAAAGGTCATAATCATAATAAAAACCATAATCATAATAAAAACCATAATCATAAATTAAGTTTTGAAAGGGATAATATTTTAATAAATAAAGAAAATTTTCATAGTTCTGTGGAGGCAATTTTAGAAAATACAGAAGATTATAAAACTATGCCTATTACAGTTGAGGGATTATTATATAATGAAAAAGTTGAGGTAGGAGACTTTTTTATTACTCAGGTAGATATGAATTGTTGTATGGCAGATTCAAAATTTTTAGGTATAACTTGTGTAGGAAGCATAAATTCTGAGTTTAAAACAGGTGATTATGTGAGAGTTAAGGGAACCTTAAATGTTACAGAATATAAAGGTGAAAAAATTCCTGTTATATATATAAATCAATTAGAAAATTTTAATAACTAAATACCTATTATATTTATAGAGTAAACAGTATTTTACTAATTTAGTTTTGATGGGTATTATAATAGATGAGCGAACATCTAAAACTTAATTTTAATTTAAATGTTTAGCTATGATTTTAGTTAATATAAAGATAAAGGGCTGTAATTTTAAGTTTATTATTACAGCCCTTAAATAAGTAATGGGGAATCAAATATTTAGTACAGTTACTAATTCAGAGGTGAATTTATGAAACAAAAGATAAATTCAATAATTCCAGGAATAATTGTATGTTTGATAATATCAGTAATAAGTAAGATTATAAATATCTTTGTGCCAGAAGTAGGTGCAGCAACATTTGCAATTATTATAGGGATTATTGTAGGAAATACCTTAATAAGGGATGGAAAATATTCTAAGGGAATAAAATTTTCAGAAAAGTTTTTCTTATCTTGGGCAATAGCTCTTCTTGGAGTAATATTAAATATAAATAAAGTCTTATCAGTGGGATGGAATGGATTTTTATTTATAATACTTCAAATGACTTTAACAATAATAGTTGTTTATTTTATAGGAAAAAAATTAGGATTTAAAGAAAAGTTTGTTCTATTAATGTGTGCAGGAAATGCAGTCTGTGGGTCTTCAGCTATAGGAGCAACAGATGAAGTTATAAATGCTGATAAAAAAGATAAATCTATATCAATCGCAATGGTAAATTTAATAGGAACTATTCTTATGTTTATCTTACCACTTATAACCTTAGGACTATATAATCATTCAGAGCTAAAAACTTCTGCAATGATAGGAGGAATATTACAATCAGTTGGACAGGTTGTTGCTTCAGGGGCACTTATAAGTCCTCAAATTTCTAACATGTCTACTATTTTTAAAATAATAAGAATAATATTTTTAACTGTTGTAGTAATAGTTTTAGGAAAAATGGCTGAACGAGATGAACGAAAAAATGGTGAAACTTGTGATATAAAAGAAGAAAAGATGAAGGTAAAAATACCTTGGTACATAATAGTATTTTTTATACTAGCTATTATATGTAGTTTGGGAATAATACCAAATACTGTTAATACAGAAGTACATAAAGTTGGAGAATATTTTGAAGTTATAGCTTTAGCAGCTATAGGTATGAATGTAAAATTTAAGGATTTAATGGAGCAAGGAAAGAAGTCAATAATTTATGCAGGTTTAATTGCAATAAGTCAAATTATTATAGCTACAGGGCTAATTTATTTATTATTTTAATGGGGTTTTAGTGGGGAATTTCCATTTTAAATACTTTCAAATTTCAAATCTTTAATGAAATTAATGCAAAAAATATACAAAAACTAAGAAGGAAATCATTTATTTATAATTTTTTTTTATAAAACTATTGAAAAAATAGAGAATTATTGAATGTAGTGAGAGTAATTGTAAAAACTTAGAGTATATGATAAAATATTTAAAAATGATAATTCATAGTTTGTTAAAGAAATTAGAAAAAATTGCTTCAACAAATTTTTTTGCATGGGGGAGTATTTATGCTAGAAATCCTTATTTGCCACCAAGCAAGGGAAGAAAGAGAAGAGTTAAAGAAAATATTAGAGAATATAATCTTGATTGAAAATTTTCAGATGGAGATTACTGTAATAAGTGATGACCCTAGAGAAATATTAAGAAAAGTTAAGGAGAATACAAGTCCAGCAGTGTATTTTTTAGGCGTCTCTTTTGATTCGGATATGAATGGAATATCATTAGGGTCAAAAATAAGAGAATATGATGAACTAGGAGTTATAGTTTTTGTAACACCACATATAGAGATGAGTTACTTAGCATATCTTTATAAAGTCGAAGCTTTAGATTATATAATATTAGATAAATTAAGTGATATAAAAGACAGGTTAGAGGCATGTTTGGTTAGAGCAAATAGAAAATTAATCTTAGACAAGAGTGATAGTCGGAATTTTAAAATACGGTTAGGAGACAGGGTTTTAAGTTTAAGTAAAGATGAAATAATATACTTTGAAACGGCTACATCACCCCATAAATTAGTGTTACACACGGAAGAAGAAAATATAGAATTTATGGGAAGATTAAAACATATAGAAAATGGTTTAGGAAAAGGGTTCTTTAGGTGTCATAAATCTTATCTAATAAATACATCTAAAGTGCGGGAGCTTGACATTAAAGAAAAGGTAGTTACTATGAGTAATGGAGAAAAGTGTCTTGTATCAAAACGTGCACTTAATGAGCTTGTACAGAATATATAATAAAAAAAGCCTTCATATGAATTAGATTCATAGGAGGCTTAGCTATGATTGTAGTGTAGTAAAAATTTGAGGTTGAATTTTATCTTAAAATTAGATTGAACTTTTAAGCTATTAGCTTAAAATAAGGAAATATTCATCATATTAATTGCTTGCATAAACAATTCAACTAATTTAAGATTAAAAACACCAAATGTTGAATTATCAACGATATAATAATACCATATAAAAAAATGCTTTTGCATAAAAGAATCCTAAAAGGTAAAAAAACAGTGATTAATTAGATAATAATTTTATAAATGACAAAATTCAATTACTTTATGATTGAAATTTAAGGATTAAATATAATTTTATGTTAGTATTAGTGTATTTATATGGGAATTTAGAAAGTTATACAAAATATTCCACGGTTAATTTGGGACAAATTCATAAAGATTTGAAAATAATACTTCATTGACAGTACATAATAGCTATGTTAGAATTAAAAAGTAACAATTTAAATAAACTAAATTTGGAGAGATGTCCGAGTGGTCGAAGGAGCACGCCTGGAAAGCGTGTATAGGGGCAACTCTATCAGGGGTTCAAATCCCCTTCTCTCCGCCAATGCCGTGCTAGATGGGGAGTTAGCGGTGCCCTGTAACCTGCAATCCGCTATAGCAGGATCGAACACCTATCGAGGCCTTAATTCTGTGAGGTCTGCCCTAAGAACGTGGTGTTGAGAATCGGGTCCCACGCAATGGAAGCCTATGAACCTGGTCAGGTCTGGAAGGAAGCAGCCATAAGTAGTCACTTTCATGTGCCGTGGTAAAATCTGGTTTGAGCTAACACTTAGGTAACGCTCATAGATTATTGTCAGAGTAGGCGCACGGTTTTATTATTTAGAAATTATATCTTTAGATTTTATCTAAAGATTTTTTTTATTTGGAATAGTTTTTATAAATAAATTCTATTGAATTTTCAAATTGAGTAGGGCTTTGAAAGTCTAAATTCCATAGATTTTTGTCTATTTCCATGAAAAAGGCATCACCAGCTGTTTCTAAATTTACTTCGGTTATATATAATTTTTTTGCATAAGGGTAGAAAATTTTATATATCTCACTTCCGCCAATAATGAAAATTTCTTCATTTGAATCTTTGTTATTCTTTATAAATTCATTTATGTCTTTGAGTACAGTAATCTCTGGATTGTTATTAGCAAAAGATTCATTTCTACTTAAAATAATGTGTTTTCTCTTTGGTAATAGACCAGGAAGTGACTGAAAGGTTTTTCTCCCCATTACTATAGTTTTACCAGTAGTTAATTCCTTAAATCTTTTAAGATCTGATGGTAGATACCAAGGGATTTTATTGTTAAGTCCAATTACTTTATTTTTGCTGTGTGCAACTATTAGTGAAAACATCTATAGCTCTCCTTTGTTCTATTATTTGAATTAAGTTTAAATATTTAGTAATAATTATAATATAATTATCTCACTTTATGTAGATTTACTATGAAGTTAAGATTAGATTATTGTGAAGAGTTAATTTTTTATAAATCTAAACAGTAAAATTAAGAAGTTTAGATTAGTTATTACTTAAGTATTATTAGTATAGCTTTTGAGAAATAATAGCAATGCTATGAATGAAAACTTATGTTAAAATTATAAATATGACTTTGAATATAATTTTTATTGATTTGAGAGGGTGAAAAATTTGGCTTATAAAGCTTTATATAGAGAATGGAGACCTGCTACTTTTGAAGATTTAGTAGGGCAAGAACATATAACAACAACATTAAAAAATCAAATATTAAATAATAAGGCAGCACATGCTTATCTTTTTTGTGGAACGAGAGGAACAGGAAAGACATCAACAGCTAAAGTAATGGCAAAGGCTTTAAATTGTTTAGATTTACAAGATGGAGAGCCTTGCAATGAATGTGAAATGTGCAAAAAGATAAATGAAGGATTAGCCATAGATGTAACAGAATTAGATGCAGCATCAAATAATGGTGTAGATAAAATTAGAGAGATAATAGATGATGTTCAATATCCACCACAGGAAGCAAAGACAAAGGTTTACATAATGGATGAGGTACATATGCTTTCTATTGGAGCTGTAAATGCATTTTTGAAGACATTGGAAGAACCTCCAAGTAATGTAGTCTTTATACTTGCAACAACAGATCCACAAAAGCTTCCAATAACTATATTATCAAGATGTCAAAGATTTGACTTTAAGAGAATTTCAAAGGAAAAGGTTATAGAAAGACTAAGAAGAATTGTAACTGAAAAGGGTGTATTTGCTGACGATAAAAGTTTAGATTTAATAGCTAGGGTTTCAGATGGAGCAATGAGAGATGCTCTAAGTATTTTAGATCAAGCAATTTCTATGGGAGATAACAAGGTTGATTATGATGAAGTTGTATCAATGCTTGGTTTAGTAACTAATGAATATCTTTTTGATTTAACAGATGCTATTATAGAAAGAAATATAGAAAAGGCTATGGAAACTGTGGAGGAAATAGTCTTAGCAGGTAAGGATTTAGGTTTGTTCATTAAGGATTTAATAAATCACTATAGAAATCTTCTAATGATTAAAGTTACTCAAAATCCAGATGAAGTTCTAGACATGGCAAAGGAAAACATCCTTAGATTGAAGGACCAAGGTCAAAGGATTAGAGGAGAAGAAATAATAAGAGCTATTAGAATTCTTCAAGAAGGTGAAGAAAGTTCTAAGTCTAGTAAACAAGGAAGACTATACTTAGAGTTATCTATTATAAAAATGTGTAAAATAGAATATGATACATCAAAAGAGGTGTTATTAGCAAGATTGAACAAATTAGAGGAAACTATAAAAAGTGGAAATATAAAAGTTAATCCTAATAAAGAGCCTACTGTAGATAATAATAAGAGAGTAGTAGCCCCTAAAAGTCAGCCTATGAAACAAAGTAAACCAGTGAGTGTTGATGGATCTTTAGATAGTTCTGTTACTATAGAAGATGCAAAAAGGGCATGGAAGGATTTGTTAGAAACATTAAAGGGAAGAAGAGCAATGGTTGTTTATTTATCACTTGTTCCTGGAAAAGTAATAGGATGTAGTAATGGCGTCATAGAAGTTGAATTTAGTGAACAGTATTCAGGAAATAAGATTAGATTAGAACAAAATGCTACATCAAAAATAATAAACGATACTTTTTCTGAGATATTAGGAAAGAGAGTTCAAGTTATTTATAGAGTTCAAAATGAAGGAGGATCAGAAGTAGATCCTGAAGAAGCCCTAAGAGAAATTATGGGTGATGCATTAGAAGTTATAGATGATTAATTAGAATTTAAATAATTATTCATTGTATATTGGTATTAAAGAAGAAAATACTATATAATAGTTGTATGAAAAAATTATAGAGGAGGATTTGACCATGGCAAGAGGTGGATTCCCAGGTGGAATGGGAAATATGCAAAACTTAATGAAACAAGCACAACAAATGCAAAGACAAATGCAACAAGCACAAGAGGAACTTGAAAGTAAAGAATTTGAGGGATCAGCGGGTGGAGTTGTAACTGCTAAAGTTAATGGTAAGAAAGAATTATTAAGTTTAAATATAAAACCAGAAGCTGTAGATCCTGATGATGTAGAGATGTTAGAAGACTTAATTTTAACAGCTATAAACAGTGCTATGAAGAGTGCTGATGAGGAAACAGCAGAAAAAATGGGTAAATTAACTGGTGGATTAAATATACCAGGACTTTTCTAGATTTTTAAATAAAAATTATAGAATAGAACTAAATTAATAGTATACTAAGATTCATACTTTATTTAGAGTAGAAGAATAATCGTTTGGTAGACTATAAGATAATTTTTGGGCATACAGAATAAGCTGTATGCCTAAAATTTTAAATAAAGGAGGGGATTTAATGGATTTTTATCCAGTTGCAATAGAAAAACTAATAGAAGAGTTTGCAAAGCTACCTAGTATAGGTAAAAAAACTGCTCAAAGATTAACTTTACATGTTCTTAACTTACCAAAAGAAGAAGTTGAAGCCTTTGCTGATGCTTTAAAGGAAGCAAGAGGAACAATAAGATATTGTTCAGTTTGTGGAAACTTTACAGATTCAGATCCTTGCTCAATTTGTTCTAATCCAAATAGAGATAAAGAGATAATTTGTGTTGTTGAACAACCTAAAGATATAATGACTATGGAGAGAGTTAAAGAATTTAATGGTGTTTATCATGTACTTCATGGAAATATATCACCAATGCAAGGAAGAGGTCCTCAAGATATAAGAATTAGGGAACTTGTATCTAGAATGAGTGCTGATATAAAAGAAGTTATTTTAGCAACAAATCCTAATATAGAAGGTGAAGCTACTGCTATGTATATTTCAAAGGTTTTAAAACCATTAGATATAAAGGTTACTAGAATAGCAGCAGGAATTCCTGTAGGAGGCGATTTAGAGTATGCTGATGAAGTAACTTTATCTAAAGCTTTAGAGGGAAGAAAGGAACTTTAAGTATTAGATATAAATACATAATTATAAATGTAAGCTTAATTTAGGTGGAATTTTGATTCCATCTGAATGCTTAGTCAAAGTTATCTAGAGCTTTAGTAAGTAGTTATAGGGTAGATATTAAACTTCATATGATTTATCACTGAATAAATTTAAATAGCTTGTCAATAATTCTCAATATAAAAAAATATTATTTTATAGGGAGGCATTATTGATGGAAAAAGTTAATATTGATAAGCATACAAATATAAAGGAAAAAAACTTAAAAAAGAAGGGGAAAAAAAAGAAAGTTATATCAAAAGAACAAAGGAAAGAACTTTTATTAGCCATAGAAAAAACACAGTTAGAATTAGAGTCTGTTAGAATTTCATTTCAGTTTGTTAATGAACCTAATTTAATTGAATCTTTGATATACAAAGAAAGAGAAATTTTAGCTAGGTACAATTACTTAATAAAAGAAATGAAAAGAAAAAAAGTTAAGGCTAGTAAAATGGACATCTATAAAAAGTCTTGTAAGGTATGTTAAGAAATTTTAGATAGTTAGCTTTAAGGGGGATGTTAATATGGAAGATTTTATTTTATTAGTTGGAGCCATATGTGTAGGATGGCTGTTATTTAAAATAATATTTGGATCATTAAAAAAGATAATAGGTCTTGTGATAAATGGAGTTTTGGGAGTAATACTACTAACAATATTTAATTATTTTGGAGCTTTATTTGGAATAACTATTGGAATAAATCTATTAACTGCATTAATAGCTGGAATATTAGGGGTTCCAGGGGTTATATTAATGGTGTTATTTCAATTATTTTAATTAAGATATAAATAAAATCTGAAAAGAGGAGCCACTAAAAGTGGCTCCTCTTTATTTAAAATAAATAGATGGGAGGAAACTTGCAATATTAAGCAAGGAATTTAGTAGTTGATACTTCTATATAAAGAGGAGTATTTAAAGAAGTATAAAATAAACTACCTTATATAATATTCTAAAGAAAAAAAGTTGTTACAGAAAACTTAAATATATCATATAAATTATTTTAGGTTTATATAATATAAAAGAAATATAATATTTAAAAATTGGGGGTGGATATTATATTGTTTAAGGTAATAGAAAAAAACAAGCTTTACTTAATAATAAGCACAATAATTTATATAATATTTTTTTTCTTTATTGGAGGTAATAATAGATTACTTTCCTTAAGCAATGCTTCAGAGGGGATTAGTGCAAATGTAGCTTTGGATAAGTACTTATCTATAAATAATATAAAGGTGCTTTTGTTATTTTTTCTTATAGGTGGAGCATGTGCATATATTTTTAGAGACAAGGAAATTAAGTTTAAAGATATTATAGACAGAAAGGAAAATAGGACTAAGTATTTTAAGAACATATTAATAGAATTGTATTTACCTTTGTTTATTGGTATTGTGATGAATTTTATTGTAAAAATTATATTGTTTTACTCTTTTAAAGGAAAAATAAATGAGAGTGTTTCACCTTTAGTTATAGGGACTTCTTTTGTTTATTTAAGTATAATATCTTTATTTATAGGAGCATTATTTTTACTAGGAGCTATAGCTTTAAAAAATCCTATGAAAAGCATCCTTTTTCCTATACTAATAATTGATATATTAATTTTGCTATTTAGTATTGGTTCTTTTATTATAGGAGAAACTGTTCCATTTATAAAGAATATAATAAATTTAATTTTATATCCTATACTGAAGCTTATAGATGGATTCTTTTTTAATTTTAAATTTGAACTTATGTTTTTTGAAAACCAATTGGTTATTCTACTTTTATTAGCTGTAATGTCTGCATTACCTTTGTTATTTGCATATAAAGGAATAGTATATATTTCAGAGAGTGATTATAAGTCAGAATTTAGATGTAGAAATGTAAGAAAGTTTCTTTTTTTATCAATAGTAGCTATAGGTGTACTAGGAGCTTTATTATTAGCAAGTGGAGTTATTTCTTTATTATTAAATAGTATTAAGTTAATGGATGCTCTTCTTATAGGTGAAGTTTTATCTCTATTATTGATTCCAATAATATATATAAAAATAAATAAAATTTACATGAATAATAGAGAACAGGAGTTATTAGAGGTTAACGATGCTTTTAATGAAAAATTTAATGAAAAAGAGGGAGTTTTAAGATTTGAAGATATAGAGTTAAATAGAGTAAATGATAAAATAATAGAATTTAAAGATAATTCTAAAATAAAGAGAAGTGGTGAGTTTGTAAAGAAAAAGTCAAAGAAATTTAATAAAGAAAAAGTAATAGAATTTAAAACTAAAAGTGGGGGTAAAGTAAAAAATAATAAGAATAATACTGATGAGAGACATAATTCTAGGAAGAAAAGAAAAAAATAATATTCCTCTAAATAATTTTTTATTGTTACATTGACTACCTATGGGATAAAGTTTACACTTAAATAATACATTATTTTATTTAGTTGGAGGAAAATATTGTGGCAGTAGGAACAAGTGTAAATTGCAAGTATTGTTTAGAATTAAAAAATAATAGATGTGATGGAACAGATAAAGGATGTTTATGCAGAACATGTCCAAGGAATTTAGGACAATGTCTTTGTGTTAAGTATTGTAGAGAAACAGAATCTGTTTTAGATTTAGCTTATGAAAATTATAATGATAATCATGATGATTTTGAAAAATATGGTGATTAAGTAGTGAATAACTAATAATTTTAAGTTATAAATTAGCATTAAAAACTTTTTCTTAGGAGATACTAATTTTAGGCTAGTACTAAGAAAGAGGTGAAATACTATGATAGTAGGCTATCATCAATTAGTTGCCCTTGCTGAAAAAACAAAATATACAGATCCAAACAAGGGAAATGACTATAAAGTGTATAATAGTCATAGTAGCAATAATGCAAGAGCCTTATATGACACAGATGAGATTTTTATAGAAAGAAATGAAAGTTATTTTAGAACTATAATTTAAAAATATTAGTAAGAAAAGGAGCTGTATCAAATCAGCTCCTTAATTTATATTACTTTTATAAATATATTTTTTTCATCTGCCGAGATAGCTATATAGGTACAAAATGCTGTGACCATTGAACTAGTATTAGAAACTCTTTATTTTAGAAACTGTTGTAAAAAATATTAGAGTTTCTTTACGTAGGTGAGTGGTCACAGATGGTGAACCTATATAGCTAGATAAAAGGCAGAGAGGATGTATCTGTAATTTGATACATCCTCTCTAATTTTTTAGTTTTTTTCGATTAAATTATGTATTTCAGTTATAGCTTTTTTATAGCCGCCAGATTTTCTTAAAGAATCACCAATTATTTTAGCATTCTCAGAAAATTGATTTTCAGAAGATATTTTATTAAAAGCAGTTAAAATTTCATCTGAAGTTATGTTTGGAGTACGTAAGTTTATTCCGGCTTTTAATTCTTCTACTCTCTCTCCGACGATAAATTGATCTCCAAATTGAGGCACAATAATTAAAGGGAGATTGTTATAAAGACCTTCACTAGTACTATTCATGCCACCGTGTGTTATGAAGAAATCAACCTTTTTTAGTAAATCTAGTTGTGGGACGTAATTATACACTAAAAAGTTGCTAGGTATTTCTCCAAGATCACTAATTTTATTTTTTTTACCAATAGACATTATAACTAATAAGTCATCTCTATTTTGAAAGGCTTTAAAACTTTCTTGATAAAAATTAAAATTTCTATTGGCAACAGTACCTAAAGATATAAATAATAATTTTTTATTTTGTGGATTTTCAATTTTAAAGTTAGAACGTTCTTTTCTATCATAAATTGATGGTCCTATAAATTTATAGCTTTCATCAAAGTCTTCAATTCTTGGTTGAAAGTATTTAGAAGTAAAAACTATATTAAAATTGGCTTTGTTATGGGTTAAAGACTTAATAAATGAATTTAAAAAATTAATTTTATATTTTTTTTGCATTGATTTTACAATTTCATGAATTTCTTTTGGATTGAAGTTTAAAAGCATATTCATGTTGTAGCTTCGTAAGGTTTCTAACATTACATTTGAAAAAGCAAAGGTAGTAATAGACCTTATAACATTTTTTATTTCAAGTAATTCACCTATTCTATCTCCAATATTAATCATAGAATCATATATCATATAATCATAATAATCATCTTTAGTTTCCCATAGAGTATCTAACAAGCCACTACATATGCTTGTTAAATGTTTTAATGAGTTTATATAATTTCCTTCAGTGGCATCTTCTACACTTATAGCTTCATAACTAATAAACTTTGCTCCTGTAGGTATTATTTTATCTCTAAATTCCTCGGTACAATAATAGGTTATTGTATCACCTTTGGATATAAGTTCCTTAATTAGGCCTATGGTTGGATTGACATGACCATGGCCAGGAAATCCTAAAAACAAGCCTTTTGCCATAAAAATTCTCCTTTTAAATATTTAATTTATTATTTTTTTTTATATTTTCTGTAATAGAAAAATAATAAGATAAATAATATCATTATTACTGCTATTATAATAGCTATAGTTACATAAGGAGTTTTCTTAACCAAGTCAATTAATAAATCTAAATTATCTCCAAGATAGTAACCAATTAACATAAATATTAAATTCCACAATCCTATTCCTAAGATTGAAAAGAAAGTAAAGGAAATTGGATTGATTCTTTCTATTCCTACAAATAAAGAAATATAAACTCTTAGGAAAGGTATAAATCTAGCAAAGAAATTTACTGTGGAACTATGATTTCTCATCCAATGATTTAACTTTTCTATTTTATCATTGTATTTAGAAAATTTTCTTTTAGTAAAGTTATTAGCCCAATCACTAAAATAATAACCTATAGCATAAAGAACAAGAGTGCCTAGTACACTTCCTACAGTAAGAAATATTAAAGCTAAAGTGAAACTAAGGTGGCTTTTGGAAACCATAAGTCCTATGGCTGGAACTAAAATTTCTCCAGAAACAGGAAGTGCTAAAAACTCTAGACTTCCAGCAATTAGTATTCCTATATAGCCAAAAGTATTTATTATATAAACTGCAAAGTTCATAAGTTCATTAATAATATTATGCATAGTAAATCCTCATTTATATTTTTTAATAATATTTTAAAGTTGCGTATTTTAATATTCTAATTTCATCTTTAATTTAAAGTTATCTATTCCTATTCCCTCAATTATTAAATCTGTAATTTCATTTTGAGAGTTTAAAGTTGCCTTTAACAGAATATCATCATAGTTAGTGTTAAAAAATTCTTTTAAAATTATTTTTGTTATAGTTTTTAAATTTTCAGTTTCAGAATTTTTTAAATCATAATCTATCTGATCTAACTCTTCTTTTAAGTAATCTTTTTTTACTTTATCAATTATTTTTTTTAAAGAAGAACTTAGAATTTTTTCTTCATTAACATCTTCTATTTTCAGATTAGAAAATATTTTTAATAGTGTAGTGACACTAGGTAATTTATTTTCCTTATCTGTTGAAGATGAATCAGATAATTTTATATCCCCTTTGAAACTAAAATCTTTTTTTATGGAATCTAGATTTAGTTTTGAGGTTGCATTAAGGGTTGCCAAATCTTTTTCTATGTTATATGTAAAAGTTCCATCTACAAAAATTATTTCATTATTGTTTTTGTAACTAATAATTGTAGAGTTGCCTGACAATATTTTTTTTGAATGCATAGCCTTAAAAACTTTATATATAGTATCTAATTTACCCATAGTAAAATCCTCCTTTGTGTTAGTATTATCAAAATACATATTTTTAATTTAGTAAATGAAGATTTAATCAATTATATTAATAGTTTACTATCCATAATATTTTAAGGCTTTATGGAGTGATTGTCCAATAATGAGAAATGAGTAAAACTTTAAGCATATAGTATTAATATACTAATAATAGACCATTAAATCATTAAAATTAGATTAAAATAAAATTAGTTATAAAATATTATAAATTATTTACTTAAATGGTAGAATTAAAATAGTAGTTATTATATGTAAGGGGGCTAAATTATGCATGTAAAATTATTTATTCCTGGCCCTGTTGAGGTAAGGCCAGAAGTTTTAGAGAAAATGGCTACACCAATGATAGGTCATAGGAGCAAGGGGGCTTCTGAGTTACAAAGAAGCATAAGTAATAATTTAAGAAAATTATTTTATACAGAAAATGAAATATTGTTATCAACAACTTCAGGAAGTGGACTTATGGAAGGGGCTATAAGAAGTTGTACTGCTAAAAAAGCTGCTGTTTTTTCGGTTGGGGCGTTCGGAAACAGATGGTATGATATGGCTAAAAATAATAATATTGAAGCTGATAAATTTGAAAGTGATTGGGGAACTGCTGTAAAGGCAGAAGATGTAGAAAAAGTTTTAAGTACAGGTGATTATGATTTAATTACAATAACTCATAATGAAACATCAACAGGTGTAATGAATCCTATAGAAGACATTGCAGAGGTAGTAAAAAAATATCCAGATGTAGTTTTTTGTGTGGATGCAGTAAGTTCAGCAGGTGGTACTAAAATAGAGGTAGACAAGTTAGGCATAGACATTTGTATAACATCATCACAAAAATGTTTAGGACTTCCTCCGGGAATGGCCACTTGTACATTTTCAGAAAAGGCTATAAAAAGAGCCGAACAAGTAAAAAATAGAGGAACATATTTAGATTTATTATCTCTTTACAAATATATTCAAAAGAAGGATTATCAATATCCATCAACACCTTCTCTTTCACATATGTATGCTTTAGATTATCAATTAAACTATATAATCAATGAAGAAGGGTTAGAAAATAGATTTAAAAGACATTTAGATATGGCTAAAATAGTTAGAGCTTGGGCTATTAAAAATTTTGAGATGTTTCCAGATGAAGGGTATTATTCAAATACTTTAACTAACATAAGCAATACAAAGGATATAAATGTTGCTGCTTTAAATAAAGAATTAGCTAAAAGAGGATTTAATATATCTAATGGATATGGAAAACTTAAAGAAAAAACATTTAGAATAGCTCATATGGCAGATTGCCAACCTTGGGAAGTGGAAGAATTATTAAGTAATTTAAATAATATTTTAGTTTTATAATATCTTAGAATAATTTTGCTTTAGAATGATAAAGTGAAAAATAATCTATAAGAGTTTATTATCTTATAGATTATTTTGTTATAGTTATATAGTATAAGCATAAATATCTTAATAAGTTAAGATAGATTTTAGTGGTTTAAATTGAGAATTGTTATACAGGGATTAATTAAAATGAAATGGAGGTTAAGTTTATGATAAAAGTTCTTATAAATGATGGATTAGAGAAAAATGCAGTGGAAGAGTTAAAAAAGTTTGATATAGAAATTATTAATGAGCATTTTGAGGGAGAAGAATTAGAAAATAAAATAAAAGAAGTAAATGCAATAATAGTAAGGTCAGCAACAAAGGTTAGAAAAGATTTAATAGATAAAGCAAAAGAAACAGGAAATTTGAAACTCATAGTAAGAGGTGGAGTAGGTGTAGATAACATAGATGTTGATTATGCAATAAAGAAGGGAATAGAAGTTAAAAATACTCCAGCAGCAAGTTCAGATTCAGTGGCAGAATTAGCACTAGGTCAAATGTTTGTTTTAGCAAGATTTATAAACCAAGCTAATTTAACAATGAAGAATGGTCAGTGGAATAAGAAAAAGTATACTGGAATAGAGCTAACAGGTAAAAAAATTGGAATAATAGGTATGGGGAGAATAGGAAGAGCTTTAGGAAAGAGATGTTATGCTTTAGGGATGAAAGTTGGATACTTTGATTCTTTAGGAAAAATAGATGGCTTACTAGACTATGAAGCTTTAACTTTAGATGAATTATTAAAAACATCAGATTTTATCTCAATTCATATACCTTCAACAGAGGTGCTAATAGGAAGAAATGAAATAGAAAAAATGAAAGATGGAGTGTTTATAGTGAATACAGCTAGAGGCACTGTTATAGATAGTGAGGCGCTTTTAGATGCCTTAGATAGTGGGAAAATAGGGGGAGCTGCTTTAGATGTATTTGTAAATGAACCAAAACCAGATGAAAGATTGGTTAATCATGAGAAGATAAGCCCAACACCACATATAGGAGCATCAACTAAAGAAGCACAAGAGAGAATAGGGGATGAAATTGTATCAATAGTAAAGGAGTGTTTTAACTTAGAATATAAGGAGGCAGTTTTATGATAAGCATAAAACCATTTAAAGCCATTAGACCGAAGGAAGAATATGCGAAAGAAGTAGCATCATTACCTTATGATGTTATGAGTTCTGATGAGGCTAGGGAAATGGTTAAGGATAATGAAAAAGCTTTTTTAAGAATTGATAGAGCTGAAGTAAATCTTGAAAAAGGTGTAGATCAATATAGTGATAGGGTTTATGAAACAGCTAGAGATTTATTAAATAAAATGATAAGTGAAGGAATATTTTTAGAAGAGCAAAAAGATTGTTTTTATATTTATGAGCAAATATTCAAAGGAAATAGACAAAGAGGGTTGGTTTTATGTGCATCTATAGATGATTACATTGAAAATAGAATAAAGAAGCATGAATATACAACAATAAAAAAAGAAATGGATAGAATAAAACATGTTGATTATTGTAATGCCAATACGGGTCCTATATTTTTAACTTATAAGCATAAGAATAATATATCAGAATTAATAAATGAAATTTGTTTAATGAAGAGGCCTATTTATGATTTTCTTGAAGAGGATGGAGTTAATCATAGAGTTTGGATTATAAATGAAGATAATATTATAGCTAATTTAGTTAATGAATTTAAGAATATAGAAAGTTTGTATATAGCAGATGGACATCATAGAGCTGCATCAGCTATTAAGGTTGGAGAAAAGAGAAGAAGAGAAAATAAAGAATACACAGGAAATGAAGAATTTAATTATTTCTTAGCTGTAGCATTCCCTGATAATGAACTTAAAATAATGGATTATAATAGGGTTGTTAAAGACTTAAATGGTTTAAGTAATGAAGAGTTCATAGAAAAGGTGAGGGAAAAATTCCTTATTGATAAGGTTGGGAAATTAGAACATCTAAATATAGATAGAACTCATGGCTTTGGAATGTTTTTAGATGGAACATGGTATATGTTAAAGGCTAAAGATAAAAGCTTTGATGAAAATGATGTTGTAAAAAAACTTGATGTATCAATATTACAGGAAAATTTATTAAGTCCTATACTAGGAATAGAAGACCCAAGAAGTGATAGTAGAATAGAGTTTATTGGCGGAATAAGAGGACTTAAGGAGTTAGAGAAAAAAGTTAATAAAGATATGAAAGTAGCGTTTGCTATGTATCCAACAACAATTGAAGAACTCATTGCAGTTTCAGATAATGGCAGAGTAATGCCACCAAAATCAACATGGTTTGAACCTAAACTTAGAAGTGGATTATTTATTCATAGATTATAGTTATGGTTAGAGGAGGTTTATCAAATTAGGTAGACCTCCATTTTTTTATGTAATTAAATTTAGAAAGTAAGGAATAATAGTAAGGGAAGTTTATAAAGAATTAAGTTCAGTTTATGAAGGAGGGATGATTTATGGAATCAGAGCCTGACCCTACAAATACAATTTCTCAATTAATATTAATAGGAATTTTAACTTTTATAAATGCATTTTTTTCAGCTACAGAGATGGCTATTGTATCTTTAAATAGAAATAAAATTAGAATGTTATCAGAAGAAGGAAATAAAAAGGCACAAATGTTAGAAAAGCTTATGCTAGAACCAACGAAGTTTTTATCAACTATTCAGGTGGGCATAACCTTTGCAAGTTTTTTTTCTAGTGCTTTTGCAGCAACTGGAATGTCTAGTGATCTTGCTATTTTTTTTAGAAAATATAATATAGCTTATAGTGAGGAAATAGCTTTAATTATAGTAACAGTAGTATTAGCTTATGTTACTTTATTATTTGGAGAATTATATCCAAAGAGAATTGCCCTTCAAAAGGCAGAAGCAATAGCAATGTTTTCTGTAAGACCAATAGTGTTTGTATCTAAGATAACTATGCCATTTATTAGATTTTTAGCTGTATCTACTAATTTTTTAATAAGAATAACAGGAATGAAAGTAGATGGTTTAGAGGAAAAGATATCAAAGGAAGAGATAAGGTCTTTAGTTGAGGTTGGAGAGGAACATGGTGTTATTAATGAAACAGAAAAGGAAATGATAAATAGTATATTTGAATTTGATGATAAGCTAGCAGATGAAGTGATGACAGCAAGAACAGATGTATATTTAATTAATATAAATAAACCTTTAAGTACATATTTAGATGATTTATTAAGAGAGAATTATTCAAGAATACCAGTATATGAAGATGATGTAGATAATATAATAGGTGTTCTATATATGAAAGATTTTGTTAATGAAGCATATAAGTATGGTTTTGAGAATGTAGATATAAGAAAAATACTTCAAGAGCCTTATTTTGTACCAGAGACAAAAAATATAGATGTATTATTTAAGGAATTAAAAACAGCTAAAGTTCATATGGCTATTTTAATAGATGAATATGGAGGATTTTCTGGAGTTGTTACCATTGAAGATTTAATAGAAGAGGTAATGGGAGATATTGATGATGAGTATGATGATTATGAACCAGAAATAAGAAAAATAGATAATAATACATATATAGCTAGTGGGCTTTTATCTATAGATGATTTAAATGATTTTTTAGATATAAATTTAGTTTCTGAGGATTGTGATACTATTAGTGGATTTTTAATTAATATATTAGGAAAGATACCTGAAGAGACAGAAAAAAGAACTATAGAGTATGAGAATATCTTATTTAAAATAGAAAAGGTAAAGGAAAAAAGGATAGAGGAAATCAAAATAATTTTACCAGAGTAAAATTTTGAGTTGTCTATTAAATTAAGTGATAAACTATATAAGAATATTTTATATTGGTATCATATTTAGTTACAATAAAATGGGAACATTGAGCAATAAACTAAGATTTAATTTAGATAAGTTTATCAAGCTCATAGTTCCCCTTTTGAGATTTAGTAAATTATATGATAATAGAATTAAAGTTGAATTCTATTTATTCTATTCAAAAAATCATTATAGTAAGAGATGGTAAATTCTTTAAAGGAATTAGCCAATTCAGATAGGTAACGTCCTTTAGCATAGGAAAGAGCAACAGTTCTAGTATTAAGCTCATCTTTAAGTCTGATTATTGTATATTTATTATTATATCTATCACTTGGTGGCATTGTACAAACTGATATAGGTGCTAAGAGAACAGCTTTTTTTAAATCAATTAATTCAGATAAAATACTAGTGTCACCTTCAAAAACTATATTAGGGATAAAACCAGCAGCTTTATATAGAGCATTAGTTGTGTCTCTAAAGGAATAATTTTCAGTAAGCTCCATGAAATTTTCATTACGAAGTTCATTAAGATAAATAAATTTTTTTTGAGCTAGGGGATGATCTTTATTAACAACAACAACAATTTCCTCATCCATAAGATTTATTGTTTCAACGTTTAAATCTTGAATTGGTGGAGAGGTTATAGCAAAATCTATATTACCTAATTTAAGGGCATTTAATATATCTTCTCTATTATGAATTGATTGCACCATTTTTATATTTGGATAAGATATTAAAAATTCTTTTAATAAACCAGTTAAAAAAAGTGTAGCTGTTGAACTTAAAGAAATTTGGGTATTTCTTATTCCGTATAGTTCTAAAACCTCAGCTTTTGCATTATCAAGATTTATTAATATAGAGTCTACATGCTTTAAGTAAACTTTTCCAAATTGATTTAATTCAATGTTTTTTCCGATTCTTCTAAATAAAGGAACTCCTAGTTCATCTTCAAGTCTTTTTATAGTAATGCTTAAAGAGGGTTGTGATATATGTAATTCTTTAGCTGCTTTTGTTATGTTTTCATGTTTAGCAACTGCTTGAAAGTATTTTAATTGTAAAAGTTCCACATTAAAACCTCCTATATAAATTTAAATAAATATATATATTTTTAATATATATAACTAATTATACACCTTATATTGTATAATAATAATAGGATATAGAATAAGTGTTTAACTTTAGGGAAGGTTTAAGTCACTATTGAAGTCCAATTTTATTAGCTATTACTTTAAATTAAGAAGTAATAGGCTATTAAATAAGTATAAGATACATTGTAGTTTTACACAAAATCACTAATGAACTCAGATATCAAAAGACATCTGAGTTTTATTTTACTTTCAATTAAAGATAGTATAAAAAATGGAGTTGTTTATTTAACAACTCCATTTTTGTGCAATTAATGGGCATCTGTGAATCATGTATTTTTCACAACTTTCCATATATTAATTATACTACAAATGTAAAAAAAATATTAATAAAAACTACATTTTTTCAACCATTGATTTAAGGATAGCAGTTGAATTTTTTACCCCAATAGCTGTAAATTCAGCAAAGTCCATATGTGCTCCATTATTAGCGTTATCAGAGATTGATCTTATAACAACAAATGGTACGCTATTTAAGTAACAAACGTGAGCTATACTAGCTCCTTCCATTTCACAAGCAGCTGCATTGAACTCAGTTTCAAGCCATTTAACTTTATCAACAGAAGCCACGAATTGGTCTCCAGTAACTATTCTACCAGTCATTGATTTTATGTCTGAATTTTCTTTACAAGCTTCTTCAGCAAGTTTAACTAATTCATCATCACATTTGAAATCAAAAGTATCAAGTCTAGGGATTTGACCAAATGGATCTCCGAAAGCAGTTGTGTCCATATCATATTGTACTAAGTTATTAGCTATAACAACATCACCAGGGAATATGTTTTTATCAACTCCACCAGCAACACCAACATTAATAACTTTAGAAACATTGTATTCACTGATAAGTATTTGTGCACAGATAGCAGCATTAACTTTACCTATTCCACAAACTACTGAAACAACTTCTTGACCCCAAAGTTTACCTTTGTAGAAAGTCATGTTAGCTCTTTCATTTTTACTTTCAACTTCCATTGCTCCTAATAATATTTCAAGTTCTTCGCTCATTGCGCTTATGATTCCTAGAGTCATAAATAACTCCTCCTTTGATTAAAATATAACTTAATTATATACAAAAAGCATAGATGTAACAAATGTAAGTATAAATTATAAATGGAAATTAATATTATCATTGTTTTTAATGCATAGTTTTTCTCTATTTTTAAGATTTAATTTATTAAACAAAAATATAAGAATAATTACAGCAATGAATAAAGTTAAAATTAATAAAAGGGAATTATTAATTGTTAAGGAATCAGTAAATAAAGAAACAATTAAATTATTACTAGCATGTATGAAAATTGAAAGTTTTAAAGAGCCTGTATAAACAAAAACATATCCAATGAAAAGAGAAAATACAAAGGCGTTTATGTCTTGGATTAAATTAGAGTGCATTAGAGCAAAAAGTAAGGATGAAATCAGCAGTGATTTAGTAGTGCTATATTTTTTAGAAAGACCATTTAATATAAGACCTCTATAAAAAAGCTCTTCTATCATAGGAGCAATTAGGGTACTGCTAAAAAAAATAAATAGACTATATTTGTTTATTAAGGATTTGGTATTTAAAAGCATTTTGCAGCTTAAGGGAAAAAGGGTATTATCATAAATAAATCTAAAGCATAAAGTAATCAAAAATAAATAGATATAGTCTTTATAAGTAATTTTAATTTTATTTATTTTTTCTTCAGTTGTATTTACTGATAGATAAGTTAAAATAAATATACTAATGAGAGAGTTTATAAAATTAAATAAAACTACAAATGCTTTAAAAGAAAGACTTTCACTTAAAAGAACATAATTAAGTACTTTAAAGGTTAAGCTATCTAGTATTGAAACTATTATTAAATGACATGATAATAAAAAGATGGAGTAGAGTATTCCAAATGATTTAATATTAAATAAATATTTGTTAAATAACTTAAATTTATTATTTTTCAATAGATTTCCCTCACATATCAATGTATATTTATATATATTGAGGTTACATAGTTGCTATGATAACATATGTAAAAAATATTAAAAGTACAAGGAGGATTAACTATGGAAAAACATTGGCTGTCTAGAACAGAACTTGTAATAGGAAAAGAAGGAATTGAGAAACTTAAAAATTCTAAGGTGATGATCTTAGGTGTTGGAGGAGTAGGAAGTTTTGCAACAGAAGCATTAACAAGAGTAGGTATAGGAACTATAACTATAATAGATAATGACACAGTTGACATAACAAATATAAATAGGCAGTTACATGCAACAACTCAAACAGTTGGAAAGAGTAAAGTTGAATTAATGAAAGAAAGAATGCTTACTATAAATCCAAATTGTAATGTAATAGCTAAAGAGGTATTTATAAAACCAGAAAATTTAGAAGAATTAATTCCAGAAGATATTGATTATATAGTAGATGCTATAGATAATGTTACTGCTAAAATAGCTTTGGCTGTATATTGTGATAAAAAGGGTATAAACTTAATAAGCTCTATGGGAACTGGGAATAAGTTAGACCCATCTCAGTTTAAAGTTTCAGACATATATAAAACAAGGGTTTGTCCGCTTGCTAAAATAATGAGATCAGAACTTAAAAAAAGAGGGGTTAAAAAATTAAAGGTAGTATATTCAGAAGAACAACCTAAAAAGATACCAAGTGTTAATGGTGAAAGACCAGCGCCAGGAAGCCTTTCTTTTGTACCACCAGTGTCCGGTATGATAATGGCATCACAAGTTGTACAAGAACTAGTTAAAGAATTTATATAAGTTTAAAATCAGAGGTATTTACTAAGTGCCTCTGATTTTTTATTAGAATCTTCAGCAAGTTAAAATAAACAAAAAAGAAGGAAGTATACTTAAAGATAAAGTTTAATTTTTCTTTAATAGTACTTCCTTCTTCTTTTATGAAAATATTTTGCAAGATAACATAGAGAAAATTTTGATATGTACTAGTCTTGGAAAATATTTTATAGTCTATGTCAATTATTTTGAAATGATTGAAACATTTATTTTATGTTTACCATCACCTATGATTTCTATTTTAGTTAGCTCTTGATATTCATCAACATGACCTTTTAAAACTATAGAATCATATTTTTCTGATTTTATATCATTTATTATTAATTTTATTATTGAAACAACTAATTTATTAGCATCTTCACTAAAGCAATCGAAGTCATCTTCAGCTAAGTCCTTAGCAACTGTTTGTAAATCAATAGTAACTAAAGCTGATTCATCTTCATTTTGTTCCACTTCTAAGCTATTTAAAAGGCTTAAAATAACTGAAAAATCTATGAAGTCTTCAAAAATACCAAATATGTTGCTCTTATCACCTTTTTTTAGATGACTGAATTTTTCACATAATCCTTTTAAGTTAGTTTCATTATTTATTTTGTGAGTACATTTAAGATCTTCTGTGTCGATGTTACTATCACAAACTACTTTAACTACTCCAGTTTCATTGTTTTTGTAAAAATTATTACGGCATTTTATAGCTTGGTGTGTTTCGTTGAAAACATCTACTGACATTTCTATGTCAAATACTTTCTTTTCTTTGAAATTTTCTGCTATTCCATATAGGATTTCTAATTCACTCATAATAAGTTCTCCTTAGTTTAAGATTTTCTGTAATTTTTCACAACATGTATTTTTAAGCAAATAATACAGATATATATATTATAAATCAATGTTAAATAAAATAAAATAAAATATGAAATTTTTAAGAACTGAAGAAAATTTTATATTAATAAATGATGAAAGAGTCAATAAAACTTATATAAGTTGTCATAATACTAATCTTATTATAAGGAAGATAGGAAATAATATACGGAATAAGAGTATAATAAGAGCATTTTATTATTATAAGGTTTACTAAAATGATAAAATGTAATATAAAAACATAGCCATAAATATTTTTTATAAACCTTAGAAAGTGATAAATAAAAATAGTTTTGTGATATAATTTTAAGGACTTATATTAATTGAATTGGAACTTTTAATTTAAGTTGGTAATATAACAAATTTAAATGTTAAATTTAAGTATTATAAAAAAGTAAATATGGAGGATATAATGAAAAAACAGAAAAATTGGACTGCTATTATATTTATATTTATAATAATGGCAATGATAGCTGTTGTAGAAAATACAAAAGGTATCTTTGTTCCTGCCTTTAAAAAACAGTTTGGGGTAGACGATAATAGTATTAGTAATATGTTCATAATTAGTTCTGCTGCATATATGTTATTTTCATATATTGGTGGAAGGTTATGTGAAAAAATTGGACAGAAAAAGGTGTACATATTAGGAATTTTACTTAACATAGTATCATTATTTTTATTGTCAGCATCTAAAACATTTACGATGCTTTTAGTTGGAGTAGGGATATCTAGTGGAGGAATTGCACTAATAGCTATATCATCTAATACTATAATTCCTATAATAGCTGTAATAGCACCAGCTGTAATAATGAACATGATGCATTTTTGTTTTGCAATAGGTTCAAGTGTAGGTCAATTAGTATTTGGAAATCTTTATGCTGCTGGTATAGGTTGGAGAAAAATATATTTTTATGTTGCAATAATATATATAATATTATTATTTATTTTTATAGTATTAAAAATACCAGTTGTCCATATAACAGAACATAAAGAGGAGAAAAAGAAAAATAATTATAAAATAATATTTAAACGTCCATTAATAATAGTTTATATGTTTGCTATAGGATTTTACTGTTTTGCAGAAAATGGTGTAGCAAGTTGGTTTGTTAATTATATAACTTCAGGATTTAATATAAGTGAAGGGGTTGCAGCTAACTATACAGCAGTATTCTTTGCTATATTTGCAATTGGAAGATTATTTGGTGGTTTTGTTGTTAAAAAATTTGGATATTTCAATACAATAGTTACATCTTTAACATCAGCAGGTATATTATTATTTATTGGTATATTCTTAGGGAAAAGTGGACTAGCGATAATATCTTTATCAGGTTTATTCTTTGCAATAACTTTCCCAACAACTATATTAACGATTAGTAAAGTATTTAAAGGTAATGGAGTTTATGTAACAGGGCTTGTAGTAACAGTAAATAGTTTTATTATAATGATATTAAATAAAATTATGGGAATATTAAGTGACTATATAGGAGCAGAAAAGAGCTTTTACATGATTCCAATAACTATAATACTTAGTGCAATACTTATGTTTATACTTTATGAGAGAACAAAAGATGTATTAATTAATGAAAATAATTAAAGTGACTCGAGGAGATAAAGTATGGAGAAAGATAAATCTACACAAATATTGCTTACAAGTGTAAGTAATAGTAACTATTTAATAAAAGATTATTCTGGAAGTACTATCGGTAGATTTTCTATTTTAGAAATTAATGAACAGGAGAGAAGAAGTTCTGTAAGATTAACATTCTATAAAAAGGATAATGAAGAATTTTTATTTGAAACATTAAATAAAATATCTGCGGTTATCTTCAAGAAGAAGAGCATAGAAAAATTAAATATCTTTGCAGAAGAAGATATTAATGTAAGTGCATTTTTAAATAGTGGCTATTCCATAGAAGGAATCCTTGTTAACAATAGAGTAAAGGATGGATTTGAAGAAAGTGAGTTATTATTTGGTATAACGAGAGTTGAATTTGAAGAAAATCTAAAACCTATGAATATAGAAATAAAGGGTGAGAGAATAACTTTAAAATTGTTAGGACCTGAAGATGCTCAAATAATGTCTGAGTATTATAGAAAAAATGAGGAACATTTAAAACATGTTGAACCAACAAGAGAAATAAGTTTTTATAATATAAAGACACAGAAGAAAATATTAGAAGAAAGTTATAGACAGTGCATAAGAGGAACTTCACTAGATATGGGGATATTTAAGTCAGATACTCTTATAGGAAAAATAAAGTTATCTAATATTGTTTATGGAGTTTTTAAAAGTGCTTTTGTTGGATATTCAATAGATGAAAATTATCAGGGTAAAGGTTATATGAGTGAAGCCTTAAGATTAATTTGTTCCTATGCTTTTGAGACAATGGGGTTACACAGAATAGAAGCATCAACTCTATTAGATAATGAAAAATCCAAAAGAGTTTTAAAAGCTTGTGGATTTGAGAAACTTGGAATAAATAAAAGTTATTTATATATAGATGGTGAATGGAAAGATCATGTTAGTTTCTATAAAATAAATAATTTACTTTAATTTTGAGGTCAAGAGAGCTATAGCAAAGTATTTTTTAGTGCTTTGTTATAGCTTTTACTTTGTTTTAAGCATAACACTAAGAAAAGTAAAATTTATTTTTAAAAATAGTAGATTTATTGAATAAAATATAGTATTATATCAATATAACTTTAATACTTTATCACGTTAAAGCGTTAAACGGACTAAAGATGATTAATATGAGGTGAGAGACTTGAATTCAAATGGCAATGGTAAACCGTTGAAGAAAGAAATAGGATTAGTAATTGCAACTGTCCTAGTATTTAGTAACATAATAGGATCAGGAATATTTATGATACCATCTCAATTAGCACAAGTAGGAGGCGTTGGTTCTAGCTTAATTGCTTGGGGAATAACAGGAGCTGGAGCTATTATATTAGCTTTGACCTTTGCTAACTTAGGATCTAAAATGCCGAGAAATGGTGGCCTTATAGAGTATTCGAGAGAAAGCTTTGGAGACTTTATGGGATTTATGACAGCATGGGTATATTGGAATGGGTCATGGATAGGAAATGCAACTTTATTTATAGTAATATTGGACTACTTATCAAAAGCATTTTCTATATTAAATAATCCTATTGTAGGATTTATATTCTGCACAGTATTAATATGGACTTTTACATATATAAATATTAAAGGGGCAAAGTTTGCAGGGAGATTTGGAACTGTATTAATAATAGTAAAATTATTAGCACTAGTATTCTTTATAGTAGTTGGATTAAGTATATTTAATGTACATAATATTCAACCTGTTTTTCCAAAGGGAAGAGGGGTAAATACAATACCATTAACAGCTGCCTTAACTTTTTGGGCTTTTACAGGTTTAGAGTCAGCATCAGTAACTTCAGGAGAAATAAAGAATCCAGAAAAGAATGTTAGAAGAAGTACAATAATAGGTGTAACAGTAAGTATAGTAGTTTATTTATTAATAAGTGTTGTAGCAATGGGAGCTATGCCACAAAAACTATTAGCTAATAGTACTGCTCCAATAACACAAGTTATTTCAATGGTTCTAGGTTCAAAAGTAGCAAGTTGTTTAACTATAATAATAGCTATAAGTATATGTGGATCATCAATAATGTGGTTATTAGCAGCTGGAAGAGCAGCATATGGTGCAGGTGAGTTTGGAGTTTTCCCTAAGGTATTTGCCAAAATACACCCTAAGTATGGAACACCTCATATGTCTTTAATAATAGGGGCTATATGTATAAATGCAATTTTAATTCTTAACTTTATACCTGGTTTTACAGGAGCATATAATTTTATAGTTTTATTATCTACTTTATCATATATGCCTGTATATGCTGTATCAACAATAGCAGAAATAATGCTTATGAGAAGAGCAAAGATAAAAGCTAGTGGCTTAGAGATTTTTAAAATGTCAATAAGACCAATGATAGGTTTTGTATTCTGTGTTTGGGGAATATATGCAGCAGGAAGTCAAGCAGCTTTATATGGTTTCTTGCTAATAATGATAGGAATTCCTTTTTATGCTTATATGAAAATGAAAAAAGAGAAAATCTAAATATTTTAGGCTATCTTAAAGTGAGTTTTATACTCATATTTGAGGTAGCCTTTACTTATTAGTACCATTTTTATTGTAGAGTGAATTATTCTTCACTTAATTTTATCTGATAGCTAGAGGACGTAATACTCCTATCTCCTATAAGTAGGAGATACGCTTATAGATAACACCTACTAAGTCAAAACTCCACATGAATTAAGTCTGTCTTTATGAATTCAAAATGGGAGTTTCCTGATTAGTATAACTATATTTACTGAAGTGTTGTGTAAGAAGCGCCAAATTAATACTAGTTTATATGTTTCTAGTAGAAACAACTCTAACTGTGTGAGTGGTGATTGGTTAAAATTATACAATCATTATGTTCAAAGAAGTTGTAGTTTTCTCAGATTTGAATTGTAGATAAGCTTGAATAGTTATAAATTAAATATAAATAAAAGCTAAACGTGACCAAGTGTATCTATAGTTATAAAAGCAAGAAAAATAAAGTATTTATAAGAAAAAGCTGTATAATTTAAAGAAATAAAAGAATATGATTAAAAATAGTAGGATATAAAATGATAAGATAAAACACGTCGCTGAGGCAAACAAATCAACAACTTGAAAGCTTGTAAAAAAGATTTTTAAAAAGTGTTGACATAATAATGCTGAAGTGGTAAGATAAGAAAGTCGCTTGAGGGCGATAGAGTAAAAATGATATTTGAAAATTAAACAGACGAATTTATTATAAACCAGCAATTCTTTTATGTTTTTAAATTAAAAGCGAAAGCTTGAGATTAAACTTTTATTTGAGAGTTTGATCCTGGCTCAGGATGAACGCTGGCGGCGTGCCTAACACATGCAAGTCGAGCGATGAAATTTCCTTCGGGAAATGGATTAGCGGCGGACGGGTGAGTAACACGTGGGTAACCTGCCTCATAGTGGGGGATAGCCTTCCGAAAGGGAGATTAATACCGCATAACATCATTAGATGGCATCATTTAGTGATCAAAGGATTTATTCGCTATGAGATGGACCCGCGTCGCATTAGCTAGTTGGTAAGGTAATGGCTTACCAAGGCGACGATGCGTAGCCGACCTGAGAGGGTGATCGGCCACATTGGGACTGAGACACGGCCCAGACTCCTACGGGAGGCAGCAGTGGGGAATATTGCACAATGGGGGAAACCCTGATGCAGCAACGCCGCGTGAGTGATGACGGTCTTCGGATTGTAAAGCTCTGTCTTTGGGGACGATAATGACGGTACCCAAGGAGGAAGCCACGGCTAACTACGTGCCAGCAGCCGCGGTAATACGTAGGTGGCGAGCGTTATCCGGAATTATTGGGCGTAAAGGGAGCGTAGGCGGATAATTAAGTGGGATGTGAAATACTCAGGCTCAACCTGGGGGCTGCATTCCAAACTGATTATCTAGAGTGCAGGAGAGGAGAGTGGAATTCCTAGTGTAGCGGTGAAATGCGTAGAGATTAGGAAGAACACCAGTGGCGAAGGCGACTCTCTGGACTGTAACTGACGCTGAGGCTCGAAAGCGTGGGGAGCAAACAGGATTAGATACCCTGGTAGTCCACGCCGTAAACGATGAATACTAGGTGTGGGGGTTTCAACACCTCCGTGCCGCCGCTAACGCATTAAGTATTCCGCCTGGGGAGTACGGTCGCAAGATTAAAACTCAAAGGAATTGACGGGGACCCGCACAAGCAGCGGAGCATGTGGTTTAATTCGAAGCAACGCGAAGAACCTTACCTACACTTGACATCCCTTGCATTACCCTTAATCGGGGAAATCTCTTCGGAGACAAGGTGACAGGTGGTGCATGGTTGTCGTCAGCTCGTGTCGTGAGATGTTGGGTTAAGTCCCGCAACGAGCGCAACCCCTATTGTTAGTTGCTACCATTAAGTTGAGCACTCTAGCGAGACTGCCTGGGTTAACCAGGAGGAAGGTGGGGATGACGTCAAATCATCATGCCCCTTATGTGTAGGGCTACACACGTGCTACAATGGCAAGTACAGAGAGACGCAAAACCGTGAGGTCGAGCAAATCCCTTAAAACTTGTCCCAGTTCGGATTGTAGGCTGAAACTCGCCTACATGAAGCCGGAGTTGCTAGTAATCGCGAATCAGAATGTCGCGGTGAATACGTTCCCGGGTCTTGTACACACCGCCCGTCACACCATGAGAGTTGGCAATACCCAACGTCCGTGAGCTAACCGCAAGGAGGCAGCGGCCTAAGGTAGGGTCAGCGATTGGGGTGAAGTCGTAACAAGGTAGCCGTAGGAGAACCTGCGGCTGGATCACCTCCTTTCTAAGGAATTAACATCTTAGGATAACTAAGATGAAATAGGAATTGCGTAAATTTAGTCTGTTTAATTTTGAGATACCATTTAGGTACTCAAAATTGTTCTTTGAAAATTGCACATAAATATGATGATTATAGATATATGTTAAAGCATATAACTTTACTATTCTTTGTAAAAGAGAACTATATAACTAATAGGTCAAGCTACAAAGGGCGTATGGTGAATGCCTTGGCATCAGGAGCCGATGAAGGACGTGATAAGCTGCGATAAGCTTCGGGTAGGCGCAAATAGCCTGAGATCCGGAGATCTCCGAATGAGGAAACTCACATGGGAAACCCCATGTATCCATAAATGAATACATAGTTTATGGAAGGTAAACCCAGGGAACTGAAACATCTAAGTACCTGGAGGAAGAGAAAGAAAAATCGATTTTCTTAGTAGCGGCGAGCGAAAAGGAAAGAGCCCAAACCAGAAATTTATTTCTGGGGTTGCGGACATAGCATAAAAGTGAAGGCTATTGTAACTGAAGAGAACTGGAAAGTTCCACCGTAGAAGGTAATAGTCCTGTAAGTAAAACGAGAAGATCACGAGCTATGATCCAGAGTACCACGAGACACGTGAAACCTTGTGGGAAGCAGGGAGGACCACCTCCCAAGGCTAAATACTACCTGATGACCGATAGTGAAGCAGTACCGTGAGGGAAAGGTGAAAAGAACCCCGGGAGGGGAGTGAAATAGAACCTGAAACCGTATGCCTACAACCGTTCAAAGCCCCTTATGAGGGTGATGAAGTGCTTTTTGTAGAACGAGCCAACGAGTTACGATATGTTGCGAGGTTAAGTACTTAAGGTACGGAGCCGAAGGGAAACCGAGTCTGAATAGGGCAACTAGTAGCATGTCGTAGACCCGAAACCGGGTGACCTATCCATGGCCAGGTTGAAGCGAAGGTAAAACTTCGTGGAGGACCGAACCACGTTGCTGTTGAAAAAGCATGGGATGAGCTGTGGATAGCGGAGAAATTCCAATCGAACTCGGATATAGCTGGTTCTCCTCGAAATAGCTTTAGGGCTAGCGTCGGGTAATTAAGTACTGGAGGTAGAGCACTGAATGGGCTAGGGGGCATAGCGCTTACCGAACCTTATCAAACTCCGAATGCCAGATACTCGTACCCCGGCAGTCAGACTACGAGTGATAAGACCCGTGGTCAAAAGGGAAACAGCCCAGATCGTCAGCTAAGGTCCCAAAGTGTAAGTTAAGTGGGAAAGGATGTGGGATTTCTAAGACAACTAGGATGTTGGCTTAGAAGCAGCCACTCATTTAAAGAGTGCGTAATAGCTCACTAGTCGAGAGATCCTGCGCCGAAAATGTAACGGGGCTAAACTTACCACCGAAGCTACGGACTTGAATTTATTCAAGTGGTAGAGGAGCGTCGTAATCGGGCTGAAGTCATACCGTAAGGAGTGGTGGACTGATTACGAGTGAGAATGTTGGCATTAGTAGCGAGATGTGAGTGAGAATCTCACAGGCCGAAAACCTAAGGTTTCCTCAGGAAGGCTCGTCCGCTGAGGGTTAGTCGGGACCTAAGCCGAGGCCGAAAGGCGTAGGCGATGGACAACTGGTTGATATTCCAGTACCACTACCATCGTTATTATCGATGGCGTGACGCAGGAGGATAGGATGTGCTAGCTGTTGGATTAGCTAGTCTAAGCATTTAGGGAGTTAAGGTAGGCAAATCCGCCTTAACAATTCTGAGATGTGATGGGGAAGGCTCTACGGAGCTGAAGTATCTGATTCCACGCTGCCAAGAAAAGCGTCTAGAGAGAGAAGTAGTGCCCGTACCGCAAACCGACACAGGTAGGTGAGGAGAGAATCCTAAGGCCGGCGGAAGAATTGCAGTTAAGGAACTCGGCAAATTGACCCCGTAACTTCGGGAGAAGGGGTGCCTACGAGAGTAGGCCGCAGAGAATAGGCCCAAGCAACTGTTTAGCAAAAACACAGGTCTCTGCTAAAGCGTAAGCTGATGTATAGGGGCTGACGCCTGCCCGGTGCTGGAAGGTTAAGGGGAATGCTTAGCGCAAGCGAAGGTATGAACTTAAGCCCCAGTAAACGGCGGCCGTAACTATAACGGTCCTAAGGTAGCGAAATTCCTTGTCAGGTAAGTTCTGACCCGCACGAATGGCGTAATGATTTGGGCACTGTCTCAACTGCAAATCCGGCGAAGTTGTAGTGCGAGTGAAGATGCTCGCTACCCGCGATTGGACGGAAAGACCCCGTAGAGCTTTACTGTAGCTTAGCATTGAATTTCGGTATTGTCTGTACAGGATAGGTGGGAGGCTTTGAAGCTAGGACGTCAGTCTTAGTGGAGCCAACCTTGGGATACCACCCTGATAGTACTGGAATTCTAACTGGAGGCCATGAATCTGGTCACAGGACATTGTTAGGTGGGCAGTTTGACTGGGGCGGTCGCCTCCTAAAAAGTAACGGAGGCGCCCAAAGGTTCCCTCAGAACGGTCGGAAATCGTTCGAAGAGTGCAAAGGCAGAAGGGAGCCTGACTGCGACACATACAGGTGGAGCAGGGACGAAAGTCGGGCTTAGTGATCCGGTGGTTCCTCGTGGGAGGGCCATCGCTCAACGGATAAAAGCTACCTCGGGGATAACAGGCTGATCTCCCCCAAGAGTTCACATCGACGGGGAGGTTTGGCACCTCGATGTCGGCTCGTCGCATCCTGGGGCTGAAGTAGGTCCCAAGGGTTGGGCTGTTCGCCCATTAAAGCGGCACGCGAGCTGGGTTCAGAACGTCGTGAGACAGTTCGGTCCCTATCCGTCGCGGGCGTAGGAAATTTGAGAGGAGCTGTCCTTAGTACGAGAGGACCGGGATGGACTGACCTCTGGTGTACCAGTTGTTCCGCCAGGAGCACAGCTGGGTAGCTACGTCGGGAAGGGATAAACGCTGAAAGCATCTAAGCGTGAAGCCCCCCTCAAGATAAGATTTCCCATAGAGTAATCTAGTAAGACCCCTTGAAGACTACAAGGTTGATAGGTCGGAGGTGTAAGCATGGTAACATGTTCAGCTGACCGATACTAATAGGTCGAGGGCTTGATCTAATAAGTAGAATCACATATTTAGTGCAATTTTCAGAGAACAAATTCTCTAATCTGGTAATTATGTTTCTTAGGGTAACACCCGTTCCCATTCCGAACACGAAGGTTAAGCCTAAGAAAGCCGATGGTACTGCATGGGTGACCGTGTGGGAGAGTAGGTTGTTGCCAGGTCATATGGTTCACTAGCTCAGTCGGTAGAGCACATGACTTTTAATCATGGTGTCCGGGGTTCGATTCCCCGGTGAGCCACCAATCACTTGCAAATGCAAGTGATTTTTTTTTTGCTATAAAATAAAAATAATATAAGATTACTATTTATTAGTTTTATTTATAAATAGTATCTACCATATTCCTAATTTTCTAATAGCATTAACACTTTTTACAAAGAAGTCGCTGTTTTAGATTGCTTATCTGCAACCTATAATTCAAATTATGTAGGATAACTGCACAACTGATAGTTGTACCAATTATAGAGTAATCATAAAAATCAATATATGAGGTTGAGGATAGAAAATAGATCTACTCGTAAAATATTCAATCTACATATCTCAAATATATTCTTAAAGTCTATGCGTACATATAATAGAAATATTCTAACTGTAATATAATATTAGTTATCTAAAAGAATCTTTCTAGTTTTATGTCTAAGGTAGTTCAATGGTTTTATGTGATAACTAATACTTTTCACTTCAGATTTCTATAAGTTAAAGATAAATAGATACAGTTCTCTAAATAACTTTCCTAAATTCTATCTAAAT